>CAVOWV010000020.1:0-55498 GCA_963700245.1 uncultured Chloroflexia bacterium
CGGGAGGCGATGAAGGAACGCGCTCGCGAGGCGAAGGCCGCCAGCTCGAAGGCAGACGGGCTGAACGACCTGCTCGCGAAGATCGCCGAGATGCCGGAGCCGGATCGGTCACTGGCCGAGCAGTGTCCACGCGATCGTCATGGCCGCGCGCCGGACCTCGCGCCGCGAACCTGGTACGGGATGCCCGCCTACGCCAAGGAGGGCAAGGTCATCTGCTTCTTCCAGGCGGCATCCAAGTTCAAGGTGCGCTACTCGACCTTCGGCTTCCAGCCGGACGCGATGGTCGACGACGGCTCGATGTGGCCAGTCGCCTACGCGTTGACGGAGCTGGCCGCCGCCGACGAGGCGCGGATCGCCGAGCTCGTGAAGAAGGCGGTGAGCTGAGGACGGGTTCGTCTCCGAAGCGAGGGCGGCCGCGAATCACCACCTCGATCACCACCTGTGGTGATGCCCCCTCACCACGTCGGCCGCCACGCTCCTGCCAGCCTCTCCCGGTGGACGTCCCACGGGAGACGCGACCAGGGAGATGGAACCATGGCACGCACCACCCGGCCCACGGCGGACCCCACCAGGAAGGCGGCCTTCGCGAGCGGGCTCTTCTATCTCATCACGTTCGCCAGCTCGATCCCGGCGGCATTGATGCTGGCGCCCATCCTTACCGATCCGGCCTACATCGTCGGTCCGGGCGCAGACCGCCAGATCATGCTGGCCTGCCTGCTCGACCTCGTCAACGCCCTGACGGCCGTCGGATCCGCGGTCGCCGTGTTCTCGGTGATCAAGCGCCATCACAATGGCCTTGCGCTCGGCTTCGTTTCCACCCGCGCGTTCGAGGCGGCGACGATCGTGATCGGCATCGTCAGCCTGCTCGCCGTCGTCTCCATCAGGCAGGCCGGACCGGCGGCCGGCACCGACGACGCCTCGCTCGTCGCCGTGGGCCAGGGCCTCGTCGGCGTGCGCGACTGGACGTTCATCATCGGGCCCAGCCTCATGCCCGGGTTCAACGCCCTCATGTTCGCCACCGTGCTCTACCGGACCCGGCTCGTCCCCCGCCTCATCCCCGCGATGGGCCTGGTCGGCGCGCCGCTGCTCATCATCTCGACCGCCGGGATCATCCTCGGGTTCAACGAGCTCGGCTCGACCTTCTCGGTGCTCGCCACCGTGCCGATCTTCTTCTGGGAGCTCTCGGTGGGCCTGTGGATGATGTTCAAGGGGTTCAACCGGAACGCTCCGATCCTCGCCGACGCGATCGAGCCGGCGACGACGCCCGCTCGGGCCACCACGGCGGCCGCGGCATGACGCGGCTGATGCGCCCTCACCGCCTCTGGCTCGCCGCCGGCCTCGGGTTGGCGATCGCCGCCAACGTCCAGGCGAACCAGCACGGCCTCGGACTCGTCCCGGTCATCCTGTTCGGGATCCTGCCCCACATGCCCGTCCTCCTGGGCATCCGGCAGCCGCGGCCACGCGGCCACATCGGCACCCGGGCCGTTCCGCTCTTCAACGCACTCCACCAGCCGCTCGTCCCGGTGGCCATCGCGGGGCTAGCGCTCATCGGGCTCCTGTCGCCCCTCTGGCTCGTCGCGGGCCTCGCATGGCTCGGCCACATCGTCGTGGACTGGGGCATGGGCGATGGGCTCCGGACCCGGGACGGAGGGCACAGGCCCGCCGCAGCGAGCTGGAGGACCAGGGCGGATCTCCCGCCGACGGCAACGATCAGCCCCATCGCCGGCGGGTGAGACGCGGCGTCCCGGATCGGCGGGCGGTGCCCCATCATGCGGGTATCGTGACCGAGCTCCTCGGGACCAAGCTGCACGCGCCGCTCCCGCGCCCCAGCGCCGTCGACCGGGCACGCCTGCTCGACCGCCTGGGGCGCGGCGCCATGTCCAAGCTGACGCTGGTCTCCGCGCCACCCGGCTTCGGCAAGACGACGCTCGTGGCCCAGTGGATCGCCGCCCAGGGTGCCGAGCGGTCCACGGCGTGGGTCTCGCTCGAGCCGGCCGACAACGAGCCCACCACGTTCTGGGCCTATGTCGCCGCCGCCGTGGCCAGGGTCCTGCCGGGCGTGGGGGACGCGGCGCGTGACCTCCTGGCGGATGGGCAGGCCCGGGCCGACCGCGCGATCGCCGCGCTCGTCAACGACCTGGCAACGGTCCCCGGCGATCTCGTGATCGTGCTGGACGACCTCCATGTCATCGAGGCGCCCGAGATCGGCGAGGGTCTCGCTTTCCTGCTCGACCACCTGCCGCCCCAGGTCCACCTGGTCGTCATCACCCGCTCCGACCCGCCGCTGCCGCTCGCCCGCATGCGTGCACGGGGCGAGCTCGTCGAGGTCCGCGCCGCCGACCTCCGATTCACGACCGACGAAGCGGCCGCGTACCTCAACGACCAGATGGGACTCTCGCTCGCGGGCGCCGAGGTGAACACGCTCGAGGCGAGGACGGAGGGCTGGATCGCGGCTCTCCAGCTTGCCGCGATCTCGATGCGCGGACGCGAGGATGTCGCCTCGTTCATCGCGTCGTTCGCGGGGGACGACCGCTACGTCGTCGACTACCTCGCCGACGAGGTCCTCGAGCGCCAGCCCGAGGCCATCCGGGACTTCCTCCTCCGGACCGCCATCCTCGACCGGCTCACCGGCGCGCTGTGCGACGCGGTCACCGGCGCCACGGGAGGCTCGGCCACGCTCGTATCGCTCGAGCGCGCCAACCTGTTCCTCGTCCCGCTCGACGACCAGCGGCGCTGGTACCGCTACCACCACCTGTTTGCCGACCTGCTTCGGACCCGCCTGCTCGACCAGCATCCCGGCGACGTGCCCGAGCTGCACCGCCGAGCCAGCGCCTGGTGGGAGGCACACGGCGAGCCCGCGGAGGCGATCGGGCACGCGCTCGCCGCGGGGGACGTGGAGCGCGCCGCGGACCTGGTCGAGCCGGAGGCGCGGCGGCTCGTCCGGGGTCGCCACGAGATGACAGTTCGGCGCTGGCTGGATTCCCTCCCGGACCGGATCTACGAGGTGCGACCGGTGCTCGCCGACGCGCACGCGGGTGTCCTCCTGGCCACCGGCCAGACCGAGGGCGTCGACCGGCGCCTGGGCCAGGCCGAGCGCTGGCTGGACGCGGCCGTCGGCGACGCCGAGCGCCAGAGGGCGGAACAGGCCGGCTTGGTGGCCACCGACCTCGAGGCCCTCCACCGCCTGCCAGGCGCCGTCGCGCTCCACCGCGCCGGGCTGGCCGTGATGCAGGGCCGCCAGCCGGACGCGATCACCCACGCCCGGAGGGCCCTCGAGGTCGCGCGGGCCGGGTCCGTCGAGGCCGGGGGCGCGGCCGCCATCCTGGGGCTGGTGTCCTGGGCGGCCGGCGACCTCGCCGCGGCGCACGCGGCGTGGACCGAGGGCGCCGCCGCCCTGGAGCAGGCCGGCCACCACGCGGACATGCTGGGCTGCTCGATCGCGCTCGGCGACATCGAAGTGACGCAGGGCCGGCTGCACGACGCCCGGCGGACCTACGAGCGGGGCCTTCGCCTGTCGGCCACCCACGGACAGCCGGTGCTTCGGGGCGCCGCCGACATGCATGTCGGCCTCGCCGAGCTGTTCCGCGAGTGGAACGACCTCGAGGCTGCCCGGCGCCACCTCGACCAGGCCACGGAGCTGGGCGAGCGCATGGGCCTGCCCCAACACCCGTACCGGTGGCGCGTCGCGCGCGCGGCGCTGCTCCGGGTGGAGGGCGACACCGACGCGGCCCTCGCGCTGCTCGACGAGGCGGAGCGGGTCTACGACGGCGACTTCTCCCCGGAGGTCCATCCGGTCGCCTCGGCGCGCGCCCGGCTGTGGGTCTCCACCGGCCGCCACGCCGATGCGCTGGCGTGGGCACGCGATCGCGGGCTCACGGCCGAGGACGATGCCGTCTACCTGCGCGAGGACGAGCACATCACGCTCGCCCGCGCGCTCCTCGCGCATGCGGTGGCCGACGGGAACCGCTCGGCGGCGATGCAGGCGTCCAGCCTCGTCGGACGGTTGCTCGAGGCGGCCGAAGCGGGCGGCAGGGGAAGATCCGTGGTCGAGCTCCTCGTCCTGTGTGCCCTGGCATGTCAGGCCCTGGGCGACATCGACGACGCGGTCACCGCGCTGGACCGAGCGCTGGTGCTCGCCGAGCCCGAGGGCTACGTGCGCCTGTTCCTCGACGAGGGGCCTGCCATGGCCGCACTCCTCGCCGAGGCCGCGCGCCGGTCGCCCGCGTCGTCTGCGAGCCGCCTTCTCGGCGCCTTCGACGACCGCCCTGCGCTGCCCGCGCGGCGGCAGTCGCTGGTCGAGCCCCTGAGCGTGCGCGAGCTCGAGGTCCTTCGACTGCTCGCGTCCGACCTCGACGGCCCGGAGATCGCCGCCGAGCTCTTCATCTCGCTGAACACCTTGCGCACGCACACCAGGAACATCTACGCGAAGCTCGGCGTGAGCTCCCGGCGCGCCGCCGTCACGCGCGCCGCCGAGCTTGGGCTGCTCTCACGGGACCGCTGACCAGCGTTCCGCTGCGCCGACCTCGGCGCTTCCTCGGCCCCGGAATCACCAGCCAGATCACCACCTGTGGTGATGCCCGCTCACCACGCCGGGCCTGATCGTTCGCTCCAGGACAGGCGCTCGACCAACCAGGTTCGAGCCACTCGAAAGGAGCGTGATGACGAACACCCGCCCCGACCTCGGTGACGACAGTCACTACGAGATCCGGATCAAGGGGCACCTCGACGACCGCTGGTCCGCCTGGTTCGAGGGACTGGCCCTGACCGGCCTTCCCGGGGGCGTGACGGTCATCGACTGCCCGTCGATCGACCAGGCCGCCCTCCACGGGCTGCTGCGCCAGGTCCGCGATGCGGGCCTCCGGCTCATCTCGGTCACCCGCCTCGATCCCCACGAGCCCATCGACCCGGCCCCGGTGCCGGACACCTGAACCCCCCAAGCCTCCAGAAAGGAACCTGCCATGACGTCCCACCCCGGAGCCGCCGTCGCCGTCGAGCTCCAGGCACGACCTGCCACCTCCACCACCCACGGCGCCGCCGATGCGCCGCGCCGGCTCGCCGCGCCCGTCCCCCGGGAGATGCAGGCCATCACCTACGACACGTTCGGTTCGCCCGACGTCCTCCGGCTCCGCGACGTCGCGGTCCCGAGCCCGGGTGCCGGCGAGGTGCTCATCCGCATTCGTGCCGCGGCCGCCAACCCGTGGGACTGGCACTTCATGCGCGGCCTCCCGTACATCGCGAGGATCAACGGAGCGGGCGTGCGGCGCCCGAAGCACCCGGTCCTGGGCGGCGACATCGCCGGCGAGGTCGTTGCGACGGGCACGGGCACGGCCCGGCTCGGCATCGGCGACCGCGTCTACGGGTTCATCGAGTTCGGCGGTTTCGCCGAGTACGCAGTGGCACCCGAGTCCCTCCTCGCGGCCATGCCGGCGAACCTCACGTTCGAGCGGGCGGCCGCGGTTCCCCTGGCCGCCACGACGGCCCTCCAGGGCCTCCGTGACGTCGGCCGGGTCCAGCCGGGCGATCGGGTGCTCGTCATCGGCGCGTCCGGTGGGGTTGGCACCTTCGCCGTCCAGCTCGCGACCTGGTTCGGCGCGGACGTGACGGCCGTCACCAGCAGCCGCAACGGTGCGCTCGTCCGCTCCATCGGCGCCGACCACGTCGTCGATTACACGCGCGAGGACGTGACCGCCGGTGACGATCGCTACGACCTCATCCTCCAGCTCGCGGGCACGGCATCGGCGTCGGCGCTCGCGCGCATCCTCGCGCCCGGCGGCCGCCTGGTGCTGAGCAGCGGCGACTCGCCCAACCGCTGGGTCGGGCCGTTCGGGCGCGTGATCCGCGGAGTGATCGCGGGCAAGCGCACGCACCAGGCGATCGCCCCGCTGACGGCGAAGTGGAACGCGGATGACCTTGGGTTCCTCGCGGGGCTCCTCGAGGCCGGCGACATTGCCCCGATCATCGACAGCACCTACCCGCTCGCGGACGTGGCGGACGCCATCCGGTACGTCGAGAGCGGCCGGGCACGCGGCAAGGTGCTGGTCTCGGTGGCCGGGTCATGAGCGGCCAGGTTGCGGAGATCGTGTTCCGTGGCCTCGTGATGGGTGTCGCGGCGGCGGCGCTGATGGACGCCTGGGCCCTCGTGCTCCGGCGGGCCTTCGGGATCCCGACGCTCGACTACGCCCTGCTCGGGCGCTGGATCGGCCACTTCCCGCGCGGCCGCTTCGTCCACGAGCGCATGTCGGCCGCGGAGCCCGTGCCCGGGGAGCGGCCGCTCGGGTGGCTTGCCCACTACGCGATCGGGGTCGCGTTCGCAGTGCTCCTCCTCGTGGGCTGGGGCCTGGACTGGGCGAGGTCCCCCTCGCCCTGGCCGGCGCTGATCGTGGGGCTGGGGACGATCGTCGCGCCGTGGTTCGTCATGCAGCCGGCCATGGGCGCGGGGATCGCGGGGTCGAGGACGCCCAACCCGGCGGCCACGCGCCTCCGGAACCTTGGGACCCACACGGTCTACGGGATCGGGCTCTACGCCTCGGCGCTCATCCTCGCGGCGAGGTGACGGAGTGGCCGGAGCGCCGCACGGCCTTCCGGCCACGAACCACCTCGCTGCCGCGCGGGACGCAGAGCCTGGGACTGAGACTGCAGGGTCCGGGTGGCGCGGGGGGTGGTGGCGCGAGCCCGTCCGTTCGCTCCTGTCCCGCTCCGTGGACCTCTCGCTCGCAGGGATTGGGCCCGCACATCGGCACATCCATCCTTCGCGGCACTCGCGTCTGAGCATGGAATCGCGCGGTGGTGATGGCGGTCCCGTCGGTCACGAGACAGGCGGCAGGTATCAGCCCGCCGGCACGGCCGTTTGGTATGGCCGAGGCGCGCCCGGCCTGCGGTTGCCAGCGACGCGGTCGTGTCCTGGGCGCACGACTCGCATCGACGGCCACATCCGGCGCGAGACCGGACAGGACCAGCTCATGTCGTCTGGCGGTGGATCACGCGCATGCGCGCGTCGAGCCGCAGCTACGTCGGGGTATGGCCGGCCCTGCCTGATCGAGTCGAGTGCTGCAACGAGCTGGTCCGTGATGTCACCCGGCTCAAGCACGATGGTGGACAGGGCTGGACGCATCCAGAGGCCCCAGCTCGTGTTGTCAGATCCAAGCACCGCGACGTCGCCGGGTACCGCCATCCCGGCGTCGAGCAGGGCTCCGAGCACCAGGGTGGCGTACTCGTCGTTGCTGGCCACGATCCCGTCCGGCATGACGGGCCAGTCACGCATGGTCGCGACGAGCTCACGCGCTTCGTCCGGGTGGAGGCCGACGTGGATTGTGCCCAGGCCGCGGGACCCCGCCGCCGCGTCGAATGCCGCCACCCTGGCCCGCGTCAGGTTGCCCAGAGACTCCTCGCGCGCGAGGATCTGCAGCAGGCGGTACCGCCCCCGGTCGTGCATCGCCTTGACGCCCGTGGTGGCAACCGCCCCCTGGTCGATGCTCATCACGATATCGGCGTCGGGGTCGCCGATGGTGACGCACCCGGTTGCGGCGATGAACGCCCGGGCCGGGGGCGTCATGCGCACGCCCATCGCGAGGATCGCCACTGGCCGCATGGCGACAAGCGCGTGAGCCTCTCGTATGCCGACATCGCCCGACGCCACCGTGGTCACCAGGTTTAGCTTCGCGCCGGCGAGCGCCTCGGAGAGGGCCGGCAGGAATTCCACCACCGTGCTGTCGACCCGTGACTGGTCGAGGACGGCGAGGACGGTTCGCGATGCTCCGCGGCGCAGATCGGCTGCAGCCCTGTTGACCACGTAACCGAGATCGGCTGCGGCGGCCAGCACCTTGGCCCTGGTCGCCGCGGGAAACCGGGTTCCCGTCGTGTCGTTGAGCACCAGGGAGACCGTGCTGCGCGAGACTCCGGCGACACGCGCCACGTCCGCAGATGTGGGCAGTCTCCGTGCCGAGGTCATGTCGCCTGGCCTCCCCGTCTGCCGCCTTGGTGCTTCGCCGACGCCAAGCCGCGAACGTGACGGCCCGGCCAGCATAGCAGGAGTAGTCACACGTGTTATTGACACGTGTGAACAACCGTGCCATGGTGGATCTGCGGACGACCTAGCCAGTCTCCCAGGATGAGGCGGGCCGCAAGTGACGGAGAACAAGGTGAGCGAGGCAACAGGCGGCGTCACGTACCTTCCCAGCCTCGACTCCGTCAGGAGCCATCCCGTCCCAGACTGGTTCCACGATGCCAAGCTGGGCATCTTCATCCACTGGGGCCCGTACAGCATCCCGGCGTTCGCGCCGCATGGGACGTACGACATCGGACAGCTCATGGCCGGCAAGGTGGGCTTCGAGCAGGTCCCCTACGCCGAGTGGTACCAGAACAGCCTGAGGGTGCCGGGGAGCCCCACCGAGCAGTACCACCGGAAGACCTACGGCGCCGACTTCACGTACGAGCAGTTCGGGGTGCAGCTCGACGAGCAGGTCAGGGCGTGGCAGCCCGACGCGTGGGCGGACCTCTTCGCGAGGGCTGGGGCTCGCTATGTCGTCCTGGTCACCAAGCACCACGACGGGTTCCTGATGTGGAACAGCCGGCACCCCAACCCGCGGACTCCCGCCTGGCAGCTGACCCGCGACGTGGCGGGCGAGCTGACCGCGGCGGTGAGCGCCAGGGACATGAAGATGGGGTTCTACTACTCCAGCCTGCTCGACTGGAGCTTCACGCCCGCGCCAGCCAGGTCCCTCGCGGACGTCCTCGTCAACTGCGATCCGAGCCGGGCCTATCTCGACTACGTCGAAGCCCACTGGCGCGAGCTCATCGAGCGCTATGACCCGGCGATCCTGTGGAGCGACATCGGCTACCCGCCCGGCTTCAAGCTGCCCCAACTGTTCGCGGACTTCTACAACCACAACCCGGAGGGCGTGGTCAACGACCGCTGGATGCAGATGCCCGGTTTCCTGTTCGGGAGGGTGGGCAGGACCGTCCTCTCTCAGGTCATGAAGCGCCTGGGCCAGCGGCTCATGAACCGGATGATGCAGGGCGAGACCACCGTCCCGCACTGCGACTTCATCACGCCGGAGTACTCGACGCTGGCCAACGTCCCGAAGCGCAAGTGGGAGGCCTGCCGGGGCATCGGCAGCTCCTTCGGCTACAACCAGTTCGAGACCGCGACCGACTACCTGACGGCAGATGATCTCGTGCGCCTGCTGGCGGACATCGTCAGCAAGAACGGGAACCTGCTCCTCAACGTCGGGCCGCGCGGCGACGGATCGATCTCACCCGAGCAGCTCGCGGCACTCGAGGGGCTGGGTGCCTGGCTGAAGGCGAACGGCGAAGCGATCTACGGCACCCGGCCCTGGGAGCGCTTCCAGGACGCGGAGGCCGGGGGAGCCGAGGTGCGGTACACGTCGAAGGGCGACGTGGTGTACGCCATCGTGACGAGGCTGCCGCCTGACCGCCGCCTGTCACTCCCCGTGCCGACCGCGACGGTCGCGCGCCTCGTCGAGACTGGGCAAGAGCTGCCGGCGGAGCATCTCGGGGAGAAGCTCATCGTGGCGCTGCCGGATTCCCTGCCCGAGACGTCCATCCCGGTGATCGCGGTGCGGTAGACGCGCGGGGCGCTGGCGGTGGTGAGCGGCGACCGCGCGGCGAGAGGAGCCGCTGGTCGTGGAGGCTTCACCTTACGCAAGCCGTGTGCTGAGCAGTGACCTTGAACGTACGGAAGCCCGCGACCGTGCCGTCGCGCCGTCCGTTCGCGTCACTCCCACCGGAGCACGATCTCGTGCCCTGGCATGGCGCAACCCGGGGATGGCGAAACGCTCGGACTGACACGACTGCGCCCCATCAACGCTGGCCGGCACCGGCTTGGAGGGCCTCGACGAGGGCCAGCTCGACGGCTTGACGCAGCACGGCCATGTGGCTGACCACGCCATCGGCGAGGAGCGCGGCGAAGGTGCGTCCCCGGCCGGTGAGCACGATCGAGACGGCGCGCCGGTCCCCGTCCACCGGCCCGAGAACCCGCGCGATGAGGCCGGCCTGCTCGATGCGGTCGAGCAGCTTCGTGGTGCCGCCCGTCGACATTCCCGTCGCGCCGCGTAGCTGGCCAGGGCGCATCGGCCCGTGGAGGTAGAGCTGGGCGACGACGATCGACGAGAGGTTGTCCACCAGCGCGCCGTCGGCCTCGCCGCGGAAGATCGTCAGCAGTTGGTGGCCCAGCCTCGCCATCGCGAGCTGGTAGCGCATCGCCGCCTCCAGGGGGTCGCCGCGAGCTGCGTCCGGGAGGGCTCGGGGGCCCGCCTCCTCCGCTTCGTCCACGAGGCCAAGCATCCGCGTCAGGCCCGCGACAATGGCGCCGCGCGTGTCGATCACCGCCTGCGCGTGGAGGTGCGCGGCTGCGCGCCCGGCATCGGTCAGGACGATCGACGTGGCGCGCCGATCGCCATCCACGGGCCCCGCCACCCGGGAGACCAGCCCGGCCGCCTCAAGGCGCTCGAGGAGAGCGGACAAGCCGCCGGCCGTGAGGCCGGTCTCGAGCCGGAGCTGCGTCGGCCGCAGCGGGCCGCGAAGGCGGAGGTTCAGCAGGGCGACGACGGTCGTGTTGGCGAGGAGCTCGGGATCGTTGCCCACGTCGAGCCACCGCCGGGTCACCGCTTCAGCGATACCCGCGAACTCGAACACGAGCGCGAGGGCGGCGGCATGCGCAGGGGCGATTGACGCCGGGCTCTCTGCGTGTTCGGGGCGGCTCGCGGTCATGGCATGGTCGAATGTACCGCGCGCCGAGGCTCAGTCCTTGGGCTCGGTCGCTCCCTTGATCGAGTCACCGATGTCCGCGAGCGCGCTCTGGGCGTCGCCGACGGTCTTCTGCGCCTTGCCGGAGAGCTGGTCCACCTGGCCCTCGGTCTTGAGGCTCGAGTCGCCCGTCAGGTTGCCGACCCCTTCCTTGACCTTGCCCTTGACCTCGTTGAGGCTGCCTTCGAGCTGCTTGTCGTTCATGGCGTTCATCCTCCTGCGCGCTGGACTACTTCAGGTCGATCACGATCTTGCCAAGCTTGCCCGTGAACTTGTGCGGCACGTCATAGGACATGTCCACCGGCGTTCCCGTGTCCTCGCCGAAGTCCAGCGTCTCCTCGGTGGAGAAGCGGAACGGGATCGTCCGCGCCACGCGGACGCTTGTGACCTCGACGCCGTCCACGCGGATCGTCGCGGTGCCGCTCTTGCCGACGCCACCGCCGTCGTAGGCGAAGTCCATGACGACCGAATGCCTGCCGGCGGGCACGGGATCGGCCGCGACGCCGCGGTAGTTCGAGCCGTCGGCGTGGGTGTAGCTGAAAACCGGCCGGCCGTCGTCGAAGTACAGCGCCCAGCCGCCGAACAGGCCGCCCTGCGTCGCGATGACGCCGGACTCGCCGCCCGCGACGGTGACGTCGGCGGTGAGCGACCACGAGCGGTTCTTGATGTTGGGCGCGGCGCCCTCCGGGATCCGCTTCAGGCCCGCCGTGTAGGTGAAGGACGCGCGATCTCCGGTCAGGTTTGGCCGGATCCCGTCGCCGAACCGCTCGGCGGCGGACGTGTCGATCGGCAGCACGTTGAACTTCGCCCCTTCCGCGTAGAAGCGGACCTGCATCTCGCGGAGCTTCTCGGGCATCTCGGCGGCGAGGTCATCGGCCTGGGAGAAGTCCTTGTCGACGTTGTAGAGCTCCCACTTCGTCGTCAGGACATCCATGCTCGTGCCGACGCCGCTCCACGGCAGGCGAACGGGCGTGGTCGAGGCGAACCAGCCGTCGTGATAGACCCCGGAGTTGCCGAAGATCTCGAAGTACTGCGTGTGGCGGCGGCCCTCGGCCTCGGCGTCGTCGAAGGTGTAAGCGAGGCTGACGCCCTCGATCGGGTGCTGGGTCACGCCGTTCACCATGGACGGCTGCGGCAGCCCGGCCACCTCGAGGATCGTGGGCACGATGTCGATGACGTGGTGGAACTGGGAGCGGATCTCGCCGCGGGACTTGATGCCCCTCGGCCAGGACACGACCATGCCGTTGCGCGTGCCGCCGAAGTGGCTGGCCACCTGCTTGCACCACTGGAAGGGCGTGTTCATCGCCCAGGCCCACGCAACCGGGTACAGGTTGGACGACTTCCAGGTGCCGAAGTCGGCCAGGCGGCTCTCCTTGTAGTCGAGGGTCTCCTCGCTCTGGGCGACGACGTTCATGTCGTTGAAGGAGCCCTTGAGCGAGCCCTCGCCCGCGGCGCCGTTGTCGCCCACGATGTAGATGACCAGCGTGTTGTCGGTCTGGCCGAGGTCGTCGACGGCGTCGAGCACGCGGCCGAGGTTGTAGTCGGCCTGCGCCAGGTGCGCGGCCGCGAGCTCCATCATGGCCGCGTAGACCCGCTGCTCACGCGGGCTGGCGTCGTCCCAGGCGGGGATCTCCTTGGGCCTCGGCGTGAGCTTGGCGTCGGCTGGGATGACGCCCAGCTCCTTCTGCCGCGCGAACGTCTCCTCGCGCACCTTGTCCCAGCCCTGGTCGAACTGGCCCCTGAACTTCGCGATCCACTCTGGTGTGGCCTGCTGCGGCGCATGGCCGGCGGCCGTGGCGTAGTAGACGAAGAACGGCTTCTCCGGGGCCATCGTCTTCTGCATCGTCATCCAGCCGATCGCCTGGTCGGCGAGATCGAAGTCGAGGTTGTAGTCGGGCTTGCCGATATAGGGCTCGATCGGCGTGGTGCCGTCGTAGAGGGCCGGGCGCCAGTTGTTGGCGAGGCCGCCGAGGAAGCCGTAGAACTTCTCGAAGCCTTGGCTGGTCGGCCAGCGGTCGAAGGGGCCGGCCTGGCTGGACTCCCAGTCGGGCACGTTGTGGTCCTTGCCGAACCACGCGGTGTTGTAGCCGTTGTGCTTGAGGATCTCGGCGACCGTGACCATGTCATGGCCGAGCACGGAGTCGTAGCCGGGGTACCCCGTCGCCATCTCCATGACGGCGCCCGTATGGGCGGTGTGGTGGTTCCGCCCCGTCAGCAGGGCCGCGCGGGTCGGGCTGCACACCGCCGTGGTGTGGAACCGGTCGTAGCGGACCCCATCGTCCGCCAGGCGCTGGAGGGTCGGCGTCTCGATCGGACCGCCGAACGGCGTCGCCGCTCCATAGCCGACGTCATCGAGCAGGATGAGCACGACGTTGGGAGCGCCGTCCGGTGCCGTGACCGCGGTCGGGAAGGACGACGTCGACTCGCTGGCCCGCAGCCCGATCGTGCCCTTGAACGGCGCCGGGGGGATCGGCAGGACCGAGCGGTCGAGGTGAGGGGTTGCGTCTGTTGCGCTCATGCGGGGGCTCCCTTGACGGGGACGCGTCGGCTGCCGAAGTGGGCGGTGATACGTGCGCCCTGCGGGGCGCGACGAGAGGGATCGGCCGTCGCGAGCGGCTCGCGCACGACCGATCCCCGGAGGCTGTGAGTCGCCGCTCAGCTCTGGCTGATGGCCTCGTCGATGTCGGCCTCGACGTCCGCGGGGACCTCGTGGCTCTCGGCGGCGCCGCCGAGCTCGGTCAGCTTGGCCGAGACGTCAGCGGCCTTGAGGTCGCCCACCAGGACGCCCACGGCTGCCTTGCCGCCCGCGAGCTCGCCGGCGATCCGCTCGCGGTCCTCGGTCTTGAGCCCCAGGCCCTTGCCCGAGATGGCGCCCAGGACGCCGCCTGCGATCGGCAGGAAGAGCGGGCCGCCGATGAGCGTTCCGAAGAGCACGGTGATCACGACGCCTGCGCCCGCGCCCTTCGCGGCGGTCGCGACGCGACCCGGGACGGAGCTCTTGAGCTTGCCCTTCTTGTCCACCGTCAGGACGGCGACCGTGTCGAGCGTGATCGACTTCTCATCCTTGTCCCAAGCCTCGAGCGAGGCTGCGGCCGCCTCCGCGGCGGCTTCGTCGGCGAAGAGCGCGAAGATGACTTGCTTTGCCATGTGGTGGCGACCCCTCGGTGCCGCCGATCGGGGCCCGGCGGCCTGGCCTTCGTGTGACGGTGGCAACTGCCGCCCGCCTGCGGCTGCCTGCCGCGGCGAACCGCGAGCGTAGAGGCCGGAGTGGCGGTGCGCAAGTCGCTTCCGCGCAGGTATTGTTCGGCCGGAACAGGCCCACGGATGGGTGGGCCGAAGCCCATCCTCCGGACACCCGCCGCCAACGAGGAAGACCGCTTGCTCAACGCCCACGTAGCGCCGCCCGCCGGACGCGGAGGCCACCATGTCTGACCTCGCCGTCGAGACGAGCGGCCTTGTGCGGGCCTTCGGCGCCAAGCGCGCGGTTGACGGTGTCGATCTCGCCATCCCGCACGGCTCCTTCTACGGGATCGCCGGGCCGAACGGCGCGGGCAAGAGCACCACGATCCGCATGCTCGTGGGCCTGCTGAAGCCCACCGAGGGGGTCGCTGTCGTCGACGGGGTGACCGTCTGGCCGGACCCGACCGAGGCGAAGCGGCGACTGGGCTTCGTGTCGGACAATCCCGTCCTGTTCGACCGCCTGACCGCGGCCGAGATGCTCGAGTACGCGGGCCTGCTCCGTGGCATGGACCCCGCGGAGATCCGCCGCCGCGCGGACGAGCTGCTGCGGATCGTCGACCTCGACGACGTGTCCGACCGGGTGATCGCGGACTTCAGCCTCGGCATGACCAAGCGCATCGGCCTCGCCGTCGCCATGCTCCACGCACCGCGGGTGCTCGTGCTCGACGAGCCGTTCGGCTCGCTCGACCCGGTCAACACCCAGGTGATGGAGGAGATGCTCCAGCGGTATCGCGCGGGCGGCGGCACCGTGGTGTTCTCGAGCCACGTCATGGAGGTCGTCGAGCGCCTCTGTGACCGCGTCGTGATCATCGACCAGGGCAGGATCCGTGCCGAGGGCACGGTGGCGGAGCTCGCCGGCGGCACGACACTCCAGGAGGCGTTCGTGGACCTGGTCGGCGGCCGGGACCTGGAGGAAGGGGACCTCGGATGGCTCTCGTCCTCGCCCGCCTGAAGCTCGCCTCGCAGCTCCGGGTCTTCGGGTCGGGGGGCACGGCAGCCCGTGTCGGCTTCATCGCCACCTGGCTGATCGCCCTTGCCCTGGGCATCGGCGCCGGCCGGGCGATCGGGGCGCTCAGCGTGAAGGGCACGGCGGGCGCGGACCTCCTGGCCGTCCTCATCCCCACCCTGGTCCTCCTCGGCTGGGCGACGGTGCCCGTGTTCCTGCCCGCGACGGCGGACCAGGTGGCCGACCCGGCGCGCCTGGAGCAGTTCCCGATCAGCGCGCAGGACCAGGTCCTCGGCATCCTGCTCGGCGGCCTCATCGCGCCCACCGCCATGTTCACCTTCCTCCTCGCATCGGGTGGAACGCTCCTCGACGGCGCGACCCTCGGAGTGCGCCTGGTCACCGTGGCCGGGGCCGCCATCTTCACGATCCTGTGCGTGACCGCGTCGCGCACCATCCAGGCGGTCCTCGCGGGCGCCGTGAACACCCGTCGCGGCAAGGACGTCGTGGTGCTGGCGTCCGCCGGCGTCGCGATCGGGATCTACCTGCTGTCCCAGAGCTTCGACACGATCGTGGCCGCGCTCGAGACCGGCGATGTCGGCGGCGTGACGACCCTGCTCTCGTGGCTCCCGACCGGCGCGGCGGGTGGCGCCCACCTCGCGGCGCGCGATGGCGACTGGGCGGGCGCGATGGTCCGGCTCGGCATCGTGGCCGCCACCGTCGCTCGTGCTCGTCGTCGTCTGGATCGGCGCGATCCGCGGCCGCGTCGACGGAAGGGGCGGTGCATCGAGTTCCAGGCCCTCGAACGCAACTGTGTCTGGCCTGCGGCTCATCACGTCGCCCCTTGGGGCCGTCGCCCCGTCGGTGGTCACGGCGACCGCCAGCCAGCAGCTCCGCTATTTCTTCTTCCGCTCGTCCAAGGCGCTCCAGTCGATGACCATCGGCATCGTCTTCGCCGCGCTGGTCACGCTCGGGCTGCCCGCCGATGCGTCGACGATGGCGGGGGCCACGGCCGGGATGCTCCTGGTGACCCTCACCGCGCTCAACATGTTCGCCTTCGACGGCGCCGGGTTCTCCTACCTCGTGCAGGCGGGTGCGCCGTGGCGGCAGGTCATGGCCGGCAAGGCGCTCGGCTGGCTCGTGGTGCTCGTGGGAGGGGTCACGGCGATCACGATCGCGGGCGCCGTGATCCACGGGACTCTGGGGGAGCTGCCCGCCACGTGGCTGACCGGCATGACCGTCGGGCTGGTGGGCATCGGCCTCGGGGCCTTGACGAGCATCCTCGGGCCGTCGAGCAGCGTCGACTCCGGCGGCAAGCCGGGCCCGGGCTCCAAGATCGCCTTCGGCGTCGGACTCTTCGTGATGTTCGCGGTGATGGTGGGCGTCGCCCTGGGCGCGTCGATCCTGGGTGCCGCCCTGGGGCCCTTCGCCGTCGCTGTCGCGTTGTTCGTGATCGCGGCAGTGATCGCAATCGTGCTCGTGCGCCTTGCGGGAACGCTGCTCGAGCGAGATCCCTACAGGATCGACCGAGCGCTCAACGGGTAGGGCCGCCCGTGCCTGCGTCGCGGCTCGCTGCCACGCTCGCCGACGGCAACCGCATCTACTAGGTGGTAGTCAAGCCGGGCCTTTCGCTGCCGGGACGCCAAGCCGAGTTCGAGCGGCCGTAGGACACGAAGCGAACCTGCCGAATGCCGAGCCCGCGGTCGTTTCGCCGTCCCTACCGGTCGAGTGTGATGCGGCTCGGGGAAGCGCTCGAATAGGTCTGGCGAGACTTCAGCGGTCGCTGGCTCAGGTGAACAAAGTGGAGGGGACCGCTGCGCCCGCTCGCGAACATCTTCACGCATGGCCAACTACGAGGGTCGACGCAACGGCCGCGACATAGAGGCCGGCCCGGGTCACGGTGTGGGTGCCCAGGTCTCGACCCGGCCGGAGACCCCCCGGTCAGGCCTCGGAGGCGGGAGCCCCCACGGCGACCCGAATCCGCTCGACGGCCTCGGCCTCCTTCTCGGAGGTGCCGTCCACGCCGTCAGCCACGGCCGTCGCGAGTGCGACGAGCATGTCGCGGAAGTCGGCGAGATCCTCGGGTGCCTTCGCCTCGACCAGGACGGCACCGGCCCGGATGTGGGCCAGCGCCGGCTCGCCGGCGAGCTCCTCGCGGTTCGTCACGTCGCGGGGCTTCTTGCGACCCTGGTCCCGGGCGAGCGCGGCCACGAGGGCGTTGTCGTCGTCGCGGAGCATCGCGAGGAGGCGGCTCCCGGCGGCGGCCTCTTTCATCGAGTCCCAGAAGCCCGGGTAGTCGGAGCCGCTGATGTGGGAGCCGGCCATCATGACCGCCCACTGGAGCTGCTCCCACTCCTCGTCGGTGAAGGTCCTGCGATCGCCCATCGGTCGTCCTCTCTCGATAGTTGGCTGCGGTGCGACGCCGTGGCCCTGACCTGCTGCGGTGGCGGGCAGACGGTCAGTCGCCGAGCAGACGGCTCATGCCGTCACGCATGGCGCGGATGTCCTCGATCCGTTCCTCGACGGCCCATCCGATGGTGCGGGCAGCCTCGTGGCCGCGCTCGGTGAGCTCGACGATCGAGCCGCGCCGGTCGCCCGCCACCGTGCCGTAGGTCCGCGTGATGAGGCCGAGGCCTTCCATGTGGTCGAGGTGCTTCGAGAGCGCGGCGCTGTTGAGGCTGGTCGGCTCCAGCAGGTCGCGCGGACGGAGCGGTCCGCGGATCGAGAGCTCGCACAGGATCAGGAGCGGGACGTTCCCCGCCAGGTCGGGATTGGCGAGCGCCTCGGCGAGTGCGTCGGTGAAGATCCGGCCGCCGCCGGCGAGGACCAGCATCGCGAGCTGGCCGCGGACGGGCGCCTGCGTGGGATCGGCAGGCCACGGCAGCGCGGTGACGGGGCGCTTGGCGGGGCGGCTCGTCATCGGCCTGCCTCGGGCGCACCGCGGAGGAACCGGTTGCGGTAGTGGACGACCGCCAGCAGCAGGAAGGCCTGCACCAGCGTGGAGCCCATGGCCGTGATCTGCTCGACGTACAGGCTGACGAGCGCCCCGGCGGTGAGCGCCACTGCGAAGCCCACGAGGGCGAAGGCCGACGCCCTGGGGCTCGTGTCCGCGCCGGAAGCGCGATCCCGCCGACCAGAGCAGCAGCCCGGCGAGCCCGAGGATCACGGCCTCGAGCCAGTAGTAGAGCGCCTCGGACGGCCGCTCGACGCGCGTGGACGCGCTCGTGATGGAGCTGATCAGCTCCTGGACGGTGCTCGAATCGAGTGCCAGGAACAGGATCATGCTGAGCAGCCAGGCGCCTCCGAACAGCAGGAGCACGGCCACCAGCAGCCGCCGGTAGCGGCGCCGCGGCAGGTGGCGCTCCTCCCAGCCCGACACCCGGGCCGGCGCGACCACCGCGGCCTCTCCGCCCGAGCGATGGCGCACGAGCAGGAACACCAGCGCGAGCACGAGGAGCAGCCCGTAGATCAGCGGCGCCGCCAGGGGGTAGAAGTAGTCGTTCGAGGCGGTGATGAACTTGCCGACCTCGTCGATGAACAGGCCGGTCCCGGCACCCGTGCCGATCGCCGCCAGCGGCATGACCCACGGCGCGTCCACGACGAGGACCAGGAGCGCGGCGACCACCAGCAGCAGCCCGCCCCAGAGCATGTGGGCGATGTGCAGCTCGCCCCCGCCGACCTGCGGATACCCGGACAGGTCGAGGAACCAGCGGGTGCCCACCACGGCGATCGTGAACGAGACGATGACGAGGAGCAGGGACCGCTCGGCGCCCTGGCGGATCATGCTAGGCCGTCGCGGACCGGGCCGCGGCGAGGCGCTCGGCGGCCCGGCGGTGGCGACGCGTGCCGGGCTCCAGACGGTCGGCCGCCCAGGCATAGGCGATCACGCGGTCGCGCAGGCGCCGGGCATGCTTGTCGGCGGGCTTCGGGGCGTCGATCAGGGCGATCTCATCGGCCGTCAGCTCGCCCCAGCCGTCCTGGCGGGCGGCCTCGGCGGCGAGGAACGCGACCTCCGACTTGCGGGTCTTCCAGATCACGGCCACGAGCACGACGAACGGCAGGAAGGCGACGCGCCAGGGTGACGGGCGTGAGGTCGTCCTGGCTGTTGAAGGTGCCGTGGACCGCCATCATGGCGACGACGACCGCGATGGCGCCGAACGTGCGGCGAAGTCGCTGGCCGGCAGGTGCGCACGCCGCCCAGCCGATGGCTGCGCCGATGAGGCCCGTGTAGACCGCGTGGGTGAAGACGCCCACCGTGAAGCCACGCAGGATGAGCATCGGCACGAGCTGGGAGCCGATGTCCCCGCCTCCCTGGAACAGCGAGTTCAGCGCGTAGATGGCATCCTCGAAGACCTGGAACCCGGCGCCCACGAGGACGCCGTAGAACAGGCCGTCGAGCGGGCGGAACCGCCGGAGCACCGGGATCAGCGCGAGTCCGATCACGCCCAGGGCCTTGGCCGATTCCTCGATGACGGGCGACGAGAGCGAGGCGTGGGGGTCGCTGCCCGTCAGGCGGAGGAAGATCGTGGAGGCCGCGCCGTTGGCCTCGGCCGCGGCCCACGTGGCCGCGAGGCCACCCCATGCGAGCGCCAGCAGGATCCCGGTCCAGGGTCGATCCGCGAAGCGCTGGAGGGCGACGACGATGGCGACGACGACCAGGCCATAGACGGCCCACATGCCCCAGGCCGCGAACGCCGGAGCGCCGAGGCCCAGGGTGAGCTCGCCGTTGGCCTGCCAGAGGTTCCACGCCCCGAGGGCGATGCAGGCCAGCATCACGACGGCAACCGGCGAGATCCGGCGGACGGCGGCGGCCGGCTTGCCCGAGTGCGGCGCGTGGTGGACGCGGTCACGATCCGGCCTCCCCGAGCTCCAGTGAGGAGACGATCGTGACGATCTCGTCCTTCAGGGTGGACCACGCCGTGTCCGTGCCGTTGACGGTGACGAGCGCGGATCGGCCGTTCTCGACGACCGCGAAGGCGGCGACGAACTGCTGGGGCGCAAGCGCGACCGCCCAGGCGCCCGTTGCGCCCGAGGCGGTGGTGAACGCCTGCGGGTCGGTGATCTGCCATGCCGTCGACGCGTCGTTGCGCTGGGCGTCGAGCACCGGCTGGAGCACCGAGGTGGCATCGCCCGCGGCCGGTTGCGGCGGCAGCGCGGTGATCTGCGCGCCGTCCTTGCGGAGGATGAGGATCGCCTTGGAGTCCGCGGGCTGCACCCAGCCCGCCTCGGGCGTCAGCGTCACGCCGCCCAGGCTGGTCGGCTGGCCGGCGACCGTCTCGGTCTCATTGGGGATCGCCGCGGCGATCCGCGGCACGCCGAGGGCGAGGAAGCCCATCCACGCGGCGATCAGCAGCGCGCCGATCCACTGGCTTGGGACGGTTGTCGATCTTCATGGAGTCTCCCTCGGAGTGCGCGCCAACGGCGGCCGAATCTCCGGACTAGTAGCGGTTGAAGGCGTCCCGCACGTTCCGGCGGCTGAAGTACCAGAGGACCGCGGCGGAGATCACGAGGTTGGTGATTGCGGCGATGCCGACGGTCGACGTGAAGCCATGCGTGAAGCCCGTGTACAGGTCCACGAGGATCCGGATCGCCATCACGACCACGACCAGGGTGCGGGCCCAGCCGACGAGCAGGAAGAGGCCGGCGGCGATGACCAGGGTCAGGATTCCACTCACCAGCGAGGCTCCACCGCTGACTCGGCGCGGCGTCAGCGGCCTGCGCAAGGCCGAGGTTCGTGATCCCGTTGGCCTCGAGGCCGACGAGGACCTGGAACACGCCAGTGACCATCAGGATGACGGCGGCGATGGTGATCCCGATGGGGCGGTTCATGGTGCGGTCACTCCCAAGTGGTGGCATGTCATCGTGGGGCTACGGGTGGTGCGGCGCCGGCGATGCTTCGCCACCAACGCTTCGCCGCCTAC
This sequence comes from uncultured Chloroflexia bacterium, assembly GCA_963700245.1. GTDB lineage: Bacteria > Chloroflexota > Limnocylindria > Limnocylindrales > CSP1-4 > CAIXZV01. The sequence continues at coordinate 20,869 of CAVOWV010000020.1, forward strand.
GCCAGCTCCGTCTGAGCGTTCCGCCTCGACTCGGTCGCGGAGGCGAGATGCTGACCCGGGATAGTAGTTGCCACGCCGCAGCAATGCAAGAAGGCACCTTGCATGCGCCGGCTCCATGTTCTCCGTGCCCTGTGACAGGTCTGGTGGCACGCGACCCTGCTATGGAGATCCTTCGCGCCTCGTTCCGGACGTACCCGGCCAAGTCACGAACTGGATCAGTTGAGCGTGCCGGGCTAGGGCGCGAAACCTCGATTCGACAAGCGCGCGAAATGACCGGCGTTCACTACAACTAGGCCTCGGTCAGCCGGCGCCGCCCGTCCCGAACTGGCGGTCACCGGCGTCACCGAGCCCGGGCATGATGTAGCCCTTCTCGTTGAGCTGGCGGTCCAGCGCGGCCGTGTAGATCTCGACCTCCGGGTGTGCGGACAGCACCGCTTCGACGCCCTCCGGGGCCGCGATCAGGTTCACGAGCTTGATCCGCACCGCGCCCCACTTCTTGAGGACCTCGATGGCCGCCGTCGCCGAGCCGCCGGTCGCGAGCATCGGGTCCAGGATCAGGCACAGGTCCACGGTGGTGGTGTCCGGGAGCTTGTTGTAGTACTCGACCGGGCGCAGCGTCTTCTCGTCGCGGAACAGGCCGAGGTGCCAGACCTGCGCCGTGGGCATGAGCTCCAGGAAGGCGTCGACCATGCCGAGGCCGGCGCGCAGGATCGGGATGAAGCCGATCCGGTCGGCCAGCTCGTCGGCATCCATGAGCTCGATCGGCGTCCGGATCTCGAGCGGCCGGGTGTGGGCGTCTGCGAGGGCCTCGTAGCCCAGGAGCCAGGACAGCTCACGGACGACCTCGCGGAACTTCTTGGGCTCGGTGGACTCGTCCCGCAGGATGCCCAGCTTGTGGCGGACGGCGGGGTGCTGCGACACGTGGAGGTTGGGCCAGTTCGCCACGGGGATCCCTCGCGCTGATCGGATCGGGCGGATGGCCGCCCGGGCGGCACGCACGCGCCGGTCGAGTCCCAATGCTAGCGCGGCAGCAGGACCTCGGGACGGGTCACTCTGCCGTGGCTCCCGCCGCCCCCGCCGCGCTATGCTCGCCGCGATGGCTACCCGGACCCCAGGCCGATCCTCCCGCTCCACACCCGCCGCTCGTCCCACCCGCTGGACGGTCCCGCCCGTGCTGGCGCGCCAGGTGCGCAACGGCGTCGTGGAGTCGGTCCAGCGCGGCGACATCGTGGAGGTGGATGCGGCCGGACGGATGCTCCACGTCCTGGGCGACCCGGACCGGCTGGTCAACCTGCGCTCGACGGTCAAGCCGTTCGGCCTGGTGGCGCTGCTGCGGGCCGGCGGCATCGCCGAGTTCGACCTCACCTCCGAGGAGCTCGCGGTGATGGCCGCGAGCCACTCCGGCGAGGACCTGCACGTCCGCACGCTCCAGGCGCTGTACCGCCGGATCGGCGTGGCCCAGGCGATGCTCGCCTGTGGGACCGAGGGGTCGCCACTGGACGTCCTGACCGCGGCGCGCCTCGCGCGCGATGGCGAGCGGCCAAGCCCGGTCCGGCACATGTGCTCCGGACAGCACACGGTGTTCCTGCTGCTGGCCAAGCTGGGCGGCTGGGACCCGGAGACGTACTGGCAGGAGGACCACCCGGCGCAGGCTGCCTACCGCGAGACCATCGCGGACATGTTCGGTGTACCCAACTCGCGCCTGATCACGGGGCTCGACGGCTGTGGCGTGCTCACCTACGCGTTCCCGCTCCGGGATGTCGCTCGGGTCTACGCCGTGCTTGCGGATCCCGGGGCGATCCCGTCGGGCGACCCCCGTGCCCCCCTCGCGAAGCATCTCTACCACGTCCGTGACGCGATGCTCGCCTACCCGGAGCTCGTGGCCGGCAGCCGGGACCGGCTGGACACCTCGCTGATGAAGGCCGTGCCGGGGCGGGTGGTGTCCAAGAGCGGCATGGAGGCGCTGCGCGGCGTGGGGATCCTGGCCGGTGCACGCGGGGCGGATACGCCTGCATCCGGACTGGCCCTCAAGATCGAAGATGGAGACGGGTACGAGCGAGCCACGTGGTCCGCCACCGTCGAGGCACTCCGCCAGATCGGCGTCCTCGAGGGCCAGGAGCTCCGGGTGCTCGCCCGGTATCACCGCCCGCCCAGCCTGGATCCCCACGGCCGGGTCGCGGCGGAGACGATGCCCGCGTTCGAGCTCGCACCGGTGGGCGAGCTCACCGGCTGACCTTCGCGTGCCGGCAGCCCGGATCACCGCACCGAGCCGACGGAGGCGCCCGCAATGTCGTCCCAGGGAGACCCGCACCTGACGCTCGGCGTCGCACCGGGTGCCTCCCTGAACGAGATCAAGTCGGCGTACCGGCGGCTCGCGAAGAAGTACCACCCGGACGCCGCGGGGGAGCGCGCCCTGCCCCGGTTCCTGGCGATCCAGGCCGCGTACGAGCGACTCGTGGACGGCGAGGGCCGGTTGCGTCCGGCCGGGACCGACCACGCGCGCGAGACCCCGGCCCGGCCACGCGCGTCCCGCGACGCATGGCGCGCGCAGAGGTCGGGCAGCGGCGGGACGACACGCTCCCGGGGGGCGGGCAGCAGTGGGCGTGCCGCGGGGGCGGGTGATGCGACGGGACGAGCCGGCGCGGCCGGCAAGGCGGGAACGGCCGGCCAGGCGGGGACGGCCGGCGCGGCGGGGGCCGCCCACCCGGGTGAGCGGTCACATACGAGGCGCGGACCCCGCAAAGCGACGCCGGGCTCGACGACGTACGACGAGGCGGCCGAGACCCCGCTCGATCCACCGTGGGACGGCGGTGCCTGGTACGGCCCGTCGTCGGGGACGTACTGGACGCTCAACCCGCGCGAGTACGCGGATCCCCGCAAGCACGGACCCGAGTACCTCGAGCGCGCCCGCCGCGCCGCGCGCGCGGCCACCGCCGGACCTGTCTCCGATGCCGCCTTGGACGACGATCCAGGCGCCGTCGACGACGACGGGTAGGCGACCGACCACCCCCAGCGCCGACGCGGTGCTCGCCGCCGCGATGGCGCCGCGTAGACTGGGACCATGCGCCGCACCGACGCCGCCGACATCAGCGCCGCCGCCCAGGAGTACCTCCTCGCCCTGCGCGTGATGGGCTCCGATGGGCGCGTGGCGACCTCCGCCCAGCTCGGCCGCCATGTCGGCGTGTCCACCCAGGCCGCGAGCGAGATGTGCCGCCGCCTCGCATCCGACGGGCTGCTCGAGCCGTCGACGGGTCGCGGGCTCGTCCTCACCACCGCCGGGCGTGCGGCCGCCGATGCCATCTTCCGCCGCCACGCGCTGCTGGAGTGGCTGCTCACCTCCGTCGTGGGGCTGTCGTGGGCCGAGAGTGACGTCGAGGCGATGCGGCTCCAGGGTGCGCTCTCTCCCCGGGTCGAGTCGAAGCTGGACGAGCTGCTGGGCCATCCCGAGACGTGCCCGCACGGCAACCCGATCGACCTCGAGACCGCCCGCCGTCGGCCGTCAGGCGTCCCGCTCTCGGAGCTGGAATCCGGCTCCCGGGCCACCGTGCTGAGGATCACCGAGGAGGCCGAGGAGGATCCCGGGCTGCTCAGTCCTACCTCGAGGCGCAGGGCCCTGACGCCGGGGGCGCACGTGACGATCCTGTCGCAGGTCCGAGTCGCTGGACTCGCTGACCCTCGACGGCCCCCGCGGACGCGCGACGCTCGGCCTGCGGCCCGCGGCGCTGATCCGTGTGCTGCCCGGCGAGGCCGACACAGCGCTCTTCCACCGCGTGCCGGAGCCGCTCGGCGCCTGAGCCCGGCACCGACCTTCCTACCGGGGCTCGGACGTCCCCGAGCCTGGACTCTCCCTGGTAGCTCCCGGCAGTTGCCTGCGTCCGACGCATCTTCTCGGGGCCCGCGTGAGCCCTTTGTGCTTGGGGCGCACGGCGACCCCACGTTGCGCGCTCGTTCCGTCCCAGCAGACGTCGTCCGCGCGCGCGGGACGCACGTCCACGACGACGCTAGCCGGGAATCGTGCCTGCGACGCACGGGTTGCCCAAGGCGCGGGATCCGCCCGGACCGGCCGGCCGCCGGGTCGCTGGGTCGCGCACCGACCAGCCTACAATCGGGCCATGCCCTCCGACATCCGTGTCCGCATCGCGCCCAGCCCGACCGGACCACTCCACATCGGCACTGCGCGCACGGCGCTGTTCAACTTCCTGTTCGCCCGGCACACCGGTGGCACGTTCGTGCTGCGCCTGGAGGACACGGACGTCGCCCGCAGCACGGCGGCGTTCGAGAAGGACATCCTCGACGGCCTCCACTGGCTGGGCATCACCTGGGACGAGGGTCCTGGCGTGGCCGGGGTGGAGGAGGCGGGTCCCTACGCACCCTACCGCCAGATGGCCCGCCTGGACGACTACGCACGAGCCGCCGCGGACCTGCTGGCCAAGGACGCGGCCTATCCCTGCTACTGCACCCCCGAGCAGCTCGAGGCGGACCGCAAGGGTCAGGAGGCCGCGAAGCAGCCGGTCCGATATCTCGGGCACTGTGCGGCGCTGAACCCGGACGAGCGTGCCGCGAAGGAGGCCGAGGGCCGCCGTGGCGCCCTGCGCTTCCGGGTCCGGCCCGGCGTCGTCGGCTGGAACGACCTCGTCCGCGACCGGGTCGAGATCGACACCGCCAACCTCGGCGGTGACTTCGTCATCGTCCGCGCGGACGGCAACCCGCTCTACCACTTCACCGTGGTAGTGGACGACATGGCGATGCGGATCAGCCACGTCATCCGCGGCGAGGACCACGTCAGCAACACGCCCAAGCACATCCTCCTGTTCGAGGCGCTGGGCTATCCGCTCCCGGTCTTCGGCCACCTGCCGCTCATCCTCAATCCCGACGGGACCAAGATGAGCAAGCGCAAGAGCCAGACCGCGGTCGCGGACTACGTGGCCCAGGGGTTCCTGCGCGAGGCGCTCGTCAACTACTTCTCGTTCCTGGGCTGGTCGCCGGGGACCGAGGAGGACGTGCTGACGCTCGGCGAGATCATCGAGCGCTTCGAGCTGGACAAGGTCCACAAGGGCGGCGCCCGCTTCGACCGGGAGCGCCTGGAATGGCTCAACGGGCAGTGGATCCGCCGCCTGGACGACGAGGACCTGATCGAGCGGCTGATGCCGTTCCTGGAGGCGGCCCAGGTCGCCGGGCAGATCGACCGCCTCCCGTCGCCCGAGGAGGTCCGCTCGCTGCTGCCGATCGTCCGCGAGCGAATCCCGACGCTGGCGGCCCTGGCGGAGACGATGGACTTCCTGTGGATCGACGACCTCGCGGTGGACCCTGCTGAGCTGGTGCCCAAGCGCTGGGACGCCGCCACGACGCGTGAAGGCCTCGTCGCCGCCCGCGACGTGCTGGCCGCTCACGACGCGGTGACCTGGGAGGCGGACGAGCTGGAGCCGCCGCTCCGCGCGCTGGCGGAGGCGCACGGCTGGAAGGCCGGGGACCTGTTCATGGCGATCCGTGTCGCCGTGACCGGGAAGACCGCCACGCCGCCCCTGTTCGACACGCTGGTGGCCCTGGGCCGTGACCGCGACGCTCGAACGCCTGGACGCGGCGGTCGCGCGGCTCGGCGTGCCGGCGTGAACCACCCGTCGAACAGGACGTGAACACGCTGTGAACGCGTCGTTAACTGGCAGGCAGGATGCTCGGACGCGCATGACTCGCACCATCCTCGTCGTGGACGACGAGACGACCCTCCGGGAGACCCTCGTCGAGGCGCTCGAGCTCGAGGGATACCGGGCCGTTCCCGCAGCCGACGGGCGCGAGGCGCTGATCCGCTTCCGGGCCGATCAGCCGGACCTGGTCCTGCTCGACCTCATGCTGCCGGAGCTCTCCGGGGTCGAGGTCTGCCGGATCCTGCGCGCGGAGTCACAGGTCCCGATCATCATGCTCACGGCCCGCGACGGCGAGGTGGACAAGGTCGTGGGCCTGGAGCTGGGCGCGGACGACTACGTGACCAAGCCGTTCAGCCTCCGCGAGCTCACCGCCCGGATCCGCGCGATCTTCCGCCGGGCCGAGCAGCTGGCCGCGACGCAGGCCCCGCCACCGCTCGTGGACCTGGGCCGGGTCCAGGTGGACTTCGCCGGACACCGCGTCCTGCGCGACGGCCAGCTCGTGCCCATCAAGCCCAAGGCGTTCGAGCTGCTCGCGTTCCTCGTGCGCAATCCCGGCCAGGTGTTCACCCGCGACCAGCTGCTGGAGAAGGTCTGGGGCTACGACTACGCCGGCGAGACCCGCACCGTGGACGTGCACGTGCACTGGCTCCGTGCGGAGCTGGAGGAGGACCCGGGGGCGCCCGAGCTGCTCCAGACGGTGCGCGGCGTGGGCTACGTGTTCCGCCGTCCGGCCTGAGGCGGCGCACGGCGTCGGCCCGGCTGAGCGCGCGCGGCGTCCGGCCCGATCACGGGTCCGGGTGCGGCGCCCAGCCCGACCCCGGGGCGTCAGGCGTTCTTGGCGACGATGCGCTCCATGACCTCGCCCACGTCCTCGGCGGCATCGATCATGTTCTCCATGGCGGTGTAGATGTCCCGCCACTTGATGACCTCGATTGCCTCGTGGCCGCCTCGGAACAGGCGCGCCACGGCGGCGCGGGACAGGCCGTCAGCCTCGTTCTCCAGGTCATGGACCGCCTTGAGGTTCGGCTCCAGGCCCTTGAGCCCCTCGAGCTTCCCGATCGCCTCGTTCAGCTGGCCGGCCTGGGCGGACAGGATCCCCGCGAGGCTTCGCGCGTCGTCGGTCGGTTCCTTGACGTCGTAGATGACGAACGTCTCGGCGACCTCCTGGATGCGGTCGAGCACGTCGTCCATCCGCGAGACGAGCTCGTGGATGTCCTCGCGGTCGAACGGGGTGATGAACGAGCGGTCGAGGCGCACCTCGACCTCGGTCTGGGTCTCGTCGCCGTGGTGCTCGAGGGCCCGGATCTCGGCGACGCGCTCGTCGAGCCGGTCGTAGGTGACGATCATGTCCTCGAGCTTGCGGGCCGCGTCCAGGGTGGTCTGGGCGTAGTCGACGAACAGCTCCTGGAACTTCTCGTCCTTGGGCATCAGTCGCACCATCGTGGTCCCCTTCGCTGGTTCGTGCAGGTTGTGGAAGCCTGGCGCGGCCGGAGGCCGCCGGTGTCGATCACTTGATGCCGAGCGCGTTCAGGACAAACCAGGACATCGCCCCGATGAACATCGTCGCCGGGAACGTGAGCACCCAGGCTCCCAGGATGTTGCGGGCGACGCCCCATCGGACACCCTTCACACCCTTGCTCGAGCCGACGCCCATGATCGCGCTCGAGATGACGTGGGTCGTCGAGACCGGCATGCCGAAGTGGGCGGCGGTGTAGATCACGGTGGCCGCCGTGGTCTCTGCGGCAAACCCGTGGATCGGCTCGAGGTCCACGACCTTGTGCCCCATCGTCTTCATGATCCGCCAGCCGCCGACGGCCGTGCCCAGGGCGAGCGTGGTCGCGGAGATCATGATGACCGGCCACGGGATGGTGTCGGCGTTGGGAATGACGCCGGCGGCGACGAGCGCGAGGGTGATGATGCCCATCGTCTTCTGGGCGTCGTTGGAGCCATGTGCGAACGCCATGAAGCCGGCCGAGAAGACCTGCGCCTTGCGGAAGCCAGACGCGAGTGGACGGCGCTGGACGCGACGGAAGGTCCAGAACAGCAGGATCACGAGTCCGAACGCGAGCGTGAACCCGATGATCGGCGATGTGACCAGCGGCACGATGACCTTGTTCCAGATCCCCGGCAGGTTGAGCTGGTCGAAGCCGGCCCCGACGATCGTCGCGCCGAGCAGTCCGCCGATCAGCGCGTGGCTGCTGGAGCTCGGCAGGCCCAGCCTCCACGTGATGAGGTTCCAGACGATCGCGCCGATCAGCGCTGCCATCACGATCGCCTGGGTGGTGCTGGCGTCGTTGACGAGGCCGGCGCCGATGGTCTTCGCGACCGCCGTCCCTGCAAAGGCGCCGATGAAGTTGAACGAGGCCGCCATGAGGATCGCGTACTGCGGCCGAAGGGCCTTCGTGGCGACCGACGTGGCGATCGCGTTCGCCGTGTCATGGAAGCCGTTGACGTAGTCGAAGAAGATCGCGAGCCCGATGGTGAGGAGCAGGGTGAGCGTGATGCCTTCCACGATGCCGGGGCGCCTCGAATGCGAGCTGACCGAGGGGGTAGCGCCTGCGGCGGGGACGGGCCGTCGCGCACTGTCCGTGATCCCGTGAGCATACCGGCGTTCACGGGACGTTAACGGGCATCCTTGCGAGCAGGGGGCGGTTCGGACCCTCGCCTGCTGCCGGGATGCCCGGGCCGACCCCGCCATCCGCGGGCTGCTCGCGTGCCGATCGGCCGTTGGCGGACCGGCCCATCGGGCGCAGGCTCCACGATGTGACAGAGCATCTCGACACCCTGCGGGCCATGCGCGCGCGCGCCGTGGAGGGCGGTGGGCCCGAGCGCATCGCGGCCCAGCACGCGCGCGGCAAGCTCACGGCCCGGGAGCGGCTCGCCCTGCTCCTCGACGACGGCTCGTTCCAGGAGATGGGCGCGCTCGCCACCCATGACGAGACGGCCTTTGGCCTGGACCGCCAGCGGTTCCCCGGTGATGGCGTCGTGGCCGGGTTCGGCAAGATCAACGGCCGCCGCGTCGCCGTGTTCGCCCAGGACTTCACCGTCCTCGGCGGGTCCATGTCACGGGTGCAGGCCAACAAGATCAGCCGGATCAGCGACCTCGCCATGGAGAGCGGCGTCCCCCTCATCGGGCTCAACGACTCGGGCGGGGCGCGGATCCAGGAGGGCGTCGCCAGCCTCGCGGCGTACGGCGAGGTCTTCGTCCGCAACGTGCTCGCCTCGGGCGTGATCCCCCAGATCTCCCTGATCCTCGGGCCCTGTGCCGGCGGCGCGGTGTACTCCCCGGCGCTCACGGACTTCGTGGTGATGGCCCGTGGAACCAGCTCCATGTTCCTGACCGGGCCTGACGTCGTGGCCGAGGTCACCGGGGAGCAGGTCACCATCGACGAGCTGGGCGGCCCGGACGTGCACGACGCCCGCAGCGGCGTGGCGCATCTCGTGGCGGACTCCGAGCGTGAGGCCCTCGAGCTGTGCAAGCAGCTCCTGGGCTACCTGCCCCAGAACAACAACGAGGATCCGCCGCAGGTCACCCCGTACGACCCGGCGAACCGGATGGACAACGAGCTCAACACGCTCATCCCGCAGGACGAGGGGGAGGCATACGACGTCCGCGAGATCCTGGACGTCATCCTCGACCGCGACAGCTTCCTCGAGATCCACCCGGCCTTCGCCCCCAACGCCGTGATCGGGTTCGGTCGTCTCGACGGGTACTCCGTCGGGATCGTGGCCAACCAGCCGTCCGTGATGGCGGGCGTCCTGGACATCGACGCCTCGGACAAGATCAGCCGCTTCATCCGGATCTGCGACGTCTACAACATCCCCGTCATCACGTTCGTGGACTGCCCCGGCTTCCTGCCCGGGACGGACCAGGAGTACCGGGGCGTCATCCGCCACGGGGCCAAGATCATCTACGCGTACTGCGAGGCGACCGTCCCCAAGATCTCGATCGTGACCCGCAAGGCGATGGGCGGCGCCTATGTGGCGATGAGCTCGCGCCAGATGCGGACGGACGTCGCGTTCGCCTGGCCCGGGGCGCAGATCGCCGTGATGGGCGCGGACGCCGCGGTCCGGATCCTGTTCCGGCGCGAGATCGCCTCGGCCGAGGATCCGGCCGCCGCCGAGGCAGCCCTCGTGGCCGAGTACCGGGAGGCGTTCTTCAACCCCTACCGGGCCGCGGACGTGGGCCAGATCGACGAGGTCATCGAGCCCCGCGAGACGCGCCAGCGGCTGATCCGTGCCCTCGAGCTGCTGCGGACCAAGGTCCAGCAGAACCCGCCGCGCAAGCACGGCCTGTTCCCGGCCTGACGACGATGGACGACCTGCTCTTCGGGCTGCGGACCGCGGTGCTCGGGATGGCCATCGTCTTCTCCGTGCTCGCGATCGTGTGGGCCCTGCTGACCGTCCTGATGAAGCTCGATGCCCGCACGGCGGCGAAGGCCGCCGCGAGGCCAGCCGGCGCGACCACCGTGTCGCCCGCCGCCGGCACCGCGCCCGTCCCCGGCTCCGTGCCCGCCGTCCGTCTCGTGGGCGCAGGCGACCTGGACCCCAAGCTGGTCGCCGCGATCACCGTCGCCATCCTGCGGCACGAGGAGGCACGGCGCCTCCAGGCCGCGCCCGCGATGCGCACCTACTGGCCGGGCAGCCTGCTGTTCGCCAGCCGATGGGTCGCCGCGGGCCGAACTCGCCAGGGCCAGTCCTGGCGTCGCCGGAGGTAGCCCGTGCGCCGCTACACCGTCGCCGTGGACGGCACTCCGTTCACGATCGACGTCATCGAGACCGCTGCGGACCGCTTCGAGGTCACCGTCGGCGACCGGACGTTCGAGGCCACCCTCGAATCCGACCAGGACCTGCCCGGGGCCGAGATCTCACCGGTGATGCCGGTCCCGGACGAGCCGCGCCCGCCCGCGGACGTCGCCTCGACCGCTGCGGCCCGGCCCGCGCCCCGACCGGGCGGCTCCGGGCTCCCGCCCCGGACGATCGCCGGCACGCCGGGCGTCGCGAGCGGGGGAGCGAACGCCGACGTCCTGGCCGCGCCGATGCCCGGGGTCGTCCTCGAGGTCCACGTCGTTGCCGGCGCGGTGCTCAAGCGTGGGGACCCGGTGCTCGTCCTCGAGGCGATGAAGATGCGCAACACGATCCGCTCGCCGCGCGCTGCGGTGGTCGTGGCGATCGAGGTGGAGGCCGGCCAGCCCGTGGGCCCGGGCGATCCGCTGGTGCGGCTGGGCGCGGCCCCGGGATGAGCCAGGAGACGATCGACCAGCTGCTCGCAGGGGTCACGTCGCTCAGCTGGCAGTCCCTGGTCATGTTCGGGGTCGCGGGCCTGCTCCTGTATCTCGCGATCGTCAAGGACTACGAGCCGCTGCTTCTCCTGCCCATCGCAGCCGGCTGCCTGCTGGCCAACCTGCCGCTGTCCCCGGTGATCGGTCCCGACGGGCTGCTCACCATCCTCTACGACGCGGGCATCGAGAACGAGCTGTTCCCGCTGCTGATCTTCATCGGCATCGGCGCGATGACGGACTTCGGGCCGCTGCTCGAGAACCCGAAGATGGTCCTCCTCGGAGCCGCGGGCCAGTTCGGCATCTTCGCGGTGATGCTGCTCGCCCTGGCGATCGGCTTCACCCGGCCCGAGGCGGCCTCGATCGGCGTCATCGGCGCGATCGACGGCCCCACCTCCATCTACGTCTCCGGGATCCTGGCGCCACAGCTGCTGGGCCCAATCACCGTGGCCGCGTACAGCTACATGGCGCTCGTGCCGCTGATCATGCCGCCCGTCATGCGCCTGCTCACGACGGAGAAGGAGCGGAAGATCCGGATGACGTACGGCGGGCGGACGGTGAGCCGCCGGACCCGCATCGTCTTCCCGGTCGCGGTGACCATGGTCGTGGGGATCCTGGTGCCGTTCGCGACGCCCCTCGTCGGCTCGCTGATGCTGGGCAACCTCATGCGCGAGTCGCTGGTCGTGGAACGCCTGACGCATGCGTCCGCGAACGAGATCGCGAATGTCGTGACGCTGTTCCTCGGGCTTGCCATCGGCTCCACGATGGTGGGCGAGACCTTCCTCCTGCCCAGCACCCTGGCGATCCTCGTCCTCGGCATCCTGGCCTTCGCGCTGGACTCCGCGGCCGGGATCGTCTTCGCCAAGGGCATCAACTCCGTCTCCGGCGGGACGTTCAACCCGCTCATCGGCGCCGCCGGGATCAGCGCCTTCCCGATGGCGGCCCGCGTCGTCCAGCGCGTCGCGCAGCAGGATGACTTCGAGAACTTCCCCCTGATGCACGCGATGGGCGCCAACGCGGCGGGCCAGGTGGCGAGCACGGTGGCCGGCGGCGTGCTGCTGGCGCTGTTCGCGGTGGGCTGACCGGCCGGACCCGGCACTCGCGAGCCCCCATCGGTGACAGCCGTGGCTGGACCCGGCCGAGGCATGGTCGGGGTTCACTCGACCGCCGGGAGGCTGGCAGACGTTAACGACCCCGATGCGGCCTCGTTGACGGGGGCACCGGACCATTCGCACATGCCGACCGGCGCCCGATCGCACTCCGCGGATCCCTCAGCGGCACTCGGGTGGACCTCGGCTCCACCGGTTCCACTCCCGTTCGAGCAGCTCCTCCGCCCGGACGGGGGTGGACGACCGGTTCTCCAGGCACCACCGGGGATCGGCCTCCGGCCGGCCGCGGCCCGCAGGATGCTCGCCCGGGATTCCGTCCGGGTGCTGCTCGCTGGGTGTGGCACGGTGGTTCCGGATCCCTGGCTGCGCCCGCGGTTTGCCGCGCGGGTCGAGCGGACCCGCGGGGAGCTCGCGCCCATTGCCTCGCGTACGGCTCTTGTCTCCTCGTTCGCGCGCGAGGCGATGCACTCCCGGCCGCCCTCGTCGGCCTCTCATGCGGTGCGGGCGGCGTATGCCCTCCGCTGGCTGGAGCTCGCCGATCGTGTGATCCTTCCCGCCTGGGACACCTGGACGCTCCCGTGCGCCGGCGCACGCTCGGCCTGATCAGGCGGCGGCGACATGCCGTCGCCCTGGCCATGGTGAGCAGGCCCCCGCGCCCACCGAGGGCGGGGCGCGTGAGTCGGCCCCATCACCTGGCGCACAACCGGGAGCGCCGGACGTCGGGCGTTGCGCCGACCGCGCGACACCGCTCCCGCCAACGAGGACGGACGTCGCAAACGCTGGTGCGACCTGCCCGCGGGGCCGGTCATGTGTATTCCTTCATCGAGCGTTGAAGTGCCGGTAACACGCGGTGGGCATGGTTGGGCTATGACACTCTCCGAATCCGCCCGCCGCCCCGGTTCGTCGAGACGGCTTCGTCCCAAGGGGCGACACCATCACCCAGGTGCTCGCCGCAGCGCTGTCGCACCTGCTCCGGCGCGACGAGGACTGCCCGGCAAGGTGGCGCTCGGCGTCCTTCGCCGAGGCGGTCGAGCTGGCTCGCGGCAATCTCGGGTCTGCCACGGCGATCCAGTCCCTGCCGGTGCCTCACGTCGACGGGGATCGCGACCTCGCGTTCCAGGACGCCGTGGCGCGCCTGGCCCGGAACCCGGACGATGTCGCCGTTGCGATCCGCCGCCTCGAGCTTGCGGAGCGACGGTCGCTGCCGCCGTGGCTCGACCTGGTCCGCCACGGGCTGCCGTCGCGACCCAGCGACCTCGATACGGCCCTGTGGTTCGGGTGAGCGCGGGTGACGGCGCGCGTCGCTGATCCCCGCCCGCGGGTGCCCCGGTGGGTCTACCTGCCGAGTGCCACGCCTCCCCGCCACCTGCCGCCCTGGAACCTCGTCGGCGCGACGCCTCCGGCTCCGCTGGATACGACGCCGCCGCAGCCTGCGCACTCGCCGGGGCTGACGCTTGACGCAGACACCGATCGCCGTCGGCCGTGGCGACCGCTTCCGGCATGCGCGCCCCAACGGTGGCTGGCAGGCGCGTCCGACGCCGGCCGCGGGTCCGGGCCGGCCACCTGTCGGCCTCCCGTCCGGCCGCCGGCTGTCCCGGGGTCACGAGCACCTGGACCTGCTCGTGACGCTCATGGTCATGGCGGCGGTTCTGCTCGGCCTGTGCATCGCGCTTGGAGGGGCTCCATCGGAGGGTGAGCGGGCCCGGGCGTGCCGACACGTGCCAAATGTCCGCGCGCCCCAGCCGCGCCGACGCGGGCCGCGTCTCCCAATCCCGTCCTCGGCCGCGGCGTTCACGAGCCGTTTACATGCGGCCCCTATCGTCTCGCCATTCCATCGCACTGAGGGAGACCATGACTGCTGCCGTGACGGACCTGAAGCGGGTGCCGCTGTTCCAGGGGATGACCGACCGGGCCATGGAGGCGATCGCCGACCTGGCCCACGAGATCGACTTCGAGGATGGCGAGCCGCTCACGATGGAGGGGGACGACGGGCGACGCCTTCTACATGCTGCTCGACGGCCGGGTCGAGGTCACCCGGGGTGGCACCCCGGTCGGGCCACTGGGACCCGGCGACTTCATCGGGGAGATCTCGCTCATCGATGGCCGCCCCCGGACCGCCACCGCAGACGCCGTCGGCCACGTCCGCGCGCTGGGGGTCGGCCGCACCGAGTTTCTCGAGCTGATGGAGCGGCACCCGGCGGTCCGCCACGGGATCCTGGTCGCCCTCACGGACCGGATCCGGAGCGACGAGCGGTCAGACCCGGCCTGACGTCCGGCCCGGCGCGGGGCGTCGTGCAGCCCGGCGCGCCCCGCCCGGTAGACTTCGCGCCATGCGCCTCTCCAACCTGTTCTTCACCACGCTCCGCGACGACCCCTCCGAGGCGGAGATGCCCTCCCACCGCCTGCTGCTGCGGGCTGGCTACGTGCGCCAGCTGGGTGCCGGCATCTACTCGCTGCTGCCGCTGGGCTTCCGCGTCAACAAGCGCGTGGAGCAGGTGATCCGCGAGGAGCTCAACGCCATCGGCGGCCAGGAGATGGAGATGCCGGTCGTCCACCCGGCGGACCTGTGGCGCGAGACCGGCCGCTACGACGCGATCGGGCCGGAGATGGCCCGCTTCAAGGACCGGGCGGACCGCGACATGGTGCTCGCCATGACCCACGAGGAGGTCGTGGCGGACCTGCTCCGGGACATCGTGCGGAGCTACCGGCAGCTGCCGTTCATCGTCTACCACTTCCAGACGAAGTTCCGCGACGAGCCCCGGTCGCGTGGCGGCCTGATCCGTGTCCGCGAGTTCGTCATGAAGGACAGCTACACCTGCGACCGGGACGAGGCCGGCCTCGACACGGCGTACTGGGCGCACCACCGGGCGTACACCCGGATCTTCGAGCGCCTCGGCCTCGACACCGTCGCCGTGTCCTCGGACGTGGGGATGATGGGCGGCTCGCTGGCCCACGAGTTCATGTTCCTCAACCCGGCGGGCGAGGACGTCCTCGTCCTGTGCGAGTCGTGCGGCTACGCGTCGAACCGCCAGGTCGCCCCGACGACGGCGCAGGAACCGGTCGCGGAGGAGCTCCTCGCGGTCGAGGAGGTCGCGACCCCCGGCACCACCACCATCGACAGCCTGGCCGCCTTCCTCGGCGTGCCCACGAGCCGGACGGCGAAGGCCACGTTCTTCGTGACCGGTACGGGCCAGTTCGTCGTGGCCATCGTCCGGGGCGACCACGACGTCAACGAGACCAAGCTCGTGAACGCGATCAAGGCGGTCGGCGGCCTGCGCCCGGCCCAGGTCGAGGAGATCACGGCCCGTGGCATGGAGCCGGGCTACGGCTCGCCGATCGGCGCCCGGGATGCGCTCGTCGTCGTCGACGCCCTCGCCGCGAAGAGCCCGAACCTCGTCGCCGGCGCCAACCGGCCCGGGTTCCACCTGCGCAACGTCAACGTCCCGCGCGACTTCACGCCGGACGTCACCGCCGACATCGCCAGCGTCCGCGAGGGCGACGCCTGCCCCGACTGCGACGGGACCGTGATCCTGCGCAACGGCATCGAGGTGGGGAACATCTTCAAGCTCGGGACGAAGTACACGAAGGCCCTCGGGGCCGAGTACCTGGGCGAGGACGGCGAGCGCCACCCCATCGTCATGGGCTCGTACGGCATCGGCCTCGGGCGCAACGTCGCCTGCATCGTCGAGGCACACCACGACGAGCGGGGCATCGTGTGGCCGGCCGAGGTGGCCCCGTATCCCGCCCACCTCGTCGCGCTGGGTGCGAACAAGAACCCCGAGGTCACCGTCATCGCGGAACGCCTGCACGACCTGGCGGCGGCCGCCGGTCCGGATCACGAGATCCTGTACGACGATCGCGACGAGTCCCCGGGCGTCAAGTTCGCCGACGCGGACCTGCTGGGCATGCCCTGGATCCTGACCGTCAGCCCGCGTTCGCTGGAGGCAGGCGGGATCGAGGTCAAGAACCGGGCGACCGGCGAGAAGGTGGTGCGCGCCATCGAGGACGTCGAGGCGTTCCTGGCGGGACGCGCTACCGCGCCCGCCTGACCCGGGCTCGTCGGCCCGGAGGCCCTGATGGCCGGCCCCCTCGTCCCCGACGACGACCTCTATGCCCGCCTCGAGGTGGCGGTCGATGCCTCGCCCGAGGCGATCGAGCTCGCGTGGCGTGCGCTGCTCAAGCAGCATCATCCCGACGTCGCGGGCGACGGCACGGACGCCCTCGACCGCGCGAAGCGGATCAACGTCGCCCACGACTGGCTGAGTGACCCGGCGCTCCGCGCCCGCTACGACGCCGATCACCTGGGCCTGCAGGGAGCGCCCACCGGCGGCGCCCGCAGGCCCGGGTACCGTCCACGCGTCTCACGCACCCCGTGGGCTCGCCAGCCGGGATCGCGCGCGACCGCGCCCCAGGGACGCCGGTCCACGCGGCCGGACCTCGTCCGGGGGACCCCCGCCGAGCGGCTCGCCCGGTTCCTCACACGCGTGGAGCGGCTGACCCCCGATGAGCTGGATCGACTGGCAGCCGCCGAGCCGCCGCCGATCGCGTTCCTGGCCACGGTCCGGCGGTTCCTCCCAGCGGAGGCGAGGCGCGCCTTCGCTGACGCCGAGGCGGAGCTGGTCCGTCGCGTTCCGCCGGAGCGGTGGACGGAGGTCGGGCTGCGCGAGGGCCTCCTCGGGGTCGCAGCGGAGCTCGTCCTCGCCCCGTTCCTGGATGACCTCCTTGCCGAGCCGTTCCGCGGTCGCGCGCGCGAGCGCCTGTTCCGCGCGTGGGATGCGTCCCTGGACCAGCCGCGCTACGGCCCCAACGGCGACGAGGTGGCGGCACTGCGCGATCGGGCGGCAGGGCTCACGCGCCCGGAGCTGGCGGCGCTCCTCCGAGCGTCGCAGGGGATCGCCGGCGACGACCGGCCCTGGCCGGAGACCCTCGACCGCGACGAGGACGAGGCGCTTCGCATCTCCGCGCTGCTCGCGGCCCGGGACGTGGCGGCAGCCGTGCCGGTGGACGGGCTCGCACCCGCGGTGGCGACCCGGGCCAGGCGCCTGGCGGCACGGACTGGCCACGTGACCGCCCTCCGTCACGCCTTCCCACCGGCGATCTACGCGGCGTTGGCAGCCCCCTGGGCTGCCGCGACCGGTGGGGGAGCGGGGGATGGTGGCGCCAGTCCCACCGGACCGGACGTGCGCCGCGCGCGTTGACCTCGGCTGTGCGATCCTCGGCCGCATGGAAGCCCTGCTCTGGCTCGCCGCCATCGGCCTGGCCGTCGCGCTGGGGGCCGCGCTGCTCGTGATCCGGCGTCGGACCGACGAGCTCGATCGCGTCGTGGAGGCCGCGAGCATGGCGGTGATGGCGGCACCCACCGAGACCGTTCCGGACACTGATCGCGGCGCCGCGTCCGAGCTCGACCTGCTGCCGGTCGGCGTCCTGCACGTCGGCGACGATCGCCGGATCACCGCCGCCAACGAGCGTGCCCAGTCCCTGCTCGGCGCCTCCGGGCGCCTGCCGGGTCGGAGCGTCATGGAGGCATTCCTGGACGTGCGGGTCGAGGCCGCGCTCGACGCGGTGCCCGTCGGTGGGGCCACGACCGTGGAACATCGCGTCGGGACCTCCGAGCCGCGCACGCTCGTCGTGAGCGCCCACCGCCTGGCCCCGAGCGATCTCGTCCTGGTCCTGGAGGACGTCACCGACCTGCGCCGCCTCCAGCAGATCCGCACGGAGTTCATCGACAACCTGGGGCACGAGCTCCGGACCCCGCTGTCCACGGTCACGCTGCTTGCGGAGACCCTCGCCCGGGAGGCCGAGATCGCCGACATCCCCCCCAGGATGCGCGAGCGCATCGCGCTGATCGAGGTGGAGACGGGCCACATCGCCCAGATGGTCAACGAGATGCTGGACCTCGCCCGGATGGAGGGCGGCTCCCAGCTGCGTCTCAGCGATGACGTGGACCTCGCGCGCCTCGCCGTCGCCTCCGCCGAACGCCTCCGGCTGTTCGCGGAGCGCAGCGGTGTGACGCTCGTGACCGAGACCGAGGCGGACGTTCCCACCGTGCGCGGCGACGAGTCTCGCCTCGGCCAGGTCGTGGTCAACCTCGTCCACAACGCCATCAAGTTCAGCCCGGATGGTGGGGAGGTCCGGGTCGCGGTCCGGCGCGCGGGCGATGACATCGAGCTCGCCGTCGCGGACCACGGCATCGGCATCAAGCGCGCCGATCGGGCGCGCATCTTCGAGCGGTTCTACAAGGCGGATCGGGCACGCGTGCGGGGCGGCGGCACGGGACTCGGTCTCGCGATCGCCCGCCATGTCGTGGAGGGGCACGGGGGTCGGATCACGGTCGAGTCCGAGGAGGGGCTGGGCTCCACCTTCACCGTGACCATCCCCATCGTCGCCCCGGCCCCGGCCCCGGCCCCAGCCCAAGCCACTCCGCCGGCGCCCGCCTGACCCCGAGGAGCCCACCGTGGACCGCCTGCTCATCGCGACGCTCAACATCCGCAACCTGGCCGACCGCTGGGACGAGCGCCTGCCGCTCCTGCTCGCGGACATGGCCGCCCTCCAGCCAGACGTGCTCGGGCTCAACGAGGTCGTGTACCCGCTCCAGCAGGACCGCCTGCTGGGTGCCGCCGGCGAGGGCCGCTACGAGGCCGTCCGCGGCTGGGCCGGGCGCCCGGAATACGGCAACAGCCTCCTGGTCAGGCAGCCCCTGCGCGCCACCGACGTCGAGCGCCTTGACCTCGGGGCCACGAGATCCGCCCATCGCGCGCTGCTGGCGCTCCCCAGCGGCGCCCGCCTCGTCTTCGCGGTCACCCACCTGCACCACGTCCCGGCGGACGAGGCGCTGCGGGTCGCCCAGGTCGAGCGGCTCATCGGGTGGCTCGACGACCTGCCGGAGCACGACGCGCTCATCGTGGCCGGCGACTTCAACGCCGAACCCGGCGAGCCTGCCTACGGACGCATGACCGCGGCGGGCTTCGCGTCTGCGTACGTCGAGGCGAACGGCGAGGAGCCCGCGGTCACCTGGCCGTCGGGCCTCGTCGCGCCGGGCATGGACACCGACGGTGATCCAGGCTGCATGGACTACCTCTGGCTGCGGGGCTCGTTCCGCGTCGACGATGCGCGCCTGTGCTTCGACCGGCCGGCCGTCGGCGATCCCACCCTGTACCCGTCGGACCACGTGGGCGTCGCCGCGCACGTGGTCATCGGCCAGGGCGGCGAGTGACCGGGTTCGAGTCCGGGCTCGCGCATGGCCGGCGGCCACTGCGGCTCGCTCACCGCGGCGATTCCCGCGTGGCCCCGGAGAACACGCTCCTTGCGCTCGAGGCCGCGATGCGGGTCCCGGGCTGCGACGGCGTGGAGTTCGACGTCCGCCTGTCCCGCGATGGCGTCCCCGTGCTGCTCCACGACCCCACGCTCGCGCGCGTCCAGCACGTTCGGCAGCGCGTGGACCGCCTCGAGGCGGCGGAGCTTGCCGTTCACGGGATCCCGCGCCTGGACGACGTGCTCGCCGCGCTCCCGCGGGCCTGGATGGACCTCGAGCTCAAGGGCGACGGTCATGGCGAGGTCACGGCGGCCATCCTGCTCGCGGCACGCGGCGAGGAGCCGGCGACCGCGGTCGTCTCGTCCTTCGAGCCCGCGACGCTGCTGGCGATGGGGGATCTGCTCCCTGGGTGGACCCGCTGGCTCAACGCCGAGGACCTCTCGCCAGGGACGGTCTCGCTGGCCGTCGACCTGGGCTGCCGCGCCGTGTCCGTGCTGGACCGGGCCATCACGCCGTCGTCGGTCGCGCGAGCTCGCGACGCCGGCCTCGAGGTGGCGGCATGGACGGTGCGCCATCGCGCGACCTTCGACCGGATGGCCCGGCTGGGCGTCGTCGCGTGCTGCGTGGAGGCGGCCGCGCTCGACGGGTAGCGTGGGTCGGAAGAGGCTGCGCTCGAGCGTGGGCCGTGGCCCGGGTCAGGTGACGGCGGTGGCGCGGCGGGACGCGCGGCTCGCCACCCCGGTGGCTGCGGCTCCCGTTGCCCCGGTCGCGGCCATGGGCGCGCTATCGCCGAGCACGAGCTCCGTCGGCAGCATGATGGTCCGTGGGACGGGCCCGGTCTCCGTCCCGAAGCTGGCCACCAGCTCCTCCACGGCGAGCCTCCCGATCTCCTGGAGCGGTTGGCGGATGGTGGTCAGCGATGGCGTGAACTCCGCCGCCTCGGGCAGCCCGTCGAACCCGACCACGGCCAGCTGCTCCGGGATGCGGATCCCGCGCGCGTTGGCGACGTGCATGGCGCCCAGGGCCATCTGGTCGCTCGCCGCGAACAGCGCGTCCACCGCCGGGTCCGCCTCCAGGATCTGGGCGAACGCCGCCGCGCCGCTCGCGGACGTCCAGTCGCCCACGGCCATCGGTCCGGGCTCGAGGCCGGCCCCGGCCAAGTGCGTCCAGCCAGCCGTCGCGACGGTCGCGTGCCTCGCGCCACTCCAGCGGTCCGGCCAGGTGCGCGACCCGCGTGCGGCCCAGGGCGAGAAGGTGTCGCGTGGCGACCCGGGCGGCCTCGACGTTGTCGATGCCGATGGACTGGAACCGCTCGCTCGGCTCGGCCTTGAGGAAGATAACGGGTGGCGTCGAAGGCGGCAGCTGCTCCTGCAGGTGGCGGATGTTGGCGCCCATCTGGGGTGGCGCGAAGATGATGCCCTCCACCCGGTGGGCGACGAAGAACTCCACGACCGGGAACGATGTCCGGCAGGTCGAAGCTGCCCAGCTCCTTGAGGATGATCGAGTAGCCGGCGGCCTCCGTGGCCTCCGCCATCCCGTTCACGGTCTGCGCGACGCCGAAGTACTTGAGGCCGGCGACGATCACGCCCAGCATCTGCGAGCGCCGCTGGACGAGGCTCCGGGCGACCGCACTCGGCTGGAACCCGTGCTCCGCGATGGCGGCCTCGACCGCCCGTCGCGTCTCCGGGGGAGACATCGGGGCGATTGTTGATCACGCGGGAGACGGTCTGCGTGGAGACGCCCGTCATCGCGGCGATCTCCTTGATCGTCACCCTGTGCTGCCGGCGCAAGTGTCTGGCGCTCCTCATGTGTCCGGATCGGTGCGGACGGGTTTCGGCGTTGCGCCGATGTGGTAGCGTGAACGGTAACGGGAACGATAACGGTCCGCGCGCCGGTTGTCACGGCGGTGGCGTTGCGGACCAGGGCGGAGGTGGGCTGATGCGACTGGCGGCGCTGCGTGAGCAGCTCGTGGCGCTCCACGCGGAGCTCCCGGCGAACGACCTGGTTCGCTGGACGGGCGGCAACGTCTCCGCCCGCGACCCGGAGACGGGGCTCGTGGCGATCAAGCCGTCCGGCGTCCGCTACGAGGACCTGACCGCGGAGACGATGGTCGTGGTGGACCCCGACGGGTCGGTCGTGGAGGGCAGCTACTCGCCCAGCTCCGACACCGCGAGCCACCTCTACATCTACCGCCACCGGCCGGACGTGAACGGCGTCGTCCACACCCACTCACGCTACGCGACCGCGTTCGCGGCCGTCGGCCGGTCCATCCCCGTCTACCTCACCGCCCAGGCCGACGAGTTCGGCGGCGAGATCCCGTGCGCGGGCTTCACGCTGATCGGCGACGAGGGGATCGGCAGGCTCGTCGTCGAGGGGATCGGCACCTCGCCCGCGATCCTGCTCAAGAACCACGGCGTGTTCACGATCGGCCCCACGGCCAAGGCCGCGGTCAAGGCCGCGGTCATGACCGAGGACGTGGCCGCGACGGTCTTCATGGCCCTCCAGCTGGGCACGCCCGACGTCCTCCCCGAGGATGTCGTGGCCAAGCTCCACGACCGCTACATGAACGTCTACGGCCAGCGCTGACGCGCCGGGCCGCCACCCTGGGAGACTCCACGTGTTGAACCTAGCGGAATCCGAGGTCTGGTTCGTCACCGGCAGCCAGCACCTCTACGGTCCGGACACGCTGGAGCACGTCGCCCAGCACTCCGCCCAGATCGCGGCCGCCCTGGACGACGCGCCGGCGATTCCCGTCCGGGTCCTCGCGAAGCCGGTCCTGACGGGCTCGGACGGCATCCTGGCGCTGGTCCGCGAGGCCAACGCGGACCCGGCCTGCGTGGGCCTGATCACCTGGATGCACACGTTCAGCCCGGCCAAGATGTGGATCGCCGGCCTCGAGGCGCTGGACAAGCCGTTCCTGCACCTCCACACGCAGTACAACCGCGAGATCCCTTGGGCCGACATCGACATGGACTTCATGAACCTCAACCAGGCCGCCCACGGCGACCGGGAGTTCGGGTTCATCGCAGCCCGGATGCGCCTCGAGCGCAAGGTGGTCGTCGGCCACTGGGGCGACGCGGTCGTCCAGGAGGAGATCGGGACCTGGACGCGCGCCGCATGCGCCAAGGCCGACTGGCAGGGCGGGAAGATCGCGCGGTTCGGCGACAACATGCGCGAGGTCGCGGTCACGGACGGCGACAAGGTGGAGGCCCAGCGCAGGCTCGGCTTCTCCATCAACACCTGGGGCGTGGGTGACCTCGTCAAGGTGGTCAACGAGGCGTCCGACGCCGACGTGGATGCCCTGGTGGCGCAGTACCTCGACGAGTACGACGTGGCCGCGGAGCTGCGGCCGGGCGGCGACCGTGCGCAGAGCCTGCGCGATGGCGCCCGCATCGAGCTCGGCCTGCGCCGCTTCCTCGCCGACGGCGGGTTCACCGCGTTCACCGACACCTTCGAGGACCTGCACGGCCTCAAGCAGCTCCCCGGTCTCGCCGTCCAGCGCCTCATGGCCGACGGCTACGGCTTCGGCGGGGAAGGGGACTGGAAGACCTCCGCGATGGTCCGCGCCATGAAGGTCATGTCGGCCGGGCTCCCCGGCGGCACGTCGTTCATGGAGGACTACACCTACCACCTCACGGGCGACGACGACCTGATCCTCGGCGCCCACATGCTCGAGGTCTGCCCGTCCATCGCGGGCGACCGTCCCCGCCTCGAGGTCCACCCCCTGTCCATCGGCGGCAAGGAGGACCCCGTCCGGCTCGTCTTCGACGCGCATCCGGGACCCGCCGTGGCCGCCTGCATCACCGACATGGGGCAGCGTTTCCGCATGGTCGCGACCGTCGTCGACGTCGTGCCCGCGGAGCAGCCCCTCCCGAAGCTCCCGGTCGCCCGCGCCGTCTGGCGCCCACGACCCGACCTTCGGACCGGCGCGGCCGCCTGGATCTACGCGGGCGGCTCCCATCACACGAGCCTCGGCTTCAGCGTGACATCGCAACATCTGCGAGACTTCGCGGCGATGTCCGGGGTAGAGCTCCTGGTCATCGACGAACGGACCACGCTCGACGGCTTCCGCGACCAGCTCCGGTGGAACGACCTCTACTGGCTGCTGGCGAAGGGGCTCTAGAACGGGCCGAACGTCACCCTGACGGCCCGATTCCGAAACCGGTTTCGGGCTTGACGGACCGGCTTGACGCAGGGCGCGTCAAGCGAATAGCATGCGACCGTTATCGTTCACGGGAACGATAACGGCAAGCGTTCACCGACCTCGACCTGGAGTCGTCACGACTCCACCAGCGGGCAGGCGGCACGGCCGCAGCGAGCTGGGGCGAACGGGGGACGCAGATCGTGGGGCACCCGCCCCACAGAGGAGGAGTGCAACAACCGATGAAGAAGCTCCTGACAGTGGCCTTCATGGCCGGTGCCCTGGTCGTCGCCGCGTGCGGCGGCAGCGACCGCCACCCCGGCTCCCGCGGCCACCGAGGCCCCGGCTGCCACCGAGGCCCCGCGCCGAGTCCATGGCCCCGGCCGAGTCCATGGCTCCCGAGGCAGGCGGCCTCGTCGGCATCGCGATGCCGACCAAGTCCTCCGCCCGCTGGATCGCGGACGGCGACAACCTCGTCAAGTCGCTGCAGGCGGCCGGCTATGAGACCGACCTCCAGTACGCCGAGGACGACATCCCGACCCAGCTCAACCAGGTCGAGAACATGATCACGAAGGGCGCCAAGGCCCTCGTGATCGCCGCCATCGACGGCACCACCCTCGCCGACACCCTGCAGAAGGCTGCGGACGCGGGCATCAAGGTCTTCGCCTATGACCGCCTGATCCGCGAGTCGCCGAACGTCGACTACTACGCCGCGTTCGACAACTTCGCCGTGGGCGTCGCCCAGGCCGGCTCGATCGTCGACAGCCTCAAGCTGGCGACCGCAGAAGGGCCCCTTCAACCTCGAGCTGTTCGCCGGCTCGCCGGACGACAACAACGCCGGGTTCTTCTTCAACGGCGCCATGTCCATCCTGCAGCCCTTACATCGACAGCGGCGAGCTCGTCGTCCAGTCCGGTGAGACCGAGTTCCCCGGCCAGGTCGGCACGCTCCGCTGGTCGGGCGACGCAGCCCAGGCCCGCATGGACAACATCCTCGCCTCCAAGTACGCCGACAAGCGCGTTGACGCGGTCCTGTCCCCCTACGACGGCATCAGCCGCGGCATCATCGCCGCCCTGAAGCAGGTCGGCTACTACAGCGCGGACAAGCCCGGACCGGTCGTGACCGGCCAGGACGCCGAGCTCCCGTCCGTCAAGTCCATCCTCGCCGACGAGCAGACCAGCACGGTGTTCAAGGACACCCGCACGCTGGCCGCCAAGGTCGCCGAGATGGTTGGCCAGCTCCTCGCGGGCCAGACCGTCGACGTGAACGACACCAAGACGTACGACAACGGCGTCAAGGTCGTCCCGTCCTACCTCCTGCCGGTCACCTCCGTGACCAAGGACAACGTCACCCAGGAACTGGTCGACACCGGCTACTACACGGCCGAGGAAGTCCAGCCCTAGGCGCTGCCCTAGACTAGGATCACCATCGCGGGTGTGCGGCGGTCACCGACCTCGCACACCCGCGTTTCCATATCCACAACACGAGGGCGAGAGGGCGGCGGTGCTGTGAGCGACGTTCTGCTCGAGATGCGCGGCATCACGAAGGAGTTCCCGGGCGTCAAGGCGTTGAAGGACGTCACCTTCTCCGTCCGGCCGGGCGAGATCCACGCCCTGGTGGGCGAGAACGGGGCCGGCAAGTCGACCCTCATGAAGGTCGTCTCGGGTGTGTATCCCTACGGGTCCTACGACGGCCAGTTCTTCTACAAGGGCGAGGAGTGCCGCTTCCACACCATCCGTGACAGCGAGCACAAGGGCATCGTCATCATCCACCAGGAGCTCGCCCTCATCCCCGAGCTCTCGATCACCGAGAACATCTTCCTCGCCAACGAGCAGGCCACGGCGGGCGTCATCAACTGGAGCAAGTCGCACGCCAAGGCGATCGAGCTGCTCAAGAAGGTGGGTCTCGACGAGTCGCTCCAACACGAAGATCAGCCGGATCGGCGTCGGCAAGCAGCAGCTGGTCGAGATCGCCAAGGCGCTGTCCAAGAACGTCGAGCTCCTGATCCTCGACGAGCCCACGTCGGCGCTCAACGAGAACGACTCCCAGCAGCTGCTCCAGGCTGCTCCGCGAGTTCCGCGATCAGGGCATCGCCTGCGTCCTGATCTCCCACAAGCTGAAGGAGGTCGAGTCGGTCGCGGACACGATCACCATCCTGCGGGATGGCGCCGTGATCGAGTCGCTCGACGCCACGGGCGGGGACGTCACCGAGGACCGGATCATCAAGGGCATGGTCGGCCGGGACATGACCCACCGGTTCCCGCCCCGTGAGGCGACGATCGGCGACATCGCGTTCGAGGTCCGCAACTGGAAGGTGGCCCACCCCGTCTACTCGGACCGGATGGTCATCAACGACGTGAGCCTCAACGTCCGCAAGGGCGAGGTCGTCGGCATCGCCGGGCTCATGGGCGCCGGCCGGACCGAGTTCGCCATGAGCCTCTTCGGCCGGTCGTGGGGCCACTTCAAGAGCGGCCAGGTGCTCAAGGACGGCCAGGAGGTGGACGTCAGCACCATCCCCAAGGCCGTGGGCCACGGTATCGCGTACGTCACCGAGGATCGCAAGACCTACGGGCTCGTGCTCATGAACGACGTGAAGACCAACATCACGATGGCCAACCTCGGTGGTGTGTCGAGCGGCGGCGTCATCAGCGGACCCAAGGAGATCACGGTCGCCAACGAGTTCCGGGACGCACTGTCGATCAAGACGCCGAGCGTCAAGCAGATCACGGTCAACCTCTCGGGCGGCAACCAGCAGAAGGTCGTCCTGGCCAAGTGGCTGTTCGCCAACCCGGACCTGCTGATCCTCGACGAGCCCACGCGCGGCATCGACGTCGGCGCCAAGTACGAGATCTACACGATCATCAACCGGCTCGCGGCAGAGGGCAAGGCCGTCATCGTCATCTCGTCCGAGCTCCCGGAGGTCCTGGGGGTCTCGGACCGCATCTACGTCATGGCCGCGGGGCAGATCGCCGCGGAGATGCCCGCCAGCGAGGCCACCCCGGAGAACGTCATGTCGGCCATCATGCGGCTCGCCCGCGCCGGAGCTGAGGAGGTCGTGCTGTGAGCGCGCCCACGGAAGTCACCCCCCCCGGCGCCCCGCCGGTCGCCTACTCGGACCCGAGCACGAGCGCCCTCGCGACGATCCGCGCCGCCATCGGCCGGGGCGGCATGCTCGTCGCCCTGCTCATCGTGGTCGTGTTCTTCCAGATCACGACCAACGGCGTGATGCTCAAGTCGCTGAACGTGACCAATGTCTTCCTCCAGAACGGCTACATCCTCGTCATGGCCCTGGGGATGCTGCTCGTCATCGTCATCGGCCACATCGACCTGTCGGTCGGCTCGGTGGCCGGCTTCCTGGGCGCGATCGTCGCCGTGCTCCTGGTCGGCGTCGAGGTCCCGGTCCTGGGCGAGGTGCAGCTCGACCCGATCCTCGCCGTAGCGGTCACCCTGATCGCGGGCGGCCTGATCGGCGTCTTCCAGGGCGCCTGGATCGCCTACCTGCGCGTCCCATCGTTCATCGTCACCCTCGCCGGCATGCTCCTGTTCCGCGGCGCCACCCTGTTCATGCTGGGCGGCCAGCCGGTGGGCCCGTTCCCCGAGAGCTTCCGCGCCATCTCGTCAGGGTTCATCCCGGAGCTGTTCCCCAAGGTCGCGGACCCGTTCGGCACCGGGACCCCGCCGATCGCCATCGGCCCGCTCGTCCTGCCCGTCGGTGGTGAACCGCTCAGCCTGACCACGCTGCTGGTCGGCGCGATCCTCAGCGGGTTCGTGGTCTTCCTCGGCTGGCGCTCCCGCCGGGAACAGGTGAAGTACGGCTTCGCCGTCCCGTCCATGGCCCAGTTCTGGCTGCGCAACACCGGGATCATCCTCGGGATCATGTTCATCGCCTACCGGCTCGCGGGCTACAAGGGCCTGCCGATCGTGGCGCTGATCTCGTTCATCCTGATCGGCGTCTACATGTTCCTGACCCTCAAGACCACCATCGGCCGGCGCATCTACGCCGTCGGCGGCAACGCCAAGGCGGCGACGCTGTCGGGCGTCAACGCCAAGTGGATGGTCTTCCTGGTGTTCATCAACATGGGCGTGCTGGCGGCCCTCGGCGGCATGATCATCGCTGCTCGCTTCAACTCCGCCACCCCCAAGGCCGGCTACGGCTTCGAGCTGGACGTCATCGCGGCCACCTTCGTCGGCGGCGCGTCCGCGTATGGCGGCGTCGGCACGGTTGCCGGCACGGTCATCGGCGCCCTGTTCTTCGGCCTCCTCAACATCGGCATGGGCGTGATGTCCATCCCGATCGACTACCAGTTCATGGTCAAGGCCCTCGTGCTGCTGATTGCCGTGTACTTCGACATCCGCGGCAAGACACGGGACGCCTGACAGGTCCGATTGATCCCCGGCCGTCGGCCGTGACCCTCGCTCCTCCGCACGCTCGCGCCGCCCGTCCCAACGGGCGGCGCGTCGTGTGTCCGGGCCCCGGGTTCATCGTGGAAGCTCGAAGAGGGTGAGCGTGGACGAGACGCAGCTGGTGCTTGAGGCCGGAGATGCACGGGTGGTCGTGCGGCCACGGGATGGCGGCCGGCTGGGCTCCGTCGTCATCGGGGGCAGGGAGCTGCTGGTCGCCGGTGATCCCCGCGACCCGATCTCCTGGGGCAGCTACCCCATGGCGCCGTGGGCCGGCCGCGTCAACCTGGGCAGGTTCGTGTTCGACGGCCAGACCCACCAGCTGCCCATCACGATGGCTCCCCATGCGATCCACGGTGTCGTCTACGACAGACCGTGGTCGGTCGTGGGCGACGACACCATCGCCATCGACCTCGACGAGCGCTGGCCGTTCCGCGGCCGGGTCGTCCAGCGCTTCGCGCTGGGCGAGGACGGGCTCGAGGTGACGATGACCGTCATCGGCAGAGCAGCCGATGCCGGCCGTGATCGGCTGGCACCCGTGGTTCCGACGCGTGCTGGCCGAGGGTACCGAGCCCGTGAGCCTGGCGTTCCGTGCCGGCACGATGCTCGTGCGCGGCGCCGACGGGATCCCGACGGGGGAGCGGGTGCCACCGACCGCCGGCCCCTGGGATGACGCGTTCACGGATCTCGCCGCGGATCCCGTCCTCGAGTGGCCCGGCCAGCTGCGCCTGTCGGTCGCGTCCACCTGCCCCTGGTGGGTGATCTACTCGATGCCGGAGCACGCGATCTGCGTGGAGCCCCAGTCGGGGCCGCCGGACGGACTCGGACCCTCGCCTGACGTGGTGATCCCGGGCCGGCCGATGACGCACTCCATGCGCTGGTCCTGGACGCGCCTGGGCTGACCGCCATCCTGGGCTGACCGTCTTGCGGCCGGCGATCAGCGCCCGGACAGGATCTCTGGCGGCACCAGGAACCGCAGGGTGCCGCGCCCGCTGCGAACGTGCCCCTCGAAGTCCACCCGGGCGAGGGCTCCCTTGCGCATTGGCACGGCCGCCACGCCGATCAGCTCGCCGAGCAGCGACGAGAAGTCCGGGTCGTGGCCGACCAGGCACGGGCGCTCGGCAGGCCCGGCGTCCGCGAGGATGTCCTGGACGACCTCGGCGTACAGCGGCCCCGCGAGCCGCCGGTCCACGACGAGCGGGACGTCCAGCACCCCGGCCACGATCCGCGCGGTCTCCTCGGCGCGCACCAGCGGGGAGGTGACCACGAGATCCGGGGACGAGTCCGCGGCGGCCAGCAGGTTGCCGACGCGCTCCGCCTGGCGCCGGCCCTTGTCGGTGAGCGGACGGATACCGTCGTCGCCGGTCCAGCGCTCGGGATCGCCGGCGTGCGCGTGGCGCAGGAGGAACAGGGTGATCATCCGAGCTCGATGGGCTTCCGCTCCGCCGCGTAGCGCTCCGCCAGGGGCAGGAACTGGTGGATCCGCTGCCCGAGGCCCGTGAGGACCGACCGGAAGGCCGCGAGCCGCTCCTCGTCCGTGCCGGTCGCCTTCGCCGGGTCCGGGAACCCCCAGTGCATGGACTCGTGGACGCCCGGGAAGACCGGGCAGGCGTCGCGAGCGTCGTCGCACACGGTGATCACGTAGTCGAACCGCTGGCCGAGGTACTCGTTCACGGACTTGGAGCGCAGCCCCTCGGTCGAGATGCCGGCCTCTTCGAGGACCCGCAGGCTCAGGGGGTTGACCGTGCCCGGGTGCGTCCCCGCGGAGCAGGCCTCGACACGGTCGCCACCGAGGTGCCGCAGCAGCGCCTCACCGAGGATCGAGCGGGCGCTGTTGCCCGTGCACACGATCAGGACCCGGATCGGCGCCGCCTCGCCATGGAACGCGCCGTGATCGTGGTGGTCGTCCGGAACATGCGGCTGGCTCAAAGGTTCAGGTCCTCAACCTCGCCCGAGGCGAGGAACACGATGTCCTCGGCGATGTTCGTCACCCGGTCGCCGATGCGCTCGAGGTAGTGGGCGGCGAACAGGATGCGCGTGCCGGGGTCCACGTTGGCCGGGTCGTCGCGCATCAGGCCGAGCACCTCGCTCGAAGATGCGGTGGTAGAGCTCGTCCACCTCGTCGTCCAGCTTGGCGACCTCGCGCGCCCGGTCCTGGTCGACGTCCACCAGGGCCCGGATGATGCCCTGCACCAGGTCCGCGACCCGCTCGCCCAGCTGCGGGAGCAGCACGTAGTCCTTGAGCGGCGGGTAGGGGGCCAGCTTGCGCGCCTGCTTGGCCACGGAGCCCGCGTGGTCGCCCATGCGCTCCAGCTCGTAGCTGACGTGGTCCAGCGTGAGCAGGTAGCGCAGGTCGCGCGCGACCGGGTT
Source organism: uncultured Chloroflexia bacterium (assembly GCA_963700245.1). Classification (GTDB taxonomy): domain Bacteria; phylum Chloroflexota; class Limnocylindria; order Limnocylindrales; family CSP1-4; genus CAIXZV01. Next base: position 51,061 of record CAVOWV010000020.1, read on the forward strand.
CTGGGTGGCGATCACGGCGGCGATCATCGCGGTGGCCTTGCGCTGCACCTCGTTGATCTGCCGGTCGTCGAGGATCACCTTCGTGGCGGCATCGGCGTCGTGCGCGACGAGGGCGTCGATGGCGGCGTGGATCTGGGCCTCCACCATGGAGCCCATCCGGAGGACATTGTCCTTGACCTCGGCGATCTCGCGGTCGTACGCGCTGCGGATCCCGTGGGTGGGTGGGAAGGCGGGGCCGGGGGGCTCGACGGGTTGGGCCGGCGAGAGATCGTCGAAGCTGCCGCCGAAGGCGTCCGCCACGTGCGGCCCGGAGCCGTGCTGGTTGTCCATGGGTCTGCTCCTCCGCCGCTCAGCCGAACCGGCCCGAGACGTAGTCCTCGGTGAGCTGGTTCTGCGGGTTCGTGAAGATGCCGAGGGTCGGACCCTCCTCGACAACGTACCCGGCCCGATCATCGGCCATGTTGAGGAACACCGTGTAGTCCGACGCGCGGGCAGCCTGCTGCATGTTGTGGGTGACGATGACGATCGTGTACTGCTCCTTGAGCTCGAACATCAGCTCCTCGATCTGGAGCGTGGACCGCGGGTCCAGCGCCGAGCAGGGCTCGTCCATGAGGATGACGTCCGGGCTCGTGGCGATGGCCCGCGCGATGCACAGGCGCTGCTGCTGGCCACCCGAGAGGGCCAGGCCCGACTGCTTCAGCTTGTCCTTGACATCGTCCCAGAGCGCGGCGCGGCGCAGGCTCGACTCGACGAGCTCATCCATGTCGCCCTTGTGGCCATTGATGCGGGGCCCGAAGGCGATGTTGTCGTAGATCGACTTGGGAAAGGGGTTCGCCTTCTGGAACACCATGCCGATCCGGCGGCGGACCTCGACGGGGTCGACGTCCTTCGCGTACAGGTCCACGTCGTGGTAGAGCACCTTGCCCTCGACGCGGGTGCCCGTGATCAGGTCGTTCATGCGGTTGATCGTCCGGAGCAGGGTGGACTTGCCGCACCCGGACGGACCGATCAGGGCCGTGATCTTGCGCGCCTCGAAGGCGATGTTGATGCCTTTGACCGCGCGGAACTTGGAGTAGTAGAAGTCCAGGTTCTCGATGCGGATGACGTCCTCGCCCCTGGCCGGCGCGACAGCATCGCCGTCGGCTTCAGGGCGCCCGACGTGGATCGACACGGCAGGCCCTTGCGGAGCCGGCGCCAGGGTTTCGGGGTCGAGGACAGTGGGGGCGGTCATGGGATCTCCGGTGGTGTCGGGCATCACCAGGCCCGCTCGTAGCGACTGCGGAGGAGGATCGCGATCACGTTCGCGACGATCGTGATGATGAGCAGGACGACGATGGCCGCCGCGGCATCGGCCCGGAAGGCCTCCTGTGGCTTGCGGGCCCAGTCGTAGACGATGACCGGCAGCGCGGTGTAGCTGCCGGTGAACAAGCGACGACAGCGACAGCCCGGAGAACGATCCGAGGACCGCCCCGACCAGGATGAGCGGCGCGGTCTCGCCCAGCGCCCGTGAGAGCGCGAGCACGGTGCCGGTCAGGATCCCGGGTGCTGCAGAGGGAAGAACGAGCTGTCGCGTCACCTCCCAGCGCGAGGCCCCGACGCCGTAGCCAGCCTCCCTGATGGTGTTCGGCACGGACCGCAGCGCCTCGATGGACGTGATGATCACGATCGGAAGCACGAGGACCGCCAGCGTGATGCCACCGGCCAGGATGTTGCGCCCGGATCCGTCGCCGTCCACGGCGTTCATGAGTGCGACGAAGACCGACAGGCCCAGCAGGCCATAGACCACCGACGGGACGCCCGCAAGGTTGCGGATGTTGATCTGGATGAACCGGGTGAGCTTCGTGTCGGCGGCGTATTCCTCGAGGTAGATCGCCGTCGCCAGGCCGAACGGGAACGCCAGGACCGCCACGATCGCGGCCAGGATGGCCGTGCCGACAAGGCCCTGGATGATGCCGGCCTTGGCCGGGTTGGACGACAGGGGCGAGGTGAGGAACCCGAGACCGCGGTCCGCGAACACCGGGACCGCGCGACTCAGGACATCCGCGATGAGGACGAACAGGATCGCGAGCGAGAACAACAGGCTTCCGAGGAGCAGTACCTGGAACACCGTGCCCCAGATGTCACGCCGTGCACTGCCGGTGATGCCGGCGCGGACCGCGGCGCTCGTGGCGGCGGAGGAGGATCCGATCGAGGTCATCCCAGGCTCCTAGTACCGCTGCCGCGCGCGGCGCACGAAGGCGTCGCCGACCACGTTGAGGACGAGGGTGATGAGGAACAGCAGCAGCCCCACGAAGAACAGGCTCTGGAAGGCCGCGCTGTTGCCCGTGACCTGGTCGCTGCCCGTGGCGAGGCCGACCATGGCGGAGGTCATCGTGCCGCCCGGATCGAGCGGGTTCAGCGTCCGCGCCTGGGGGGCGCCAGCGGCTACCGCCACCACCATCGTCTCACCGATCGCCCGGCTGGTCGCGAGCATGAGCGCAGCGACGATGCCGGAGACCGCAGCCGGGAAGACCACTCTCAGCGACGTGGTGATCTTGCGGGCTCCGAGTCCGTACGACGCCTCGCGCAGGCTCTGGGGCACCGCGCGCATCGCATCCTCTGCGACGGAGGCGACGAGCGGGATCGACAGGATCCCGACACCCAGCCCCGCGGCCGCGAGGTTGAAGGAGTTGGCCTCCTCGAACAGCGGCTGGATCAGCGTCGGCGTCAGCAGCGTCAGGGCGAAGAACCCCAGGACGACGCTGGGAATGCCGGCGAGGACCTCGAGGATCGGCTTGACGGTCTTGCGGAACTTCGGCGTGGCGTACTCGGACAGGTAGATCGCCGAGAGGATGCCCACCGGCGCCGCGATCACCATGGCGATCACGGTGACGATGAGCGTCCCGATGACGATGGTCGAGACATCGAAGATGCCGCGGCGCGGGAACCAACCGATGCCGAACAGCTGGCCGAGGTCGATCTGCGACAGGAAGCTGATCGCCTCGAACAGGACGGCTCCGATGATGAACACGCTGATCAGGATCGTGATCAGCGACGCGGCGAGGAACACGCCGCGGACGATCCTCTCCCGGCGTTGCCGCCGGGCGCTGCCACGCAGCGAGATCCCGGCCAGGGGGGCTGGACTTGCCTGGGCCATCAGCGGGTCACGGCTCCTGTGTGGTCAGAGCATCGGAGTGGAGGATACGTGAACGAACGGGCCGGGCGCCTCATGACGCCGGCCCGTTCGCGGAGGAGGAGCGCGTGGCTACTTCGACGCGTCCCAGGTCGCCCGCGTCTCGGCGAGCGCGTCGGCCGTGAGGCCGACATAGGGGACGGCCTCAAGGACAGCATCGATCGTCCCGTCGGCGAGGTAGTAGTCGACGTAGGCGGTAACGGCCGGGTTCTCGGCCGCCTTCGCCTTGTTGACGTAGATGAAGAGATCGCGGGAGAGCGGGTAGGAGCCGTCGGCGATGGTCTCCGGAGTCGGGGCGACGCACGTCCCGTTGACGTCCTTGGAGACCTGGATCTCGGCGACCTTGTCCTTGTTCTCCTCTGCGAAGGCGAAGCCGACCCAGCCCAGCGAGGTGTCACTGCCCGCGATCCCAGCGATGATGGCGTTGTCGTTGGGCGAGGCCGTGTAGTCGGGACGGGTATTGGGTTCCTGGCCGCGCTTCTCAGCGGTCTTGGCGATCGCGAGCTCGACGAAGCTGTCGAAGGTCCCCGACTCCTCGCCGGGCCCGGTGATCTTGAGGTCGGCGTCGGGGAATACGGTGTCGGAGCCCAGCTCCTTGCCGAGCGCCGCGGCGTCACTCCACTTGGCAAAGTTGGTGGACTCGGGTCCGATCAGCGCGTAGAGATCCGCGAGGCTGAGACAGGCGACGGCCTTGTTGTTGACGGACGTCAGGACCGACATGCCGTCGATCGCGACCTTGAGCTCCACGTACTCGATACCGGCGTCGGCGCAGGCCTTGGCCTCTTCGTCCTTGATCTTGCGCGAGGCGTCGGAGATATCGGTCTCGCCGGCGCAGAACTTCTTGAACCCGTCGCCGGTGCCCGGGCCTTCGACGGTGTACTTGAAGTCCGGGTTGGCCGCGGCGAACGCCTCGGCGACGCCCGTCGAGATGGGCTCGACCGTGGACGAGCCGGACACGAAGATCTCGCCGGAGGCTCCGCCACCGGCAGGGGCCCCACTGGCAGGAGCTGACGTGGCCGCGGATCCGCCGCAGGCGGCGACGAACACCGTCGCGGCCAGGGCGAGGGCGCCGATGCGCTTGGTAGATGCGAGCGTCACGGAGGGTCTCCTTGTCTGGCGTCGTGCCCTGTGCGGGGGGCGCCATCGGTCTTCTGCCGGTCCCACGATCGGGCCGGGTTGTCAACAGGTCGTGTGCGAAGCGTTAAGGTCGGGTTAACGCAACGGCGGATCCAGCCGGTAGCCGATGCCGCGAATTGTCACGAGGTG
>CAVOWV010000021.1:0-120503 GCA_963700245.1 uncultured Chloroflexia bacterium
ATGCCGTCGATCGTCACCCGGCCGTCCTCGACGTCATAGAGCCGCGGGATCAGGTAGGTCGTGGTGGTCTTGCCGGCGCCGGACGGCCCCACGAGCGCGACCAGCTCGCCCGGCTTCGCCTCGAACGACACGTCCTCCAGGCCGAAGGGCGACGTCGTGACCGGGTACACCTCCGCGACCTCGTCGAGCACCTCGGCCTCGTCGGCCGCTGCCGCCTCGTCGCTCGCCCTCGTCCTCGCCCTCCGAGTCGCCGTCCTCGCCGCTCGCCGCCCCGACCGCCGCCGGCTCCGCCGGGTAGCTGAACGACACCCCCTCGAACGCCACGGCACCCAGGACCTCGGAGGGCTCGAGGGCGACCGCGTCGGGCGCGTCCGTGATCTCCGGGTCCAGGTCCATGTACTCGAAGATCCGGTCGAACAGCGCCAGTGATCCCTGGATCTCCACCTGGACATTGAGCAGCTGGCCCAGCGGGAAGAAGAGCCGGCTCTGGAGCGTCGTGAAGGCCACGATGTCGCCGGCCGTGGGCGCGGCCGGGTTGCCGCTTGCCGCCATCGTCCCCGCGAGCCAGTACACGAACGCGGGCATGATCGAGAAGATCGTCCCGATGATCGCGAAGAACCACCGCCCGACCATGGCCTGGCGGATCTGGAGCCGCGCCAGCTCGAAGTTGAGCAGCCGGAACCGCTCCATGGACCGCTCCTGGGCGCCGAACGTCTTGCCCAGCAGGATCCCGGACACGGACAGGGTCTCCTCGGTCACCGCGCTCATGTCGGCGAGACGCTTCTGGGTCTCGGTGCTGACCTCGCGCCGGACCTTGCCCACGCGGTAGGTGAGGTAGAGGAAGAAGGGCAGGATCCCGAGCGAGACCAGCGTGAGCTGCCAGGAGAGCAGGAACATCGCGAGCATCGTGGAGATCGCGATGGCCACGTTGGACGTGATCGATGCCGCGGTGTCCGTGACGACCGCCTGGACGCCCCCGACGTCGTTGGCGAGCCGGCTCTGGATCTCGCCCGTGCGGGTGGCGGTGAAGAACCGGAGCGGCATCTGCTGGAGATGGGCGTAGAGCGCGTTGCGCAGGTCCTGCATCACGCTCTGGCCGATCACGTTGTTGAGGTACGCCTGCCCCACGCCGATCAACCCGGTGAGGACCGGGAGGGCGATCATCAGCCCGACGTAGAGGTTGAGCTTGTCGTACTGCCCACCCACGATGACGTCGTCGATGAGCAGCTTGAGCAGGAACGGGTTGATCAGGCCGATGAGGCTGGTCGCGAGGATCGCGATCAGGACGACGACGACCTGGAGCCGGTAGGGCCGGAAGAACGCCGCGATCCGCCGGACGGTGGCCGCCCGTCGCTCCTTGGGCACCCGCACGAAGTCGTCCTTCGGGGGCGTGAGGCGACTGGCACCGCCGGTCCCGCCGGTGCCTCTGGCCAGGGCGCGCGCGCCGCTGCCGCGCATGGTCATCGTCCCGGAACCCGGCAGGTGCCGCAGGATGGCGCGCCGCCGCCCGCGAGCGCCGCGGGACGCGCCTGGCTCGCCCGCTACGACGCCGTCACCATCTGGGTCGACGTCATGACCTCGCTCTCGAGCCAGCGCTCGGCGTCGATGGCCGCGCGTGCCCCGTCGCCCGCCGCGGTGACGGCCTGGCGGTAGCGGTGATCGTTGACGTCGCCCGCGATGAACACCCCCGGGATCCGGCTGGACGTGTGCTCGTGGGCCACGAGGTAGCCCTTCTCGTCGGTGTCGAGCCAGCCCGCGAACACATCCGTGTTGGGCTTGTGGCCGATCGCGATGAACAGGCCCCCGACGGGCATCTCGCGCAGGTCGCCCGTCCGCGTGTCCTTGAGGCGCAGGCCCTCGACCTTGGTGTCGCCGAGGACCTCGTCGATCGTGGTGTTCGTGTGGACCTCGATCTTGGGGTTGCCGTACGTGCGGTCGATCATGATCTTCGACGCGCGGAAGCCGTCCCGGCGGTGGAGCAGGTGGACCTTGGAGGCGAAGCGGGTGAGGTAGTTGGCCTCCTCCATCGCGGAGTCGCCGCCGCCCACCACCGCGATCTCGCGGTCGCGGAAGAAGAACCCGTCGCACGTGGCGCACGCGGACACGCCGCGCCCGCGCAGCCGCTGCTCGGACTCGATGTTCAGCCACAGCGCGGAGGCGCCGGTCGCGATGATGACCGACTCAGCGCGGTACTCGACGCCGCGGGCCCAGGCGCGGAACGGACGCGACGAGAAGTCCACGCGGTCCACGTCCACGTCCACGATGTGGCTGCCGAACCGGGCCGCCTGGGCCCGGAAGCGGCCCATCATCTCCGGCCCGTCGATGCCGTCGGGGAAGCCCGGGTAGTTCTCGATCTCGCTCGTGAGCATCAGCTGGCCGCCGGGGGTGGAGCCCGCCAGCACGATGGGCTCGAGGTTGGCTCGCGCGGCGTAGATGGCGGCCGTGAGCCCGGCCGGACCGGAGCCGATGATCAGGACCTTGGCCTCGGTGCGGCCCTCCGCCGGGGCTGCATCCGCCGGCCCGCCCGCAAGCGGCGCCGCGTCCGACGGGGCATCCGCGATCATGCTGATCCCGCCCCCGAAGGGGTTGAGGCCGGTGCCGCCCGACGGCGCGGCCTCGCCGCCGCCGAAGTTGATGCTCATCGAGCCGAAGGGGTTGGCGGCGGTTTCGTTCGCGGTCTTGTCGTCGGTCATGGGGGAATTGTCGGTCCTGTCGCGAGGGTTGTCCTGCCTTCACTGTAGCATGCTGGCCGTATACCCCCAGGGAGTATCGACCGCGGATCGCTCCCGGGAAGCTGCCGGCCCGCGTACCCTCGCATCGTGACCACCCCGACCCTGGCGCCGGTCGAGGCGCCGCTCCTGGCGACGACCGAGGCGCCACCCGCATTGCTGCGCCGGAACCGCGACTTCCTCGTGGTGCTGTTCGGGCAGGGGATCAGCTCCTTCGGCGACGCCATCAGCAACACGGCGATGCCGATCCTGGTGCTCGCACTGACGGGATCCGGGTTCGCGATGGGGATCGTGGGCGTCCTCTCGACGCTGCCCGACCTGCTCGTGGGCCTGCCTGCGGGCGCGTACGCCGACCGCTGGGACCGGCGGAAGATGATGCTGGGCGCCGACCTCGGGCGGGCCGTGCTGACGGCGCTCGTGCCGGTCTCGATCTGGCTCGGCGGGCCGACGCTCGCGGTCATCATCCTCGTCGCGTTCCCGATCAACGTGCTGCGTGTCCTGTGGCTGGCCGCCTTCACGGCCGCGGTGCCGGGGCTCGTGGGCCGTGGCCAGGTGCCGCGCGCGAACGCCGTCTTCGAGGCGGTGTTCAACATCGGCTGGATCATCGGGCCGGCGTTGGCCGGGCTGCTCGCGGGTGCCATCGGACCGGGACCGACGATCGCCATCGACGCCCTCACGTTCCTCGTGTCGGGCGTGTCGCTGGTGTTCATCCGGCGGCCACTGCGGCCGGAGCGACGGGCGGAGCAGACCCACATCCTGGCGGACATCAGGGAGGGGGTCGCGTTCGTCGCCCGGCAGGCCACGCTGCGCTCGGTGATCGCGCTGTGGACGGCGATCCAGGTCCTCTCGGCCGGCCTCACGACGACGCTCATCTTCTATGTCACGCAGGACCGGGGCCTCGGCACCGCGGTCGTGGGAATCGTCCTCTCCGCGTTCGCGCTCGGCGCGCTCGGCGGGTCCCTGCTGGCGGCCCGGATGGCCCCGCGTGCCGTGGGACCGGTGATGCTGGGCGGGGCCGTGGGCTTCGGCCTGACCCTGCTCGTCTCGGTCGGAGCGCCGGTACCGCTGATGGTGGTGATGGCCCTGCTCGCGGGCATCCTCAACGCCAACGTCCTCGTCGCCTACATCTCGTTGCGGACCATGCTCTCGCCCGATGCCCTGCTGGGGCGCGTGGGCGCGACGGCGCGCACGCTCTCGGTGGGCCTGATGCCCATCGGCGCGCTGGTCGCCGGCATCCTCCTCGACGCGATCGGCGGCGGCCCGACCCTGGCGCTCATGGGCCTGGGACTCGTGGCAGCGGGGGCCATCTTCGCCCTGCTGCCCGACGTGCGCGGCGCCCGGATCGCCCGGGCCGCGGGGTGATCCGCGCCGCGTGGGCGGAACCGGAATCCGCTAACCTCGCAGCCATGCCCGAGACGAACGCGTGACCTGTCCCAGTTGCGCCACGGTCAACGAGGCGGGCCGCAAGTTCTGCGGCGAGTGCGGCGCGCGTCTCGCGTTGGCCTGTCCCAGCTGTGGTGCCGTGAACCCGCCCACCGTCCGCTTCTGCGGCGAGTGCGGCAGTCCGGTCGCGGGCGCGCCATCGGCGGCCGTCGATGTGGCCCCCGCGGGTGCGGTGGAGCGGCCCGTGTCCGGGGCGCCGGTCGCCGAGCGGCGCCTGGTGACCGTGCTCTTCGCGGACCTCGTCGGGTTCACCACGCTGGCCGAGGGCCGCGACCCCGAGGCGGTCCGTGAGCTGCTGTCGGAGTACTTCGACCTCGCAACGGAGATCATCGGGCGCTACGGCGGCAGGGTCGAGAAGTTCATCGGCGACGCGGTGATGGCCCTCTGGGGAGCCCCGACCGCGCACGAGGATGACGCCGAGCGTGCCGTCCGCGCGGCGCTCGACCTGGTCGACGCCGTTCGGGCGATCGGGCCGGGCATCCAGGCGCGCTGCGGCGTGCTCACGGGCGAGGCGGCCGTGACCCTGGGCTCCAGGGACCAGGGCATGGTGGCCGGGGACCTCGTGAACACGGCCGCACGACTCCAGTCAGCCGCGGCGCCCGGGACCGTCCTCGTCGGCGACGCGACCCACCAGGCGACGGCCGACGCCGTCGCGTACGAGGCAGCCGGGGAGCACGACCTGAAGGGAAAGGCCCTTCCGGTGGTCGCGTGGCGTGCTCTCCGGATCGTCGCCGAGCGTCGTGGCCGCGGCCGCGACGACCGCCTCGAGGCCCCCTTCGTCGGCCGCGACGCCGAGCTGCGGTTGCTCAAGGACCTGTTCCACGCGACGTCGCGAGAGCGGCGGGTTCGACTCGTGTCGATCACCGGCCAGGCGGGCATCGGCAAGAGCCGCCTGGCGTGGGAGTTTCTCAAGTACGTCGACGGCGTGGTCGAGCAGGTCTGGTGGCACGAGGGACGATCTCCGTCGTACGGCGAAGGGATCACGTTCTGGGCGCTGGGCGAGATGGTCCGGTCGAGAGCGGGGCTCCTCGAGAGCGATGACGCGGCGACGACCCGTGCCCGGATCGCGGACATGCTCGCCGAGCACGTGCCCGACGAGACCGAGCGCCGCCGGATCGAGCCGGCCTTCCTCGCGCTCCTCGGCGCGGGCGAGGCGCCTCCCGGAGGCGCGCCCGAGCTGTTCTCGGCATGGAGGACGTTCTTCGAGCGGCTCGCGGCGACCGGCGTGGTCGCGCTGCTGTTCGAGGACCTGCACTGGGCCGATCCCGGGACGCTGGACTTCGTGGAGCACCTCCTCGAATGGAGCCGCAACGTCCCGATCCTGATCATCACCCTCGCCCGGCCCGAGCTGCTCGACCGCCGGCCAGGCTGGGGCGCCGGCAAGCGCTCGTTCCTCGCGCTGGACCTGCAGGCGCTGGACGAGGCGTCGATGCGCGAGCTCCTGGCGGGCTTGGTTCCGGGCTTGCCGGAGGCCGCCGTCCGGTCGATCGTCGCCCGCGCCGAGGGGATCCCGCTGTACGCGGTCGAGACCATCCGCATGCTGGTCGCGGACGGGCGCCTCGTGGCGCGCGCCGGCGGCGGCTACGAGCCGGCGGGCGAGCTGGGCGAGCTCGCGGTGCCGGGTACGCTGCACGCACTGATCGCGGCCCGGCTCGATGCGCTCGACCCCGCCGACCGCGCGCTCCTCCAGGATGCGGCCGTCCTCGGCCAGTCGTTCACGGCCGACGCGCTGGCGGCGATCGCGGGCTCGACGGCCGCCGCCATCGACGGTCGGCTCGACCAGCTCGTGCGCGGCGACCTCCTCCACGTCGAGGTCGATCCCCGGTCACCGGAGCGCGGCCAATACGCCTTCGTCCAGGCCCTCATCCGCGAGGTCGCGTACTCCACGCTCGCGATGCGCGACCGCCGGTCGCGGCACCTCGCTGCCGCCCGCCACTTCGAATCACTCGGCGACGACGAGCTGGCGGGCGCGCTCGCGGCCCACTACGTCGCCGCGTACCGCGCCTCGGCGGAGGGCGAGGAGGCGGATGCCCTCGCGGCCAAGGCCGCAGTCGCGCTGCTCGGGCGGCTGCCGGTCGCGCTGAACGGCTCGGAGCCCCGCTGCAGGCCGTGGCCTTCCTCCAGCAGGCCCTCGAGGTGGCAGCCGACGACGCGGACCGTGCGGGACTGATCGAGCAGGCCGGCCAGGCGGCGGTCACCGGCAGCCGCGCCGATCTCGCCGTGACGCTGCTCGAGGAGGCGGTCGCGCTGCGCGAGGCTGGCGATGATCCGGCCGCGCTGGCGTGGGCGATCGCGCTGCGCGCGGAGGCCCTGGGCTCGGCGCGCCGTCGGGAAGAGGCTTCGACGCAGCTCGACGCCGCCATCGAGCGCTTCGGCGATCTCGGCGACGACCCGCGCTGGATCCGGCTGCTCGCCGGCTCAGCGAAGGTCCTGCAGCTCAACGGCGAGTACGCGCGGTCCCGGGAGCGGGCCGACATCGCCCTCGCGAGAGCCGAGCGTCTTGGGCTCATCGACGTCGCGGCGAACTGCCTGGGGGTCAACGGCATGGCCGCGTTCTTCCAGGGACGGCTGTGGGAGGCGAGCGCACTCCTCGGCGGTGCCGGGGATCTCGCGGAACAGGCCGGCCTGGCCGACATCTCCCTGTGGACATCGATGACGCTGGCCAACATCACCGCGCTCGACGATCCCGTGACGTCCGTGCGGCTGCAGCGCGAGGCGCTGGGCCTGTGTCGACGGCTCGGGCAGCGCTCGATGGAGATCACGATCCTCGGCAACGTTTCCGAGGACGTCCGGCGGACGGGTGAGTGGGACTGGGCGATGGCCGAGCTCGAGGTGGCGAGGCAGCTCGACATCGACGCCGCCGCCATGAGCGTGGTCGACGCGGCAACCGCGATGTTCCGGATCCTGCGGGGGCAGTCGGACGACGCGTCGAGGCTCGAGATCAACCAGCGGCTCGAGACGCTCGAGGACCGCGATATGGAGGCGAGCATCTTCGACCTCAACGGCCTGGCGGCGTTCGGCCGGGGAGACTGGCCTAAGGCTCGTGACGAGTGGCTCAAGGGCGTGCCCATCAGCGACTTCAACGCGCCGTACATCCTGCCAAGGGTGGCTGTGGCGGCAATCCTGGCCCGCGATGCCGATGGGGCGCAGGCGGCGCTGGACGCGCTCGCCGAGCTCGGGACCCGAGGCCGCGCGGTGGACGCGGACCGGTCGACCGTTAGGGCGGGAATCGCCGCGCTCGGTGGTGACCTGGACGCTGCACGGGTCGGCTATCGCCTCGGACTCGCCGCGTATCGGGATCTCGGCCTCGCCTGGGACGAGGCGCTGCTCGGCCTCCAGGCTGCGACGACGGTCGGGCCGGCCGATCCCGAGGTCGCCGCGTGGGTGGAGTCGTCCCGGGTGATCCTCGCCCGGCTCGGCGCGATCCCGGTCCTCGGGCAGCTGGAGGTGATCGCCGCGCAGCGCTCCGGACGCGGTGGGGGGTAGCCGCTACAGCTTCCGGAGCTCGGGCAGGACGTCCCGGGCAAGGATCTCCATCACCCGCGGGTTCCAGGCGTCGCGCACGCCGAAGATCACGTGCTGCGCACCCGCGTCCGAGAGCTCGCCGAACCGGTCGATGACCTGCTGGGGGCTCTCGCCCGGCCGGCCGTCACCCAGGTCCAGCTTCACCGACTGGAGCGTGGACCGCTCGATCTCGTCCGGGTCGCGCCCGATCGCGGCGCAGTGCTCGCGGATGACCTCGTACTTGTGGTGGATCGTCTCGGGGCCGCCGAAGACGTTGGTCGCGTCCGCGTACTGGGCAACGAGTCGCAGGGTCTTCTTCTCACCGCCGCCCCCGATCATGATCGGCGGGTGGGGACGTGAGATCGCCTGCGGGGAGTTGAGGAGCCGGCCCGCCCGGTAGTGGCGCCCCTCGAACGCGGCCTCGGAGCCCCGCTCGCCGGTCCACATCTCGTGGACGATCCGGAGCGTCTCCTCGAGCATCTCGAAGCGCTCGCCGAGCGGCGGGAAGGGGAATCCCAGGGCGCGTGACTCCTCCTCGTTCCAGGCGGCACCGATGCCCAGCCAGGCCCGGCCGCCGGAGAGCACGTCGAGGGTCGTCGCGGCCTTGACCCACAGGCCGGGGAGGCGGTAGTGGACGCCCCCGACCATCAGGCCCAGCCGCGCCCGTGACGTGTGGGCGGCCATGAAGCCCAGCGCGGTCCAGCCCTCGAGCATCGGCTCCTCGGGGCGGCCGACGCCACGGATCTGGAAGAAGTGGTCCATGACCCAGATGGAGTCGAAGCCGGCGTCGTCCGCATCGCGGCAGATGCGTCCGAGGGTCGGGCCGATGGCCTCGGTGCCGCCGGGCCAGGTGAACGAGGAGAGCTGGAGGCCGGTCTTCATGCGGGGAGAGTAGCGCGCTGCCGGTACCTTCAGGGTGCCGGAAGGACCTCGAAGCCCTCGAGCGCGAAGTCCTGGTCGAACGTGAAGGCACGCCGGACCCCGTGGCGCCGCATGACCAGGAAGCTCACCCAGTCCACGAGCGAGACGGTTCGGCGTCCTGCGGCCAGCATGGCTTCTCGTGCCTCGGCATGCAGCGGCTCGTCCACCCACGCGATCTCGAGCAGGGGCAGGAGGTCGTCGACGAAGCTGCGCACCGCCTGGAGGCCGAGTCGCCGCTGGGCCAGCGACGTCGTCTCGACGAGCACGTACTCGTGCGTGAGAAGGGCGTCGTCGGCGCCCAGGCTCCGGATCACGGTGGCGGCGCGCGCATGGAACTCGTCATCCCGGTCCAGCAACGCCAGCAGCGCCGACGTGTCGACGAAGATCACGAGCCGTAGATCTCGTCGAGGTAGTCGTCGTGGTTGATCGCGATGTCCCCGAGTCCCGATGAGGCCGAGCCCACGGCAGACATGGCCCGCTCCCACAGCTCCTCGCGCGTCGGGGGCGCGAGCGCGGTGCCGTAGGCGCGATCCACGGCGTCCCGGATGAGATGGGCCATCGAGACACCTCGCTCCCGGGCGAGGCGCCGCAGCAGGTCCGCCTGCTCGGGCTCGAGTGAGATCTGCGTCCGCTCCATGGTGTGATGATACCACTGCGACGGAGTGATGTAACTTGACCTAGCGGAAGAGGTCGTTCGCCGCCGGGATCACGATGTCGCCCGACGAGCCCTCGCCGATGGGCGGCCGCGCGCCGCGCACGAGCGCCACGGGCCGGCCTGCCGACTTGCCCAGGGCGAGCTCCGCCGCGGACGCGATCTCGTCGGCGATGCCGACGCACGGTGGACTGCATCACGCGCCCGTCGGCGTCCGGCGTGCCCCGCAGGTCCTCGAGCGGCAGGAGCCCCGAGACGCCGATCGCCACGTCCACGATGCCCCACCGCCACGGGCGCCCGAAGCTGTCCGAGACGATGACGGCGACGTCGGTGCCGAACCGGGCGGCGAGGGCGGCCCGGATGCGCGCGGCGGAGGCGTCGGGATCGCGCGGCAGGAGGGTCACGAGATCCCCGGACGCCGGCCCCACGTTGCTGGCGTCCACGCCCGCGTTCGCGCACACGAACCCGTGGTGCGTCTCCACGATGAGCACACCGTTCGCCTTGCGCACGACGCGGACCGCCTCGTCCAGCACGACCTGGACCTGGCGCGGGTCGCGGTCCCAGGCCCGCCCCCACTCGATCGCCTCGGGCGAGGGCGTGATCGTCCGCAGGTCCACGACGGCGCCCTCGGCCTTGGACACGACCTTCTGGGTGACGACCAGGACGTCGCCTGTCTCCAGCGGCAGGACGCCGGGCGTGGCCTCCAGCGCGTCGCCGATCATCGCCTCGAGATCGTCGCCTGGGACCACCTCGGGGAGACCGGCGAGCGCGATGATCTCGACCCGGCCGTCGTCAATCGGCATGGACGCCCTCCCGGCGGATCGCCTCGGCGAGGAGCAGGTCGTCGGGCGTGTCCAGGTCCAGCTCCAGGATCCCCGCCAGCTCCACGAACCGGATGTCCGCCGACTCGGCCAGCCACGCATGACCGGCCCGGCTGTCGCCGCCGAACGCGGGGTCGATGGCCTCCGGCGGGTCAAGCAGCAGGGCGTTGGTCCCGCGCCGGTGGCGATCGGGGACCAGGACGACGCTGGGGGAGCCTGCACCGTCGCCGGCGGTGAGGATGGCGGCGAGGTCAGCCGCTGTGACGGTGGGGAGATCGCCGGGGAGGATCAGCAGCCGGTCCGCCCCGGCCGCGGCCTCGCGGGCCTCCTGGAGCGCAGGGTTCAGGCCGCGGGATCGCTGGAGGAGGGGAGTGGCGCCGGCCGCCACCGCCACGGCCAGGACCTCGAGGATCCGGCGACACCACGATCACCGTCGCCGACCCCCGGCGTCGCCAGGGCCGCGCTCACGGCCAGCCGCAGCAGGTCCTCCACGAGGTCGCGACGCTCCTCGGCGTCCAGCACGGCGCCGAGGCGGGACTTCGCACCCTCGAGGGCGCGGACGGGGATCGCGACGGTCGTCGTGCGCGAGGGCGGCGTCGGGGCTCGGGCGGGTGCACGACGCTGATGCTAGCGCGCGGCCGGGTGCAGGCCGGACGTGGCCACCACGGTCCGGACGACCCGATCACGAACCTCGTCCCGGTCGAGCGCGTCGCCCTGCTCGGCAACGGCCACCAGCGCGCCGTCCAGCAGCATCGTCGTCGCGGCGGCGATCTCCGCGACGTCCGCTTCGGCCGGGTCCAGCTCGCCTCGGACGATCGCGTCGTCGCAACGGAGGGCCGAGAAGCCCCGCAGGTCGTCGCCGCGCCGGCGGAGCGCCGTCCGGATCCGCTCGTCGGCGGGAGCGGCGGCCAGCGCCTGGAGGACCAGCGGCGCGCCGATCGCCTGGAGCAGCGCGTCGAAGTAGGAGTCGATCGAGGCCGTCACGCGCTCGACCGGATCCTCGATGGGGGCGACCCGTTCCGCCAGCTCCGCGAGCTCGCCGGGCGTGCCGGAGATGCACAGCTCGAGGAACAGCTCCTCCTTGCTGGGGAAGTAGCGGTAGATCAGCCCGACGCTGACGCCGGCCTCTGCCGCGATGGAGGGGACGCTCGTGCCACGAAAGCCGCCGGCGATGAACGCGCGGCGGCCACCCTCGAGGATCTGCTCGCGCATCGCCTCCGCGTGGGCCGCCGGACGCTTGGGCATCGGATCGCCTCCGTGTGAATGAGCATTCATTTTACCCCTTGACAGGGGCTCGCTGGTCTGCATCATAGTGAATGAACAGTCATTCAGCAAGTGAGCAGCGAATGGGGAAACGCGGGCGCTGGACCGGGAAGCAAGGGCGTTGATCCGGGACGGCTGCCGACGACGACGACGAAGGAGTGAGCGAACGATGGATCGGACGAACGGGTTGCAGGTGGTGCTGGGAGCGGGCGGCGGCACGGGCCGCGCGATCGTCGATGAGCTGGTGCGCCAGGGGCGGCACGTCCGCGCGGTGGGACGGGGCTCGATCGCGGGCCTCCCGGCCGGGGTGGAGCAGGTGCGCGCCGACCTGTACGACCCTGCCGACGCAGCCCGGGCCGTGGACGGCGCTTCGGTCGTGTATCACGCTGCCCAGCCGCCCTACGCGGACTGGATCGGCAACTTCGAGCGGCTCAACGCGTCCGTCGCCTCCGCGGCCGGCGCCGCGGGTGCCCGTCTCGTGTTCGCGGACAACCTCTACATGTACGGCCCCGGCGGCTCACCCATGACCGAGACCACGCCCCAGCGCGCCACGGATCGCAAGGGCGCGCAGCGCATCCGCCTGGCGGCCGATCTGCTGGCGCGTCACGAGCGGGGCGAGGTCGAGGTCGCCATCGGCCGCTCCTCGGACTACTTCGGGCCGCACGGCGTCAACACGGGCCCGGGCGAGCGGGTGTTCGGGGCCGCGCTCCAGGGCAAGGCGGCGGGCGCTCTCGGGCGCACCGACGTCCCGCATTCGCTGAGCTATCTCCCGGATCTGGCGCGCGCCATGGTCATCCTTGGCGACCGCGACGAGGCGGCCGGGCGCGCGTGGCACCTGCCCGTCACCGATCCGCTGACGGTGCGTGAGTTCCTGGACCGCATCTACGCGGCGGCCGGGACGCCGGCGAAGATCCAGCTGGCGGGACCCGCGATGGTCAAGGTCCTCGGCCTGTTCGTCCCGATGATGCGCGAGATCGGCGTCGTGCTCTACCAGTGGAACGAGCCCTGGGTCAGCGACTGGTCGGCGTTCGAGACCGCGTTCGGCCCGTTCGAGCGCACGCCCCTGGACCAGGCGATCGAGACCACGCTCGACTGGTGGCGCGAGGAGCTGGCGGCCAGGGCCGCGGCGAAGGCAGCCTGAGGTCCTCCGCTACGGCGGCCTGACACCCGTGGGAGTCAAGTCGAGGCTGCTGCCGCACGGCTCATGCAAGATTCCGCTGAATCCGGCCATGAGCCCTGAACGTTGGATGTAGATCTGACCCCAGGGCGAGTCATCGCTCCCAGGGCGAGTCCGCGCGGGGGATCGGGGCCGTCCCAGAGAGCCTGAACGGGCGGCCAGGGGCCGACCGAACGGCCGCCGGGCCAGAGGCGTTACGCCGCGGATGCCCCCGCCGGCAGGAACGACTCCACCACCTCGCACGGGATCGCCCGCTTGAGGAGGCGCTGGATCGAGCGCAGCGCCTGGACCTCCTCGGGCGCGACGAGCGAGATCGCCGTTCCCGACGCGCCGGCGCGGCCGGTGCGGCCGATCCGGTGGATGTAGTCCTGGGCCTCGAACGGCAGCTCGTAGTTCACGACGTGGGGCAGCGAGTCGATGTCCAGCCCGCGTGATGCGACGTCGGTCGCCACGAGGGCGACGACCTCGCCGGCCTTGAAGGCCGCCAGCGCGCGCGTCCGCTCGCCCTGGGTGCGGTCGGAGTGGATGGCGATCGCGGGCACGCCGCGCCGGTCCAGGTAGGACGCGAGGCGGCTGGCGCCGATCTTGGTCCGGGTGAACACGAGGACCTGCTCGATGCCGTCCCGGCGCACGAGGTGCAGCAGCAGGTCCGCCTTGCGCTCGACGTCGACCGGGTACAGCACCTGGGTCAGGTTGTCGGCGGTGGCGTTGCGGGCCGCGACCTGCACGATCTCGGGATCGGTCTGGAACTCGCGGGCGAGCTTGCGGATGGCGTCCGAGAACGTCGCCGAGAACAGGAGCGTCTGGCGGCCCCTGGGCACCAGGGCGACGGCCTTGCGCACGTCGTCGATGAAGCCCATGTCCAGCATCCGGTCGGCCTCGTCGAGGACGAGGATCTCGACCTGGGACAGGTTGACCGCCTTCTGGCCGATCAGGTCGAACAGGCGGCCGGGCGTCGCGACGAGGATCTCCACGCCGCCCCACAGCGCCTTGACCTGCGGCCCCTGGGGCACGCCGCCGTAGACGACGGTCGAGCGCAGGTTGGTGCCCTTCCCGAGCATGTTGACGCTCTCGTCGATCTGGCAGGCCAGCTCGCGGGTGGGGGTCAGGACGAGGGCGCGGATCGGGTGGCGGGCCGGGCTGGGGCTCGAGTTGGCGTGGCGCTCCAGCCGCTGCAGGATCGGCAGGGTGAAGGCGGCCGTCTTCCCGGTGCCCGTCTGGGCGGCGGCGAGCACGTCCCGTCCGGCGAGGACGAGCGGGATGGCCTGGGCCTGGACGGGGGTGGCTTCGGTGTAGCCCGCCCGTGCGACGGTCGCAAGCAGGCGGGGCGAGAGGTCGAGGTCGGTGAAGGTCAAGTGGGCTCCTGGTGCGCCGCGGCGCACGGGTTCCGCCGGCTTGTTGGGCTCGGCGGCGAGACGGGCATGGTCTCGCGCGCATCCGGCCCGTACAGGCGGGGTGGGGGAACGTGTCGGTCACCCGAAACGTGGGTGGGCGCCAGTGGCGGTCGACCGGCCGGCCCGCGCAATGCCGCGAGCTGTCGTCCCGTGCCGCCCGGCAACGCTTCCTTACGCGTCCTCTGCCCGGCTGCGCCTGCCCCGATCATCGCACGTGCGGGGCCGGGCCACAAACCGGCGGGCCGGACGTGGGCCGTGGGCTGGCGTCGACCGGTCGGTAGGCCCCGCCGGGACTGACAGTGCACGGTTCAGCTCCGGACTTCCCACCGCGCTGCCGTTCGGGGACCGGGAGTCCCTGGTGTGGGCTCGCGAAGGCCCTCGAGGGGTTGGGGATGCGACTGCCAGTCCCCGTGCGGCAGGTACGGTCGTCGTGGCCGCGACTGGGAGTCCCCGCGCAGAGATCAGGCGCCCAGGGCGTCCAGCACCTCGCCGGCGAGGCGGGCTCGCGACGCGTCGTCGCCCATGATCGTGTCGGTGACGTACGGTCGGACGCCCAGCGCCTCCACCGCCGGCGCCAGGCCCGCGTCGACCGTGTCGAGCACGAACACGTCGCACAGGTCCGCGTACAGGCGTGCCACGCCCAGGGCGCTCGCCTCGTGGCCGAGGGCGGCCAGCATCCGGTCCGCCGGGCCCTTGAGCGCCCGGCCGCCGACGATCGGGGAGACCGCCGCGACCCGCGCACCACTCGCCCGCGACGAGGCGATGGCCTCGCGCATGCCCGGCACGCCGAGGATCGGCCCCACGGACACGAGGGGGTTCGACGGCGCGATCACGATCGCCTCGGCCCCGGCCAGCGCGTCCAGGACCTCCGGGGTGGGCGCCGCCTCGGCCAGCCCCGCGAACCGCAGCTCGAGGACGTCCGGCTCCTGGCGGCGGTGGACGAAGTACTCCTGGAACTCCAGCCAGCCATCGGCGGTGCGGACCTCCGTCGCGACCGGCTCGTCGGCCATCGGCAGCACCCGCGCCGCGATCCCCAGCGATCGCTGGAGGCCCAGGCACACCTCGGTCAGGCGGCCGCCCGCCGCCACGCGGGCCGTCCGGGCGATGTGCAGCGCGAGGTCCCGGTCGCCCAGACCGAACCATGTCTCCTCGCCATACGCTCCCAGCTGGGCCATCACCGCGTGGGTGTCGCCCTCGATCCCCCAGCCCAGGGCGGCCTGCTCGATGCCGGCGAGGTTGTAGAGCACCGTGTCGTGGTCGGGCATCACCAGCAGCCCGTGCCGCCGGCAGTCGTCGCCCGTGTTGACGATGACCGCGAGCCGGTCTCCCAGGTGGACCTGGAGGCCATCGGCCAGCTTCGCGCCGCCGACCCCGCCGGCAAGCGCGACGACTGTCCCGGTCATGCGGCCGCCCCGGTCACCCGTTGAGGTGCTCGAGGACCTCGCCGATCCGGTCGATCGTCTCGAGGTCGTAGGGCGCGGGCGTGTCCACGAAGATGTGCCGGAACCCGAGGTCCACGAGCGGCCGGAGACCCTCCGCGACCTCCGCCGGGGTGCCGCAGAAGAAGTTCCAGGTCTCGTCGAACTCCTCGCCATTGGCGGCGAGGCGGCCCCTGTACGCGTGGAGCGCCGCATCCCGCGTGTCGCGGATGACGATGTCGACCGTCGTCGTCCGCTCGATCTCCGACTCGTCCCGGCCCACGGACGCGCAGTGCTCGCGCAGGATCGCGTCGCGCTCGGCGAGCTTGTCGAGGCGCCCCATCGCGTTCCACTGGTCGCCGTACTTCGCCAGCGTCCGGAGCGTCTTCTTGGGCCCGCTGCCGCCGATCATGATCGGCAGGCGCGCCTGCACCGGCCGCGGGGCCACCAGCGCATCCTTCATCGGGTACACGGGGCCGTCGTGCGTCACGAGCTCCCCGTCCAGCAGCCGGCGCAGGAGCATCGCCGCCTCGTCCAGGCGGTCCAGCCGCTCGCCGAACCCGGCCCCGAAGTCGATGCCGAACGCCTCGTGCTCGCGCTCGAACCAGGCGCCGCCGAGGCCGAGGACGGCGCGCCCGCCGGAGAGATGATCGAGCGTCGTGGCGAGCTTCGCCGTGAGGCCCGGGTTGCGGAACGTGTTGGCAGCCACCATCAGGCCCAGCGTGGCCCTGCTCGTGACCTGCGCCCAGCCCGAGAGGATGGACCAGCCCTCGAGGATCGGCCCCTCCCACGGCCCCACGATCGAGTTGAGGTGGTCCCAGGTCCACAGGCTGGCGGCACCCGCTCCCTCGGCGCGCACGGCCGCGTCGCGGATGGCCGGCCAGGAGTCGGTCTGGGGCCAGAGCAGGAACCCGATCTTGACGTCGGACATTGGATCAGTCCCCCAGGTGGTCGTGGATGCCGGTGATCCGGACGAGGAACGAGACGCGCGGCTGGCTGCGGAAGGCGGCGATCAGCGACGCGCTCGGGCCCTCGGGGTGGTAGCGGTGGGCGAGCGCCACGATGTCGTCGCGGGCGCGATCCACGTCCTCGATGACCTCCTCCACGTCAGCATTCAGGCCGAGCCAGCGGTAGCCGTCCGCGCCGTCGATGACGGACAGGGCGATCCGCCGCCGCTCCATGAGGTTGAGGCACCAGCGCCGTGGCGTGCAGCTGTTGAGCAGGATCCGGCCGTCGGGCTCGAGGCGGTACCAGGCGACCGCCTGGCGGGGCGTGCCGTCGGGGTCGACGCTCGCGACCGATGCGAAGTGCGGCGCATCGAGGAAGGCGCGGAACGCGGGGGACAGGACCGGGTCTGGGGTGGGCATGTGCCCAATGGTAGCGACGGGACAGGGGAGCCGGCCCCATCTGGTCGCGCTGGCCCCGTCCGGTCGCGTCGGTTTCCGCGACCCGGGCCCTCGGCGGCGCCCGTGCGAGAATGCCCCCGGCAGTCGACGAAGGAGGCACACGTGGCGGACCTGGCAGAGATCGGCATCTTCGGGGGCTCGGGGTTCTACTCCCTGCTCGAGGACGTCCGCGAGGCGAAGATCGACACCCCGTACGGCCCGCCGTCCGATTCGTTCTTCCTCGCGACGGTCGCTGGCCGCCGGGTCGCGTTCCTGCCGCGCCACGGCCGACGTCACACGATCCCGCCCCACAAGGTCAACTACCGGGCCAACGTCTGGGCGATGCGCTCGCTGGGCGTCAAGGCCGTCATCAGCCCGTGCGCCGCGGGCTCGCTCCAGCTCCACGTGGAGCCCGGTCACTTCGTCGTGGCGGACCAGTTCGTGGACCGCACGAGCGGGCGCGCCGACACCTTCTTCGACGGCCCGATCGTCTCGCACGTCTCCTCGGCCGAGATCTACGACCCCACGCTCCGGGGCATCGCCCTCGACGTGATCCGCGAGCACGGCATCACCGTCCACGACGGCGGCACCGTGGTCGTCATCAGCGGCCCCCGCTTCTCGACCAAGGCGGAGAGCAAGTGGTTCAGCGATGCCGGGTGGGAGGTCATCAACATGACCCAGTACCCGGAGGCCTACCTGTGCCGGGAGCTGGGGATGGCCGTGGTCAACATCTCGCTGATCACGGACTACGACGCCGGCGTGCTCGAGGGCACCCACGCGGTGACCGCTCACGACGTCCTGGCGGTGTTCGAGCAGAACGCGGAGCGGATCCGCAAGGTCGTCCTGGACATGGTTGGCCGCTTCCCGGCCGATCTCGACGCCCTGGGCGCCCGCGAGGCGCTGCGCCACACGCGGGGGGACGGCCACGTCGCGGGACCCGCCGACATCCGCCTCTTCGACACGCTCGAACCACCGGTGTCATGACCCCTACCCCCGCGCCGGTCGCCGCCGCCCCGGAGCCGATGCACGGCTGCGTGCGCTGCGGCGCGCGGATCCCGCTCCACGAGTCGATGTGCGAGCGCTGCAATCCGCTCGGCCTGAAGGCGCCCGCCGCATCGCAGGCGCACGGCACCGTCTTCGTTGGGATCGTCATCGCCGTCGTGATCATGGCGGTCGCCGCGCGCGTGATCATCTCGTCCGTCGGGCCGTTCAGCTCGTCCGTGGCGGGAGTGACGGCCGATCCGGTGGGCCTGCGGGTGGCCGTGACGATCACCAACGAGGGCACCTCCCCCGGGACGACGACGTGCCGGATCGACGACCCGTCGCTGGGTGGCATCGGCCCGGAGGCCACCTACATCGAGAGCCCCGAGGTTCCCGCCGGCGGGACGATCACGTTCGATGTCGTCGTGGCCAGCTTCGGCAGCGAGCCGCGCGAGCTCATCGCCGATTGCGGCCCGTGACGGGGCCTGTTGTCCCGGGCTCCCCGGTGGAATCGCGGTTCGCGGCCGATGCCGCGTTCGCCAGGGAGATCGCGGAGCGGGCCGGCCGGCTGCTGTTCGAGCGCTACGAGCGGGTGGAGGAGATCGACTACAAGTCGGCCCGGGACGTGGTGACCGAGGTGGACCACCTCTCGGAGGCGCTGATCCTGGGCGCCATCCGCGAGCAGTACCCCACGGACGGGATCCTGGCCGAGGAGTCCGGGGCGCACCACGGCAAGGGCGACGGGGGTGGCAAGGCGGTGGCCGGGGCCGGTGGCGTGTCGGCAGCCGACGCGGCGTCCCGGGCGCTCGCGGCGGGCCGGACCTGGATCGTGGACCCGCTCGACGGGACCATCAACTACGCGAACGGGATCCCGTACTTCTGCGTCTCGGTGGGCCTCGTGGTGGACGGACGTCCGGCCGTGGGCGCCGTGTGCGACCCGATGCGCGGCGAGACCTACTGGGCCACCGCCGACGGGCCGGCGATGCTCGGCGAGCGCGTGGTCCACGCCTCGGCCAAGGACAAGCTCACGGACTGCGTGATCTCGCTGTCCCTCGGGGGCCGCGCGGTCGCGACGCGGGGCCGCGCCGTCCGGCGGGCGGTGCGGGCGTCGCGCAACACCGGATCGGCGGCGCTGGCGCTCGCGTATGTCGCCAACGGGCGCTTCGACGCGTTCCTGCAGTCGGGCGGCATGTCCGCCTGGGACGTGGCGGCGGCCGGGCTGATCGCCGAGCGCGGCGGGGCGGTCGTGACCGACACCGCCGGCGGGCCCTGGTTCGACGTCGACAAGGCGACCCGCGCCTTCGGGATCGTCGCCGCGCCGTCGGCGCACCACGCGGAGCTGCTCCGCCTGTCGCGGGAGAGCACAACGGGCTGACGCGCGGCGCGTGGCGATCGAGCGTCAGCCCGTTGACCACCCGGCGAGCGCGAGGATACGGAGGGCGGTCTCGCGGATGGGCCCGACGTTCTCGATGGCCTCATCCTCGAGGCCGGCTCCGGTGCCCTCAGCCAGCCACTCGCGCGCTCGCGCCAGGTCGTCGGCGCGACCGTGCGTCGGCGAGGAGCTGAGTCGCTCCTCGATGATCGCCAGCGGAGCCGTCAGCCTGACCACGAGCACGGGCACGGCCATGGCCGAACAGACGGCCTCGAGCGTGGCGGCATCCGCCACGGAACCTGCGAGCACGAAGCGTTCCACGCCGGCATCGCGGTAGTTCCCAGCGACGGCGGCGAGATTCCGCGCCAGGATCTCGTGCTCGTGGTGGTCGGCTCCGCGTGCGTTCGACCAGCAGAGCCAGTCGAGGTCGATCGCCGCGTAGGGCGGGGCGCCGGCCTCGAGCAGGTCGGCAATCTCCTCGGCGACCGACGACTTTCCTGCGCCGAAGACCCCCATGATGAGGATGGCGCGCGGGTCGTTCACGCGGCGACCTCTACCGGCCCGCGAGGTTGGTCGGGCCCGCCGGGTCCTCGCCCAGCCAGCGATGCGGGCGGTTCGCCAACCGCCCCAGCCCCCACTCCTCGCAGAACGCCGTCCAGCGATGGCGATCGGTCCCGCGCCAGCGGAGCTCGTCCACGTCGACCTCGGGGATCGGGACCCCGTCGGCGGTCGAGCGCAAACGGGCCAGGTCGCGGTACAGCAGCGCCTCGTCCATGCGCTCACGCAGCGTCGCGGCGAGCGCGGGCGCCCCGCGGAGACCGGGTACGTCCCAGTCGCCGGCGTTCGCGGGGATCGCCTCGAGGGTCCCATAGCGCGCAAGCACCGCCGAGGCGGACTTGTCGCCCCAGCCGGGGAGGCCCGGGAAGCCGTCGGCGGCGTCACCCACGAGGGCCAGGCGGTCTGCGACGCTCGCGGGCGGCACGCCCCACTTCGCCTGGACCCCGGCCTCGTCGTAGACGAGGTCGCGTCGACGGTCCCAGAGCACGACCCGGTCGCCCCGGACGCACTGGGCCATGTCCTTGTCCGGGGTGCAGATCACGACCCGCTCGACCCTCGGATCCGCTGCGAACCGGTCCGCGGCGGCGGCGATCGCGTCGTCGGCCTCGTACTCCACCATCGGCCACAGGACGAGCCCCAGGGCCTCGATGGCGGCCTCCGCGACCGGGAACTGGGCGAGGAGCTCCGGGTCCATGCCCGCCTCGGTCTTGTAGCCCGGGTAGAGGTCGTTGCGGAAGGAGCGGATGACACGGTCCGTCGCGCAGCCGACGTGGGTCGCGCCCTGCTCGCGCAGCAGGAACAGCAGCTGCTCCACGAGGCCGCTCACGCCCGAGAGGACAATCCCGTCGCGGCCGAGGACCGGCGGGCGGGGAGAGAAGTGGGCCCGGAACAGCTCGTAGGTGGCGTCGACCAGGTGGACCTGCATCGGCGGGGCTAGTCCAGCGATCCCGTCTCGACCAGCTGCCGGAACCGGTGGAGGTCCGCCTGGAAGATCTCGCGCAGCACGGGACCCTGGAGCAGGGCCCCGAGGTCCGGCAGGAGCGGCGGGATGAGCGTCTCCTCCCAGCGGACGATGGTGGTCGTGCCGTCGGCTCCGGGTTCGAGGGTGATGACGCCGCCGCCGGTGAACAGGCCCTCGTGGCGGATCGCGAACCGCGTGGGCGGCTCCAGCTCCACGACCTCGACCGGGTCCGTCACGGACACCCCGAAGATGCGGACGGTGGCCTCGCCGCGAGTCCCGACCCGCGCCGGGCCCGGGGTGGTGAGGCGGACCTCCTTCATCTCGTGCATCCAGAGCGGCTGCAGCGGGATGTCGGCGAGGACCCGCCAGGCGGCCTCGATCGGGGCGTCCACCACGACCAGCATGCGCAGGGGCTCGGGCGGCCGGTCGCCGCGGCGCATGGCGAGGAGGCGATCCCAGATGACGGCCTTGACGGCGATCACGACGCCCAGGAACACGAGGGCGAGGATGCGACGCAGCATCCCGATCAGTGCGTCCGGCTCGTCTCGAGGACGACCCCGGCTGCCACGAGCTCGGCGAGGGCCCGCTCGCCGTCGCCCTCCGCCACGTTGACCGCCGCGATCGCGTCCGTGAGCACCGTGGCCCGGAACTCCAGGCGGATCGCGTCCAGCGACGTTGCCCGCACGCAGTAGTCCGTCGCGAAGCCCACGATGACCACCTCCTCCACGCCCGCGGCCTGGAGCAGCGGCTGGAGCATCGTCGGGACGTCCTTGCCCGAGCCGGGATCGCGCATCGTGAACGCCGAGTAGCCGTCCTCGCCGTTGCTGCCCTTGCGCACGATCGGCGTGCCCTGCGGGACGTCCAGGGCCGGATGGAGCTCCGCGCCCCAGGTGTCCATGACGCAATGCGGAGGCCAGGGACCTCCGTCACGGACGAAGTGCGGGGTCCGCGGCGGGTGCCAGTCCTGGGTCAGGACAACCAGCGCCCGACCGCTCCGGGCGAGAGCCGCCTCGGCACTGATCACCGGGATCACGTCGACCGCGCCGGGCACGGCGAGCGAGCCCCGAGGATCGGCGAAGTCGTTCTGGACGTCGACGATGATGAGCGCGACACCGGGGCGGTAGCGGAGCATGGCACTACGCTAGCGCGCCCGGGGCCGTTCGTCGCCCCCCGTAGCGCCGTTTCGGGGGTTCATTCGGCCCGTCCGGGGCTGTTTGACCCGGAGCCCGCGATCTGTCGCAGGGCGGCACCCGGTCCGATCCTGTCGCAGGCGCGGCACTGCCTCGGTCAGCCCGGCCGCCTGGCGGACCATCGCCGGCCATCGGCCGCCTGGCGGACCATCGGATCCGGCCATCGGCCGCCTGGCGGACCATCGGAACCGGCCACCGGCCGCCTGGCGGACCATCCGTCGCGGGTGGCCGACGTCCGGTCTCCCGGTCCGGACGATGGGCCCCCTGACGTCGGCCTCGCAGCGTCGTGGGCCGCCGAGTCGGACCGGACATCCGTCGTCCCCGATGGATGGGCCGCTGGGCGGCCCAGGTGTGTCTCGACCCAGGGACCGGCGTCGAACGAGGGGTTGCCGGACCGCACGTCCCGCCCTCCTCAGATCCAGGTAAGCGGCAGGTGAGCCGAGGCTGCCACGCTCGTGGCATGGGTAGTCGCCACAGCGCCGACGAAGAGGGCCGCCGTCTCGCGAGCACGATCCGCATCAGGATCGGGACCGAGGTCCGGACCGCCCGACGTGCGGCGGGTGCCAGTCAGGCCGCAGCAGCCGTCGAAGCGGGCATGTCCCGCTCGCAGTACGGCCGAGTCGAGCGCGGCGAGCTCAACCTGCTCTCCATCGAACAAGCCTGTCGCGCCGCCGCAGCTGTCGGCTTGGAACTGTCCGTGAAGACATTCCCGAACGGAGATCCCGTGCGCGACGCCGGCCAGCTGCGGCTGCTGGAGCGGTTCCGCGCGCTCCTGCCAGGCGGGCGCGACGTGGCGGACCGAGGTGCCGCTACCCATCCCTGGAGACCGGCGGGCGTGGGACGCGACGCTGCAGCTCCTCGGCCGGAGGGCCGGTTGTGAGGCTGAGACGAAGGTCACTTGACATCCAGGCCCTGGAACGGCGCCTCGCCCTCAAGCTGCGTGACGGCGAGGTGGACGTGCTGATCGTGATCGTCGCGGACACGCCGGCCAATCGCAGGGCACTTGCCCTGCACCGTGAGGAGCTGCGCGCATTGCTGCCGCTCGACTCGCGCGAGGTGTTGGGGTCGATCCGCCGCGGGCGCGTTCCGGGCGCGAGCGGGCTCGTCGTATTGTGACGCTCCGGGCCGCCGGGCTCGGCCCCTCGCCCTCCGGGCGCGAGGCTCCGGGCCGCCGGCCGGACCATCGGTCGCGGACGGCCGACGCTCGGTCCGCATGGGTGAGCAAGCGGCCCGCCGACTCCGCATCCGGCGGGCGCCGGGCTCACTGGGCGGACCGAACAGCGTCCGTGGTCGATCGAACGCCCGCGCCCGGCCGGCCGCCAAATCCGCGGCCACAGTCGCGGTGCGGGGCCTCCCCGGCGTGGAAGCACCGCACCTGCATCGGGGCTACCCTTCTCGAACGCCCACGGCAAGCGAACGCCCACGGCAAACGGTCGCCCACGTGCCCACGGAGCCCCGATGTACATCGACGACTTCAAGCAGCAGCTACCCGACATCGACGAGACCGAGACCCGGGAGTGGCTCGAGTCGCTGGACCAGGTCCTGGACCAGGCCGGCGAGAACCGCGCACGGTTCCTCATGTTCAAGCTGCTCAAGCGGGCCCGTCAGCTCCAGATCGGCGTGCCGGCGCTCACCCAGACGCGCTACATCAACACGATCAGCCCCGAGCAGGAGCCCTGGTTCCCGGGCGACGAGCAGCTGGAGCGCCGCATCCGCCGGCTCATCCGCTGGAATGCCGTGGCCATGGTCCTGCGTGCGAACGTCCGCTTCCCGGGGATCGGCGGGCACATGTCGACCTATGCCTCGGCGGCGACCCTGTACGAGGTGGGCTTCAACCACTTCTTCCGCGGCAAGGACCACCCGGGCGGCGGCGACCAGATCTTCTTCCAGGGTCACGCGGCGCCCGGCATCTACGCTCGGGCCTTCCTCGAGGGACGCCTGTCGGAGACGGACCTCGACCACTACCGGCGCGAGACCGGCGGCAACGGCCTCAGCTCGTACCCGCACCCGCGCCTGATGCCGGACTTCTGGGAGTTCCCGACGGTCTCGATGGGCCTCGGCCCGCTGGCCGCCATCTACCAGGCCAGGTTCAACCGCTACCTGCACAACCGGGGCATCAGGGACACGTCCGCGCAGCGGGTCTGGGCCTACCTCGGCGACGGCGAGATGGACGAGCCGGAATCGATCAGCGGCATCTCGCTGGCCGCCCGCGAGGGCCTCGACAACCTGACCTTCGTCGTGAACTGCAACCTGCAGCGTCTCGACGGCCCGGTGCGCGGGAACGGCAAGGTCATCCAGGAGCTGGAGGGCCTGTTCCGCGGCGCGGGCTGGAACGTGGTCAAGGTGGTCTGGGGTCGCGAGTGGGACGACCTGCTGGCCCGTGATGTGGACGGCGTGCTCGTCGAGAAGATGAACACCACCGTGGACGGCGAGTTCCAGAAGTACTCCGTGTCCACGGGCGCCTACGTGCGCGACAACTTCTTCGGTCCCGATCCGCGCCTGCGACGGCTCGTCGAGCACCTGACGGACGACGATCATCCTGCACCTGCGGCGCGGCGGCCACGACTACCACAAGGTGTTCGCGGCCTACAAGGCGGCCACGGAGTTCCGCGGCGCCCCCACCGTGATCCTCGCCAAGACGGTCAAGGGCTGGACCCTGGGCCGCGGCGTGGAGGGGCGCAACATCACCCACCAGGCCAAGAAGCTGCGCGAGGACGAGCTGCGCGTCTTCCGGGATCGCCTGGAGCTGCCGATCCCCGACGCCCAGATCACCGACGAGACGCCCTACTTCCACCCGGGCCCCGACTCGGAGGAGGTCCGCTACATGCAGGAGCGCCGTGCGGCGCTCGGCGGGCCGGTTCCGAGGCGCGTCGTTCGCTCGGCGCCCCTCCCGGCGCCTGCCGCCGACGTGGACGGCGAGTTCGATGGCGGCAGCGCCACGGCCGTCTCCACGACGATGGTGTTCACGCGCCTGCTGCGCAACCTGATCCGCGACGACCGGATCGGCAAGCGGATCGTGCCCATCGTCCCCGACGAGGCGCGCACCTTCGGTCTCGACCCGCTGTTCAAGGAGGTCGGCATCTACGCCGCCCACGGACAGCACTACGACCCCGTGGACTCGGATCTCGTGCTGTCGTATCGCGAGGCGATCGACGGCCAGGTGCTGGAGGAGGGGATCAACGAGGCGGGGTCGATGGCCTCGCTCCAGGCCGCCGGGACGTCGTACGCGACGCACGGCGAGCCGATGATCCCCTTCTACATGTTCTACTCGATGTTCGGGTTCCAGCGGACCGGCGACCAGGCCTGGGCCTTCGGCGACCAGCGCGGGCGCGGGTTCATGATCGGGGCGACGGCCGGGCGGACGACGCTGGCCGGCGAGGGCCTCCAGCACGATGACGGCCACACCCAGGTGCTCGCCTCCACGGTGCCCGTGATCCGGGCCTACGACCCGGCGTTCGCGTACGAGCTGGCCACGGTCGTCCGTGACGGGATCACGCGCATGTACACCGACGGCGAGGACGTCTTCTACTACGTCACCGTCTACAACGAGAACTACCCGCAGCCGGCGAAGCCCGACGGCGTGGACGAGGGGATCGTGCGCGGGCTCTACCGGTTCGCCACCGCGCCCGAGATCACCGACGTCAAGGGGCGCGTCCGCCTCGTGGGGTCGGGCTCGATCATGCAGCAGGTGCTCGCCGCGCGAGACCTCCTCGCCGATCGGTTCGGCATCGCCGCAGAGGTCTATTCGGCCACGTCGTTCCAGCAGCTCCGCAACGACGCCCTGGGCGTCGAGCGGTGGAACCGGCTCAACCCGGACAAGGCGCCGCGCGTCCCGTACGTCGCGCAGGTGCTGGGTGCCGAGGGCGGCCCGGTGGTCGTGGCCACCGACTGGATCAAGACGCTGCCGGACCTCGTTGCGCCGTGGGCGCCGCAGCCGTACATCGTCCTGGGCACGGACGGCTTCGGACGCAGCGACACGCGCGAGGCGCTCCGGGCGCACTTCGAGATCGACGCCCCGAACATCGCCGCGGCCGCCCTGTCCGGGCTGGTCCGGCGCGGCGAGCTCGACCCCGGGGCTGCAGCGGCGGCGATCCGCGACCTGGGCCTGGACCCGGACGGCCCGGACGCGCTGACGGCCTGACGGCAGGCGACGGCGCGGCCCGACACGCAACCGCAGAGGACGCGATGAGCCGCCGGCCAGGCTGGCTGGAGGTCCTGGTCGTGTCGCTCCGTCTGGGCTTGACGTCGTTTGGCGGTCCGATCGCCCACGTCGGCTACCAGCGCGCCGCGTTCGTCGTCCGGCTCCGCTGGCTGGACGAGGCGGCGTTCGCCGAGCTGGTGGCCCTGTGCCAGGCGCTTCCCGGGCCGGCCAGCACCCAGCTGATGATCGCCGTCGGGCGGCTGCGGGCCGGCTGGGCCGGGGCGCTCGCGGCGTTCGTCGGGTTCACGCTGCCCAGTGCCGTGCTCATGACGCTGCTGGGCCTCCTCGCCGCCGGCGCGACGATCCCGACGGAGGGGGCGGTCGCAGGGGCCGTGGCGGGGCTCAAGGCCGCGGCGGTAGCGGTCGTCGCGCACGCGGTCGTGGCCATGGCCAGGCGCCTCACGCCGGACGCGCCGCGGATCGTGCTCGCGGCCTGCGCCGGCGTCGTCGCGCTCGCCGTGCCGGTGGCGGTCGTGCAGCCGCTGCTGATCATCGGTGGCGCGCTGGTCGGGTGGCTGGTGCTGCGGCGCCTGGGCGCCGTTGACGGTGCGGCCCCGGTTGCCGCTCCTGCCGCCGGGGTGCCGCCCGGCCCCTCCGGGCCGGACCTGGGGTTCCCAGGGGGTCGCCGGACCGCCCTGGGTCTCGCGCTGGCATGGGTCGTCCTCCTGGTCGGGGGCGAGGTCGCGGCCCGGGCCAGCGGCCACCCGGAGCTCGGGTTCCTCGCCGCCCTCGTCCGGGCCGGCGCCCTGGTGTTCGGGGGTGGGCACGTGGTGCTGCCGCTGCTCGACGTCGGCGTCGTGACACCGGGCTGGGTGACGCCCGACGCGTTCCTGGCCGGCTACGGCGCCGCGCAGGCCGTCCCGGGCCCGCTGTTCTCCTTCGCTGCCTACCTCGGAGCGGTGTCGTCGTCAGGTCCCGGCGGCGTCCTTGGCGCCCTGCTCGCGACCGTGGCGATCTTCCTGCCCGGCGCGCTGCTGGTGCTCGCAGCGCTCCCCGTGCTGCGCCGGCTGCGCGCCCGCACGGGGGTCGCCTCGGCCCTCGCCGGTACCAACGCCGTCGTGGTCGGGATCCTGGGGGCGGCGCTGATCACGCCGGTCGCCACGGGTGGGCTCACGTCGATCCCCGCGGTGATCGTTGCTGCCGCGGGCGCCGCGGGACTGCTCACGGGTCGCGTGCCCCCGCTGGTGGTCGTGGCCGGGAGCGCGGGCGCCATGGCCCTGGTCGGCGCGGTGACGGCCGGCGCGGCCTGATCTCGATCCGGCGTACCCGGCCGCAAGACGATCCATCGCGTGCTGTGCGCCACCCGCCCTCCAGTCACGGGGAGGACGGCACTCGACTCGGGCAATCGGCCGACGTAGTGTCAGGTCCGGACCGGGCACCCGCGCGTCCCCAGGCGCCCCTCCCTTGGATGGGGGGAGGAGGCTAGGTGATGAGCATCTACGGGCACCTGGAGACCAGCTCCGGTGACGCGGCCGGGAGCCGTCGGCGGGCCTACGTCCGTCCCAGCGCCATCCTGAACAGGGTCATGAACCCGATCGCGGTCGCCCTCGGCCGGCAGACGGTCCTCGTGGTCCGGGGGCGGAAGAGCGGGAAGCTCCTCAAGGTCCCGATGGACCCTCCGTTCGCGTGGATGGGGACCCGCTACCTCGTCTCGCCGCGCGGCGAGACGCACTGGGCGCGAAACCTGCGTGTCGCCCGTGAGGCGGACCTGCGCTCGCATGGCGGTCTCGAGCACATCCGCGTGGTCGAGCTACAGGGCGAGGAGCGCGACAAGATCGTGCGTGCCTACGCGAGCACGATCACCTGCAACTGCCGCAAGTCCATGGAGCTGCTGCCCGACCCCGCCGACCACCCGGTCTTCCGGATCGACCCGACCGCCACCTGACCCAGCCTGTTGGCCTCGGCGGCCTCAGGACCCGGTTGACCAGAGGCCGAGCAACGCGAGCAGCGTCACGACCGCACCGGCCGCCATCCACCAGCCGAGATGGGTCGAGCTCCTCCGGATCGCCAGGAAACGGAGGGCCGGCACGGTCAGCACCGCGATCGCCGCCAGCAGGAAGTGGACCGGGCTCGACGGCATGCCGACGCCGGCCACGATCCCGGGCCCCAGCAGCACGGCGGCGACCATCGTCACGAACAGGAGCGCGGCGAGCCGGTCCAGCCACCTGCGCGCCGCGACGATGCCGGCCCCGTCGAGCAGGCCGATGACGACCAGGATGACGGCGGCGATGGCGCCGGCGATCGCGACCCAGAGGTGGAGCACCGCGAGCAGCGATCCGATGGTGGCCATGCGCCCACGGTACCCGAGGCCGTCCGGCGGCGCGGCAGCAAGGGTTCGCGTCGGCCAGGATGTCAGGGCTCCCTGCGTATGAATATCAAGCACCCTTGACGATGCTTGCGCACGCACGTACGATGACGCCGCACTCCAGCCGGTCCCCGCAGCGCGTCCCCGCGCCCCGCCCATCCTGCGCAGCTCGGAGCTTCATCCCGTGGATGTTGGATCCTTCACCAGCGGCCTCCTCACCGGTCTTCGCGAGGGGGTCGAGGCGGCCCTGATCGTGAGCATCATCCTGGCCTACCTCTCCAGGACGGGAAACCGGCGTCACTTCGCGAAGATCTGGGCGGGAACGTTCGCGGCCATCGCGGTCTCCT
Organism: uncultured Chloroflexia bacterium; assembly: GCA_963700245.1. Taxonomy (GTDB): domain Bacteria; phylum Chloroflexota; class Limnocylindria; order Limnocylindrales; family CSP1-4; genus CAIXZV01. The sequence continues at coordinate 28,623 of CAVOWV010000021.1, forward strand.
TCCTCGCCGGCGTCGCGCTGTTCGTCACGATCGGCGGCTTCGAGGAGCCCTACGAGCAGATCTTCGAGGGACTGACGATGCTCCTCGCGGCCGGTGTCGTGACCTGGATGCTGTTCTGGATGCGGCGCCAGGCGGCAGGCGTCCGCAACGAGCTCCAGGAAGCCGTGGACAAGGTCCTCGCCCAGGGCACCGCCGTCGGTCTCGCCGTCCTTGCGTTCACCGCGGTCATCCGGGAAGGCCTCGAGACATCGCTGTTCCTGGTTGGCCAGGCCACCTCGGCCGACGCCGCGGCGCCGTCGGTGCTCCTCGGCGCGCTGGTCGGGCTGGGAATCGCCGTCCTGCTCGGCTCGGCTTCTACCGCGGCGCGAGCCGCGTCAACCTGCGGACGTTCTTCCGGTGGACCGGCATCGGGCTCATCTTCATCGCGGGAGGCCTCCTCTCCTACGCCGTGCACGAGTTCGTGGAGATCGGCTGGATCACCATCGGCACCCAGACCCTGTTCGACGCCTCGGCGACGCTGCCGCACAAGGCGATCGAAGGCGCACCGGGCGGGATCGTGCTGATCGTCGGGCAGTTCCTGCGAGCCCTGTTCGGGTACTCGTCACAGCCCGAGGTGATCACCTTCGTGGTCTGGGCGACCTACGTCGTCACCGCGCTGATCCTGTTCCTCCGGCCGTACAAGGCCGCAGTGCCCGCCACCAAGCCCAGCCCCGGCACCAGCGCGGCGTCCTGAAGCGTGGCCACGGAGGACCGGCACGGCGGCCGCGTCTCCGCGACCAGGCGCCCCTGATTCAGCCGCCGGCGACCAGCCGCAGCACGCGTCCCCGCGAGAGGTCCGTGAGATACACCTCGCCGTCCTCGCCCGTGGAGATGGAGCTGATCGCCGACCCCGTCTCGAGCAGGGTGACGGGCGCCTGGGCGGCCTCCACGCCGGCATCGATCGCCCACAGCGTCCCGGAGCAGTAGTCCGCGAACAGGTATCCGCCCCGCAGCGCCGGGACGGCCTGGCCGCGGTAGACGACCCCACCGATCACCGAGCATCCGGCCCCATGCCCGTACTCCGCCACGGGCATCGTGACCCCCTCCGGGTCGCAGCCGGTCGCGGGGTCGAAGCAGTGCCGGCCCTCCCAGCGCCGCCAGCCGAAGTCGAGGCCGCGCGCGTCGGCGGGGGCGGTGTCGACCTCCTCCCACGCGTTCTGGCCGACGTCGCCGATCCACAGGCTGCCCGTGGCCGGGTCGACGCTGGAGCGGAACGGGTTGCGCAGGCCGGAGTGGAGGATCTCGGGCCGGGCGTCGGTGCGGCCGGCATACGGGTTGTCCGCGGGGATGGCGTAGGCCAGGTCGCCGCCGAGGGGCACGCCCAGGACGTCGATGCGGAGCATCTTGCCCAGGATGGTGCCCAGGCTCGAGGCGCGGTTCTCGGGGTCGCCGCCGGATCCGCCGTCGCCCAGGCCGATCAGCAGCATCCCGGTCGCATCGAAGCCGATCCAGCCGCCGTTGTGGTTCGGGTAGGGCTGCGGCTCCGTCAGGAGCACCCGTTCCGATGCGGGGTCGAGCCGCGCGGTGTCGTTCGGGTCCAGGCGGAACTCGCTGATGACCGTGGCGCCGTCGGCGCCCGAGTAGTGGACGTACACGGTGGGCCGCGCGGGTCCGAAGCCGGGCGGGAACGCGAAGCCCAGGAGGCCGCGCTCGCCGCCGGAGGTGACACGGTCCGTGATGTCGAGGAAGGGCGCAGCGCGGACCTCGCCGTTCTCGACGATCCGGATGCGGCCCGGCTGCTCCGCGACGAACAGGAGGCCGGAGCCGTCGCCCGCGTTGGTCACGAAGACCGGCTGGTCGAGGCCGCCGGCGAGCGGCTCCACGGCGACACGGACGGCAGCGAGGTCGGGTCGGTCAGGGGAGGTCCCGGACGGGCTCGCTCCGGGTGTCGCCGGGGCCGACGGGACCGCCGCGTGTCGACGGGACCGCCGATGCCGCGGGCTGGGACGTCGCGCTCGATGCGGGAGAGGGTCCGCCCGAGGCGGCCGGCGCCGAAGACCCGGGAGTCGCGCAGCCGGCGGCCAGGACGGCGGCCAGGAGCGCGGCCAGGGCCGGCATCGCGCGTTGGGTGGCAGGGGTCGCATTGCGCTTCATGGACCGTTAGGGTAGCGCCATGCACGCCTTCACCCTGTCCGAGGCCCTCGCCCGCCGCGAGCGTGGTGGCCGCCCGTGGGTCGAGCTCCTCAGCGTCCCCGATCTGTCCTTCGGGCTCTACGTCCTGACGGCCGGCGCCACCGACGAGCAGCAGCCCCACACCGAGGACGAGGTCTACGTGGTGCTCGCCGGGCGCAGCCGCTTCACCGCCGGCGACGAGACCCGCGACTGCGGGCCCGGTGACGTGATCTTCGTCCCGGCCCTCGTCCCGCACCGCTTCCATGACATCACGGAGGAGCTGCGGGTCGTTGTCGTCTTCGGACCCGCGGAGGGCTCCCGCGCCGGCTGAGTCCAGGCGCTGCGGCGGGCCCGTCGCGTCGCCCGGCGTCAGACGCCCGCGCGGTATCGGTCGACGCGCGCCGCGAACCCCTCGGCGTGGAGGGCGCTCGTGCCGTCCTCGTCGTGGCGGAACAGGACGTACGCGTCCATGCCGTCATCCAGGAACGGGGCGATGCGGGCCGCCCAGGCGTCGAGCGCGGCGTCGTCGTAGCTCGTCCGGCGGAGACGGAGGTAGAGGAACGGTCCGGTGCGCCGGATGTCGGGCGTCTCCTCCTGGTCGTCGAGGTCCGTCGTGCACAGGACGGCCCCCACGGCTCGCAGCGCGGCGAACGTCTCGTCCACGTGCCAGGTCGCGTTCTGGGCCTCCAGCACGAGCGGGATGGAGCGCGGCCAGGCCGCCAGCAGCCCGGCGAGTCGCCCGTCGTCGCGTGCGGACTTGGCGTCGATCCGGAACAGGACCGCGCCCAGCCGCTCCCCGAAGCCCGGCAGCGTCTCCGTCAGCCAGGGCACCGACTCCGACGCGGAGCCGTAGAGCGCGCGCACGGTCGCCCCGCGCTGTGCCTTGACCACGAACCGGAACGTGGCCGGTGTCGCCGCCACCCACGCAGCCACCCTCGCCGCGGTCGGCCGGGCGTAGAAGGTGTTGTTGAGCTCGACCGCCGGCAGCCGCGAGGCGTAGTGGGGGAGGAGGTCAGGTGCGCGCAGGGGTGGCGGGTAGAACCGCGGCGCCCAGCCGGGATAGGCGAAGCCGCTCGTGCCGGCGTAGAGGCGTCCCCGGGATCGAGCCGGCTGGGGCGTCAGCCGTTCCCGCTCGTGCAGGACGAGTCCGCGGCCGCCTCGCGGCCCAGCTCGTCCAGGATCCCGTTGCAGCCACGCTCCATGGCAGCACGGTCCGGGTCCGGGATCAGCCCGAGGAAGTACCGCTGGACGCCGTCCAAGTGGGTCTGCGACGCCTCGCGGAGCCGATCGAGGCCCCTTGCCGTCAGCGCGGCCTCGGCGCCGCGCGCATCCGAGACGCAGGCCGAGCGCTCCACGAAGCCGGCCGCGACCAGCCGGTCCACGAGACGCGTGATGCCGCTGCGCGACAGCAGCACCCGCTCGGCGAGGATGCTCATGCGGAGTCGTCGGCCGGGTGCGTTCGCGAGCTGAACGAGCGCGTCGTACTCGGCGAGCGAGAGCCCGTGGGCATCCTGCAGCTCCTCGTCCAGACGACGCAGGAGGCGTGCGTGGGCGTGGAGGAAGGATCGCCAGGCGCCGAGCCGCGGGTCGTCCGGGGCGGGCGTGGTCGCGAGGGTCGCCACGGGAGTCGCCATGCCGTCATCGTAGCGCATCGTGATGGTAGTTGACAACGCAACTACAGAGTCGGACATCCAGACAGGTCTCTCGGGAGCGGGTCCGCGCGCTACGATCGCCTCCACGATCCACCGCGAGGACCCCGCCCATGCCCGAGTTCGACGTCGAGGCGCTGCGCGCCCGCTTTCCGGCCCTGTCCATCGAGCAGGACAGCGTCCCTGTGGCGCTGTTCGACGGTCCGGGCGGGACCCAGGTCCCGGATACGGTCATCGAGGCGGTCTCGACCTACTACCGGACGTCGAACGCGAACCACGACGGCACGTTCCTGACATCCCGCCGCAGTGATGCGGTCGTGGAGGATGCGCACGCGGCCCTCGCCGACCTGCTCAACGCCGCGGATCCCTCGGAGATCAAGCTCGGCGCGAACATGACGACCCTCACGATGCACCTGGCGCGCTCCGTCGCCGCCTCGCTGCAACCGGGCGACACGGTCGTGGTGACGTCGCTGGACCACGAGGCGAACGTGGGGCCCTGGCGGAGCGCCGCCGCGGACCGCGGGCTGGTCGTGCGGACCGTGGACATCCGCCCCGACGACGTGACGCTCGACATCGAGGCCTTCGACGCCATCCTCCACGAGCGCCCGAAGCTGGTCGCGTTCGGCTGGGCGTCCAACGCCGTGGGGACCATCAACCCGGTCGCGGAGCTCGTCCACCGGGCGCACGAGGCGGGCAGCCTGACCTTCGTCGACGCCGTCCACGCTGCGCCGCACCTGCCCATCGACGTCCAGGCGGTGGGTACCGACTTCCTCGCCTGCTCGGTCTACAAGTTCTTCGGGCCGCACGTGGGCGTGCTCTACGGGCGCCGCGAGGTTCTGGACGCCCTCCCGACGTACAAGCTGCGGGTCGCGAGCGACCACTTCGAGACGGGCACCCTCAACTTCGAGGGCATCGCGGGGTCGCGCGCTGCCGTCGAGTACATCGCGGAGCTGGGCCGCCGGTTCGGGGCACCATTCGCCGCTGCTTTCCCGGGCATGACGGGCCGACGGCTCGAGACGCACGCGGGCATGGCCGCGATCCGAGCCTACGAGATGCCGCTGTTCGGGCGGCTGCTCGACGGGCTCGAGGCCATCCCGGGCGCGAAGGTGTGGGGGATCACGGACCGTTCCCGGTTCGCGGAGCGCACGCCGACCGCCGCCGTCACCTTCGCGGGTCACACGCCGGAGCACGTCGCGACCGCCCTCGGTGACCGGGGGATCGCGACCTGGTGGGGCAACTTCTACGCCGCGGGCGTCGTGGAGCGGCTGGGCCTGGCGCCACGGGGCGTGCTGCGCATCGGCCTCACGCACTACAACACGGCCGCCGAGGTCGACCGCCTGGTGGCCGAGCTCGGGGCGATCGCCGCCGCGTAGGCGGCGTCCGCGGGCAAGGTCAACCCGCTGGGTCAGGTCCGCCGGGTCAGGCCGCGCGGGCCGGCCCGGCCTATCCCGCCACGATCCGGTAGACGGCGCCGGCCGCGACATCGCACAGGTACAGCTCGCCCGCGTTGTCCTCGCCGAACGAGCTGATCAGCCGCCCGGACCCGGGGCCGAGGAGCCTGACCGGCGTCGCGGGCCGGCTCGCCCCCGACGCCACGGCCCACACCTCGCCGCTGCAGTAGTCGCCGTAGACATACCAGCCGCGCAGGGACGGGATGGCGGACCCACGGTAGACGTAGCCGCCCGTGACCGCGCAGCGGCCGTTCTGCGCGTGGCTGTACTCGACCAGCGGCAGCTTCTTGCCGGTCTTGTTGCAGCCCGTGGCCGGCAGGTAGCAGTGGTTGCCCTCCATCACGCGCCAGCCCCAGTTGACGCCCTTGCCGGGTCCGGAGCTCGTGCGGACCGCCCGATCCACTTCCTCGTACTTGTTCTGGCCGACGTCACCGATCCAGAGGTTGCCGTTCGAGCGATCGAACGAGAACCGCCACGGGTTGCGCAGGCCGCGCTGCCAGATCTCGTTACGGCCGGGCTTGCCCACGTACGGGTTGGACGAGGGGTTCAGGTAGTTGCGCGTCGCCGTTCGACCGTTGACGTTGATCCTGAGCATCTTGCCCAGCAGGCTGTTCACGTTCTGCGCCCGGTTGCCGGGGTCGCCGCCCGACCCGCCGTCGCCCATGCCGATGTACAGGTACCCATCCCTGCCGAACGCGAGCATCCCGCCGTTGTGGTTGGCGTACGGCTGGTCGATCTTGATGATCGTGCGGCCGGAGCCCGTCGCCACGACGTTCGGGTTGGTGGCCGATGCCTTGTACTCCCGGACGACCGTGTCCCCGGAGTTGTTCGTGTAGTTGACGTAGAACTTGCGGTTGGTCTTGAAGGAGGGGTGGAACGCGAGCCCGAGGAGCCCCTGCTCGCCGTTGTTCCGCACGGAGCCCGAGATGTCGAGGAACGGCTTCGCCAGCAGCTCGCCGCTCTTGAGGATCCGGATCCGGCCGGCCTTCGAGACGATGAACAGGCGGCCGGAGCCGTCACGAGCGCCGATCGCGAGGACCGGCTCCGAGACGTCGGCGACCTTCACGAGCTTGACCGTCGAGGACGTCGGGGCAGCGCTGGACCCCGCGCCGTCCGTGAGTGGTGCGGCCAGCGAGGCCGCGGCGACCTGGCCCGGCAGCAGCCCCGCGACGAGCGCGGCGCCGAGCAGGGCGGTCCGAAGGGAGCGCATCGGGAGGATCGTGGCGTGTCGGTTCATCGCGGTCACCCCAGGCAGACGGCCGGGCGCCCACGGTCGCTGGACGCCACGAGGAGATCGTGCCCCATCGTGGACGGCGTGTCGAACACGTCCGCCGTCTCGTCGCGCCGTATCCTCGAGGGATGAGCGACACGACCGCCCGCGCCTGGGGCGCCCAGAGCATGACCGCCCCGCTGCGCGAGGTGCTGGTCAAGGCGCCCGGCGCGGCATTCGCGCGCGCCTTCGACGACCCGGCCGTCGGCTTCCTGCGACCGGTCGACCTCGACCGCGCGCGACGGGAGCACGACGGGCTCGTGGACACGCTCACGCGCCTGGGTTCGACGGTGCACATCCTCGACACGGAGACGGACGACCCCGACCTCGTCTACGTGTTCGATCCGCTCCTGGTCGCCGACGGCGGTGCCATCCCGCTCCGCCCGGGCAAGCCCAACCGCGCGGGCGAGCCCGACGTGCTGGAGGCATGGATGCGGACGCGTGGCATCCCGACGCTCGGGCGGATCGAGGCGCCGGGCACGCTCGAGGGCGGCGACACGTTCTGGCTCCGGCCGGACCTGCTGTGCATCGGCCGGACGCTGCGCACGAACGACGCCGGCGCGCGCCAGCTGGCGGAGATCGTCGGCGGCGACGTGCGGGTCTTCGACCTGCCGTACTGGAAGGGGCCCGCCGAGCTGGTCCACCTGCTCTCGGTCATCTCACCGGTGGCGGACGACATGGCGGTCGTGTTCCTGCCGCTGATGCCCGCCGGGCTGCACGCGCTGCTCTCGGACCTGGGCATCCGCCTGATCGAGGTGCCCGAGGAGGAGTACCCGACGCTGGGCTGCAACGTCCTCGCGGTCAGGCCGGGCGTCGTGGTCGTGGCCGAGGGCAACGACATGACCCGTCGACGCCTCGAGGCCGCCGGCTGCGAGGTCCACGCGGTCGCGCTCGGTGAGGTCGGCGAGAACGGATCCGGCGGGGTCACCTGCCTCACGCGCCCGGTGCTCCGCGGGTGAAGCGCAGGGCACTGAACGATGCGGCTCGTGAGGCGGCAGCCGCCGTGGACTTCGTGGGGATCGCGGAGGATCTCGCGTGGCTGGTCCGGACCCGGAGCATCACGGGTGACGAGGACGCGATCCAGGCGGGGCTCGCAGACCGGCTCGAGGCGCTCGGCCTGGCCGTGGAGATCTTCCACCCCGATCCCGCCGCGGTCCGCGGGGACCCCGACTGGCCGGGCGAGGAGGTCGCCCGCAGCTCCCTGACCGTGGTCGTCGGACGGGCTGGGCGGAGCGGCGGGAAGCGGCTGGTGCTGTCGGGACACGTGGACGTGGTTCCCGCCGGGGATCCCGCGACGTGGACGGGCGATCCCTGGTCGGGTGCGGTCCGCGACGGCCAGCTCCACGGCCGCGGGGCCTGCGACATGAAGGGCGGAATCGCCGCCATCCTCGGTGCCGTCCGTGCCCTGGGCGAGACCGGCGCCCTGCACCGGCTCCAGGGCGAGCTCGTCGTGGCATTCGTCCCGTCCGAGGAGGACGGCGGCCAGGGGACGCTGGCTGCCATCCGCGCGGGGGCGACCGGGGACCTGTGCGTCATCCCGGAGCCGTCGAGCCTCGACGTGGTCATCGCCCATGCCGGCGCCATCACGTTCCGGCTCACGGTTCCCGGCCGGGCGGCGCATGCGAGCCGGAGGACCGAAGGGGTGTCGGCCCTCGACAACCTGGCCGACCTGGTACGGGCCCTGGAGGCGGACGAGACGCGGCGCAACGCCGAAGAGGCCGATCCGCTGATGACGGCGCTCGGGCTGCCATACCCCACGATCATCGGGACCGTGGCGGGCGGGGAGTGGGCCTCCACGGTCATGGACCGTGTCGTCGCCGACGGGCGCTACGGCGTCCGCATGGGCCAGACACCCGAGGAGGCGGCCGACGAGCTGCGGTCCTGCCTGGCAGACGCCTGCGCGGCACACCCGTTCCTGCGTGACCACCCCGCAACGGTCGAGATCGTGGGCGCCCGGTTCGCCTCGGCTCGCGTCCCGGAGGACCACCCCCTGCCGGTGACCCTTGCGTCGGCGGCGGAGGCCGTGACCGGCAGGCGACCGGCGCTCCTCGGGGTGCCGTACGGCGCCGACATGCGGCTGTTCATCGGAGTCGGCGACACGCCCTGCGTCATCTTCGGACCCGGGGACGTGCGGCTGGCCCACGCAGCGGACGAGCGCGTGCCGCTGACCGAGGTGGAGGCATGTGCCCGGGTCCTTGCGGCGTGGGTGGCCGACGAGCTGGGTGCCACCTCCTGACCGACGACGTCGCGGCCCTCCCCGCCATCAGCGCGTTGACGGTGCGGTGAGCACCCGGAGCCACGTTGGTCAGGGGGGCGGCACGTCCAGGAGCGTCGCGGCGGCGGCGGCCTCCTCGGCCTGCTCCGCCGCCCGTCTCGTCGCGCCGTGGTGCGAGCGCAGGACGATGACCGGGACGATCACGGCGGCTGTGGCGAGGATCCCGAGGGACGTGTAGCCCACGGCGGCCATGATCAGCCCGGAGCCCAGCGCCGCGGCCGCAGCGGAGCTCCAGATCAGCGCGTCCGCGACGCCCTGGACCCGGGTGCGCTCGTGGATCTCGAGGTTCTCGGACAGCATCGCGCTGCCGGCGACGAACCCGAAGCTCCAGCCGAGACCCAGCAGGAACAGGGCCAGCACCAGGACGAGCCCCCCGTCGGGTGGGGCGAACGCCGCCATGAGCGACGCGACGCCCAGGACGGCCGTGCCCAGGAAGATCGTCGGCACACGCCCGAACCGGTCCGAGAGCCAGCCCGAGAGCGGCGAGAAGGCGAACATGCCCAGCGTGTGCGCGGACAGCACCAGGCCCACGGCGCCCAGGTCGTGACCGTGCTCGACCATGTGCAGGGGGGTCATCGTCATGATCAGGACCATCACGAACTGGCTCACGACGAGCGCGACGATCGCCGCCGCCACCGCCGGCCGGCGGAGGATGTCGCGGACCGGCGCCAGGACCGCGGGCTCGGCGGCGGGGTCGGCGCGGGACGACTCGTCCGCGAGGGCGTAGGGGTCGGGCCGCAGCATCACGAACGAGAGGATGGCCGCCAGGCCGACGAACACGACCGGCACGAGATACGGACCCGCCAGGGGCGGGAGTCCCACGGATGCAGCCATCTCCGAGGCGATCGGGACGAGCCACGGGCCCACCACGGAGCCGACCGTCGCCGCCCAGACCACGAGGCCGATCGCGGATGCCCGGCGTTCCGGTGGGACCATGTCGGCGGCCGTGTAGCGCGACAGCTGGTTGCTGGCGTTGCCGAAGCCGATCAGCACGGTCCCGACGAGGAGCAGGGGAAAGGAGCGCGTGATGACGGCGGCGGTCGCGACGAGCGCGCCGATCACGCCCACCGAGTAGCCCGCGACCAGGCCGATCCGCCGCCCCCTGCGTGCCATGAGCGCGGACAGCAGCACCGCACCGAGAGCGGCCCCCAGCACGACGGTCGCACCGGGTGCGCCGGCGAGGGCCTGCGATCCCAGCAGGTCCTTGGCGACGATCGTGGCGACGGTGACCGCGGCGATGTGACCGGTGCTGCCCAGCGCGACCCCGGCGAACAGCGCGGAACGGGATCGACGACGCGCCCGTTGCAGGGCGGCGGGGGTGAGGACGGCGGCGGTCATGCGCCCGCCACGATATGTCAGGTGGGCAGGTGCCGGGTCCCGGCTCCGGTCGCGCCCTCGGCTGCCTCGACGGCCAGGCACAGGCCGTTCGCGAGCTGCATCTGGCGAGGCGTCCTGCAGGCGACCCGCAGCAGGGCCGGGGAGCAGACGACGGCCGTCACGCAGCGGGCGCGTGACGTGGCCACGTTGAGCCGGTTGAGCGAGTACAGGAACTCCATGCCTCGGGGCGCGTCCTCGGGCGCGGATGTGCCCATCGCGTAGATGCTCACCGGTCGCTCCTGGCCCTGGAACTTGTCAACGGTCCCGACGAATGGGTCCCCCAGGCCGGCCGCCCCGAAGGCCCGCTCGATCGCGGCGACGTGGGCGTTGTAGGGGGCCACGATGACGATGTCGCCGAGGCGCAGGGCGTGATCCTCGCCTTCACGGTCCGTCCACGTTGCGCCCCCGTCCAGCAGGCCCCGAACCAGCCCGACGACCGCGGCGGCCTCCTCGGCCGAGTCGGTGGCGTTGCCCGCGTGTTCGACCGGGACATGCCGCAACCCCGTCCCCGTGAGTTGCGCGGTGGCCCCGCCGCCCACGAGCTGTCGCTCCAGGCCCGGGATCGGCCGCAGCCGCCCCTCGTAGAACGCCGCCGAGGTGAAATCGCAGATCTCCGGGTGGAGCCGCCAGGTCTCATCGAGGAACAGGCCCTCGTCGGGCTCGATCGTCGCCCTGTCGCCGAGGATGTGACCGAGCGCGCTCCGCTCCGCACCCGGCGGATGGCAGCCCTGGGTGGGCTGGTCGAGCTGCTGCGGGTCGCCCAGCAGGACGATCGCCCGGGCGGCAGGCCCACACGCCATCACGTTGGCCAGGCTCATCTGACCGGCCTCATCAACGATCAGGACGTCCAGCACCGGTTCCGGGAGGGCCATCTCCGGACGGCACCAGGTCCACGCGACCGCGCCCACCACGTCGCAGGTGCCCGAGCGCAGCGCCTGGGCCACCGAGGCGTTGTCGGGGAGCGGCGTCGCGCCCGAAAACGACGGCCCGTGGCCCGTCTTCGGCTTCTGGCCGATCGTCACCCTGCGCGCGATCCTGCCCGCAGCCAGCTCCTCCCGGGCGACCCGATCCGCGGCCTCGAGCAGGTTGCCGATCACCTTGTGGCTGTTGGCGACCACCCCGACCCGCTGTCCGGCCATCGCCAGCCGCACGATCATGTGGGCACCCGTGTACGTCTTGCCCGAGCCCGGGGGACCCTGGACCGGCAGGACCCGGCCCGCGAGATCCGGAGCGAGGCGAACCGCCGTGTCGAGCGGCGCCTCCCCGTCGCCGATGATCGGCTCTCCCGGGACGTCGCCCGGCGGCGTGCGCAGCAGCAGGGCGCGGACGGCGCGCAGGTCGGGACCAGCGTATCCGGCGTCCGCACGGACGGCGGCCAGTCCTTCCTTCGCGATCTGCTCACCCGTGCGCAGCAGGCTCTCCGCCAGCTCCGTCGTGGGGATCACGCCCGTGGGGACGAGCGCGGTTGGCAGGGCGTGCCGGCCAGCTTCGGGCCGCGCTTGAGCTCGATCGTCCGCCTGGTCTCGTCGAGGCCCACGACGGTCCCGGCTCCTTCGCGCGTCACCGGGTCCGAGACGTCGCTGGCCACGTCGATGCGGTGGTCCTGCGGCGGGAACGAGAACGTGTGGACGAGCGACTTCTTCTCCACCCGTGGCTCGCCGACCGGCACGAGACCGGCCAGCGGCTCCCGCTCCTCGATCAGCTCCTCGTCGGTCATGCGCAGGAGCTCGAAGAAGCGCCACCAGGCGGACTTGTCCTCGCGACGATGCCACGCGAGCAGCTGGGCCAGGAGCCAGCGCCCCGCGGCGTCCGGATCCCGTGCGCGATCGGCGGGATCCGCCGGCACGTCCCCCGCGAGCTGCTCCATCAGCTCGGCGACGTGCCGCTCGCGATCCGTCAGCTCCTGCGACGCGGCCCCATCGTCGACGGTCGGGCGGGGGAGCGACCGGCCTTCGCGGGCCTCCAGGTCCGCTCGGCGCTCCTCCAGCCAGTCTCGCAGCCGCCAGTTGCTCAGGACGTCGTCGCGGTTGTAGGCGGCGATGCCGTCGAGGATGCTCGCGGCGTCCTCGACCGGGGCGTCCGCGCCAAGCTCCAGCCAGGTCTCGAACGCGACGATGCTGCTGCCCGCGTCCTTGAGATCCTGCTCCCGCGTCAGCGCATACAGGGGCTCGATCCGCTTGATCGAGTAGCTCTCCACGCCGGCCCGCAGCCCCTGCCGGACCACCCGGTACAGGTCCACGAGCACCTCGCCCCGAAGCAGGCGGTCCACCTCCTCCTCGCGAGTCCCGTGACGCTGGGCCAGGCGCCCCAGCGCGGTGCGCTCGTACGCGGCGTAGTGGTAGACGTGGAGGTCAGGGTCCCGTGTCCAGCGGTCCATGATCAGGTCCACCGTCCGCTCGAACGCCGCCTTCTCGGAGGCCCAGGTGACCCGCCCCGCCTCGTCCAGGCTCCAGATCGCGTGGAACCTGGGGGTCCATTCGCCGTCGGCTGCGGCCCAGCGGGGATCGTCCTCGGGGAGGCGTGGTTCCAGGATGCCGAACAGGTAGTCCACGCCGTCGTCCAGCGCGAACGGATCACCCTCGAGATCCAGGTACAGGTCGCCGTCGCTGGGCACCGGGAGGCCGAGGAGGCCGCGCAGTGGCACCGGCTCTCCGTCCTCGCCGCGGTCCAGTGGCAGCAGCTCCCAGAGGACCTTGCCGGCATCCTCCGACTCGACCTGGATCCGGGCCTGCTCCCGGACACGAGCCAGCGCCGCCCCGCCCACGTTCTCGAGCGGCGGCGCCAGCGGCAGCTCGAGCCCGGCCAGCCCGCGACGCGTCGCCACGCCCCGGGCCTTGAGCGCGCTCCGCTGGCGGGCTGCTGCGCCCGCGACCAGACTCAGGTCGTCGTCCGCGCGGCGCTGGGCCTTGCACTGCGGCGCCCAGCGGCAGACGGCGCAGTGCTCGACAGGCTCCGGGTAGGTTCCGACGGGCGGGTAGGCCACGGGCCGACCGTCATCGCCGCCGATGCCGACCGCGGCCTCGAACTCCAGCTTCACGCGGCGGTAGTAGGCCATGAAGTCGTCCACGCGGCGCCGGTCGGTGGGTCGCGCGCTGCCGCCCAGCACGACGTGGAGGAACTCGGGCTGACGGCCCTGGATCGCGGTCAGCTGCTCCACGTAGGAGCAGATCTGCAGGATGGCCGACGCCTTCACGTGCCGGGCGAGCTTGGTGTCCGCCACCTCGTAGTGCCAGGGGCCGAACGCGCTGTCGGGCTCGCCCGGCTCATGGTCCCGGCGGAGCAGGAAGTCCGCGTGGCCCCGCCAGGTCCCGTCGAAGAAGGTCGCCTGGTAGACGACGTCGGCCCCTGCCCGCATGGCGGCGAGCGTCTCGCCGGCGGCCGTCCGGAGCTCCGCGCCGGGGTTCCACGTCGCGGGCTTCCCGTCCGCACCACCGGGGGGCGCCACCGCGGACCCGTCCTTCTCGATCTCGACGACCCGGCGGCCCGCGGCTCGCAGCTCGTCGAGATACCGCCGCTCGTGCTCGAGGCCACGCTTGGCGACCAGCTCGATCGAGGGGTCGTTGCGGATCGGCTTCGCGACGAGGCCGTGCATCGCCGCGCGCTCCAGCGCGAGGCGGTGCCCGCAGGCCAGGAAGCCCACGAGATCCGTGGCGGCGAAGACCGGGCGTCCGTCGATGAGCTGCATCGCGGGCCATCGTACGGGGGTGGCGTGCCATCTCGCGTGTCACCACGGCGGGACGGCCGGGCCCGTAGACTCCGGCCGTGGAGTCGACTCCGAAGCCCCTGATCAACGTGCGGCGCGCCACCCCGTCGCACGCCCCGGCGATCCGCGCGATCGCGGATGCCGCCTGGCGCGTCACCTACCGGGACATGCTCCGCCCGGAAACCATCGAGTGGTTCCTGGAGCGGGCCTACTCCGAGGAGCGGGTTGCCCTCCGGATCGAGCGCCACGAGACGTGGGTCGCCGACCTGGCCGACGATGTTGCCGCGTTCGCGGAGAGCGCGATCGAGCCCGATCGGGTGACCCTGGTGGCGATCTACGCCGATCCTGGCCGGCGCGGCCTCGGGCTGGGTTCGGCGCTGCTCCGCGCGATCACGAGCGCCCACCCGGACCTGCCGGTCGCCGCCGACGTCCTCGTCGGCAACGCCGCCGCCGAGCCGTTCTATGCGGCGCGCGGCTTCACGCCCGAGGAGGACGTCGACGAGGAGCTGGGCGGCGAGCACGTCCGCGAGCGCCGCTGGTGGCTACGTCCGACGAGCTGAGAGGACCGGCGGCGGGTTGCCCAGAGTGCAGCAACCTGGGTGCCGACCCGTCCGCCCACGAGCGACACGTGTGGGAGTCAGGATCGGGTGGCTGCAGCGTAGCTCGGCATCGATTCGAGCGATTCGGTGCCCCACCTCTGCACGTCACACGGTCGGATGACTCCCAGGCGAGTCACGGGGCGAGTCGCGGGGCGAGTCGCGGGTGCTGTGATGGACCGCCTCAGCCCCCGAACAGCGCCTCGACCGCCTCGCCGAACACCCGGGTGTGCCGGTCCACGTCCGCCTCGGTCGTCACGGGCGACATCAGCGCCATGTTGTGGAACGGCGTCATCAGCACGCCCCGGTTCATCGCCCAGAGGTGGAGGAACCGCTCCAGCTCGGGGTCCATCGCGTCGTGGAGCGCGGTCCCGGTGCGCGGCGGCTCGGGCAGGAAGTGGTATTCGGCCCGCGCCCCGAGGCGGGTCACGTGCCACGGGACGCCGGCGCCGCGCAGCACGCCGTTGACGCCGGCCTCGAACCGCTCGGCGAGGGGGATCATGCGCGCGAAGGCCTCGTCGGTCAGGACCTCGGTCAGCGTCGCCCGGATGGCCGCCAGGGACAGCGCGTTGCCAGCCAGGGTCCCGCCGATCCCGCCCACATCGCAGTCCTCGCGCTCGATCGAGGCGCTCACCCGCTCGGCGACCGCCTCCGTGAACCCGTAGGCCGCGGCCGGGATCCCGCCACCGATCGTCTTGCCGATCGTGAGGAAGTCCGGCTCGAGGCCGTGCGCCCCCGTGTAGCCGCCGGGTCCCGCGCAGATCGTGTGGGTCTCGTCGTTGATCAGCAGGGTGCCGTGGCGCCGGGTGAGCTCCCGGACCGCCTCGTGGTAGCCGGGCTCTGGCAGCACGATCCCGACGTTGGTCAGGGCGGGCTCGAACAGGCAGGCGGCCACGTCGCCCTTGGCCAGCTCGTGCTCCAGGGCGTCCAGGTCGTTGATCTCGACGACGCGCGTGGTCTCCGCGAGGGGGACCGGCTTGCCGATGTTCCCCTGCCGGGCGATGGCCTCGCCGTCCGGCCCGATGACCGCGAACGTCTCGTCCACCGAGCCGTGGTAGCAGTGGTTGTGGACGAGGATCTTCGACCGGCCGGTGATGTGGCGGGCGAGGCGGATGACGAACCGGTTCGCGTCGGTGGCGGTGAGCGTGAACTGCCAGTACCGCAGGCCGAACCGCCGCCGGAGCTCGTCCCCGGCGATGATCGCGTCCTCGGTGGGGAGCATGTGCGTGATGCCGCGCCGCAGCTGGACCTCCACCGCACGGATCGTGGCGTCGGGGCCGTGGCCCGCCATCGCCCCCGTGTCGCCCAGGCAGAAGTCCACGTACTCGTGGCCGTCCACGTCGGTGAAGTGCGCGCCGGACGCCGACTCCACGAACAGCGGGTATGGACCCGCCCACTTGATCATCCAGTTCATGGGCACGCCGTCGAGCAGCGAGCCCTTGGCCCGCTCGAACAGCGCCCGCGAGCGCGGGTTGGCCCGCTCGAACGCCGCCATCTCGTCCGCCATCAGCCGCTCGAGCCGCGAACGGTCGAGGGTCCTGCCGGTGGTCATCTCGTCGGCCTCCTCCCCGGCCCTGCCGGGCCGGATGCACGCTGTCGACGCAGATGATGGCGGGTCGCGCGGCCGGTCGGGGCGGTGTCCCGCACGGCGGACATGGAAGCGCCCCGGGCGGTGGGGAGACCGGCCCGGGGCGCGAGGAGAGGAGCGAGTAGGGGTTACTTCGCGGCGCGAGCCGTCGCGAAGCGGCGCGAGGCCACGAGGCCGAGGAGGCCGGCGCCCGCGAGGACGAGCATCCAGGCGCTGGAGGAGGTGGTCTCGGTGTCGGTGGCCGGGGCCTCGGTGGCCGTGCCGTCGACCGCGACGACCGCCGTCAGGGCTGCGGCGCCCGCCGGGCTGGGCAAGCGAGCCGACCGCGAACACGCTGTAGGCGACGCCGCTCTTGAGGGCGAGGGCCCGGGATCGAGCGGGCACACGCTGTTGTCGGCGTTGGCGCAGACGATGAGGTCGTACTCACCGGCCTCGAGCTCGAGGTAGCCGGTTGCGTCCGGGTAGGCAAGGTTCTCGACGACCTTGGCGGACTTGTCCTGGGTGAGGACGTCAACCGCGGGGGTGTCGGCGGACAGGTGGACGACGCGGGCCTTGGCCACGCCGTCCTTGGCGTTGCCGTCGACGAAGACGTTGGCCTTGATCTGGGCGAGGAGGTCGGAGGCGGCGACGGTGTACTTCTTGCCGGCCTCGAAGGTGAGGTCGACCGGGCCGATGGGGCAGACGGTGTTGTCGGCGGTGGCACAGACCTTGATCGCGTACGTGCCGGCCGGGACCTTGACGTAGTCGGTGATCTTGCCGAACTCCAGGCCGGAGAGGGCGTCGACCTTGCCGTCGTTGACGAAGACGTCGACGGAGGGGGCGTCGGGCGAGCCGTGGAGGACGCGGACCTGCGCGTCGTCGGCTGCTGCCACCGGCAGGGCGGCGGTGAGGGCGAGGGCACCGGCGGCGACGAGGCCGGCAAGACGGGTGATGCGCACGGTTCGATCTCCAGCATCTGAGTGGGCACTTCGGCCGCTCGGGTGGCCGCTCGGACGTTGTGTCCTGCCCCCAGTTCGCGGGAGCCTGCCCGACGGATTGGTGCGGAATTCAGACTGGCGCGGGAATTGAACGGCCGGCCCGTGGGGGGCCGGCCGGGTGGGCTCGGACGGGAGGCGGAATGCTCCGGCCGCGGAGCCTGGTGTGGTGGGCGGGTGCCGCTAGTTGAGCCTGCGGCTGTAGCCGCAGATCTCGCAATGGGCGACACCGCCGAGCTCGTCGATGACGAGGAAGGAGGTGCAGCCGTTCGTGGCGCAGTAGGGGCGGGTCGCATTGACCACCCGGCGGCGCATCCGGCGCATCGAGCTGGCGCGATGCGCCACGGCATTCGTGGTGGCGCGGGAGAGCATGGTTTCGAGTGTTCCTTTCGGCTCCGTCGTGTTGGGACGGGCCTGCTGCTGCTCCAACGGCCGTGACATTCGGTGGCCGGAGCGGCGTACTGATTGAGCCCTGCGCGGCGGCGGGTAGCGCGTGTTGGGCGCCGGCCTCGCGGCCGCGTGCTATCGGGCGATGACCGAATCATGGGGTGAACAGGCGTTCCTGTCAACTGGCCCGATGGGGGCAAGCCCTCGAGCGGCGCGTCGGGGCTCCGCGTTGCGGCTCCCGGGGGTTCGGAACGGCAGGTCGCTTCGCGTGGCGCATCAGGCTGCGAATCCCGGGAATCGGCGCCGGATTCGACCACCGCAGCGGCCAGCGTGGCGCCTCAGGCTGCGAATCCCGGCAGTCGGGCCGTGAGCTCGGCAACGTGCCGGTGATCGTGGCGCTGGGGACCGCGGGCGACGGCATCGGGGATGCCCATCTCCACGGGTGCCGGGAAACGTGGCCTGTGGCGCCACTCCCACCGAGTCTCGTGGCAGCAAACGGAGGGAACCCGGACCGTGGCCCGGCGTCTTGGAGCCGGCGGTCGGGGTCCGCCTCGTCCTTTCCGTCACGTACCAAGGTGAATCAGATGCGATCCCTTCCGATCCTGGCCCTCTCGCTGGCCGCCGTCGTGGTTGTCGCGGCCTGCAGCTCTGGCTCCGCCGCGAGTCCCGTACCGCCCGCCTCGCCGGCGCCTGCCTCCCCGGCATCCGCGGCGCCCACCACCGCCGACCTCGACGGCAACACCTACATCGTCACCGGCGTCCAGGGCCACGACGTGGTCAAGGGCTCCGAGATCGCCCTCCGCTTCGAGGACTCCAGGCTGGGCATCAGCGCCGGCTGCAACCAGATGAGCGGCGGCTACACGATCACGGATGGCACACTCGAGGTCGGCGCCATGGTGACGACCGAGATGGCCTGCGAGGAGCCCCTGATGGCCCAGGACCAGTGGATCTCCGCCTTCGTCAACGGCGCCGCCATCACGCTCGAGGGCGACACCCTGACGCTGGCCAAGGACGGGGTCACCGTCACGGCCACCGACAAGGAGGTCGCGAGGCCGGACCTCCCGGTCGAGGGAACCGTCTGGGTGGTCGAGGGTCTCGTCAGCAACCAGGCCGTCTCGTCGATGCCCTCGGGCGTCGAGGCCTCGCTCGTCTTCGCGGACGGCAAGGTCGCGGTCGACGCCGGCTGCAACAAGGGGAGCGGCGCCGCCGAGATCGGCGACACCTCGATCACGTTCGGCCCATCGCGACGACGAAGATGTTCTGCGAGGGCGCCGCCGGTGAGGTCGAGCAGCAGGTCCTGGGCGTGCTCACGGGCGAGGTCGCTTACACCGTCGACGCCGATGCGCTCCAGCTGCGCGGCGCCGGCGGTGGCCTGGACCTGCGCGCCAGGCCCTGACCGGTCACACGGGGTCCTGATCGGCCCTGACCGTCCCTGCCGGTCACCCGGCCGCTCCGGCCCAGCGCCGAGGCGGCGTCAGGCGTCCGGTGCGTCTCCCTTCGGAGCCGCGCCGGCGCGGCCGGTGCGGAGGAACACCCGCCACGCGTCGGTGCACCACAGCGCCCAGGCCACCAGGAGAGGCTGGAAGAAGAGCCGGGCCAGGCGCGCCTCGTCCGAGTTCAGCCCGAACGCATCGATCCGGCTGACGTACTGCGAGATGTTGCCGGGGAAGATGAGCACGAAGAACGCGGCGGTCGCGAGGCCGGTGAGGATCCGCTGCCGGGGCAGCAGGATCAGGGCCAGGCCGAGGGCGATCTCGGCGACCCCCGACAGGACGACGACGAGATCGGCGTCCAGGGGCACCCACGCTGGCACCTGGGCGAGGAACTCCACGCGCGCGACGGTGAGGTGGTTGATCCCCGCGAAGGTGAGCGCGACGCCCAACAGCAGGCGGAGCACCGTCTGGGGGATGCTGGAGCGTCGCGCGGCGAGCTCGTGGATCCTGGCAAGCATCAGAAAGCCTCGTGTTGGGCGGGATCAGACCTCCGGCGGGTATCCGGTGATCCGCCGGATCTCCTCGTACAGCGGCCGGAGCCGGTCGTACAGCCGCAGGTAGACGCTGCGGTAGAGGTCGTCATAGAGCACATGGTTGGCCGGGTCGGGGTCCCTCGTCTCGGCCACGCGCGTCATCGCCGCCACGGCCGCCTCGAAGGAGGGGTGCAGACCCAGCCCGACCGCGGCATCGATCGCCGCACCCAGTCCGGAGGTCTCGTGCGTGTGCGGGCGCGACGTCGGCAGCCCGAAGATGTCGGCCGTGAGCTGGACCGCCGCCGGGCTCTGTGATCCGCCTCCGGACACCCGCACCTCGGTCACGGGCACGTTCGTCCGCTTCGAGGTCCGCTCCATGCCCTCCCGCAGCGCGTAGGCAAGCCCCTCGAGGATCGCCCGGTACAGGTGGGCACGGGTGTGCACGTCGCCCCAGCCGATGACGGCCCCCTTCGCCTCCGGGCCCGGCACGCGCACGCCCGGCGACCAGAATGGCTGGAGCATGAGGCCCATGGAGCCCGGGGGTGTTGCCGCGACCAGGTCGTCGAACAGGGCCTCCGGGTCCACGCCCTCCTCGCGCGCCCGGGCCACCTCGGCCGCGCCGAACTCCCGCTTGAACCACTCGATCATCCAGTAGCCGCGGGAGACCTGGACCTCGAGCGAGTAGGCGCCGGGGACCGCGGCGGGGTAGGGCGGCACGACCGGCACGACCTCCACGTAGCGCCGGTGGGTCGTGTTGAACGTGGCCGTGGTGCCCAGCGAGATGGCGCCGACATGCGGGTCGAGCGCACCCGAGCCGAGCACCTCGCAGGCCTTGTCGCCGGCAGCGGCGATCAAGGGCAGGCCCACCGGGATCCCGGTGAGCTCGGCTGCCGCGGGGCTGATCGCCCCTAGCCGCCCACCGGGAGGGACCAGGTCCGGCAGCCAGGCGCGCTCCACGGGCGCGGCCAGCCACTTCCAGTCGCCGGAGCCGGCCCACGAGAGGGCCTTGTAGTCGAACGGGATGTAGCCCACCTGCGCCGCGACGGAATCCCGGAACTCGCCGGTCAGGCGATGGACGAGGAAGCCCGACAGGAACAGGTAGTGGCGGATGCGCGCCCACGTCTCCGGCTCGCGAAGACGGATGACGTTGGCCTCGGCCTCGGCGGCGAAGGTCGCGACGGTCTCGGTGACGCCCGCCGCCTTGAACATGAGCCCCCACTTGCCGCCGATGCGGGGGAGTCCCTCGGCGCGGCAGCGATCGAGCCAGACCATCGCACGTCGCAGCGGATCACCATGCTCATCTGTGACCACGACGGTGCTGCGCTGGGTGGTGAGCGCAACGCCGGCAAGCGCGTCCCGGCGACCCTCGGGACCGGCCCACAGCCGGTGGCAGGCCTCCGCGACGGATCGCCAGTAGAGCTCCGGGTCCTGCTCGCAGCAGCCGGGCGGGCCGGGGACGTACGGCTCGATCGGAACCTTCGTGCGTGCCAGGAGGTTCCCGGCCGGGTCGAAGACCATCGCCCGGACACTCTGGGTCCCGACGTCGATCGCCAGCAGTCGGTCCGCGCTCATGGCCGTCTCGCACTCATGTCGACCCGACGCTCAGCCGTGCCGATCCGAGAGCAGGACGCCCGGGTTCATCATCCCGTCGGGATCGAACGTGCGGACGATCGACTCGAGTGCGGCCATGCCCAGGGTTCCCTTCTCGGCGACGAGGTAGGGAGCGTGATCGGTGCCTACGCCGTGGTGGTGGGTGATGGTTGCCCCCTCCGCCTCGATGACGGTCGAGGCCGCCAGCTTGATCGCCTGCCACCGCTCCAGCGTGGCATCAGGATCCCGGGCGAGGCGGAACAGGTAGGTCAGGTAGAGGCTCGAGCCGGACGGGTACAGGTGCGAGAGATGCGTGAAGACGTGGACCTTCTCGCCGATGGGCGCGAGGGCGCTGCCGACAGCGGCCTCGAGCCTGGCCAGGAGCGTCGGGACGTGCGCCCAATCGGTGGCCGTCTCGAGCGTGTCAGAGCCGTAGCCGATGGTCCACAGCGCGTTTCTCAGGTACGGCGAGCGGAAGCGGGTCTTCGACCAGGTCTCCGCGAGGGCGGGGATCGCGGTGCCGCCGTGCGCGCCGATGATCCCTCGGGCCTCGTCCCGGGCGGCCCCGGCAAGGCGCTTGCGACCGGCCGTTCCGATCAGGAGCAGCGCCCAGTCCCTCGGCTGACGACGGACACGCAGATAGGTCGTGAGAGCCCGGATCTGCGACGGCCTGTCCGCGAAGGCAAGCAGCGTGCGGCTCTCGCCCGGTGTCGAGAGGCGCAGGACGCTGAGCCCGATCCGCGCCTGGGCGATCGCGCGGACGCACTCGTGACCGGCTCCCCAGCCCGGGAGCGCGTACGCCTCCAGCCGGTCCACCTCGGGCAGCGGGCTCGTCCGCAGGATCACGTCGGTCAGGAAGCCAAGCCGTCCCTCGGATCCCAGCACGAGCTGGCGGAGGTCTGGGCCCGCGGCAGAGGCCGGGAACGGCGGCATCTCGAAGGTTCCGGCGGGCGCCTCCAGGGTGCCGCCCGCGTACAGCTGCTCGATGCGCCCCGAGCCGAACGAGCGCAGGCCCGATCCCCGCGCCGCGACCCAGCCGCCGACCGTGGCCAGCTCCCAGGACTGGGGCTCGTGGCCGATCGTCAGGCCGCGATCGCCGAGGTGTGACGCGAGATCCGGCCCAGTGATACCGGCGCCGACGGTCACGAGGCCGCTCCGCTCGTCGAGATCGCGGACGTCATTGAGGCCCCCGAGGTCCACCGTGATCAGCGGGTCGGCCGATGCCCTGGCGGTCACCCCGCCCACCACGCTGGTGCCGCCTCCGTAGGGGATCAGGCGGGCTCCCGTGGCCTTCGCGTGGTCGATCAGGCGACGCACGTCCCCGTTGGTGGTCGGGCGCGCGACAGCGTCCGGGACGGCGCCGAGTCGACCCGAGCGCAGCGCGATCAGGTCCGGAAAGGACTGGCCGCGAGCGCGGCGGACGCGGAGCTCGGGATCGGTGTCCAGGAGGCCGTCGACGGGGTCGAGACGCGACGCCGGGACGTTCGCCACGACCTCGGGGAGCGTCGCGTCGCGCGGCATCGTCGCCTGGCCCAGGGTCTGCGCCAGGAAGCGCCGCGGCGTGGCGCCGACGTGCGTGTCATCCGCCTCGTCGCCCCAGCCGTTCCAGCGTCGCATGTGTGCATCCTGCCCCAACCGGTCCCGTCGCGGGTCGTGATCCCGCGCCGTGGGGCCCGGGAGGCCTGCGTGTCTACAGACCCCAGAACGGACCCTCGAGCCCCGCCTCCCTGAAGTACGCCGACGCTGCAGACGGGTCGCGCCGCACGTATCCCGCGTCCAGGCGGCCGGCGTACCAGCCACGCGCCAGGCGCCACAGGGTCGAGAGATCCATCACGTAGCCCCGCCGATTGCCGGTCTGCTCCAGCCATGCGTCCACGCAGCGTTCGTCACAGAAGAGGCGCTGGTTGCCGCACGCGCGGACCACGTCGTCCCAGACGTGCGCCATCGGGACCAGGAAGTGGGCCATCTCGGGGCCACGCGGGGGTCCATCCCGGCCCACGACCCACGCCAGCGGCCTGTCGCACGCGGGGCACCGGGTGGCAACCAGGACGTCGGGCTCCGAGACGACCAGCTGTGGCAGGGCAAACGCGTCCCAGGCGCACCCGCCCCACCACAGGGTTCGGGCGCCCATGACGGAGAAGCCGAGCGGGATCGAGGCGAACGGATGCGCAAGGACGATGCGGCCTTCGGCGTCGAGGACGAGGTGCCGGGCTGTCGCAAGTGCGCGCAGGCCGGCTTCGATGCCCGCGGGATCCGTGCCCAGCTGCTGCGCGAGGACTCCGTTCTGCGGCGCCCGCCCGTCCTCGGCGAACGCACGGTAGACCGCGAGCCGCAGCGATTCGAGGTCGGGCTGGTGGTTCATCGCTCGATCTCCTGTTCGCGAACCGGGATCTCCTCGTACTCGTCGACAGCTCGCCCTCAGACCGGCGGCCAGGGGAGCGCCGGCCACCGTGGATCGGGCTGCGGAAACACCCCCGCCTCGAGCAGGCGGTCGATCCGCCGGGTCGTGGCCGCCACCTCGATCGGATCGAGGAGCTCGCGCAGCGCGGTCCCGAGCGACTCGTCCAGCCCGCGACGCAGCTCCCGGAGCACCGCCGTCTCCTCGTCGCTGAACGGCAGGCCACGCCAGGCCCAGAGGACGGTCCGCAGCTTGGGCACGGGCGAGAAGGTGACCCCGTGGTCGACGCCGTACACATGCCCGCCCGGTACCGGAACCAGGTGACCGGCCTTGCGGTCGGTGTTGTTGACCGCGGCGTCGAAGGCGGCCATCCGCCGCAGGCGCGGATCCTCGTTGACGACGAGCGCCACGGGGTCCACCGCGGCATCGGCCTTGATCCAGAGCTGGACCATGCCCTCGCCGAATGGCCCCTCGCGCAGCACCGTGGGCGGCACGATCTCCCAGCCGGTCGCACGGGAGACGGTGAAGGCCGCCACCTCGCGCCGCGCCAGCGTGTAGTCCGGGAAGTCGCCCAGCGGGCGCTCGCCCATCACGGGCTTGTAGATGCAGGCTGCCGCGAGCGATCCGTGCCGCGCCACGCACAGCATCGCGTTGTTGGTCGATGCCCAGAGCCTGCCCACGAGCTCCAGCTCGCCGTCGCGCAGGAGCGCCAGGGCCTCCTCCACCTCCAGCGCCGGCATCGGCAGGCCCAGCTCGTCGACCGATGCGGCCTCCTCGTCGCCGTCATCGTCGCCGTCGGCGTCCGCGGGCAGGACCTCCTCGCCCTCGTCGATCTCGGCGGCCATCTCGGCGCGGATCTCGGCTTCGAGGGTCTCGTCGACGGGCACCGGCCCTGGTTCACGGCGGGCGACGGGGTCGGGGACGGCGCTTGCAGGCTCGGTGGGGCCGTCGGGGTCGGTTGTCGCTCGGTTCGCTCGGATCGGTCGGGCACGGGTCGAAGCGCCGCCGTCAGTTGAGCCGGTGGCCGTTCCGGCGCGGGCAGAGGTGGCCCTGCGGGTCCAGCGGCTGGCCGCACAGGGGGCACGGTGGCCGGCCGGCGGCGACCAGGCGCGTGGCCCGGGCGATGAACGCCTGCGCGTAGGCCGGGGTGATCCGGACGCGCAGGAGGTCCGGCCCATCCTCGTCATCGTCGTCGACGAAGGCCTCCTCCGCGTCGTCCTCGACGTCCTCTTCGTCGACGTCGACGAGCTCACGGGCCTCGACCACGATCATCTCGTCGGTCGTGTCCCATCCGAGCGACAGCGTCCCGACCCGGAACGCCTCGTTGATGGGCTCGTCCATCGCGGCGGTGTCACCGACGAGACCCGGCTGCTCGGTCGTCCCCTCGATGCCGCGTCGCTCGAGCTCCTCGAGCAGATCCCCGAGGCGCTGCGCGAGCACCGCGACCTGGACCTTCTCGAGGGCCACGGACACGATCCGCGTGCCGTCGCGGGCCTGGAGGAAGAACGTCCGGTTGCCGGGCGCGCCGACCGTGCCGGCGACGAAACGGTCGGGTGTGTCGAAGAGGTAGCGGCGTCGGGGCATCAGACCGGGAAGGGTACCGGAAGCCCGCTCAGTCGACCTGCACGGACACGGAGTGGTACCCCCGGGCGCCGTCCGGGTCCGGGCGGGTGACCCGCTCCTCCTGGACCACGCCCTCGCCGTCCGTGGCACGGACCCAGAAGGTGTGGCGTCCCGCGACGGCAGGCCAGGCGAACCGCCACTGGACCCACGTCTGGGGCGCCAGCGGCGAGGTCAGCGTGGCCGGCCGCCACTCGCCCTCGTCCACGCGGACCTCCACCTTGGAGACCCCGCGGTCCATCGCCCACGCCACGCCGGCGACCTGGACGGTCTCGCCCTGCCGGTGCTGCGAGTTCTGCCTCGGGACGTCGATGCGGGACTGGGTCAGGATCGGAGCCTCCTTGGACCAGCCGCGGGGCACCCAGTAGGAGTCGAACGCCTCCCAGGTGGTGAGCTCGATCTCCTTGAGCCACTTGGTGGCCGACACGTACCCGTAGAGGCCCGGGACGATGAGCCGCGCGGGAAAGCCGTGGGCGACGGGGAGGGGTTCGTCGTTCATCTTCACCGCGATCAGGGCGTCCCGAGGTCGCTCGGGATCCGTGACCCACTCGGTCGGGAAGCCGGCCGCCCACCCGTCCACGGAGCGGGGGACGATCTGGGTCGCGCCAGCCTGCACCCCGGCCATGTCGAGGACATCGGTGAGGCGGACTCCTGTCCACTTGGCGTTCCCGATGAGGTCACCGCCGACCTCGTTGCTGACGCAGGCGATCGTCACGTAGCGCTCGATCAGCGGCAGCTCCACGAGCTGCGGGAAGGTGAGTGTCACCTCGCGGTCCACCATGCCGTGCACCCGCAGGGTCCAGGACTCCACGTCGACCGCCGGCGTGACGAGCGCGGTGTCGATGCGGTAGAAGTCCTCGTTGGGGATGACCAGCGGCGTGATGCCCTCGATGGCGAAGGCGTTCTCGGGAGCGATCGTCACCGCCGGGTCCACGGGCTCCGGGACGCTGACCCCGGCACTCGCGGCCGAAGCCGCACGGGCATCCAGCATGGCCCGGCCGATGCCTTGGCCGACGATGGCCAGCGCGCCCAGGACGCCGGCCCGGACGAGGAAACCGCGCCTGACCGCATCGGGTGGCACGGGCGATCCGTCGGCCGAGGTCCGGGGGCGCGCGGCATCCAGGAGGAACTCGAGCACCAGCAGGCCGGCAGCGACCTGGAGCGCGGCCGACAGCAGCACGAACGTCTGCGTTGCCGTCGGGTCGCGGAGCGAGGCGGCCGTGCCCACGCCGACCAGCGCCACGATCAGCAGCGAGGCGAGGAGGGTGCTCCGGCGCGCGATGAGCCCGATCGCTGCACCGGCGGCCAGCACCGTCGCTGCGACCAGCAGGTTGAGCGCGATCTTGTCGTTCGTGCCGAAGAGGGCGACGATCACCTCCTTGGACCCGGGAGGCGCAAAGTCGATGACGGCCGTCCCGACCGCGATCAGCGGCGACGGGGTCCCCGCCGTCAATGCCGCGACCAGCTCCCCCGTGGCGAGGGCGGCCGCGGCCGCGACCACGCCGGAGAGGGCGGCTGCCCCCCGCGAGGGAAGGGGGCGGCCGGGAGCACCGGGCATTGGCGGCGCGACGGGCGGCGCCGGATCAGCCTCGATCGGCGTGAGCGGTGGGATGCGGTATCGGCGGGCTGGGAAGGCTCGGTCATCGTTCTCTGTGTTCGTTGCCGGGGCGCGATCGGATGATCGGCACCCAGACTATGCCGTCCGCGGATGACGGCTCGGTGACGCGGCCACGGGCAGGTGCCCCGGGCGGCTACGATCGTGGCGGCGTCGGGATCCGCTCGACGCGCCCACCCGAGGTGCCCCGTGCCGCTCGAGCCCCGCTTCGGACTGTTCATGAGCCAGGCGAGCAAGCCCTGGCCGCAGGTGCGCGACGAGTTCCTCATGGCGGACGAGCTCGGCTTCGACCATGCCTGGCTCGTGGACCATCTGCTCGACACCGACGGGCCGCCCGAGCTGCCCTGCCTGGAGGCCTGGACGCTGCTCGCGGCACTGGCCGCCGTGACGACCCGCCTCCGTCTCGGCGTGCTGGTCTCGTCCAACACGTTCCGCAACCCGGCCCTCCTCGCCAAGGAGGCCGTCACCGTCGACCACGTGAGCGGCGGCCGGCTCATCCTCGGGGTCGGCACGGGCTGGCACGCGGACGAGCATCGCCGCTACGGCTTCGACCTGCCGGAGCCGGTGGAGCGCGTGGACCGGCTCGAGGAGGCCGTGGAGATCCTGGTCCGCCTCCAGGAGGAGCCCCGGGTCACCTTCGATGGCCGCTACTACCGCCTCGAGGACGCGGTGTTCGAGCCCCGCCCCGTCCAGCGGCCTCGGATCCCCCTGCTGATCGCCGCCCATCGGCCGCGGATGATCCGCCTCGCGGCGCGGTTCGCCGACCAGTGGGACACGTTCCCGGAGCTGCCCGGGTCGGCGACCGACGGCATCTCGACGTCGGTCGGGGAGCGGATCGCGATGCTCGATGACGCCTGCGCCGCGCTTGGACGTGACCCCGCGACGATCCGCCGCTCCGTCTGGGGGACGCCGGACGCGGTGGCCAGCGAGGCAGCCTTCGAGGCCTTCGCGCGTCATCACCTTGAGCTCGGGTTCACGGACATCTCGGTCGTGCCGAAGGGTGTGCCGGAAGTGCGCCTGCGGCGCATCGCCTCCGAGATCATCCCGGCGCTGCGCGCGGAGTTCGGCCCAGCCCAGGGCTAGGGACGCAAGCCGGGACCCGGTGGCGATTGCGCCTGCCGGTCCCGCGGCCGGTGTCAGGAGGCCCGCGTCAGCTCGGGGCGGCGGTCGGCTCCGGCGTCGGCTCCGGGGTGGGCTCGGGCGTCGGCTCCGGCGTTGGCACCGGCGTCGGCTCCGGCGTGGGCACGGGCGTCGGCTCCGGCGTGGGCACGGGCGTCGGCTCCGGCGTGACGGTCGGCTCCACCGACGGCTCCAGCGACGGCTCGCCGGACGACGATGGCGACGGACAGATCACGGGTGAGGCGAACGGGTCCACGGACGCCAGCGGATCGACGGATGCGAACGGATCCAGCGACGCGCAGGGGTCGATCGTCGGGCTCGGCGACGGTGGGGCGCATCCCGCGCCATCGCCCATGAGCGGGCCCCAGGATCGGCCGTAGGGGTTGAAGCCCGGGTTGTAGAAGTAGGCCGTCCGCGTGTTCTGGGGCCCGCCGCGCACCCCCGCACCCCGCTCCGCCCTTGCCATCCAACCCTGGTTGGCGGCCATCCACGACTTGTGGTCGTCCTCGAAGCCCGCGCTGGACAGCACGGCCTCGCCGCAGCGCTGGTCGGCCGGGAGGTCCTGCTGTGGGGTCGTGCCGTCCAGGAACAGCTCGTTGACCCGCTTGCCGCCGACGGCTGCCAGGCCCGTCCACGGATCCACCGCGGCCTCGACGAGCGAGTCCGGCTTTCGAAAGCCGTTGATCGACCAGCCGTCGGTCGCCTCCTGGAGGAAGCCCTGCCAGACATGGGCCGTCACGTCGATCGAGAGCAGTGGGTCCCTGGGCGTCGAGATGAGGGTGTTGTCAGAGTTGCCGTTCCAGGCGGCGACCGCGAGCGCGTACTCGCCGTCCGCCCGCTCCTTGGCGCTCGGCGCGCCGATGTAGCCGTACGCGTTGAGATCACGAGCGTCGGTGTTGGTGCCGGTCTTGAGGGTCGCGGGTCGCCGTCGCTTGCCCTCGGTGATCTTGAACTTGCCCCAGTACGGGTTCACCTTGGGGTCGGTGTTGCCGGCGAGGATGTCGGTCATGATCCCCGCAGTACCCGGGTCCACCACCTGCTCCGGCTCGGGCGTCGTCGCAGGACCGATCAGCTCGGTGCCTGCGCCGTCGGTGACCGTGATGATCGTCGTCTGGTAGACGAGCCTGCCGCCGTTCGCGAGCGTGCCGTAGGCGCGCACGAGGTCCTTCACGTGCACCTCTTCCACGCCCAGCGCGAAGGAGAGCCCGGCATCCACCTCGCCGTCGCGGAAGGTCACGCCCATGGCCTCGGCCTTCTGTTGCACCGGGTCGTTGCCGATGACGGCGAGCGCCTTCACGGCCGGGATGTTGAGCGAGAACTGGAGGGAGTTGCGGACGCGGACCGGCCCTCGCTCCAGGTTGTCGGCGTCGGTCGGGGTGAAGCCGCCGCCGAAGTTGGTCACGACATCCATGAACATCGTGGCCGCGGTGAGCTGTCGCGCGTCGATGCCGGTCGTGTACACGACCGGCTTGAAGGCGGAGCCCGGCTGGCGCCAGCCGTCGGCGAGGACGTCGAAACGGGGCTGGAACCGCTTGGTCGCCTTGGTCGCCGTCGGGTTCGCGGAGCCCTGGTACGCGACGATCTGGCCCGTCACGTAGTCCATGGCGATCAGTGCCCCGTTGCGCAGCTTCTTGTCGCGCAGGTTGGCCATCCACGGCTCGTACGGGACGCCCAGCGCCTTGGCCGCCGCCTTCGGTGACTTCGCCTGGGGGACGATGACCGCCGCGGCGACCCACTTCTCGGCGATCGCCTGGAGCTCGAGGTCGATGGTCGAGACGATCTCGAGCCCGCCTCGCTCGAGTACCGGGCAGGTCTCGGCGTCCTCGCCGCACAGCCGGAGGACGAGCTCCCGCCGCACCTGGCGGACGAACTGGGGAAGCTTCCACTCGTTGGAACGCTGGGCGGCAAGGACCACCTTGCTCGGCCCTGGCCGCCGCGAAGTCGTCGGCGCCGAACGCGTCGCCGGTCAGCGGCGTGCCGCCCGCCGCCATCTGGTCGAGGATGTAGTTGCGCCGCTGGACGATCTTCGTGTCCGCCGGGACGACGAGCTGGGTTTCCTCGCAGGTCTCGGGATCGGCCGCTGGATCGACGCACTCCACGATCGCGTTCCCGACCAGGTCGTCCCTGCCCGGTGCCTGGAGGAGCGCGGCCAGGATCGCCGCCTGGGCCAGCGTCAGGTCCTGCAGCTCGACGCCGAAGTAGCCCTTCGCCGCGGCGGCGACGCCGTACGACTCGTTGCCGTAGTAGTTCTGGTTGAGGTACGCGGCCATGATCCGCTGCTTGCCGGCCTCGCCCGGGAAGGCCTGGGTGACGCGGATCGACTGGATGATCTCCTTGAGCTTGCGGCTGGCCGTGACCTGGGTCTCGGCGGTGCCCTCCTCGTTGAGGAGCCGCTGGCGGACGAGCTGCTGGGTGATGGTGGACGCGCCGCGCGTCCGGCCGCGGACGGCGTCGAGGCCCGCCGACATGATCCCGACCGGGTCGAAGCCCGAGTTCTCCCAGAAGGTGCGGTCCTCGACGGCCGTGGTGGCGTCCACGAGGACGGGCGGGATCTGGTCGAAGGCCACGACCTCGCGGTTGAACTCCCCGAAACGGGCGAGCTCGACCTTCTCCGTCCGGTCGTAGACGATCGACTGCTCCGGCAGCTCGATGCGCTCGAGCAGCGATGGATCCGGCAGATCCTGTGCGAGCTGCGAGTACGTGCTGACGGCGAAGGCGGCGCCGGTGGCCCCCAGCGCGGCCAGCGCGGCGAACAGGACGAGGCCCATCGCGGCCGCGCCGCCGATGCCGCGGCGTGCCCGTCGCCGGGGCCTGGTTGCCGGGGGGCCGTAGTCGCCCGCGTCGTCGCTCATCGCCCGAGAGTGTGGGGCGGAACTGCCATTCGTGCCAGAGACGGCGTCAGCGGGTCGGCCGCCGTGCCTCGTGGTCACCGCCGGCACCTCGCCGATCGCACCCCGCCGATCGCGCCCCGCCGGACCACCCGCTTGCGCCCTGCGCGATCACCAGTGGTGTTATCTCACGGCATCACCGACGGCTCCCAGCGTCGACAGGTCGCTCCGGCCCCCGTTGTGCGCCAGCCGATCATCCGACGTGATCGCCGCGCCGATATCGCAGCGTTCTGCGGTCCTGGGCGGCGTACCCGGACGCGAAAGGCCTCTGATAGCACCGTGGGTGATATCGCGAGCTCGCGCCTTGGCGTCGACGTCCCCGACCGCGATCCCGCGATCCGCCAGCCTCGCCGTGATCCGCGACCCGCGACCCGCAACTAGACCCCGGCGAGGGCCTGCAGCAGCCGATCGACGAATGCCGACTGCGCGGGGTTGAGACGGCGGCGCGCCTCGGCGGGGTCGGCCCACAGGACGCGGTCGATCTCCGGGACGGTGATCC
This sequence comes from uncultured Chloroflexia bacterium, assembly GCA_963700245.1. GTDB lineage: Bacteria > Chloroflexota > Limnocylindria > Limnocylindrales > CSP1-4 > CAIXZV01. The sequence continues at coordinate 59,739 of CAVOWV010000021.1, forward strand.
GGCGGCCGGACTTGGGGGGCCACTCGACCTCCACGGTCATGCTCCGGATCCGCGCCGGGTCCAGGTCACCCTCGACGGCCCAGGCGTGGACCACCTTGCCGGAGCGCATCCGTACCTCGCCGAGATCGATCGGGCTGGCGTCCGGCGGGCGGTGACCGGTCTCCTCCTCGAACTCGCGCCTCGCGGCGGCGAGGAGATCTTCCTGCTCGTTCGCCGCGCCCTTGGGCAGCGACCAGGCGCCGGCGTCACGCCGCGACCAGATCGGGCCGCCCGGATGGGCGACAAGGACCTGGATTGCCGTCGCCAGAGCGACGGTAGAGGAGCAGGCCGGCGGACAGCTTGGGCATGGGCGATCCGGAGCAGATGCGGCGCACACGAAAGCGCCCGAAGGAACCGTACCGCACCTCCACGCCCACGACACTGCCAAGCAAGCTCGGCCCTGCCGCAGCGGCTCCGGTCACCTCCGCCTCGTCGACCTTGCGGCCTCCGCTGCGGCGGTCCGGGGACCCGGTCCGATCATCACTGACCAGTCCGGCGTCGGTGCCACCGGCCCCTTCGGGCAAGACGAACCATATCCGCCGGGAGCCAGGGCCGCCAAGGGACTTGTCCACGAGTTTCGGCTGGCGGCGGCAGGAGTTGTCCACGTTTCCCAGGCTCGCGTGGACAACGTGTGGACAGGTGGACCCCGCAGTGGACCTCGCAAGGAGAACGTGCGCCGAGCTACCCCTCGTCGGCCACGACGCCCCGGGCAGCGCGCGCCGGCGCGACCTCGTGGTGGCGGAGGCAGCGCGCCTCGTACGTCTCCACGGCGCGCCCATCGAACCCGCCGATGACGATCAGCGGGTCGTCGATGGCGGCCGGACGGCCACCCACCAGGCGCTGCGTGCGGGTCGCGGTCTCGCCGCAGACCACGCAGATCGCCGAAAGCATCGTGATCTGGTCGGCCATGGCAAGGAGCATCGGCATCGCCCCGAACGGGCGCCCCGCGAAGTCCGTGTTGAGCCCGCTCGCGATGACGTGGCGCCCACTCTGGCGGAGCGTGTCCGCGACGCCGGCGAGGCTGGCGTCGAAGAACTGGGCCTCCTCGATGCCGACGAGGTCCACGTCCCGCTCGCGCGCCAGCGACAGGATCGCGACCGGCTCACCCTTCGGCACCAGCACGGACGGGAAGCGCGCGTGACTCCGGCTCTCCGCGTAATCGCCGGGCGTCCGGTCGTCCACGTCCGGGCGGAGCAGCAGGATCCGCCGCTTCGCGATCTCGGCACGGCGGAGCAGGCGCAGCAGCTCGTCGGTCTTGCCGGACGACATGCAGCCGGCGATGACGTGGAGCCAGGGATCGGCGCGGTAGAGCACGTCCGGAATCTACCGGATCACGGCCCGTCACAGGGCCCGGCAGGGACCACCCGGGAGTGCCCCAGGCGACCGTGGGAGTAGCCTTGCGCACGATGAGCGCGATCACCGTCGACGGCCTGACCAAGCACTACGGGCGAGTCCATGCGCTCGAGGACGTCAGCCTCGAGGTCGTGCCGGGCGAGATCTTCGGCTTCCTCGGCCCAAACGGCGCCGGCAAGTCCACGCTCATCCGCCTGCTCCTGGGCTACCTCCACCCGACGGCCGGGCGCGCGAGCGTGCTGGGGCTGGACATCGTCCGCGATTCCGTCGCGATCCGGGGGCGGACCGGCTACCTCCCGGGCGGCATCGCGCTGGACGACGGCCTCACGGGCGAGCGCTACCTGGACGACCTGGCCGCCCTGTCCCGCCGGCCGCCGGTCCGCCGGTCCGCCATCTGCGATCGCCTGGAGCTCACGGACCGGATCCTGCGCCGCCCGATCCGCGACTACTCCCGGGGCATGCGCCAGAAGGTGGGCATCGTCCAGGCGCTCCAGCACGACCCGGAGGTCGCGATCCTCGACGAGCCGTCCGAGGGCCTCGACCCGCTGATGCAGCGTGCCTTCTACGAGGTGCTCGAGGAGGTGCGGGCGGCAGGGCGCACGGTCTTCTTCTCGTCGCACGTCCTATCCGAGGTGGAGCGGGTCTGCGACCGGGTCGCCATCGTGCGCGCCGGCCGCCTGGTGCTGACCGAGGACGTCTCGGCCCTGCGGGCGCAGCGCCGGCGCCTGGTCGAGCTGCGCTTCGATGGACCTGCGCCGGACCTGGGGCGGCTGGACGGCGTGAGCGAGCTCGTGGTGGGGGACGGCGTCCTGTCCTGTGCGCTGGCCGGAGACCCTCGGGGGTTCCTGGAGGCGATCCGCGGCCTCGCGGTCACCGACCTGGTCATCGAGCCGGCGCGCCTCGAGGAGGCGTTCCTGGAGCTCTACGAGGGCGAGGAGGCCGCGGAGGCGGCCGAAGAGGCGGCCGACGGGATCGGGACCGGGGGCGCCCGATGACCGGACCGATCAGCCTCCCGCTCATGCGCCGCACGTGGCGTGCGCAGCGGTCACGCGTGGCACTGGTGTGCCTGGCGCTCGCGGCCTGGGCGTTCCTGATGCCGGTGATCTACGCGACCTTCGGCCGTGAGCTCGCCGTGCTGCTCGATACCGGGATCATCCCGGACGCCTTCCTGCGCCTGATGGGCGCCGACCCGTTCAGCCTCGACGGTGCCGTTGCGCTCGGCTGGGTCCATCCGATCGGAATCGGCATGTTCGTGCTCTTCCCCGTGGGCCTGGGCGCAGTGATGATCGCGGGCGAGCGCCAGCGCGGGACCCTCGAGGTGCTCCTCTCCCGGCCCCTGTCGCGGCGCTCGCTGTTCGCGACCCACCTGCTGACGCTCGTGCTGATCGCCGTCCTGACCACGCTCGCGGCGCTCGCGGGGACCGTGGCCGGCGCGGCAGCGTACGGGGTGGCCGGGGAGCTCGACGCGGGTGCACTGGCGTTCCTCGCCGTCAACACCGTCGCCCTGCTCACGGCGCTGGCGGCAGTCTCACTCGCGGCATCGGCCTCGTTCGACCGGCTTGCCGCACCGGTGGGGATCGGGATCGCGGTGCTGCTCCTGGGCTACGTGCTGGAGATCCTGGGCACGCTCTGGCCGGACGCGGCCTTCCTCCAGCCGCTCTCGCCCTTCCACTACCTGTCGCCGCTCGAGGTGCTCGCCGGGCGGGGCAGCGCGTCCGACATCGCCGTGCTCGCCGGGATCGCGGTCGTTGCGACGGCCTACGGCCTGTGGCGCTTCCCGCGGAGGGACCTGGCGGCGCCCTCGTGGCTATCCGCTCGTGACTCGCCCCGGAGTCGATACGCCCAAGCCCACGAGGAGCTCAGCCTCGATCCGGGCGGAATCTGGATCGAGCTCCGCACCAGCACCTGCCGACCGACTCCGCGTCGGGTCACCGGCCGAGTACGCTGCCGGGACATGAGCGACTCCGGCTCCAGCCCGCGCCCCTTCGTCCCTGATGGCTTCATGCCGCCCGCCGGTCTCGATCTCCCCGATTTCAGGCTCAGACCCCTCGGACCGGAGCACAACGCCTCCGACTACGCGGCCTGGACCTCGAGCGTGGACCACATCCTCTCGACCCCGGGCTTCGCCGAGATGGGCTGGCCGCATCCGATGACGCTCGAGGAGAACCTCGCCGATCTCGTGCGCCACGCCGCGGACTTCGAGGGGCGTACGGGCTTCACCTACACCGTGCTCGCGCCCAACGACGACGACCCGCCAGTCGTCATCGGCTGCGTCTACATCTACCCGGCCGATCGGCTTCGATGCCCGCGTCCGATCGTGGGTCCGGGTCGCGGACGCGCGGCTCGATCCGGTCCTCGCGCGCGCCGTGTCGGACTGGCTGGCCGAGGCTTGGCCGTTCGAGCGCGTTGACGACGCGGGACGCACCGCCGGCTGAGGCGCCATCATGGGCGGCATGACCGACCGAGCCACCCCAATCGCCATCGGCCTGACCCTGCCGACCTGGCCGCGCGCGGACCGCACCTACGCGACCTGGCCCGAGCTGCGCGCGCTCGCCCGAGATGCCGAATCGATGGGCGTGGACACCCTCTGGGTCCCGGACCACCTCCAGCGCGACCTGGCGTCCGGCGAGCGGATCGGGTTCTGGGAGTGCTGGACGATCGTCACGGCGCTCGCCGAGGCGACGACCACCGTTGGCATCGGGCCGCACGTGGCCTGCACGGGGTTCCGCAACCCGGCGCTGCTGGCCAAGATGGCCGCGACCCTGGACGAGGTGAGCGACGGGCGGCTGGTCCTGGGCCTGGGCAGCGGGGTGCCGGAGCGCGACACCAGCTGGCGCGCCTACGGGTTCGATGCCACCCGACCCGTCGCCCGCTACGCCGAGGCCGTCGAAGTGGTGACGCGGATGCTGCGCGAGCCCGCCGTGACCTTCGATGGCGAGTTCTACCGGACCGACAATGCGCAGATCATCCCGCGGCATGCGGGGACGCGGGCGGCCGCCGGGCCGCCGGTATGGGTGGCCGGGCTTGGCGACCGCACCAGCCGCGTTGCGGCGGCCTTCGGCGATGCGATCAACGTGAACCTGCCGCTGTGCGGGCTCGCCGATATGGATCGCGTCGTGGACATCGCGGCGCGCGCCTGCGACGCAGTCGGCAGGGATCCGAGGACGCTGGAGCTCACCGGCTGGGCACGGCTCGTGCTCGAGGAGGACGGTACGGCCCTCCCGCGCGCTGGATGCCTGTCCGGGTCACCGGCCGGGGTGGCGGCCACGGTGCGCGGCTTCGTCGAGGCCGGCCTGCGCCACCTGACGTTCTACGTCGGCGCCCCCGACGACCCCAGCCGGCTGCCTGCCCTCACGCCCGCGACCCTGGCCCGGTTCGCCCCCGTCCTGGAGGCCGTCCGGGCAGGCTGATCGGCCCACGCCTCGGATGTGCGACCGGTAGCCTCCATCTCATGCCTGCGCGCCTGCCTGTTCTCCTTGTCCTGGCCGCCGGCGTGCTGTTCGGCACCGCCGGCACCGCGCAGGCACTGGGTCCCGCCGGTACCACCCCGGTGAGCGTCGGCATCCTGAGGATCGAGGTCGGGGCGCTCGCGCTGCTCCTGGCGATGCCGCTGCTGGGCGCCTCTCCACGGCGCCTGCTCAAGCTGTGGCGTACGCCGGCGATGCTCGTGACCGCGCTCACGGCGTCCGCCTACCAGCTGTGCTTCTTCGCCGGCGTCAGCGAAGCCGGCGTGGCGCTCGGGACGCTGGTGGCCGTGGGCAGCGGCCCGCTGTTCGCGGGCGTGGTGGGGTGGGTCGTGCTGGGTCATCGCCCCACGCGCGGCTGGCTCGTGGCCACGACGGTCTGCGTCGTCGGGCTCGCCCTGCTGACGGCGCCCGACCTGGCGGGCGGCGGAAGCGTCGCCGGCCTGGTCCTGGCCCTCGGCGCAGGCCTGTGCATCGCCGGGTACAACGTGGCGGCCAAGGTCCAGCTGGACCGGGGCGTCAGCGCCCTCGAGGTCCCGGCGGGGAGCTTCGCCCTGGGCGGCGTGCTGCTCCTGCCGCTCCTCGCGACACAGCCGCTCGAGTGGCTGCTCGAACCGGGCGGCATGGCGCTGGCGCTCTACCTGGGGGTGGCCACGATGGCCATCGCCAACGTGCTGCTGGCGCGCGGAATCCGTGGCCTGACCGCCGGTCCCGCCACCACATTGATGCTCGTCGATCCAGTCGTGGCCACGATCCTGGGCGTCCTGGTCCTTGGTGAGACGCTCGTGCCGGTGGCCGCCGCCGGGATGCTGCTGGTGCTCGCCGGGCTCCTGCTGCAGGGCGTCCTGGTGGCGCGGGAAGAACCGGGTGGTCCGGAGCCCGTGCCGGTCCTGTAGGGTCGGCCCGACGACGCATCGGGCGAGAGGGCGGCTGGGGAGCAGCGGCAGGGGAGCCAGCGGCAGGGGAGCCAGCGGTCAGCAGGCCTCCACGATCCGTGCAACGATCGGTCATTCGCCGCATGCAACGGGTCGCCACGCGAGAGGCACGACGGCAGGTATGGGGGACGAGACACCGGGCGGCGCCAATGCCGCCCCCGAGGACCAGGGCGGGGCCGCCAACGGCCGGGCCCGAGGTGGCAAGCCGGTCCTTGTGACCCTGCTGAGCGCGCTGGTCCCGGGCCTCGGTCATCTCGCTCTCGGCAGTCGCCGGATCGGGTTGGCCTTCCTCGTGCCCACGCTCGTCGTCACCCTGTTCGTGATCGCCTCGGTGGCGGCCCAAGGCATGTACGGGGTGGTGGCGGCGCTCGTCGTGCCCAGCGCGCTCACCTACCTGTTCGCGGCGAACATCTTCATCGCCGGGTGGCGCACCTCGGCCGCAGTCGATGCGGTCGGTCGGACGCACCCGGGCCGGGCCGCCGTGGCGGGCTCGGCAGCGGTGCTGATCCTGGTGGTCGGCATCCCGCACCTCGTGGCCGCCAACGCGATCCTCGCGGCACAGGGCTTCCTCGACGAGACATTCGCGGCGGCGGACCTGACCTCGAATCCGGGCACCGCCGTGATCGAGACGCCAGAGCCGGAGTTCACGGAGCCACCGGAGGAGACCGAGTCGCCTCCTGGCCTCACGCCGAATCCGTCTTCGTCGGCGTCGCCATCGCCCACCCCGTCGCCCACGCCTGAGATCGCCCCGTACCCCACGGACGGCGGCAACGGCACCCTCCCGGCGTTCGGGGCCGCGGTGCCCTGGACACGCGCCGATCCGGAGAAGCCCTGGGGTGATGACGGCCGGTTCGACCTGCTGCTGATCGGGTCGGACGCAGGCTCCGGACGCTGGAGCCGCCGGACCGACGTGATGCTGTTGGTGGAGGTGGACGTCAAGACAGGCAAGGTCGCGATGGTCGGGATCCCGCGCAACCTCCAGAACGCTCCGTACCCTCCGGGGCCGGCCCGCGACGCCTCGGCATGCGGGTGCCAGCAAGGCCTCATCAACGAGATGTACGTGGAGGCCACGGGCCGCAACCCCGGCCTCTGGCCCGGCAAGGGAGCGGTCAAGGGCATCGGTGCCGTGCGGTCGGTCGTGAGCACGCTCACCGGCCGGCCCATCGACGCCGTCCTGATCGTGGACCTCGTCGGCGTCATCCGCGTAGTGGACGCGATGGGGGGCGTGGACATCGACGTCCCGGAGGCGGTCGTGGACGACAGCTACCCGGATCCAGGGCACGGCAAGATCAAGCTCCGTATCAAGGCCGGGGAGCAGCACTTCGACGGACGCGAGGCGCTTGCCTACGCCAGGACCCGCCACATGGACAGCGACTACGGACGCATGGAACGCCAGCAAGTCCTGCTGTTGGCAATCCGCAAGCAGCTCGGGCCGGCCATGATCCTCAACGCGCCCGCCCTGTTCGGAGCCGCCAAGGGCACGGCCTGGACGGACCTGCCGCGTGAGGCCCTTCCGACACTCGTCGAGCTGTTCGGCAGGACCGCCGACGCCGAGGTCAAGCAGCTGCGGATCGTCCCGCCGAGCTACCCGTCCTGGATGACTGCTGCGTGGGTCAACCAGATCCGCCAGAACGTCGCCGCCCTGTTCCCGGGAACCCCGGATCCGCGGAGGATCAACGTCCCGCGGCCGGTGGCCACCCCGCGGCCGACGCCCAAGCCGAAGCCGAAGCCGACGCCTGTGGCATCCCAGGAGTCGACCCCGCCGCTTGCGACGGCGCCGACCGAGCCGTCCCCGCCGCCGACCGATCCGCCCCCGCCACCCCCGCCCGAGCCGACGCCCTCGCCGTGACGGCCGGCTCTGCACCCGTGCGGCGGTTGTCGCCGGCGCAGGTCTCGGGCCATGGGCGGCCAGACATCAAGCACCGGCCCGGGATCGGGCGTGTCAGATCGGCGCCGCGAAGCTCACCACGACTACCGAGAGCGACGCGATGATCTCCACGATCCCGACATGGATCGGTCGCATGGGCCTGGGTCCAGTCGCCATCCGCCGCTGGACCAGCGGCAGTGCGGCCGCCCGGGCCGCGAGGCCGGCCGCAACGAGCGCGTAGGGGAGCGGCAGGAACAGCGACGCCAGCACCACGAGCAGCACGTGGAACCCGACCGACAGTGCCGCGAACGCCCGGTTGCCACGCTCTCGCAGCACGCTCCGCACCACGAGGACCGAGCCGAACTGGTAGCCGGCGGCGACGCACGTGTACGCAACGACACGCTCCAGGTCCCAGGTCCCGGAGACCCAGGCCGTCACCGGCACCAGCACCAGCGCCTGGGCGACCTGCGCCAGGCTGTTCGCGAGGTCGCGCCGGGTTCCGGGCTGGGCGCCGCGGAAGACGATGATCCCGGTCGGCACGACCACGATCGCCGCCAGGGCCAGCGCCGGGAACGCGAGCAGCAGCAGCCCGCCCAGGATGGCGGCGATGCCGCCGTAGACCTCGAGCGGGGGGAGGTAGGCGGCCTGCCGGCGGTTCCGTGACCAGGTCTGCGCGGTGACCGATGCGAGATACGCGGTCAGGGCGGTGGCCCCGACGACGAGCTGCCACGGATCCGGCGTGCTGGCGGCCACGCCGAGCAGGAGCGGGAGCAGGAGCATGGCCCACGCGCCGTGCTGGCGGGGGATCCAGAGGCGGTGGCCGGCGATCGGGCGGGCCTCGGGGCGCGGGTCGGCGGTCATGGGACCACCGTACGCGGTATTGCGGAGACGGAGGTCGGTCGCATCGGCCCAAATGTGTACCACGGAAGTACCTGTTTGGACGCCCAGGCGGACCGGGCCGGACGGCACGCGCCATGGAGGGCACGGCATGCGACGCTGCCCCGGAGCGTCGCGCCGGTCCCGCGTCGTCGCCAGTTGCGTGCGTCCCGCCCAGGAGGACCCCGCGATGTCAGCCGAGGCAGCCAGCGCACCGGTCGACACCACCGCACCGGTCGACGACGGCGCGCGGCCCACGCAGACCTTGCCCACGGGCCAGCTCGTCCGGCTGTCCCTGTACTGGCTCGGCCTGTCCTGCGTGTTCATCGGGCTCACACAGATCCTGGGCGGCCGGATCCTGTTCGAGGGCCTGGGCGACGAGACGATGAAGGCGACGACGCTGTTCATCCTCGGCTTGATGGGGACGATCATCGCGGTCATCGTCCAGCCCACCGTCGGCTCGATCAGCGACTACACGATCAGTCGCTGGGGCCGCCGGAAGCCGTACATCTTCATCGGCAGCACCCTCGACCTCGTGTTCCTGCTGGGCATCGCGAGCTCCAACACCGTGCTCGCCATCGCCGCCTTCATGGCGCTCCTCCAGTTCAGCGCCAACTTCGCGCAGGGCCCGTTCCAGGGGTACATCCCGGACCTCGTGCCCGAGAAGCAGGTGGGGATCGCGTCAGCGCTCGTCGGACTGTTCCAGGTCCTGGGCAACGCCGCCGGGTTCGCGATCGGCGCGATCGCGGTCGCCACGAACAACTTCTGGCTCGGGACGATGGCGCTGGGTGCCCTGGAGTTCGGGACCATGATCCCGGTCGTCTTCCGGGTGCGGGAGGGCCGCACGCCCAAGGCGCGCGACGGCCGCAGCTGGCGCTCCATCGGCCTCGAGGCATGGGGCACCGACATCTTGAAGGAGCGCTCCTTCGTGTGGCTCGTTTGGTCCCGCTGGTTCGTGCTGATGGGCATGAACATGCTCGTCAACTTCGCGATCTTCTACTTCGTCCAGTCGTTCGGCCTCGAGCAGGAGGAGACGGACGTGCCGATGCTGTCCGTCCTCGGCGCGACGATCCTGGGCAACGTCGTCGCGGTGGTGCCCGCCGCCCGTGCCTCGGACAGGATCGGCCGCAAGCCCGTGATCTACGCCGCGTGCCTCGTGGGCTCCATCGGGCTCGCGATCGTCGCCGTCTCTCCGGCGCTGGCCGTGACCGTGCTCGGCGGGCTCATCCTGGGGGCGGGGTTCGGCATGTTCCTGGCGGTGGACTGGGCGCTGCTGACGGATCTCGTGCCGAAGGCGTCCGCTGGCCGCTACATGGGCATCAGCAACGTGGCGACCGCGACGGCGGGCCTGGTCGGGCTCGCCATCGGCGGCATCATCATCGACGTCACGAACGCGCTGATCGGGGAGGGGGTCGGGCCGCGGATCGCCATCGCGCTGTCCGTGCCGCTGCTGGGGATCGGGGCGCTCCTCCTGCGGCCCGTCCAGGAGCCGCATCGAAGCGGCCAGACGGCGGTGCCGGCATCCGCGTAGCCAGACCGCGCGCTCCCAGCCCGGCGGCGCCCGCAACGGCACGCTTCGCGGATCGCTGGTAAGGTGCGCCGCGCAACGGTTCACCGACAGGGGTATTCAACTCCATAGCGCCGTCCGGCAGGTCTCCTGCCGCGCGATCGACGTCTGATGTCGGTTGCCCTCGCGCGCTCTCCCTGGTCGGGGTCACGGGTGAGCTCCCTCTCTTCTACTGCGTCGGGCGGCGCCGTCCCATCGCCACGTGCGGGCTGACCGCCGTGTGCTGGTAGAGAGGAGCATCTTGGCTTCCCGCACCCCCGGCCTCCGGGCCTTCGCTCTCGCGCTGCTGACCGCAGTCGTGACCATCTCAGCCGTGGCAGCACCCGTCGCGGCCACCGATCCCGCTCCGTCCGAGGCGCCTTCCGAGGTTCCGTCGTCGACGCCGAGCGACACTCCGACGCCAGCTCCCTCGTCGACACCGAGCGACCCGCCCGTGGTCGCGGTGCCCGAATTCGCGACCCCCGAGCCCTCGGCAACGCCGGACGTCGCCTCCGTTGCGGCGCCCAGCGCGCCCGCCCCGCGGCGTGACTACGCGGCACGCGTCGTCCGCATCGCGCTTGCCCAGCGGGGCGACCGGTACGTCCGTGGTCGCTCCGGTCCCAATGCCTTCGACTGCTCCGGCCTGGTGCGCTACTCGTACTCGGAAGGCCGGCATTGGAGCGAAGCTCGGCGGTGGCAATTCCGCGCGCGGCATGCTCCGCTGGGCACGACTCCGCGGGCTGACCGGGAAGCGAAACCCGCACGTCGGCGACATCGTCATCTACGGCAACGGCTCGCACGCCGCCATCTACATCGGCCGCGGGCGTGTCGTCCACGCCCTCAACCCGCGGCTCGACATCCGGATCACGCGGCTCCACGCCACCCGAACGCCGTTCACGACGTTCATCCACATGGACCGCCGCATCGGGGGCTGATCGCCACCGCCTACCACGTGCGGGTCGGCCTTCCGGGCGCCTACCGGCGAGCTTGACGACGCCGCCCGAGCACGATCCCCACGATCGCGACCGCGAGCAGCGCGCCGGCGGTGTCGATGGCGACGTCCACCGGTGAGGGATATCGTCCGGACACGCCGCCCTGGTGGAGCTCGTCGCTGATCGCGTAGAGGATGGTCAGGGCCAGCGCCCATGCCCAGGGCCGTCGCAGGCGGGTCGTCGTCGCGAGAGCCCGCCAGAGCAGCAGCGCCAGGATCCCGAACACCGCCGCGTGTCCCAGCTTGCGGACGACAAGGTCGAGCGCGGCGTCGGGGACGAACGTCAGGTCCGACTGCGCGGAGGCGAGGAAGATGAGCGCCGCCCACGCGACCACCGGCGCCCATGCGAGCGCCCATCGGCCGTATCTCGGGGACTGCGGTTCGCTCGACGTCGCCATGGACCCGGAGGATACCGATGGCGGCGTCCCGGTGCCGCAGTCACCGACGCGACAGGCTGGCGCTCGAACAGCGACCGCAGAGTGGCCGCAGGCCTCAGGGACAGCGGCCGCGGGGGCGAGACCCGCGACGGTGAGATCCGCATCGAACGCGAACGCACGCCGGATCCCATGCCGTGCGGCGAAGCCAAGGGTCACGCGGTCCACGAGGCTGGTTCCACCGCCGATTCCGCGGAAGTCGGCCAGCGCAGCCTCGTGGAGCGATCGATCGACCATCTCGACGCGAATGCCGGGCAGGAGATCGTCCACAAGCGCGATGGCCGCAGCAGGCCCGAGGCGGGATCGGACGAGCGCCACGCTCTCGACGACCACGTAGGCATGGGTCACGAGATCCTCGTCGTCCGGGTCCGCCCAGAAGGCGAGCCGCCGCCTCGTGGTGCGCATCCCGCCGGTCGAACAGGGCGAACAGCGCGCTGGTATCGACGACGACGCTCACCACGGACCCTCGCCCAGGAATTCGTCGTGGCGCTCGGAGATGTCGCTCCGGCCCGAGTCGAACGCACCGACGACGGCCATGGACCGCAGCCGCGCCGCCCGGCGAGCCTCCAGCTCCTCGGGGAACGTGGCGTCCACCGCGGCATCCACGGCCTCCCGGACGAGGGCCCCGACGCTCATGCGCCGGCGCGCGGCCTCGCGTCCGAGCCGCGCGTGCTGGGAGTCGGTCAGGCCGATTGGGATGCGCCGCACCAGCAGGACGATACCACATGAGATCTACCTGATATCACTCGATGGACGATCTGGTCGAGGAGCAGTCTACGAACGCCCGATCACCTGCGGCTTTGTGCGCCCATGGGGCGACCATCGGGCACGATGGGCCCATGCGGATCCTGCTCTGGCACGGGTACCTCCTGGGCGGCACCGGCTCCAACGTGTACACGCGCCAGCTCGCCCGTGCGTGGATGCAGGCGGGCCACGACGTGACCGTGTTCAGCCAGGAGCCGCAACCCACGGCATATGACCTCGGTGGGGCCGGCGTCGTCCGCCCTGATGTCGGCGGCCTGCTGCCCGTGTTCGTCCTCGACCGGTACGAGGGCTACGAGGTCAAGCTGGTGGGGGACTGCGGCGCGGACGAGCTGGGACGCTGGGTGGAGGCGAATGCCGCGGCATTGCGGGAGCACCTCCCGGCCGACATCGTCTTCTGCAACCACGTGCTGCTTGGCGGGCCCGTCGGTGCGGCCACCGGGGCTCCGTACGCGGTGAAGGCGCACGGCTCCGAGCTCGAGTACGCGATGCGCGGCAACCCCGGCCTGGCGGCATGGGGGCGCGACAGCCTCCGCGCAGCGCGGGCAGTGTTCGTCGGCTCCGCCCACATCCGGCGCGTCCTGGAGGACGTGTGCGGTCATGTCGACCGCGTGTACGAGGTGCCGCCGGGGGTCGACATCGACGACTGGGTGCCGCAGGAGCGGTCGGCCGCGCTGGCTGCTCTCCTGGCCGAGGCGCGCCGCGACCCGCCGAACCCGGGCAACGCCGAGGAGCGGCTGCCCGACGACGGCAACGCGGGCAGGCTGGGAAGCTTCCTGGCCGGCGACCGGCCGACCGTCGTCTACTTCGGGAAGCTCATGCGCAACAAGGGCGTCCACGTGCTCCTCGAGGCGCTCCGTGGTGTCGATGCGCGGGCGGTGATCGTCGGGTTCGGGGAGGACCGCGCCGAGCTGGAGGCACTCGCCGGGCGCGACGTGCTGTTCACCGGGCCGCTGGAGCACCGGCACCTCGTCCATCTCCTCGCCCTCGCGGACGCGTGCGTCGTGCCGTCGATCTTTCCCGAGGCGTTCGGGATGGTCGCCGCCGAGGCCGCCGCGGCCGGGTGTCCGCCGATCGTGGCCCGCCACTCCGGGCTCGCGGAGATCGCCGCCGGGCTGGAGGCGGCCTATCCGCCGGCCCTGCGCCACCTCGCGGCCTTCGCGACGGGCGACGCGGACGAGCTCCGCGCGAAGCTGGCCGAGCTGCTGGCCCTGCCCCCGGCGGACCGGGAGGCGATCCGCGGCCGCGGCCCGGCGGGCCACGGTGGAACGCTGGAGCTGGACGAGCGTCGCCGCGCGGCTCCTGGAGCCGCTCAGGAGCTGAGCTTGCGGCGCCGTGGCCGCGCACCACGCGTCGAGCGCTCGCGTGGCGGCGTCGGCCGTGCCCAGGACGGGGATCCCGGAGTCGCCGAGCCGGTCGACGAACGGGCCGTAGAGCGATCCCGCGTCCACCACGCAGACCCACGGCTTGGTGGTCTCCCGCCACAGGTCGGCGAGGGTCGAGGCGATCGCGCCCGGGCGGTCGAGATCCTCGTCGTGGCCCGGGCCGGGCTCCAGCGTCTCGAGCGTGTCGGTCATCGGGACCACGCCGACGATCCCCACGTCGGTCTCGTCGGCCTCGAGGATCACCCGCGCCACGTCGGCGGTGATCGCGGCGTTCGCGATGGGCGTCAGGTCCAGGGGGTTGTGCAGGTCCACCACGGACACGATCCCGCTGGGCTCGAGGATCGCCTGCAGGCGCGCGTCCGTCGCGACGGCGAACCGGACCAGCTCCAGCGATCCGGCGTGGTCCGCGATCGTCACGCACTCCGAGCCCGCGTTGCTCGCGGCGCCGAGGCGGCGGCCGCGGGCCGGCCGCCCGTCGAGCAGGGTGAACGTCCGGAGGAGGTCGTCGAAGTCGGCCGGGGTGTCGGCGATCGTCACGCCCGCGGCCCGGGCCAGCTCGCGGGTCACCACCGCGTCGCCCGCGATCGCCGCCGTGTGGCTCGCCGATGCGCTGGCCCCGGCCGCCGTCCGCCCGGCGCGGTAGAGGATCACCTGCCGGCCCGAGGCGGTGATGCGCGCGGCGGCCTCGAGGAACCGGAGGCCGTCGAGGCGCGTGAAGCCCTCCAGGTACACGCCGAAGACGCGTACCTCCGGGTCGTCGGCGAGATGGGCCAGGAAGTCACCCGCCGTGAGGTCCATCTGGTTGCCGATCGTGATCACGTAGCGCGGGTCGAGCGGGGCCATGCGTGCCAGCCTGGTGATCGCGAACGCGCCGCTGCCGGTGATCAGGGCGACCGGCGCGGGCCGGGACCCGGCGGGCAGCTTCCAGCGCGGGATGAACAGCGTGTCGTAACGGCCGGGCCGGGAGCGGATGCCGAGGCAGTTGCCGCCGTTGATCACGGGACCACCAGACGGTCCGCCACGCGCGCCGGCAAGCGCGGCGCGCATCCGCGCCGCAAGCGGGCCGCCGCCCTCCGTCTCCTCGAGGCCGCCCGGGATCACGATCAGCGACTCCGCCAGGTCGCGCTCGATGATCTCCGCCACGAACCCCGGGGTGGCGGCCGCAGGCAGCACGACGACGAACAGGTCCACCTTCCCGGGCAGCGACGCGAGGTCCGGCACGCAGCGGACGCCGTCGATCTCGACCATCCCCGGCTTGACGACGACCACGTCGGTGGGGTCGAAGCCCTCGCGCAGGATGTTGCGCAGGATCACGCGCCCGGAGTTGGATCCGGACGACACGCCGACGATGCCGATCGTTCGCGGGGCCAGGAGCCTGGCGACCTTGTGCAGGGGCCGTGGCGCGCGTGCGGGTCGCGGGCCATCGCCCAGGGTGACCAGGACGTCGAGCGCGACGAGGCCGTCTCGTGTGACGGCGGCCGGGTTGATCTCGACCTCGAGCAGATCGTCCGGGGCGAGCTCGGCGAGGTGCATGAGCCGCGTGACGGCCTCGTCCAGGCGGTCGCGCGACAGGCGCGGGGGCTGCCCGCGGACGGAGGTCGTGGCCAGCCGGACGGCCGTCGCCTCGGCGATGGCGACTGCGATACCGTCGGGCGGCGTCAGGGCCGGCGAGAAGATCGCGATCTCACGGCCTGGCCGGAGGTCCGCAGCGAGGGCCTCGGTGAGGATCCCGCCGGCCCCGACGGCGACGATCGGGCCGAGATCGTCCGTCCAGCGCAGGGCGAGCAGCAGCTCGCCGCCCGGGCCGGCATCGTGGGCGACGAACTCGGCGACGGTGAAGCCCTCCGGCGGATCATCCAGCCGGGCGCGCATCGCTGCCATGGCCGCGCGGACCGCCGCCGGGTCGCGCGGGACCACGGCCACGCCCCCGACCTCGGTCTTGTGCTGGACGCTCGGGGAGACCACCTTCACGACGACGCGGTCACCCGGCAGGTCGTTCAGCAGGGCGTCGTCGACGGCCGCCTCGTCGGTCACGAGGAACCATCGCGGCACCGTGATCCCGATGGCGGTGAGCAGCGCCAGGCCCTCCGGCTCGAGGAGCGTCGACCGGCCGGCAGCGCGGGCGCGATCGATGATGGACCGGACGGCGGCGAGGTCCGGCGCGAGATCGTCGGGCTGGGTCATGCCGACAGGGTGCGCCCACGGGCCCGCGGCGCGCAAGGCCGGTAGACACCACGCTCCGGGGCAAATCGGCGCCGAGGGTCAGTGCGCGTCGGCCCCCAGGCGCTCACCCGCCTCCACGCGGACCGGGAGCCGGTTCTCGGCCGGGGTCAGCGGGCACGAGAAGCGCGGGTCGTAGACACAGGACGGGTGGTAGGCGAGGTTGAAGTCCAGCGTCCAGGTCCCGTCCTCCTCCGGCTCGAGGTCCAGGTAGCGGCCCGCGCCGTACGTGTCGCTGCCGCTCGTCGCGTCGAGGAACGGCACGAACAGCGAGTCGTGGAGCTCGCCGTCGGCGCCGGCGAGCCGGTAGGCGGTCAGCGCGTGCCCGGACCCGGCGAGGTCGAAGCGGAACACTCCCGCCCGCTCGGCCGGCCGCAGTCGTCCGTCCGTCGTCGGGATCTCGAAGCGGACGGGCTCGTCTCCCGTGTAGGGCTCGAGCGTGAGGTCGTCCAGGATCCACGCCTCGTCCACCGGGAAGTAGGCGAGGCCCGTGAACGAGGCCCGGTCCACCGCCGGGACCGGGCTGCCCGCGCCCGTCCGGAAGTACGCGTCCTTGTCCGCCCGGTAGTGCGTGATCGCGTCCGCGTAGGACAGGGTGTGCTGGTGCTCGGCATGGTCGGTCACGGGGACTCCTTCGAGGACGCGGCGGAGGCGCGCAGCATCGCACGGACTCGGCGCTCACACGCCGATAACGATCGCGCCCTACGATGGTTGTGCTGCACCGCACCCCCCGGAGGACCGATGACCCCGCCCGAGATCCGATCCTGGCTGATCGACATGGACGGCGTGCTGGTGCACGAGGAGACCGCGATCCCTGGAGCCGCCGCCTTCCTGGCGCGCCTGGCCGAGGTCGGCATGCGGTACATGGTCATGACCAACAACTCCATCTACACGCCGCGGGACCTCGCCGCGCGCCTGCGCGCCAGCGGCCTCGATGTGCCCGACACCAGCATCTGGACGTCCGCCCTGGCGACCGCGCGCTTCCTGCGCAAGCAGCGCCCCGGGGGTTCGGCGTTCGTCATCGGCGAGGCCGGTCTGACCACCGCGCTCCACGACGCCGGCTACACACTAACGGAACGTGATCCCGACTACGTGGTCCTGGGCGAGACCCGCACGTACAGCTTCGAGCGGGTGACCCGCGCGATCCGGCTCGTGGCCACGGGTGCAAGGTTCATCGCCACCAACCCGGATCCGAACGGCCCGACGCCCGAGGGTCCGGTACCCGCGACCGGCGCCGTGGCCGCGCTGATCAGCCGCGCCACCGGCGTGGAGCCCTACTTCGTCGGCAAGCCGAACCCGCTCATGGTCCGCAGCGCGCTCAACGCGCTCGACGCCCACTCCGAGGAGGCGGCGATCATCGGCGACCGGATGGACACGGACATCAAGTCGGGCCTCGAGGCCGGTATGTACACCGTGCTCGTGCTGACCGGATCCACGGCGGCGGCGGACGTGGACCGCTACCCGTTCCGGCCGTCGCAGATCGCCGATTCGGGTTCGTCGACGTCGCCATGCCGGAGGATACCGATGGTGGGCGTTCCGGCGGCCGCGTATCGTGCGCGTCGCCGCTGCGCCGTGGGGCGACCATCGGGCACGATGGGCCCATGCGGATCCTGCTCTGGCACGGGTACCTCCTGGGCGGCACCGGCTCCAACGTCTACACGCGCCAGCTCGCCCGTGCCTGGATGCAGGCGGGTCACGACGTGACCGTGTTCAGCCAGGAGCCGCAACCCACGGCATATGACCTCGGTGGGGCCGGCGTCGTCCGCCCCGACGTCGGCGGCCTGCTGCCCGTGTTCGTCCTCGACCGATACGAGGGCTACGAGGTCAAGCTGGTGGGGGACTGCGGCGCGGACGAGCTGGGACGCTGGGTGGAGGCGAATGCCGCGGCCATGCGGGAGCACCTCCCGGCCGACATCGTCTTCTGCAACCACGTGCTGCTCGGTGGGCCGGTCGGTGCGGCCACGGGAGCACGGTTCGCGGTGAAGGCGCACGGCTCCGAGCTCGAGTACGCCATGCGCGGCAACCCCGGCCTGGCGGCATGGGGGCGCGACAGCCTCCGGGCAGCGCGGGCAGTGTTCGTCGGCTCCGCCCACATCCGGCGCGTCCTGGAGGACGTGTGCGGTCATGTCGACCGCGTGTACGGGGTGCCGCCGGGGGTCGACATCGACGATTGGGTGCCGCAGGAGCGGTCGGCCGCGCTGTCTGCTCTCCTGGCCGAGGCGCGCCGTGACCCGCCGAACCCGGGCAACGCCGAGGAGCGGCTGCCCGATGACGGCAACGCGGGCAGGCTGGGACGCTTCCTGGCTGGCGACCGGCCGACCGTCGTCTACTTCGGGAAGCTCATGCGCAACAAGGGCGTCCACGTGCTCCTCGAGGCGCTCCGTGGTGTCGATGCGCGGGCGGTGATCGTCGGGTTCGGGGAGGACCGCGCCGAGCTGGAGGCACTCGCCGGCCCTGACGTGCTGTTCACCGGGCCGCTGGAGCACCGGCATCTCGTCCATCTCCTCGCCCTCGCGGACGCGTGCGTCGTGCCGTCGATCTTTCCCGAGGCGTTCGGGATGGTCGCCGCCGAGGCCGCCGCGGCTGGGTGTCCGCCGATCGTGGCCCGCCACTCGGGGCTCGCGGAGATCGCCGCCGGGCTGGAGGCGGCCTATCCGCCGGCCCTGCGCCACCTCGCGGCCTTCGCGACGGGCGACGCGGACGATCTCCGCGCGAAGCTGGCCGAGCTGCTGGCCCTGCCCCCGGCAGACCGGGAGGCGATCCGCGAGGCGGCCCGGCGGGCCACGGTGGAACGCTGGAGCTGGACGGGCGTCGCCGCCCGGCTCCTGGAGCCGCTCAGGGGCTGACTCTCGGCGCCGTCGCCGCGCACCACGCGTCGAGCGCGCGCGTCGCCGCGTCCGCTGTCGCGAGGACCGGGATGCCGGCCGCCGCCAGCCGGTCGCGGAACGGGTCGTAGAGCGATCCCGCGTCCACCACGCAGATCCACGGCTTGGTGGTCTCCCGCCACAGGTCGGCGAGGGTCGAGGCGATCGCGCCCGGGCGGTCGAGATCCTCGTCGTGGCCCGGGCCAGGCTCCAGCGTGTCGAGCGTGTCCGTCATCGGGACCACGCCGACGAGCCCCACGTCGGTCTCGTCGGCCTCGAGGATCACCCGCGCCACGTCGACGGTGATCACGGCGTTCGCGATGGGCGTCAGGTCCAAGGGGTTGTGCAGGTCCACCACGGACACGATCCCGCTGGGCTCGAGGATCGCCTGCAGGCGCGCGTCCGTCGCGACGGCGAACCGGACCAGCTCCAGCGATCCGGCGTGGTCCGCGATCGTCACGCACTCCGAGCCCGCGTTGCTCGCGGCGCCGAGGCGGCGGCCGCGGGCCGGCCGCCCGTCGAGCAGGGTGAACGTCCGGAGGAGGTCGTCAAAGTCGGCCGGGGTGTCCGCGATCGTCACCCCGGCGGCCCGGGCCAGCTCGCGGGTCACCACCGAGTCGCCGGCGATCGCCGCCGTGTGGCTCGCCGATGCGCTGGCCCCGGCCGCCGTCCGCCCGGCGCGGTAGAGGATCACCTGCCGGCCCGAGGCGGTGATGCGCGCGGCGGCCTCGAGGAACCGGAGGCCGTCGAGGCGCGTGAAGCCCTCCAGGTACACGCCGAAGACGCGTACCTCCGGGTCGTCGGCGAGATGGGCCAGGAAGTCGCCCGCCGTGAGGTCCATCTGGTTGCCGATCGTGATCACGTAGCGGGGGTCGAGCGGAGCCATGCGGGCCAGCCGGGTGATCGCGAACGCGCCGCTGCCGGTGATCAGGGCGACCGGCGCGGGCCGGGACCCGGCGGGCAGCTTCCAGCGCGGGATGAACAGCGTGTCGTACCGGCCGGGCCGGGAGCGGATGCCGAGGCAGTTGCCGCCATTGATCACGGGACCAGCAGACGGTCCGCCACGCGCGCCGGCAAGCGCGGAGCGCATCCGCGCCGCAAGCGGGCCGCCGCCCTCCGTCTCCTCGAGGCCGCCCGGGATCACGATCAGCGACTCCGCCAGGTCGCGCTCGATGATCTCCGCCACGAACCCCGGGGTGGCGGCCGCAGGCAGCACGACGACGAACAGGTCCACCTTCCCGGGCAGCGACGCGAGGTCCGGCACGCAGCGGACGCCGTCGATCTCGCCCATCCCCGGCTTGACGACGACCACGTCGGCGGGGTCGAAGCCCTCGCGCAGGATGTTGCGCAGGATCACGCGCCCGGAGTTGGATCCGGACGACACGCCGACGATGCCGATCGTTCGCGGGGCCAGGAGCCTGGCGACCTTGTGCAGGGGCCGTGGCGCGCGTGCGGGTCGCGGGCCATCACCCAGGGTGGCCAGGACGTCGAGCGCGACGAGGCCGTCTCGTGTGACGGCGGCCGGGTTGATCTCGACCTCGAGCAGATCGTCCGGGGCGAGCTCGGCGAGGTGCATGAGCCGCGTGACGGCCTCGTCCAGGCGGTCGCGCGACAGGCGCGGGGGCTGCCCGCGGACGGAGGTCGTGGCCAGCCGGACGGCCGTCGCGCCGGCGATGGCGACTGCGATAGCGTCGGGCGGCGTCAGGGCCGGCGAGACGATCGCGATCTCACGGCCTGGCCGGAGGTCCGCAGCGAGGGCCTCGGTGAGGATCCCGCCGGCACCGACGGCGACGATCGGGCCGAGATCGTCCGTCCAGCGCAGGGCGAGCAGCAGCTCGCCGCCCGGGCCGGCGTCGTGGGCGACAAACTCGGCGACGGTGAATCCCTCCGGCGGTTCATCCAGCCGGGCGCGCATCGCTGCCATGGCTGCGCGGACCGCCGCCGGGTCGCGTGGGACCACGGCCACGCCCCCGACCTCGGTCTTGTGCTGGACGCTCGTGGAGACCACTTTCACGACGACGCGGTCACCCGGCAGGTCGTCCAGCAGGGCGTCGTCGGCGGCCGCCTCGTCGGTCACGAGGAGCCATCGCGGCACCGTGATCCCGATGGCGGCGAGCAGCGCCAGGCCTTCGGGCTCGAGCAGCGTGGACCGGCCGGCAGCGCGGGCGCCGTCGATGATGGACCGGACGGCGGCGAGGTCCGGCGCGAGATCGTCGGGCTGGGTCATGCCGACAGGGTGCGCCCACGGGCCCGCGGCGCGCAAGGCCGGGAGACACCACGCTCCGGGGCAACCCGGCGCCGCGGGTCAGTGCCCGTCGGCCCCCAGGCGCTCACCCGCCTCCACGCGGACCGGGAGCCGGTTCTCGGCCGGGGTCAGCGGGCACGAGAAGCGCGGGTCGTAGACACAGGACGGGTGGTACGCGAGGTTGAAGTCCACCGTCCAGGTCCCGTCCTCCTCGGGCTCGAGGTCCAGGTAGCGGCCCGCGCCGTACGTGTCGCTGCCGCTCGTCGCGTCGAGGAACGGCACGAACAGCGAGTCGTGGAGCTCGCCGTCGGCGCCGGCGAGCCGGTAGGCGGTCAGCGCGTGACCGGACCCGGCGAGGTCGAAGTGGAAGACTCCCGCCCGCTCCGCCGGCCGCAATCGTCCGTCCGTCGTCGGGATCTCGAAGCGGACGGGTTCGTCTCCCGTGTAGGGCTCGAGCGTGAGGTCGTCCAGGATCCACGCCTCGTCCACCGGGAAGTAGGTCAGGCCCGTGAACGACGCCCGGTCCACTGCCGGGATCGGGCTGCCCGCGCCGGTCCGGAAGTACGCGTCCTTGTCCGCGCGGTATTGCGTGATCGCGTCCGCGTAGGACAGGGTGTGCTGGTGCTCGGCATGGTCGGTCACGGGGACTCCTTCGAGGACGCGGCGGAGGCGCGCAGCATCGCACGGACTCGACGCTCACACGCCGATAACGATCGCGCCCTACGATGGTTGCGCTGCACCGAACCCCCCGGAGGACCGATGACCCCGCCCGAGATCCGATCCTGGCTGATCGACATGGACGGCGTGCTGGTGCACGAGGAGACCGCGATCCCTGGAGCCGCCGCCTTCCTGGCGCGCCTGGCCGAGGTCGGCATGCGGTACATGGTCATGACCAACAACTCCATCTACACGCCGCGGGACCTCGCCGCGCGCCTGCGAGCCAGCGGCCTCGATGTGCCCGACACCAGCATCTGGACGTCGGCCCTGGCGACCGCGCGCTTCCTGCGCAAGCAGCGCCCCGGGGGTTCGGCGTTCGTCATCGGTGAGGCGGGCCTGACCACCGCGCTCCACGACGCCGGCTACACGCTGACCGAACGCGACCCCGACTACGTGGTCCTGGGCGAGACCCGCACCTACAGCTTCGAGCGGGTGACCCGCGCGATCCGGCTCGTGGCCGCGGGTGCGAGGTTCATCGCCACCAACCCGGATCCGAACGGCCCGACGCCCGAGGGTCCGGTACCCGCGACCGGCGCCGTGGCCGCGCTGATCAGCCGCGCCACCGGCGTGGAGCCCTACTTCGTCGGCAAGCCGAACCCGCTCATGGTCCGCAGCGCGCTCAACGCGCTCGACGCCCACTCCGAGGAGGCGGCGATCATCGGCGACCGGATGGACACCGACATCAAGTCGGGCCTCGAGGCCGGCATGTACACGGTGCTCGTGCTGACCGGATCCACGGCGGCGGCGGACGTGGACCGCTACCCGTTCCGGCCGTCGCAGATCGCCGATTCGATCGCGGACCTGGTGGCCGACCTGCGGTAGCGAACCCGCGGCCGATCCGACAACACGGCAGTTGAGCAGGAGGTCAAGAACGGTGCCGGACACGGTCCTGGTGGCGTACGCGAGCCGTTTCGGGTCCACCAAGGGGATCGCCGAGCGGATCGGCGAGGTTCTCGCGGGGGCCGGGCTGGCCGTCGAGGTGCGGGCGGCCGACGACGTCGCCGCGGTGGACGCGTATCGCGCGTTCGTCGTGGGCAGCACCGTGGAGGGCGGCCACTGGCTCAAGCCTGCCTCGGCGTTCCTGGAGCGGCACGCGGCGGCCCTCGGGTCCCACCCGCTGTGGCTGTTCAGCAGCGGTCCGGTCGGCGACCGGGCGGCCGGCGCCCCGCAGCCGGACCCCAAGGAGGTCGTGGCGGCGCGGCGGAACCTGCGGCCCCGGGACTGTCGCGTGTTCGCCGGCGCCTTCGATCGCGCCACATCAGACTTCAGCGAGATGGGGCTCGTCGAGCGGACGGTGGTCCGCAAGTTCCTGCCGGACGGCGACTGGCGGGACTGGCCGGCGATCGAGGCGTGGGCGGCCGGGATCGCCCGGGAGCTGGCGTCGGCCCCGGCCCGCTGATGGGTCCCTTCGGCGACCGACCTTGGGATCGTGGACGCGGCCACTGATCTCGTGGACACTCACCCCTGATCACCCGCACGACGGAGGCGCACGGATTGGACGGCAGCCAGCTCGCCCTCATCGCGCTCGTCCTCGCGGGCCTGACGGCGATCGTGGTCCCCTTCGTCTTCAGGGCACCCGGACGAGCGCTCCGCAAGCAGTTCATCGCCCTCGGCACGCTCAAGGGCAAGACGCGCAAGGAGATCGTGAAGGCCGTGGGCGAGCCGGGCACGGAGACACCACTCCCGGACGGTCGGACGCTGCTCCAATGGCGGGCGACGGGCTACCACATCGCGCTCGTGTTCGAGCCGAACGGTCGCTGCGTCGGCGTCACGCACGAATACGGGCGACGAGTTGTCGCGGGATCTCGCCACCGCGCCCCGTAGCCGGGTTCCGGAAACGGCGTACCTCTCGGGGGCGGCGGCCGACGACAGCTAGCCGCTACGGCGTCCCGTTCACCCAGGAGGCGAGGTCCGCGACCAGCTCCGGCGCCACGTGCCCCGGTTGCGTGTACTCCGCGGGTCGGCTTGCCCCTGAACCTGCGATCAGCAGGTGGTTGAGCGACGGGTACTCGCGGACGGTCACGCCGCCCCTGTCCCCCAGGCCCGTCCGCCATGCAGCCAGCTCCGTCGGTGGCACCTGGTAGTCCCTGCCGCCCTGGGTGATGAAGACCGGGATCGACAGGTCACGCGCGGTCGCTGCGGGGTCGTAGCCCCGGAGATCCAGCCAGTACGCGGCCGGGATCCCGAGCGGGAGGTTGGACGCCGGTGTCGCCGGCGAGAGATCCGCCGATTCGACGAGTGCCACCTGGGCCGGCAGGGCGGCCAGCATCGCCTGCGCCGACGGGTCGGAGCCGCCCGCGTCCGAGGCGAGGTACGCCAACTGATCCTCGATGATGCGCTGGAGCGGGCGGGCATTGGCCTCGAGCATGCGCGATCCCGGCCAGGCGCCCGGACGCCTCGGCGGCGATCCGCGGCGCCAGGTATCCGCCAAGGCTGTGTCCGGCCAGGAAGACGCGCTCCGGATCGATCCCCGGCGTCGAGCGCAGCAGGTCGACGGCCGCGATCGCGTCGTCGGTCACCTCCTCGCGCACGGTGACCTTGTCGACCTGCGACGCCATCTCCGGTCCATGGGCCTTGGTCCGCTTGTCGTAGCGGAGCACGGCGATGCCGTTCGACGCGAGGCCCCAGGCCAGGTCGCGAAGGGGTGCGTTCGGCCCGATCGTCTCGTCGCGGTCCTGGGCGCCGGATCCCGCCACGAGTACCACGGCCGGGAACGGCCCGCTGCCCGTCGGCATCGAGAGCGTGCCCGGCAGCGCCCACGGTGCGCTGCCCACGGTGACCTCGGTCTCGGTGAAGGCGTCCGGGCCGGACGTAGGCGGCAGGCGACGGAGCTGGAGTGGGGGAGGGAGCCGCGGGCGTGGCCCGCGAGTCACCGGGCGGCGACGCAGCCGGACCCGGTGCCCCGAGGTGGAACCCGGCGACATGCCCCTCGGCGTCCACCGTCACGATGAGCGGAACCGTGGCGTTCGCGAAGTACGTCGTGACCGTCGCGTTGACGAACGGAGCCGCCTCATCGATCGCGACGTCGCCCACGCCCGCGAACGCCCCGAACTGCCCCTCGAGCTGGCTCCACAGCTGGGTCAGCGCGGCTGCCGGCGCCGCACCCCGCATCGTGGCGTCCTCCATGGCCTCGGCCGCGGCCACGTCGCCCTCCGCGAGGGCGTGCACGAATGCGAGGCCGACTGCCGACGCAGGCGATGCGGACTGCGTCGAGCCAGGCCCGGCTGACGGCGACGCAGACGCGTCGGGCGACGCTGGCACGGCCGGCGTGGCCGAGCCCGACGACGGACCGGCGTCGCCCGACCCGCAGGCGGCGAGCACGAGGGACGCGACGGCGAGGATCAGGACGTTGCGGACAACCATGCGTACATGATGCCCCGGTCGTCCCTCGTGCCCAACGTCCAACGGCCCGCTCGACCGGGCCCTGATGGACCCCGGCGTCCACGCGACGCGCCCGACATTGGCGGGCACAAAGGCCGGCTCAGGCCGCCGCAGGTCGCTCCAGGATCATCGTCTGCCAGAAGCGACCCCGGTGCCTCTCAATGGGGACCAGGCCACCCGCGAGCGCCACCTCGAGCACCTCGGTCGTCCTGTGGACATGGACCCGGAACGGGTTCCCGCGCATGGCGCTCCAGCGGTTGCTGACGTCGACCCCTGCCCGGATCCAGGCGTCGTCGCGCGGCAGGACCAAGCCCAGGCGCCGGCGCGTCCGGGCTGCTGCCACGCGAACCAGCGCCTCCATGTGCGGGTAGCAGCAGACCACGCGATCGAGCGCCACGAGGTCCGCCTCGGCGAGATCGGGAGCCCGGGCCACGGCGTCGCCCTTCACGTACGTCACGCGATCGGCCAGGCCCCGCCGCTCGGCCTCGGTCCGGGACGCATCGATGTACGGACCCGACGCGTCCACGTCGACCGCGGACGCCGCCCCGGCCTCGAGCAGCGCGTGATGGACCGCGCCCACGCCGGCACCGATGTCGAGCACGGTCAGCCCGTCAACGCCGTCGCCCGTTGAGAGCCCGTCGATGAGTCGCCTCGTCCACCCGTTCGGCCCGTTCCTCCGGTACTCGCGAAGGCGGTCATCCGCCCGACGGGTGTCGAACGTGTCGTCGTAGACGGTGGGGTCGCAGCAGTCCACCGGCGGATGCTGATATAGAACCTAGCGCACGACGCTGCGAACCAGTCCAACCCGCGGGCCGGGATCACCCTGCCCGGTCGTACGCGGCAGCGAGCCAGCCGAGCACGTCGTCATCGACCGCGGCGACGTCCGCGAGGTCCACCCGGTAGCCGCACATGGCGCCGGGCGTCGGGACTACCCGGGCATCACCAGGCGCTTCGGGGAGGTTGAGGCCGAGGGCCACGCGCTTCGCGGAGGCCGCCTGCACCAGCGCGAACTGCTTCCGGCGCCGAAACGCCACGCCGGTCTTCTGGACGAGGATCTCCACGTCCGGCCCCATCGCCGCCGCCATCGCCGCCAGTCGCTCGTAGATGGGACGCAGCGCCGCCTTGCCACCCGCGTACTGGGCGTCAAGGAGGGCATCGGAACTGGCTGGCCCGCCAGCGGCGATCTCGCGCACCCGCAGCGCCACCGCGTTGGCGTTGCCGTGGCTGAGGCCGTACTCCGACATGAGGAACGCGACGGTCTTCGCGTGGCCCTCGATCCCGTGCTCGGACACGACGGCCGCAAACGCGCCGACGCTCATGCCCGTGGAGGCCTCGATGTTGCGGAGCTGGGTCTCGGTGGCGGCGACGGGATCGGGCATGGCGGGCTGGTCTCCGGTGGCGTGGGGCACTCGACGATCGCATCCTCACCGCCCCGGCTGCGCGGCGTCTTGGATGGATTTCACATGGGATCAGGGACGAACCTCGCCGACTCGTCCGCTGACGCTGTGACTCCGAACGCCCGCCGCGCTGCCACGTATACCGAAGGTGATGACCCGATGTGGCGCTTGATGTCCCGGATCATGTGGGACTGGTCGGCCCAGCCCAGGTCAGCTGCAAGGTCCGCCCAAGCCACCTCGGCATCGATGTCGACGGTCTTGAGCAGCCGCTCCACCCGTAGGAGCCGGGCCAGCCGCCGCGGCGACAGCCCCACGATTCGCGTGAACTCCCGGTCCAGGTGCCCGTGCGAGACGCCCACGGCCGCGGCGATCTCCGCGATCGGCCGGGCGGCGTCCTCGCCCAGCATCGCGACGGCGCGCTCGCAGCGGTCGAGGCCGGGGACCTCGAGGTCGAGATCCTCGGTGAGCTGCTCGATCACGAGGTCCAGCATGGCCTCGGGGTCCGGCTCGCGGCCGAGTGCGGTGTGAGCGGCAGGTGCCAGGAGCCGCTGCCGCAGCCCATCGGCCGGGGCCCACGCCGTGCTGAGCTCCACGACGCGTCCCGCGATCGCCACGGGATCGAGCCCCAGGGCCGCCCGACACCCCACGGGCGTCGTCACGATCCCCACCGCGAACGTCTCGCCGGTTGGCTCGTTGGTGACCGGCCGGTCGTGCG
Organism: uncultured Chloroflexia bacterium; assembly: GCA_963700245.1. Classification (GTDB taxonomy): domain Bacteria; phylum Chloroflexota; class Limnocylindria; order Limnocylindrales; family CSP1-4; genus CAIXZV01. Next base: position 86,930 of record CAVOWV010000021.1, read on the forward strand.
GCCCGATGAGAAACCCGCGCTCCGCGCGCAGCGGTACCGCCCTGGGTCCGCCGGCGGTCTCGATGATCGGGTCGCCCAGCACGAGCACGGCGACGGTGGACCCGGTCGGGGCGACCCTCTCCCGCCGATAGGGGATCGTGCCGCGGGCGTACCAGACCAAGCCCACGGCCCGGCCCAGCGGCCCATCCGGCGTCCGCATGCGGAAGTCGAACGCGAAGCCAGCCATTGAGCCGCGAGCATAGCGGTCGATGCGGCCGAGACAACGTGCCGAGCGTGCGCCCCGGGGTGGGCCCGCCGACGAGCCGTCTACCCCTTCGCCTGCACCTTTGCCCACGTGTCTTTGAGCGTCATCGTCCGGTTGAACACCGGCGCCCCCGGACGTGAGTCCGTGTCCACGCAGAAGTAGCCAAGCCGCTCGAACTGCACCGTCTCGCCGATGGGCACCTCGGCCAGCGACGGCTCCAGCAGCGCCCCCGGGAGCACGGTCTCCGACTGCGGGTTGAGGTCGTCCAGGAGGTCTCGACCCTCGGATCCAGGGTCCGGCCGGGAGAACAGCTGGTCGTAGAGCCGCACCTCGGCCGGGATCGCGTGCGCCGCCGACACCCAGTGGAGCGTTGCCTTCGGGCGTCGCCCATCGGGCGAGTCCCCACCGCGGGTCGAGGGGTCGTAGGTGCACCGGAGCTCGATGACGGCACCCGAGGCGTCCTTCACGACCGACTGGCAGGTCACGAAGTAGGCGTTGCGCAGCCGGACCTCGCGTCCCGGCGAGAGCCGGAAGAACTTGGGCGCCGGCTCCTCCATGAAGTCATCGCGCTCGATCCACAGCTCCCGCGAGAACGCCACCAGGCGCGTGCCGGCGGACGGGTCCTCGGGGTTGTTGACGACCTCCATCTGCTCGACCTGGCCCTCGGGGTAGTTCTCGATCACCACCTTGATCGGGTCGAGAACCGCGAACCGCCGCATGGACGTCCGGTTCAGCACGTTGCGGATCGAGTGCTCCAGCATCGCGAACTCGTGGACGCTGTTGTCCTTGGCGACGCCCACCTCATGGGCGAAGTCACGGATGCCCTCGGCCGGATAGCCCCGCCTGCGCAGGCCCGCGAGCGTGGGCATGCGGGGATCGTCCCAGCCGCGGACGCGCCCGTCGTTCACGAGCTTCAGGAGGAAGCGCTTGGACAGCACGACATAGGTGAGGTTGAGCCGGGCGAACTCGTACTGGCGGGGGACCGACGGCACGGGGAGGTTCTCGATGAGCCAGTCGTAGAGGGCACGGTGGACATCGAACTCGAGGGTGCACAGCGAGTGGGTCACGCCCTCGATGGCATCGGACTGGCCGTGCGCGTAGTCGTACGTCGGGTAGATGCACCAGGCGTCGCCGGTCCGCGGGTGGCTGGCGTGCACGATGCGGTAGAGGACGGGGTCGCGCAGGTTCATGTTGGGCGCGGCCATGTCGATCTTGGCGCGCAGCACCCGGGCTCCGTTCTCGAACTCGCCGGCGCGCATGCGCGCGAACAGGTCCAGGTTCTCCTCGACGGAGCGATTGCGGTACGGGGAGTTGGTGCCCGGCTCCGTGAGCGTGCCGCGGGTCTCGCGGATCTCGTCGGCGGTCAGGTCGTCCACGAACGCCTTGCCGTGCTCGATGAGGTGGACGGCCCAGGCGTACAGCTGCTCGAAGTAGTCCGAGGCGTAGAACAGGTTGTCGCCCCAGTCGAAGCCCAGCCAGCGGATGTCGGCTTGGATGCCGTCGATGTACTCCTGCTCCTCCTTCAACGGGTTCGTGTCGTCGAACCGGAGGTTGCAGGTGCCCCCGAACTCGGCCGCGACGCCGAAGTCGAGGCAGATAGCCTTGGCGTGGCCGATGTGGAGGTGCCCGTTGGGCTCGGGCGGGAACCGGGTGACGACCTTGCTCACGCGGCCCGACGCGAGGTCGGCGGCGACGATGTCGCGGATGAAGTCGCGCCGCTCCGGGGCAGGGGAGGGGCTCTCGGTGTCGGTGGTCATCGTGTCTCCTTCCAGCGGCATGAACGGGGAGGAGAGGTGACTCGAGGACCGGCGCACCACACTCCCTGGGGAGTTGGCTGACGCTCCGGGAGTCGAACCCGGGCCTCCCGGCTCAGCGCCAGGTGCTCACCGTGAGCCGCGCATCAGCGACCTGGTGCCGAGGATACACCGGCCCGGGGAAGCGTCGGCCACGGGGCCGCCAACCGCTGGGTTCCGGTGGATCGGCAGGGCGGTCAGGCTCGGTCCTGAAGGCCCGCCTGGCCGGAACTGCGGAGCCTGCGCATGATCATCGGAACGAGTACGGGTGATGCACGTCCACACCTGGAGGAGGAAGCGGTCGCCGGGCAACGCCCGTCGCCATCAAGCTCCGGGCCGTCACCGACGGCAGAGAAGCAAGGGGATTGTTCGCGCTGCGTCTGCGCCGAGCGCTGGAGCGTCGCACACGGGCGGGAGTACCGTAGCCACTCCACCACGGAACCAGGGAGGACCAATGAACCTATCCGAGGTACGCATTCCCGTCTTCGCGGCCCTCAGGAAGGACCGCCCGGCGGCCCTCGACAGTGCGATGCAGCGGACGTACGCACCCGGCGCGACGCTGATCCAGGAGGGCGAGTCGTCGACGTTCCTGTACTTCATCGTGAGCGGAACTGCCGAGGTGTCCACGGCTGCCGAGGGCCAGCGAGCAGTCCTCGGTCCGGGCGACTTCTTCGGGGAGCTGGGCCTCATCAAGCAGCACCCCCGCTCGGCGACGGTCGTTGCCCGCGACGAGCTGACCGTGGTTGTCGTCGGGGCGTGGGAGTTCCGGGGGTTCCTCGAGCAGCATCCCGAGATAGCCGTGCCGATGGTCTATGGTCTCGTGTCCCGGCTCCACGGCCTCCAGCCTCACGAGCACGAGCACGAGCCGACCGCCTGACGCAAGAGGCCACGGGCGCGACATCCGGCGGGTTCGTCCAGGCGGGCCCCTGTGAGCGTGGACACGAGGATCGCATGCACTCGAGCCCTCGTGCCGCTCCCGGCGGCGAGCCGAGGTCAAGGGCCGCTACTGTTCCGCGGGGCCTTCAGGTCAACCCCCCAGGAACGAGAAACGGTCCCCAGGCAGGGGACCGTTCTGATCGTGAAACCGGAGGATTGGCTGGCGCGCTAGGATTCGAACCTAGAACCCCCTGATCCAGAGTCAGGTGCCATACCGTTAGGCCACGCGCCAGCGACCGTCGCGTAGTCTACCCCATCACGGTACCGGGGCGTCCATGAAGGCCTTGTTGGCCAGCTCGACGTAGTAGCCCACGCCGCCTTCGTCGTCTTCCGGGTAGGTGCCCACGAGGATCTGACCCACGCTGGTCTGCGCGTTGTCCTTGCCCAGGTTCTGGGCGAGCCAGGTGGCGGCCTCGGCTCCGGCTTCGGTTCCCAGCATGGCCCCCAGGAACCCCGCGAGGTGCTCGTACGCCTCCTTGGTCTCGGGGCCGTCCGTCCCGGCGAGCGTGATGTAGCCCGCAAACGCGTCACCGGTCACCCCCTTGTCGTCCACCACCAGGGTGATGATCGCGGTGGGGGCATCGCCCTCGCCGGCCTTCAGGCAACGCACCTGGGTGTAGCCGACGGCCTGGCTGCTGGGTTTCGGATCCTCGCAGACAAACCCCTCGCCCACGTAGTAGTCCAGCACGTCACCGGGCGCGAACCCGAAGCCGCCGAGATCGGCGGGCGCGGACGCAGGAGCATCCGGCGGAGAGGCGATCGGCTCCGGCGTGGTCTCCGGGGTGGGGATCGGGGTCGCGGCAGCGGGGGTCGCGGTGGGGGGTGCGGGCGTGGCGGCCTGGGCCGACGGGGCGGCCGTCCCGGACCCGGAGGCGCCACAGGCTGCGAGCACGATGGCCGCGGCGAGGCCGATGACGGCGATTGGGCTGCCCCGGCGGTCGATGGTGGTCATGGCCTCTCCCTGTGTCGGGTCCGTGGGACGCCGGCGGCGTGGTGACCCCGCGCGGAGAGTACCGGAGGCGGGCGTCGCCTACGCGGGCTCCACGATGGGGAAGCCCTCGCGCTCCGCGGCTCGGGCGAGCCGGTCATCGAGCGTCACGAAGGGGAGGCTGCGAGGGTCGTCGTCCGCCGCGGTGATGGCTGCCGCGAGCTGGAGGGCATCGGCGGCGCGGAGCGGATGGACCCGGAGCAACCGCGTGGCGGTCTGCCGGAGTCTCGTCCCCGGCCGGATCTCCTCCCATGCCGCGCGAAGCGTCCCGAGGCGCGCGGTTGCCGCAACGACGTCCGCAGCGTCAAGAACACCCTCACGCTCCCGGCGGGTGATCGCCGACACGCACTCGACCTCGGTGGTCCACCACACCACGACGTGCGGATCCTGGTCGAGCATGGCAACAGCGGCCGTCGACGTCGGCTCGTTGATCACGAGGGGCACGATCGCCGAGGCATCCCAGTACCTCACAAGCCGGACCGCCGGTCCTCGAGGAGTGCATCGACGACGCTGGCACCTTGCTTCGGGGTGGGTCCGGGAGTTCGCAGCAACTCCACGGCACCATGCCGGATCCCGCGCTTCAGGACGCCCGCCCGCTCCAGACGTGCGAGGCGGTCTTCGACATCGATCCGCCCGCTCGCAGGCTCGATGACGGCAACGGCGACCCCCCTGTCGGTGACCACGATGGACTCGCCCCCCTTGACTCGGTCGATGATCGCGGACAGGCCGTTCTTGACTTCGGAGATGCTGGCCGTTTCCATGTGGCTATTATGGCCAGATCGCGAAGGTCGGTCAAGCTTCTGTACCGGGTCAGCGCCCAAGACCGTGCGAGGTTCAGCCGGCCCACGGCGAGGCCCAGCCGCGCCAGCGTGTCCGGGGTCGGGTTGCCGGTCGTGACGTCCCAGCCGGCCAGCCGGTAGTACTCGTCCAGCGCGCCCTCGATCACCGCGTGGTCGAGCGCCACGCCCCGCGTGGGTCCGGTGCCGGTGAGCGGCTTGAAGAACTTGGCCGGCAGCTTGTCGTCCTTGCGATCGAGGCCCTCCCGGGCGTTGAACGCACGCATCAGGTTGATGCGCCGCTCGCCGATCTCGAGCAGCTCATCGACGTCGAAATCCTCCCAGCCGGTCACGGCCCGCACGAAGTCGACCGTCTCCTGCGGCCCGAACAGCTCCCACGAGGGGCCCCACACGAACTGGCACAGCACGGCGGTGTCGAGGAACGAGTAGAACTGCTGGGTCCGCAGCGCGTAGCGGACCTTCTCCGCGCCCAGCGAGTCGTAGGGCATCGTCTCGGCGAACCCGATCAGCGCCTGCCGCTCCATCAGCAGGTCGCCGGCCCCCTCCTCGACATTCGGGTCGTGCTCGGACGACTGGTGGTCCGCGCCGAACGGGTTGACCGCGTAGATGACCCCCAGCGACCGCTTGGCCTGCGGCATGTGGGCCGGTGCCTCCGCGCCCTTGACCGTGATCAGCTGGTCGTGCCCCTTGCCGAGGAGATCGGCGGCCTTGCGCGAGCCGTTCGCGAGGATGTCACCCAAGCCCTCCCGGGCGACGATCATGTCGAGCAGCCGGATCATGGCCTTCGCGTCCCCGAACGGAGCCGGGAAGCCGATCTCCGCCTCGGACAGGACCCCGTCGGTGAAGCAGTCCATGGTCCAGGCGATGGTGGCCCCGGTGCCGATCGTGTCCAGGCCGTTCTCGTTGCAGATCTGGTTGGCGAGGGCAATCGCGGGCAGATCGCGGATGCCGCAGTACGAGCCGAACGTCGACGCCGTCTCGTACTCCGGGCCGCCGTGGCGCTCATGGACCGGCCGGCCTTCCCACTCGGTCTCGACCGCCCGCTTGCAGCGGACGGCGCAGGAGTAGCAGGTCTCGCGGTTCTTGAGGATCGTGGCGGTCATCGTGGCGCCGCCGATCTCCTCGTAGTGCTCGAACTGGCCGGCGTTGTAGTTGAAGGTCGGCAGGCCGCCCGCCGCGTGCTGTCCCTCGAGCACGCCCTCGGTTCCGTTGACCCGCAGGTCGAGGACGTCGCCGTTGTTCGGGATCTCGTTGGCGCCCCACTTGGCGAGCCTGCCGAGGGCCGCGGTGTCGGCGAAGGGCAGCTTCCTGCCGGTGCCCCGGACGACGATGGCCTTGAGGTTCTTGGAGCCCATCACCGCGCCCATGCCGGTGCGGCCGTTGGCCCGGTTGGCCATGTTCATGACCGCGGCGAGCCGGATGAGCTTCTCCCCGGCCGGGCCGGCCTGGGCGACCTGGATCTTGTCGTCGCCAAGCTCCGCCTTGAGGAGATCGTCCACCTCGGACGTTGTCCTGCCCCACAGGTGACCTGCGGGGCGCAGCTCGGCCTCGCCGTCGTGGAGCCACAGGTAGACGGGCTCCGCCGCCCGTCCGGTGATGACGAGTCCGAGGTAGCCGGCGAACCGGAGCTCGGCCGGGAAGAAGCCGCCGGCCTGGCTGTCGCCGATGCCGTCCACGAGCGGCGAGCGCGCGTTGATGGCGACCCGGCTCTGGCCCGCGATCGGCGCCCCGGTCAGGAGGCTGTCCATCACGGTCAGGACGTTGGACGGGTCGAGCCCGTCCGTGCCCGGCTGCATCCCCTTGAGGATGTAGTAGAGCCCCATCGCGGAGCCGCCGAGGTAGGTCCTGAAGAACGACTCGGACGGGTACTCGTCCTCGAGCGTCCCGGTCGTGAGGTTGACGTGGAGGATGCGTCCGGTGACGACGCCTGGCATTCGGCTGCCTCCGCTTCCCTGCGATGGCCGGTCGCGAAGCGCCCGGCACCCGCTGACCCGGCGAGTGTACGGCGCGCACGGGTGGCCTGACACGCTCGCAGGCGCGCTGTCCCACCCCCCGCGCCGAGGCGCCGGCCGCGTCGCAGGTCGGTCGCGTCGTCAGGCCGCTCTGCGTCACCCCGGGTTCCCCGGCGTCCCTCGCCAGCCCGTCGGCCAGGGCGGCGCCCAGCAGTCGCGCGAGCTGGTCCCACTCGATCAGGAAGCCGTCGTGACCCTTGGTGGTCTCGATCTCGACATAGGCGGCGTCGACGCCCGCGGCCGCTGCCTCACCCACGAGGAGCCGCACCTGGTCCGGCCCGTACAGGATGTCGCCCTCGATGCCGATGCCGGTCAGCCCGGCGCCGGCCTCCGCCAGCGAGCGGAAGGCCTCCACGATCCCGCCGCGGTCGCGGCCCACGTCGTGGCCATCCATGACCCTCACGAGGACGCTGTACGTGTCCGGGTCGAAGCGGTCGAGGATCTTGCCGCCCTGGTGATCGAGGTAGGAGACGACCGCGAACCGGCCGTCGTCCTGGACATGACGACCGAAGCGTCCATCGAAGTCAGCCGTGGAGCGATAGGTCGTCATCGCCAGCTGGCGGGCGAGCGACAGGCCTTCGTGTCCGAGCCGCTCGATGATCCCCAGCTGGATGTGGTTCCAGGCGATGGCCATGGGGCCAGTGGCCGCGGGCGCCCCGATGGGGACGACGTGGCGCACGGCGTGGGGTCGCTCCAGCGCGACCTCCAGGCTGATCATGCCGCCCAGGGACCCGCCCCCCACGAGTGCGAACCGCCCGATGCCGAGGGCGTCGGCAAGCCGCCAGATGGCCCGTGCCTCGTCGCGTGCGGTCGGCTGCGGGAAGTCGGCACCCCACGGCTCACCGGTCACGGGGTTGACCGAGGTCGGCCCGGTGGATCCGTAGCGGCCGCCCAGCAGGTTCGTGCACAGCACGCCGACCCTCGACGTGTCGAAAGCCCTGCCGGGCCCGATGAGCGGCGCCCACCAGTCACCCGCGGCGTCCGCGGATCCGGTGAGCGCGTGGATGACCAGCACCTGCGGCGAGTCCGGCCCAGGCCCGTCGTGCCGGTAGGCGATGGTCAGGGGCAGCGTGGCGCCGCTCTCCAGGGCGAAGGCCCCGAGGTCGGCGGTCTCGAGCCGCCCGGTCCCGAGGGGGAGCCGGGCGGAGTCCGAGCTGTGCCCGGCTCCCGGGAGGACGGTGCCTCCCGGGACGCGCGTGTCGGTTGGCGCCATGGCGCGCCTACCTGGCGGCGACCGGCTCGGCCGTGGACGCGGTCGCAGCGCGGAGGGCCTGGTCGAGGTCGGCGAGGATGTCGTCGATGTGCTCGATCCCGACGGACAGGCGGATGAGGTCCGGGGTCACGCCCGTGGAGGCCTGCTCGTCGTCGGTCAGCTGCTGGTGGGTGGTGCTGGCCGGGTGGATGACGAGGCTCTTGGCGTCGCCCACGTTGGCCAGGAGGCTGAACAGCTTGACGCTGTCGATGAGCTTCCGGCCGGCGTCCGCGCCGCCCTTGATCCCGAACGTGACCAGTCCGCCGAAGCCGCCGTTGAGGATCCGGCTGGCGGTCTCGTGCGAGGCGTGCGACGCGAGGCCCGGGTAGTTGACCCACTCGACCTCGGGGCGATCCTGCAGCCACTGGGCCACGGCGAGCGCGTTCTCGCTGTGGCGCTGGATCCGCAGCGGGAGCGTCTCGAGACCCTGGATCAGCTGCCAGGCGTTGAACGGGCTGAGCGCGGCGCCGAGATCCCGCAGGCCCTGGACCCGGAGCTTGAGGATGAACGCCAGCGGGCCGAACGCCGCCGCGTAGCTCACGCCGTGGTAGGACGGGTCCGGATCGACGAGGTCCGCCTTGAAGCGCGGGGCGTTCGCCCAGTCGAACGTGCCGCCGTCCACGACCACGCCACCGATCACGGTGCCGTGCCCGCCGATCCACTTGGTGGCGGAGTGGATGACGATGTCCGCGCCCTGCTCCAGCGGCTTCGCGATGAGCGGGGCGCAGGTGTTGTCCACGAACAGCGGCAGGCCGTGGGCGTGCGCGACGTCCGCGACGCCGGGGATGTCGGCGACGTCCAGCCGCGGGTTGCCGATGGTCTCGAGGTACAGGAGGCGCGTGTTGTCGTCGATGGCCGCGGCATAGTTCTGCGGGTCCGAGCCGTCGACGAACCGGACCTCGATGCCCAGCTTGGGCAGGGTGTAGTGGAACAGGTTGTAGGTGCCGCCGTAGAGGCTGGAGCTGCTGACGATGTTCTGGCCGGCCCGGGTGATGTTGAGGATCGCGAGCGTCTCGGCCGCCTGGCCGGACGCGAGCCCGAGCGCCCCCACGCCGCCCTCGAGCGCGGCGACGCGCTCCTCGAACACGCCCGTGGTGGGGTTCATGATCCGGGTGTAGATGTTGCCGAACTCCTGGAGCCCGAACAGGCGGGCCGCATGGGCCGCATCGTCGAAGACGTAGGAGGTCGTGGCGTAGATCGGCACGGCGCGAGCGTTGGTCGTGGGGTCGGGGACCTGGCCGGCGTGGAGGGCCTGGGTCTCCGGGCGAAGCTCGCCGAGGCCGCTGGGGTTGAAGCTCATCTCGCTGGTTCTCCGGGTGGCTGCGGGGGTGGGTGGGTGTCGTCGAGTGGCCCTGTGGGGTCTGGCTCGGCGGCTACCCGTCGCTTGGGCCGGAGAACAACAAAGCCGCGAACCTCGCTGGTTCGCGGCCCCGGGACCTCGGCTCCGAGATCCCCGCTGTCACTGGCTGAAGGTCAGCGCGGAGAAACTCGGCGCCCGTCCTCCGAACGACGGGGCCGCCCACGCATGCACATCAGCCAGGAGACGGTGGTGTGGCTCATCAGGCTGCGGAGGATGCGGGACGGGGCGGGTCTGCGTCAAGTCCCGGCGTCGCCCGCAACCCAAACGCAACGGTCAGATGGTCAAGAAGACCGAACGACGAAGGCCCGCCGTTCCGGGCGGGCCCGTCGAGAAGCCGATCTTGGAGAGGCCGTGGGTCAGCCGCTGGTGCGGCCGCGCTCGGCGAGGCGTTCGGAGCCATGCCCTTCCAGAACCAGCCGTGACCGTTGCCCTTGCCATTCATGAACCCGCGGCCGAGCGCCTTGAGCTCGTCCTTGGTGATCTTGCCGTCGTCCATCAGTCCGGTCATCTTCCGCAGCCAGCTGTCGGCGGGAAGCTTGTCAAACTCGGCCTTGGTGATGACGCCGTCCGCGAGGAAGCCCTTGAGCTGCTCGCGATTCGCCTTCGTCTGCTCCCTGGCGGCCTTGCGGGCCTCCTGGCGAGCCTCGCGCCGGGCAGTCCGCTCGGCGTTGACCGCATCGACGATGGCCGTCTTCTGCGCGGCGGTGATGGTCCCCTTGGTGACGAGGCCGTCCAGGACGTCCGAGAGTACGGGGTCGGTCTTGGGTGGCTTCACGGTCGTGCCCGACGAGGGGGTCGGCGTCGGCGTGGCGGCGGCCGGAGCCTCCGCTTGCGGCGCGGTCTGGTCGCCCGACGTCGCCATGACGGCGCCGGCCGCCCCGACAAGCAGGACGATCGCGAGCGGGATGCCGATGGTGGTCGTGTTGAGCTTCACGCGATGCCTCCGGTGAGCGGCGCGTCCACGGGTGACGGCGGGTTGGTCACAGGCTGGGCTCCGTGACTGTACGCCAGCCGGATGGTTGCTGTGAACCCGCTGTGATGCCAAGGCGCACCACAAAGGTGGCGCCTCCCCCGGGCGTCGCCTCGTGCCACAGCCGACCGCCGTGCGCCGCGACAATCGCCGCGACGATGGCGAGGCCGAGACCGGTGCCCCCGTTGTCGCGCGATCGCCCCGCGTCGGCACGGTAGAAGCGGTCGAAGACGCGGGGGGCGAGCTCGGGATCGATGCCTGGGCCGTGGTCGACCACGCGCAGCTCGGCCTCGGGCTCACCCGCTCGAAGGACGATCTCCACCGGCGTACGCTGTCCCCCGTGCACGCGCACGTTCGCGACCAGGTTGCCCAGCACCTGGCGCAGGCGGTCGTCGTCGCCGGGGACGACCACGCCGTGGTCGATCGCGCCCACCACCGGACGGTCGGGATCGATGGCTCGGAGATCCGACACGGCGTCGTTCGCGATGCGGGTCAGGTCCACGGGGTCACGTCGGATCGGGCGTCCCTCGTCCAGGCGGGCCAGCAGGAGGAGGTCCTCGACCAGCGCGGCCATGCGCCGGCTCTCGGTCCCGATCCGGTCCATGGCCGTGTCCAAGCTCCCCCGGGTCGGCCAGGCCGCCCGCGCGGTACAGGTCCGCATAGCCACGCACGGTCGTCAGGGGGGTGCGCAGCTCGTGCGAGGCGTCAGCGACGAAGCGACGAAGCCGGTCCTCGCTCCGCTCCGTGGCGGCGAGGGCGTGCTGCTGCGCCGCAAACGACGTCTCGATCTGGTCGAGCATGCTGTCGAAGGCGGCGCCGAGGCGCCCGACCTCGGTCCCGTCGTGGGGGACGCCGGCGCGGTGCGACAGGTCGCCGGCGGAGATCTGGTCGGCGGCTGTCGCGATCCGCTCCAGCGGCAGGAGCCCGCGCCGGATCACGAACCAGGCCACCACCAGGAGCCCCGCCATCGCGAGCGCACCGACGATGAGCAGGGTCCGGACCAGGGCGCGTTCGGCCGCCTCGATGCCCACCAGCGGCGCGGCGACGGCCAGGATCACGTTCGCCTTGTCGCCCCGTTCGGTGAGGACGCGATACTGCATCGAGCCGTCGACCGACGGCCGCTGCTGGATGGTCCCGAAGGCCTCCGCCGGGATCCCGGCCGGGTAGACGGGGAGCGCCGGGAGGGGATCGGGGTCCTCGGCAAAGCCGGACGGGAACGCCCGGGTCACGTTGCCGCGCTTGTCCAGGCGCATCACCGCCATGCGGCGACCCGCCTCGGTGTCGGAGCTCGCGAGGGCGGCGAGGCGCTGGATCCTGGTCTCGCCATCCGTGATGGACAGCAGCTCCCGGTCCACGCGCTCGATGAGGCTGGCACGCGTGAGCTGGACCACGAGGACGCCCGCCACCACGAGGGCGATCGCCAGCATCAGCCCCAGCGAGACGAGGAGCCGGGTGCGGAGGCTCACGGCCGGTTCACGCCGGCTTCAGGGAGTTCGGCACGGTGGGTTCGTCGCCATCGGATCGTCGAGCCACGCCCGACTCAGGTGCCATTGTCCGCGCGCAGGACATAGCCGAAGCCGCGGACCGTCTGCAGGAGACGTGGCTCCGGGTCGTCGAGCTTCCGGCGCAGGTAGCTGACGTACGTCTCGACGACGTTGTCCTCGCCATCGAAGTCGTACTGCCAGACGTGGTCCAGGATCTGCTGCTTGGACAGGACCCGCTCGGGGTTGAGCAGGAAGTAGCGCAGGAGGCGGAACTCGGTGGGGGAGAGCAGGGCCTCGCGGCCGGCTCGCCAGACCTGGTGGCGATCCTCGTCCATCTCGAGGTCGCGGTAGCGCAGTCGGGGCGCGGGCTGGCCGTCCGCCCCGCGACCCACGCGCCGCAGCAGGGCGCCGATGCGGAGCGTGAGCTCCTCGAGGCTGAACGGCTTGGTCACGTAGTCGTCGCCGCCCCGGACGAAGCCCTTGACGCGGTCATCCTCGGAGTCGCGCGCGGAGAGGAAGATCACCGGGACGAAGTCGCGCGCGTCGCGCAGCCTGCGGCAGACCTCGAAGCCGTCGATGTCCGGGAGCATCACGTCCAGGACCACGAGATCCGGGGCGGCCGTCGCGGCGGCATCCAGCGCGGCGAACCCGGTCGGCCGCCACGGTCACCTGGTAGCCCATGTAGCGCAGGGCGGTGGCCAGGAGCTCGGTGATGGCCGGCTCGTCGTCGACCACGAGGATGTGGGCGGGCGTGGCGCTCATGCGGGTATTCCACGCTCCGTTCCTGTGAGTTCGCTGTGAGTCTGCCGTGAACCCGGCCGGGACGCAACGGGGCGAGACGGACTCCCCGCGACCGTGCATGATCCCTGCATGCCAGCCCTGCCCGCGTCGTTCCGTGCCTACGTTGTCGACAAGCCGGAGGGCGGCGCCTTCGCGCGGGGCGTCCGGACGCTCACCCCGGCGGACCTGCCCCCGGGTGAGGTGACGATCCGCGTCGAGTGGTCGGGGGTCAACTTCAAGGACGGCCTGGCCGCCAGGGAGGACGGCCGCGTCGCCCGCTCGTACCCGCTTGTGCCCGGCATCGACCTTGCCGGCACCGTGGTGGCCTCGGATGACGCTGCGTTCCCCGTGGGCGCCCGGGTGCTGGCAAACGGGTACGACATCGGGGTCGGCCGACACGGCGGGTACGCGGACGTACGCACGCATCCCGTCCGGCTACGCGGTGCCGCTGCCCGACGGCCTCACCACGCGCGATGCGATGGCGATCGGGACCGCCGGGTTCACCGCGGCGATGAGCGTCCAGGCCCTGGAGGAGCGTGGCCTCAGGCCCGGCGACGGGCCCGTGCTCGTGACCGGCGCGAGTGGCGGTGTCGGTTCGACGGCCGTCGCGATCCTCGCCTCCCGTGGTCACGAGGTCTGGGCCGCGACCGGCAAGCCGGAAGAGGCGGGTCGCCTCACCGGCCTTGGCGCGGCGGGGATCCTGACCCGCGAGGAGGTCACGGCCCCAGGTCGGCCCCTGGACTCCGCGCGCTGGGCGGGCGCAGTGGACACGGTGGGCGCGGCGACGCTGCCCTACGTGCTCCGGACGCTGAGGGTCGGCGCGTCGGTCGCGAGCTCCGGCAACGCGAGCGGTGCGGAGCTCGTGGCCACGGTGTTCCCGTTCATCCTGCGCGGCGTCGCGCTGCTGGGCATGGACTCCGCGAACATGGCGATCGAGCCGCGGCGCGCGCTCTGGAACCGCCTCGCGACGGACCTGTCGCCGAGGGGGATGGACTCCGGAATCACCGAGGTTGACCTGGACACGCTGGAGCCTGCGCTGGACTCGATCGTGGCGGGCGAGGCCCGCGGCCGCTGGGTGGTCCGCGTCTCCGGCTAGGACCGGGCGGGGATGCCCGCCCTGCTCGCGCCGCCATGGCGCGACTCACCCACGGGTCAATTCGTCATGCCTGGCGAGGAGCTCAGGCCCGATTCGTGCGATTCCGAGGGTCATCTCTGCTCGAGCATCTTCGCTTTGACCCCCACGTGGGTCACGGCGCTGCCCGGCTTGGTCACAGCGCGGGCGGGAGTCGCCGACGGGCTTACCTGTCCAGCTCGCCCCGGAGCTGCGCAAGCGCCCGCTCCAGGGGTTCTCGCGACGGCTCTCCGGGCCACGGCGCGGCATCCAGCGCCCCCTCGAGGTCGAGGTCGCCGGCGTGCACCCGGGACGCCAACGCTGCGATGGACCGGAACTGCTCCAGCGACGCCTCCACGAACACGCGCCCGGCGTGAGCGCCGTGACCCGGGCTGACGACCGTACGCTCCCCGGTCATGGCCAGGATGCGCTCGGTGGTCGCCGGCCAGTCCAGCGGGTAGCCGTCTCCGAACCACGGCGGCGCCCCGTTCTCGAGGAGGTCGCCGGCGCACAGGACGTCCGCGTCGGGGATCGAGACGACGATGTCGTTGTCCGTGTGGCCGCGTCCCAGGTAGGCGAGCCGGATCTCGCGCCCGCCCAGGTCCAGGGTGGCGGCATCGGTGAAGACGCGGTCCGGCGGGTCGAGCACGACCTCGGCCAGGTCGTCCGCGAGCGCCGGGACGTCGCGCGTCACGCGCTCCCGCTGGGCCGCGCCCGTCAGCTCGATCATCGTCCGGCACCGCTCGTGACCCCAGATCACGGCCGGCCGGAACACGGCGTTGCCGAAGACGTGGTCGTAGTGGCCGTGGGTGTTGACGACGATCCCGACGCGGGGCGAGCCGAGGTCGCGCAGGTCGTCGAGGATCTCGCGTGCCTGGGCCGGTGTGGTGCGGGTATCCACGACGAGCGCCGTGTCGCCGCCCAGCACCGCCACGATGCCCTGGTCGTAGAAGCGGTAGCGGCGCACGAACACGCGGTCGCCGATCTCGAGCCAGCGCGTTTCCATGCGCGGATCGTATCCGCCCCGACGCGTCACGGGCTACGCTGCGCACCAGGAGGCATGCATGACCGCCGTCACCACACCTGCCCCGGAGCCCGCGCCCGCGGCATCAATGACGATCCACCCGTCGCTCGGCACCGCCCGCATGGCGGACGGGACGATCCTGCGCACGATCCATTGGGAGGCTGCCGACGAGCCCTGGGCTGTCGCCGAGATCGTGCACGGCCTGGGTGAGCACGGTGGCCGCTACGGGACGGTCGCGGAGGCACTGACCGACGCCGGCATCGACACCTGGTCCTACGACCAGCGCGGCAACGGCGGCTCCGGCGGCCGGCGTGGCCACGTGGACAGCTGGTCGATCCTGCACGACGACCTGGAGGCCCGGCTGACCTCGCTCCGGGACGCGTATCCCGGGAAGCCGCTGGTGCTCTACGGCCACTCGCTGGGCGGCCTGGTCGCGTGCGGCTACGTCCTGTGCGGGTTGGATCGTCCGCTCCCGGACGTCCTCGTGCTGAGCGCGCCGGCCCTGGACGACAACCAGCCGGGCTGGCAGCGGCCCATGGCCCGGCTGCTGACCGGCGTCGTGCCGAAGCTCCAGCTGGCGAACCGGGTCCCGGATGCGGGTCGTTCGCACGACGCGGCGGTCAGCGAGAAGGTCAGAGCGGACCCGTTGTGCGGGTCCACGTCCACGGTCCGCACGGGGGCCGAGGCGTTCAAGGAGCAGGATCGACTCCGGGTGATGCTGGCAGGGCTCGAGTCGATGCCCGTGCCGACCTACATCCTCCATGGCTCGGCCGACCCCATCGTTCCGCTCCGGGCGACCGACGTCTTCGAGGACAAGGGCAATGCGACCCGGCGTGTCCACGAGGGCCTGCGGCACGA
Source organism: uncultured Chloroflexia bacterium (assembly GCA_963700245.1). Classification (GTDB taxonomy): domain Bacteria; phylum Chloroflexota; class Limnocylindria; order Limnocylindrales; family CSP1-4; genus CAIXZV01. The sequence continues at coordinate 102,539 of CAVOWV010000021.1, forward strand.
GCAGCACCACGAGGCAGAGCACGAGGCGGTCCTCGCCGAGCTGGTCGCGTGGCTCCAGGAGACGCTGCCAACGCCGTGATGACGCCGATGGTTCCCGCGACGGCTGCCGAGAAGGTCAGCCCGGCAGCGGCGGTGTAGACTCGGGCCACAACCGCATATCCGCCTCCGGGGAGCGCGCGACGCGCTGAGAGTGTGGCCGGTGGCCACAGACCCGCGGAACCTGATCCGGTTCGTACCGGTGTAGGAAGCAGGCCCGCTCGGTTCCACGCCGTCCCCGGCACCCGGGGGCGGCGATCCTGTCTCTGCGAGGAACCGCGCGACCGTGAACCCCAGCCTCCGCCGCCCCGTCAGTGCCCTCGCGGCGCTGCTCGCCTCCGTCATCGCCCTGGCGGGGTGCGGCGGTGCCGCTCCGTCGGGCGCGGGCTCGACGGCCGCGGCGCCGGCGACCGGGACCCCGCAGGCCTCCGCTCAGGCCACCGCCCAGGCGACCCCTCCCGACCAGGCCGCACCCGCCAGGGTCCGCCTCGCGCTCGACTGGACTCCGAACACCAACCACACCGGGTTCTACGTCGCCCAGGCCAAGGGCTGGTACGCGGATGCCGGCATCGAGCTCGAGGTCCTCCCGTATGGCGGCACCGCGCCCGAGGCGATCGTCGCCGCCGACCAGGCCGAGTGCGGCATCAGCTTCCAGGACTCGATGACCTTCGCGGCCGCGGCCGGCGTCCCCATCGTGAGCGTCATGGCGATCCTCCAGCACACGGCCCAGGACATCGCCGTGCTCGAGTCCTCGCCGATCGGACGCCCCAGGGACCTCGACGGGCGGACCTACGCGGGCTTCGGCTATCCGAACGAGGTGCCCACGCTCCAGGCGGTCATCCGGGACGACGGTGGCAAGGGTGAGTTCGACTCGGTCACGCTCGACACGGCGGCGTACGAGGCGCTGTACAACAAGCGTGCGGACTTCGTGATCACGTTCAGTGCCTGGGAGGGCGTCGAGGCGGCACAGCGCGGCATCCCGCTCCGCACCTTCAAGTTCACGGACTACGGGTTCCCGGACTTCTACCAGGTCGTCCTCGCCTGCGACGCGGACTGGCTCGCGGCCAACCCGGAGGCGGCCCGGTCCTTCGTGGGCGCGACGGTGCGCGGCTTCGAGCTCGCGGCCGCCAGCCCCGACGAGGCCTCTGCGATCCTGGTCGCGCAGAACCCGGGGATCTTCGACGCCAATCCGGAGCTGCCGGCCGCCTCCGCCCGGTTCATGGCCGAACAGGGGCTGCTGGTGGACGAGGGCGGCAGGGTGGGCGTCCAGACGCTGGACCAGTGGACCGGCTACTCCTCGTTCCTCTTTGAGCAGGGGCTCCTCGCCGACGCCGAGGGCAAGCCGCTGGCGGCCCCGCCGGACTACGCAGCGCTGTTCACGAACGACTTCCTGCCCTGAGGTTCGCCGCCCGGTGAAGGACCGCCTCCCGCCGCTCGCCCTGGTCCTGGCGATCCTGGTCGCCTGGGAGGCGTATGTGCGCCTCGCGGGGGTCGAGCCGGTCGTGCTGCCCGGGCCGCTGCGGATCCTGGAGTCGCTCTGGACGTTCCGCGATGACGCGCTGCGGCACGCCGTCCCCACCTTCGTGGAGACCGTCCTGGGCTTCGCGCTCGCCGTGGTGCTGGCGATCGCAGCCGCTGCGGCGATGGACCGGGCGAAGATCGTGCGGCGGGCCGTGGAGCCGCTGTTCGTCACGTCGCAGACCATCCCGGTGGTGGCGCTGGCGCCGCTGTTCCTGCTGTGGTTCGGGTTCGGGCTGGCGCCCAAGGTGCTGGTCGTGGTCCTGGTGACGTTCTTCCCGATCGTCGTGGCGCTGCTCGACGGCTTCCGCAGCACCTCGCTCGAGGCGGAGGACCTGCTGCGGAGCTACGGCGCGACGGACAACCAGGTCTTCCGCAAGCTCCGCTGGCCGGCGGCCCTCCCGTCCTTCTTCATCGGCCTGCGGATCGCGGTGGTGTACGCCGTGATCGGGGCGGTGTTCGGCGAGTACGTCGGGGCGCGCGAGGGCCTGGGCATCTGGATGCAGATCAGCCAGAACGCCTTCCGGACGGACCTGGTGTTCGCCGCGATCCTGGTCACGTCGATCCTGTCGCTGACGCTGTACGCGGTGGTGGGGCTCATCCGCCGGCTCGCGATCCCGTGGGCACCGGGCGTCCGGCGCGAGATCGACATCGAGGACCGGCCGTTCTAGGTTGCCCGCCGGGAGCCCGGTGGCGTCGGTCTGGCGTCGGCGTCCTGAGCCGCTACATTCCCTCGCGGAGCAGCCGCATGACCGTGCGCCAGCCCGGCCGCGAACCGTACAGCAGCACGCCCACCGCATAGATCCGTGCCGCCACCCAGATGGCGACGACGATCGCCCCCACCAGCAGCGCAAGCGAGAGGACGATCTCCAACGGTGCGGCCTGGGCCGCGGCGACCCGCCCGAGCATCATGAACGGGCTGGTCATCGGCACCAGGGCGAGGGCAGCGACCCAGCCCGCGTCGCTGTCGATCAGGCCCATCGAGCTGTACACGCCCACCAGGTAGCCGGCCGTGGCGATCAGGGTCAGGGGCATCACGACGGCATTCACGTCCTCGGTCCGGCTGACGAGCGAGCCCGCGGCCGCGAACAGCGATGCGAACAGCAGGAACCCGAGCACGCCATACGCCGCGAACAGCAGCAGCAGCCCGGGCGTCAGGCCCTGGGTCAGCGATGACGCCCCTTCCCCGGCGACCATCGAGGTCACGGGGGCCTGGAGCAGGAGCGACACGAGCCCTGCCGCCACGACGGCCACGTACTGCGTGAACGCCACCGAGCCCACGCCGATCACCTTGCCGGCGAGCAGCTGGAACGGGGTTGCCGCGTTGAGGATCACCTCCATGACCCGCGACGACTTCTCCTCGACCACGCTCATGGCCACCCAGTTGCCGTACATCAGGATGATCATGAAGATCAGGATCGTCATGCCGAAGCCGAGCATGTCCTGGCTGATGCCGGCCTGCAGGTCCTGCGTCGGCTCGGTCTTGTCCGGGTCTGGCCAGCGCACCTCGACCTGGGCGGGTGCGAACAGGGTCGCCTGGTCGCCGGCCGCGATGCCGAGCCGGTCGAGTCGATCGGCGACGGCGAACGCCGTCGCCGCCTGGCGGACGAGCGTTGACGTGCGACCGCCGGCGTTCTCGTCGGTGTAGAGCACGAACACCAGCTCTCCGGATGCATCGCGTTCGATACCGAGCAGGCCGGTCCACTTGCCATCGGCGGTCTCCGCGCGTGCAGCGTCCAGGTCGTCGACAGCCGTGACGACGAAGTCGGCGGCGGTCGGGTCGGGGATCCCGGTGGCGGCGCTGGACGAGTTGAGCAGGGTGGAGATCGACGCGGCGGCTTCGCCCGCGAGTCCGGGCTCGTCGGCCGCGACCGCGATCTTCGTCGCGTCCACCTGGTCGAGCTGGCGGATGACCAGCGGCAGGAACGCGATGAGCACGACGCCTGCGACCAGCAGCAGCGTCCCGATGGCGAAGCTGCGCGTCCGGACGCGGACCGTGTACTCGCGCCGGGCGATGGTGTAGATGTTGCTCCAGCTGCTCATCACCGGCTCCCCGCTGCCGCCAGGGTCCGATCGTCGTCAGTGATCGCGGCGCCGACCTGTTCCACGAAGACGTCCTCGAGCGACGGGTCCGCGACCTCGAAGCGCAGGACCTCCTCTCCCCGGGCGACCGCGGCCCGCAGGATGTCCTGGGGATCGGTTCCGCGCTCGACGTGGAGCTCCGTGTAGTCGGAGAAGTCACGCGCCCGGGTGACGCCGGGCAGCGCCTCGAGCCAGGCAAGGCCGTCGTCCGCACCCGTCGCCAGCCGGACCGCCTGGTGGCCGGTGGACCGGCGCACCTCGCGGGTCGTCCCGGAGGCGATGATCCGGCCGTGGTCGATGATCGCCACCGAGTCGCACAGCGCCTCCGCCGTTTCCAGCTGGTGCGTGCTGAACACGATCGTCTTGCCCCGGTCCCGCATCCCGAGGAAGGCGTCCTTGAGCATCGCGACGTTGACCGGATCCAGCCCGACGAACGGCTCGTCCATGAGCAGCACGTCCGGGTCGTGGAGGATCGTGGCGATGTACTGGACCTTCTGCTGGTTGCCCTTGGACAGGGTCTCGAGCCGTCGGGCCCCGACGTCCGGGATCCGGAACCGCTCGAGCCACGCCTGGGCCTCCGAACGAGAGTGGCGGCGGCTGACTCCGTACAGCGCGGCGATGTGCACGAGCTGCTCCATCACCGACATCCGCAGGTACAGCCCGCGCTCCTCGGGCATGTAGCCCCACGTCCGGCGCGGCCATGAACGCGCCTCTCGACCCTGCCACGTCACGGTGCCCTCGTCCGCCCGCATCAGCCCGAGCACGATGCGCATGGTCGTGGTCTTGCCGGCGCCGTTCGCGCCCAGGAAGCCGAACACCTCACCGGACGGGATGGACAGGGAGACACCGTCGAGGGCGTGGATCTCCCCGAACCGCTTGTGCAGGCCTTCGATCACGAGTGACATCTGTGTGCGCTGATCCTCCGGAACGCGTGTGTGGCCCGAGGGGACGCCGAACATGACGAATCCTGTCCGTCTCGGGGGTGGGTGTCGACGGTCATCGTGGCCGATCTGGACGTGCCGACGCTCCCGGGCCGGGTCCCTTCCCGGCGGGACGCGCATGGGCCGGACGGCAGGTCGTGCACAATCGGCACCGGCAGCCGGATCACCGGCACCAGCCCATCGCCCGCGCGCACGGAGCTCCAGTGATCGATCCCGTCAAGCCCCATCCGGGTCCGCTGGACGTCGACGGCCGTCCTGGGGGCGGTCCGCGACCTCGACCTGGCGGACCTGTCGGCGCGCCGCTGGTACGCGCCGGGAGCCGGCGCTCCCGCGTCCGCTCGCCTCGCCCACGCCTTCGCCCTCGCCCCGGACGTTGCGCTCGCCCTCGTGGACGTGGAGAGCGGCCAGCCCGGCGAGCGGATCGACCGGTACGCGATCCCCTTCGTGCTCCGGGACGGCGTCGTGCGCGAGGCGGCCGATGGTGACGGCGCCTGGCGGGCGCTGGCCGCTGCGATCGCGGGCGGCCGCACGATCCCGGCGATGACCCGGGACGGCACGTCGAGGGCTCCGGGCACGAGCAGCGGACAGGTGGACGCGGCGCTGGTCTGCCGGCCGTCGCCCGGGTTCGCGGACGTCTGGCAGGGGGCGGCCGACGAGGTCGGATCGGCGGCCGAGACGCCGCTCGGCCGCGACGATGCGGACACGATCGCCGTGATCGGCGACCGCGTCCTGCTCAAGACGTACCGACGCGTCGAGGCGGGCCTCAACCCGGACCTGGAGCTGACCGCCTATCTCTCCGAGGAGGCACGGTTCACCGGTGTTCCACGTCTCGCCGGCTGGGCGGAGAGCGTGACCCGCGACGGCGGCGTCGCCACGCTGGCGATGCTCCAGGCGCACGTCCCCGGCGCCCACGACGTGGCCGAACGGACGGCGGAGTTCCTCGCCGACCTCATCGCGGCGCCGGGCAGCGTGTCGATGGACTGGGCGACGGACGTCGCGGAGGACCTCGGGACGCTGGTGGCGGGGCTTCACGCCGCGCTCGCGTCGCCGCCCGCCGATGCCCCGGATCTCGCTCCCCGCGAGGCCACCCACGACGAGCTGAAGGCCTGGCGCTGGGATGCGCATCGCCAGCTCAACCTCGCCATCGACGCGGTCGGCCCGGTGGATCCGGCGGTCGCCGTCGAGCTCCGGCGCGACGCGTCGTCCATCGCCGCGCGCCTGTCGCGGTTCGAGGCCGTGGCCGCTGCTCCCACCGTGATGCGCATCCATGGCGACCTCCGCCTGGGTCGCCTGCTGGTCGCCGATGACGGCTATCGCGTGGTCGGCTTCGAGGGCGACTCGCTCCGCTCGCTCGTGGACCGCCGCCGCCCCGACTCCCCGCTGCGGGACGTCGCCTCGATGCTGAGGTCGCTGGACCACGTGGCCCGGAGTGCCCGCCGCCGGGCGGACGCACAGGCGGGCGAAGCCATCGAGCGCCCCAGGCTGGACATCGACGCCTGGATCGAGAAGGCCCGCGCCCGGTTCCTTGCCGCCTATGCCGATGGCCTGCGGCGATCCGGGACGCCCGTGACGCTGGATCTCGACCTGCTCGACGCGTTCGAGGTTGCCCGGGAGATCCGTGGGCTCGTGGTCGCCGCCACACGGATGCCATCCGGGCTGTGGGCGCCGTGGGAGGGCCTGCGCTGGCTCCTGGAGCACGGCGAGCCGGCCTGACCGCTCGCGGCCCTGGCTCCACGCGATCGCCAGCAAGGATCCAGGCGGTCGCCAACAGCGATTGCTAGGCGATCGCCAGCAGGCGCGCCAGCGCGGCCCCCACCGCGATTGCCAGCGCAACGGACGCCATCGAGATCCCGATCGCCGCCCGCGTCCCCAGCTCGCCACGAAGGGCGGCGAGGGTCGCGATGCACGGGATCGAGAGGCTGGCGACGACCGCGTAGACGAACAGCTGGGCCGGGGTCATCAGCTCGCCCAGCGATGCCTGGCGCCCGAGCTCGACGGCCGCGAACACCAGCAGGAGCTGGAGCGCCAGCTCCTTGCGCAGGAAGGCGAACACCATCGCGATCCCGGCGATCGCCGGGAGCCCCAGGACGGACTCGGTGGCCGGACCGATGGCGTCCGCGATCGCCTGCCATGCGCCCGTCTCATAGACGAGCCCGAGGACCAGCGAGCCGACGAGCATGATCGGGGCCGCGGTGAGGATGAAGGCCTTGAACCGCCACCAAGCCTTGCCCGCGACGTGGCGCGGGATGGGAGCCCGCAGCGGGGCGAGCTCGAGCACGAGCGAGGGCTGCCGGCCCGGGATCATCGCGTTGGCCCCGACGCCCGCCGCGATCGCCACCACGCCCACGACCGCGAACGCCGCGAGCGCGACCGGGACGCCGGCGAAGGGCGCAAGGGCCGCGATCACGACGGCCGAGCGCGCGGAGCACGGGGTCAGGGTGACGAGCCACGACGCGAGCAGCCGCTCCCGCCGGGTGCGCAGGACGCGGGTCCCGTAGATCGCGGGGACGTTGCAGCCTGCCGCGGCCAGCAGCGGGATTGCCGTCCGGCCAGGGAGCCCCAGCGCCCCGAACACGCGGTCCATCAGCACGGCGGCACTCGTGAGATAGCCGGAGTCCTCGAGGGCCGAGAGCAGGACGTAGAACGTGAGGATGTAGGGGATGCCCACGGCAAGCAGACCCAGCACGCCGCTGTCGAGCGCCCACAGCAATGCGTTGGCGAGCACCGGCACCGGTACGACGACCGGGACCGCGGAGGCCAGGAACGGTGACACCGTGGCGCCCCAGGCGGCGCCGAGCGCGCTCGCCAGGAACCCGCCGACGTAGATGACGGCCAGGAGCATCGCGACGCTCACGAGGAGGAACGCGGGGATGCCCGGCCACGGCGAGGTCGCCCACCGGGCAACGCGGTCCGCGAGTGGCTCCGGGACGTCGCGCCGGTGCTCGACCTGTGCGGCCCAGCCGGCCGCCACCGCCCACCGCGCGGGCTCCAGCGCGGTTGCCAGCCGGATCGTCGCCCCGCCGCGTGGCGAGACCAGCCCGCCAAGCACGCCGGCCTGGAGCGGCTCCAGCACGGCGGCGGCACCGAGCGACCGCGGCTCCGTGGCCAGGAGCCTGCCCTCGCTCGAGAGGCGCTGCTCGAGCGGGTAGGCGTAGACCGGAGCGGGGATGGTCGCGCGCGGCGAGCTGCCGCCGGACTTCACGGCCCGCCTGACCGTCGCGAGGCGGACCGCGTCACCGAGTGCCGCGTCGACGTTCTCGCCGGTCCGTCCGCAGGTCGCGTGTGCCGGCACGTTGAACAGCTGCCCGAGGCGTCCCGCGTCGACGGAGATCCCTCGCTTCTCGGCCTCGTCCGTCAGGTTGGCGGCGAGCACCACGGGAAGACCGAGGTCCCGGCAGGCCAGGGCGAGCGGCAGGTGCCGCGCCAGGTTGCCGGCGTCGGCCACGACCAGGATCGCGTCCGGGGCAGCCTCGAGGAGGTACATCCAGAACGGATCGTCGCCTGCAGGTTCGTCGTCGAGGGACCGCGTGCCCGGCAGGTCCACCAGCCACGCCTCGCGACCACCCACCGTGACGAGGCGTCGCTCGAGGCCCACGGTCGTGCCGGGCGCATTCGCCGTCTCGACGAAGCGGCGGCTGGCCCTCGCCAGGAAGGTGGACTTGCCGACATTCGGGCTGACCGACCATGGCCACGACGGGCCGCCGGTCGGTCCCGTCGTCCAGGCCGGTGCCTGCGGGCTCGGAGTGGCAGACCGGTCGCGTCACGAGGCCGGCCCATCCGATGCCGCGAGGGGACGCGTCTGCACCTGCGCCGCGATCCTGGTCGAGAGTGCCAGGCGCGCCCGTCCGAGCTCCACGACGAGCGGGCCGCCGAGCGGCGTGCGGGCGGCGACCACGACAACGCTGCCGACGAGGATGCCCTCGCGCTCGAGCTCTGATCGATCCGGACCGTCGATGCGCGTGATCACGCGCCGGCAGCCGACGGGGGCCTTCGAGAGCGGCGTGTGATCGGCTGCGTCAGTCGCGCCGATCGCCGGTGCGGGGTTGGAGTGGGGGAGGGACGCCATCCAGCACAGTAGGTTGCATCAAGGCACCTTGATGACAGGGACCAAGGTCACCTGTTTGGGATGACTGCCAGGTCCAGATGGCCCGGAGGGTCCCGCGCCGGCAGGCCGCCGTGGCCTCACGCGCCACGTTCCCCGGCATCGGCGCTCAGCATCGGCCCGTCGACAGGCCACCGTGGCCTCACGCGCCACGTTGCCCGGCATCGGCCGGTGCCAGCGACACCGGGAAACGTGGCGTAGGGCGCAACGTCCACGGTAGGGACACCTCAGACATCGTCGTGATGCCGGGAGACGTGGCCGAGGACGCCACACCGAGGGCATCCGTGCCGCCGGACGAGCCGTGACACCGGGACACGTGGCCCCGGACTCCACGCGGGCGCCCCGTCAGCCCATGGCGCGGACCGTGACAGCGCCGCTGACGCCGTCGACGAACAGCCGTAGGTAGGTCATGCCCTCGGCTGCCCGGGGCCCCGTGGCTCGCCGCTGACCTCGACCACCCAGCGCCCGCCCTGCTGCCGAACCGACGCCACGGTCACGTTCTGCCGATGGTCTCACCGGGCAGAGCCTGATGTGCACCACCCAGTCCGTGGCCGCGCGCCGGGCGTCCGCCTCGTCCACCGGCCAGCGGTGCGCAGCCGCCGCACGAGGATCGCCCCGGCCAGCACGCCACCGAGGTAGCCGTCGCACCACGTGGCGCTGGACCTCTGCCACCGCTCGGACCCCGCCGCGGGCTCAGGCCATCGCCGCGCGCAGGTCCGGCAGGTGATCCATCGTCTCGAGGTCGAACGGCGTCCGGAAGACCAGCACCGGGTGCGCGAAGCCGACATCGGCGAGGCGGCGGAGCGACGCGGCCACCTCGTCCACCGGACCGGCGGCGTCGAGGTGGTCCTCGCCCTCCTGCGTCCGGTGGGCTCGCATCCAGCCCGCCCAGGCCCGCTCCGCCTCGCCGCGGGTGCTGCGGATCACGACGTTGACGTTGACCGTGCGCTCGATCTCCCGCTCGTCCCGGCCCACGGCGTCGCAGGCCGCCCGGAGGATCGCGTCCGACGCCGCCAGCTCGTCCGGGGAGCCATAGGTGTTCCACAGGTCCGCGTGCCGGGCGACCAGCGGCAGCGTCTTCTTCGGGCCGGACCCGCCGATGAGGATGGGGACGCGATCCTGGACCGGCCGCGGGGCGCAGATCGCCTCGTCGAAGCGGTAGAAGCGGCCCTCGTGGGTGACGGTCTCCCCGGCCAGGAGCCTGCGGATCAGCGGCACGGCCTCGCCGAGGCGGTCCAGGCGTTCGCCGAAGCCCGTCCCGAAGTCGAACCCGAACGCCTCGTGCTCGCGGGCGAACCAGCCGGCACCCAGGCCCAGGATCATCCGCCCGCCGCTGACGTGGTCGAGCGTCGTCGTCATCTTGGCCGTGAGACCCGGGTTGCGGAGCGTGTTGGCGATGACCATGTGGCCGAGGCGAGCCCGCTCCGTCACCGCGGCCATCGCGGCCAGCGTCGTCCAGCCCTCGAGCTTGGGATCGTGCCAGTCACCCTCGTCCGAGAGGAGGTGGTCGTCGATCCACAGGTCGTCGAAGCCCGCCGATTCGGCCCGCAGCACCGCCTCGCGCAGCTCGGGCCAGCCGGTCCGCTGCACCCAGTACGCGGCCCCGAACCGCATCACGCCGCCGGTCCGCCGAAGCGATGCGTCCGAAAGACCCACAGCTCTGTCCCGGGGTCGCGCCACGCGTCGCCCGGGAGACCCGCCTTCCGGCAGCACGCGACGAGCATGTCCGTGGGACCGCGACCGACGCTGTCCGCGACCTCGGGCAGCAGCAGTCCGCGTCGCCCGCCCCGGCGCACGACGATCCCGTCGGTCCCGGGCCGGAAGGCCGATGGATCATCGAGGCGCGCGATCGGACCCAGGATGGACACGTCGATGTCCATGGCGGCGAGCTCCCCGGGCTCCACGCCCAGGAACCGTGGATCACCTCGAGCGGCCCAGCGCGCCGCCTCCACCACGGACGCCCAGGCCGGGTTCTCGGCGTCCAGGTTGCCCATGCAGCCCCGGAGCTCCCCGTTCTCGGTCAGCGTCACGAACGCACCGGCCCGACGGTCCGGCAGCGGTTCCGCGGCGAGAGCCTCGTCCAGGGTCGCGCCGGGCAGTGCGCCGGCCGCGACGGCCACGGCGACCCTCGCCAGGCGGAGGAGGCGCGCCTGCTCGGCGGGTGGGATCAGGACCGGCGGCGGACCACCGGCGTTGCCGGCCTCCACGTCAGCCGTGGAGCCGGGCGTTGGGGAGTCAGTTGGACGTGCCATGACGACGGCCTCCGAAGATGATCGGATCGTGCGCCGGCGTGGCCCGTCCGGACAGGGCGGAAGTGCCCCCAGACGGATCCCGCCGGCACTGGAGCGGCCGGCCGATCGGCGCGAGACTCCGGGCATCGACATGTCCCTGCTCGACCGCTCCCACGCCGACGTCGTCCCGACCATCCTGTCCGACGACCTGCCCGACGGCAGCGTCAGGTGCGGGGTCTGCGCCCACCGCTGCCTCGTCCGGCCCGAACGTGTGGGGATCTGCGGCGTGCGGGAGAACCGCGACGGAACCCTGTGGTGCCTGGCCTACGGGGCCGTGGCCGCGGCAGGTGTCGACCCGATCGAGAAGAAGCCGCTGTTCCACGTGGACCCGGGCTCGCTCGCGTACTCGATCTCGACGATCGGCTGCCCGTTCCACTGCGTGTTCTGCCAGAACTGGGAGATCGCACAGGCTCCGCGGCTGGGCCTGGACATCCCGCAGCGGCGGATGTCACCCGAGCAGATCGTCCAGGACGCCGTGCGCGCCAGGGCGCGCTCCATCGCCTACACCTACGTCGAGCCGACGGTGTTCCTGGAGTACGCGCTCGACACCGGCCGGCTCGCCCGGCGGGCGGGCCTGCGCAACCTGTTCGTCACGGACGGCTACGCCACTCCCGAGGCCATCGGACTCCTCGCGGAGGTGCTCGATGCCGCCAACGTGGACCTCAAGAGCTTCGACGATGCCTTCTACCGGCGCCTGTGCGGCGCCCGGTTGAGCCACGTGCTCGAGGCGATCGTCGCGTACCGCGACGCCGGCATCTGGCTGGAGCTGACCACGCTGGTCATCCCCGGCCGCAACGACACCGATGGCGAGCTGCGGGCGCTGGCCGGCTGGATCGCCGGGACCCTGGGTCCTGACACGCCGTGGCACGTGAGCCGCTTCCACCCGGCCTTCCGGATGCGGGACGTGCCGCCCACGCCCGTCGCCACCCTGCGGCGCGCCGCGGAGATCGGGCGCGAAGCCGGGCTTCGGTACGTGTACGTCGGGAACGCGCCGGAGCTGCAGCTGGAGGACACGCGGTGCACGGGCTGCGGCCTGCTGCTCGTGGAGCGGACAGGCTACCGATCGCGGTCGGTGCTGGGCCGCGAGGGAGCGTGTCCGGGATGTGGTCAGGTCGTCCCCGGCCGATGGGGGACGGCCCCCGGCGGGGCGGAGGGAGCGTGATGACGGGGCCGGTGCGACCGCCCGCCGTGGCGGGATCGTTCTACCCGGGGTCGCCGGCGGAGCTCCGGCGGCTCGTGGGCACGCTGTTCGCGGCCGCCGCACGTCTGCCCGGCGCCGCATCCGGCGAGGCGGACGCCCTGGGCTGCCGATCGGCCTCCTGGTTCCCCATGCCGGTCTCGTCTACTCGGGCATCCCCGCGGCGGCCGCATGGGCCTGCGTCGGCAGCCAGTCCCTCGGTCCGGACGGACCCGGGCCGGGCGAACCCGCCCTGGTGGTCGTGCTCCTCGGGACCAACCACCGGGCCGCCTGGCTCGACGGCGTCGGCGCCTGGGACGCCGGCGCGTGGACGGTTCCGACCGGCGAGGTGGAGGTGGACGGTGCGCTGGCCACCGAGGTCGTGGCACTCGGTTCGCCGTTCGAGGTGGATCGCGCCGCGCATCGCGGCGAGCACTCGCTCGAGGTCCAGCTGCCCCTGCTCGTGGCCGTGGCTCCGGGAGCGCGGATCGTGCCGCTCGCCGTCTCGGCCGGAACCGGGCGGCGGGCGATCGAGGCGGGTGAGCGTCTCGGGCGGCTGCTCGCGGGGCGGCGGGCCGCGGGCGACCGGATCGTCCTGGCGATCAGCTCGGACATGGCGCATTACCCGCCGGCCGATGCCTGTGCGCGGGCGACGGAGGCACTCCTGCCGGCGATCCTGGGCCTCGACGCGGCTCGGCTCGCTTCTCTCGAGGAGGACATGCGGGTCGCCGGGATTCGCGGGCTCGCCTGCGGCATGTGCGGGATCGAGCCTGCCGTGCTCGGTCTTGCGGCCCTGCGGGCGATGGGTGCCACAACGGGCACCGTGCTCGCCGCCTCGACGTCCGCGGACGCAGGCGGACCGCCGGACCACACCGTCGGCTACCTCGCCGTCCGTTTCGACGCCGCGCCCGTATCGTAGGGGCGTGCGCGCCGACTCCTCGCCCGCCCCCCATGACCGGGTTCCAGCCGCCGCCCGGGACGCGATCCTCGCCTGGTACGACGCGACGCGCCGTGACCTCGCGTTCCGGTCCACCGCGGATCCGTACGCGGTGCTCGTAGCCGAGCTGATGGCCCAGCAGACGCAGGCGGCGCGCGCGGCCGAGGCATGGACCGGCTGGATGGCGCGCTGGCCGACCGTGCAGTCGCTGGCGGACGCGCCCCTCGCCGATGTGCTGCGTGCCTGGGCCGGCCTCGGCTACAACCGGCGGGCCCTGAGCTTGCACCGGGCGGCGCAGGCGATCGTGGCGGACCACGAGGGCACGGTGCCCTCCGGGATCGAGGACCTCGAGGCGCTCCCGGGGGTAGGCCCGTATACCGCACGCGCGATCGCGGCGACCGCGTTCCGGGTGCCGGTGGGCGCGGTGGACACGAACGTGCGACGGGTCCTGGGGCGGGTGGCGGCCGGCGGGCCGGAGGCATTCACGTCGGGCGAGATGCAGACCCTTGCCGATGCCGTCGTGCCCCTCGACCGACCGGATGCCTGGACCCACGCGCTGATGGACATGGGGGCGCGGTTGTGCCGGCCGGCCAGGCCACGCTGCGCCGACTGCCCGGTCATCGCCTGGTGCAGGTATGCGGATGGTGAGCGGCCCGACACCGACGCCCCGCCGGGTGGCATGAACGCGCTTCGGCCGCAGGCCGCCCGTCGCCCGGAACCGGCGTTTCCCGCGACGCGCCGCTGGCTGCGCGGCCGGATCATCGCGCGTGCCCGGGACGCTGAGGGTGGAGCCTGGGTCGCCTACCCGGAGGCGATCGGCCAGCACCCGGCCCAGGCGGTCCGTGAGGCCGTCATGACGCTGGCCTCGGAGGGTCTCCTGGAGGCACGGGAGCGCGAGGACGGCCTGGAGGCCCGGCTCCCGAGCTGATCACCCGGCTCCCGAGCTGATCACCCGGCTCCGAAGCTGACGCCGGTCCACAATGCGCCCATGACCCGGGACCTCCAGCGCTTCGTCGACGCGCAGCGCGGCGTCATCGACGGCGCCCTGCGTGAGCTCCGCGCCGGGCGCAAGACCGGGCACTGGATCTGGTTCGTGTTTCCCCAGGTCGCCGGGCTGGGCCACAGCGAGCTGTCCCGCTACTACGCGATCGGCTCGCTGGACGAGGGCCGCGAGTACCTCGATCACCCGATCCTGGGCCCGCGCCTGCGTGCGTCAGCCGAGGCCGTGCTGTCCGTGAGGGGCCGCTCCGCCGAGCAGATCCTCGGCCCTGTCGACGCCGCCAAGCTCCGCTCGTCGATGACGCTCTTCCTGCGCGTCGCCCCGGACGAGCCGCTGTTCCGGGAGGTGCTCGACCGGTACTACGACGGCATCCCCGACCCTCGGACCGACGAGTTGCTGGGACACCCGGCGCCCGACTGACGGTACCCTTCGGGCGTGCCCCCCCGAACTCCGCCCCTGCCGGCCGATGACCCCGACCTCGCCACGCTCACGCTCGACGAGCTGGAGCTGCGCTGGTCGGCGGCCGCCGGGCGCACCGCGATCAGCGCCGAGGCGATGACCGGGGCGGACCTCAAGGCGCAGGCCCTTGGCACGCCAGGCGAGATCCTCATGGAGCACGCGGGCACGGCCGTGGCCGCCGCCGCCCGGGCGCTCGCCGCGTTCAACGGGCGGGAGGACAAGCCGGTCCTGATCCTCGCCGGCCCGGGCAACAACGGCGGCGACGGGTTCGTCGCCGCACGCGTGCTGGCGGGGTGGGGGACGGCCGTGATCGCCGTCCTGGTCGCGGCCGACGAGCGGCCCGGTACCCCCGATGCGCTCCGGAACTGGAGGCGCCTCGACGGCGTTGACGGCGTGACGCGGATCCACGCGCCGGTCGCCCGGGACGTGGCGATCCTCGGCCAGGGCATCGACAAGGCGTCGATCGTGGTCGACGCGCTCCTGGGCACCGGGGTCCGCGGCCAGCTGCGCGAGCCGGTGCGCAGCGCCGTGGAGATCATCCGCAAGGCCAGGGAGGCCGGGATCCCGGTCCTCGCCGTGGACACGCCCACCGCTGTCGACCTGACCTCGGGCGACCCGTCGGATCCCGTCGTCCGCGCCGACCTGACCGTGACCTTCCACCGGCCGAAGACGGGCCTCCGCACCCGCGTCGGGCGCGCGCTGGCCGGACGAATCCTGGTCGCCCCGATCGGCATCCCGCCCGAGGCGGACCGGGGCTAGGGGATGGCGAACGTTCGCCAGCCCGGCCTGCGCGAGGTCCTCCTCGTCGCGGCAGCGGTCGTGCTCGTCGTGATGCTCGCAGCCGGCGTCACGGCCGTGCTGCCCAGCGACGGCCAGGCGGTGGTCTTCCAGACGCCGTTGCTGATCGTGGTGCTCATCGTCGGGACCGGGCTCGTCCTGTGGCGGATCATCCGCCGCCCGGGGGCTTGAGGACAGGCGGATGACCGGCCCGCTGGAGCGTCGCGCGGTGGACATCGCCCGTCTCGCGGACGAGCGCTGGGACAGCAGACGCAGGCGGCGCGCGCGGCCGAGGCCTGGACAGGCTGGATGGCGCGCTGGCCGACCGTGCAGGCGCTGGCGGACGCACCCATCGCCGACGTCCTGCGTGCCTGGGCCGGCCTCGGCTACAACCGGCGGGCCCTGAGCCTGCACCGGGCGGCGCAGGCGATCGTGGCGGAGCACGAGGGCACGGTGCCCTCCGGGATCGAGGACCTCGAGGCGCTCCCGGGCGTAGGCCCGTATACCGCCCGCGCCGTCGCGGCGACCGCGTTCCGGGTGCCGGTGGGCGCGGTGGACACGAACGTGCGCCGGGTGCTGGGGCGGATGACGGCCGGCGGGCCGGAGGCACTCACCTCGGGCGAGATGCAGGCGCTTGCCGATGCCGTCGTACCCCGCGACCGACCGGATGCCTGGACCCACGCGCTGATGGACATGGGGGCGCGGTTGTGCCGGCCGGCCAGGCCACGTTGCACTGACTGCCCGGTCATCGCCTGGTGCAGGTATGCGAATGGCGAGCGGCCCGACACCGACGCCCCGCCAGGTGGGGCGAACGCGCTTCGGCCACAGGCCGCCCGTCGCCCGGAACCGGCGTTTCCCGCGACGCGCCGCTGGCTGCGCGGCCGGATCATCGCGCGTGCCCGGGACGCTGAGGATGGAGCCTGGGTCACCTACCCGGAGGCGATCGGCCAGCACCCGGCCCATGCGGTCCGTGAGGCCGTCATGACGCTGGCCTCGGAGGGTCTCCTGGAGGCACGGGAGCGCGAGGACGGCCTGGAGGCCCGGCTCCCGAGCTGATCACCGGCTCCCGAGCTGATCACCCGGCTCCCGAGCTGATCACCCGGCTCCGAAGCTCACGCCGGTCCACAATGCGCCAATGACCTGGGACCTCCAGCGCTTCGTCGACGCACAGCACGGCGTCATCGACGGCGCCATGCGCGAGCTCCGCGCCGGGCGCAAGACCGGTCACTGGATCTGGTTCGTGTTTCCCCAGGTCGCCGGGCTGGGCCACAGCGAGCTGTCCCGCTACTACGCGATCGGCTCGCTGGACGAGGGCCGCGAGTACCTCGATCACCCGATCCTCGGCCCGCGCCTGCGTGCGTCAGCCGAGGCCGTGGTGTCCGTGAAGGGCCGCTCCGCCGAGCAGATCCTCGGCCCTGTCGATGCCGCCAAGCTCCGTTCGTCGATGACGCTCTTCCTGCGCGTCGCCCCGAACGAGCCGCTGTTCCGGGAGGTGCTTCACCGGTACTTCGACGGCATCCCCGACCCGCGGACCGACGAGTTGCTGGGACACCCGACGCCCGACTGACGGTACCCTTCGGGCGTGCCCCCCCGAACGCCGCCCCTGCCGGCCGATGACCCCGACCTCGCCACGCTCACGCTCGACGAGCTGGAGCTGCGCTGGTCGGCGGCCGCCGCACGCACTGCGATCAGCGCGGAGGCGATGACCGGGGCGGACCTCAAGGCGCAGGCGCTGGGCACGCCAGGCGAGCTCCTCATGGAGCACGCGGGCACGGCCGTGGCCGCCGCCGCCCGGGCGCTGGTCGCGTTCAACGGGCGGGAGGACAAGCCGGTCCTGATCCTTGCCGGCCCGGGCAACAACGGCGGCGATGGGTTCGTCGCCGCACGCGTGCTGGCGGGGTGGGGGACGGCCGTGATTGCCGTCCTGGTCGCGGCCGACGAGCGGCCCGGCACCCCCGATACGCTCCGGAACTGGAAGCGCCTCGACGGTGTTGACGGCGTAACCCGGATCCACGCGCCGGTAGCCCGCGACGTGGCGATCCTCGGCCAGGGTATCGACAAGGCGTCGATCGTGGTCGACGCGCTTCTGGGCACCGGGATCCGCGGTCAGCTGCGCGAGCCGGTGCGCAGCGCCGTGGAGATCATCCGCAAGGCCAGGGAGGCCGGGATCCCGGTCCTCGCCGTGGACACGCCCACCGCTGTCGACCTGACTTCGGGTGACCCGT
Organism: uncultured Chloroflexia bacterium; assembly: GCA_963700245.1. Classification (GTDB taxonomy): domain Bacteria; phylum Chloroflexota; class Limnocylindria; order Limnocylindrales; family CSP1-4; genus CAIXZV01. The sequence goes on from CAVOWV010000021.1 coordinate 120,084, forward strand.
CGGATCCCGTCGTCCGCGCCGACCTGACCGTGACCTTCCACCGGCCGAAGACGGGCCTCCGCACCCGCGTCGGACGCGCGCTGGCCGGACGAATCCTGGTCGCCCCGATCGGCATCCCGCCCGAGGCGGACCGGGGCTAGCGGATGGCGAACGCTCGCCAGCCCGGCCTGCGCGAGGTCCTCCTCGTCGCCGCAGCCGTCGTGCTCGTCGTGATGCTCGCAGCCGGCGTCACGGCCGTGCTGCCCAGCGATGGCCAGGCGGTGGTCTTCCAGACGCCGTTGCTGATCGTGGTGCTCATCGTCGGGACCGGGCTCGTCCTGTGGCGGATCCTCCGCCGTCCGGGGGCGTGAGGACAGGCGGATGACCGGCCCGCTGGAGCGTCGCGCGGTGGACATCGCCCGTCTCGCGGACGAGCGCTGG
>CAVOWV010000022.1:0-348879 GCA_963700245.1 uncultured Chloroflexia bacterium
GATCTGCTTGTCGTGGGTGGCGGGATCGTTGGCGCCGGGGCCCTGCTCGACGCGGTGTCGCGGGGCCTGAAGGTCGCGCTTATCGAACAGGACGACATCGCCGCCGGCACCAGCTCCCGCTCCAGCCGGCTGATCCACGGCGGGCTGCGCTACCTCCAGCAGGGCGAGGTGGGCTTGGTCCGCGAGGCGCTCGCCGAGCGTGCCCGCCTCTTGCGCCTGGCGCCACACCTGGTCCGCATGGAGTCGTTCCTGTTTCCGATCTACGGGCCGCCGTTCGTGAAGCGCGCGTTCTACGAGATCGGCCTCACGGCCTACGACATCCTGGGCTCGACGGCGTCGGCCGGGCGCCACCGCCATCTGGGACTCGACGAGACCCTGGCCTACGCGCCGAACCTCGTGCGCGCGAACCTGCGGGGCGCGCTGCTCTACCACGACGCGATGGAGGACGACGCGCGGTTCACGCTCGCGGTCGTGGCCACGGCCATCGCCAGCGCACAGGGTTCGGCAATCGCCGTCACGCGTGTCCGGGCACTCGGCCCCCTGAAGGACGGCGATCGTGTGGCAGGCGCGACGGTCGTGGACCTGCTGACCGGGGCAACGTGTGAGGTGCGGGCATCGGCCGTGCTCGATGCCACCGGCGCCTGGGGCGCGCTCCCGGATCACCCGTTCGGAGCCGGCGCCTTCGAGGTGCTGCCCGCGAGGGGCAGCCACCTCGTCATCGAGCGCAGCCGGATCCCCGCCCGCGGCGGCATGACGCTCCGGATCCCCGGCCGCGTCGCGTTCCTCGTCCCGTGGCCGCGCCACTGGATCATCGGCACGACGGACAAGCCGTACCGCGGGCCGCTCGACCACGTCGCGGCGAGCGCGGAGGAGGTGGACGAGATCCTCGGGACGCTGAATGGCGCCCTCGACCTGACCGTCACCCGCGACGACATCGTTGGCACCTACGCCGGGCTCCGGCCGCTCGTCGCGCCGTCGGACGCGACATCGTCCGTCAAGGTCTCCCGTGAGCACCGGGTGGCGGTCGAGGCGCCGGGTCTCGTGCGGGTGAGCGGCGGCAAGTACACGACGTACCGGGTCATGGCGCGCGACGCCGTGGATGCGGTTCTCGGCTCCGCTGCCCAGGCCCGTCCCAGCGCCACCGACGAGCTGCCCCTCGCCGGCGCGGCTCCCCGGTCGGAGCTGGGCGCGCTGGCCACGCGCCTCGCCCTCGAACCTGGCTTGGACGCCGCGGCGGCCGCCTCCCTCGTCGACCGCCACGGAACCCTTGCGCCATACGTCCTCACCCTCGGCCGGGAGCGCGACCTCGTGCGCCCGCTGGTCCCGGGCCACCCCTTCCTCGAGGCGGAGATCGCCTGGGCGGTGGACCGGGAGCTGGCCCTGTCCCTGGATGATCTCCTCGCCCGGCGGCTGCGCCTTGCGCCTGTGCTCCGGGATCGCGGGCAATCCGTGGCGCCCCGCGTGGCGGAGATCGCGGGCAGGTCCCTCGGCTGGGGAGCGGATCGACAGGCGCGCGAGGTCGCCGCGTACCTGGAAGGCGCTCGCCGCGAGTTCGCGGTTCCACCGGGCACCTGACCCCGGTCATGCCCCGAATGGCGTGCGAAATTGGGTATCGCCACGGTTGCGATTAGCCCGTATGCTCCGACTGCGCGGACGCCGCGCATGCTCATTTGGATCGCACGTTCGACACTTGGTCTCCTCCGGCACACAAGCACTCGAGGACCCGGGCAAGAGGCGGCGAAAGCTGGAGGAGATCGGCACGTGGCCGACAAGACCCTGACCTGTTCGGACTGCAACATGGAGTTCGAATTCTCGGAGCGCGAACAGGCCTTCTACGCCGAGAAGGGATTCACGGAGCCCCGCCGGTGCCCCTCGTGCCGCGCCAGCCGCAAGGCAGCGCGCTCGGGTGGTGACAGCGGGTACGGTGGCAGCAGCTCGTATTCGAGCGGCGGCGGCTACGACTCCGGGTACGGCGGTGGTGGCGGCTACTCCGCCGGCGGCTACAGCAGCGGTGGCGGCGGTGGCTACGGCCAGCGCAGCAGCGGGCCCCGAGAGATGTTCGCGGCGACCTGCTCCTCCTGCGGCAAGGAGGCCAAGGTGCCGTTCCGCCCGACCAACGGCAAGCCCGTCTACTGCTCGGACTGCTTCCGCGCCCAGCGCGGCGGCTGAGTCCCCAGCGCCTCACAAGCCGGGTCGCGGTCTCCGCGGCCCGGTTTTCGATTCCTGCGATGTCGAGGCCCCGGACCGTCGCCGGTGTAGGATCGGTCCGATGCCAGAACCCCTCACGCGGCGCCGCGGCCGATGGTCCGCCCTCCCGCCCGTGACACCAGCGGAGATCACCTGACCGATGGCCGTCGGATCCTCGAACGACTTCGACCTCATCGTCCTCGGCGCGGGCACGGGCGGCTACGCCGCCGCCTTCCGCGGCGCCCAGCTCGGGCTGCGCGTCGCCCTCGTGGACGAGGACAAGATCGGCGGCACGTGCCTCCATCGCGGGTGCATCCCCACCAAGGCGATGCTCGAGTCGGCCGGGCTCGCCGAGCGGATCCGCCACGCCGGGGACTTCGGCCTCCGCCTGCCCGGTGCGGCCGAGGTGGACTTCGCGCAGATCGCCAAGCGCCGGGACCAGATCGTGACCCGGATGTGGAAGGGCGTCGGCAGCCTGGTCAAGAAGAACGACGTCACCTGGATCCAGGGCCGCGGCCGTCTCGAGGGCCCGACCAAGGTCCGGGTCAGCCTGGCGGGTGAGGACGGCACCCCCGGCGCCGGAGGTGAGCGCGTGCTCAGCGGCACGGACGTGGTGCTGGCCACGGGCTCCCGCGTCAAGTCGCTGCCCGGGATCGTCCCGGACGGGCAGCGGATCGTGACCAGTGATGACGTGCTGCGGTCGGACACGATGCCTGCCAGCGTCATCGTGATCGGCGCCGGTGCCGTGGGTTCCGAGTTCGCGAGCATGTACCACGACCTTGGCGCGCAGGTCACGCTGCTTGAGTACCTCCCGGCCATCGTTCCGCTCGAGGACCACGAGGTCAGCAAGGAGCTGGAGCGCAGCTTCACGCGGCGCGGGATCAAGGTCATCACCAGCGCACGGTTCGATGCCGCGAGCGTCGTCGCCGGTGACGACGGCGTGCGGCTGACCGTCGGACCGGAGGGCAAGGAGGCCAGCGAGCTCTCCGCGGAGATGCTGCTCGTCGCGGCAGGCCGGGCCACCAACGTCGAGGACGTGGGTCTCGAGACGACCACCGCCGAGGTGGACCGCGGCTTCGTCAAGGTCGACGGCCACATGCGGACCCGGGAGCCGCACCTGTACGCGATCGGCGACATCGTGGGTGGCCTCCAGCTCGCGCACACGGCTGCCCACGAGGGGATCATCGCGGTCCACACGATCGTCGGCGACCCGGACGTCCACGCCATGGACTACGTGAAGCAGCCCCGGGCCACCTACTGCCGCCCCGAGATCGCGTCGGTCGGCCTCACCGAGCGGCAGTGCGAGGAGCGCGGTCTCCCGGTCAAGATCGCGAAGGTCCCGTTCCAGGCCGTGGCCAAGGCGCTCATCGGCGGGGAGTACGAGGGCTTCACCAAGATCATCGCGCACAAGGAGACCGACGAGACGCTCGGGATCCACATCATCGGGCCGCATGCCACGGACCTCATCGCCGAGGGCTCGCTGGCGTTCCAGCTCGAGGCCACGCCGTGGGAGATCGGCGCCACCACCCACGCGCACCCGACCTACTCGGAGATCCTCGGCGAGACCGCGATGGCGGTCGACGGCCGGTCCATCAACTTCTAGGCCGATCCGCCGGACCGGTCTCCGCCGGCCGGACTCCACCGGTCTCCAGCTGGCCCACGGAGGACGCGATGACGGTCACGGACCCCGGCGGTACCGGCCAGGCGGGCCCGCTCGCCGCGTCGGTCGGCCTGACGGACGCCGACCTCGTGGCGATGTACCGGACCGTGGCGCTCGCGCGCGCCGTGGACGAGCGCATGTGGATCCTCAACCGCGCCGGACGGATCCCGTTCGTGATCAGCGGCCAGGGGCACGAGGGCGCCCAGGTCGGCCTCGCGTGGCCGCTCCGCCGCGGCACGGACTGGATCGCTCCGTTCTACCGGTCCATCGCCACCTGTCTCGCGTTCGGCATGACGGCCCGCGACCTGATGCTCGCCCAGTATGCGAAGGCATCGGACCCCGGCTCCGGCGGACGCCAGATGCCCGGCCACTACAGCAGCGCGGAGCACAACCTCGTCAGCGTCTCCTCGCCCGTGGCCACGCAGATCCTGCACGCCGTCGGGATCGCCCTGGCGGCGAAGATCCGGGGCACCGACCAGGTCGCCGTGGCGATCATGGGCGAGGGGAGCTCCAACCAGGGCGACGTCCACGAGGCGCTCAACTTCGCGGCCATCCACCGGCTGCCGTTCGTGTTCATCGTCGAGAACAACGGGTACGCGATCAGCGTCCCGGTCGAGCGCCAGGTGTCCGTCAGGGACGTGGCGATGCGAGCCGCCGGCTATGGCATCCCGGGCGTGGTCGTGGACGGCACGGATGTGCTCGCTTGCTACGCCGCGGGCCGCGAGGCGGTGGAGCGGGCACGTTCCGGCGGCGGGCCGACGCTGATCGAGGCGAAGGTCACCCGGCTCACCGCCCACAGCTCCGACGACCAGCAGACCAAGTACCGCTCCGAGGACGACCTGGCGGAGGGTCGGGCCCACGACCCGCTGCCGATCTTCCGGGCGCAGCTCCGCGAGGCCGGGGTGCTCACGGATGCGGTCGAGTCGGCGCTCGTGGCGGAGATCGCCGCGCTGGTGGAGGACGCGACCGACTTCTCCGAGGCGGAGCCAGACCCGGACCCGGCGACGGCGCATGGACTGGGTCTTCGGCGACGCCGCGGACAACGAGGCCGCGCCGCCTTGGCACCCGGCGCCCGGGCGCCGGCAGCGTGGGGCACGGCTGATGGCGATCCGGACGTTCATCGAGGCGATCCGCGACGGCATGGCCGAGGAGATGCGGCGCGATCCGTCGGTCATCGTGCTCGGGGAGGACGTCGGCCGGAAGGGCGGGGTCTTCCTGGCGACCGACGGCCTGTGGGCCGAGTTCGGCGACGACCGCGTGATCGACACGCCGCTGACGGAGTCGATGATCGTCGGGGCGTCGATCGGGGCCGCGCTCAACGGGCTGCGGCCCATCGCGGAGATCCAGTTCGCCGACTTCATCTTCCCGGCCTTCAACCAGATCGTGTCCGAGGCGGCCCGGATGCGCTACCGCTCGCTGGGGCGATACTCGGTGCCGATGGTGATCCGCGCCCCGTTCGGCGGCGGGGTTCACGGCGCCCTGTACCACTCGCAGTCCGTGGAGGCGTTCTTCACCCACGTCCCGGGGCTCAAGGTCGTGGTCCCATCGACGCCCTACGACGCCAAGGGTCTCCTGCGCTCGGCGATCCGGGACGACGACCCGGTGCTGTTCCTCGAGCACAAGAAGATGTACCGGTCGGTTCGCGGCGACGTGCCGGCGAGCGACTTCACCGTGCCCCTCGGCCGGGCGGTCGTGCGCCGCGCCGGTCGCCAGGTGACGGTGGTGGCCTACGGCCTGATGGTCCACTACGCGCTGGAGGCAGCCGAGCGCGTTGCCGGCGAGGGCATCGACTGCGAGGTGGTGGATCTGCGCTCGCTCCGGCCACTCGACCGCGAGACGCTGCTGTCGTCGGTGCGCAAGACGGGCAAGTGCCTGGTCGCCTACGAGGACAACCGGTTCGGCGGCTACGGCGCGGAGATCGCGGCGATCGTGGCCGAGGAGGCGTTCGACTACCTCGACGGGCCGGTGTCCCGGATCGCCGGGCCGGACGTGCCGGCGATGCCCTACAACCATGCCCTCGAGGACTGGTTCATGCTCAGCCCGGTCAAGATCGCGGACGCGATCCGCAAGCTGGCCGCGTACTGATGGCACCCTCGCCGGAGGACCTCGCGGCGGTCGAGGCGCGGCTGCGGGCGGTCCTCGTCCCGTACGAGGAGCGGCTCGAGTGGGCCACGATCTACGGCATCCCGACGCTGCGTCGCCCCGGCGCCAAGGCCCATGACTGGTTCGCGTTCGTCAAGCCGGCCTCGCAGCACGTGGGGTTCTACCTGCTGCCTATGCACACCTGGCCCGACCTGGCGGAGTCGCTGTCCCCCGGCCTGCGAAAGCGGCTGACCGGCAAGTCGACCTTCACCTTCAAGGTCCTCGATGAGGCCGAGATGGTCGAGCTCGACGAGGTCGTGGCGCTGGCCTGTGAGCGCTACATGGCGGCGGGACCGGGCTAGGGTCGAGCAGCTTGGCGCGTTCCACACACCCCAATCCTCGCGGTGAGTGCGATGGGAGGCGCGCTGCGGCGGGATGCGCGACACTAGGGCCAACGCTTCGGCGCGTCCCACGCGAACCGCACACCTCGGAGGAACAGACCCAGTGGCCAAGGTGACGATGCCCCAGCTCGGCGAGAGTGTCGCGGAGGGGACGATCGGACGCTGGCTCAAGCAGCCCGGTGACACGGTCGCGAAGTACGAGCCGCTCGTCGAGGTGATCACCGACAAGGTGAACGCCGAGGTCCCGTCGCCGTTCGCGGGCGTGCTCAGGGAGATCCTGGCAGAGGAGGGGGCCACGGTCCCCAACAACGCCGAGATCGCGATCATCGAGACCGAGGACGATGCGCTCGCCGGCGGATCGCCCGCCCCGGCCATCGCCTCCGTCGCGCCGGATGGTGCGGCCGAACCGGCGTCCGCTGCGGCGCCCGTCGAGCCCGTCGCCGCCCCTGCCCCAGCCGCTCTCGCGCCCACGGCACCCGTCGCCCCGGCGCCCGTCGCGCAGGCCTCCGCCGCGCCGGCCCCGGCCGTTCATGACCCGAACGCCCGCATGACCCCGGCGGTCCGCCGCCTCCTGCGTGAGCACGGCCTCGAAGCCGCACAGGTCGCCGGCACCGGTGGTGGTGGCCGGATCACGCGCGAGGACGTCCTGGCGCATGTCGAGGCCACGCGGACCGGTGGGGCCGCCGTGGCTGCACCCGCGGCACCCGCACCCGCACCCGCACCCGCAGCAGCCGCCGCGCCGCCGCCGCGAAGGCCGAGGCCGCCGGCCCGATCGTCTTCCCGCCGGGCGCGGACGAGGTCCTCGTCCCGATGACCCAGATGCGCAAGGGCATCGCCGCGCAGATGACCCGCGCGCTCGCCGCCCCGCACGCCTACGTGCAGATGGAGATCGACGCCAGCCGCCTCGTGCGCCTGCGCGAGAGCATGAAGAAGGCCTATCAGGCGAAGGAGGGCGTCGGCATCAGCTACGTGCCGTTCGTCGTCAAGGCCGCGGCCGAGGCGCTCAAGCGCAACCCGACGTTCAACGCCGTGTGGACGGACCAGGGTCTGCTGGCGAAGCGCCGGATCAGCATCGGGGTGGCGGTCGCCGTGGACGACGGGCTCATCGTCCCGGTCGTCCGCGACGCGGACACCCTCTCGATCCACGGCCTCAACCTCGCCATCGCCGACGTGGCCAGCCGGGCTCGCGCGAACAAGCTGCGGCTCGACGATTTCGGCGGCGGCACCTTCACCGTGGACAACACGGGCTATCTCGGCACCAACCTCGTCATGCCGATCCTCAATGTCCCCGAGGTGGGCATCGTCACGATGGAGGCGATCACCAAGCGGGCGGTGGTGGTCAGCGGCGAGGACGGGGACGTGATCGCCATCCGTCCGATCATGAACATGGTCCTGGGGCTGGACCACCGCGCGAACGACGGCGCCGGGGGCGCTGCGTTCCTGCGCGACATCAAGGACTGGCTCGAGTCTGTCGGCCCGGAGACCTCGGTCTACTAGCGATGTCCCGCGAGCTGCCCGTCTTCGACCCCAATCCCGCCCACGCGCACGCGAGCGCCCTGGACATCTCGATCGCGATGGGTGGCGGCCAGGGGCTGGTGGAGGCTCCCGCGGCTGTCGGCACGCGACCCCTGCGGCGTCATCCCGACTGGATCAAGTCCCGGATGCCCTCGGGCGACAACTACCACGACCTCAAGGGCCTCCTGCGCGGGCTGAACCTCAACACGGTCTGCGAGGAGGCGGTCTGCCCCAACGTGGGCGAGTGCTGGGACCAGCGCACGGCGACGGTCATGATCCTGGGCGACGTGTGCACCCGGGCCTGCGGGTTCTGCGCCATCAAGACCGGCAGGCCCACCTGGTTCGACGACGACGAGCCCCGCCGCGTCGCGGAGGCGGTCAGCGCCATGCGCCTCGACCACGTCGTGGTGACGAGCGTGGCCCGGGACGACCTGCCCGACGGCGGCGCCGGCGCCTTCGCGGCCACGATCCGCGAGATCCGGGCGCGCAGCCCGCTGATGGGCGTGGAGGTCCTGATCCCCGACTTCAACGGCGAGGAGCAGCCGCTCCGGGCCGTGATGGAGGCAGGCCCGGACATCCTCAACCACAACCTGGAGACGGTGAAGCGGCTCCAGCAGCCGGTGCGCAAGCGTGCGCGCTGGGATCGGACGCTGTCCGTGCTCGAGCGGGCCAAGGTCTACGCCGCGGAGTACGGCAGGGAGGCGCACACCAAGAGCAGCCTCATGGTGGGCCTGGGCGAGACCCGCGAGGAGATGACGGAGGCCTTCGAGGCGCTCCGCGCGGTCGATGTCGACATCCTCACGATCGGCCAGTACCTGCGGCCGACGACCGACCACCTCCCGCTCGAGCGCTACTACACGCCCGACGAGTTCGCGGACATGAAGCGGGAGGCCCTGGCGCTCGGCTTCAAGCACGTGGAGTCCGCGCCGCTGGTCCGGTCCAGCTATCACGCCCGGGACCAGGTGCCCGGCGCCGAGCTGCGCAACCTGCGTCGCCGGGCCACGCTGGACGCCGAGGGACGCGTCGTGCCGGGAGCTGCCGCCGGCTGACACCCGCCGCCGGCTGAGCCCGAAGCCGGCAGGCCTGCCGCCTTCGTCGCCTGCGGCCAGCTGAAGCGTGAACCCGCCCCGGCACCCGGCCGGGTGGCGCCCGCCAGCCGCGCTATCCTTCGGCCATGGCCTCCTCCCTCTCCCGCAAGGTCCCGCTCGCGGAGCTCCACTGCCACCTGGGGGCGGCCGTCACGCCGGCGATCATGTGGTCCATCGCCCATGCCCAGGGCATCAAGCTGCCGACCCGCGACTACTGGGAGTTCCGCGACCTGATCACGGTCCATCCGCGGCGCCCCAAGAGCTTCGACGGCTACCTCCAGCTGTTCCACTGGACCGAGCTGATCCAGTCGAGCCCGATCGCGGTCGAGCGGGCCGTCTACGAGGTCATCGGCGGGGCGTATCGCAAGAACAACGTCACCACCACCGAGCTGCGCTTCAACCCGATGAAGCGGAACCGGGGCGGCGAGCAGGACCTCGACCACATCATCGCGGCCGCCATCCGGGGCATGGACAAGGCGACGCTCGAGTACCCGGTCAAGCCCGGGCTCCTGTTCTGCCTGGACCGCGCGTTCCCGTTCGAGCTCAACGAGATCATCGCGGAGAAGGCGATCTCCTGGCGAGACCGCGGCGTCGTCGGCATCGACATCGCCGGGCCCGAGTCGGCCACCTTCCGCGTCGCGGACTACCGGAGGCTGTTCCGCAGGGCCCGCCAGCACGGCCTGGGGATCACGGTCCACACCGGCGAATCCGGTCCTGTCGACGAGATCTCGCGCGTCGTGGAGCTCCTCGAACCCGACCGGATCGGCCACGGGGTGAAGGCGGCCTACGACCCGCGCACGATGGCGATGATCCGCGAGCGCGGGATCGTGCTGGAGATCTGTCCGACGTCCAACCTCAACACGGGCGTCGTGTCCAGCTGGGACGAGTTCCGCTGGATCTTCGACCAGTTCCACCGGAACGGGGTCCGCTACACGATCAGCACGGACGGCCCGGAGATGCTCAAGACCTACATCCGCGACGAGCTCGCCACCCTGGGCCGCCTCGGGATCCTGTCGCTCGCCGAGCAGGAGCAGATCGCGGCGACGTCGCTCGCCGCATCGTTCGTGCCCAACGTCTCCGACGTGGCCAGTCCCGTCCTCGAGCCCGCGCGCCGCAAGGTCGTGGAGCGCGAAGAGGGCTAGAACCGGCTCAGGCCGACAGCGGCCGCGGGCGTCGAGCGCTCAGGCCGTCGGAGCCTCCGCGACCCGGTACTCGCAGCAGCGGTCGCCGGCCGCGATGTGCCGCTCCCGGACCAGGTCCACGCCGAGGACCTCTCGGAACAGCTCGAGCTCCGAGCGACACGCCACGGGCATGCCGCTGGCCACGTCCAGCACGGCGCAGTTGTGCTCCAGCAGACGAATGCCGTCGGCGTCGATCAGCGCCTCGGAGACATAGCCCAGCTCGTCCTGCAGCCGCGCCAGCTCCCGGACGCGATCCACGAGCGGTGCGTCGGACGGGAGCGACGCGTCCATCTGCTCGCGCAGCCGTGCCTCGGCCTGTCGGCGGCGAGCCGCAAAGACGTCCTCGACCAGCGCTTCGCCGCCGACCTCGAGGATCGCGGCCAGCAGTCCCGTTGCGAGCCCGTCGTAGTTGGACGGGAACAGGTCCTGGGCATCCGCGGTGATGTCGTAGAGGTGGCGCGGGCGGCCGACGCCATGCCGCACCGAGGTCCGGGTCACGAGGCCCGCGGTGTCCAGCGCCCGCAGCTGCTGCGCCACCCCGCTCCGGCTCGCGCCGATGGCGGTCGAGATCGCGTCCGGTACGGACGGGCCGACGCGGCGCAGGTGCAGGAGGATCGCGCGTCGCAACGTTGACGCGGCGATCCCGCTGCCGTTGCCGTTCGCGTGCGGGACGGGCGGTGGGACGGCTGGCTCGGACATGCGCCGCAGAGGCTAGCAAGAACCGGCTGCGGGCGCCGGTGTCAGGCTCGGCCTGGCTGAGCCGTCTATCCGCCGACGACGACGAGGCGGACCATCAGCCGGTACTGGTTGTCGCGGCCGACGCACGTCTGGAGCGTCATCGACGGCACCGATTGCGAGGCCCAGGCCCATGCGGCATCCGTGGTGGGCCGGGTGAGCTTCCACCACTTGACTTGCGTACTGGCTCACCTGGCCATTGGGGTCGGCGTACCAGGCTTCCATGCCCTTGGAGAGCCGTCCGCTGACGTATGCGTCATGGAGCGCATCCATGACGCTGGAGGCGTGGCCCATCAGGTAGACGTTGTTCGAGCCGGCACAGCCCCAGCGGTACATGTAGTGATCAGGCGGCCGGCTGCGCTCGCACGGGAACCACCGGACAGCCTGCTGATGCCCAGCGCCGGGATCCAGACGTGGTTGCTCCCCGAGTAGGAGGTTGCCTTCGTGCTGGAGCCGGCGCTCCTCGCCTTGGCAGCCGCCTTCGCCTTGGCAGCCGCCTTCGCCTTGGCAGCGGCCTTCGCCTTGGCAGCAGCCTTCGCCTTGGCAGCGGCTGCCGCCTGCGCCTTCGCCGCAGCCTCTGCCGCCGCGGCCCTCCCGGCGGCAGCTGCGATGACGTCCGGCGTGGGGCGGGTAGACGTCCCCTGTGCGGCGCTCGTGGAAGACGCGGGCTCGACGATGCGGAGCGCGCTGGCCGGAGCCGAGAACGCGACGGCCGCCGTGCCGAGCGGACCACCGGCGGCCGCCGTGGTCGCCTCGGCGGCGAGGACCTGTGCCACTGGCGGCGCCGCCGGGAGCTGGTGGGTGACGGTTCGCGTGGCCGCGGCGGCGGCCACGGCGGAGACGGCTTCGACGGCGAGGATGACCGCGAGGATCGTTGACAGGGCACGTCGGGTGCGGGTCGAGACAGCCATGACCCGAGCATCCCGGTGACCCGGTTCTGCATCGACGGCCCGGTCGTCACCCCGTGCATGGGAGGGCGGTCACGGTACCGGTGCGGTCTGGTGCGGTCGCATGCGGTCCGGCGCAGTACTCGGGCGTGACCCCAAGGCGAGGTGCGGTGCCCCTGGGTGCGGTGTGCTGACCGGGACCGTGCTGGGACCCGGTGCGTGGGCGCGACGTCAGCCGCCGGTGCCGGCGGCGAGCCTCCAGCGTGCGGCGCAGGGCGGCTTCGAACTCCGGCGCCCACGGACCCTGGCCGGCGACGACGTACGGCGACTGCTCCACTTGCTCGAACGTGTCGGCATCCGTGACGTACGCCGCCGCGCAGGGGCCGATGCTCCCGAGATTCCGCTCGAACGCCGCCCGGTTGCGGAAGACATACAGGTACAGCGTGACCGGCTCCGCCTGGTCGAGGCCGGCCGCCTCGAAGCGGATGGCCGTCTTGCGGAGCTCGCCATCGGCACATCCGGCTTCGCCCGAGATCCAGTCCCGGGCCTCGATGCCCGCGGCGTTCAGGCGGCCGGCGAGGCCCGGAAAGTCCGTCGGCGTCGCCGGAGGCGGCGTCGAGGAGATCGTCCCGCAGCCGGCAAGCGCCAGGACCGCGGCCAGGAGCGGCACGAACCGCCTGGGCCGCAAACGCTCGATCCGCCGGTGGATGGCGTGGGTGATGGTCATGGTCGCGAGGCTAGCACCGGACCCCCGCGGTCGTCGCCCGGATCGTCAGGATCGGTTGCGGCGCTTGGCATCTCGCAGCCGAGCCAGGGTGTCGTCGGATGGGCCGGCCGCGGCCGGCGGCGCCCCGGGCGAGGGCGAGGGCGGGGGAGGTGGTGCCGTCGTCGGCGGGGGAGGCGGTGGTGCGGCGGACGCTGCTGGTGTTGCCGGCTGGGCCGCTTCCGTCGTTGGCCCAGGCGATGCGGGCACGGGAGGACCTGCCGGGGTGGCGGCATCGGCGCCCGCGGCACGGTCCGAGGCCTCGCGCAGGATCGCACTGCGCGCACCCGCGGATCCAGCGCGCTCCCGGGCGGCCAGCATGCTCTCGGACGCCTGCGTCCGCGCCGCGACGCGCCGGCCGCGGATCCGCTCGGACGCCCAGCGCCGGCCGTCCGCGAGCTCCCGGCGACCCAGCGAGACGCGCCGCAGGGCGATGTCCAGCGGCCACAGCAGCAGCGCGAGGACCAGGAGCAAGGGCCACATGTCGGTGTACCGGCTCGTCGTCTGCAGGTCGTGCGCCCAGACGTCGGCCGGCAGCTCGACCTGCTCGCCGCCGGTCGCGGCCCTGATCGCGGCCAGGAGCGGCTCGTTGGCGCCCAGGAGCCTGTACTCGGCGGCGGTCGGCGCCACGAGTCCCAGCGTCCTGCCCAGCGCCGCCGCCCCCGGTCGGGTCTGGGTGACGCGCACCGCGTAGGCGCCGCTCTGGAGCGACGCGACCGGCGACTCGTACACGCCCGGCGCCACCTGCGAGAGGTTGACGGACGCGGGCTCCAGGTCCGGTCCCACCAGCGCCACGCTGGTCGCGTAGAAGTCGCGGGGCGAGCCGTCGGCGTTGACGCTCTCCACGCGCAGGTACGTTCGTCCGCCACGATCGACGAATGCGGCCTCGATGCCGCCGCTCTCCTCGCCCGGGAACGTCCAGCCCACCATCTGGCTGGCGAACTGGGAGAAGCCCTTCCAGCCGATCCAGCTCTTGGCCCAGCGGCCCGTCGTGTCCGACGTCCAGGCGACGGCCCGGCCGAGCCCGTACTGCCACTGCGCGAGGAGCGGATCGTCGCGGGCCGTGACGAGGACCGTCTGGGCGGCCGGCTTGGCCGTCGTCCCGTTGTAGCCCAGCAGCGACGGCAGGCCGCCCTCGATGCCGCGCAGGATCGGTGACGACGAGGTCAGGATCGGGAAGAACTGCTCCTCCACGATCTGCTGGCCGGAGACCTGCTGGGTCTCCTTGAGGAAGATGTCCGGGATGGAGGCGGCGTTGGGTGCGGAGTAGTAGCGACCGCCGCCGTTCGCCGCAAGCTGCTGGAGGAGCCGCTCCTCGTTGGCGCCGCCGCCCGCACCCACCGCCGAGAGCGTGATCCCGGCAGCCTTCATCCGCCCGAGGATCTCGTCGTACCGTCCGCTGCTGGACCAGCCGTCCGTCAGGAGGATGATGTGGCGCCGCGTGGCCGTCGCCCCCTTGAGCGACTCCACGGCCTGGTCCAGGCCGGCGTAGATGTTCGTCTGGCCCAGCGGCGCGATCCCGGCGATCGACCCCTGCAGATCCGCGATGCCGCCCAGTGGTGCCGTCTTGACGACCCAGTGCGCCTGCTCGTCGAAGGCGACGACGCCGAGCTCGTCGCGCTCGGTCAGCGCCGAGGCGGCCCGCAGGATGGCCTCCTTGCCGATGTCGACCTTCTTCACGCCGGCGATGCCGGCCCCGCCGCCCATGCCGCCGTCGAAGCTGTTGCAGTGGCAGGCATCCATGGAGCCGGACTTGTCGATGACGACCACGAGCGCCACATCCGGCTGCTTCTGCCGGTCGCGGACGCCCATGTCGACCGGGAGTGCCTCCTCCAGCGGCGTGTCCGTGTAGCCGCCCGCGCCGTAGGCGCGCGGCCCACCCACCACGACGAGGCCGCGGCCGAGGTCCCGCACGTAGACCTGGAGCGCCGCGAGCGCGGCGTCCGTGAGGCGGAGCCTCGGCACGTCCACGAGGACGACCGAGTCGTAGTCGGCCAGCCCGGCCAGGTCCGCGGGGAGGGCTTCCGGGATCACCGTGTCGACCGCCTGGCGCTCGGTCTCGAGCGCGCCGACCAGCTGGGCCGCGACGTCCTCGTCGCCCTTGACGACCAGCACGCGCGGCTCGCCCTTGACGATGGTGTTGGCGTCGGCGCGGTCGTTCTGGTTGAACGTGTCCCGCGCGGCCTCCACGACGATCCTGAAGCGCAGGAACCCTGCCTCCTTCGCCGTGAACTGGAACTCGACCCGGTTGGCACCCGCCTCCAGGTCCACGGGCTGGGTCCCGGCCAGCTCCCCGTTGACGAACAGGCGCGCGGTTGCGGGCTGCGCGACGGTGGAGGTGATGTCGGCGTTGACCTGGACCTTCTCGCCCAGCCGGGCCGTCGACGGCGAGGTGAGACGCTCGACGAGGACCTCATCGGCGCCGGCAAGGCCCGTGAGATGGGTCTGGACCTGGATCCCGCGGGCCGCCGCCAGCGCCGCCTCCGTCTGGCCGGAGCCCGTCGTGTCATTGCCATCCGAGAGGAGGACGATCCGCTTCTGGGCATCGTCCGGGAACAGCGCCCCGGCGAGGCGGAGTGCCGCCCCGATGTCGGTCGCTCCGCGGACGGGCGTGGAGGCGAGCCGGTCGAGCTCCGCCAGGTCGGACGGGAGCCGCTCCACGAGCGCGTCGCCGCCGAAGGCGACGATCCCAGCGACGTCCTCGTCCTCCTTCGCCGCGAGGCTCTCGCGCAGGTACGCGAGCGCCTCCTCGCGGCCGGCCGTCCCCACCGAGTCGGACAGGTCCACCACGTAGACCACGGCGAGGCGGTCCACGGGCAGCACGAGCTGGAACCCGGCGAGCGCGAACACGAGCGCGGAGAGCAGCGCGAGGCGGATCGCGAGCGCCGCCCGTCGCCGCCCCACGCCCAGCCGCCGCCGGGACGCCACGTGCAGCGCGATCACCACGCCGATGAGCGGCGGGAGCAGCAGCAGCGCCAGCGGCGCGTCGAAGCTGATGCCCATCAAGCGCCCCTGCCCGTGGGGCTGGCTCCGCGGAACCGGGCAGCCAGGCCGCGCCGCAGTCGAGCGAGGGTGTCGCGCTCGTAGACGAGCCACTCGAGGGTCAGGACGAGCAGGGCGACCAGGACGATCGGGATCCAGATCTCGTCACGGGCGTTGGGTCGCGCGTCGGCCGCGGAGCCGGACCCGGCTCCGGCGTCGGTGCCAGGGCTCGCCGCCGCCTGGCCCAGCGCCTGGAGACGGGCGGCCTCCCCCGGGATGATCCGCGACTCGTCCACATCGAGGAGCCCCACCGCGAACCGGACCGGTGCGTCCGGGTCGGCGGGACGGAACGTCGGTGAAGCGCCGGCCGACGCCGGGGCGGCCGATGGGACGGCGGACGGCGACCCGCCGGCGCTCGACGTCGGGGCTGGCGTCGCGTCAGGGTCCGCGATGGGGGTCACGCTGTAGACGCCCAGGAGATCGGTACGGGCGAAGGTCACGGATCCCGCGCTGCCCGTGGGAGCCATGAGCTCGTCGGTGCTGCCGTCCGGCCGCTCGACCCGCACGCCGATCGCGCCGTCAGGGATCGCCAGGGTCACGGGCGCGCCGGGCGCGATCGCCTCGAGCGGCGTCTCGGAGCCGCCCAGCAGCTCGCCCGCCATGTTGGCCAGCAGGACCGGGAACGCGACCTGGAGCGGCAGGTCCGAGCGTCGCGGCTCGAAGGCCATCACCGCTGCCGGCCGCCCGGCCAGCGTCCCGGCGTAGAGGAGCGGCGCGCCGCCGGGGCCAGGGATCACCGGCCGTGCCCAAGCGGGCAGCTCCATCTCCTGCGCCTCGCCGACGTGCACGGTCGTCAGGTCCACGTAGCGCAGGATCGGGTCGGTGGTGTCGAGGCTGCCGATGCCCGGGTTCGTCAGGGTCCCGGTCACGGTGCCCAGCGGGGAGCTCTCCGGCGGGGCGATGGCGAGGATCGGCTTGGCCGGGAGCTCGTCGGGCAGGAAGCCCTCGAAGATGATGAGGTCGAACAGCTCGGGCTTGGTTCCCGGGCCGTAGTTGTCGGGCGTGACGCCGTAGAGCTCGGTGTCCGGCAGGTACGAGAGCGCCGTCTCGAGGTAGGGATCGCCCTCGCTCACGAGCAGGACCGTCCGCAGGCGGGCGGGCGGCACGATGGCCCACGCCCGATCGTCCACGCCCAGCGGGTCCGGAGCGGCGGTGCTCGTCTCGTCCGCCGCCACGAGCCGGACCTCGATCACGGACGCCGGATTGTCCGGATCGTCGATGTCGTCGATCGAGATGTCGGTCTGCCGCTGCGGGTCCAGCACCAGCACCCGCGAGTCGCGCAGGACGCCGTCCGCGTAGAGCTGGACCCGGCGCTCGGCCATCTGGAGGCCCAGGTTGGCGACGGAGATGAACGCCGAGTGCGAGAGCCCGCTGGGCGACGTGCGCACCGCCAGCGCGGTGATCGCCTCGTTCTTCGTCTCGCGGCCCACCTGGAGCACGCGGACGGGCGCCTCGAGGGTTCCGGTCGGCGGCGTCGCGAGCGCGGCGTCCGTGGCGACGAGGATCTCGGCGTCCCCGGACCGCGCGGCGAGCGCGGAGGCCAGCCGCAGCGCATCGCCCAGGTCGCCCACGTCGGAGGTGGGCGGGATGGCGTTGATCGCCTGCTTCACGTTGCCGATGTCGCTGGTGCCGTTGGCGATGACCCGGGCCGTCCGTCCCGCCGCGATCACGCTCACCTTGGCGCCGGCGGGCAGCTCCTTGAGCGCGTCGATGGCCGCCGCCTTGGCCGCATCCAGCCGCGTCGGCGCCGCATCGGTCGCCTGCATCGAGGCGGAGGTGTCGATGACGAGGACGATGTCCCCGGCGAGGCCCGCGGGCCGCTCGATGAACGGCCGCGCGGCGAGGAAGGCCAGGATCAGCACCAGGAGCAGCTGGAGAAGGAGCAGCAGGCTGCGACGGAGCCGCTGCCACGGGGCGTTCGCCTCGACGTCCGAGACCAGCTTCTGCCACAGGAGGGTGGACGGCACCCTGGCCTCGTCCCGGCGCAGCTTGAGCAGGTACATCGCCACGACGACCGGCAGGAACAGCAGGCCGGCCAGCGCGAGCGGGGCGAGGAAGCTCATGTCAGCCCACCACCCGGCGGCGGCGGAGCTCGGCGAACACGAGGTCGGCCAGCGGGGTGTCGGTGGAGAGCGGCACGTACGATGCACGGCGCTTGCGGGCCGTGTCCTCCAGGCCCTCCTGCCAGGCGGCCAGGCGTGCCTTGTAGTCGTCGAGGGCCGCGAGGTCCACCGTGACGTCGATGCCCTCGCCGGTCTCGGCGTCCACGAGCTTGAGATCGCCCTCGAGGGGCGGATCCAGCTCCTCGGGCGACAGCGTGTGGAGGATGATCAGCTCGGAGCCGGTGGCGGCCAGCTCGCGGATCACCCGGTCTGCGGAGGGATCGAGCAGGTCCGAGATCAGCACCACGACCCCGCGGCCCGACAGCATCGCCGCGGCGTGGCGTGCGGCCAGGAGCAGGTCGGTGGGACCCTCGGCCGGCTGGATCCCCGACAGGTTGCCCAGGAGCCTGAAGATCCGCCCCGACCCACGCAGGCCGCTGTGCCGCCGGGCCATTCGTCCGGACAGGGCCGTCGTCACGACGCGGTCCTCGCCCGCCAACGCGATGTACCCGAGGGCCGCCGCGGCGCGCTTCGCGAACAGCAGCTTCTGCGGCCGGCCGAAGGCCATGGAGGGGCTGGCATCGAGGACGAACGTGATGGTGACGTCCTCCTCCTCGATGAACAGCTTGATGAACAGCTTCTCGAGACGCGCGTAGACGTTCCAGTCCAGCTGCCGCAGGTCATCGCCCAGCGAGTAGTCGCGGTAGTCGGCGAACTCCACCGATTGGCCGCGCTTCACGCTCCGCCGCCCGCCCTTGAGGCCGCCGCGGACCGGCTGCTTCATGAGCACGCCCAGCCGTTCGAGCTGGCGCAGGAACCCTTCGTCGAAGACGGTCGGATCCAGCTCGTTGGGCAGGAACGCCCGCACGCCGATGGGCTTGTCCGGCGTCCCCGCGGCCGGCGGGGCGGCGTCGGGCGCCCGGTCCGCGCCCGGGTCCTGCGGCGGAGTGGGGGAGAGGGCCATGGTCGCGCGCGTCGCCTACTCGACCGAGGGCGGCGCCACCTCGTCCAGGATGGTGCGGACGACGGCCTCGGTGGTGATGCCCTCCGCCTCGCCCTCGAAGTTGAGGATGACTCGATGGCGCAGGCCCGGGAGCGCGGCGGCCCGGACGTCATCCACGGAGACATTGAACCGGCCGTCCATCAGCGCCAGGATCTTGCCCGCGGTCACGAGGGCCTGGGCGCCACGCGGCGACCCGCCGTAGCGCACGTACTGGCGCACGATCTGCGGCGCCCGGCCGTTGTCCGGGTGTGTCGCCGCCAGCACGGAGACGGCGTAGGCCGTGATGTGCGGCGCGATCGGCACGGCACGTGCGAGCCGCTGCATCTCCACGATCTCGGCGGCGCTGGCCACGTGGCGTGCCGTCGGTGCGTCCGCACCGGTCGTGCGGTCGATGATCGAGATCAGGTCCGCCTCGGACGGGAATGGGACCATGACCTTGAGCAGGAACCGGTCCAGCTGCGCTTCGGGAAGGGGGTAGGTGCCTTCCATCTCGAGCGGGTTCTGCGTGGCGAGGACGAAGAACGGCGGGTCGAGCGGGTACCTGCTGCGGGCCACGGTGACCTGGTGCTCCTGCATCGCCTCGAGCAGCGAGGACTGGGTCTTGGGCGTGGCCCGGTTGATCTCGTCGGCCAGCACCAGGTTGGCGAAGATCGGACCGGGCTGGAAGCGGAAGACGCGCGAGCCACCCTCCTCGATGAGGATGTTGGTGCCCGTGATGTCGGCCGGCATCAGGTCCGGCGTGAACTGGACGCGGTTGAACGAGCAGTCGATGACGTCGGCGATCGTGCGCACGAGCATCGTCTTGCCCAGGCCCGGGACGCCTTCGAGGAGGACGTGGCTGTTCGCGAGCAGCCCGACGAGGGTGTGGCGGACGAGCTCGCGCTGGCCGACGATGACCTTGCCGACCTCGGCCTCGATGGCCTGGGCGCGCTCGGCGAACGCCTCGGGCGCGATGCGGTGCGGCTCGGCGGCGGCCGCGTGGGTCCCGGCCGGTGTGGTGGATGCGTCCATGGGTCCTCCGGTGGCGGATCGGCCGCAAGGGCCCCGCGGGCTAGTTGCCTGGATCCAGCGAGCTGAAGTAGTCCCGCACGTAGTCCTTGACCGAGACCGGGACGTACGAGCGGTCGAGCGTGGTCAGTGCGTAGTCGTAGAAGTCGCCGTAGACGGAGTCGTACGGGACGTAGGCGCCGTTGTTGCTGCCCTGACCCTGCTGGCTGCCCTGCTGGGTCTGGCCGTCGCCCCCCGTGCCGGCGATGTACGACGGGTCGCCTGGTCTGCCCAGGCGGTCGAAGGGGGCGAACACCTGGCCCAGGTCGTCGCCAAGCTCGCTGGGACGGTTGGGGTTGACGGGGCCGCCGGGACGGCCGTTGGACTGGCCGGTGCCGAGGTGGGCGGCGTTCGAGCCGCCTCCGCCGAGAGAACCCTGCCCCTGCCCTTGCCCCTGGCCCTGGCCCTGGCCCTGGCCCTGGCCCTGCCCTTGCCCTTGGCCCTGGCCCTGCCCTTGCCCCTGGCCCTGGCCCTGGCCCTGCCCCTGGCCCTGCCCTTGACCCTGGCCCGGGGAAGCACTCGGGTTCGGGCTTCCGTTGCCCTGTCCACTGCCGGGCGAGGCGCTCGGGTTGGGGCTGCCCTGCTGGCCGTCTGGCCCTGCTGGCCGGTCTGGCCCTGCTGGCCGGTCTGGCCCTGCTGGCCACCTTGCTGACCCCCCGCATTGGCGAGGTTGCGCCGCGCGTCCTGGAGACCCGATGCCGCCGTCGCGAGGTCGCGGTTGACCTGCACGCGCGTGCTCGCTCCCTGGAGGGCCTCTCCGAGCCGGTCGAGCGCGGCCTTCGCGCCGGCGCTGTCGCCCTGTGACAGGCTGGCCACGGCGTCGCGGAGGGCCTGGCCCGCCGCGCCGTCGGCCTGGCTGGCCTGGCCCTGGAGCTGGGCCAGCTCGCGGGCGAGCTTGTCACGCTCGGCCTGCGTCATGTCGTCCACCTTGTCGCCCTTGTCCTCGAGATCCTCGCTGGCCTCCTTCGGGTCTCCGCCCGGGTTGGCCTGCGGGTTGCCCGTGGAGGCCCGCGAGAGGGCCCGTGACAGGGCCGCGATGGAGGCGGCCTTCTGCTCGTTGGCCGGGTCCAGCTGGGAGCGGACCTCGTCCTCGACCGAGCCCAGCTGGGCGAGGTTCCTGTCCAGGTCGCCGGGGTTGACGCGGAGCCGCTCGGCAAGCGCCCGCAGCTCCTCCGCCAGGTCGGCGCGGGGATCCCCTGCCTTGGCGCCCTTGCCCTCGAGGTCCTTGGCGATCTCGTCGATGCGCTCCGCCTGGCGCTCCGCCTCCTCGCGGACCTCGCGGTTCTGCGCGATGACCAGGTCCATCGGGTTCGGCAGCAGGATCGCGGGCAGCACCAGGGCGGCCGCGATGAGCGCGGCAAGGGCCGGCCGTCGCGCGATCCGGGGGCGGAACAGGCCAGGATCCAGGCCCCGGAGACGGGCCGCCGCGTCGCGTCGCTGGCGGCGCACGAAGCGAGCCTCCGCCTCGGCGATGTCGAACGTGCCGTCCACCACGATCGTGTCGTCGTCGGCGTCCGCAGCTGGCCCGGCGGCCCCCGGCATCGCGCTCGCGAAGGCCAGCGCAGACGCGACCGCATCTCCGGCGCCGCCCTCGGAGTCGACGGCGAGGGCCGTCTCTCCGATCGTCGGGCGTGCCCGTACGACGAGGACGAGGAGCACCAGGATGCCCACCACCGGGATGGCGAGGGCGACGAGCGGCGCCTGCTCGATGGGGAGCACCCGCTGGGCGATCGCGAGCAGGAGCTCGGCCACGGCGACGGCCGCGAGGACATACCACGCACGCCGGACGGAGCGCCGCAGCCAGAGTCGGCGACGGTAGCCGGCGAGACCCGTCCGGATCTCCGAGAGGGCCGGGTCCAGCTCGACGCCGAGCGATGCCGGGTCGGCCGGAATGTAGCCGGGCGACGCCGCGCTCGGGCGGGTCTCGGGTCGGGGTCGACGGAGCCTCGACATCACTCTGCACCCCCTGCGGTACGCCGGCGAGCGCGAGGCACCCGAAGGCGCCAACGGCGGGTCGGCGACACGAGCTGGACGGCCAGCACGATGAGGATGAGCCCCGCGATGACCATTGCGGCGACGCTGCGCGGCCAGTAGCTGTCGCGCTTGACGCCGAACTCGCCCCGGACGTCGCCCTGGAACGCCGCGTTCTGGTTCGTGACGCCGGCCACGATCTGGCAGGTCCCGCCGAAGCCGGTCTCGGTACCGCACATGACGTCCAGCTGGGCCACGAACGGGTCGAACCACATCAGGGCCTCCGGGGGTCGCCGCGTCAACGACTGGAGCGGGTTCTCGAGCCGCTGCTGCTGGTCGGGAAGGAACCCCGAGTTGCCGGCCATCGCGGTCCAGAAGATGAAGATGAACGCGGTGCCGGCGGTCAGGAAGATCACCGCGACGAGGTTGATCACGGTGGCCGCCTGCGTGCGGCGGACCAGCGCCGATACGAACACGCCCATCGCGCCGAAGGCGAACGCCGTCACCAGCAGGACCACATACGCCCGCACGACATCATCCGGGCTCACGCCGCCGAAGGTGAACACGAGGGCAACGACGGGGATCGAGGCGAGCAGCAGCAGCAGGATCCATGACAGGGCCGAGAAGAGCTTGCCCAGGACGATCGCCAGGGAGGAGATCGGCGTCACCGCCAGCAGGTCCATGGTCTGCTTCTCGCGTTCCATGCTGATGGCGCCGGCGGTGGAGGCCGGGGCCAGGATCAGCGTCACGAGCGTGAGCAGGAAGATGATCGCCATGAACATCTGGCGCCCGATCTCCGACGACGCCGAGAACGCGGAGCTGAAGCCACCGCTGTAGGAGCGCTCGGCGAGCGACTCGATCATCCAGGCGAACCCGGCGACGAGCAGGAGGTAGACCGTCAGGATCACGAACGCACGCTTGCCACGCATGCGGCCACGCAGCTCCTTGACGCTCACGGCGGCCATCCCGGCCCCGACGTCCCGGATCGCGCCGAAGCGGCGGCGGGTGCGGCCCGTGGTCGCGACGGGGGCGCTCATGCGGATACCTCCACGGGCTCCGGGTCCGGAGCCGTGACCTGGAGGAACAGCTCCTCGAGGTCGCTGGCCGCACGGGCATAGGAGGCGACCCGCAGATCGGCGCCGACGGCGTGCGCGAGGAGTCGGGCAGACCCTTCGTCATCGCCGTGAAACCCGATCTCGATCGTGCCGTCGGCCAGCAGGTCCGCCGTGACGACGTCGGGCTGGGCGGAGAACCAGGCCTGGGCGGCCACATGGGCGTCGGCGTCACCCAGGACCCGCACGCGCAGGACCGCCCCGACGCGCAGCCGTCGCTCGATCTCGGCGACGCGTCCGTGGGCGAGGACCTGTCCCCGGTCGATGATGGCGACCGAGGTGCAGAGCTCCTCCAACTCGGGAAGGATGTGTGAGGAGACGATGATCGTCTTGCCCAGCTTGCGGAGCTCTCGGAGCAGCTCCCTGAGCTCGACGCGTGCTCGCGGATCGAGACCCGAGGCCGGCTCGTCGAGCAGCAGCACGAGCGGGTCGTGGACGAGCGTGTGGGCGAGGCACAGGCGCTGCTGCATGCCCCGGGACAGGCCCTGGACGTAGACGTCGCGCTTGGAGCCCAGGTCCACGAGCTCGAGGAGGTCGCCGATCATGCGCCGGCGACGGTCGGCCGGGATCCCGTAGCAGCGCGCGAAGAAGTCCAGGTACTCCCAGACCTTCATGTCGTCGTAGACCCCGAACGAGTCCGGCATGTACCCGAGGACGCGGCGCACGTCGTTGGGGTTCCTCCGGACGGAGGCCCCCGCGATCTCGGCGTCGCCCCGGTCCGGGACGAGCAACGTGGCCAGGATCCGCAGCGTCGTCGTCTTGCCGGCGCCGTTGGGTCCGACAAGGCCGAAGATCTCCCCCTGGGCCACGTCGAGATCGAGCCCGGCCACGGCGACGGTCTTGTCGTACCGCTTCACGAGACCCGTGGCCCGCACGATGCCGGTCACTGGATCGTCCCCTCGATCCGGACCGGGAACTGGAAGTAGACCTGGTCCTGCCGCTCGTTGACGAACTTGACCTGGACCTCGCCGCTCGCCGGATCCACCCAGCGGGACACGTCCGCGAGCTCGTAGGGCGTGTTCTGGAGCATGTGCGCGAACTGGACCCAGGTGCCGGTCCGGAGGTCGAGGACCTCGATGTCCGGCAGGCCGTCCTGGGGCACGACGCAGCCCTCGGTGCCCGGTTCGCAGCGCTGCTTCTCCACGAGGGTCTTGGGGTTGACGGCCGGCATCCCGATCTCGCCGCCGAAGGTCATCGACACGATCAGCCGGCTGGGGGTGAACGTCCCCTCGTACGGGATCGGTCGATACGAGAGTCGGGCGGTGCCCGGGCCGAGGCTGAGCGCCGTCGGATCCTTGGAGAAGAAGTTGGCCCCGACCTCGAGGACCGACGAGCGGACCAGGTCGTTGGCGAAGACCGTCTTGCCGCTGATCGAGTAGGGGAGCGGCACCTGGTACAGGACGTTGGCCATCCGCTGGACGGTCTGGTCCTCGAGCTCCATCGGGACCACCGGCTCCCTGCCCCAGGCGAGCAGGGTGGCGCTGTCGGACGGGATCGCGTTGGGGAAGCCGGAGAAGGGATCCACGGAGATCTGGTCGATGACCGAGCGCCGCACCATGGTCCGCTGGCCGGCCTCGTCCAGCGCCGAGCCGTCCCAGTTCATGGGGCCGAAGATGCGCTCCGACATCGCGTTCCAGTTGACCTGGTTGCCGGCGACCGGGAGGTCGACCGTCGCCGTGGCGCCGGGTGCGATGTCGTTGAGGCGGACGGCCGACGAGCCGACGACGATGGCGGCGGCCTCCAGGGTCTCCGCCGAGCGGTTGGTCACGGTGCCCTGGAGCCGGCCGTCGACCAGCCGCAGGTCGGCGGCGACCTCGGGGCCCGTGGCGCTGGCCTCCGCACGGATCGTGCGGATGGAGCCGAACCCGACGGCAAGGTCGCGGACCCGGGACGGGTCGCCCTGGAGGACGTCCAGCGCCGTCGTCGTGCCGGTGCCGAAGATGTCGCCGTTCATGGGCGCCGAGAGCAGCGCGTCGCCGGGGACTCGGACCTGGTAGGTGGACCGGCTCGGGCTGAAGATCCCGAGGTAGGACTGGACCGTGGCCTCGGTCGTCCCGGGTGCGCCACGGACGATCCCCACCTCGTGGATGATGACGTCCGAGCCGCGCAGCAGGCTGCCGATGCCGAACGAGCCGACGGTGAAGACGAGGATGAGCACGGGCACGGTGACCCATGCCCACTCTCGCCGGTCCAGCCGCCGCAGGACGAGGTAGTTCACGGGGCCGACAAGCAGGATGTAGCCGAACAGCAGGACGATCAATCCGCCGATGGGCGGCAGGGCCAGGCTGGGCAGGTTCATCACCGCCGAGACGATGGTGGAGTCGTCGACAAGGGTCATGCCGCCCGGGGTTCGAGGCGGCAGGAGGCGCCGCCACAGCGGCGTGTCCCACGTCTCGCCGGCGGCCAGCCAGGACGTCGTGGGGTCGAAGCCCAGCAGCGTCACGGACCCACTGCCGATCTTGCGGTCCGCGGCGATCACGCGGCCGCCTGACGTCGCCAGGACCCGCCCGGCACCTGCCTCGCCCGCATACGCGGTCAGCGTGGCGGCACCCGCCGGTGCCCCGCCGAGGATGGGCCGCAGGACCGCCGGGTCGATGTCGAGGATGCCGTTGGGCCGGTAGGGGAGCAGGTCGTCCGGGAAGCCGGTGAGGCTGTCCGCACCGGCGGTGCCACCCACGATGACGAGGCGCCCGCCCCCGGCGATCCAGGTGCGCAGCGCCGCGAGCTGCGCGGGCGTCAGCGCGGACGCGTCCACGTCCTGCCACACGAGGCGGTCGATGGCGGCCCAGGCCTGGATACGCTCGGGCAGATCGGCAGGGGTGAGCGTGGCGATCGTCGGCGCGGCGCCCGACTGGCTCGGCAGGAGCTTCAGCTCGCCGACGAGCTTCGCCGGGTTCTCGGACACGACTCCGACGACGAGCTGGGTCGGGTCGTGCAGGGCGATGGCGACCGGAGCCTCCGAGACCACCTTGTCGCCACTGACCAGCTGCACCTTCATATTGCCGCCGAAGGCCGGCGGCTGCGCGTACAGGAGGTAGGTCTTGCGCGAGCCGGTCGCCAGCTCGACCGGGGTTCCGAAGCGCGTCTTGGAGTCTGCCCCGCCGCCGACGCGCAGCTCGCCCGTCACCGCGGGGCCGGCGTTCTCGAGGTCCACGGCGATGGCGAACCAGGAGCCCTGGCGGACATGGCCCTGGAGGAGCGCTCGCGCCGTCATCACGGGCTTCTCGTCGGCCGCCGCGGCGACGCTCACGAGTCCCGGCGACACGGCACCCAGCAGGAGCAGGCCCGCAACCGCGATCGCCAGCACGGCACGCGTGGTGCGGGGGATGCGGGGCAGCGGCACTCGGGCTCCTCGATCTCGGCTGGGACGGAGTCTGACCCATGACGCCCGGAGGCAAGAGAAAGTTGCACACCCGGCCCCGTCCGCAGCCGAGCGGCCCCTCCGGTGGCCGTCCGACCGCGCCTATCGTACGATGCATCCGCCCCAGGCCCGCCGGCGTCGCCCCCTGCAGCGCGGTGCCATCGGACCGTCCACGCGCCCAGAGGACTCCGTGCCCGAGATCAGACCCTTCCGTGCCCTCCGCTACGACCCCGAGACGGTCGGCGACGCGGGACAGGTCATGGCCCCGCCGTACGACGTCATCGGTGAGGATCTCCAGCGGGCGCTGCTGGCCCGCCACCCGCGCAACGCCGTTCGTCTCGACCTCCCGGCGGGCGAGCCCGGCGAGGATCCGGACGAGCGCTACCGGAGGGCGGCGCGGACCCTGACCGCGTGGCGCTCGGACGGCACGTTGCGCAAGGACCCTCGTCCGTCGGTGTACGTCTACCAGCAGACGTACCGCGTGCCGGGCACGGACATCGAGCGGACGCAGCGCGGGTTCTTCGCCCGGTTGCGGATCGAGCCGTTCGGGCCTGGGAGCTCGGTGCTCCCGCACGAGCGGACGCTGTCAGGTCCCAAGGAGGACCGCTACCGGCTGCTGCGGGCCACGGGCATCAACACCTCACCGGTCGTGGGCCTGTACGAGGATGCATCCGGCTCATCCGCCGGAGCGCTCTCCACCATCACCGCGGAGACGCCCGCCACGGACGTCACGGACGATGACGGGGTCCGCCACAGCCTGTGGGTCGTGGCCGATGAGGGCGAGGGATCCCCGGCACGCGTGCTCATCACGGCCGCCTCCGCCGGCCCCGTCTTCATCGCCGACGGCCATCACCGGTACGAGACCGCGGCCCGCTACCGGGACGAGCGCCGTACGGCCTCCACCGAGCAGGACCCGGCCTTCG
The DNA here is from genome assembly GCA_963700245.1 of uncultured Chloroflexia bacterium. GTDB lineage: Bacteria > Chloroflexota > Limnocylindria > Limnocylindrales > CSP1-4 > CAIXZV01. The sequence goes on from CAVOWV010000022.1 coordinate 27,061, forward strand.
ACTTCCTGCTCATGCTGTTCCTCGATGCCGCGGACCAGCTGACCGTCCTGCCGACCCACCGCGTGGTGCGCGGCCTGGGGGACGACGGGACCACGGTGCTGGTCGAGCGTCTCCCCGAGCTGTTCGTCATGACCCCCGTGGCCACCGAGGCCCTCCTGGGCCGGTTCGAGGCGGCAGGCGAGCTGGCCGGCGGCGAGGGCCGGTTCGGGCTCGTCACGCGGGCCGGTGCGTGGCAGCTCGAGGCGAGGCGGCAGGCATTCTCCGCGCTGGCTGGTTCCAGCCGGGACGGCCGCCCAGGCCCTGGACGTGTCGCTGCTCGGGACGGCGCTCGATGCCCTGGCGGGGATCGACGCGGCCGCGGTCGCCGGGGGCGAGCGCATCACGTACAGCAAGTCGGCGGCGCGAGGCCGCGAGGCTGGTCGAGACGGCCTCGAGTGGCGCGGACGCCGCATTCCTGCTGGAGCCCACGCCCGTCGCGTCCATCCTGGCCGTCGCCCGCGATGGCGATGTCATGCCCCAGAAGTCGACCTACTTCTATCCCAAGGCCCTGACCGGGCTCGTGCTCAACCCGCACGAGTGGTAGGGCGGCGAGCAGACCGATGACCGACCCCACCTCCTCAGATCGCCTCGTTCCCCGCACCGCGACGAGCGGCCGACCGGTCCGCAAGGACGAGATCGAGCTCGCCGAGCGCGGACTCTACGTCGAGTCCTGGCTCCCGGAGCGGCGCTCTCGTCGCAAGCCGATCCTGTTCGTGCACGGCGAGCTGGGCGGCTCCTGGGTCTGGGAGCGCTTCCTGCACCATGTCGCCGGCCGAGGGTGGGAGGGCCACGCGCTCAACCTCCGGAACCACTTCTGGTCGCAGACGGCGGATCCCGCCACCCTCGACATCGAGTCCTACACCGAGGATGTCGTCGCGGCGATGGAGCGGCTGGGTCCCAACGTGGTGGCCGTCGGGCATGGCATGGGCGGGCTGCTCGTGCTCAAGGCCATCGAGCGGGCTCCGGTTGCCGCCTACGTCCTGATCGCCCCCGAGACCCCCAGGGAGCTGCGCGAGCCGGCCCGAGCCCACGTGGTGCGCGACATCCCGGATGCCTACGGCCGCGCCGAGCTGGGCTGGGAGACGCTCCCCGAGAAGCTGACGCGTGAGCACCGAGACCTGACCCTCAACGACGTCCTGCGGATCCAGCACCTCATGGGTCAGAAGCCGTTCGAGTCCGGGCGCGCGAAGCGTCAGATGCTGTCGGGCGTGCCGGTGGACCGGGCGGCCCTGCCCGACGTGCCGCGACTGGTCATCGGCGGCGGCCTGGACCTCCAGGTGCCGGAGCCGGAGGTGGAGCGCCTGGCGGAGTGGCTGGACGCCCCCTACGAGCCGTTCGGGGCGCACTCGCACTACGGCCTGGTCCTCGGCGAGGACAGCTACCTCCAGGTCGTGGAGACGCTGCGGGCCTTCCTGGAGGCGAACCGCCTGTAGGACCGGCAGGCGCGGCACGGTGCTGCGCGAGATCCGGCCGCGGTTCCGCGCGCGGTTCCGGCCGCGGCTCAGGATGGCCCCTGCCCAGGACGGAATCAGGCCGGGGCCTTGACCCGGGGCCGAGTCGATCTGGCCCCTTGACCCGCCCGGGGTTCGGATCGCGGGGCTCGCCTAGGACTTGGGGTCGGGAATCGCACGAATCGCCGCTCACCTCCGCGCGCCGCAGGCCGATTTGACTCGGGGACGCGTCAAGGGAGCCGTTTGGACGATCCCGGCCAGCCAGCGGCTCACCACCTCGGTCCGCTGCTGTTCTCGTGCGCTCAATGTCAGGCTCTCCTTCATGGGATGAGACTGACAAAGTCACTGAGCAGTTGTCCCTGACAAATTCAGTGAGCAGGGACACGTGGTTGCGGGTCTTGCGGCCGCCCTGTTATCCTCCATCGCCGTCGGACGCCTGGCGTTCGGCTCCTGCCGCATTCGTCTAGAGGCCTAGGACACCGCCCTCTCAAGGCGGAGACCACCGGTTCGAATCCGGTATGCGGTACCAACCCGTTCGAGGCCACGCCTCCGGTTCGCCGGGGGCGTTTCCATGTGACGCGGTCGCGCTAGACTCGCCCGGGGGTTCCGCAAGCTCGCGCTCAGGGATGGGTTGATGCCTGTTGCACCGGACCGCCGCCTCGTGATCCTCGCCGAGGGGAACTTCGGCTTCCACCACGGCAAGACGGCGATGGGGGTCATCCGCTTCGGCACGGACAGGGTCGTTGCCGTCATCGATTCCACCCAGGCCGGCCGCAACGTCCGCGAGTGGCTGGGTGACTCGGGCAGGTACGACATCCCCATCGTGGACTCGCTCAATGCCGCCCTCGGGTTCCTGCCCCGGGCCGATGCGCTGCTGATCGGGATCGCGCCCACGGGGGGAAAGCTGCCCGACGAGTGGCGGGCGATGATCCTGGCGGCGATTCGATCCGGCCTGGACATCCTGTCCGGGCTGCACACGTTCCTGGGCGATGACCCGGAGTTCGTGGACGCGGCGCGCTCCTCCGGCGTCCGGCTCGTGGACTATCGCCGTCCGCCGGAGCGGATGGAGACGGCCGTCGGGCGGCTCCATGAGCCCGGCAAGCGCGTGATCCTCACCGTGGCCACGGATTGCGCGATCGGCAAGATGTCCGTTGCGCTCGAGCTGCGACGCGCGGCCGTGGCGGCAGGCCGGTCGGCTTCCTTCGTGCCCACGGGCCAGACGGGAATGATGATCGAGGGCTGGGGCGTGGCCATTGACCGTGTCATCGCCGATTTCGTCCAGGGCACCGCGGAGTGGCTGGTCGAGGAGGGCGAGCGACGTGGCGACTGGGTCCTCGTGGAAGGGCAGGGATCGCTCGACCACCCCGCGTACAGCAGCGTGACCCTCGGACTCATCCACGGCACCACGCCGCACGCGATGATCCTCGTCCACAAGCCCGGTATGGCCGACCACGACTTCGACCATCTCCCCGAGCGCAGGTTCCCGATGGCCCAGCTGCCCGGGTTCATCCGCATCCACGAGGAGGTGGCGGGCCTGGTGGCTCCATCGAAGGTCGTGGCCGTGGCCCTCAACACCTCGCTGGTCCCGGACGAGGATGAGGCCCGGCGCCTGATCGATGCGACCGCGGCCGAGACGGGGCTGTTCGTGGCTGACCCGGTCCGCTTCGGGGGTGATGCCATGTGGCGCGAGCTGGAGAAGGCAGTCGATGCGCTGCCGTGGGTCGTGCCGGCCGCGACCGAGGGTGCGTCGTGACGCTCGCGCTGCGCCTTCGGACGCTGCAGCTGCCGCTCCGCGACCCGTTCGTCATCGCGCGCGCCCAGCCGGGCGAGGGCCGGTGGATCACGACCGTCGTGGCGGAGCTTCGCGACGAGGCCGACGGGCCCGACGGGCCGGTTGGCCTGGGCGAGGGATACCCGGACGAGTACTACGGGGACACGCCCGCGACGATGGCCGCCGTGGCTCCGTTGCTCCTTGACGCGTTGTCGGTCATCGAGGCGGATCTGCGGGGCACGGCGGACGACGTCCGGGCCGCCCTCGAGGATGCCGAGGGACTGATGAGCGCCGCCATCGGCCACCACGGCGCGATCAAGTGCGCCATCGACATCGCCCTCCACGACCTGGCCGGCAAACGGCTCGGCCTGCCTGTGCGTGAGCTGATCGCCCTGCCGGGCACGATCCCGCCGACGGACTTCACGCTCGGCATCGACGCCCCGGCCGTGGTCGCGGAGCGGGCCCGCCGCGCAGCCGGGTTCCCGGCCCTGAAGATCAAGGTGGGCGGTCCGTCCGACATGGAGACGCTCGAGGCCGTCCGCGGCGTGTTCGCGGGACCGATCCGCGTGGACGCCAACACGGGGTGGACGCCCGAGGTCGCCCTGGCGCTGCTGCCGGAGCTTGAGCGGCTGGGCGTCGAGCTGATCGAGCAGCCGTTCCCGGCGCGGCGCCTGGACCAGCTGCGTGCGCTGCAGGAACGCTCCCCGCTGCCCATCGTCGCGGACGAGAGCGCCGTCACGATCGAGGACCTGGACGCGCTCGTGGGTGTCGTGGCGGGCGTCAACGTGAAGCTCGCCAAGTGCGGCGGCCTGGGCCCGGCACGCAGGATGCTGGAGCGCGCCCGGGCGCTCGGCTTCCGGACGTTCCTCGGCTGCATGGAGGAGACCTCGATCGGCATCGCGGCCTCCGCCGCGGTCTCGCCGCTCGCCGAGTGGGTGGACCTGGACGGCTGTCTGCTCCTGGCGGACGACCCGGTGGCGGGCCTGGAAATCGGGCCCGACAAGCGGTGGCGGCTGTCCGACCGGCCAGGCCTCGGCCTCCAGCTGCGGGCCGACGCGCGGCCCTGACCAGCCCCGCGTAGCGGGTCTGGACGCTGGCGCATCCACAGGTTTGCGGGCGGCCCGGGGACCTGTCCACGGACACCCGGTGGCGTGTGGACAAGTTGGTGCACAACGTGGTGGAGAAGCCCCTTACCGTGACGCCGCCCCGGCCGTACTCTCTAGGTACCGTCGGGGCCCGGAAAACGAGGAGGGGCCAGACGGGATCATGACCGATTGCCGCCGACGGCCGGGAACATCCCGCCCGCCCGCCGGCCGATTGCCCACGCGTTCCGAGGGTTGAGGAGGACCCGTATCGATGCTGCCCACCGGCCCAGCAATCCAGTCAACGCCCGAGGCCGAGGCGTTCGTGAGGTTCTGCTACCAGCGACGCCGTACCGGCTGGCCCGAGCTGTACGACGAGATGTGCGCGGTGGCAGCTCGAGGGCTGTTCCGGGGCATGAGCACCGACGCGCTGGCGGAGATCGGGGTCGGGTTCAGCCTGTTCGAGACGCCGCGCCTGGCGGCGCTGGTCACCCGGGTTGCCGCCGAGGAGCAGGCGGCCCGACGGGCGGCTCGTGTCGCGGCGATGGAGCAGCAGCGCCCCGAGGAGGCGATGGTGGCAGCGGTGGGCACCGCGGCCGCCTGAACTCGCGGAAGCGACGTTCAGGCGCGGATGCGGCGCCGGGCCATCTCGCCCTCGATCTGGCGCTCGGCCTCCACGTACCGGTCGATCTGGTCGCGCAGCTGGTTGGCCTCGGGCGTGTAGAGGTGGACCTGCTGCTGGAGGATGTAGGACAGCCGGCGGCTGGTCATCCGCACGTGGTCCAGGTTCTTCATCAGGACCAGGGGATCCATCGAGGCGAGATCGGACGGGGGATACATCTGCTTCATCGGTTGGTCATGCTAGCCGAAGCGCGACCGCGCCGGAGGGCGCAACCGGGCAGGGCCGCCGGCCGGGCATGAAGAAGGGGCCGCGGTCGCGGCCCCTTCCACGTGGACGCAAGGGGAATCTCAGGCCCCGGTCCCGCCCGAGCCGAGCTCCGGCGCTCCCGAGCCCAGCGACTTGCCCTTGAGCTCGGCCAGGCGGACCTCGACCTCGAGCTCCTCCTCGTCGCTCTCGAGCTCGGCGAACTGGTTCTCCATCGAGGACGCCTGGACCTCCTCCATCCCACGCGCCAGTGCCTCCTGGCGCCGGATGCGCTCCTCGAAGCGGTTGAGCTCCGAGGTCGGGTCCATGACCGACACTTCCTTGAGCGACTGCTGGACCTGCATCTGGGCCTGGGCCATCTTCGCGCGGCTGACGAGCTCGTCACGCTTCTGCACCAGCTCCTCACGCTTCATGCGGAGCTTGTTCAGGCCGTCCTTGAGCTTGTCGACGAACTCGGTCTGGGGCGCGATCTGGGCGTCGAAGGTCCGGACCTGCTCCTCGAAGGAGATCTGGCGCCGCAGCGCGAGCTTGGCGAGACCGTCGAAGCGGTCGGCCTCGGCGGTGTTGCCCTGGGCGCGGAGCGTCTCGGCCCGATCCGAGGCGGCCTGGGCCTTCGCTCCCCACTCGGCAGAGGCCTCGCGCGCCTCGCGGGCGTCGTCCTCCAGCAGCCGGAGGTTGCCGATCGTCTGGGCGACGGCCTCCTCGGCCTCCGCGATGTTGTTCGTGAAGTCCCGGATCAGCTGGTCCAGCATCTTCTCCGGGTCTTCGGCCTCGTCCAGCATCGCATTGACGTTGGCACGAATGAGCTGTCCGATCCGCCCGAGGATCGAGGTCTGCGCCATGGTGTCCTCCCGATTGCATCCAGGTCGATGGGATTCTCGGCCCTGACGGCTGATCCGTCGAGCCCTCCAGATCGTGTGCCCCTACCAGCGCCCTCCCCGAACGCGGCCGCCTCCGCCGCCGCCTCCAAACCCGCCACCTCCCGACGGCATGCTGAACCCGCCGCCACGGGATCTGCCCCCGCCACCCCCGCCCGGCAGGCCGAAGCCGCCCGACATCGAGCCACCGCCGGCGCCGCCCCACGGGCTTCCACCCCAGCCGCTGCCGCGTCCCCCGCCGCCCCGCGCGGCCCCGCTGATCAGGGCGCCCAGGATGCCACCGACGGCCGCGCCGATGATCTCGGCATCGGCTCCCTGCGGACGGTACGGGCCTGCCACCGGACCGCCGCCACGGTTCCAGCCCTCGAACTCCCCGGCGGCGAGCCGGTAGGCCTCGTCGGCAAGCTGGATGGCTCGATTGGCCGTCGCGGTCGCACCCTCGGGGTTCGCGGCCGCGAGCCCGCGGGCCTCCCCGAGCCGCATCTCGGCCTCCGCCGCCCGGGTCCGCGCCGTCTCCCCGACGCCGTGACGGCGGGTCGTGATGTAGTCGATGGCCCGGCTGACGTGTTGCTGCGCCGTGGCGACGGCCGCATCGGCGACCTGGCGGCGACGAGCAACCTGCGCGTGTGCATCGGCGACCTGGGCGATGATCGCGTCGGCGGCCTGGTTCGCCGCGACGGCGCGCTGGAGCGCGGCGAGGGGATCGAGCGGTCGTGTCTCGGCGGCCCTTCGCGCCTCCCCGAGGGCAGCCTCCGCTGCGCGCAGCGCGCCGGCCGGGTCCACCGACGGGGCAGTCCCCGGCGCAGCGGGTGGCACCGCGGGCACCTGTGCGAGGCGGGCCACGGCCTCGCGGGCCGCGGCGACGTCCTGGGCTGCCGCCTCGAGCTCCGCGGGCAGCCGCCTCGCCGCGTCATCCAGACCGGTGGCCAGTCGCTCGACCGCCTCCACCAGCTGCGTCGCCCGGGCCATCGCCTCCTGCACCCGGCGCAGCGCGACCACGCCCTCCGATGGCCTGGCGTCCACGACCGACGCCCCCCGGGCGGCCTCGCTGGCCGCAGCATCGAGGGCCTTGCCCGCCTCTGCGAGATTGCCGTCGATCGATGCCGTCGCTGACGGGGCATACGAACCGCGGAGGCGAATCGCGACCTGGTCCGCGGCGGTGCACCTGGCCCGCAGTGCCTCGATCACGGCGGGCAGCGCGGCAAGCTGCGCCGGGGCGGACGCCTCGAGGTCGCGGAGGTCGTCGAAGCGCTGCTCCTGGGCATCGAGCAGCTGCTGCGCCGTGGTGCAGCGAGCGATGATCTCGCGCAGCATCGCGTCGCGCTCCGGCGGCTTCTCCGGGTAGGCATCGTCCAGCTTCTGGCGCAGCGCGAAGGCGGCCCGCAGCTCCGCGTCGGCGGTGCGGATGGCCTCGCGGTACGGGACGACCTCGGGGTCGCCCCACTGGGCCGCCGCGAACTCCACGTCGTTCGCCGCGTCCTTGAGCGCCTCGTCGGCTCCGAGGAGCGCCCGGTTCGCATCGCGGTTGAGCGTGTCGAGAGCCGCGGCCTGCGCCTTCGCGCTCGCGCGCCGCTTGAGGAGGGCGCGACCCACGAGGAACACGCCACCGGCGACGAGGAGCAGCGCGAGGATCGGGGTGACGTCGATGCCGCCGCCGGATTCGCCCGAGCCCGAACCCGCTCCCGAACCGGAGCCAGCAGCCTCGGTCGGGACCGGCGCGACCGGCGTTGCGGCAGCCGGGGTTGCCGCCGTGTCGGTCCGGACCGCCAGACCCGTGGCAGCGGCGGCGGAGACAAGGGCCCCCGCGAACTCGCCGTCCACCAGGGCGGGCTCCAGGGATTCGGTCAGGATCGCGTCGATCTCGTCATCCGTGATCTCGTCCAGCGATGGGCCGACCCACATCGAGTAGCTGCGGTCCTCGATCGCCACGAGGATGAGAGCGTCGTTGCCGCCGAGCGAGCTGGCGACCGCCGTGGCCTCGGTGAAGGTGTTGACGTCCTCGCCGCCGGTGGTATCGACGTAGGCCGTGAACAGCTGGACGCCGGCGTCGTTGCGCAGCTGCTCGAGCGCTGCCGCCACCTCGGCCTCCTCGGCGGCGGTCAGGACGCCGGCCTGGTCCGTGACCTGGTCCTCGAGGCGCGGCGGCTCGTCCAGCGCGAGCACGGGCGCGGCAACCAGGGCCAGCAGCAGCAGGGCGGCCGCTGCGGAGCCGAGGCGGTGCTGGAAGGCGATCGTCCGGCGGGTCATGGCGGTGACCCAGATGCTACTCCGCGACGGGCGCGGCCCGCCGGGGTCGGCGTCAGAGGGCTCGCAGCCTCGTGGGCGGCCACTCCCAGTCGATCGGGAGATCGGCAGTGGCGAGCGCTCGCCGGCGCCCGGCCTCGCCGGCGCCGAGCACGAGGATTCGATCGGTCTTGGTCGCCCTGCCGGCCTGGTCGCCCCACAGGCGGGTCATCTTGCGGTTCGCCGCTACCTCGTCGCGGACGACTCCGGCCAATCGGTAGCCCGCGGGCAGCGCGGCCTCCTCCCAGGCTCGCTCCGCGAGCCCGATGCCCTCGTCCGACGGCTTGCCACGGTCCATCTCCACGTCGCCGATGACCACGACCGCGATCCCGTCGTCGGTGAGGGCCGGGCGGAGATCGGCCAGGACCTCGCGCAGGAACACGAGATACGGCTCGCGGCGATGCGCCGCGTCCAGCTCCGCATCGATGGCGGCGGCGTCGAAGCCCAGGAGCCACGTCCGGAGCCAGTTGTAGTAGCCGTACTTGAGGACCCGCAGGTAGGGCGGCGAGGTGACCACGAGCCTTGCCCGGTCCGGCAGGCCGTGGGCGCGGAGTGCAGCCCGGGCGCGTCGTCCCGCCGTTCGCGCATCGCCGTGGAGCGCGATCCCGGGCGCGGATGGCAGCGGCTGGCGATACAGGCGGTCCAGCTTGGCCGCAAGCGCGTCGAACGCGTCCCGCGCGGGCGGCTCGTAGCCCGTCCGGGCGACGTAATCGCAGACGTACCGGGGCGCCATGCTGAACGTGTTGGGCATGATCGTGGACAGGTAGGACGCGGTCTTGCCGTGCAGGATCCCGGCCAGGGCACCGAGGATGAACCGGTCCGTGCGGTCATCGCCCTGCAGGTGCGTGCGCAGCAGGAGGACCTGCGCCAGCGTCCGCGGGTGGAACGCGAGCGCGACCTCGTCCGGAACCGGCTCCGTGCGTGCATCCGGACCGCGGCCGGAGCCGGCCATCGGCGCCAGGGCGGACGGGTGGCCCGGATGGGTCTTCGCCTGCTGCGCCAGGGCCAGCCAGGCCGGTGCGTCGGCGGCCCAGGCGAGACGGAGGGCCGTGAGGCGGGTCCGGGCCTCTGGCGGGGTGGCGGGCTCGAGCTTTGCGGCCGTCAGGACGTGCGCGAGTGGATTGAGGTCGTTGCCAACCCCGATCCGTCCCTCGGCGATCGCCTGGAGCGGAGCCGTGCCACGACCGCTGAACGGGTCCAGGACCACGTCGCCCGGTCGCGAGTAGCGCGCGATGAAGGCATGCGCAAGCGACGCGGGGAAGCTCGCCAGGTACGAGCACATCGGGTGGAGGCTGTGGCCCCAGAGGCGGGCCTGGTCCTTCCACTCGGGTTCGATCCCCAGCGCGGGGAGGACGCTCGGCAGCTCGAGCGCGAGCTGGCCGGCGGCGACAGGTCTTGATCGTGGTGTCTGGTCGGGCATTCCCGGGCTCGACTGGACCTCGCCGGCTTGGGCTCCGGCGCGAAGGGCGGCCAGCGTAGCACCGCGTTGCGCGCACGCAACTGGGACGATCTACCCATGCCGGGGAGGGCCGGCTGCCGCCGCGCCCGTGGCTTGAGCGCGACCGAATTCGCCGAGCTCAGTCCTCGACCGCGAGCATGACCTCGGTCGACTTGATGACGACGATGACGCGACGGCCGGGCTCCAGGCCGAGCGTTCGCGCCGACTCGGCGGTGATGGCCGCAACGACCTCGTGGCCCCCATCGACCTCGACGGCCACCTCGGCCATGACCCGGCCCTCGGCGACCGACTTCACGGTGGCGGGGAGCTGGTTGCGTGCACTGATCCTCATCACTGACCTCCAGGGAGTCATCGCGGGGCAGAATCCGCTGCTCGCGCTGTCGCTGCTGCTCGATAGGGACGCCTGCGACCCGGCAGTCGTTCGCGGCCATCGCCGTCGCCGCCAATTCTCGAGCATTGCCAGCCTGTGCGGTGGCGGAGTTGGCCCCCGTCCCCGAGAGGCTGTGCGAGACAACAGCCCCGTCGATACCCACAGTTCGTGCGTAGACTGAGCGAAGATCCGCGCCCCCGTAGCTCAGCGGATAGAGCAGGTGCCTTCTAAGTGCCGGGCTGCATGCGGCGTGCTCCTGCCGGTACGGCGTGCTCCTGAGTGCGGACGGGGAGCGAACCGGCTCCAGCTGGTGGCTCAGTTCTCCTGCCTCGGTGGACGAGCCCGGGCGGCGTACCCGGTCAGCGCCCGACCCGTGGTTCGTAGAGCTCGGCGACCCGGCTTCGGTCGCTGTAGTCGCCCGTCGCGAGGACCCTGCCGTCGAGCAAGAACGTCGCCGTGAGGCCACGGGTCTTCGCCGGGCTCGCCGTGTACGTCCATCGACCGGTGCTCGGGTTGTAGAGTTCGGCGCGGACCCTTGCGGCGCCCGTTCCGAGGCCGACGACGAGCACCGTGCCGTCCGAGAGGAGAGTTGCCGTGTGCCCGATGCGGTCGGCGTGCATCTTCCCGGTGGCAGTCCACAGACCGCTGCTCGGGTCGTACCGCTCGGCCGTGCACGGCTCAGGCGGGCCTGAGCACGGCGTATCGACGGTGTAGTCGCTGCCGGAGAAGCCACCCGCGACGAGCACCGTGCCGTCTTGCAGCAGGGTCGCGGTGTGATTGCGGCGAGGGCCAGTCATGCTCCCGGTGGGCGTCCATTCGCCGGTACCGGGGTCGTACAACTCCGCAGGCCGCGCCATGTCCAGGTCGCCGCCGGCCACGAGCACAGAGCCGTCGGGCAGCAGCGTCGCCGTGGCGCCGGCGCGGGGATCAACCAGGCTGCCGGTTGGTGTCCACTGCCCGCTGCCCGGATCGTACAGCTCCGCGGTCGTCCGCCCCTTGATCTCGGTGGAGGCGGCCTCGGCTCCCTTGACGTCGTAGCCGCCGGCCACCAGAACCCTGCCGTCGGGCAGCAGCGTAGCCGTGTGACCGCTGCGGACCTGATGCATGCTCGCTGCGGGGACCCATCCGCCGTTGCCCGGATCGTACAGCTCGGCGGAGGCCAGCTGGCGGCCACAGCCAGAGACGATGGCGCCAGAACACCCAGGCCCAGCGGCGCCACCTGTCACAAGCACCCTCCCACCCTCCAGCAGAGTTGCGGTGTGACCCCAACGCGCCCGCGCCATGCTCCCGGTCGCGGTCCACTTCCCGGTGGTAGGGTCGTACAGCTCTGCTGAGGCGCCAGGCTTCCCGCCCTCGGTGCTTGCTTTGCCGCCCGCCAGGAGCACCCTGCCGTCGGACAGCGTCGTGGCGGTGCCGAGCAGATGTGCCTCAATCGTCTTGCCGGTCGCGTGCCAGGCGGCCTTCCGCGCTGCCGCGGACGGTGAGGCGGACGCGGCCGAAGAGCCCGTGGCGTCCTCCGGCTTCGGGGAGGCCTGGGCTGACGGCCCCGAGCTCGGGCTCGTGGAGACGGGCGGCGGCGATGATGTGGCGGCTGTGGTGGCTGTCGGCATCGAGGCGGCGGGCACACTCGTACCCGGAGGTGGGGCGGTCGGTCCTGTGATGCCGCACCCGGCGAGCAGGACGGCCGTCAGCGAGAAGGCGAGCCAGGTCGTGAGCCCGCCGGGTCGACGTAGCGAATCCGCACAGACCATCTCCATGCCTCCGGGACGCGCGCTGCGGGTCACTGCCTCCCGCCCTGGATGGTGGGACGCGTGGCGGGGTGCGATGTTGCGCTCGACACGCTCGCGGGGCACTGGCGCCTTATCGGCCTGATGGCAGGATCGTCGTCCGCGGCGTGCTCCGCAGACTGAAGGTCGCTAGCCCCGTCGATACCCACAGTTCGTGCGTAGACTGAACGCACATCCGCGCCCCCGTAGCTCAGCGGATAGAGCAGGTGCCTTCTAAGCACTTGGTCGCAGGTTCGAATTCCTGCCGGGGGCGCCACTGTCATGAGTCGCGACATATGAGTCACATGAGTCGGGACATGTGAGTCAGTCAGTCGCCCGAGACCCCGGCCATCGGCCGGGGTCTCGCCGTGTGTTGCGCCAGTACCCCTTGTCGGGCTCGATCAGGTGGCTCGAGAGGATCTCGCCGGTGTCAGGGCGACGACGGTCACCTCCTGCTCGTCAACGATCGCGAGCACCCGGAGTGCGCGCGTGTGCCTGCGCCGACCTTGAGGTGGTGCAGCCGCCCGGCACGCCGGAGCGTAATGGCGCCCTTGCTGTCCGTCGTGTCGCAGCGGAGGCGGAAGTGGCCGCGGCCGGCGGGTCCGGATGGCCGCTCCGTGGGGATCGCCCGGTACGCCTCGCCCGGGGTCCGCCGGCCGATCGCCCGGTGCGGCCGCTGCTCGTTGTAGACCTCGCGGAAGGCGTCGAGCTGGCCTGGAGCGCGGTGAGCGTCCGCGCGCATCGGCTGCCGTGCCAGCCAGCGCTTCAGGGTCTGGTGGAACCGCTCGATCTTGCCCTGGGTCTGGGGGTGGCCCGGGTTGCCGTTCTTCTGGCGGATGCCGAGGTACGCGAGCAGGTGCTCGAGGCCGTTGCGGCCGCCGACCAGCCTGCGTGGTGTACACGGTCCCGTTGTCGGTGAGCGTGGCTGCGGGCCAGCCGTACGCGTCGCCCGCTGCGGTGAAGGTCGCGACCACGTCGTCGCCGCCGACCCGCCGGAACACGGTGCACCCGAGCAGGTAGCGGGAGTGGTCGTCGAGCCAGCTCGGGATCTCGACCTCGCTGCCGTCGCCCAGGCGCCAGTGGGTGAAGTCCGCCTGCCAGACCTCGTTGGGCGCGGCCGCCTCGAACCGGATCCAGGAGCTCCGCGGACGCTTGTGCGGCTCGGGCACGACGAGGCCCGCGGCGTGGAGCGCCCGGCGGATGGTCGAGACCGACGGCACCGGCAGGCCTTCCCGCCCGAGGTGCCAGGCGATCGTGACCGGCCCCGCGTCGAGGCCCGCGGGCGGCCAGATCCCGGCGGAGGGCGAGGACCCGGTCGCGGACCGCGTCCGGCGTGTCGCGCGGGTTGGTGCAGGGGTCGGCGGGAACGTGGCTCGAGGGCCGTCGAGCCCGCCGTCGCGGTAGCGGCGGAGCAGGCGAGTGAGCTGCTGCCGGCTGATCCCGACGCGGCCGCCGCGGCCGTGACGGACAGCTCCCTGGAGCCGGCCTTGAGGACGGCCACCCGATGCTTCGACATGCGCTCGACTGTCACGCATGTCCCGCCTCATCAGACTCATACCACCTGCCTCACATGTCGTGAACTCAGACACTGCCGGGGGCGCCACTTCTGCTCGCGCCACTGCAGGCGAGTCTTCACCAGGTGGCCTGGCGACTCGCCACGGGGTCATGCCACCGGTGTCGGCGAGGAGCTGGGTGTCGATCCGTGCGAATCCGAGGGCCACCTCTGCGCTTGGACCGCGCGGATGAACCCTCCACGAGTCAGGACGTCGACGGGGCTCTTGACTGACGATGGCCATGGCGACAGCCGCCTCGACATGACCGCCGGGCCAATGGTCCCGGGACCCGGGACCGGGCGGCCCCCGGGCCACCCCGGCGCAGCCCCGGGACTCGGGACGGACGGCCCCAGAACGTGACCTGCCGTGCGCGTAGGATGGCCGGGACAGCTCGCGCGCATCGTCGCCCCAGGTCGGCGGTCCGCGCCGCGCCCCGAGTGCTCTATTCGGCCATCGCAACGGAGGGTGGGGATGCCCGCTCTGTACACCAAGCCGGCGCCGCCGAGCGACGACAAGCGCTGGAAGATCGTCGAGACGCGGATGCGCCGCATGGGCGACCGTCCCGCGGCGCTGATCGAGGCGCTGCACGCCGCCCAGGAGGCCTTCGGGTTCCTGGACGAGCCGGCGCTCCACTACGTCGGCGACACGCTCGGCGTCCCGCACTCCCGCGTGTACGGGGTGGCGACGTTCTACTCCTTCTTCACCCTCAAGCCGCAGGGCGAGCACACCTGCGTCGTGTGCACCGGCACCGCCTGCTACATCAACGGCGCCAAGGACATCATGGTCGGCCTCGAGAAGCGGTTCGGCCTCAAGCCCAAGCAGACGACCGAGGACGGCAAGGTCTCGCTCCTCACGGCGCGCTGCCTGGGTGCATGCAGCCTCGCGCCTGCCGTCGTCGTCGACGGCGAGGCCAGGGGCAAGGTCAGCGCGGGCGACCTGATCGCCCAACTGGAGGCGATGTGAGCGAGCAGCCTGCCGCGGCGCGACCCATCCGCCGCCGCGTCATCACGGAAGAGGTCAGCGAGGGTCCGGTGCGCGCGCGGGCGTTCGTGTGCGAGGCCGCCTCGTGCATGTCCTCGCAGGCCCACGACGTCATGCTCCGCCTGGGCGAGGCGACGGCCGATGCCGGCCTGACCGACGTCGTCGTCAAGCGGGTCGGATGCCTGGGCCTGTGCGTCGCCGGGCCGCTGGTCGAGATCCCCGAGACCGGCCAGCTGTTCAGCGGCGTCACGCCGGACGGCGTCGGCGACATCGTCGAGGCCCTGAAGGCGGTCAAGGAGACCGACGAGCGCCAGCCGCAGGGCCCGTTCTTCGAGAAGCAGCTCCGGGTCGCGACCGAGAACATGGGTCGTGTCGATCCCGAGAGCCTGGACGACTACATCGAGCGCGGCGGCTACGAGGCCCTCAAGAACGTCCTCTCGGAGATGACGTCCACCGAGGTCCGCGAGGTCATCACCAGCAGCGGCCTCCGCGGCCGCGGAGGCGCGGGCTACCCGACCGGCCTCAAGTGGACGACCGTGGCGAAGGCCGAGGGCAAGCAGAAGTACGTCATCTGCAACGCGGACGAGGGCGATCCCGGCGCGTTCATGGATCGCAGCGTGCTCGAGAGCGACCCGTTCCGGGTGCTCGAGGGCATGGCGATCGCCGCCTTCGCGGTCCATGCGACCGAGGGCTACATCTACTGCCGCGCCGAGTACCCGCTGGCCGTGGCGCGCCTGCGGTCCGCGATCCGGGCCGCCCAGCGCGCCGGGTTCCTGGGCGCGAACATCGCCGACACCTCGTTCACCTTCGACGTCCAGATCCGGCTCGGTGCCGGCGCGTTCGTCTGTGGCGAGGAGACCGCCCTCATCCAGTCGGTCGAGGGCAAGCGCGGCACGCCGCGCCCGCGCCCACCGTATCCGGCGGTCTCGGGCCTGTTCGGCTGCCCCACGCTGATCAACAACGTCGAGAGCTTCGCCAGCGTCCCGACGATCCTGCGCAAGGGCGCCGACTGGTACTCCTCGATCGGCATCGGCAAGAGCAAGGGCACCAAGGTGTTCGCGCTGGCCGGCCGGATCGTGAACACGGGCCTCGTCGAGGTCCCGATGGGCATGACCCTGCGCGAGATCATCTACGACATCGGAGGCGGGATCCCCGACGGGCGGCCGTTCAAGGCCGTCCAGACCGGCGGCCCGTCCGGCGGCTGCATCCCGGCCGAGCACCTGGACACCCCGGTCAGCTACGAGACCCTGATCGAGCTCGGCTCGTTCATGGGCTCGGGCGGCATGATCGTCATGGACGACACCTCGTGCATGGTGGACGTCGCCCGGTACTTCATGGACTTCTGCCGCGACGAATCCTGCGGCAAGTGCGTCCCGTGCCGGGTCGGCACCACCCAGCTCTGGATGCTGCTCGACAAGATCTGCAGCGGCCAGGCGGACATGGTGGACCTGGCCCAGCTGGAGCGCCTGGCGGGCGTCGTGCGGCGCATGAGCCTGTGCGGCCTCGGCCAGGGCGCCCCGAACCCCATCTTCAGCACGCTGCGCTACTTCCGGGACGAATACCTCGCCCACATCGTGGACAAGAGGTGTCCCGCCGGCGTCTGCGAGATCGAGCAGCCGGCGGAGGTGATGGCATGACCGTCTACACCCTGACCATCGACGGCAAGGACGTCGCGGGGAACGAAGGCCAGACGATCATGGAGGTCGCGGAGGAGAACGGGATCGACATCCCGGGCCTCTGCCACCTGCCTGGCATCCACGACCGCGGTGCCTGCCGCATGTGCGTCGTGGAGATCAACGGCTCGCCCCGGCTGTCCGCAGCCTGTGTGACCCAGATCGCCGAAGGCATGGACGTCACGGCCCACTCCGAGCAGCTCGCGGATTACCGCCGGGCGGTCACGGAGATGATGTTCCTGGAGCGGAACCACGTCTGCGCGGTCTGCGTGGCCAACAACCACTGCGAGCTGCAGGACACCGCGGACGAGATGGGCGTCAACCACTTCGATCTGCCGCGGATCAGCCCCAAGGTGGACGTCGATGCGACCCACCGCCTGTTCACCCTCGATCACAACCGCTGCATCCTGTGCCTGCGCTGCGTTCGTGTCTGTGACGAGATCGAGGGCGCCCACACGTGGGACGTGATGCACCGCGGCCTCGAGACCCGGATCCAGGCGGACATGGGCATCCCCTGGGGCGAGTCGCCAACCTGCACGAGCTGCGGCAAGTGCGTCCAGGTCTGCCCGACGGGGGCCCTGTTCGAGAAGGGACGGCCAGTGGCCGCAGGCAGCAAGACCAAACGCCCGTTCCTGCCGTGGATGCGGGTTCACACCGAGGAGCGTGGGCTGTGACCAAGCCGCGTGTCGCCACGGTCTGGCTCGACGGCTGCTCGGGCTGCCACATGTCGCTCGTCGACCTCGACGAGCGCCTGCTCGACATCTTCGAGCGCGCGGACCTCGTCTACGGGCCGCTGGTGGACTACAAGGAGTTCCCGGAGAACGTGGACGTCTGCCTCGTGGAGGGCTCCGTGTCCAGCGAGGACGACCTCGAGCGGATCCACATCGTGAGGGAGCGCACCAAGGTGCTGATCGCCTTCGGCGACTGCGCCGTGACGTCAAACGTGCCGGGGATGCGGAACTCCATCGGCCCCGAGCCGCTGCTCAGCCGCGCGTACCTCGAGAACGCGACCCAGAACCTGATGGTGCCCGACAGGGTCGTGCCGAAGCTCCTGCACACCTCGCAGCCGGTCAACCGGTTCGTGGACGTGGACATCTTCCTGCCCGGCTGCCCGCCCAGCGCGGACATCATCTACACCCTGCTCGACGACCTGCTGTCCGGACGCACCCCCGCCGTCGCCGGCGCCCGGTTCGGGCGCTGAGGGAGCCCGAGAATGAGCCAGACGATCACCATCGATCCCGTCACCCGGATCGAGGGCCACTCCAAGATCACCATCCAGCTCGACGACCGGGGTGAGGTCGTCGATGCCCACTTCCATGTCACCCAGTTCCGCGGCTTCGAGCGGATCGTCCAGGGCCGTCCCGTCCACGAGATGCCCGCGATCATGGCCCGCATCTGCGGGATCTGCCCGGTCAGCCACCTCGTCGCGTCGGCCAAGGCCGTGGACGACATCATGGCCGTCGAGCCGACGCCCACCGGCGCGGACCTGCGGCGGATCATCAACCTGGGCCAGATCGTCCAGAGCAACGCCCTCTCGTTCTTCCACCTCTCGTCGCCCGACCTGCTGTTCGGGTTCGATGCGGATCCTGCGATCCGCAACATCGTTGGCGTCGCCCGCAAGAACCCGCAGCTCGCGCGGGACGGCATCGAGCTCCGCAAGTGGGGCCAGCAGATCATCGAGTGGCTGGGCGGCAAGCGCATCCACCCGACGGGCATCGTCCCGGGCGGCGTCGCGTTCCAGATGACCGAGGAGGTCAGGGACCGGATCCTCGCTGGCGTGCCGGAGGCCATCGCGGCCACCGAGCGGGCCATCGCCTGGTTCAAGCGGGACATGATCCGCTGGGAGGAGGAGGCCTCGACCTTCGGCAACTTCCGCACGGCGTTCATGGGCCTGGTGGACCGCCAGGGCCACGTGGACCACTACGGCGGCTGGCTCCGAGTGATCGACGCGGACGGCAACTTCCTCGCCGACAAGATCGACCCCAAGGAGTTCAACGACTACATCGGCGAGGCCGTGGAGCCGTGGTCGTACCTCAAGACGACCTACTGGAAGCCGATGGGCTACCCGGATGGCATCTACCGCGTCGGGCCGCTGGCCCGGCTCAACGTGGCCGACCGGTGCGGCACCCCCCGCGCGGACGAGGAGCTGGAGAAGTTCCGCTGGCGCGTGGGCCGGGTGGCGGGCTCGTCCTTCCACTACCACTACGCGCGCCTGATCGACACGCTCCACTCGATCGAGAAGATCGAGGAGCTGCTCAAGGGGCCGGAGATCCTGAGCAAGCACACGCGGTCCGTGGCCGGCATCAACCGCAGGGAGGGCATCGGCGTGTCCGAGGCGCCCCGCGGGACCCTGATGCACCACTACAAGGTGGACGACAACGGCCTGGTCGAGTGGGCGAACCTCGTGATCGCCACCGGGCACAACAACGCGGCGATGAACCGCGCCGTGCTCCAGGTCGCGCGCAAGCACGTGAAGGGCGACCGGCTCGAGGAGCCGATGCTCAACCGCGTGGAGGCGGTCATCCGCTGCTACGACCCGTGCCTGTCCTGCTCGACACACGCCCTCGGCCAGATGGCGCTCAAGATCGAGCTCCTCGCACCGGACGGGAAGGTCCTGGGCGAGCTGGCCCGGTGACCGGCGCCGGCGCGTCCCCCGGCATCCCGCTCGTGGCCGCACCGCCCGGACACCCGGACGGCCCGGTCATGGTCGTGGGCTACGGCAACTCGCTCCGGTCCGACGACGGCGTCGGACCGGCGGTGGCCGCGCGGCTCGCCGGGGATCCCCGGCTGGCGGGCGTCATCATCAGGAGCGAGCACCAGCTGACCCCGGAGCTCGCGGCCGACGCCAGCCAGGCCTCGCTGCTGGTCCTCGTGGATGCGGGGACCGATGAGGCGCCGGGCGAGGTGTCGGTGCGCCGCCTCGAGCCCTCGCCCGTCGAGGGCGGAACCGCGTGGACGCATCACCTCGACCCGTCCGCCCTCGTGGGGCTCGCGCGGGAGCTCTGGGGGAGCGCGCCGCCCGTGATCCTGGTCAGCATCGGGCCGGCCTCGCTCGAGGTGGGGGAGGGCCTGTCGGAGGTCGTGGCACCGGCCGTGACGCGTGCCGCCGATCTCGTCGCAACCGTGGTGGAGGCACATCGCCGTGCATGAGGTCGGGCTCGTCGCCGAGCTGGTGGACGCGGCAGTCGAACGTTCTGGCGGGCGACCCGTGGCCGTCGCGAGGGTCCGGCGGGCGACCACGATCCCCGACGACGTCCTGCGCCAGGCGTTCGAGATGCTGGTGCCGGGGACGAGCCTGGAGGGGGCCGCGCTGGAGGTCGAGACCTTCGACGTCCGGCTCTCCTGCCCATGCGGCTTCGACGGCGCCCTCGAGCACGATGACGTGATCGGTCCGTCGCAGGCCGTCTGTCCGGGCTGCAGCGAGCTGCGGGGCATCCCGCCCACGGCCGAGCTGGAGCTGGTGGAGGTCCGGCTCCGGGGAGCGCCCTGAGATCGGGGAGGATCCGCCCGATCCCAGGTTACGTTCGCCCTATTGCGACGGCATGCTCCGCCGCGGAGGATATGGTCATGGGACGGCCGCCCGGCCGTCGAACCGGATGAGTGGGTGAGATGCAGCACTCCACGCATGTCTCGGTCCATGCCCGCCCCGACGGCAAGATCGCCGCGGAGCGCCCGCACCGCCACGGCCAGTTCTGGGAGCCCGAGCCCACCAGCCTGCAGCGGCAGGTCGTGAAGCACGCGACTGCCCGCAAGCGCCGCCAGCACGACCGCATCGAGATCGACGACATCGAGTGATGCATCCGGGCGGCGGTCCGCCGCCCGATGCCCTGCTTCAAGCCCGGTGCCGCCGCGCACCGGAACCTGCGACTTGATCGTGCACCAGGGGTTCCTTCGGCGAATACTAACGCGGTCGCACCGGCCCGGTCATCCGGACCGGTGGCGCTCGCCCGGGGGCCGGCGATCGCGATCGATCGACGCATGGATGTGCCCCCAAGCGCCGCTCGCGCGGTCCCGGCCCCGTCCGGGCCCCTCCCCCGACGCGCCTGTCCCGGTACCGTCCCGCCTGGTGGTACCACCGGCTGACCAAGAGTACGTCTTGGCGTCACCGCACTTCACAGGGACACTCCTGTCATCAGCGAGCCGGACCGCACCGCAGTGCCCTCATCGGACGTCCCCGGCTCCGAAGTGACAGAGGCACGACTACATGGCGTCAATGGCGATCAACGACCTCGGACCCATGCTCACCGCGAGCGAAGTGGCCGAGATGCTCCACCTCCACGTGAACACCGTGAAGCGCCTCGGCGACCGCGGCGAGCTGCCCTTCTACCGGGTGTGCAAGCGCGGCGACCGCCGGTTCCGCCTCGACGACGTGATGGCCTTCCTGGCGCGCAACCGCTGATCGCGCACGTCGGGCGCGCGCGGTCCTGCCACGGGTCCTCGATCCGGCGAGCTGCGCGCAGGCCCTAGCCTTCGAGCGCGCCTTCGAACAGGCGCAGTGCCTCCTCGATCTCGGGGACGGTGACGTCCAGCGGCGGGATCCAGCGGATCACCTGGTGGTGGATCCCGCACGTGAGCAGCAGGAGCCCCGCCGCGGCCGCCCGCGCAGTCACGGCCTCCGCCGTGGCGCCATCGGGCTCGCGGGTCGCACGATCCTTCACGAACTCCACGCCGATCATCAGCCCCGGCCCGCGCACGTCGCCGATGCCCGGATGGTCCGCCGCCAGCTCCCGCAGGCCGCCGGTCAGCTCGGCTCCGCGCAGGCGGGCGTTGGCCACCAGGTCCTCGTCGCGGATCGTCTCGAGCACCGCGACGCCGGCTGCACAGGCCACGGGGTTGCCGCCGTACGTGGTGCCGTGCGCGCCGCGTCCCCAGCGCGCCTGGACGTCCCGGCTGGCGACGATCGCGGACAGCGGCAGGCCGTTGGCGATGGCCTTGGCGACGCAGACCACGTCCGGGACGATGCCCGCGTGCTCGAACGCCCACATCTCGCCGGTGCGGCCGAAGCCTGACTGGACCTCGTCGGCGATGAGCAGGATCCCGTGCTCGTCGCAGACGCGCGCGCAGCGCCTGGAGGAAGGCCGCCGGGGCCGGGTAGTAGCCGCCCTCGCCCTGGACGGGCTCGATGAGGATCGCCGCGACCTGCGATGGGGCGACGGTGGTCGCGAAGAGGTCGTCGAGGTACGCGAGGCAGATCCGGGTGGCGGCCGCCTCGTCATCGTCGAAGTCGCGGTAGGCTGCCGGATAGGGGAGCTGATAGACCGACGGCAGGAGCGGCTCGTAGCCCAGCCGGTAGTTGAGCGACGAGCTCGTGACGCTCGTGGCGCCGATCGTGCGCCCGTGGAACGCGCCCCGGAACGAGAGGATCGCCGGGCGGCCGGTCACGCGGCGCGCGAGCTTGATCGCGCCGTCGATCGCCTCCGAGCCGGAGTTGAGGAACAGGACGGTGTCCAACGGGTCCGGGAAGGTGTCGGCGAGCATCCGGGCCAGGCGGACGGTCGACTCCGCGAAGCCGATGGCATGAACCGGACCCATGAGCCGGTCGACCTGGGCGTGGATCGCCGCCGTCACGCGCGGGTGGGCGTGCCCGAGGGCCGTGACCGCGATGCCGTTCGCGAAGTCGAGGTAGGCACGCCCGCCGGTGTCGTACAGGCGGTGGCCGATCCCATGGGACCAGCTGCGGTCCATGTACCGGCCCAGGACCGGCGACATGTTGGGCCCGGCGAGGGCGGCGAGGTCGAGGGCGTCGGAGGCGTCGTTGGTGTCCACGGACCGAGTATAGGGAGCGCATCGTCGCGGGAACCGGGCCCTCGACGGCCGCGGGGCGGGGGTAGCATCGGGGGACCACCCCGGACCCGTGTCGAGGCCCTCACCGTGATCGACTTCACCCTCACCGACGAGAACCGGCTCGTCCGCGACACCGCCCGCGCCTTCGTCGAGGCGGAGATCCTGCCCAACATCCGGGAGTGGGACGCCGGCGGCGAGGTCCACCCCGAGATCTTCGCGAAGATGGGCGAGCTGGGCTTCCTGGGGGCGCCGATCCCGGAGCGGTACGGCGGCCTGGGCATGGACTACATCAGCTTCGCGCTGCTGTGCGAGGAGCTGGAGCGGGCCGACACGGCGTTCCGGGTGATCCAGAGCGTCCACGTCGGCCTCAACAGCCTCACGCTCCTGCAGTGGGGGACCGAGGAGCAGCGGCAGCGCTGGCTGGTCCCGCAGGCGAAGGGCGAGAAGCTGGCGACCTTCGGCCTGACCGAGCCGGGCGTGGGGACGGACGCCGGCGCCCTGCAGACGACGGCGCGCCGGGACGGCGACTCGTACGTCCTCAACGGCCACAAGATCTGGATCTCCCTCGCCGACCTGGCCGACCACTTCCTCGTGTTCGCGTCCGTGGATCGCGCGAAGCGCCACAAGGGGATCACCGCCTTCATCGTGGAGCGGGGGATGCCGGGCCTGACGACGGGGACGCTCCACGGCAAGCTCGGGATCCGCGCCGGCAACACCGGCCTCATCGACTTCGAGGACGTCCGCGTCCCGGTCGAGAACCGGATCGGCGAGGAGGGCGAGGGGTTCCTGGTCGCCATGAGCGCCATCGACCAGGGGCGGTTCACGGTCGCGGCGGGCGCCGTCGGCCTCGCCCAGGCGTGCCTCGATGCATCGCGTCAAGTACGCGCACGAGCGCGAGACGTTCGGCCAGGAGATCGGCCAGCACCAGCTGGTCAAGCAGATGATCGCCAACATGGCCAAGGGCACCGAGATCGGCCGGCTCCTGGTGTGGCAGGCGGGCTGGCTCAAGAACCAGGGGCTGCGCAACACGCGGGAGACGTCGCTGGCGAAGTGGCACGCGACGGACCACTCGGTGCAGGCGGCGTTGGACGCCATCCAGATCCACGGCGCGAACGGGTACTCCAACGAGTTCCCCGTCGAGCGCTACCTGCGCAACTCCAAGGCCGCGGTGATCTACGAGGGCACGAGCCAGCTGCACACGCTGATCCAGGCCGACTACGCGCTGGGCTACCGCGAGGACCGGCCGCTGCGCTGCGAGCCGTGGCCGGCCGAGGGGTTCTCGCGTCCCGGGCTGACGCCGATTCGCATGACGACGGGTCAGGAGACCGGGGCGGTCTCCTGGGCGGCACCGGCCGGCTCGGTGCGCGGCAGCGGGCTGGTGGCGCCCGTCGAGGGCGGGACAGCCTCAACGGACACCGCGCTGCTGCGTCCCCGCGCGGTCACGATGAGGGCCACCGCCGCCACGATGACGACCGAGGCGACCACGGTCCGGATCGTGAGCGGCTCATCGAGGATCAGCCAGCCGAGGAAGACGGCAACAACCGGGTTGACGTAGGCGTACGTCGCGATCCTGCCGATCGGCGCGACCGTGAGCAGCCAGGCATAGGTGGGGAAGGCGACGAGTCCACCCATGACGATGAGGTAGGTGACGCCGAACCAGCTGGTCGCCGACACCTACGTCGAGGTCGAACGGTCGCCATCTCGCCGGTCAGGATCGCCACGACGAGGAAGGCGAACCCACCGACGATCATCTGGACTGCCGGTCGAGAACAGGGCCGGCGCCGGTAGCACGGCGCGCTTCATGGCGTAGAGCGTCCCCAGCGACCAGAACAACGGAGCGAACCATCAGCGCCAGCAGACCGGCGGGATCAAGCGCGCCCGCGCCGCCCGTGGGCCAGGCGAGGATCGCCACGCCGGCGAGGCCGACGACGATGCCCACGGCGGCGAGCGCCGGAACGCGATCGCCGAACAGCACGCGGCCGAAGATGGCCAGCCACATCGGGATAAGGCCGATCAACAGCGCGGCGATCCCCGTCGGGATCGTCTGCTGGCCCCAGGCCACGAGGCCGGTCCCGCCGAGGAGCAGCATGGCGCCGACGATGGACGCATCACGGACCTGGATGCGGGTTGGCCTGGCGATGGCACCCCGGGCGTGAAGGAGCACCCCGGCGCACAGCAGCAGGCCGGCCGGCACGAAGCGCAGGAAGCCCATGACGAACGGCGGCAGCGTGTCGATCGCCAGCTTCATGCCGAGGTAGGTGGAGCCCCAGACGACGTACAGGACCAGGATCCCGGACCAGACGGCGAGAGGGCTGGCGCTGGACCGCATCGTTCTGGGTTGCTCCTGTCTCGCTCGGAAGCGCGAGTGTAGCCCGGCGCCGGTGGTTTGGGCTAGTCGGCTAGGCCAAGTTGCACCCGGGTTGCGGTGAGGGTCCGGGCCGGGTCACGGCCTGCGTCGACGGGTCGCGAAGCGTGTCTACGCGGCCGACTCGAGCGCCGTGGGGCGGCAGACCTTGCACGGGCGGTAGCCCATCTCTCCGGCCTCGCGGAGCGAGCGGAAGGCAACCCGGTACCGGTCCTGGGTCCGGCGCGCGTGACGGCACGTGGGCCAGCAGACGATCCGGGTCGTCGTCGAGCCCGAGAGGCGCTCGCCGCGTCGGGCGGCGTCCTCGAGCGCCGCCGGGTCGAGACCCTCGGCCGCGAGGATCGTCCGCTTGTTGCCAGGACCGCCGAGGCTGTACTGGCCGATGGTGCCGTCGGTGCGGACGACACGGTGGCAGGGGACGATGAGCGGCACCGGGTTGTGCCCGAGGGCCGTGCCCACTGCCCGGACCGCCCTGGGCCGGCCGATCTCTGCCGCGATCCAGCCGTAGGGGCGGACCTCGCCCCGCGGGATCTCCAGCGCCTTGGTCCAGACGGCGACCTCGAACTCGGTGCGGCCGCGGAGGTCCAGCGGGATGCGGACCCGTCGCTCCCCGGCGAGCCGGCGTGCGATCGCGTCGGCCAGGTGGGCCGGGAGCGAGCTGGCCGGGACGGTGCGGCGCCCGGAGCGTGCCTCGTGGCGGGCTCGCGCATCGTCGCCATCGGGACCGAGATCCACCTCGGCGACGCCTCGCCCGTTCCAGGCGATGAACAGCGTGCCGATCGGAGAGGGGTAGGGGGCCATCCGGTCCACGAGCCCGACCCCGACGAGCACGTCGTCGGCGAGCCCGGCGGGTGCCGGGACGGCAAGGGCGGAGAGGGCCCCGGGGGCGTCATCGCTGAGCGCGGGGTCGGCGTTGCGGGTGATGCGGTTCATGCAGTCAGCTCCTCGAGATCGGTGGGAGCCATCGCGGCGCGCAGGAGCGCCAGTCCCCGGTGGACCTGGGCCTTGAGCGTGCCCTCGGGGCGTCCGAGGACCGCCGCGATCTCGGCGTAGGAGAGGTCGTCCACGTGACGCAGGACGACCGGGGCGCGGTACCGCTCCGGGAGCGCGGCCAGTCGCGCGGCGAGCCGCTCACGGTCCGCCGTCCGCAGGGCGGCCCCCGCGGGATCCGAGGCGGCGTCGGCCGCCGGTTCGCGTCCCGCCTCCACGAGCGCGTCGAGCGGCATCGTGGGAGCGTGCCGCGACCGTGCCCGATTGCGGCACAGGTTGAGCACGATCGTGGCCAGCCAGGGGCGGAGCCGCAGCGCCTGGATGCGCTCGGGGTCGTACGTGGCCAGCGCCCGGTAGGCGCGGACAAGGGCGTCCTGGGTGATCTCCTCGGCGTCGTGGGGATTGCCGGTCATCCGGTGGGCGATCGCATGGCACCGGTCCACGTGGGCGTGGACCAGGCTCTCGAACGTTCCGTCGAGATCCCGGGAGAGGCGGTGAGCGAGCTGGGTGTCGTCCATCACCTTCCTGAACCCGGTTCGAGGCGTCCCGGTTGCATGCGCCGCGCCGGAACGGTGGCGGCGGCCGGATGCTAGCACCCGAACCGCCACGGATCGGGCTTGCCCACGCCCTGTCACCGGCGATTCCGGCGTGCCACAATGCAGCCATGCTGCTCGACGATCGCTTCGACGACCTGGTCGCCAGCCTCGGCGGCTTCCATCGCACGTGGTACATCGTCACGGGCCTGGAGCTCGGGCTGTTCGCGCGCCTGCGCGAGGCGGGGATCGCGGGCATGACCGCGGACGAGCTGGCGCGGCGCACCGGCACGGAGCCCGCCCTGATCGGCCGCTGGGCCTGGGGTGCCGGCGCGCACGACCTCATCGAGCTCGAGGACGACCGGCTCCGGGTGCCCGAGGACGTGGCGGGCATCCTGCTCGACGCCAACCGCCCCGAATACCTCGGCGGCCAGTTCCTCCACGCGGCCATCGGCAGCCTCGACTTCGGGGACCTCACGGAGGTCCTCCGGACGGGCGTCCCCAAGGCGTCGCGTCCGGACCGCTACCGGCAGGCCATCGAGCGGCTGACCGTCCAGGACATCGCCGTGTTCTTCCAGGAGGTGCTGCCGGCGGTCCCGCAGCTCGTGATCGACCTCCAGCCCGGCTCGCGGATCCTCGACATCCACTGCGGTGGCGGCCGCTGGCTGATCGCGATGGCCCGCCGCTTCCCGGGCACGACGCTGACCGGGATCGAGTTCGAACCGGATTCCGTGACCCGGGCCCGGGCTGCCGTGGAGGCAGCGGTCCTGGCCGACCGGATCACCATCGAGGCGGGAGATGTCACCGCCGTCGGACACGAGGGCCAGGCGACGCTGGCCTACTTCCAGTACGCGCTCCACCAGCTGCCGGACCCGGCTGCAGCGATCCGCTCGGCGTGGGCCGCGCTCAAGCCCGGTGGCTGGCTCGTCGCCCTCGACTGGTACCTGCCGACGGATCCCGAGGAGCTCCGGACCCGTCACAGCGAGCTGCTCGCGGGCACGCAGCTCGACGAGCTCCTGGGTGGGACGCGGCTGGTCACGCGCTCCGAGGCGCTGGGCTGGTTCGCTGACGCCGCCGTTCCGACCCCTGAGCTCATCGACCTGCCATCGGGCGCCAGCGCGATCGTCGCGCACCGGTAGGGCTGCCCCGAGCGGCGTCAGGCGCGCTGCCGCTCCGCGGCGCAGGCAGGACAGAGTCCCCGGAACACGACCTGCGCCTCGTCCACGATGGCGCCGGGCAGCGCCGCCTCCAGGCACGGACGCTCCCCGGTCGCGCACGGCACGTCGACGATGGAGCCGCAGGCGCGGCACACGAGGTGGTGGTGCCAGTCGCCCGCCACCTCGAACCGCGCCGTCCCTGGGCCGGCGTCGGCGACCAGCAGGACGCCGGCGTCCGCCATTGCGCCCAGCGCGTGGTACAGGCTGGCACGTGGAAGCGGGCTGCCGGCCTCCCCGAGTGCCGCGGCCACCTCGTCCGCGGTCGGGTGTCCGCCGAGGGCAGCCAGCGCGTCGAGGATGGCGACCCGCTGGGGCGTCACCCGCAGCCCGGCGGCGCGAAGCCGTCCGGGAGCCTGGATCACCGGGCCTGGACG
Organism: uncultured Chloroflexia bacterium; assembly: GCA_963700245.1. Taxonomy (GTDB): domain Bacteria; phylum Chloroflexota; class Limnocylindria; order Limnocylindrales; family CSP1-4; genus CAIXZV01. The sequence continues at coordinate 54,516 of CAVOWV010000022.1, forward strand.
CGGAGCATCCACGCGTGCTTGGCGAGGCCGCCCGCGATCTCGAGGAGCAGGCCCTGGGTCACGAGGTCGTCATCGATGGCGGCGGCGCGCTGCTCGATCCGTGCGGCGACCTCCGTCAGGCGGTCCCGCATCACCGTCACCGCATCCACGTCGCGCTGCCAGCCCTCGCCGGCCGCGGGGAGCGGGGACGTCGCGGCGAGCGTCGAGAGGCGGCCGTCCGGGGCGACGTCGAGGGTCGCCATGCGCTCGGCCACGTCGTCGTACCAGAGGCGGACCTGGTCCGTGATCTCGTCGAGCTGGAGATGCACGCCACGGAAGTCCTGGCCCGTGACGTTCCAGTGGTAGTGCTTGGCCTGGAGGGACAGGTCGATGAGCTCGACGAGGCTCTCCTGGAGGGCGGCGGCATGGCCGGTCGTGCTGGTCGCGAGGGTCATCGGAGGACTCCAGTGGGGTGTGGCGGGGTGGATCGGGTGCGTGGCGCCATTGTACCTCAGATTGGATACTGTCCAATGTGCGGTGGTGCTCCGAAGCGAACATGGAACGGCCCCGAGGCGGCGCCCGGTGGCGCGGTATCGTGGCCGCGTGATCCGTCACGTGGCCATCGATGACGCAACCATGCGCGCCATGGAACGCCATGAGACGCGCGCCCACGCGATCCCGAGCCGGGATGTGCGCGACCTCGGGCATGCCGTGGTCCTCCACGATCCGGTGGACGCGGATCCGTTCTGGAACCGCATGGCGAGCGTCCGCTGGCCCGAGGACGACGGAGGCTTCGACCGCCGGCTGACCGAGGCGCTCGCGCTGTTCGCCGTCCTGGGCCGGCGGCCGCACATCTGGCCGTCCCCGGCACACTGCCGGCCGGTGGACCTCGCGGCTCGTCTCGAGGCACATGGGTTCCGGGCCTTCGGCGCAGGTCACGTGATGGTGCTCGACGACCCGGCCGCGAGCCCGCCCGTGCGGGTCGACGAACCGGGGCGCGGCGTCACCCTCCACGCGATCCGGAGCCCGGCGGACGCCGGCGCAACGGACTGTGACGAGCTGGGGGTCGTTCTCGCCGAGTCCTTCGACGCTCCGACCGGTCGCGCTGGGCAGCTGGCGGCGGACCTGCGACTGACCCTCGATGACCCGCGGATCGTGCTGGTGCTGGTGCGGGTGGATGGCGAGCCGGCCGCGTGCGCGAAGGCAACGACGTTCGACGGCTTCACCTATCTCTCGTCGATCGGGACACGCGACGCATACCGCGGGCGCGGCCTGGCGGGGCTGGCGACCCGGCATGCGATGGCCGTGGCCGGCGGCCGCGAGGTCGGCCGCACGTACCTCGGCGTCTTCTCGGACAACGAGACAGCCCTGCGGCTCTACGCGCGCCTCGGGTTCGCCTCCGTGGGCGAGTCGCCGGACATGATGCTCGGATGACGCTCTGGGCGCGGCTGACCTGGCAGGCGAAGGACCCGGCCGCCGTCGCGGGCGAGCTGGCGCACCGGTTGTCCATCACGGTCTGGCCCGGCGGCCTGGTGCCCGGCGCACGGCGCCTGGGCCTGGGAGTCGCCGAGCTGGAGGTCCGGCCATGGATCCGCGAGGGACCGGGTGACGACCCGCGCACCGCCGGCCGCCTCGTGCTGGAGCCGGTACCCAACGGCGAGGAGCCCCCGGCCGCGGGCGGCGGAGCGGGACCGCTGCTGCTCGTCGGCCTCGGGTGGTGCACCGTGGAGCTCGAGCGAGCAGAGTCCGAGCTGGATCCGTGGCTCGGGCCGCGCCCCTCCGGCGTGCCACCGGGGGTCGAGCTCGACGCGGACGGGCTCGTGATGGACGAGCACCTGGGAGCGCGCGCGCGCCTGCGCGAGGGGGACGGGCTGCCCGGCGCATGGATGGTGCTCCTGGAACCGTCCACCGAGGGGCGCACCGCGGCCTCGCTGGCCCGGGACGGCGAGGGACCCTGCGCGCTGTACCTGCGCCCGTCAAGCGGCCTGGATGCCTGGCTCGACGCGGCCCGCGAACGCGGCGTCACCGCCAGCAGTCATCGCGACGGACCCTTTGGCGCCCAGGTGCTGCTCGCCGGGAGCCCCGCCGGGCCGCACGTCATCGTCACGGAGGGCCGGACGCCGGTGTCCGCGGCCGCGGAGGCGGGTACCATCGCGCCATGAACGACGCCGCTTCTGTCACGGTTAGAGCCGCCACGGCCGACGATGCCGAGCGGCTCGCGACGCTCCTCACGGATGAGGGCTATCCGGCGGGCGCCTCCGATCTCGCGGCCCGCATCGCCCGGTTCTCCACCGCGGACGCGCGCGTCCTCGTCGCGGAGGCTGGAGGGGAGGTCATCGGCTTCGTCGCCTTCCACGTCCTGCCCCGTTTCGAGACTGACGAGCGGTTCGCCCGCATCGTCGCGCTGGTCGTGGATCCGGGAGTCCGCGCCCGTGGCATCGGGCGCCAGCTGATGATCGACGCGGAGCGGGTCGCCGGCGCGGAGGGCGCCGCGTTCCTCGAGGTCACGGCCGGTCACCACCGCCCGGACGCCCGCAAGCTGTTCGAGTCGCTCGGCTACGACGCCGGCGTGGCCGACTACCTGCGCAAGCGTCCCTGAGCGGCGCAGCGCCCGTTCGTTCGCACGGTCCCCGGACGTCCCACCGATGACCTTCCCGCGACTGCGCCTGCGGGACGAGGTCGCCGTCGCTCCTGGACCTGCCGTGGGAGCAGTCGCTCGCTCGTTGGGACCACACCGGCCACCGCTTCCGCGAGTTGCCCGTTGGGCCGTCGCGCCACCTCGTGCGGTTCCTCGTCTCGGACGGGCTCGTGTACGCGCTCAAGGAGCTGCCCGCGGTCGTCGCCGAGCGCGAGTTCACGGTGCTGCGGCATCTCGAGGAAGCGGGACTGCCCGCCGTTCGAGCCGTGGGGCTCGCGGAGCGGCCGGACCGCGGCGACGCCATCCTGGTCACGGAGTACCTCCGCCACTCGATGCAGTACCGGCGGCTGCTCATGCGGCTGCGGGACGCGAGCGCCGCGTACCGCGACGGGCTCCTGGATGCGATGGCGCTGCTGCTGGTGGACCTCCATCGCGGCGGGGTCTACTGGGGCGACTGCTCGCTCGCCAACACGCTGTTCCGCCGCGACGGCGACCGGATCCAGGCCTATCTCGTGGACGCGGAGACCAGCGAGGTCCACCCCGGCCTCTCGGACGGGCAGCGCCGGTTCGACCTCGACATCCTCGTCGAGAACGTCGCGTTCGGTCTCGCGGATCTCGCTGCCTACCAGGGCCGGCCCGAGGACGTAGACGCCGCGATCGAATCGGCCGAGTCCGTCCGAGTGCGCTACGACGCGGTCTGGCACGAGCTCTATGGCCAGCCGGACCTGATCCCGGGCGATCGGCGGGCGATCCGGTCGCGCCTGCGACGCCTCAACGACCTCGGCTTCTCGGTCGACCTCGAGGTGGATCCCATCGGCGCCGCGGGGACCGTCCGCCTGCGCACGCTGGTGACCACGCGCCGGTACCACGCCAACGAGCTGGAGCGTCGCACCCGCCTGCGAACGCTGGAGGGCCAGGCCCGCCTCCTGCTCAATGACCTCGCCGAGTACCACGCCTGGCTGGAGTTCTACGAACGCCGGCCGGTGGACGCCAGCGAGGCCGCCGACCGCTGGCTGCGCGAGGTCTACCGTCCGACGCAGGCGCGGATCGTCGCCTTCGTCGGCCCGGACCGCGACCTCGTCCAGACCTACTGCGACGTCCTGGAACACAAGTGGCTCCTGTCCGAGGGTGCCGGTCGTGACGTGGGCCTGGACGCCGCGATCGAGAGCTATGTCGCCGAGGGGGCGCCGGCCCCGGAGCTGCCGGCCGCGGCGGGCGACTCGGTCCTGGAGGCGCTGGACGTGGAGTCCGACGACCCGGAGTACGACGGCGCCGCCAGCTGACCCTTGACAGGGCCCTTGGCCCGATCACGATGATGGTGTCGATCCGGGCTATGGAGGACGAGATGAGGATCCGGGTTCCCTGGCATCACGAGGCCGAGTCTCACGCGGAGCCGGGCAAGCCGCACGCCTTCGTCGAGGTCAACGACCCGGGCATCGCGGCCATGGCCTCGGGTGGTGGCAGCAGGAGCACCGGAGGGTTCGGGATGGTCACCTCGGTGGCGGTGACGGACAACTACATCCGCAAGTCCCGTTGCGGTCTGGCCGGGTGCGGCCAGGAGCGCCCGGACCCCATCCACGCGGCGCCGGAGGGCTGAGCGTCCAGTTGCGGATCCCGTTCAGCGTTCCTGCCAGCGCTCCCGGAAGACGACCTCGTCCAGCGGCCGACGCCCCCCGGGCCGGTTGGGCGCGGTGAGCCTGGCCGGGTCCGCCGGGTAGCCGAACGAGAGGATGTACTCGCACCACAGCCCGTCGGGATAGCCGAGCAGCTCCTTCGCCATCGCCTGCTCGTAGACGGTCGCCGGGCAGCTCCCGATGCCCAGCTCCCAGGCGACGAGCATCATCTGGGCCGCCGCTCCACCCACGTCCCAGACGACGCTGAGGGGCTGGTCGGGGCCGAGGGGATCGGGCGTCACCAGGGCCACGGCCGCCGCGGCGCCCGCCACGTGCCCGGCATAGGGGCCGACCTTCGAGAGCGCCTCGAGCCGATCACGGTCCTCAACGACGATGAACGCCCAGCGCTGCTGGTTCTTGGAGCTGTGAGCTCGAGTCCCGGCCCGGACGATGCGCTCGAGGTCCTCCGGCGCGATGGGCAGGGCAGCGAACTTGCGGATCGCGCGCTTGGTGCGGACGGCGTCCCAGACGTTCATGGATGGCTCCTTGCGGGGGCGACCCCGCGCGGTGGGATCAGGACTCGTGGATTGGCGCGACCTGCTCGTGCGTTGGGGGCCCATGGCGACGCAGGAGGCGGGTCAGCGACCTGAGCCCACCCGGCTCCTCGTCGAGCGTGGTGAGGCGCTCAGGCTCCGGCAGGCGCCGGGCCTCGACCGCCTCGGCGACCGCCGCAGCCTCGTCCGGCGACAGCGGCCCGCCCAGGTGCGTGGCCAGGAACCTGCCGATGGCGGCCCGGTACTCGGGGAACTCGTACAGCCACGAGTGGCGGCCGCCTTCGACGACGATCTCCTCGGTGACGGCGAGCGGTCGCGCCGTGCGACGGGCGGTCGCCAGCCGATCGTGGTCGGTCACCGGGACCACGCCATCGTCCGACCCGTGCGCGAGCAGGACGGGCGAGGCTGATCTCGCGCACGGCGATCGTGGCGCTCACCGACGCGATCGTGTGACCCCGCGGGCGCAGGTACACCAGCGTGGTGAGCCAGGCGAGGGGCCATGCGATGAGGCCCGGAATGGGCAGGTTCGCGAGGCGGAACGTCTGGCGGGTGAGGCGGGCCGGGTCCGCAGGCGTCGAGACGGCGATGACCGCCGCGACGTCGGGGTTCCCGGCGCTCGCGACGAGCGAGCCCGCCGCGCCCATCGAGTGGCCCAGCAGGGCCACGCGGGAGACCTCCGACCGGGCCACCAGCCAGTCGACCCCTGCCCGGGCGTCCGCGGCGAACTCGCCGACCGACAGGGGCATGGCCTCGGGGCCATTGGCCCCGTGACCGCGCACGTCGATGGTCAGCACGTGGCATCCGATCGCGTGCAGCACCTGCGCGTGCGGAAGCGTCCGGTCGCGCGCGGATTCCCAGCCGTGGACAAGGACAACACCGGGAGCGCGTTCCGGTCCGGCCGCGATGTACCAGCCCGGCAGCACCAGGCCGTCGGCCGAGGCGACCTCGACGTCCTCCCACGCGAGCCCTGCCATCGCGGGCGTCGCGGCAGGCGGATGTCGGCGCGGGTATCCGGCGCGTACGCGGTACACGAGCGCGAACCGGTAGGCCATCGCCAGCGGCAGGGCGGCGATGGCGGCGGCGAGACCCGCGCGGCGGGCGTGGTTGGCACGGGGCATGCCCGAATGGGACCCCGGCCGCCTGGGTCTGTCAAGGGGACCTGTCGCCGCTGGCTCGCCGTGGGACCGCCCGGTGGGGCGATACACTCGGGTCCGTGCCCCACAAGGACCCGCATGTCGTGCTCGGTGTCGAGCCCGGCGCCTCGCCCGACGAGATCAAGGCCGCCTGGCGGGCACTCGCCCGTCGCCACCACCCGGACCTGACCGGGGACGACCCCGAGGTCGCGCGGCGAGCCACCCGGCGGATGGCCGAGATCAACGCCGCCTATGCCGCGCTGACCCGCGCCGGCGAGACCATCGAGAGCCGGCGACGGCGAACGGCAGCGGATGCGGCAGGCCGGCGACGGCGATGGGGCAGGTGCGGGCGCGGACACTCGGCGCCGCGGCGGTCCACCCCCACCTCCCAGGACCCGCCCGGTGACCGGTCGCCTGGACACCAGCGGCACCGTTCATCCCCGCAACCAGACCACGACGCCACCGGGGCTCCGGCTGCCGCTCGCGGGTCAGCCGCCGCTGCGCCACGGCCGCTCAGCCCCCGATCTCCGGGCGTCGCAGCCGTCGGGGCCGATGGAGCGCGACCGGCTGCGTGGCCACGTCACCCCGGAACCCCCTGATCTCGACGAAGCGCTGGAGACCGAGGTCACCTTCGGCAAGTTCCACGGCCACACCCTGGGCGAGATCGCGGCGTTCGAGCCGAGCTACATCGACTGGCTGGCCGGGACGATGATGCGCGAGCCGGGGATCGCCATGGCGGCACGGGTCATCGCGGCCGAGCTGGACCGCCGGGGGATCCGACGGGTCCACCGGCCCCCGCGCCCGGGCTGGCAGTCCAACCCCTACCGCTGAAGCCTCCCGGTCCCGGACAGCGGCGCACCCCCGGGGAACGAACCGGGGGTGCGGGATCACGCCTGATCAGTGCAGCCGCCCACTCTCGTCCGGGCCTGTCGGCCGAGGTGCCCAGTTATTCGGCTCGTGATCGGGGCTCGGTACCCCCGTGCCGTCAGGCGTCCCCGGCGGTCAGGTCGTCCGGCCTTGCGATCCGTGGCCGACGCCCCAGGTAACTCCCGGATCGTCGCGGGTCGGCGCGTTTCGAACGCATGACCACCGTACGTCGCGCATCCCACCGGCTCAATGGCCCGCGCGTCACGGTCGTCCGGCAGCGAAGGTCAGGCGCACCCGGGCAACGCCGGGACCAAATGGCACGCTGCGGGCGGGACTATCAGCCCGCTAGGGAGGATGCCGCATCCGCCGGCCGATCCAAGGGTGAGGCGACGCCGCCCGGCGTGATCATCGCCCTCCCGGTACGCTCGGCACCGATGCCGCCTCGACCGCTGACCTCCCGACGCTGGATCGGCCTGCTGGCTGTCTGCGTGCTGCTTGCCGCGTGTGCGCCGTCCGCGGGCGGAGCGACCTTCGACCCATCCACGCCCTGTCCGGCCGAAGGCCAGCAGGAGGGCGCCTATCCGGACCTGGAGGCCCTCCTGCCCGGTGACCTGGACGGTGCGCCACCCGACAAGGTGGACTCGGGCCGCAACTGCTCGCGCCGAGAGGCTGGGCACGCTCGCGGAGCGGGGCCTGGACGAGGTGCGGTTCGCCGGCGCGACCCGGAAGACCGGCGCGACGAGCGGGTTGACCGTGGCCGTCTTCGAGGGCGAGGGACTGGATCCAGGGCTCATGCTCGAGTTCTACGAGACCGGTGCCCGGGAGGCACGGCGGACCGAGAAGTACGTGACGTCCGACACCACCGTGGGTGGCAGGCCGGCCCGGCGCCTGGACGTCCTGGGCTCGGACGGGACCGGCCAGACGGTGGTGACCTGGCCGGGCGACGAGCAGGGGACGGTCTGGGTCCTGCTGGCCGCGGATCTCGGCGACACCCGCGTGGCGGAGATCCTGGACGCGCTCGGGAACCGCTGAGCCTTGGGGCCGGTGCTAGAGTCGCGGCCATGAGCGACCGTCCCGACGCTTGGGGTCCGCGCCACAGCGCCTGGCGCATCGAGCGCCTCGAGCCCTCGCTCGAACGGCTCCCGGAGCGCCGGGAGCAGTTCGTGACGCTCGGCGACCTGCCCGTCGAGGGGTTGTACGGGCCCTGGGACCTCGAGCGTGACGGCGCCGGCGTCGCGTCCACTCCCGCCGACCCCTACGGCCACCCCGGCCCCGGCGGCCCCACCCTCGTCGACCATCATGGCGACCCGCTGCGCGATGGCGTCGGCCAGTACGCCGACGCGGACCTCGCGCGGGACCTTGGCCTGCCCGGGGAGCCGCCGTTCACCCGCGGCGTCCACCCGACCGGGTACCGCTCGCGCCCCTGGACGATGCGGATGTTCGCCGGCTTCGGCAGCGCCGAGGACACGAACGCCCGCTTCCGCCAGCTGCTCGATGCCGGCCAGACGGGCCTCTCGATCGCCTACGACATGCCCACCCTGTACGGCTACGACACCGACGACCCCGAGGCCGAGGGCGAGTTCGGGACGTGTGGCGTGGCCGTCAGCAGCCTCGCGGACATGGAGGTCCTGCTCTCGGGCCTGCCGCTGGACCGCGTCAGCACCTCGATGACGATCAACGCGCCGGCTGCGCCGATCTGGGCCATGTACATCGTCGCGGCCGAGAAGGCCGGCGTGCCCCGGGCCAGCCTCGAGGGGACGATCCAGAACGACATCCTCAAGGAGTACGTCGCCCAGAAGGAGTTCCTGTACCCGCCGGAGCCGTCCATGCGCCTGGTGGTCGACACCATCGAGTTCGGGACGCGCGAGATGCCGCGCTGGAACACCGTCTCGATCAGCGGCTACCACATCCGCGAGGCGGGCTCGACGGCCGTCCAGGAGCTGGCCTTCACCATCGCCGACGGTATGGCCTACGTGGAGGCGGCCCTCGAGCGCGGCCTCGCGGTCGACGACTTCGCGCCGCGGCTGTCGTTCTTCTTCAACAGCCACTCGGACTTCTTCGAGGAGATCGCCAAGTTCCGTGCCTCGCGCCGGATCTGGTGGAAGCTCATGAGCGAGCGCTACCGGGCGGCGAACGAGCGCTCGACGTGGATGCGCTTCCACACCCAGACCGCGGGCGTCTCGCTGACGCCGCAGCAGCCGCTCAACAACCTGACCCGGGTGGCGACGCAGGCGCTGGCCGCCATCCTGGGCGGGACGCAGTCGCTCCACACCGACGCCTACGACGAGGCGCTCGCCGTCCCCACGGCCGAGGCGGCGCTGCTGGCACTGCGCCAGCAGCAGGTGATCTTCGAGGAGACGGGTGTCGCGTCCACGGTGGACCCCCTGGGCGGGTCGTGGTTCGTGGAGTCGCTCACCAACCGGGTGGAACGCGAGGTCTGGCGGTACCTCGACGAGATCGACCGGCGGGGCGGCATGGTCAAGGCCATCGCCGAGGGCTACCCGCAGCGTGAGATCGCCGACTCCGCCTACCGGTTCCAGCGCGAGTTCGACGCGGGCGAGCGCGCGATCGTCGGCGTCAACCGCTACGTCAACGCGGAGCCGATCCGCGTGCCCGTGCTGTCCGTGCCCGAGGGATCGCAGGAACGGCACCTGGCCCGCCTCGCCCGAACGCGCGCCGAGCGGGACAGTGCCGCGGTCGGGGCGGCGCTCGAGGGCCTCCGCGAGGCGGCGTCGCGGCCCGGGACCAGCGAGACGAACCTCATGCCGCACTTCATCCGCTGCGCGGAGGCATACGCGACGCTCGGCGAGCAGTGCCGGGTGCTGGGCGAGGTCTTCGGGGAGTACCGGGAGCCGGTCTCGGTCTGAGGCTCCGGGCTGGACCCGGGGCCCGGAGTCGCGCCGCCGCTGCCGCCGCCGGTCGGGCGTCAGCCGGGCCGGTGGCTCCGTGCAAGCTCGACGGCCTCGGCCAGCGAGTGCGCGACGCCATCCGCCTCGACGGTTGTCGCGAGGCCCGGCACCGCCGCGATCCCGCCGCCGACCACCACGCCGATCGGACGGTCCCCGGCAGCGTCGCGCACGGCGAGCACCGCGTCCGCGAGGGCGCCGACGCGTGCGCCGTCCATCGCGGACAGGGCGACGAGCGCCACCTCGTTGCGGGCCACGAACACGCCCAGGTCCTCGGCCGGGAGATCGGCGCCCAGGTTGGCGACGGACCAGCCGTCCTCGGCCAGGAGCTGCTCCAGGCAGACGAGCCCGATCATGTGGTGCTCGCCCGCGACGCCCGCCAGCACCGCCAGGGGGCCGATGCGCCCTTCGGGACCCAGCTCCGGGCGGAGGCGTTCGAGCGTGCGCAGGAGCGTGCGTGACGCGAGGTGCTCCTCCGCGATCGACCAGCGGCCGGTAATCCAGCGGTCGCCGACGAGGCGCATCGCCTCGCGGAGCAGGCCGTCGTAGACCTCGACCCGCGAGGACTCGTCCATGGCATGGCGGAGCGTCCAGGCCGCGAGCTCGTCGTCGCCGTCGGCCAGGAGCCCCGCGAGCAGCTCGGGCGAGAGGGACGTGGACGGAACGTCCGCGGCCGCGGACGGATCGACGGGGGGCAGTCGGAACGGGACGTCGTCGCTCACGGGCGGGACTCTAGCACCGCGGGCGCCGTCACGGGGCCGCGATCGGCTCGCCACCGGTCTACGATGCATCGCATGTATACCGACGCCCTCTCCTTCCTCGAAGACGAACGTGACACGTTTCGTGCCTACGAGGCGCTGGATGCCCTCACGGACGAGCAGCTCGACATCCCGGTCGCGGCGGCGGGCGGCTGGTCCGGACGCGACCTGATGGGCCACATCACGCTGGCGCAGGAGGATGCCCTCGCGTCGGCGAAGGAGCTGGCGATCGGGGAGTCGAGCCCCACCCTGGATCGCATGGAGGCCGTGTGGGCCGCCGGGGCCGGGGACCAGCTCAACGACGAGGGGCTCGCCCGCTTCCGGGCGATGCCGATCGACGAGGTCAGGGCGCGCTTCCGGACCGTCTCCGGGGAGCTGCGCGGCTATCTCACGGTGGTGCCCGAGTCGCGCTGGATCAAGCACGCGACGCACCAGGAGTACTTCTTCGGCGAGCTCACGGAGCACTACGAGGAGCACGAGAAGGAGCTTCGGGCCATCCTGGAGGCCGTCTCGTGACCGGTCAGCCCGGCAACGGACAGTTCGATCCCGCGGACGACGAGGGACTCGATGACGACACGCCGCTCGACGCTGCCGAGGAGGCCGCGGCGGCCGCCGAGGCACTGGCGGAAGCGGACGAGAGCCTCGACGAGCGGGTCGAGGGCGTGGTCGAGGAGCTGGATGAGGTCGTGCGCCGGCGCGACGGGGAGTCGGTGACCTACCTCGCCCGGGGCGCGGCCTTCGCCGTGCTCGCGTCTGATGCCCTGGAGGTCGCGCTGGATGCGCCCGTGGCGAAGGCTGCGCTCAAGACCCCGGGTGCGCTCCGTATCGCGGCGCGGGCCTGGCTGGATCACGTTCAGGCCGACGGTCGTCGACCGGTTCGCGCTCGACCGCGCGGAGGCGTGGCTCCGATCCGCACACCGGCGGGTGTCGGCCGGCTGACGCTGCCCGATCCCGGAGCATGACCCGGCTGGGAGTCAGAATTGGCCTCTTGCCGCAGACCTCGACCCCGGAATCGACGGAATCGGGCATGAGCTCCTCGTCAGGATCCTTGTTCTGACTCGAGGCTGAGTCATGGCGAGGTGGCTGGCGGTCCGCACCGCCTCGCCGCCTGGCCCCGGACACGCCACGACCCCGGCCGATGACCGGGGTCGCGTCTCGGGAATGCTGCCCGCCAGCGGCGGGCCGCCGATCAGGCCTTCGGGGCAGCCAGCGCGCTCAGGCCGAACGCCTGCTCGAGCTGCTCGAGCGGCCGGAAGCCCACCACGCCCTGGGGCTGCTCACCGGGCTTGAAGTACGCGATGGTGGGGATGCTCATGATCCCGAACGCCTGCGAGAGGCGCGGGTTGGCATCGACGTCCACCTTGACCACGTCGACGACGCCGTCGTACTTGGCCGCGAGCTTCTCCATCTCGGGGGCGACCATCTTGCAGGGTCCGCACCAGGCGGCCCAGAAGTCGACCACGACCGGCTTGTCGTTGTTGAGCACCAGCGCCTCGAACGTGTCGTCCGTCGCTGCCTTGATCTCCGCCACGGGGCGGCTCCTTTCTCCCGCCAGGCCGGCGGATGTGCATCTCGGCCCGGTCAGCGGGCGATGGCTTGAAGAACCCGGTATGCCTCGAGGACCTTGGGATCCGCAAGGCGGTAATAGACCGTACTGCCGTCCCGGCGTGCCGTGACGAGCCCGGCGGAGCGCAGTACCGCGAGGTGCTGGCTCATGTTCGGCACCTGGCAGCTGACCCGGGTGGCCAGGTCACCCACGGAGGCCTCGCCGTCTGCGAGGGACTCCAGGACGCACAGGCGCTTGGGGTCGCCGAGGGCCCGCGCAACCGCCGCGAAGCGGGTGCGGTCCTCGTCGGAGCTGATGACGGTGTCGATCACGCCCCTAGTCTCTCACTGTTTGCGCAAGAACGCAAGTCAGACTTGGTCCTGCTGGTCGTGCCGTCGGCGAGCGAGCGAAGCGATCGTCCGCGCCCGGCGGACGAACCGGCTACCTCGCCACGCGGTAGCGGAGGTAGACGACGCTCGAGCGAACCTGCGGGTCTCGACGAGCTCGAGATCCACCCGGCGCTCGTGCTGCGGGAAGAACGGAATACCACCGCCGACGAGCACCGGGTAGACCATGGCCCGGTACTCGTCGATCAGCCCCAACGCGGCAGCCTCGGCGGCCAGCGTCGCGCCGCCGATCGCGATGTCGCCCTCCTCGTCCTCGGCGCGCAACCGCTCGATCTCCTCCGCGAGGCCGCCCGACGGCCAGGCGGGCGTTGCCCTGCACCGCCGACAGCGTCGTGGAGAACACCACCTTCGGGAGCGGCTTCCACAGCGCGGTCCACTCGCGTTCTGCGTCATCGAGCGATGGATCCTGGTCGGCGGTCTCCCAGTACAGCATCGTCTCGTACAGCCGGCGTCCCATGAGGTGGACGCCGACCTCTCGGATCTCGTCGATCCAGAAGCGGAAGACCTCGGCGTCGGGCGCCGTCCAGTCGAAGCCGACCGTCCGGCCCGACGATGTAGCCGTCAAGCGAGACGCCCATGGAGTAGGTCACGCTGCGCATCAGAAGCCCTCCTCGGCAAGGGGTTGACAATACGACGGTCGGACGTCGAGGACCGAGCGCGGCTCGCCGGTCCTCCGCGGATGCCACCGCGGCCGGATCGCCGTGTCCCGACGGCCGATCCTCAACTGAGGTCCGACGCGCCGGTCGTGGCGGGCTCGCGCGCCGGGCGCTGGCGCCGGTCATACTCCGGGCGTGAGCCACGGACCCGTCTCCCTTGCCGCCATCCGCGAGACCCGCGGCCTGCTGGGCACGCGCATCCACCACACGCCGATGCTGTCGTCCGCGACGGCGGCCCGTGTCGCGGGCCACAACGCGGGCACGGTCCTCGGCGACGGTCGCCTGTACCTCAAGGCGGAGCACCTCCAGAAGACAGGCTCCTTCAAGCCGCGCGCAGCGCTCGCCCGGATCGCGTCCCTGAAGGCCGACGAGCGCCGCCGCGGGGCGATCACGATCTCGGCCGGGAACGCGGGCCAGGCCTACGCCTGGGCGGCGCGCGAGGCAGGCGTCCCGATGACGGTCGTCATGCCCGCCGCCGCCGTCGCCTCGAAGGTGGCCGCCTGTCTCGAGTACGGTGCAGACGTCGTCCTCCACGGGGCGCACGTCGGCGAGGCGCTGCAGCGACTGGAGGAGATCCGAGAGGAACGCGGCCTCACGCTGGTGCACCCCTACGACGACCCCGAGGTCCTGCTGGGCAACGGGTCGTGCGGTCTCGAGATCCTCGAGGACCTGCCCGACGTGGACGTCCTGGTGATCGCGGTCGGCGGAGGGGGGCTGCTCGGCGGGGTTGCCGTCGCGGTCCGCGAGAGCCGCCCACGGACGCGGATCTTCGCCGTCGAACCCCGGGGCTCGGATGCGCTCGGCCAGGCCATGGCAGCGGGCGAGCCGGTCCGCCTGACCCCGACGAGTGTTGCCGATGGTCTCAATGCCCCGTCGGCCGGGCGTCTTGCCCTCGAGATCGCCGGCCGGTACCTCGAGGACGCGGTCGTGATCGACGATGCCACGATCCTCTCGGGTCTCCGGTTCTCGATCGAGCGGCTCAAGCAGGTCGTGGAGCCCGCGGGAGCGGCGGCCCTTGCCGCCGTCCTGACGGGGGCCATCCCCATCCGGAACGGGGATCGCGTGGCGGTCATCCTGTCCGGCGGCAACGTGGCTCCCGACCGTCTCGGAGCCTTGCTCGCAGAGGCCGCCCCGCTCGCCGCGCCCCTCTGATGGACCAGCCCCGGGGCGATGGCGCGTCGCGGCCGGAACCTCTGGGGCAGGCGGAGCCACCGGACCCGCCGGGGCTCGCGTCCGTGGATCCACTCCTCCCGCCGCCCCCACCTTCACCGGCGCTGCCGCCGCCCCCGCCGCCTCCTCCCGGAGCGCCGATCCCCGCTGTGGTCCCGCCGGCGCCGGTGAGCGAGGCGATCCTGGCCATCCCCTTGGGCACCCGCGACCTGGTCCGCCAGTCCCTGGACCTTCTCACGCGCCGCGACGCCGGCCTGCGTGGCGCGTCGTTCTACATCGGCTTCATCCTCCTGGTCACCGTGACGCCCCTCGTCGTCATCGCCGGGCTCGCCCTCACGCTGCCGGCGCTCACGGACCCGACCCTCCTCGCCGAGGCGGATCCCGACGGCGGCTCCGTCGCCTGGCTGGGCTGGCTGGCACTCGCGGCCGTTCCGGCCCTCCTCGGCTACGTCGCCGCCGGCGTCGAGGCGCGGGCGCTGGCTACCGCCGTCATCGGCGGGCGGGTGGAGGGACGGCCGCTGCGTCTGCGGGAATCGATCGCGATCGCGCGGCGCCGCTTCTGGACGGTGCTGGGCGCACAGCTGGTCGTCGGGCTCATCGCCGCCATCGCGAGCGCCTTGGGCCAGGTCCTCGTGGTGGCGGTCTTCGGTCCCGTCGAGGGGCTCACGTTCGGAGTGTCGCTCGTGATCTCGGTCGCGATCGGCTGGCCGTTCGTGTACGTCCCGGCCGGGATCATCCTCGGTGAGGTTGGGATGTGGGAGGCGATCCGCCGTTCCATGGGGCTGGTCCGCCTCCGCAAGCGCCTGGCCGTCGCGGTGACGCTGTTCGGAGTCCTGAGCCAGTTCATCGTCCTGTTCGGGCTGTCGATCGGGGTGGACATGGTCTCCCGGGTTCTGGTCGGGAGCGGCCTGACCGAGGAGTTCCCGGGGCCGCTCGTGGTGCCGATCGCGGCGATGCTCGTGTTCGCGGCCGGGACCCTCACGTTCCTCGTCGAGGCCATCGCGGCTGCCCCTGCAGTGCACGCGTTCGCGGCCCTGACGCATTACACGAACGGGCTGGAGCTTGGGCGTCGCGATCCCGTCACGGGCCGCCACCTGTGGAACCCGGAGATGACACCGGGCCTGGGGCTCGTGGCGCTGCTCGGCATCGCCGCCCTGGTCGGTGCGGTGCTGACCCTCCCGGCGTGAAGCGGCATGGCGGGCGGGCCCGGCGCGGGCTCGGTCGGGCTGGCGCCGGCCCGTCCTAGTCGATCCCGAGCGCGGCCAGGCGGTCCTCGTCCTCGATGCCAAGGTGGTGCGCCAGCTCGTGGAGGATCGTGATCCGCACCTCATCGGCCAGGTCCTCCGGATCCGGGTAGTCCTCCTCGAGGGGGAGCCGGAAGACCAGGATCCGCGTGGGCACCGGGACCCCATCGCCGCCCCACTCGTCGAGCGGCACGCCCTCGTAGAGGCCGTAGAGGGTCTCGTCGGGCCGCATGCCATTCTCGCGGAGCTGCTCCGGCGTGGGCTCGTCGGCAATCACGAGGGCGATCCCGTCAAGCGCGGACCGGAACGGCTCGGGGATGGTGGCGACGGCACGGTCCACGAGGCGGTCGAAGCGGTCGTGGCGCGCGCGGGGACGCGAGGGGGACGTGCGGGACCCGCGGCGGCGCTTCGTCATGGCGCCCGTATCCTAGCGGTCATGACCCCCGATCCCGTGCCGGACGCGCTGGTGCCGATCACGCTCGATCCAGCCGCGTCCCCGGCGCCGGACCCGGCCGTCGGAGCCCGAGGGCTTCCTCGTCGCCGCCGACGACGGGACGAGGATCCACTTCCACGACTGGAGCGTGTCCGCGCGGGAGAGCCGGGAGCCGGGGGTGGTCCTGGTCCCGGGACTCCTCGGGCCCGCGTGGACCTGGGCGCCCGTTGCGCGCCGCCTGTCGGGAGGACGGACGACGGTGGTGGCGGACCTGCGGGGCCACGGGCTGTCGGACGCGCCAACCGGGGGCTACGACCTCGACACGCTCGCCGCCGACGTGGTCGTGGTCGCCGAGGGCTCGGGCGCGCTCGACGGAGGGACGGCGGTGCTCGCGGGTCACGGGTTCGGCGCCATCGTGGCGGCCGGGGCCGCCGTGCTCCTGGGCGAACGCTGCGCGGGTCTCGTGCTGGTGGACGGTGGCTGGGAGCGGGTCGAGGAGACATCCGGCGTCGACGTCGACGAGTTCCTGCGCGGCCTCGACGAGCCGCCCGAGGTGCTGCGGTCGATGGATGCATGGCTGGCGGACCGGAGGGCCTTCGACCCGGCGAGCTGGGACGCCGACCAGGAGCGGGCAGCGCGGGACGCGGTCGTGGAGACCGCAGCGGGGCGCCTGCTGCGATCGGTCCGGCCGCACGTGGTTGAGGCGGTCGTCCGCGCCATGTTCACGTACGAGCCCGGCGAGACGCTTGCCCGGACCAGCGCCCCCGTGACGGCGCTCGTGGCGCTGGCATCCGGCGACCCGGACGTGCGCCTCGCTGAGCTGCGGCGTACGGCGGCTGCGCGGGCGGCGGCGGGCCATGGTCCGATCCGGGTCGCCGGTTTCCCGTCCGACGCCCACAACCTCGTCCGCTATCGACCCGCGGAGGTCTGCGCCGCGATCCTCGCGGCTCCGCGCGCTACCATCGCCTGACCATGACCGAGAAGCCCGAGCCCCAGTCACGCGACCTGCCGGAGAGCGTCCGCCGCATCGTGGACGAGATCGAGAACGAGATCGGCGAGGAGGACGGTGCCGGACTCGCACAGGTGCCCGAGCCCGTCGCCGGGTCGAACGGCGGCATCGGGGCCGCGGTGCGCCAGATCCTGCTCGAGATCGGCGAGGATCCCACGCGGGAGGGCCTGGTCGCCACCCCGGACCGGATGCACCGGATGTACCACGAGCTGACCGCGGGCTACCACGTCGATCCGGACCGGCTGATCAACCACGCGGTCTTCGAGGTGGATTACTCGGAGATGGTGGTCGTCAAGGACATCCCGTTCTACTCGCTCTGCGAGCACCACATGCTCCCGTTCTTCGGGTCCGCGCACGTCGCCTACGTGCCCGACGGCCGCGTCATCGGGTTGTCCAAGATCCCGCGCATCGTGGAGATGTATGCCCGTCGGCTCCAGGTCCAGGAGCGGATGACCCAGCAGGTCGGCGACTTCCTCATGGAGCGCCTGGAGCCCAAGGGCGTCGGCGTGGTGCTCGAGGCGACGCACCTGTGCGCCGCGATGCGGGGTGTCCGAAAGCCGGGAACGGTGATGACGACCGCCGCGGTCCTGGGGCTCTTCCGCCGCAACGACAAGACCCGCGCCGAGTTCTTCGCCCACCTCGCGAGGCCCGTCCCCGGCGCCTGAGCGCATTCGTCACCCGGCGGCGAACCTAGGCAAATCACGGTAGCGGTGCCGGGCACCACGTGGCAGCATCTGGGTCTTCCCGCGAGAGGCCACGACACGCGACTGACGTCCCAGGATCGCCCCTTCGTCGCGCCGAGCCAATGGCGAAACCGTCTCGCGGGCCCGAGCAAGGAGGGTGCGCCCATATGAAGGCGCCTCGTCGCACATTGGGAGCGGCCGCGATCCCCGCGGTGCTTCTCGCCAGTCTCGTCGCCGGACCTGCGGGGGCGGCTGACACCGCCGTCGTCGCATCCGGCCTGAACAACCCGCGCGGCATCGACGTCGGCGCGAACGGACGGGTCTACATCGCGGAGGCCGGCACCGGCCGGATCCTGCGTCTGGTCGCGGGTGGGACCGCGGTCGTCGCCGGCGGCCTGCCCAGCGAGGAGGTCATGGAGGGCGAGCTCTCCGGACCGGTCAACGTCGCCGGGACCGGGAACGGCAACGTCTTCGCGCTGATCGGCGCGGGACCACGCGACGTGGACGATCGCTTCGCCACCGTTCGTCGCGTGACGGGGGTGAAGCGCGAGATCGCGGATATCCACCACTACCAGGCGACGGACCCCGACCCGTTCGACACCGAGGGCCTGCCCAACAATTCGAACCCGTATGGCCTCGCGGCCATCGGCGCCGGCCGGCTCCTGGTCACGGACGCAGCCAACAACGACCTGCTCCTCGTGAAGTCCAACGGCCGCACCCGGACCGTTGCCAGGTTCCCGCTCCACGTGGTCTCCACGAGTCACCTCCCGATGCCGAACCTGCCCCCGGAGCTGCCGGCCGAGGTCGTCCCGACCACCGTGGCCGTGGGACCGGATGGCTACTGGTACGTGGGTGAGCTGACGGGCTTCCCGTTCACGCCCGGCGCCTCGCGGATCTGGCGGATCGCACCCTGGGCTCGGAACGCCACCTGCGATTCCGACACGAGGGACGGCTGTGCCCTGTATCTCGACGGGTTCACGTCGATCACCGGCCTTGACTTCGGCCCGGACGGGAGCCTGTACGTCGTCGAGATCGTGAAGGGCGGCGTGTTCAACCTGTTCTCCGGGGGTGATCCGACAGGCGCGCTGATCCGGGTCAAGGACGGCGTCCGGAGCGAGCTGGCCGCGGGCCAGTTGATCGCCCCGGCAGACGTCGCGGTCGGTCGTGGCGGCACCGCGTACGTCACCAACAAGAGCGTCATGCCGGACGGCGAGGTGATCGCGATCCGGCCCTGACGGCCACCGCTTCCTCCTGCCCGGGGCCGTGCCCCCTCACCGCCCCGGGCATCTCTATCGCGTCGCACTGCCGCGCGCCGTGCTCCGGCAACTACAATCACGGCCATGACCGACCGACCGCTCAAGGTGCTGATCGCGAAGCCGGGGCTGGATGGCCACGACCGGGGCGCCAAGGTGCTTGCCCGGGGACTCCGGGACGAGGGCTTCGAGGTCGTCTACACCGGCCTCCGGCAGACACCCGAGATGATCGTGACCGCGGCCCTCCAGGAGGACGTGGACGTCGTCGGCCTGTCCATCCTGTCGGGCGCCCACATGACCCTCGTGCCGCGCGTCTGCGACCAGCTCCGCGAACGCGGCCTGGGCGAAGTCCTGGTGACGGTGGGCGGGATCATCCCGGACGATGATGTCGAGCCTCTCAAGGCAACCGGCGTCGCCGCCGTGTTCGGCCCGGGGACAACCATCCGCGAGGTCGCCGACTTCATCCGCGCCAACGCCACGCCGCGCGCAGAGTGACGCAGGACCCCGCCCAGCGCGCCACGGTCCTCGCCGACGCCGCCCGCGCCGGCGACCGGCTCTCGCTCGCCAGGCTGTTGACCGCGGTCGAGAACCACACGGCGGTCGCAGAGCACGCGCTTCGCCGCCTGTACCCGCTGGCGGGTGCCGCCCATCTCGTGGGGATCACCGGCCCGCCGGGCGCCGGCAAGTCCACGCTCGTGGCGGCCCTGATCGCCGAGCTGCGGAAGGCCGGACGCTCCGTGGCGGTCGTCGCGGTGGACCCGTCATCGCCGATCACCGGCGGGGCGCTGCTGGGCGACCGCGTCCGGATGCAGTCCTACGCCGCCGACGATGCCGTGTTCATCCGGTCCATGGCCTCGCGTGGGCACGCCGGCGGGCTGGCGGCGACCTCTACCGCCGCGGCGGCCGTGTTCGATGCCGCGGGCTTCGACGTGGTTCTCCTCGAGACCGTGGGCACCGGTCAGAGCGAGGTCGAGGTGGCAGCGGCTGCCGACACGACCGTCGTCCTGGAGGCGCCCGAGATGGGCGACGAGGTCCAGGCGATCAAGGCCGGCCTGCTGGAGGTCGCGGACCTCGTCGTCGTCAACAAGGGCGACCGCCCGGGCGCGCAGCGGACCGCCGCCCAGCTGCGTGCGATGCTCGTGCCGTCCGTCGCTCGAGACGACGCCGGCCCCGCGCGCCAGGGCCCGAAGCACCCGGAGGTCCTGGTCACGACCGCCGCCACGGGCGAGGGTGTCCCGGAGCTCCTCGCCGCCCTGGACCGCCACCGGGCCGCAGGTGGGGACGGTGCCCGGCGGTCGGCACGCAGGACGCGGGCTGCGGCGCAGGTCCGTGCCGTCGTCATGGAGCGACTGATGGCGCGCCTCGCTGAGCCGGTGCTCGTCGACGCCACGGACGCGGCGATCGAGGCGGTTGCGGGTCACGAGCTGGATCCCTACGCGGCGGCCGACCGCCTGCTGGCCGCCCTGGGCATCGCGGAGGATGGGCAGGCATGACCATCGAGCGAGTCTTCGTGGCGGGCGCCGGGCTCATGGGGCACGGGATCGCCCAGGTGCACGCGGCCGTGGGGAAGCAGGTCACGGTCTACGAGCCCGAACTCGCCCGGGCCGAGGCCGGGCTGGCGCGCATCGCGGGCAACCTCGATCGCGCGGTGGCGAAGGGCAAGCTGGCCCCCGACGACCGCGAGACCATCCTGGCGCGCCTCACGGGAACGTCGGACCTGGGGATGGCGGCGGACGCCGACCTGGTCATCGAGGCGGTGTTCGAGGACGTCGAGGTCAAGACCCGCCTGTGGGCCGCGCTCGACGAGATCGCACCGGCGGGTGCCATCTTCGCCTCCAACACGTCGTCCATCGCCATCGATCGGCTCGCGGCTGCCGTCGGGGAGGGGAGGCGCGCCCGGTTCATCGGCATGCACTTCTTCAGCCCGGTGCCCGTGATGCCCCTGGTCGAGCTGATCCGGGGCTCGGCGACCACCGACGCCACCGAGGTGGCCGTCCGCGAGCTGGCGGCGGAGCTCGGCAAGCAGGTGATCGTCTCCGCGGACCGGCCCGGCTTCATCGTCAACCGGATCCTCATGCCATTCCTCGCCGAGGCGATGCGTGCCTACGAGGAGGGGCTCGGGACGGCGGAGGACATCGATGCGGGCGCCCGGGTGGGCCTCAACCACCCGATGGGCCCCCTGGAGCTGGCCGACTTCATCGGCCTGGACGTGTGCCTGGGGATCATGCGGGTGCTCGAGGACGGGTTCGGCCAGCCGCAGTTCGCGCCGCCGGCGGTCCTGGAGCGGCTCGTCGCGGAGGGCCACCTGGGCCAGAAGACGGGTCGCGGGTTCCACGCCTACCCGCGCTGAGGCGGGGTGTACATTCGGCCGATGGAGCAGCAGCCTGCCGGCCCGAATGGCAACGTCTATCTCGTCAGCGCGGCGCGCACGCCGATCGGCAAGTTCGGCGGCGCCCTGTCGACCGTCTCCGCCGTGGAGCTCGGCGCGACGGCGATCCGCGCGGCGGTGGATCGATCCGGCCTCCCGCCGGACGCGAGGATCGACGAGGTCGTCATGGGCCAGGTCCTCGGGGCGGGGTCCGGGCAGGCGCCCGCCCGCCAGGCGCTCCTCCGCGCGGGCCTCGCCGACACGACCCCGGCCACGACCATCAACCGGGTCTGCGGCTCCGGCCTCAAGGCGGTGATGCTCGCCGCGGCCTCGATCCGTGCGGGCGACGGCGACCTGTACGTCGCGGGCGGCATGGAGTCCATGAACCAGGCACCCTACCTGTTGCGCAAGGCGCGGTTCGGGTACCGGCTGGGCCAGGGGTCGCTCGACGACTCGGCGGTCACCGACGGCCTCTGGTGCGCGGTCGAGGACTGCCACATGGGCACCCACGCGGAGCGGGTCGCGATCAAGGCCGGCGTGTCGCGCGCGGACCAGGACGCGTTCGCGCTGGAGTCCCATCGACGGGCCGTCGCGGCCCAGGATGCCGGCCGCTTCGACGCCGAGATGGCGCCGGTGACGGTGCGCGACGCGAAGGGCCGGGAGACGATCATCGCGGTCGACGAGAGCCCGCGACGCGAGACCACGCTCGAGGCGCTCGCCCGGCTGGCGCCCGTGTTCGACCTGCCTGAGGGCGAGGACCGGGGTGCCGCGACGATGGGGACCGTCACCGCCGGCAACGCACCCGGGATCACGGATGGGGCCGCGGCGCTGGTGGTCGCGTCGGAGCGTGCCGTCGAGCGCCACGGGCTCACCCCGATGGGCCG
Source organism: uncultured Chloroflexia bacterium (assembly GCA_963700245.1). Taxonomy (GTDB): domain Bacteria; phylum Chloroflexota; class Limnocylindria; order Limnocylindrales; family CSP1-4; genus CAIXZV01. Next base: position 76,617 of record CAVOWV010000022.1, read on the forward strand.
CGTCGTGGGTTATGCCCAGGCCGAGGTGACGCCCAAGTGGCTGTTCCTCGCTCCGGTCGAGGGCGTCCGGGCCCTGGAGCGGAAGACCGGCATTTCGGCAGCCGGCTACGACCTCGTGGAGCTGAACGAGGCCTTCGCCGCCCAGGTGCTCGCCGACGGACGGGAGCTCGGCCTCGACTGGGACCGGGTCAACGTGAACGGCGGGGCGATCGCCTTGGGGCACCCCATCGGGGCATCCGGGGCGCGGATCGTGGTGACGCTGCTCCACGAGCTGGCGCGGCGCGACGGGCGAACCGGCCTCGCGACGCTCTGCCTGGGCGGCGGCGGGTCCGTGGCGATGGCGGTCGAGAGGATCTGATCGCGACTTCCGACTCTGGTGCAATCCGCGCGGCGCGGCGCACGCTGACGACGGTCCGGGAGGCAGGCCGCGGCGGCCCCACGACCCCGGGCACGTACCGGGAGGTCCGCTGATGACCGAGGTATCCGCGCCGGTCGAGACCATTCTGCACCTGTCCCCGGCCGAGGTCGAGCTCCTGCGGGCGGCGCTGCGCATGCTGCGCAACGTGCTCGGCCGCGAAGAGGCCGACGAGCTGGCGGCGGTCCAAGCCCTGCTCGACAGGCTCGAGGCGGCCCGGAACCCGTAGCGGCGGTGGCCCGGCGGCCGACGACCTGGGCCGACATCGACCACGGGGCCGGCTTTGCCGCACGTCGCGGCAGCCTCGCAGGTGCCGCGCGATCTGCGCTATTCTTCCGCCGGTCCGGGCCGGTAGCTCAACGGTAGAGCAAGTGACTCTTAATCACTAGGTTCAGGGTTCGAGTCCCTGCCGGCTCACCACCTCACGGCGCATCCATCGATCGCATCTGGACGGAGGCCGAAATGGCCAGAAGGATCTCGCCGGATCTGCTCGTCATGCTGGTGGCCGCGCTCGCGTTCACGGTGTTCGGCGCGGTGACGGGTGGCACCTTCATCGTGATCCTGTGCGGATCCTGCCTCGGGCTGATCCTCATCGAGGTCGTCAGCACCTTCCGCCGCCGCCCGGCCCACAAGCACTAGCCCGCGCCTCGGGCAGGGCTCGTCCGAGACGATGCCCCCCGCGGAGTGCCCGGGGCGAAGATCCCTGCCATGAGAGCGCAAGGGGGCACAGCGTCCGCCTGGTGGTTGCGGCGGTCGGCGCACTCGCGATCGCCACGGGTGCCGTTGCCCTGCTCGAGGATGCGTTCGACGTCCCCAACGCGTCCGCGATCTACCTCGTGGCCGTCGTCTTCGTCGCGTGGCTGGTCGGGACCGGCGGGGCGATCCTGACGGCGTTCGGTTCGGCGGCGCTCTACAACTTCCTGTTCACCGAACCGCGCTACACGTTTGCCATCCACGACTCGGGCGTCCTGCTGAGCGTGGTGCTCCTGCTGTTCGTCGGGATCGTGGTCGGGCAGCTTGCCGCGATGCAGCGCCAGCGCGCCGAGGTCGCCACGGCCCATGAGCGCGAAGCACGGACGCTGTTCGCGATCAGCCGCGCGCTGGCGACGAGGACGTCCATGGGCGAGACGCTGGACGGCATCCTCGCCGCTCTCCGCGACGAGGCGGGCCTGGAGCGCGCCTGGATTGGAATCGGGGCGGATCCGGCGGCGGAGACGACGGCTGCGGACACGGGCGACGGCCGGCCATCCGGACCTCCCGTCCGCTACCGGGTGCTGCAGCGGATGCCTGGCGAGGAGCCGGCCCGATGGGTCGTGGTTCAGCGCCCGGGCATCGGCGGACGTCCGGCCGCTCTCGAGGACACCTACCGGGTGCGGATCGAGGCGAGCGGCGAGCCCCTGGGCTCCATCTGGGCGACGCGGTCCCGGACTGCCGGGGAGCCCGACGAGGTCCAGACGAGGCTCCTTGCTGCCACGGCGGACCAGGTGGGCCAGGCCATCACGTTCGACCGGGCGGCGGAGCAGTCACGTGCCGCCGACGTGGCACGCCAGAGCGACGCGCTCAAGTCGGCCCTGCTGCAGTCCGTGTCGCACGACCTTCGCACACCCCTGGCGACGATCAGGGCAGTCGCGGGCAGCCTCCGGCCCGGCGGCACGTTCTCCGATGCCGATCGCCAGGCCGGCGCGGATGCGATCGAGCGGGAGGTGGAGTACCTCGACCGCCTGGTCACCAACCTGCTCGACCTCTCGCGGATCGAGGCCGGAGCACTCCGGCCCAAGCGGGAGCTGTTCGACCTCGACGATCTCCTCAATCGGGCCCTGGGCAGCACGCGGGCGCGGCTCGGTGAGCGCCGGCTGGAGACCGACCTCCAGGCATCCACCGTCGAGGTGGACCCGGTCTTCGTTGACGAGGCCGTCGCCAACGTGCTCGACAACGCCGTCAAGTACACGCCCGATGGCGCCCTGGTGCGGATCTCGGCGTCCGATCTCGGGCCGGACCGCGTCCTGCTGACGGTCGAGGACGACGGGCCCGGCGTCCCCGACGAGGTCCTGCCGCGGCTGTTCGAGAAGTTCTACCGTGCTCCGCGCGCACGCCAGTCGGCCCGCCAGGGAACCGGGATCGGCCTCGCGGTCGTGCGTGGCCTCGTGCAGGCCACCGGCGGCTCGGTCACGGCTCGCCGCAGCGAGCTCGGCGGCCTGGCCATCGACATGGAGCTGCCCGCCCGCCGCCTGCCGGCGACGGTCGTCGCGGAGCACGTCGCCCAGGCGTGGACGCATGATCCGGCACCCCGGTCCCGGTCCCGGCGCCACGATCCTGGTCGTGGAGGACGATGCCGAAACGCGGGCAGCCCTGGTACGGGAGCTGACCGCCGGCGGCTATGCCGTCGTCGAGGCACCGGACGGACGCACCGCCCTCGACCGCTGGGCATCGCGCCGGCCGGACCTCGTGCTGCTCGACCTGGGGCTCCCGGACATGGACGGCCTGCGCGTCGTGACCGCGATGCGTCGCGAGGCCGCCACGCCCATCGTGATCCTGTCGGGGCGCTACGAGGAGCAGGAGAAGGTCGACGCCCTCGACAGGGGGGCGGACGACTATGTGACCAAGCCGTTCGGCGTCGACGAGCTGCGGGCGCGGATCCGGGTAGCCCTGCGTCGCGCTGCAGGCCCCGGGGGCGATCCTGCCGGCCGGATCACCGTGGGCCCCCTGGTGCTGGACGCCGCTGCCCACGAGGTCCGCATCGACGCTCGACCGGTCGATCTCACCCCGCGCGAGTTCGAGCTCCTGCGGGTGCTCCTCACGCACCGCGGTCGCGTCGTGACGAAAGGCCGCCTCCTGCGTGCCGTGTGGGGCGAGGCCTACCAGGACGAGGACAGCTACGTCTACGTCCACGTCAGCCAGCTGCGCCGCAAGCTGGCCGCCGCCGACCCGGAGGGACGCCTGGCCGGGCTCGTGGCCACGGAGCCCGGGGTGGGCTACCGGATCCGCGACATCCCGGATGAGCCCGGGGAAGCGTTCAGCCCGGGTCTTTAGGGAAACCTTAGGCTTGCGCATCCGAACCGCAACCGGACCCTCTTGGAGGTCGGGCGGATGCTGTGGTCATGAGCACCCAGCTGGCACCGCGTCAGGGTGTCGTACCGCCCCCGTCGTTCGACCCGGTCGTCGGCGAGGAGCGCCTCGTCCGGGAGGCGATCCTCCTCGTGGCGACCGGTGCCGCGCCGCGCGTGATGGTTGCCGGCCTTGCCCGGGGCGAGGAGGTCCTCGACCGCTGCCGCCGCCCCGCGCTCGAGGCCGGCGTGCGGCTGCTGGCCCGCCCCACCGCTCGAGGCGACCGCTTCGACGTCGTGGTGGAGGCCATCCACTGATGACGGCGCGGCCAACACCCGGGCGACGCCAAACCGCGACCGATACCCGCCACTCCCGAGGTCCACCCGTGATCGGCGGCCGCAAGCCCATCACCGGCCGCAAGCCGGGCGACCGGCGCGTGCGCGTCGAGCGACCCCACACCCCGTATTTCCGGTACACGGGGCCGAACCAGCTCGTCGCCAAGCGTGAGGCGTCGCTGCCGCGCTCGGGTCTCGAGCGCACGGTCCTGCGCTGGAAGGCGTGGCTGATCGGGCGGCCGCTCGCCTCCGCCGAGGAGGTCGAGGAGCGGCTGTCCAAGCGGCTGGCGCTGCCCATCTTCAGCTCGGACGCGATCTCCTCGTCCGCCTACGCGACCGAGGAGATCCTGCGCGTCCTCGTGCTCGCCGGCGCCGGGGCGCTGCTCGTCTCGGTCCCGGTCGCCATCGCGATCTCGGTCCTGCTCGCCGTGGTCGCGATCTCCTACCGCCAGGTCTGCAACGCGTTCCCGGGCGGTGGCGGCGCATACGCGGTCGCACGCCAGGAGCTGCGACCCATCGTGGGTCTCGTCGCGGCCGCCGCGCTGCTCATCGACTACGTCATGACGGTCGCCGTGTCCACGTCGTCCGCGATGGACCAGCTGATCTCCATCCTGCCGGGCCTGGACCTGATCCGGCTCGAGGTGGCGGTCGCCGTGATCGCCCTGATCACGATCGCCAACCTGCGCGGCCTGCGCGAGTCCGGGAACATCTTCGCGGTTCCCACCTACCTGTTCGTCGGCATGGCGCTGGTGATCATCGCGTCGGGCCTCGTCCACATCGTCACCGGGACCGTGACCCCGTTCCCGCCGCAGTCCCAGGCGGTGGCCATGGGCACCGAGACCCTCGGCATCGTGCTCATCCTGCGAGCGTTCGCGAGTGGATCGGTCGCCCTGACCGGCGTGGAGGCGATCGCCAACGGCGTCCCCGCGTTCAAGCCGCCGGAGTCAAAGAACGCGGGCAACACGATGCTGGCGATGGCCGTTCTGCTGGGCATCATCTTCATCGGCGTCACCGTCATCGCCCGTGCCTACGACATCGTCCCGTCCGTGCCGCTGTCGGGCGGCCCGACGGTCATCGCCCTGGTGGCCCAGACCGCGTTCGGATCCGGGACCGCGCTGTTCTACATCTTCCAGGTCGCGACAGCGCTGATCCTGTTCCTCGCGGCCAACACGAGCTTCAACGCCTTCCCGCGCCTGGCCGCGATCCTGGCCGCCGACGGGTACTTCCCGCGCCAGTTCTCGTTCCGCGGCGATCGCCTCGCCTACAGCTGGGGGATCATCCTCCTCGCTGCCATCGCGGCCGGCCTCTACGTCGCCTTCCAGGGCAACACGACGAGCCTGATCCCGCTCTACTCCGTGGGCGTGTTCGTGTGCTTCACCCTCAGCCAGACCGGCATGGTCCTGCACTGGTTCCGGGGCCGCGATCCCGGCTGGCGGTGGCGGCTCGTGGTCAACGCCAGCGGTGCCCTGATGACGTTCGTCGTCCTGGGGATCGTGCTGGTCGAGAAGTTCGAGCACGGCGCCTGGGTCGTCGCGATCCTCATCCCGGCGATCGTGGGCGGGATGCTGTTCATCAACCGCCAGTACGCGGCATCCACCACGCACCTCGCGATCGACCCGGACTACGTCGTCCCGACGCCGAACCGGCAGGAGCGGGCGATCGTGCCCGTTCCGTCGCTCAACCGGGCCGCCGTGCGCGCGCTCAACGTCGCCCGGTCCATCACGGACGATGTGAGCGCGGTCTTCATCAGCGAGGACCCGGAGCAGTCGGCGGACATGCGGACCCGGTGGGACCGCCAGGTGCCCGGTGTTCCGCTCGTCATCGTCGAGAGCCCGTACCGGGCCCTCGCCGGGCCGCTCATGGCCTACCTCGACGTGCTCGACCGTGCCTGGCCGCCCGACAAGGCGGAGCCGATCACGTTCGTCGTGATCCCCGAGTACGTCGCGCGCCACTGGTGGGAGCGGATCCTCTACAACCAGTCGGCGCAGCGGCTGCGCTCGGTCCTCCTGGGGCGGCCGCACACGGTCGTGGTCGACGTCCCCTACCGGCGCGACGACGCCCTCGGCGCGGAGGAGACCACCGAGACGGCGATCCCGTAACCCGCTCCCGCCCCGCTGCGGGCCCGCTTCCGGCGGACTTCGCGGGCCGTCAGGCAGGTCGCGTCCCCTTCCATCCGGGCCCGTTCGGGGGGCCCTTCGCCATGCAGTGCCGCGACCTCTGGTACCTATCGGACCGACGGCCGTCGGTCAAGATCGGTACCAGCGTCCCCCCGCCCTGTGTTTGGCATGGCCTCGAGACGCCTCCGGCGTTGCCCGCCGTGCCCGGTAGCAGAGAGAGACCAGATGGACGACCAGGGGCTCTACGCCGCGCTGATCCAGCGCGGGATGACCCGTCGGTCGTTCCTCAAGTTCTCCTCTGCGATGGCCGCGGCCCTCGCGCTGCCTGCCTCCTATGCCCCACGGATTGCCCAGGCTGTCGAGGTCGCACCGCGACTCCCGGTCGTGTGGATTCGCGCCCAGACCTGTGGCGGCAACACGGAGTCGCTCCTCCGCTCGCCGGATCCGAAGATCGAGACCATGCTGCTCGAGACGATCTCGCTCGAGTATCACCAGTCGCTGCTCGCGGCCGCGGGCCCCGGGCTGGATCTCGCGCGCACGACCGCCATGGAGCGCTACCTGGACGGGTACGTCGCGGTCGTCGAGGGCGCCATCCCGGACGGGGAGAACGGGGCGTACTGCCTCGTGGGAGGACGGCCGGTCAAGGACATCGTCCGGGAGGTTGCCGCGGGCGCCCTGGCCGTCATCGCGGTGGGCTCGTGCGCCTGCGACGGCGGCGCACCGGCGGCGAGCGGGGGCCTCACCGACGCCAAGGGGATCCGGGGCCTGGTGGGCGACACGAAGCTGATCACCCTGCCGGGCTGCCCGATGAACGTGGTCAACCTGACCGCGGTGATCGTCCACTACCTCACGTTCAGGGAATGGCCGCCCCTCGACATGATGGGCCGCCCGCTGGCCGCGTACGGCAACCTGATCCACAACCAGTGCGAGCGGCGGCCGCACTTCGAGTTCGGCGAGTTCGTCCTGTCCTGGGGCGACGAGGGGGCCCAGCGCGGCTGGTGCCTGTACAAGGTCGGCTGCAAGGGCCCCGAGGCGATGGGCAACTGCCCCACCGTCCGCTACGGCGACGGCGTGAGCTGGAACATCCGCGCCGGGGCCGGATGCGTCGGGTGCGTCACCACGGACTCCTGGGACCAGATGGGCCCGGCCTACCGGCGCCTGCCATCGCCGGTGCCGTTCTTCCCCAACCTCACGACGGACATGGTGGGTGCCGCGGTGGTCGGTGGCGTCGCCGTGGTCGCCGGCGTCCACGCCGTGGGCATGAGCACCCGCTACAAGCGCCGGGCACGGAACGCCCGCCGCGAGGCGCTCGCGTCGGCCGACGCTGGCGCCGCCGCGGACGCGGTCGCCGCGGACTCGGGCGGGATCGGGCCGGCCGCGGATGCGGTCGTCGTGGACTCGAAGGAGGCCGCACCGGCCGCGGATGACACTCCGGTCGAAGCGGCGGCCGACTCGTCCGCGACCGACGCGCCCGCCGAGACCGGGGAGCGCTGAGGTGGCCCGGATCACCATCGACCCCGTCAGCCGCATCGGCGGCCAGCTGCGCATCGATGCCGATATCACCGGCGGCCGCGTGACCGGGGCATGGTCCTCCGCCACGATGTTCCGGGGCATGGAGACGGTCCTGCCCGGCCGCGACCCCCGCGATGCCTGGCTGCTGGCCCAGCGCATCTGCGGCACGTGCAACGGCGTCCACGCCGCCGCATCGGTGCGCGCCGTGGAGCAGGCACTCGGCATCCAGATCCCGACCAACGCCCGGCTGATCCGCAACGTGCTCGCCGGCACGCTGTTCGTGCGCGACCACGTCATGGCGCTCTACCAGGGGAGCCTCCCGGACTGGGTGGACATGAGCGCGGTCGCGACAGCCGATCCCGTGGCGACCTCGCGGCTCGCCGCGGCGAGCAGCGCGTGGCCCAACTCCGGCTCAACGTGGTTCCGCGATGTCCGGGACCGCGTCGCCGCCGTCGCCACGTCGCAACAGCCGGGACCGTTCGCCTCGGCGTGGCCCGACCATCCGGCCTACCGCCTCACCCCCGAGCAGAGCCTGCTTCTCGTGGCGCACATGCTCGAGGCGTTCGACTGGCAGGCCGACTTCACGCGGATCCAGACGCTGCTCTCGGGCAAGGAGGCCCACCCGCAGACATACCTGGTCGGCGGGATGTCGCTGGCGCCGCCATGGGGCGGCCCGACCGCCTCGAAGACGCGGCAGCATCCACAGGTGCCGGACCGCAGCGCGCCCGTCGCGCTGAGCGATCTTGGCATCGACCTCATGCGCGGCCTGGTGAACGGACGCCCGCGCCTTCGTCGACCAGGTCTTCGTCCCCGACATCTCGATGCTGGTCGCGGCCTACCCGGAGTGGGTGGCCATCGGGAGCGGCCCTGGCAGCTACCTCTCCTACGGGGAGTTCCCGCTGGACGACGGTGCCGATGCGACCCAGCTGCTTCCCGGCGGACGGCTGCTGGACGGCAATCTGCAGCGTGCCGAGCCGGTGTCCGAGGCCGGCGTGGGCGAGACGGTCGTCCATGCCTGGTACACCTACGACAACGGCGACGAGGCGCTCAAGCGGCCGTTCGAGGGCGAGACGGTTCCCGAGTGGACCGGCGAGATCCCGCTCGCCCAGCTGAGCGACGGGGCGAAGTACACGTGGATCAAGGCCGCCCGGTACGAGGGGCGGGTCATGGAGACCGGCGCGCTCGCCCGAGTGCTCGTCGCGGCGGCCAACGGCCAGTCGGAGGTCCGGTCCGCGCTGGGCCGGCTGCTGACACCGGCGGACATCACGCCGGGAGACATGACCGGCGCGCTCGGCCGGATGATCGCGCGGTCCGTGGAGGCCGAGGTGATCACGCGCAAGCTGGACGCGTGGCTGTGGGAGCTCAAGTCGAGCCTCGCGACGGGTGACGTCACCGTGGCGAACATCGAGCTGTGGGATCCGGCATCCTGGCCGGACGAGGCCGAGGGCTGGTCCCTGGGCGAAGGGCCCCGCGGTTCGGTGGGCCACTGGCTTCGGATCAAGAACGCGATCGTGGACCACTACCAGGTGGTCGATGGCTCCACCTGGAACGCCTCGCCGCGCGATGCCCTGGGTCTCCCGGGGCCGATCGAGGCGGCGCTGGTGGGTGTCGAGGTGGCCCTCCCTGCTCAGCCAGTCGAGCTGCTCCGCGTCATCCACTCGTTCGCGCCGTGCGCCGCCTGCGCGGCCCACGTCTTCGAGCCGCGCGCCGCGGGCAGGCGCCCGGCCGGCCGCCATCACCCGGAGGGCACCCGATGACGGTCGCCGACGAGCCCCTGGCCGCCGCTGCACCCCAGGCCGCCACCGCCCCCCCGGCCGCCGAGCCGCTCGCCGCGCAGGCCGCCGAGCCCGTCGCGGCGCCACACGAGACCGGCGGCGAGCACGGCACCCATGAGCTCAGCGATCCCAACCGGCGCGTCCGTCTCTACATCTGGCAGGTCCCGGTCCGCATCACCCACTGGGTCACGGCCGGCGCGATCGTCGTGCTGAGCATCACCGGCGGCTACATCGCGGACCCGTTCCTCATCCCGTCCGGCGGCGGCGTGATGTCCACCATCCGCTTCATCCACATCGTCACCGCCCTGGTGTTCCTCGTCTCGGGCCTGGTCCGGACGTACTGGCTGCTCGCCGGGAACCGGTTCGCCCGCTGGAATGCGTTCATCCCCACCAACCGCTACCAGTTCACCGAGCTGTTCCGGCAGGCGGGCTTCTACGGCTTCGTCCGCAAGGAGATCCCGGAGGTCCTGGGCCACAACCAGCTCGCAGCGAGCGCCTACCTGGTGCTGTTCGCGCTGCTGCTGATCGAGACCGTCACGGGCTTCGCCCTCGACGGGCTGATGGGCGCCGAGCCCGGCGCCACCCTGTTCGCGTGGCTGCGCGAGCTCCTCGGCGCGCAGACGCTCCGCCAGATCCACCACCTGTCGATGTGGCTGATCCTCGCGATCGCGCTGTTCCACGTCTACAGTTGCATCCTCGTGGACCACATCGAGCACAACGGCCTGATCTCCAGCATCGTGAGCGGCTGGAAGTTCCCGACGCGCCACCAGGTGGTCGCGTCGCGCGATGGCGGCCCCGAGCTCCTGGACCGGGCGGAGGAGCCATGACCGGCCCCGCCCCCGACCTGGCCGTGATCGGCCTGGGCAACGTGCTCCGCGGGGACGACGCCATCGGCGTCCGCGTGGTCGAGGGCCTGCGGGCGGTCGTGGCCGGCGACCCGCATGCGCTCCCTGCCGAGCACGCTGCTCGTGGATGGCGGCACGCTCGGCCTCGACCTGCTGCGCTCGATCCGGGACGCACGAGCCGTCGTGCTCGTTGACGCGGCTACGCCTCGGTGGTCCGGTCGGGACCGTGTCGGTGCTCCGCGGTCAGGACATCGACCGCTCCGGCATCGCCCTCCCGACGGCATGCCGCCCGGGGGCGGTCGGCGAGCTGGTCGCCGTTGCCCGGATGCTGGGGTGGCTGCCCGTGGACCTCGCCCTGGTGGGGATCGAGGTGGCCGACACCGCCGTCGGGGTCGGCATGAGCCCCGCGGTGACCGACGCGCTCCCGGTCGCGATGAGAGGCGGTCGGGATCGAACTCCACCGGATGGACCTGGTCCCGGCGGCCGGCACTCCCGGAGATGGCGCCACCACAGCACTGGCAGGGGCGACGGCATGAGGAAGGGATCCCGGATCGACCGCACGCTGCGGCTGCTCCTTCTCCTGAACATCGTGGTGGTGGCGCTGCTCGCGGGCACCATGGTGCTGGACTGGATGAAGGTGATCCCGGCCCGGGGAACCGCGCAGGAGTCCCTGCCCCCGTCGGCCGTGGCCACGCCCGAGACCATGCAGATGGGCCTGGCCCACATCCCGACCTCCAACAGCTGCCTGCTGTGCCACGAGAAGGGCGGGGCGGCCGACCTCAAGCCGGTCCCGGCCATCGGGCACCAGCTCGAGGGCTGGACGGCCTGCCTGACCTGCCACACGGACGAGTCGCTCGGGCGCCAGGCGCCCGGTCACTCCGGCATCGCCGAGAGCGAGTGCCTCAACTGCCACAAGGTCGCGGCGGACGGTCCGGCGATCACGCAGGCCCACGCCGATCTCGAGGAGCCGTGCCTGGACTGTCACGGCACCGTCGCGCACCTGCCGTCCAGCATGGTGGGGCGCAACCAGGACGAGTGCTGGCTGTGCCACAAGCCAAACCCGGCGCCGCCGCCGGACAAGCCCCACCCGGATCCCCAGAACCTGACCTGCCGCTCGTGCCACCAGTCGTCGCAGGCGGGAGGGCTGCCCATCGACCACGCCCTCCGCGAGGAGAGCACCTGCACCCTGTGCCACGACATCGCAGCCAGGCCGCAGGCGAGCGGCGGCGTCACGCCCCTGCCGTCCGTCCTCATCGCCTCCCCGGAGCCTGATGGCGACGAGGTTCCATCCGCGAGCCCGGGAAGCTGACGGCTCCGTGGGGCGGGGCCGCCTCGACGCACCCGGCGCCGCGCCCGCGGCAACATCGGCGATGATGGCGCCATGCCGGACATGCTGATCGTCTCCTGGGAGGCCCTGGACGGCCTCGTCGCGCGCCTTGCCGACAAGGTTGGCCGCGAGCACGACCTCGTTCTCGCCATCACGAGGGGCGGTCTGGTGCCGGCCGGCATGCTGGCCTACCGCCTCGACCTGCGCGAGATCCTCGTGGCGGGCGCCATCTTCTACCTGCCCCAGGGCGGGACCCATCCGGCGCCGGTGATCGGGCACTTCCCGGACGCGTCGCTGCTGGCCGGCCAGCGGGTGCTCGTGGTGGACGAGGTCTGGGAGACGGGCGAGACGATGACCGAGGTCATGGCCCGCGTCCGAGCCGCGGGCGGCACGGCGGTCTCGGCAGTCATCCACTACAAGCCCGGGCGCTCCCGCGTGGACGGCGCGCCCGACCACTGGGCCGACACGGTCCACGACTGGGTGACCTACCCGTACAAGGCCGGCGGCTGATCCCGCCCTCCGGTCGCAATCTCAGGAACCTCTCAGCAACGTACTGTTGATTGGGCGCGCCCGGCGATCCCGGTCGCTCCGACCATGAGCCCGCGTCCCAGACCACGGAGATCCCATGACCCCGCAACCCCCCTCGTCCCGCCGACGCCCGGTCATCGCCGTCATCGCGGTCGCCGTCCTCGCGGTTGCCATCGCAGGCGCCTGGTACCTCTTCCTCCGCCCGGCCGGACCGGCGCCGGTCTCGCTGGGCACCGCTGCACCAACGGTGACCGCGCCGGCCGCAGAGCCGACAGGCGGTCCGGCGACCGCGGGTCCCACTGCCGGGGCGACCGAGGCTGCGCCCGGCTCGAGCCAGGACGCCGCCACCGGCGGCACGATCTCCGGTACCTGGACCGTGGACCCGTCCGTGGGCTCCTTCGACGACTTCTCGGGCACGTTCGTTGGCTACCGCGTCAAGGAGACGCTCGCCAGCATCGGCGCCACCGAGGCGGTCGGCCGGACTCCGGACGTCACGGGCTCCATGACCGTGGACGGCTCCACGATCACGGCCGCCGAGTTCACCGCCGACCTTACGGGTCTCCGGAGCGACAACGATCGGCGCGATGGTCAGCTGCGACGCCAGGCGCTCGAGACCGAGCAGTTCCCGACCGCGACCTTCGTGCTCACCGCGCCCGTGGACCTGGGGTCCGAGCCGGCGGAGGGCGCCACGGTCGAGGCAACCGCCCAGGGAGACCTGACGCTCCACGGCGTCACGAAGGCCGTCGAGATCCCGCTCGAGGCCCGCCTGCAGGGCGGCGTGGTGACCGTCGCGGGCTCGCTCCCGATCGCGTTCGCGGACTATGGGATCGCCAAGCCCGAAGCCATGATGGTGCTCTCGGTCGAGGATGGCGGCACGCTGGAGGTCCAGCTCCAGCTGACGAAGGGCTGATCGCCCACGGGAGTCCGCCCCGCGGACCCCGCTGAAACCATCGAAAGGCCGATCGCGGGTGGCGATCCAGCGCAGACCGGGTGAGCGCCGCCACGATCCGTCGAAGGCGACAACTCTCAGCGCACTCTCATCGGCCCGCCCGATGCTCCGGTCATGAGCACCGCGCCCATCACCCGGCCGCGACCGGTCCCGCTCCCGCGGACCTGGGGGATCAGGCCGGTCGACGTCGTCGCCCTCCTCGTGGCCAACGGCGTCTTCATCGTCCTCATGTGGATCCGCCATGGCGGCCCCGACGAGCTTGCCGGACCAGGCGGGCTGTTCACGGCGGGCGGGCAGCTGATGGCGCTGCTGGGCACCTACCTGGCCCTGATCGGCATCGTGCTCGTGGGTCGCAGCCCGTGGCTGGACCAGGCCTTCGGGCCCGACCGGCTCACGCGGGCGCATCGCTGGCTGGGGTTCGCGACCCTCTGGCTGATCGGTGGCCACGTCGCCCTCACGCTCACGGGGTGGGCCATCGGTGACGGGCAGAGCCTCCTGGCGGAGCTCGTCGACCTCGTCACGGGCTATCCCTACGTGCTCTGGGGTGTCGCCGGGTTCCTCCTCTTCCTGCTCGTGGGCATCTCCTCGATGGCCGCCGCCCGGCGCCGCACCTCGTACGAGACCTGGTACTGGATCCACGTCTACGCCTACCTCGCCGTCGCGCTTGCGTTCCTGCACCAGCTCTTCGTGGGCGCGGACTTCACGCACGACCAGCTGGCGGCGATCTACTGGATCTCGCTCTACGCGCTGACGGCGGCGCTGGTGATCGTCTTCCGGTTCGGGCAGCCGTTCCTGCTCAACCGCCGGCACCGGCTGCGCGTCGCCGCGGTCACGGCGGAAGGTCCGGGCGTGGTCTCGGTGTATGTCGCCGGGCGGGACCTGGACCGGCTGGCGGTCCGCTCCGGCCAGTACTTCATCGTCCGCTTCCTGTCCAGGAGCTCCTGGTGGCGAGCCCACCCGTACTCGCTCTCGTCGGCGCCCAACGGTGCCTGGCTCCGCTTCACGGTCAAGGCGCTGGGCGACGATTCGACCCGCGTCAGGGACATCGACGTGGGCACCCGCGTCTTCCTGGAGGGTCCCTACGGGAACCTCACCGGGGCCAGCCGGACGCGTCCCAAGGTGACGCTGATCGCCGGGGGGATCGGTATCTCGCCGCTACGGGCGCTGCTGGAGTCGCTCGCCGCGAAGCCCGGCGAACTGACCCTGTTGTACCGGGCGAGCACGGCGAGCGACCTCGTCTTCCGCGGGGAGCTCGACGTCCTGGCCGCCCACCGGGGCGCACGGGTCCACTACCTCGTCGGCCGGCGCGGCATCGACGTCCCGTCCGACCCGTTCAACGCCGCCACCATCGCCCGACTCGTTCCCGACATCGCCGACCAGGACGTGTTCCTGTGCGGACCCGTCGACCTCATGCGCCGCTCGGAGGCGGCCCTGCGGGAGCTGGGGGTGCCTCGCGCCCAGGTCCACGCCGAACGCTTCGCGTACTGAACAGGAAGGAGACCAAGATGCCGAAGCGCGGCGCCTTCGCCCTCGTCATGACCGCCCTCGCGGTGGTCCTGCTGCTCGGCTTCCGAACGCCCGAGGACATCGCCGCGATCACCGGCGGCGACCAGCAGGCGGGTGTCACCGGCGCTGCCGGAACGACGGGCGTCACCGCGGACGGATCCACCGGCGGAGCCGGCGACGCGACGACGCGATGGGTCCACCGGCGGAGCCGGCGATGCGACGACCGGCGACACCGCCACGGGCGGAGCCAGCGATCCCACGGCACAGGACCAGGCTGTGACGGTCACCGGGCCTGTCGTCTCCACCCGCTGGGGCGCCGTCCAGGTGGAGATCACCGTCGAGAACGGCCAGCTTGCGGACGTGGCGGCCCTCCAGCTGCCGGACGGCGACCGGCGCTCAGCGAACATCTCGAGCCAGGTGGAGCCCACGCTGCGGAGCCAGGCGCTGAGCGCGCAGAGCGCGGCCATCGATGGCGTCTCCGGCGCGACGTACACCAGCGATGCCTACGCACGCTCGCTGCAGGCGGCGCTGGACACGGCGGGGCTCTGACGGCCGTGGGGGGTGCAGCATCCGTCCGACCGCCCGCTCGCCTGGTGCGGGTGGAGCACGTGATGGGCACGACGGTCTCGATCGACGTGCGCGAGCCGCTGGTGGAGCCGGCCGCTCTCGACGAGGTCGTCGCGTGGTTCCATGACGTGGACACGCGCTTCTCGCCGTTTCGGCCGGACAGCGAGGTGTCCCGGGTGGGGTCGGGCGACCTGCGGCTCGAGGACGCCAGCCCGGACGTGCGGGCGATGTTCACGATGGCGGACGACCTTCGCGAGCGAACCGGCGGCTACTTCGACCCGCGTGGCCACCGCGCCGACCGCCGCCCGGACCCGACCGGCGTGGTGAAGGGCTGGGCCGTCGATGAAGCGGGCGCCATCCTCCGCCTGGCGGGCGCCCGCAACTTCCAGGTGGTCGCGGGTGGCGATCTGATCGCCGTCGGGGAGCCGGAGCCGGGCCGTCCGTGGCGCATCGGCATCCGGCACCCGGACCACGAGGACCGGGTCGCAGCCGTCCTGCGAGTTCGCGATCTCGCCGTCGCCACGTCAGGGCTGTACGAGCGGGGCGCGCACATCCGCGACCCGCACACGGGACGGGTCCCCGGCGGCCTGCGCAGCGCGACGGTCATCGGCCCCACGCTCGCCCTCGCGGACGCCTACGCGACGACGGCCTTCGCCATGGGCGATCCCGGCATCGGCTGGGTGGACGGCCAGCCCGGTTTCGCCGCCGTGGGCATCACGGCCGCCGACCGCGTCGTCTGGACGCGAGCGGCGCACGAGATGCTCGACCTCGACGCGTCGGCCCCCGACGCATGAGGAGCCCCCTTCTCACGGATGTCTCACGCCGGGATGCGTCACTGGTCGCATCAAGCCTCCAAGCCCACCCGGAGCCTGTCGTATGACCTCGCCGTTGCCTCCCGCCCGTCCCGACCCGGTCTTCGCCTGGGTGCCGGGTCTCGACGAGCTGTCGGGCCCGCCGGCCGGTCCGACGGTCCCGGTCGTCCCTTCCGGCGGCCCACCCCGGGTGCGTTCTCGCGGCCGCCTCGCACCGGTGCTCGCGGCGGCGCTCCTGTCCGCGGTGCTCGCATCGGGCGGGACCGCCCTGGCCGTCCGCCAGCTGGCCGCCTCCCCGACGGCGGCCCCGCTCGCGGGCGTCGGCAGCGCGGTGACGACGGGCGCCACCACCGTCCAGGACGCGGACCTCACCGAGATCATCGCGGAGGCACGCCGGTCCGTCGTCACGATCACCGCCGATGGCCTGAGCACGTCGACCTTCTCGCCCTTCGGACAGCCGACCAGCGGGATCGGCTCGGGCGTGATCCTCACGCAGGACGGCTACATCCTCACCAACCGCCACGTCATCGAGGGCAGCTCCAGCCTCTCCGTCGAGCTCGAGACCGGCGAGGTCCTCCCCGCGATGCTCGTGGAGGTGGCGGACGACAGCGACCTGGCGCTGGTCAAGGTGGACGCCACGGGGCTGACGGCGGCACGGATCGGCGACTCCGGATCGATCCGGGTCGGCCAGACGGCGATCGCCATCGGCAGCCCGCTGGGCACCTACACCGAGACGGTCACCAGGGGCATCGTCTCGGGTCTCGGGCGGACGGTCACGGTCCAGGATGAGGCGACCGGCCGGCCGACGACCCTCGAGGACCTGATCCAGACGGATGCCGCGATCAACCCTGGCAACAGCGGCGGACCGCTTCTCGACGCGGGTGGGACCGTGCTCGGCATCAACACCGCGGTCGCCTCCAGTGCCGAGGGACTCGGCTTCGCCATCCCGATCGCGGAGGCCGCCGATCTCATCAGCCGCGCGACCGGTGGCGCCGGCGGCGCGTAGTCCCGGTTCTCAGCGGCTTCTCACCTTCGGCGAGGACGATCGCTGGAGGAGCCCCGGGTCACCGGGCGCAATCCGCAGCCAGTCACGCAACGGAGCCGCCCGATGAGCCAGCCTCCCCTCGATCCCGCCAGCCGCGACGCATCGGCCGACGCCAGCCCCACGGAACCGGTCCCGGCGTTCGAGCCCGCGCCGCCCGCAGCCGCGCCGACAGTGCCGGTCGCCACGGATCTCTCGTTCACACCCGTCGAGCCCGAGCCGGGCCCCGGTCAGGCCCCGACGGTTCCACCGGTCCCTGCGTCGGCGGGCGGCAAGTCGGGCTCCGGCCCCTCGAAGCCGATCCTGATCGCCATGGGCGCGATTGTCCTGGTGGGCGTCGCGGCCGTCGCATTCGCGGCCGGCCGGACCAGCGTCCCGGCCTCGGATACCAGCGGCAGCGTATCGAACCGCCAGGAGCAGCAGGGCGGTGGGCGTCAGGACGGGCGCGGAGGCCAGGGCCTGGAGAAGGACGACAGCGGTCTCGGCAGTGGCGACGACGGCCAGGGACGTGACAAGGATGGCCAGGGCCAGCGAGATGGCGGGGGCCGCATGGACCAGGGCGGCCTGGGCCCGATGGGCGGCGGCATGCTCCCGGGCGCCGGCCTCGATCCGAATGGCAACGGCCGGATGCGCGGTGGCCACTCCGACGGTGACGTCGGGGCACAGGGGGCGCTCCCGGGCGCCGGCCTTGGACGGCTGGGCATGCGCGGCCTCGACGTGACGGGCACGGTCACGGCCGTGACGCCGGACAGCCTCACGATCCAGACCGAGGCCGGCGTGACCGTCACGGTCGGCCTCGACGACGGCACGACGTACCATCAGGAGGCGCCGGCCGCGTCCTCGGACGTCACCACCGGCACGAAGATCCAGGTCCAGCTCGACGGAGGTGTCCGTCCGAGCCGGGACGCGAACGGCAACATCAACCTGGGCACCGCCGGCGACGTCACCGTCGTGCCCTAGACGGGTCACGAGACACCCATGCACCTGCTCCTGGTCGAGGACGACAAGCGCCTCGCCCGCGCCCTCACCCGGCTCCTCGAGGAGGACCGCCACGTCGTCGAGCACGCGTCCGACGGACGGACCGGCATCGAGCTGGCGGGGGCCATCGATGGCCTCGACGCCGTGATCCTGGACATCGGCCTGCCCGACATGTCCGGCCTCGACGTGGCGCGGGCGATCCGGGGTGACGGGATCGAGACGAGCATCCTGATGCTGACCGCCCGCGACACCGTCCAGGATCGCGTCAGCGGTCTCGATGCCGGCGCGGACGACTATGTCGTCAAGCCCTTCGCCTACGCGGAGGTGGCCGCGCGCCTGCGCGCGCTCGGCCGGCGGGCCGAGCCGGGACCCCGTCGCCCGGAGCCCAAGCTTCGCGCCGGGGCCATCGTGCTCGATGAGGCCGCGCACCGCGTGACCGTCAACGGTGCCAACGTGGACCTGAGTCCGCGCGAGTTCTCGCTGCTCGAGGTCCTCCTGCGCCACGCCGGCCAGACGCTGACCCGTGACCAGCTCCTGGACCACGCCTGGCCGTTCAGCGTCGCGGTGACCCCCAACGCCGTCGATGCCTATGTCCACTACCTGCGGACCAAGCTCGGCGCCGCCGGCTCGCAGGTCGAGACCGTGCGCGGCGTGGGCTACCGGCTCGCGGATGGCTGATGGATCCCGGGTCGATCCCGGGGACGACGACGCAGAGCGGACCGCCCTCGCGGAGGAGGCGCGGCTGATCCACCGCACCCGCCGGCGCCTCGTGGCGTGGAGCGGCGTCTCGACGCTCCTCGTGCTGGTCGTCCTGGGTGCCGCCATGTACGCGGCCGTGGCGGGAACGCTCGCGGGCGCCAGCGTTGACCAGCTCTCCGCGCGGGTGGACCCCTGGGTTGCCCGCCTCGAGGGTGAGCGCGCGGGCCGCGACGGTGATCCCGGGTTCGGGTTCCAGCCGGGCCAGGGCAACACCTACCTGTTCGCGTTCGACGACGCCGGGCAGGTGGTCCAGCTGGGGCGCGAGCGGGTTGTCGTGCTGGCCGGCCTGCCGGAGCCCGAGAGTCTCGCCGCGGCCCGCGCAGCGGAGGACGGCCGTGACGTCCGCGCGGTCGACCTGGAGATCGGCTCCAGCATCGTCCCGGTACGGCTCCTGACCCAGCGCGTCGTCTACGTCGATGACGGCCAGACGTACTTCCTGCAGGCGCTCCAGGATCGCTCGACCGAGGTCGCGACGCTCAATGCGCTGCTCACGGTCCTGCTCGCCGGCGGGCTGGTGGCGGCCGTCGTCGCGGTGGCATTCGGCACCGTCTACGCACGACGCGCCCTGGTGCCGATCCGCGACTCGCTCGACCGGCAGCGGACGGCCCTCCGGCGCCAGCGCGAGTTCGCGGCGGACGCGAGCCACGAGCTGCGAACCCCGCTCGCCGTCATCCGCTCCTCGGTGGAGCACCTGTCCCGTCACCGCGACCGGCCGCTCGGCGAGTCGTCGGAGGCGCTCGACGACATCGACGCCGAGGTCTCGCACCTGGCGCTGCTGGTGGACGACCTGCTGCTCCTCGCCAGATCGGACTCGGGCGCTGTTCCGCTCGAGCGGGTGCTCCTCGACCTGGGTGACGTCGCGTCCGACGCGGCGTCGTCGATGGCGCGCACCGCGGAGGAGCGCGGCGTGCGGGTGGCGGTGGACCCGGAGCCCGCCATCCTGGCGGGGGACCCGGTGCGTCTCCGGCAGCTCGTCACGATCCTCGTGGACAACGCGATCCGGCACAGCCCGCGCGGGGGTGAGGTGATGGTCCGGGTGCGTGCCGACGGCTCCACGGCATCGCTGGACGTCGCGGACCAGGGCCCCGGACTGCGCCCCGACGAGATGGCCCACGTCTTCGACCGGTTCTACCGGGCCCCGGGAGCCCCGTCGGGCGGGACCGGTCTGGGCCTCGCCATCGCGCGCTGGATCGTCGAGCGTCACGGCGGCCGGATCGGTGTCCGCAACGCCGAGACGGGCGGGGCCGTGTTCCGCGCGGAGCTGCCGCAGGGTGGGGGAGGGCCGGTCGCGGGACGACCCGAGGGGTCCGTGGGAGATCCGTCGGCGGGTTGACCCCGGCGCCGGCGGCCCAGGCGTCCCAAGCGTCTCACGCGACCCGGAGGGTCCTTCGACTCGTGGCCGTGTCAGACCCGCCCGGCGACCCCTGGCCGAGTCAGATCCGGCCCTTGACACGCCCCGGGGTCATATCCCGGGACCTGGCTGGGACCTGGGGCCGGGAATCGCAGGAATTGCCGCCCACCTCTTCATGCCAGCCCTCGAAGTGACTCGTCCGCGAGTCAGGGTGCGTCCGCGAGTCAGGGTGCGTCCGCGGGTCAGGGTGCGTCCGCGGGTCAGGGTGCGTCCGAGTCACCGTGGTGCGCAGTCACGGGCCGCCGGCACGAGGAGCAGCCCTCCATCCACGCCCGTCCGCGGGCGGCCGCGTGCTACCCTTCGGCCATCTTGGCGAGCCGGTCCCGTGAGGCCGGTGCACCGGTCCCGTGAGGCCGGCTAGGAGGTGGCCAGTGCGCACGCGCATGCCCGATTGCGGCGCCCGCCCGCCGCTGCCTGCCGGGACCTGAGTGACCATTCCCCCGTCCATCGGACTGCCTCCGCTTCCACGCGCCGATTCGATCGTCGATCCCCGCGTCGGCGATGCCGGTCCCGCGTTGCTGGCGCTCGAGGACGGCACGCTGTTCCCCGGCATCGCGTTCGGGGCGCCCGTCGCCGCGGGTGGGGACCTCGTGGTCAACACGTCCCAGACCGGCTACCAGGAGATCGCGACGGATCCCTCCTACGCCGGGCAGGTCGTGGTGATGACGTACCCGCTGATCGGCAACTACGGCCGCCTGGAGGACGAGGACCAGTCCGAGCGACCGTGGCTGCGCGGCCTCATCGTCGCCAACGCGACCGCCGCGGTCCTGGACGACGCGCGCCAGCTCGCCACGCTGCTCCGGACGAACGGCATTCCCGCGATCGCCGGCGTGGACACGCGCGCCCTGGCTCGCCACCTGCGGGAGACCGGCTGCCTCCGGGGCGTCATCACGCTGCCGGGCGTGACGGACCCGGACATCGCGATCGCGATGGCCCGGGAGGTTCCCCGCTGGGAGGACCAGGACTTCGTCGCCCAGGTGAGCCCGACGGCGGTCAGCGAGACCGGCGACGACCCGGCAGCACCCCTGGTCGCGATCGTGGACTTCGGGCTCAAGGCCAGCATCGTCCGCTCGCTGCGCCGGCGGGGCCTCCGGGTCCGCGTCCTGCCGCACACGGCCGCCCCGGAACAGGTCCTCGCCCCGGACGTGGCGGGCGTCGTCCTCAGCCCTGGCCCCGGCGATCCCGCCCGGCTCGCGGGTCCGGTGGCGCTGGCACGGGCCATCATCGACGACGGCCGGCCGCTGCTCGGGATCTGCCTCGGCCACCAGATCGTCGGACGTGCCGCAGGGGCCGAGACGAGCCGCCTCCGCTTCGGGCACCACGGCGCCAACCACCCGGTCCAGGACCTGGATACGGGCTACGTGCAGGTCACCGCCCAGAACCACGAGGTCCGGGTCGATCGCGGAGACGCTGCCCGCCGCCTCGGGTTTCCGCGTCAGCCAGCTGAACCTGAACGACCGATCCGTCGAGGGGCTCCG
This sequence comes from uncultured Chloroflexia bacterium, assembly GCA_963700245.1. Lineage (GTDB taxonomy): Bacteria > Chloroflexota > Limnocylindria > Limnocylindrales > CSP1-4 > CAIXZV01. The sequence continues at coordinate 98,018 of CAVOWV010000022.1, forward strand.
GCACGCGGAGAAGCCGATCGAGACCGTCCAGTACCACCCCGAGGGCGCCCCGGGACCGCTCGACGCGCTCGCCGTGTTCGACCGGTTCGCGGACGCCTGTCGCGCCACCCGGTGACGGCCCGATGACCGACGAGGTGACCGCGGCGCTCGTGCCGGCCGCCCTGCCGGTGCCTCCGCTGCGCGCCCATCGCCCCAGGCCGGCGTCCGTGCTCATCCTCGGCTCGGGGCCGGTCGTCATCGGCCAGGCGGCCGAGTTCGACTACGCGGGCACCCAGGCCTGCCGCGCGCTGCGCGCCGAGGGTGTCCGCACGATCCTCGTCAACTCCAACCCGGCGACGATCATGACCGATCCGTCGATCGCCGACGCGGTCTACCTCGAGCCGCTCACGGTGCCGGCGATCGAGGCGGTCATCGCCCGGGAGAAGCCCGAGGGCCTGCTGGCGGGCCTCGGTGGCCAGACGGCGCTCAACCTCGCGATGGCGCTGGCCGAGGCCGGCGTCCTGGAGCGGCACAGCGTGCGCCTGCTCGGCACGCCGCTCGAGGCGATCCGGATGGCCGAGGACCGCGAGGCGTTCCGCGACCTGCTGGACCGGATCGGGCAGCCGTACGCGCCATCGTTCATCGTGGAGGGCGCGGACGACGAGGCACGCCGTGCCTCGGCGGAGGAGGCCCTGCGAGCCATCGGCCTGCCGGCCATCATCCGCCCCGCGTTCACCCTGGGCGGCACGGGTGGCGGCATCGTGGAGACCGAGGAGGCGTACTGGGAGCGCGTCCGGGCCGGTCTCCGGTCCAGTCCCATCAAGCAGGTCATGATCGAGCGCTGCCTCGTGGGCTGGCAGGAGATCGAGTACGAGGTCATGCGCGACGCCGAGGACACGTGCATCGCCGTGTGCTCGATGGAGAACGTGGACCCGCTCGGCGTCCACACCGGGGACTCGATCGTGGTGGCGCCGGTGCAGACGCTCACCGACACGGTCCACCAGCGGCTCCGGAGCGCCGCCCTCGCGATCATCCGGGCGCTGGGCGTCGAAGGGCGGCTGCAACGTCCAGTTCGCGCTCTCCCCGGACTCGACCGAATACGCGGTGATCGAGGTCAACCCGCGCGTGTCGCGCTCGTCGGCGCTGGCGTCGAAGGCGACGGGCTACCCGATCGCGCGCGTCGCGGCCCAGATCGCCGCCGGCCGGACGCTGGCCGAGATCCCCAACGTCGTGACCGGGACGACGGTCGCGGCCTTCGAGCCCGCGCTGGACTACGTCGTCGTCAAGCTGCCGCGCTTCCCGTTCGACAAGTTCCCGGGCGCGGACCGCAGCCTCGGCTCGCAGATGAAGGCCACGGGCGAGGTGATGGCCATCGACCGGACGTTCGGGGCGGCGCTGAACAAGGCGCTCCGGGGCCTGGAGCAGGCGGGCGCCGGGCCGATGGGCGGCGATCCATCCTGGGACCCGACGTTCGACTACCTGGCGGCCGTCTACGCGGGCATCGAGGCCGACGAGGGCGGTGCGGGGTTCGACGGCCTTCCCGCCGACGACGCGCCGATCCGCTGGACGGACGCGCGGGGCCAGGCCTGCGAGAGCAGCCGCTTCGCCCAGCGCTCGGCAGCCCCCATCGTCCTGCGCCAGTTCCTCGAGCCCTCGGACTCGCGCCTGTGGCGGGTGCTCGGGCTGCTTCGGAGGGGCGTGCCCCAGGAGGTCGTGCGCCGGGCGACCGGGATCTCCCCCTGGTTCCTGGCCGAGATGGGTCGCAACGTCGCCCTCGAGGCGGACGTGCGCGTCATGGGTCCACGGCTGGTGGATCCCGAGGATGCCGATGGTGCCGCGCTGCTCTCCACGGCCAAGCGGGCGGCGTTCGCCGATCGGGACCTGGCCGTGCTCGCGGGGATGCAGGAGGCGGCCGTGCGCGGTGCGCGGATCGCGCTGGGCCTGCTGCCGGGGTACGCGATGGTCGACACCTGCGCGGCCGAGTTCGCCGCCGAGACACCCTACTTCTACTCCACCTACGCGTCGTCCGGCTCGTCGCCGGAGGCGGCCCCGGTCGCGCGCCCGGCGGCCCTGGTCATCGGCTCCGGCCCCGTGCGGATCGGGCAGGGGATCGAGTTCGACTACTGCGCCGTCCATGCTGCCGACGTGCTCCGACGCGAGGGATGGAGCGCCGTGATGGTCAACTCCAACCCCGAGACGGTCTCGACGGACTTCGACGCGTCGACGCGCCTCTACTTCGAGCCGCTGGACCCGGAGAGCGTGCGCAGCATCATCGAGTTCGAGAGCGGCGCCACGGGGCAGCACGCGGCCGGCGCGGCCGACATGCTGCCCGCCGTCGTGGCGTTCGGGGGCCAGACGCCGCTCAACCTGGCCGCGTCTCTCGTGGCGGCCGGGGTCCCGCTCCTGGGGTCCGACCTCGAGGCCATCGACCAGGCGGAGGAGCGGACCCGGTTCTCAGCGCTGCTGGACCGGCTGGGCATCCCGCAGCCCGACGGCGGCATGGCCGAGTCCATCGAGGAGGCGCTGACCCTCGCCGAGCGCATCGGCTACCCGGTCATCGTGCGCCCGTCGTTCGTCATCGGCGGGCTCGCGATCGACTTCGCCTACTCGCCGGAGGATCTGGCCAGGCACCTTGCGGCGGCCGCGATCGTCGACCCGGACCGGCCCGTCCGCATCGATCGCTTCCTGGAGGGGATCGAGGTTGACGTGGATGCCGTCTGCGACGGCACCGAGGTGCTCATCCCGGGTCTCCTCGAGCACGTCGAGCGGGCCGGCGTCCACTCCGGCGATTCCATCGGCGTGTTCCCGCCGCAGCACGTGAGCCTGGGCGACCAGGACCTGGTCGTGGCGACGATGGAGCGGATCTGCCTGGCCCTCGGCGCCCGGGGCCTGGTCAATGCGCAGTTCATCGTCCGCGATGACGGCGTGTACCTGATCGAGGTCAACCCCCGCGCCAGCCGCACCGTGCCGTTCATGTCCAAGGTGACCGGCGTGCCGATGGTCGAGCTGGCGGTCCGGATCTCGCTTGGCAGGTCCCTGAGGGAGATGGGCTGGGAGGGCGGCCTGCGCCCGGTCCCGGCATTCGTCTCCGTGAAGTCGCCGGCGTTCTCGACCGCCAAGCTGAAGGGTGTCGATCCGTCGGTCGGTCCGTTCATGCAGTCGACGGGCGAGGTCATCGGCATCGCGGTGGACCCACGGGTGGCGATGGCCAAGGCGCTGACCGGTGCGTCGCTCATCCCGCCGCGCGCGGGGGACGGGGAGCCGCCGCTGGCGCTCCTCTCGATCGCCGACCGCGACAAGGGGGGTCTCGTGGAGCTTGCCCGGGCGCTCGTCCGGGCCGGCTACCGCCTGGCCGCAACAGGCGGCACGCGCACCTCGCTGGAGCGGGCGGGGTTCGGCGATCTCGTCCCCGTCGCCAAGCTGGGTGCGGACCCGGTGGGCGATGAGGTCGGGATCCTGGAGCTGATCGAATCGGGGAGCGTCCGGCTCGTCGTCAACACACCCACGCCGCGCTCCGGCGTCGTCCGCGACGCGGCGGACATCCGCCATGCCACCATCGCCGAGGGGATCCTGTGCTTCACCTCGATCGAGACCGGTGTCGCCGCGGCCCAGGCGCTGGACCCGGCGGTCGTCGACGGGATCGCGGTCGTCCGTCCCATCACCGACTGGGTGCCCCGCTCGGCCTCCGCCAACGGCTGAGGCTCACTCCGGGCGGGTGACCGCCGCGACGGGATCGGCCGCTGCCGCGGCGACCTCCTCCACCACGATCACCTGGCCCAGCGACCACAGCGTCAGCGTCGTCAGCGCCACCATCATCACGGCCAGCGGGATCTCCTGCCGGCGGACGTCGCGGCGCGGACCGGGCAGCGGATCGGGATCGTGGATCGTGCGATGGCGCAGGTCGCGCCCCGGCTTCCCGTTGGGCACCGGGGCCGCGTCCAGGTCCCGCTGCGCCCGCACGTGCCCCGCCCAGGCGCCGAGCATGTGCCCGCCCACGACGGCCACCAGCTGCGCGGTCCAGACGAGACCCGGCGGGAGCCAGCCCGCGCTCGGCACGAAGAAGGCCGTGCCGAACACGTCCCAACCTTGCTGGAGTGGGTCGCTGACGGCGACCACGATCCTCTGGCCGTCGATCAGCAGGTACGTCAGGTAGTGCGCGATGAGGTAGCCGACGGAGATCGGCAGCAGCCCGGCGCCGATCGCCCCGGGGCTCACCGTCCGCGCCACGAACAGTGCCCCGGCGACGATCAGCCCCAGGAACCCGAACAGCAGCAGCGTCCGGACCACGAGCGCGGGCGCGCCGAAGACGGACGCGAACGCGACGGTCTGCGATAGGCCGTCGTACACGATCGCGCCGGTGCCGATGGCGACCAGCACGATCCGTGCCGTCTCCCAGGTCCCCTCGAGCAGGCCCGACGCGAACGGCCGCCGGAGAACCGACCGGTCGTCGATGGCGTCGGGGCGGGCATCCGGTCCGGCGGCGGGCGCAGCTGCCCTCGAGGACAGCCGATTGAGGGTGCGGAACCAGACGGTGAAGGTCTCGCCGTGGGCGCGCCACGGGTCCCGTCCGTACAGTGCCATCAAGGCGAGGTTCAGGACCGTGTATCCGGCCAGGAGGACGGTCAGCTCCGCGTTGCCCGGCACGGCGACCAGCTCCAGCCACACGACGAAGGCGAACCCCGCCACCGCGGGCCACAGCCGGGCCGGGCGCGGCAACAGCGAAGGCTCCCACCCCCGCACGCCGAGGCGGCGCAGGATCCATGCGCCAGCGTCGTGGAGCGTGGCGAACGGGTCCAACCACTCCCATACCGGGAAGACCAGGGCGGACAGGAGAGCGATGCCGACCCAGCCGTAGACCCACAGGAACAGGCCCGCGACCGCTGCGTCGGACGAGCCACCGGCGATGCCCTGGGCCATGATCCACGCCCAGCCGAGGAGACCCACGGCGCGCAGGCCGTACCGCACGACCCTGGGAACCGGGGCGACCAGGCTGGGCTCCGGCGTTTCTGCGCGCACGTCGCGCGCCAGGACGAACGCGAAGGACAGGGCCACGGTCGCCGCAGCGCCGGCGAGGTAGACGGCAAGCGGCAGCGGGCTCTGGTACGTCGAGGTGAGGCCGTGAGCGAGCGCGACGACCGGTCCGCCAAGCATGACGGCGGCGGCGGCGAGGACGCCGCCGAGTCGCGCAGGCGTCCCGGGCAGGTGCCCGGCGGCGGAGGTCATCCGGCCTGGCGGCTCCGGCGCATCAGGAGGGCTCCAAGGCCGACGAGGAGCACGAGCCCGAGAACGATCGGAATGAGGACGTCGGTGCCCGATCCGGCATCCGCAACGGGGTCGACGGTTGACCCGGAATCCGCAGACGCGACGGGGGCGGACGGCGCGGCGGGTGCGGGCTCGGCGGTGGCGGATGCCTGGGTCGCCGTGGCCGACGGCGCGGCGGTGGATGCGCTCGGTGCCTCGGTGGGGGCGGGGGACGCGGCCGCCGGCGGAGGCGTGGGCTCACTCACCGTGAACGACAGCCTCCCGCGCACGACATGTCCGTCCGTGGAGGCGGCGGTCCACCGGATCGCATACGTGCCGGGCCCGATGGCCAACCCGTCCAGCTTCATCACCTTGCCGCCGTCCCGGGTCGGCTTTCCGGTGCCCACGGCACCGTCAGGACCGCTGAGCTTGAACGAGCTCTTGCCCTGGTCCAGACCCTCGGTGAATGTGAGGGTGATGACCGTTGGCGGGGTCGCGAGGACGGCCTCGTCATCCGGGTTCGATGACGCAAGATCGGCATGCGCGACCGCCGGTACGGCGAGGGCGAGGACCAGCCACAGGCCCGCGAGACCAGGAACGAGACGACGTGATGCGGAGATCATGGGGCGCGAGTCTACCGGCGGATCGACTGTCCTGCCGGGGGCTGGCCCCGTGGGCGGCGCACCGGCGCGCATCCGGCACGCCGCCTCGGGCGAAGAGAGGGGTGAGCAACGTTCGCGCCCGCCCCGGAGGATCGATGTCAGCCCTGTCCAATCCCAGTCCCATCAGGACTATCGCCCCCGCGCCGGGCGATGACTATGTCGCGGGCGCCTGCAACATCGGGCCGTGGGAGATCCGGCGCCGGCGCCGGTCCGCGGTCGCGGCGTTCGTCGCGGCGGCCGTGCTGTTCGCAGTCCTGGTGGCCATCGGCGCCCCAGCCTGGATGCGGCTGATCCTCATCCTGCCGCTGTGGGGCGGGGCGATCTCGTGGCTGCAGGCACGGCGCCACTTCTGCGTCGCATACGCCATGGGCGGCCTGGCCAACTTCGGCGATGGAGATGCCGCCCGGCGGTCCGTGGTGGACCCGGTGCAACGCGCCGCCGACCGGCGGGCGACGATCGCCCTTCTCCGCGACGCGTTCCTGATCGCGATCATCCCCACGATCGTGGCGATCATCCTCCCGATCTGACCGGAGCCGTTCGTCAGGCCTGGTGGCCCGCCACCGCGCCGCCGAGCGACATGAGGCGGCGACCCAGCGCCGCACGGGTTCGCGTGATCACGCCGTCCTGCCTGTCGTTGACCCGGCGGGGCGCGCGCGTCTCCACAGCGGTCGCGTAGAGGTCGGCGATGCGGTCCCGAGCGAAGCCGTCCACGCCGGCGAGGTGCAGGGGCTCGTTCATCGATCGGTCTCCGTAGCGGCGATTGGCGGGGTGGTGACTGGTTAGCTGCGATCTCACTTCTGTTAGTCCTTCATCTAACTCGAGGCCGCGTGGGACGCGGGGTGGGTGTTGACGGATGGGACGCTAGGCGAGGTAGCGCTTGAGCTCGGACGACGCGTCGTCCAGCCGTTCCCGGCGGAGGCTGTAGTAGGACAGGCCGCCTTCCTCGGTCAGCGTCACCAGGCCGGCGGCCCGGAGCTGCGCGAGGTGGTGCTTGATCGTCGGCTTGGACAGGGACAGGCGCTCGGCGATCTCGGTGAGATACCAGTCGCGCTCACGCAGGAGACGCAGGATCCGCAGCCGGGTGTCATCCCCGAGCGCGCGATGCAGGCGCAGCACCCCCTGGGGAGGGGCGAGCGGGTCATGCGGCTCGAGGGCCGTGTCGCTCACCGGGTAGACGAAGATCCGCCAGTCATTCCCGGTGAAGGTGAAGTTGTAGGGGCGGACGAGGTAGGACGGGGCCAGGACCACGCGCCGCACGCCTGGCTCGGAGAGCCACCGGATGCCGTTGGTGGTCCGCTCGATCAGGTCGGCGTGGCCGAGCGTCGTGCGCTCGGTGGCACGCAGCGCGACATCCCGCTCGATGATCCGGCGCACCCGCGGCTCGATCTCCTGGTATCGCGGCAGCCAGGCCTCCATGCGGTCCGCGACGGCGGTGATCAGCGCGTCGGCGTCGCCGAACAGCCCGGCCAGCCATGGATGCTTCTGCTCGGGCCAGCAGGAGAGGATCCGTTGGGCGGCTTCGGCGTCGCCCGCCCGGGCTGCCGCCACGTCATCTCGCTGCTCTGGATCGCGCAGGTTGTCGGCGAGCACGATGCCGGCGAACTCCGCCCCGCTGGTCTGGCGCAGCAGCTCGACGTAGCCGGCAGCGTCCGTGACATCCGGCCGGTCCACGAGCAGCCCGGCGCCGAAGATGCACAGCTCGTCGTCGATCGCGCGGTCGTCCACGGCGGGCAGCGAGTTGCGGGCCGCCACGAGCCAGGCGCGGTCCTCTGCCGGCAGCTCGTCCTGGTCCCCGACCTCGGTCGCGAGGCTCAGGGCGAAGTCGAAGGCGGTCCGGACGTCGAACGAGAGCGGCAGCGCGGCACCGGACCCCACGCTGCGCACGGGGGCGCGGGTGGGGGCTGCGGGGGCGGCAGAGCGGGAGGAGGGGGCCATGGTGTTCCTGCGCATCGAACTTGTGTTAGATGAGTATCTAACATGTTGGCGATTTGTCAACCCCTGGAGCCAGTGCCATGGCACGGCCGTCGGCCCAGTCCGCCCGACGCGCCCTACAATCGCGGCCAACCCACCTCCGCCCGAGGATCCTTGAGCGCATGCCCGTTCCCGTCGTCGAGTTCAGCGACGAGCGCCTGGCCAACGGCCTGCGCCTGATCGTCGCGGAGGACCACCTCGCGCCAGTGGTGGCCGTCAACCTCTGGTACAACGTCGGCTCCAAGCACGAGGTCACCGGCAAGACGGGCTTCGCCCACCTGTTCGAGCACGTGATGTTCCAGGGCTCGGCGAACGTCGGCAAGGCCGAGCACATGGCGCTCGTCCAGGCGGCGGGCGGGACCCTGAACGGCACGACCTGGGTGGACCGCACCAACTACTACGAGACGCTGCCCAGCCACGAGCTGGAGCTGGCCCTGTGGCTCGAGGCGGACCGGATGGGCACGCTCCTTGGCGCCCTGTCCCAGGAGAACCTCGACAACCAGCGCGACGTGGTCAAGAACGAGAAGCGCTGGAGCTACGACAACCGGCCGTACGGCTCCTGGATGGAGAAGATGCTGGCCCACCTCTACCCGGAGGACCACCCGTACCACCACTCGACGATCGGCTCGATGGCCGACCTGGACGCGGCGTCGCTCGACGACGTGAAGGCCTTCTTCGCGACCTACTACGTGCCCAACAACGCGGTCCTCTCGGTGGCGGGGGACTGTGAGCGTGCCCAGGTGCGTGCGTGGGCGGAGAAGTACTTCGGACCGATCGCACCGAACCCCGCGATCCCGCCGCTCCCCGACATGTCGCTGCCCGAGCTGCTGGGCGAGGAGCGCCGCGAGACGGTCGAGGACCAGGTGCCGCTGGCGCGCGTGTACGTGGCGTTCCGGGCACCGGCGTTCGGCGACACGCGCCTGGACGCGATCGACCTGGCCGGCCAGATCCTCACCGGCGGCAAGGGGAGCCGGCTCCACAAGCGGCTCGTGCGCGAGGAGCGTATCGCCCAGGACGTCTCGGTGTTCACGCTGCCGTTTGTCGGCGGGGCGGCGGCCTGCATCGGCTGGGCGACGGTCCGGCCCGGCGTCGAGATCGCGAAGGTCGAGGCGGCCTATCTCGAGGAGCTGGAGAAGCTCGCGACCGAGGCGCCGTCCGATGACGAGCTCGCTCGTGCGAAGGCCCTGACGGAAGCCGACGAGCTGGGCTCGCTGGCGAGGGTGGAGGAGCGGGCAGACCGGCTGTCGATGTATGCGACGCTGTTCGACGACCCGGCTCTCATCAACACGATGCTGCCGCGGTACCTCTCGGTGACCGGGGAGCAGATCCGGGACGCCGCGCGTGCGATCTTCCGCGCGGACAACCGCGTGATCCTGACCTACGTGCCGCGAACCTCCGAATCGGCCGCCGACGCTGTCGACGGCGAGACGAACGGGGAGGAGGCGGCGTGAGCGGGCGCGAGATGGTCGTCCAGCGGCCGGTCCCGGGCGAGCCCCGCCCGTACGAGTTCCCCACCACGTTCCGGACGATGTTGGGCAACGGGCTGCGCGTCATCGTGACGCCCATGCCCGGGCGCGAGCTGATCGCCGCGTCGCTGGCCCTCCGTGCCGGGGCGGTCGACGAGCCCGCCGATGTCGGCGGGGCGACGGTCCTCGCGGCACGAGGCCTGACCGAGGGCACCGAGGTGCGCGACGCCATCGCCCTCGTCGAGGCGGCGGAGCGCCTCGGGGCCTCGCTCCATGCCGAGTCGGGCTGGGACGCGACCTCGGCCGGACTCGACGTTCCGGCCAGCCGCCTGGAACCCGCCCTCGAGCTGCTCGCCGAGGTCGTGCGCCGGCCCAGCTTCCCCGAGGCCGAGATCGAGCGCCTGCGCGACGAGCGGCTCACCGACCTGCTCCAGGCCAAGGCGGACCCGAGGCGACGGGCCGACGAGGCCTACGTCTCCTCGGTCTATGCCTCGTCCAGCCCATACCACCGGCCCGCCGGCGGGTCCGCGGAGACGGTGGAGGGCATCACGTCCGCCGAGCTGCGCGCCGTCCATGCCCGGGCCTATCGGCCATCACATGGCGCCCTGGTTCTCGCCGGCGACGTGGACCCGGACGAGGTCGTCCGTATTGCGGAGGCGTTGTTCGGCGACTGGTCCGGCCCGGAAGCCTCCGTTCAGGAGCCCATCGACGACACGGGCGCCGTCACCACGCGCTTCGTGCGCGTCATCCACCGCCCGGGCGCGGTGCAGACGGAGATCCGGATCGGGCACCGCGGCCTGCCGCGTCTCCACCCGGACTACTACCCGGTCGCCGTCATGAGCGCCATCCTGGGCGGGCTGTTCAACTCGCGCCTCAACATGAACCTGCGCGAGGACAAGGGCTACACCTACGGCGCCGGCGCCGGCTTCGACCTGCGCCGCGGCCGCGGCCCGTTCACCGCGCGGGCCGCCGTCAACACGGAGGTCACGGTCCCGGCCCTCCACGAGTTCCTCGTCGAGCTCGACCGCATCCGGGAGGCCCCCGTCGCGGACGCAGAGCTCAAGGCCGCGCGCGACTACCTGGTCGGCGTGTTCCCGCTCCGCTTCGAGACGCCCGGTCCGGTCGCGGGGTCGCTGGCGGGGCTGTTCGTGCACCACCTTCCCGACGACGAGCTGGAGCACTACCGCGCGTCGATCGAGGCCGTGACGGCCGCGGACATCACCCGCGTCGCGCGCGAGCACATCCACCCGGAAGCCGCAGCGGTTGTCCTGGTCGGCGACCACGATGCCTTCGGCGAGGCGCTGGACGCCGCGGCGATCGGACCGGTCGAGGTCATCCGGGAGGCCGATCCGACGGCGCCCGCACCGGATGCCTGACACGCCGGGCGCCCTGCGTTGCCTCGGCGCGTGCGGGCTGAAACCGACAGGCTGAAACCTTTGCACGGGCAACTGCCTCTGGAGGGGTGAAGCGGCACCAGCGAGGGATGTCGCCCCAGCCGGAGCAGAACCAGATGCGTTCCACGAACACCATGATCCGATCCGCCGGGACGGCCGCCGTGGCCCTGTTCCTGGTGGCGGGCGCCGCACTGGCGACCAGCAGCTTCGTCGCCGGTGGCCGGTCCGACGACAGCACGCCGGTCTCCACCGTGAGCGATGCCACCGCGACCCCCGAGGCGACCGAGACGGCCGAGCCGACCGAGAGCCCCGAGGCGACCGAGACGCCCGAGCCGACCGAGAGCCCCGAGCCGACCGGATCTCCTGATGCCACGGGATCCCCCGAGGCCACCGAGACGGCCGAGCCGACCGGATCCCCCGAGACCGAGGACGCGACCGACGACCACGGCGGCAACGACGTCGACGACGACGAGCAGGGCGACGACTCCGACGACGCCACGGCCGAGCCGACCGATGACCACGGCGACGCCACGAGCCGAGCCGACGACGACGACTCACGACGACGACTCCGACGACGACTCCGACGACGACGACCACGCGACCGCCGAGCCCACGGACGACCACGGCGGCAGCGACGACTGACACGACCCGGCCACTGGCACAGTGACCTCCGCTCCGCGATGGGAACCGGTCCGATCCCCGAAGGTGTCTTCGGGCGTCGGATCGGCTCCCGCCGAGTCGGCCCGTCGGGCAGACTCGGTGCGCCGCACGACGGAGGGAACCCTGGCAGACCGGATCGTGACCACAAGCCCGGACACCGGAGCCACGAACGATGACCGCTCGATCGTCGATGCCGTGCTCGCCGGCGACCGCAACGCCTACCGGATCCTCGTGGATCGCGAAGGGCCCGCGGTCGTCTCGGCGTGCGCGCGCATCCTCGGCGACCGTGCCGAAGCCGAGGACGTGGCGCAGGAGGCCTTCGTGATCGCGTACCGGTCGCTCGGGACGTGGCGCGCCGACGGGGCGTTCGGAGCCTGGCTCAGCCGGATCGCGGTCCGTCTTGCCATCCGCCGCGCCCAGGCCCGCAAGCAGGTCACGTGGCTCGACCCGCTCGCGGCCGAGGCGGACCTGCCGGGCCGGGACCGCTTCCGGACGATGAACGCATCCGATGCCGTGGATCCTGCCCACAGCGCGCTCCGCTCCGAGCGTGACGCCCACGTACGGGCGGCCGTCGCCTCGCTCGACGAGCCTTACCGTGAGGTCGTCGCGCTCCGCTTCTTCGCGGAACGCTCCCTGGCCGAGATCGCCGAGGCGACCAATCGTCCCCTCGGAACCGTGAAGACCCACCTGCACCGGGGCCTGACGCGCCTGCGCCGGGCGCTCGACGAGGACGACCGATGACCGCCGACCGGCCGAACGGGCGCCCGCACCACTTCAGCCCCGACGAGCTGGACGGCGTGGCGGGGATCCGCCCCGACGAGCTCGCGGCCGAGGCCCGCCTGGCCCGGGACCTCGAGGGTGTCGCTGCGCGGGGCGGCGTGAAGCCCTCATCCGACTTCACGGACCGGGTCATGGGCGCGGTGGCCGCTGAGCCCGTGCCGGCGCCGGTCATCGCCGCCGGAAGCGCGCTGCGCCATGGGGCGGCGCTCGGGTTCCTCGCCTCGATCCGCAATTCGTTCCGTGTGGCATTCGGGGGCGGCTTCCCGGTCGCGGCCAGAGCGCAGGCCATGGCCCTCGTCCTCCTGGTGGCCGTCGTGATCGGCGGCTCGGGGCTCGCGACCGCCGGGGCCGTCGGACTGCTCGGTGACCGGGGCTCTCCGTCGCCGGAGCCGTCGGCGGCCGCCCCGTCGCCGTCGGAGCTGCCCAGCGCGTCGCCCATGCCCACGGGCACCCCCGACGCCACGTTCGAGGTTCCGTCACCGTCGGCGACGCCGTCGCCATCACCAGTGCCGACGGAATCCGAGGCGGTCGAGACCGAGGGTCCGGACGAGACCGACGATGGCGGCGCGAGCTCCGGGACGGGATCCGATCGGACGCCTGCGCCAACCCGCACGCCTCGCCCCACGCCTCGCCCCACGGCAGAGCCCACGGACGAGCCCACGGACGAGCCGGACGAGACGGAGACACCGAAGCCGACCGACACGCCAGACCCCGACGACACCCCGTCACCCGACGACGACTGACCCGGCGGCCCCACGGGCGGCGCGTTGCGCGCTAGTCTTCGAGGGTGATCGTCGTCGTTGGATCCCCGGCCTGGCGTGAGGCCGATCCTTCCGGACCGGTGGGCCGCACGTGCGAGATCGGTCTGGCCGCGGCGGGGCGCGGGGCAGCCGTGGAGATCGTGGGCCGCGTGGGCGACGACAGGGCAGGGGACTCGCTCCTGATCGCCCTCTCCCGCGCCGGCGTCGGGCACGCCGCGGTCCTCCGGGACCCGGTGGTGTCGACCCCGATCATGGCCCCATCGCGGACCCGGATCCCGTCGACGACCTGCTCGCGGATGTCCCGGGGGCGGCTGCGCAGGACATCGACAGCGGCCCTCGTCTCGAGCCCGCCGACGTCGCGCTGGGGCTCTCGTATCTCACGGCCTTCGGGGTGCTGGTCGTCACCGACGACGCCCCGGCGGAGGTGGTTCCCGCATGCGTGGCTGGCGCCGCGTTCTCAGGGGCCCACCTCGTGGTGCTCGTACCGGCCGACCGGCCGCTGCCGGGTGGGCTGCCCGCCGATGCGGTCGTGCTCATTGCCCCGGGCGACCCGCCGATGCGGCCTTCGGTGCCGTGGTGGGCTCGTACGCCGCAGCCGTGGACGGGGGCGAGGATCCCGCGCTCGCGTTCCGAGCCGCGACCCGCTCCGCCGGCTGGGAGCCTGCAGAGGGCGGCTGACGTTTCAGGATGGCGTCGGCAGGTCCGGTCGCCCGTCCGGCGCCGCGTCCGCCAACGGCACGACCAGCTCCGGGCCGTCGTTGCGGACGTTGTTCACGAGCGTGGACACCGGGTAGGCCGCCAGACCGACGTCGTCGCGTGGCTCCAGCAGTGCCCGCAGCTCGCCCGGGTCCCGTGGCGCCGGGTCCAGCCAGGCCGCCCACGACTCCGGCGGGACAACGACCGGCATCCGGTCGTGGATCGAGGCCATGAACCCGTTGGGCCGCGTCGTGACGATCGTGAACGTCCGGAGCCAGTCTCCCGTTGCCTCGTCCTTCCGCCCGGTCCAGAGCCCGGCGAGGGCCAGCGGCCGGTCGGCGGGATCGTGGATCCGCATCGGCTGGCGCCGTGACCCATCGCGGAGCCACTCGTAGAAGCCGTCCACGGGCACGAGGCACCGCCGGCGGCGGTAGGCATCGCGGAACAGGCCGCTCGTCGCCAGGGTCTCCGCTCGGGCGTTGAACGCCTTGGACGCCCGTCCCGGGTCCGCCCAGGAGGGGACGAGGCCCCAGCGGTAGCGGACCACGGCGCGGCGCTCCTCCCGCTGGACCACGACCGCGGCCTCGTCCGTGGGCGCCACGTTGAAGTGCCCGCCGGGGTCGCCGGCCAGGTCCTCCGCCTCGAAGATCTGCGCGATCTCCGAGGTCGGGCGCTGCTGCGAGAACCGTCCGCACATCGTCCTCGAAGTCTACTCGGCGGGTCGATCCGCCGACCTCCTGTACAGTCCCGGCCGTGACCGATCCCGCCAGCTCCGACACACTGGGGGTCCTGGGCCAGTCCGGGCCCCTGACCCGCGCCACGGCCCAGGCCGCCCTCGCCCAGGCGAGGGACTTCATGATCGCGGCGGACTTCCTCGATGCCGCACGCTTGTACCAGCGGGTCGTGGGGTTCGACGACCCGGCCATCACCGGCGCGGCGATGGTGGGCCTGGGCGAGGCGCTGCACCGCCTCGACGAGGACGGCCAGGCGCTGGCCCAGTGGGAATCGGCGACGGAGCTGCCCGAGAACCCGTACACGTACGCTGCCTGGCGCAACGTCGCGGCCGCGCGCGTGCGGGCCGGGGACCTGCAAGGGGGCCCTGGCCGCCTACCGCGAGGCGGATCGCCGGGCGCCCCAGGACGACAAGGCGGAGATCGCCTCGCGGATGGGCTGGCTGTCCAAGGAGATCGGCGACAAGGGCGCGGCCGGGCGGTACTTCGCCAAGGCGCGGGGGGACGTCGGGCCGTCGGTCGCGATGGGGCTGCTGGCCGTCACGGTGGTCGTGTCGCTGTTCGTGGACTTCGCGGGCCAGGTCGGCCAGGAGCTGGGTGCCCTGCTCCTGCTCGACAAGCCGGCCGTGGCCGCCGGCGAGCTGTGGCGCCTGGCGACGGTCACCCTCGTCCACGCGCCCCTGACCCAGATGCCGCTGCACCTGCTGTTCAACATGTATGCGCTGTATCTCGCGGGGCCGTTCGTCGAGCGGCTGTACGGCCGGGGTGCCTTCCTGCTGATCTACCTCGTGACGGCGGTCGGCGGGTCGCTGGCGTCATTCGCGTTCAGCGATGCGCCCTACGGCGTCGGCGCATCGGGGGCGATCTTCGGCCTGTTCGGGCTCCTGATCGCCGTCCAGTACGTCCACCGGCCCGTCCTGGACCGGCAGTCGAGGGCGTTCCTGGGGCAGCTGATGGCGCTCGTGATCCTCAACCTGATCCTGGGCTTCGCGATGGGAGGCTCGATCGACAACTGGGCGCACATCGGCGGGCTGGTCGCCGGGCTCTGGCTGGGGGTCCTGTTCGCGCCGGCGAACGTGCCCACCATGCGCTCGATGTGGTCACGCCCGGGTCCGACGCCGGGCACGACGGTGCCCGTGTTCGGCCGTTCGGGGGCGACGGTCATCCGCGTGGGCGGCGTCGCATTCCTCGCCGTGTTCTTCGGGATCCTGTGGACCATCGGCTACGCCGTCTGGTCCTGACCGGGAGCGCCGGTCTCAGAGCTCTCCGAAGATGACCTGGGGACCCGGCTCGTCCGTGGCGCCGCCGCTCTCCTCGAGGGTGAGCATCACGGCCGTGCTGTCCGCGAGGTCGACGCCGATGGGCGCCACGAACGTGCCGCTGCCGTCGAAGCTCACGGTCTGGAGGGGATGCACGCCTGCCGCATCCGCATACCACAGCTGGTAGCCGTGACCGGAGGGCGTCGCGGGCAGGTTGCGCGCCACCACGTAGGAGGCGTCATCTCCGGGGACGAAGACCACGGCGGCCTCCGCGTCCGGCGCGATCGCGTCGCCCTGGAGGGCGACGGTGACGTGGGCCGGGATTCAGAGCGACGGTCATCGCGCCACCCTGGCCGGCCAGGCTCGTCTCCAGCGACGCGACCTGGGCGGACGTGGAGTCCAGGTCCTGCTGCAGGGTCACGGTCCGCGCGCCGAGACCGAGTGCGACCACGCCCAGGCCCGCCGCGAGAGCGAGCGATGCGAACATGGGACCGCGCGACGGACGCCGGAGCGGGATCACGTTCGAATTCAGCCGGCGGCTGGGGTGCGGGTACGCTCGCGGTGGTTCGCGGGGCGTCGACCTCCGCGGCGAGGGCGAGCCGGATCCCGGCGAGCAGATCAGGCGGTGGCACCCGCTCCTGCGCCACCAGCGCGAGATCCGCCATCACGTTATCGAGATCCAGCTCCATGCCGCGGCACTCGGCACATGTGCCGCGATGGGTCTCGTACTCCGCTTGTTCATCCGGGTCCAGGTCGTCGAGGACGGCCCCGGCCGCGAGCAACCGCTCCGCCTCGTGGATCATGCGTCGGCGCCCTGGAGGTTCGTCGCACCGGGCAGCTCGGAGACCGAGTCGCCGAGGATGTCCCGCATGCGAAGCAGCGCGCTGCGGATCCGCGTCTTGGCGGTGCCCAGCGGGATCCCCAGCCGCTCGGAGACTTCCACGTGCGTCAGGCCCCCGAAGAAGGCGAGCTCCAGCGCCTCGCGCTGGGCGGGAGTCAGCTCCTCGATGGCTTCCAGGACCTTCTCGCGACGGAAGTTGAGCCAGGTCTCCTGGTCGACGTCGTCGTCCGCCTCGTGAAACTCGAGGTCAACGTCGGCCGTGCGCTTGCGGACGTTCGCCTCGCGCCGGACGAGGTCGATGGCCTTGTGGCGGGCGAGCGAGAACAGCCAGGGCGCTACGGCACCGCGGGCCGGATCGAACCGGCTCGCGTCTCGCCACAGCGCGATGAAGACCTCCTGGACCACGTCCTGCGCGAAGCGCTCGGCGCCCGTGACCTGGTAGGCGAGCGAGTAGAGGGGACCGGAGTAGCGGGCGTAGAGCTCCTCGACCGCGCGCTCATCCCGGTCGACGATGCGGGCCAGCAGCGCCACGTCCTCGGCGCGTTTCCTGGCCTTCTCGTCCTCGGGTCCCGGCAAGCGTTCCTCCGCCAACGGCTTGATCGACTGCGCACGATCATACCCATTGTGCGCCGCACGCCCTCGGGCCGCGCCTGGATTCCGCGAGACGAACGGCGGGAGGACGGTTCGGGGTGCGAGCAGGAGTTCCATCGACACCCATTCGCACCACCCCGACGCGCGGATGGGTGGGGGTTCGCTCGGTGTAGGATCGGACCCCATGGTTGACCAGCCGATCACCACCGCGGCCGACGCCGCGCCATCCGCGGCCGCCGCCGCATCCCGATCCGCCGCCCGCGAAGACCGCCCGGCTCAGACTCGCACGATCGAGGGCATCGGGGACGTGTTCCGCAGCCACGGCTACATCGCCGAGCGCTCGCTGGCGACCACCGTGTTCCTGGCCCTGGAGCTCGGACGTCCGCTGCTCCTCGAGGGCGAGGCGGGCGTCGGCAAGACGGAGCTCGCGAAGGTCCTCGCGGCCAGCCTGGGCACCCGGCTGATCCGCCTCCAGTGCTACGAGGGCCTGGACGTCAACACGGCGGTCTACGAGTGGAACTACCCGCGCCAGATGCTGGAGATCCGGCTGCTCGAGGCGCGCGGCGAGATCGACAAGGCCACGGCGCACGACATCTTCAGCGCGGAGTTCCTGCTCAAGCGCCCGCTCCTCCAGGCGCTCGAGGACGACGCGGGCACCGCTCCGGTCCTGCTGATCGACGAGATCGACCGCGCCGACGAGGAGTTCGAGGCCTACCTGCTCGAGATCCTCTCGGACTTCCAGGTCACCGTGCCCGAGATCGGCACCATTCGCGCCGCCCGCCCGCCGCGCGTGATCCTGACCTCGAACCGGACGCGAGAGGTCCACGACGCGCTCAAGCGCCGCTGCCTCTACCACTGGATCGACTACCCCACGGCGGCCAAGGAGTTCGAGATCGTCGCCACCCGGGTGCCGGACGTGCCGCACGAGCTCGCCCGCGAGGTCGTGGCGTTCATCCACCGGCTGCGTACGGCGGACCTCACGAAGGTACCCGGCGTGGCCGAGACGCTGGACTGGGCCGCGGCACTCCTGTCGCTTGGCGCTACGGAGCTCGCCCCGGACGTCGTCGACGAGACGCTGGGCGTCGTCCTCAAGTACGAGGAGGACATCCGCCAGGTCCGCGGCGCCACAGCGCGCCAGTTCCTCGCCGAGGCCGGCACCGCCTCCTGACGCCGGGCTCTGATGGCCCTTGACCAATGTAGCCACATGAGGCTACAGTTCGGTCATGGAGACCGTCGGCATCCGGGAGCTGAAGAACAAGCTGAGCGCCTACGTCCGCAAGGTGGAGGCGGGAGACGTCGTCATCGTCACGGACCGCGGCCGCATGGTCGCGGAGCTGGTTCCGCCGGGCCACAGCCGCCCTGCCGGGGATCCACCCGGGGCTTCTCGAGCTGGCGCGACGTGATGGCTTGCGGCTGCCGACACGCCCAAATTCGCCGGAGTTGTATCGACGGCCGCTGCCCAAGGTGGACCTGGGCGGCCTGACGGTGCAGGAGATGATCGACTGGGAGCGCGGCGACCGGGTGACGGTGTACGCCGAATCCAGCGCGGTCATGGCGTGGCTCCTGGGCGAGGCGCGGGCCCCGGAGGTCGAAGCCGTGCTCGCGTCGGCAGACATGGTGGTCACCTCCGAGCTGACGCTGATCGAGATGCGACCGGGCGATCGGTCGACTCGTACGGATGCCGGGTCCCGTGGCGATGCTGGTCGAGCCAACGCGCGCGCGTCTTCGAGAGGAGGCGGCGGTTGCCGGCGGGTGGGGTGTCGAGCCAATCTGCGGGCTGGTGGTCGACCGCGCCAGGGCACCGTTTCCCGGATGACGCGATCCGGTCACTCGACGCCATCCACCTGGCCACGGCATGGTCGTCTGCGGCCGCCGTCGGCGATCTCGACGTCCTCAGCCTCGACGATCGCGTCCGGGCCAATGCCGTCGCGCTCGGCTTCCGCGTCCTGCCGGACTGAGCGAGGTCCGACGCCTCGGCGCAAGTCGTGGCACAGTCCACCCATGAGCGGCCCTGCCCCAAGCCCGATCCTGGTTGCCGACACCGGAGAGGCCGTGGATGGCCGTCGCCTGCTCGCGGAGGCCGTGGGCTTCGGACGGGCGCTTCGGGCCGCCGGTCTGACGGTCGACCTGGGAGCCTCGATCGACTTCGCGCGCGCGCTGGCGATCATCGACGTCGGGGTCCGATCGCAGGTGCACGACGCCGGCGCTGCGATCTTCGTCCGGAGGCGCGACGATCGGGAGGTCTACGACCGCATCTTCGACCGCTTCTGGCGCCGGCGCGGCCGCTCGCTCCCGGCTTCTCGCCCGGAGGGCGCGACTCCCGACGCCGACCGCGAGGAGGGGGAGCCGGGTACGTCCGACGAGGCCGCCGAGGGGACGGGCGCCACGCTGTCCGAGCTCGCCACGCTGGGCATCCAGCTCAGCACCGACGCCGACGAGGCAGGGGACCAGGTCGATGGCGAGACGATCTCGCCCGATGCCTGGTCCCGCGGGGAGCTCCTCCGGCACCGCGACTTCGACCGCATGACCGCGGCGGAGCTGCGCGACGCCGAGCGGTTCGTGGACCTGTTGCGGCCCAGGCTCGAGCGTCGTCGGACCCGACGCCACGAGCTCCACCCCCACGGCCGCCGCCTCGCGCCGCGCGCGATGTTCCGCCGCAATCTCGCGACCGGCGAGCTCACGGATTGGGTCTGGCGCCGGCAGATCCGCGAGCCGCGCCAGCTGGTCGTCATCTGTGACATCTCGGGGTCCATGGAGCGGCACTCACGGCTGCTCCTCCGGTTCGCGCAGGCGCTGGCCCGGACCAACGAGGTCCGCACGGAGTCCTTCGTGTTCGGGACGCGGCTCACCCGGGTCACGCGGCTGATGAAGGACCGCGATCGCGACCGGGCGCTGGCACGCGTGGCCGACACCGTCACGGACTGGGCGGGCGGCACGCGGATCGGGGAGTCCTTCCGGGAGTTCAACCACAAATGGGCGCGCCGGACCCTGCGCAGCTCCGGGGTGGTGATCGTCGTGTCCGACGGCTGGGATCGCGGTGACCCGGCGCTCGTGGCCGCCGAGACCGCACGCCTGCGGCGCAACTGCCACCGGCTGGTCTGGCTCAACCCGCTGGCCTCCGCCCCGGGCTACCAGCCGCTCGCGGCCGGGATGAAGGCGGCCTACCCGTTCATCGACGACTTCCTGCCCGCGGGGACGCTGGCGAGTCTCGAGCGCCTGGGCGAGGTGCTTGCCGGCGGCACCCGGGGAACCGCCGGCCAGGGAACCGCCCGCAGGGGATCGGCCGTCACGCACGCGACGAGCGTCGCTCCCTCCATGGGCCTCATGGCGCCCGATGCGACGCCACCTCGACCGCTGGGATCCGGCACGATCGCAGCAGACCAGGCGCGGCCGCTCACCTAGAGTCCATCGTGGGACGGCGGAAGCCGCGATCACCGGAGGACGCAATGCAGGAGCTGATCGAGGCGCTCGAAGCGTGGCGCGCCGAGGGCGTGGGGATCGGACGTGCCGTCGTCGTCCGGACGTTCGGCAGCTCGCCGCGCCCGGCGGGCGCCGTCCTGCTCGTCACTGACGACGGCCGGATCGCCGGCTCGGTGTCGGGGGGATGCGTGGAGGGATCGGCGGTCGAGGAGGTCCTCGCCGCCCGCAGGGACGGCCGGCAGCGCGTGATCCGCTACGGGATCAGCGACGAGCAGGCGTGGGACGTCGGCCTGGCCTGCGGCGGGACCATCGACGTGCTGGTCTCGCCCGAGGTGCCTGGGGCGGCCGTGGAGGCGGCTCGCGATGCCCGCGATGGGCGGGGTGGGGGACTGGCCGTGGTCACGCGGCTCCCTCCGGACGCCCCGTCCGCGACCCTCGGGCCGCACACGCCGGGTCCTGGCGAGGCCCCGCCGGATCCGCTGACGGTCGGCGTGGACGGCCGGCTCAGCGGCACGCTGGGCGACGTGTCCGCGGACGAGACGCTCGCCGAGGCCGCCGGCGCCTGCCTGCTGGCCGGGCACTCGCGAACCGTGGAGGTCGCCGGCGCCCAGCTGTTCATCGAGGCGTACCCGGCACGTCCGCGCCTGGTGGTGGTGGGGGCGGTGGAGATCGCCCGGGCCCTCGTTCCATTCGCCAGGCAGCTCGGCTACGAGACGATCGTCATCGACGGCCGCGCGGCCTTCGCCACCCGGGAGCGGTTTCCCGACGCGGATCGCCTCGTGCTCGGCTGGCCGGACGAGGCGGCCGACGAGATCGGACTGGGGCCGGCCGACGCGGTCGCCGTCCTGACCCACGACGTCAAGTTCGACGAACCGGCGATCATCGCCGCGCTCGCGCGGGGCTGCCGGTACGTGGGGGCCGTGGGCTCGCGCCGGACCCAGGCCGAGCGTCGAGCCCGCCTGGTGGCCGCGGGCGTGCCGTCGGCCGACCTGGACCGTGTCCACGGGCCAATCGGCCTCGACCTGGGCGGCCGTCTGCCGGCCGAGACCGCCCTCGCGATCATGGCCGAGATCGTCGCCGATCGGCGGGGCGGCCTGGGTCGCCCGATGCGGGAGCTCGCCCGGGAGCAGGCCCCGTCGTCGTGAGAGTGATGGCCATCGTCCTCGCCGCCGGCACGTCGTCGCGCTTCGGCTCACCCAAGCTGCTCGCCCCGCTCGGCGGCCGGCCCCTGCTCCAGCACGTGCTCGACACCCTTGCGGCGGCGGGTGTCGACGACGTGGCGGTCGTGCTCGGGGACGAGCATGCCGAGATCGAGACGGCCATCGCCTGGCGCGCCGAGCGCAGGGTGATCAACGAGCGTCCGGCCGACGGCCTCTCGAGCTCCCTCCGGGTCGGGCTCGACGCTGCGGCCGACGACGCCTCGGTGGAGGCGGTCCTGGTCGTGCTGGGCGACCAGCCCGCGCTGCGGCCGGAGGCGATCCGTCGCGTCGTCGAAGCCGCCGAGGCGAGTCCTGCGCTCTTCGTCCGTGCGCGCCACGCGGTGGACGGTGCCCCGAACCCGGTCCTCGTCCGTCGTGCGGCGTGGGCCGTGGCCGCCGGCATGTCGGGCGACCGCGGCCTCGGGCCGCTGCTCGCCGAGCGACCGGGGCTGGTCCTGGACGTCGCTGTCGAGGGCGCCAGCCCGGACGTGGACACGCCCGGAGATCTCGCAACCCTGGAAGTCACAGGAGCTGAACGATGATGCCGCCGACCCCTGCCGCCGAGCTCGAAGTCGCATGGGGCGAGCGGGTGCGCGCGAACCGCGCCCAGGCAGAGCGCCTCCGCGAGTCGCGGACCGACGATCACTACGCGCCCGTCACGAACCTGTTCGTGGCCGACCCCCGTCGGACCGGGGAGCCGGCCCTGGACCGGCTCCTCGAGCTCGCCAGCGCGGACGCCACCTGGCTGGACATCGGCGCGGGAGCCGGCCGGTATGCACTCCCGCTCGCGCTCCGGGTGCGGGAGGTCATCGCCGTCGAGCCCTCGGACGGGATGCGCCGGGCGCTCCGGACCGGCATGGCGGAGCACGGCATCGGCAACGTCCGGGTCGTTCCAGGGACCTGGCCGGAGGCGCTCGACGAGCTGGGCGACCTGCCCGCCGCGGACATGGCCCTGATCGCCCACGTGGGCTATGACATCGAGGGCATCGGTCGGTTCCTCGATGGCATGGAGGCGGCGACCCGGGACCGCTGCGTCGCCATGATGACCGACCAGAGCCCGGCATCGGTCGCGGACCCGTTCTGGCCGCTCGTCCACGGCGAGGAGCGCGTGGCGCTGCCCGCCATGCCGGAGTTCGTGGAGCTGCTGCGTGCGCGCGGGCGCGATCCCCACGTGGAGGTGGTGCAACGGTCCCTGCGCACCTTCGACTCCGTGCCCGCGCTGACCGCGTTCCTCCGCCGCCAGCTGTTCATCGCCGAGGGCGGTGCCAAGGACCTGTACTTCGGTGCCATCCTCCCGGACCACATCACCAACCGTGAGGGGGGATGGACGCTCGCCCAGCGCCCTGCCGGATCGCTGGGCGTGGTGACCTGGAGCGTCGGTGGGGCGTGACCACCGGGACCTCGGAGCGGCGTATCGGCGGGACCTCGGACGGGCGCCGCTAGTCCGACGGCGGGTGACGAGGCGGATCTCGCGGTCCGTGTGCGCCCCGACCTCCGCCTGCGTCCACACGTGCCAACAGGCTGATCCACCATGCGGCTAGGCTCATCGCCGGCGTCCTCCTGCGATCGTCATGCGGTTCGCATTCATCGGCCCGCGGGTCCTGGCTACGCCGTCACCCTCGCGATGGAAGACCTGTCAGGGAGCCTCCGCCCCCGTTGGCGATCGTCCGGCAGCCCGACGGCCGCCGGCTCGCCGACCCGTCCTTGTGCCGCTGGTCCCGGTGACCGGGTTCTGGTCGACGCAGCGGTCCATCACGCGTCGGGGCTGGCGGCGGCGCTCTCCGGGAGCTGGCACGAACCCGCGCCGCGTCCTCGTGAGTCGGACGACCTCGCCGCCCTCGCCGCCGATCTCGGCGTGAGGCCCGGCCCCAACGTCAGGGCGCTGCCGGCGTCCGAGGTTCGCGCCCAGCTGGCGACGACACCGTCGGCGCTCGGCGTCCTGCGGGCCGAGGACGTCACGCCCAGGGTGAGGGCACTGCAGGTCGACGGCGTGACCCTGTTCGGCGGCAACCGCGTCAGGGACCTCCGTCGCCTGGCCGCTGCTCGTCGCGGAGCCTCCCGGCTCGCGTCCCCTCACGTTCGACCCGGGCGCGGTCTGGACGCTGATGGCTGGCGGCGACGTGATGCTGGACCGCACCGTCTACAAGCGGGCGATCCTGGAGGGTCGCGGGGTCGACTACCCGTGGAACGGCGGTCTCGCGAGGGTCACCGCGCGCGTTCTGCTGTGGCTGGCCGGGGCTGCGCATCATCAGGGCGGAGCGGGTCGGGCCCACCGGTGCCGTACGGACGCTCATCAGGCGAGCGGACATCGCCGTCGTGAACCTCGAGGGCCCCGCCCCCGACGATCCCACCTATCGCCTGTTCGGCCTGGTCTTCACCATGGATCCGAGGCTGCTGGCCGGCGTGAAGCGGGCCGGCATCGACGCGGTGTCGCTGGCCAACAACCACATCCGCAATGACGGTCGTTCGGGCGTGCTCCAGACGCTCCGCAACCTCGACAGGGTCGGGATCAGGCACTTCGGCGCCGGTCGGGACCTCGCGGCCGCTCGCCGGCCGGCATGGTTCACGATCGCCGGGGTGCGGCTCGCCATCCTGGGCTACAACGGCATCGGGCGGGCCGCCAACGCCTCGTCCTCGCGCGCGGGAGCGGCGCCGCTGTCGCTGGCCGTCATGCGTGCCGACATCCGTGCTGCGCGCAGGGCTGGAGCCGACGTCGTCGCGGTGATGCCGCATTGGGGAGCCGAGTACACGGACCGGATCACGGCCCAGCAGCGGACCTTCGGGCGCGAGGCGCTTGCGGCCGGAGCGGACCTCATCCTGGGCAACCACTCGCATTGGGCGGGACCCATCGGTCTCCGGTCCGGCAACCGGCTCGTCGTCTACTCGATGGGCGACCTGCTGTTCGACCTGAACCACGACGAGCGAACCCAGGAGGCGTTCCTCGTCGAGACGACCTTCGCCGGCAAGCGCCTCGTCCAGGTCACGCTGCACCCGACGGTGATCGTGAGGCAGGCCCAGCTGAACCTGCTCACGCCGGGCGGTGGCGGCACGCGCTTGCTGCGAGCGATCCAGGCCGCGTCCCAGCGGCTCGGGGCCCCCTGACGAGGGCGACGACGAGAGCAAGCCTGCGACGCCACCGTCTGATCAGACGCAGCTTGCCGCCGGGAGCGGCCGGCGAGCGGCCCATCGGTCGGTGAGGACCGACGGTCGGCGGCTCCCGCCGGACATCCCGGATGCCAGAGGGTGGGGCCGGGCCAACGGTCCCTGCAGCGGACGCACCATCGGCCAAGGGCGACAGATGGACCGCCAGGCGGCCCTGGGGGCAAGCGGCGGCGGCGACGTGACGGCGGCGGCGCTGCGGCGGCCCCACCGAGTGGCCGGCCCGGAGCCCTGCCAGGTCGGCCCGCAGGAGCGGCCGGTTCCTAGCCGTCCCGGCTGACCACCCAGTGGGACGTGTGCTCGAGCTTCTCGTTCACCGACTGGATGACCTCGACCCGCGCATTCGGGTAGCCGGCTTCGCGGAGCAGGTGCTGGACCCGGGCGCCGGCCGCTGTGCCGTCCAACTGGGCCTCGGCAACGTGGACGTGGTCCCGTGCGTGCTCGAACGCCTTCACGAAGTCCGGGTCGTCCCATGGGGTGACCCGTGCCTTGATGTGCACCGAGCTCGTCATCCAGCTCACCTCCGGCTGTCATTGTGCGCGCGGACGGCGGGGCCTGCCAGAGCCGGACGTCCCGGTGCTCTGCCGGGTCGGACGGCATGCGAAGATCGGGTCGTATGGAGCGCCTCCACGCGGTCATCGGGCCGCTCTCGACCAACGTCTACGTCCTCGCGGACCCCGCCAGCCGCGAGGCGATCGCCATCGACACCGCGACGCCCTGCCTGGCCTGGATCGCAGGCGCCCTGGCCGAGCGCGAGTGGACCCTGAAGCTGATCGTCAACACGCACGGCCACTGGGACCACATGGGCGACAACGCCGCCGTGCAGGCCCACACCGGTGCCGACATCGCGATCCACCCCGATGACGCCCACCGCCTGCTCACGCCGAAGCCGCTGTACGCGCCGTTCGAGGTCATCCCCTCGGTGCCCGCGGTGGAGCTTGCCGAGGGCGGCGAGATCCGGTTCGGCGAGATCCGGCTGCGCGTCCTCCACACCCCGGGCCACACCGAGGGGTCGGTCTGCCTGCTCGGCGCGGACGACGGCCTCCTGTTCAGCGGCGACACGCTGTTCCCGGGTGGCTGGGGCCGCGTCGACTTCCCGGGCGGCGACCCCGAGGCCATGGCCGCGTCGATCGCACGCCTGAGCACGCTCGAGGATGGGCTGCGGGTGCTCCCGGGCCACGGCGCCGCCACGACGATCGGGCGCGAGCGGGCGTGGATGGAGCTGGTCCGCGACCAGGGTCGCCTTCCGTTCTAGCCGGGACCGACCCCGGTCCCGGGCATCCAGCCGTCCGGCGCAGGCCGGTCCAGCGGTCGCCCGTACGCCATCCAGCGTCGGACCGATGAGAAGCCCAGGCCCTCGTAGAGCTGGAGGGCGCCGGTCGGGTTCGTGCCGTCCACGCCGAGCCACGCCTCGTCCATGCCCTGGTCGCGCAGGACCCGGAACGACGCGGCACACAGCGCCTTTGCCACGCCCATGCCGCGCCACGGGCGGCGGACCGAGACGTGCTCGAGCCACGCTCGCTTGATCCCCAGCGCCTCGTTCTCGTCGCGGAAGATCGCGTTCATCACGACACCCGCCACCTGGTCGCCGTCCCAGGCCACGCACCAGATCGCCGGGGTCATGTCCGGGCCGTGGAAGCGTGCCTGGAAGTCGGCCTCCTCGGGCGCGCGATGGCCCCAGTGGTCCTCGAACGCCTCGTTGTCGGCGTCGAAGATCGCGCGATACTGGTCCTCGGTGACAGGCCGCATCTCGAGGCCCGCCGGAAGCGGGTGGTCCGGCAGGACCCCCGTCAGGTAGCGGCGCATCTCGAAGCCATAGCGGATGGGGACGTACCCGTGCTCCGCGAGGAGCGCCCGGTCGGCCGTCTCGGCCTCGAGGGCATACGACCGGAGCTCGCGAGGCCCTGGTCGCGGGTCGTCAGCACACTCGGCGGCAAGGCGTGCCCGTGTCGCGAGATAGAGGGCGCTGCCGATGCGTCGCCGCCGGACCTCGGGGGCAACATCCCCCTGCGTCTCGGCCACGAGCGCCCCGTCACGGATCAGGCGGTAGCCCATCGCATAGCCGGCGAGGCTGCCATCGATCTCGGCCAGGAGCATGTCGCGCTCGAGCTTGAAGCTCTCCGAGTCGGCGTACTCCGCCGCCAGGTCCTCGCCGCTCCGGACCTCGTCGAGGCCGTCCGCGCGCCGGGCGCGATTGACGAGGTCGGCGATGGCGGTCCAGTCCGCCGGCGTCGCGTGCCGGAACGAGAGGCCCGGGATCGGCGGGGCACCGGCAACCTGCACGGGGGCGCCCGCTGTGGGTGGCCTGGAGTCGAGTGTCGTCATGGTCGGTCCTCGGTGCCCGGCATGGGCTTGCGGTAGGTGGTGGAGGTCGAGGCGACGCGGAAGCCGCACGCCTCGTACAGGGCCAGGGCCCGGTTGTGGTTGTCCGTGTCCACGCCGAGGTAGGCCGAGGCGGCTCCCTCGTCGCGCAGGAGCTCGAGGCTGCGGGCGATGGCGGCGCGCGCGAGGCCCCGGCGGCGATGCTCGGGATGGGTCACGACCGCGTCGAGCAGCCCCCGGCGAGTCCCGTCCGGAGCCGTCTCGATGATGTTGTACACGAGCGATGCCGGCCGATCGCCGGCCCAGGCCACGACCACCAGGTCGCGGCGGAACCGGGGATCCTCGAGCCAGTCCTCGATGCGCTGGTCCTCCGCCTCGTACTCGCCCCAGTGCTCGGCGAACCCCTCGACCATCATCTGGTGGACGGCCGGCAGCTCGGCCTCCTCCGGGGCGCGGAGGTGGTACCCGTCGGCCAGCACGACGGCCGGGAGGTCGTGCATGTCGGGCCGCAGCATCTCGGCGTCCCAGCGGACCGCGACGTAGCCAAGCGCCTCGAGGGCGGCGGTGACTTCGACATCGCCCCGGTTCGCATAGCCGGTGAGATGCGTGGTCCGATCGCTCGGGTGCTCGCGCGCGAGCTGCTGGGCCCGGACTTCGGCCCAGCGCACGAACGCCTCGGCGACGCCCAGGCCCCAGGCAGCGGGGTCGACGATCGCGATCACGTCGAAGCTGCGGTCGCCGTCGGTGAGGTCGTGCCACTCGACCCGGGCATAGCCCAGCGTGGTGCCACTCCGCTCCGCCAGGATGCAGTCGGTCGCCGGGTCGGAGTTGACGAGGTGGGTGTAGGCGTGGCGCATCACCTCGACATCGATCGGCTCGAGCACGCCGATCCGGCGCCGCAGTGCCGCGTTGGCCGCGGCCATTCCCGCGATGTCCTCGATGCCCTGCCAGCGCCGGAAGCGGAGACCCGAGCCTGCCGGGGCGAGCGGCAGCGCGGCGTCGATCGTTGTCATGTGCGGTCCTCCGCGCCCGGCATGGGCTTGCGGTACGAGACGCTGGTGGAGGCGACGACGAAGCCACAGGACTCGTAGAGGCCCAGCGCCCGGTTGTCGTTGTCCGTGTCCACGCCGAGGTAGGCGGTCGTGGCGCCCTCGGCGCGCAGGAGCTCGAGGCTCCGCGCCATCGCCGCCCGACCCAGGCCTCGCCGGCGGTGGTCGGGATGGGTGGCGAGGGTCTCCAGCATGCCCCGCACCGAACCGTCCAGCAGCGTCTCCACGCTGTTCGAGAGGGCGGTGACTGGCTGGGAGCCGTGGAAGGCGACCACGACCAGGTCGCGCCGGAAGCGTGGATCCTCGATCCATTCCTCGAACTGGTGGTCGGCGCCCTCCCACTCGCCCCAGTGCTCGCTGAACGCGGAGACGGCCATCTCGTGGACCGCCCGCAGCTCGCCCGGCTCGGGCGCCCGGAGGACATAGCCCTCGGGTACGACCACGGGCGGCAGGTTCTCCATGTCCGGCCGCACCATCTCGGCGTCCCAGCGGACCGCCGTGTAGCCGAGGGTCCCGAGCGCCGTGGTGAGCTCCGTGTCGCCGCCGAACACGTAGTCGGCCAGGTGCGAGCGCCGTCCCGTGGGGTGCTCGAGGGCGATCTCGCGGGCTCGGACCTCGCCCCAGCCGATCATCGTCTCCATGAGCCCGAGGCCCCAGGCGGACGGCTCGAGGACCGTGGTCAGGTCGTAGACCCGGTCGCCATCGGCCAGGTCGTGCCACTCGACCCGGGCGTACCCGCGGACGTCCCCGGCCCGCTCGACGAGGATGCAGTCGGTCACCGCATCCGAGTTCACGAGGTGGGTGTACCGGTGGAGCATGCCGTCGACGTCGATCGGCTCTGGCTGCCCGAGGTGAGCGCGGAGCCGTGCGTTCGCCGCCGCCATGCCCGGGATGTCCTCCAGGCCGCGCCAGCGGCGGAAGATCGCGCCCGAGCCGGCCGGGGCCTCCGGCGGCG
The DNA here is from genome assembly GCA_963700245.1 of uncultured Chloroflexia bacterium. Classification (GTDB taxonomy): domain Bacteria; phylum Chloroflexota; class Limnocylindria; order Limnocylindrales; family CSP1-4; genus CAIXZV01. The sequence goes on from CAVOWV010000022.1 coordinate 127,154, forward strand.
GGGCGCTCTGGAGAGAGGTCATCGATCGTTCCCGTACTTCTGCTGCATGTGACGGCTCGCGGCCTGGCTGATCGCCTTCCAGCGCTTGCGCTCGGCCTCACGCAGGAGCCGGTCGCCCGAGCGTGCGACATGCGCGGCCTCCTTCTCGAGCTTGCGATGGCTCATGAGGCGATCCCGCGTCAGCCGACCGTCGTCGACGGCAGCCATGATCGCGCAGCCGGGTTCACGCTCGTGCCGGCAGTCGGTGAACCGGCAGTCGGCCGCGATGTCCACGATGTCCGAGAACGCCGGGTCAAGCCCCTCCGCAGCGCCGGCCACGCCCAGGCTGCGGATGCCCGGCGTGTCGATCAGGAGCGCACCGCCCGGCAGGCGGACGAGCTCCCGGTGCGTGGTCGTGTGGCGGCCGCGGGAGTCATCCTCGCGGACCGCACGTGTCTGCAGGTGCTCACGCCCGAGGAGCAGGTTCACGAGCGTGGACTTGCCGACGCCCGACGACCCAAGCACGACGGCCGTCCTCCCCGGGCGCAGGTGGCGGAGGGCCAGGTCGGCCACACCGTCGCCCGTCCGGGCGGAGATGGCATGGATGGACGTGCCGGGAGCGACGCTCTCGGCGGCCGCTCGCAGGGCGTCGAGATCCGCGGCGACGTCGGCCTTGTTGAGCACGACGACGGGCGTCGCGCCTCCGGACCAGGCGACCGCGAGGTAGCGCTCGATCCGGCGCAGGTTGAAGTCGCCGTCCAGGCCCGCGACCACGAACGCGACATCAACGTTCGCCGCCAGCACCTGGTCATCGATCGCGTGGCCCTCCTCGGCGCCGCGCCGGAACACCGTCCGACGCGGCAGGATGCCCCGGATCACGGCGGGACCGTCGCCGTTCGACGCACCGCCGGCGACCACCCAGTCGCCGACGGCGGGCATGTCGGCCGGCCCCAGTGCCCGGTGGCGGAGGCGGCCGGAGACGACGGCGTCCCGGTCGCCGTCGAGCGTGGCCAGGACCCAGGCATCGCGATGGGCGGCCACGACCCGGGCCGGCCGCCGGCCCGCCGCGTCGAACGGCAGGAAGGCGGCTGCCCAGCCCGGGTCCCAGCCGAGGTCGTTGAGGGTCGCGGCTTCGGTGGCCATCACCCGACCCTCTTGAGCTTGCCGGTGCGCTTCGCGTATCGCTCGGCGCGGCCAAAGGCCCACAACCCGGCCGGGATGAGCACGATGCCCATCACGATCAGGGGCACGATGTCGTGGACGAGATCCGTGAGCGGCACGCCGTCCAGGATCCCGGCCCTGACACCGTCGAGGACGTAGGTGGCCGGCGAGAACTTCGAGATGACCTGCATCCACTCGGGGAGCACCTCGACCGGGTAGTACACGCCGGACACGAGGAGCAGGCACGACTGCACGACGAAGGTCATCTGGGCCCCGCGCTCCACGTACAGCAGCGGCAGGATGGCGGCCATCATGCCGATGCCCACGAAGCTGAACGAGCCCAGGAGCACGAACACGGCGGCCGTCGCCATGTTGGTCACGGCAAGGTCCAGCTCGCGGTAGAAGATCGCCAGGACGACGAGCATGGCCGCCGTGTGGACCACGCCATAGCCCATGGCGTACAGGCAGGAGCCCAGGAGCTGGGTCCAGCGGCGCACCGGGGCCATGAACGTGTACTCGAGGGTGCCCTCCCAGCGCTCCACGGCGATGGTCTCGGCGATCCACGAGAAGACGACGGACAGGTAGTTCCAGAAGACCGCGCCGATGATGAGCGTGAGGAGCAGGCGCGGGTCGCCCGCCGCGGCGCCGATCAGGCTGATCGACAGCGCGCCGGCGACGGAGTAGACGAGGAACGCCAGCTCCCACCCCCAGTAGCGGCGGGTGAGGAAGAAGTTGCGCTCGACGAAGGCGTACGACGCCTTCAGCTCATGCGCGACGAGAGCCAACGGAGTGTCCTTTCAGGCGGTGTGCCCCCGGGTCCGGGAGGAGCCCGGACCCGGGGAGCGGGCGCGGCGGGGTCATCCCTGCCACGCGGGAGTGGTCGCGGTATCGCCGCCGACGCGCCGGCCGAGCCGGATGATCGACTCGCCGAGCCGGCGGCGCATCGACCGGGTGGGCACGTGGCCCAGCCGGTCGCCCTCGCGGTGCGATCGGTAGAGCGCCTGGCGCTCCCCGACGTCCGCGAGCCGGAGCTCGATGTGCTGCATGTGGGTGTCCTTTCGGAAGGTGTGGTGATGGCGGGTGGTCGTATCGGACCGGGTGGTCATCGCGGCACCTCCTTTCGGTGGTTCAGTCGGGTTCGGGACCGTCCTCCTCGACGTCCTCGTCGAGGGAGCGGCCGGTGAAGGTCATGAAGACGGCGTGGAGCGTGGGCTCCTGGCCGTGGACGTCGGCGACCATGCGCTTGAGCCCTTCAGGCGTGTCCTCGGCGACCACGCGACCCCCGTCGAGGATCGTGATGTGGCTGCACAGGCGCTCCGCCTCGACCAGGTCGTGCGTCGTGAGGACGATCGTGGCGCCGTGCTCGGCGTTGACCTCCTCGACGAACGCCTGGACGTCGAGCTTGCTGCGTGGGTCGAGACCCGTGGTCGGCTCGTCGAGGAGCAGCAGGGTCGGGCTCGTCAGCAGGGCTCGCGCGATGGCGACCTTCTGCTGCATCCCCCGGCTCATCTGCTCCACGGGCCGGCCGAGGCGGCTCTCCGCGATGCCGAGCCGGGCCAGGATCGCCGTCGCCTGCCGCTTCGCCTCGCCGGCGTCGAGGCCGTAGAGGCGGGCGGCGAACAGCAGGTTCTCCATGGGGCTCAGCTTCTTGAAGAAGGCCGCGTCCACGCTCACCCGGTTGATGAGCCGCTTCACCGCGAGCTCGTCGCGCTCGATGTCGAGGCCGAACACCTCCACCCGGCCGTGTCCAGGGTCAGCAACCCCGAGATGAGGCGGATGAGGGTCGACTTGCCGGAGCCGTTCGCGCCCAGGACCCCGTGGATCGTGCCGCGCTCCAGGCGGAGCGAGACGTCGTCGATCGCGAGGACCGGGGGCTTGCGCCGGTCGACGTTGAAGCGCTTGGTGACGTGCTCGACGAGCAGGGCCGGCGGACCGGACCGCTCGGGGCTGGGGAGGTCCATGCCCCCTTCGCCCCGGGCGGCCGGGATCCGCGCGGCGGGCTCGCGGTCGGCGATGCGGGCCGGCAGCGGGCTCGACGTCGGAGTGGTCGTCTTCGGTTCGGGTGCGAAGGTGGTGGTCACGGGACCCTCCTGCTGGATGGGTGGAGCTGGCTCGGAGTGGATGAGCCGGTCCGCGGGGTCCCAGGCATGGGACGAGCCGCGGGCCCGGTGTTCGGGGGCCTCGCGGCTCGGGGGTCCATCAGGGCGGAGACATGCCCAGATAAACGAAAGAGCCGGGGGCCCGGTGGCCCACGGCTCGGTGGTCGCTCCTGGGGCTTACGCCCCGCGTCCTACCTCGTGGTGGGCACACCTCTCCCGCTGACGGTGCCGAGGGCAACCGCCTGTCGCGGGTAGAAAGCTGCGTTCTGCACCATGTGGCGTACCGCCTCCGGTTGTAGGACGTGTCGGGCGACCTGCTCGACCGGGGCGGATACTACGCCTGCACCGGAGACGGCGTCAACCCCCCAGTGCGCGTCCCTGCAACGACGATGCGGAACCGGCCGCAGGGCTCGGGCGTCTGCCCGGTGCGCCCCACCACGAGAGGATTCGAGATCACCATGCACCGGCCGTCAGGCATCCCCGGATTCCGCCGCCTTGTCCTCCCACTCGTGATCGTCGCGCTGGTCGCCGCCTGCGGCGGCGGCGCGGCCTCGCCTTCGCCGGCAGCCGGCCTCACCCGTGAACCCCACTCCCGTCATCCCCGTGCCGTCACCGGCCGAGGGCGGCACCTACTGGCTGCGGATGACGACCTTCCAGGCGATCCCACCGGTCAACCTGTTCGCGGTGCCGCCCACGGCGACGATCACCGGCGACGGGTTGTACCTGGTCCAGGGTGCCGTGCCGGCGATCTTCCCAGGTCCGCTGGTCATGCCGCTGTTCGCGAGCCAGGTGAGCGACGCCGGGCGCGCGCAGATCCTGGCCTGGGCCGACGAGCTCGGGCTGCTCTCCGGCAAGACCGACTTCACCGGCGAGGGCGGTCTGCCCGGCGGGATCACTGGCAAGATCGAGCTGACGGTCGATGGCGGCCTGGTGGCTCTGCGCGGCCTGCCGGACGCGCCTCGCCGGATCCGAAGCCGGGTTCGCCCGAGGCCTTCGGCGAGCTCTGGCGGCGGGTCGCGAACCTGCCGCAGACGCTCCCGGGCGAGCTCGGGCCGGAGCAGCCGTACACGCCCACGGCGTACGCCATCCTCGTCGGCGAGCCGCCGGCGCCGCAGGACGGCCTGCCGGCCAACGTCATGGACTGGCCGCTGGACACGCCCCTGGCGACGTTTGGCGGACCGGTTGCGAACAACTCCGCACGCTGCGGGCTCGTGGAGGGTGAGGACGCCGCGACCCTCACGCCGGCCCTCGCGCAGGCCAACCAGCTGACGCAGTGGGTGCAGGATCCGGAGATGAGCGCGACCTACGGGCTCACGGTCCGGCCGATCGTCGCCGGCGAGAACCCGTGCGTGGAGATCTTCGGCCTCGCGGGCTGACCGCCAACCCCGCCCGGGCGGTCCGCCACACGCGAGCCCCCTCGCGGGTGCGTACGATGGACTGGCCACCCGGTGCTCAGCGCATCGTCGGTGGTGTGCCCCCGAACCGAGGTTCCGTTGCGCCCGTCTCCCAAGCTCCCGATGCTCGCTGCCGTCGCCGTCCTAGTCGCCGCCTGCGCCGGCGGGTCCGGCACGTCACCCCGCCCATCGCCGCAGGCTGAAACGTCAACGGCCTGGCTGAGCGCCACGCCATACAAGACCGGGCAGCCGGTCGGCCAGTTCGCCTACGGGCCGGCCGCGGTGATCACGGCCGACGGCACCTTCGTCACGGCGGCTCCGGTCGATGCAGAGGCGCCTGCGCCGCTCCTGCCGACCTTCGTGGGGCGCCCGATCTCCGATGCCGGCCGCGCCACGATCATGAGGTAGGCCGAGGTGGCTCCCTCGTCGCGCAGGAGCTCGAGGCTGCGGGCGATGGCGGCGCGCGCGAGGCCCCGGCGGCGATGCTCGGGATGGGTCACGACCGCGTCGAGCAGCCCCCGACGAGTCCCGTCCGGAGCCGTCTCGATGATGTTGTACACGAGCGATGCCGGCCGAGCGCCGGCCCAGGCCACGACGACCAGGTCGCGTCGGAACCGGGGATCCTCGAGCCAGTCCTCGATGCGCTGGTCCTCTGCCTCGTGCTCGCCCCAGTGCTCGGCGAACCCCTCGACCATCATCTGGTGGACGGCCGGCAGCTCGGCCTCCTCCGGGGCGCGGAGGTGGTACCCGTCGGCCAGCACGACGGCCGGGAGGTCGGCCATGTCGGGCCGCAGCATCTCGGCATCCCAGCGGACCGCGACGTAGCCAAGCGCCTCGAGGGCGGCGGTGACTTCGACATCGCCCCGGTTCGCATAGCCGGTGAGATGCGTGGTCCGATCGCTCGGGTGCTCGCGCGCGAGCTGCTGGGCCCGGACTTCGGCCCACTGCACGAACGCCCCGGCGACGCCCAGGCCCCAGACAGCGGGGTCGACGATCGCGATCACGTCGAAGCTGCGGTCGCCGTCGGTGAGGTCGTGCCACTCGACCCGGGCATAGCCCAGGGTGGTGCCACTCCGTTCCGCCAGGATGCAGTCGGTCGCCGGGTCGGAGTTGACGAGGTGGGTGTAGGCGTGGTGCATCACCTCGACGTCGATCGGCTCGAGCACGCCGATCCGGCGCCGCAGTGCCGCGTTGGCCACGGCCATCCCCGCGATGTCCTCGACACCCTGCCAGCGCCGGAAGCGGAGACCCGAGCCTGCCGGGGCGAGCGGCAGCGCGGCGTCGATCGTTGTCATGTGCGGTCCTCCGCGCCCGGCATGGGCTTGCGGTACGAGACGCTGGTGGAGGCGACGACGAAGCCACAGGACTCGTAGAGGCCAAGCGCCCGGTTGTCGTTGTCCGTGTCCACGCCGAGGTACGCGGTCGTGGCGCCCTCGGCGCGCAGGAGCTCGAGGCTCCGCGCCATCGCCGCCCGACCCAGGCCCCGCCGGCGGTGGTCGGGATGCGTGGCGAGGGTCTCCAGCATGCCCCGCACCGAACCGTCCAGCAGCGTCTCCACGCTGTTCGAGAGGGCGGTGACCGGCCGGGACCCGTGGAACGCGACCACGACCAGGTCGCGACGGAAGCGTGGATCCTCGATCCATTCCTCGAGCTGGTGGTCGGCGCCCTCCCACTCGCCCCAGTGCTCGCTGAACGCGGAGACGGCCATCTCGTGGACCGCCCGCAGCTCGCCCGGCTCGGGCGCCCGGAGGACATAGCCCTCGGGTACGACCACGGGCGGCAGGTGCTCCATGTCCGGTCGCACCATCTCGGCGTCCCAGCGGACTGCCGTGTAGCCGAGGGTCCCGAGGGCCGCGGCGAGCTCCGTGTCGCCGCCGAACACGTAGTCGGCCAGGTGCGAGCGCCGCTCCGTGGGGTGTTCGAGGGCGATCTCGCGGGCTCGGATCTCGCCCCAGCCGATCATCGTCTCCATGAGCCCGAGGCCCCAGGCGGACGGCTCGAGGACCGTGGTCAGGTCGTAGACCCGGTCGCCATCGGCCAGGTCGTGCCACTCGACCCGGGCGTACCCGCGGACGTCCCCGGCCCGCTCAGCGAGGATGCAGTCGGTCACCGCATCCGAGTTCACGAGGTGGGTATACCGGTGAAGCATGCCGTCGACGTCGATCGGCTCGGGCTGCCCGAGGTGAGCGCGGAGCCGTGCGTTCGCCGCCGCCATGCCCGGGATGTCCTCCAGGCCGCGCCAGCGGCGGAAGATCGCGCCCGAGCCGGCCGGGGCCTCCGGCGGCGGGGCGCTCTGGAGAGAGGTCATCGATCGTTCCCGTACTTCTGCTGCATGTGACGGCTCGCGGCCTGGCTGATCGCCTTCCAGCGCTTGCGCTCGGCCTCACGCAGGAGCCGGTCGCCCGAGCGAGCGACATGCGCGGCCTCCTTCTCGAGCTTGCGATGGCTCATGAGGCGATCCCGCGTCAGCCGACCGTCGTCGACGGCCGCCATGATCGCGCAGCCGGGTTCACGCTCGTGCCGGCAGTCGGTGAACCGGCAGTCGGCCGCGATGTCCACGATGTCCGAGAACGCCGGGTCAAGACCCTCCGCAGCGCCGGCCACGCCCAGGCTGCGGATGCCCGGCGTGTCGATCAGGAGCGCACCGCCCGGCAGGCGGACGAGCTCCCGGTGCGTGGTCGTGTGGCGGCCGCGGGAGTCATCCTCGCGGACCGCACGTGTCTGCAGGTGCTCACGCCCGAGGAGCAGGTTCACGAGCGTGGACTTGCCGACGCCCGACGACCCAAGCACGACGGCCGTCCTCCCCGGGCGCAGGTGGCGGAGGGCCAGGTCGGCCACACCGTCGCCCGTCCGGGCGGAGATGGCATGGATGGACGTGCCGGGAGCGACGCTCTCGGCGGCCGCTCGCAGGGCGTCGAGATCCGCGGCGACGTCGGCCTTGTTGAGCACGACGACGGGCGTCGCGCCTCCGGACCAGGCGACCGCGAGGTAGCGCTCGATCCGGCGCAGGTTGAAGTCGCCGTCCAGGCCCGCGACCACGAACGCGACGTCAACGTTCGCCGCCAGCACCTGGTCGTCGATCGCGTGGCCCTCCTCGGCACCGCGCCGGAACACCGTCCGACGCGGCAGGATGCCCCGGATCACGGCGGGACCGTCGCCGTTCGACGCACCGCCGGCGACCACCCAGTCCCCGACGGCGGGCATGTCGGCCGGCCCCAGGGCCCGGTGGCGGAGGCGGCCGGAGACGACGGCGTCCCGGTCGCCGTCGAGCGTGGCCAGGACCCAGGAATCGCGATGGGCGGCCACGACCCGGGCCGGCCGCCGGCCCGCCGCGTCGAACGGCAGGAAGGCGGCTGCCCAGCCCGGGTCCCAGCCGAGGTCGTTGAGGGTCGCGGCTTCGGTGGCCATCACCCGACCCTCTTGAGCTTGCCGGTGCGCTTCGCGTATCGCTCGGCGCGGCCAAAGGCCCACAACCCGGCCGGGATGAGCACGATGCCCATCACGATCAGGGGCACGATGTCGTGGACGAGATCCGTGAGCGGCACGCCGTCCAGGATCCCGGCCCTGACACCGTCGAGGACGTAGGTGGCCGGTGAGAACTTCGAGATGACCTGCATCCACTCGGGGAGCACCTCGACCGGGTAGTACACGCCGGACACGAGGAGCAGGCACGACTGCACGACGAAGGTCATCTGGGCCCCGCGCTCCACGTACAGCAGCGGCAGGATGGCGGCCATCATGCCGATGCCCACGAAGCTGAACGAGCCCAGGAGCACGAACACGGCGGCCGTCGCCATGTTGGTCACGGCAAGGTCCAGCTCGCGGTAGAAGATCGCCAGGACGACGAGCATGGCCGCCGTGTGGACCACGCCATAGCCCATGGCGTACAGGCAGGAGCCCAGGAGCTGGGTCCAGCGGCGCACCGGGGCCATGAACGTGTACTCGAGGGTGCCCTCCCAGCGCTCCACGGCGATGGTCTCGGCGATCCACGAGAAGACGACGGACAGGTAGTTCCAGAAGACCGCGCCGATGATGAGCGTGAGGAGCAGGCGCGGGTCACCCGCCGCGGCGCCGATCAGGCTGATCGACAGCGCGCCGGCGACGGAGTAGACGAGGAACGCCAGCTCCCACCCCCAGTAGCGGCGGGTGAGGAAGAAGTTGCGCTCGACGAAGGCGTACGACGCCTTCAGCTCATGCGCGACGAGAGCCAACGGAGTGTCCTTTCAGGCGGTGTGCCCCCGGGTCCGGGAGGAGCCCGGACCCGGGGAGCGGGCGCGGCGGGGTCATCCCTGCCACGCGGGAGTGGTCGCGGTATCGCCGCCGACGCGCCGGCCGAGCCGGATGATCGACTCGCCGAGCCGGCGGCGCATCGACCGGGTGGCCACGTGGCCCAGCCGGTCGCCCTCGCGGTGCGATCGGTAGAGCGCCTGGCGCTCCCCGACGTCCGCGAGCCGGAGCTCGATGTGCTGCATGTGGGTGTCCTTTCGGAAGGTGTGGTGATGGCGGGTGGTCGTATCGGACCGGGTGGTCATCGCGGCACCTCCTTTCGGTGGTTCAGTCGGGTTCGGGACCGTCCTCCTCGACGTCCTCGTCGAGGGAGCGGCCGGTGAAGGTCATGAAGACGGCGTGGAGCGTGGGCTCCTGGCCGTGGACGTCGGCGACCATGCGCTTGAGCCCTTCAGGCGTGTCCTCGGCGACCACGCGACCCCCGTCGAGGATCGTGATGTGGCTGCACAGGCGCTCCGCCTCGACCAGGTCGTGCGTCGTGAGGACGATCGTCGCGCCGTGCTCGGCGTTGACCTCCTCGACGAACGCCTGGACGTCGAGCTTGCTGCGTGGGTCGAGACCCGTGGTCGGCTCGTCGAGGAGCAGCAGGGTCGGGCTCGTCAGCAGGGCTCGCGCGATGGCGACCTTCTGCTGCATCCCCCGGCTCATCTGCTCCACGGGTCGGCCGAGGCGGCTCTCCGCGATGCCGAGCCGGGCCAGGATCGCCGTCGCCTGCCGCTTCGCCTCGCCGGCGTCCAGGCCGTAGAGGCGGGCGGCGAACAGCAGGTTCTCCATGGGGCTCAGCTTCTTGAAGAAGGCCGCGTCCACGCTCACCCGGTTGATGAGCCGCTTCACCGCGAGCTCGTCGCGCTCGATGTCGAGGCCGAACACCTCCACCCGGCCCTCGTCCAGGGTCAGCAACCCCGAGATGAGGCGGATGAGGGTCGACTTGCCGGAGCCGTTCGCGCCCAGGACCCCGTGGATCGTGCCGCGCTCCAGGCGGAGCGAGACGTCGTCGATCGCGAGGACCGGGGGCTTGCGCCGGTCGACGTTGAAGCGCTTGGTGACGTGCTCGACGAGCAGGGCCGGCGGACCGGACCGCTCGAGGCTGGGGAGGTCCATGCCCCCTTCGCCCCGGGCGGACGGGATCCGCGCGGCGGGCTCGCGGTCGGCGATGCGGGCCGGCAGCGGGCTCGACGTCGGAGTGGTCGTCTTCGGTTCGGGTGCGAAGGTGGTGGTCACGGGACCCTCCTGCTGGATGGGTGGAGCTGGCTCGGAGTGGATGAGCCGGTCCGCGGGGTCCCAGGCATGGGACGAGCCGCGGGCCCGGTGTTCGGGGGCCTCGCGGCTCGGGGGTCCATCAGGGCGGAGACATGCCCAGATAAACGAAAGAGCCGGGGGCCCGGTGGCCCACGGCTCGGTGGTCGCTCCTGGGGCTTACGCCCCGCGTCCTACCTCGTGGTGGGCACACCTCTCCCGCTGACGGTGCCGAGGGCAACCGCCTGTCGCGGGTAGAAAGCTGCGTTCTGCACCATGTGGCGTACCGCCTCCGGTTGTAGGACGTGTCGGGCGACCTGCTCGACCGGGGCGGATACTACGCCTGCACCGGAGGCGGCGTCAACCCCCCACGTGCGCGTCCTGCAACGAGATGCGGAACCGGCCGCAGGGCTCGGGCGTCTGCCCGGTGCGCCCCACCACGAGAGGATTCGAGATCACCATGCACCGGCCGTCAGGCATCCCCGGATTCCGCCGCCTTGTCCTCCCATTCGTGATCGTCGCACTGGTCGCCGCCTGCGGCGGCGGCTCGGCCTCGCCTTCGCCGGCAGCGGCCTCACCCGTGAACCCCACTCCCGTCATCCCCGTGCCGTCACCGGCCGAGGGCGGCACCTACTGGCTGCGGATGACGACCTTCCAGGCGATCCCACCGGTCAACCTGTTCGCCGTACCGCCTACGGCGACGATCACCGGCGACGGGTTGTACCTGGTCCAGGGTGCCGTGCCGGCGATCTTCCCGGGTCCGCTGGTCATGCCGCTGTTCGCGAGCCAGGTGAGCGACGCCGGGCGCGCGCAGATCCTGGCCTGGGCCGACGAGCTCGGGCTGCTCTCCGGCAAGACCGACTTCACCGGTGATGGCAGCCTGCCCGGCGGGATCACCGGCCAGATCGAGCTGACGGTCGACGGCGGCCTGGTCGCCCTGCGAGGCCTGCCGGACGCTGCCTCGCCCGATCCGAAGCCGGGCTCGCCCGAGGCCTTCGGTGAGCTCTGGCGGCGGGTCGCGAGCCTGCCGCAGACGCTCCCGGGCGAGCTCGGGCCGGAGCAGCCGTACACGCCCACGGCGTACGCCATCCTCGTCGGCGAGCCGCCGGCGCCGCAGGACGGCCTGCCGGTCAACGTCATGGACTGGCCGCTGGACACGCCCCTGGCGACGTTTGGCGGACCGGTTGCGAACAACTCCGCGCGCTGCGGGCTCGTGGAGGGTGAGGACGCCGCGACCCTCACGCCGGCCCTCGCGCAGGCCAACCAGCTGACGCAGTGGGTGCAGGATCCGGAGATGAGCGCGACCTACGGGCTCACGGTCCGGCCGATCGTCGCCGGCGAGAACCCGTGCGAGGAGATCTTCGGCCTCGCGGGCTGACCGCCAACCCCGCCCGGGCGGTCCGCCACACGCGAGCCCCCTCGCGGGTGCGTACGATGGACTGGCCACCCGGTGCTCAGCGCATCGTCGGTGGTGTGCCCCCGAACCGAGGTTCCGTTGCGCCCGTCTCCCAAGCTCCCGATGCTCGCTGCCGTCGCCGTCCTAGTCGCCGCCTGCGCCGGCGGGTCCGGCACGTTACCCCGCCCATCGCCGCAGGCTGAAACGTCAACGGCCTGGCTGAGCGCCACGCCATACAAGACCGGGCAGCCGGTCGGCCAGTTCGCCTACGGGCCGGCGGCGGTGATCACGGCCGACGGCACCTTCGTCACGGCGGCTCCGGTCGATGCCAAGGTGCCTGCGCCGCTCCTGCCAACCTTCGTGGGGCGCCCGATCTCCGATGCCGGCCGCGCCACGATCATGTCAGAGGCTGACCGCCTCGGCCTGCTCGCCAGGAAGCGGGACTTCAGGAGCCCGATCACCCTGCCCGGAGGCGTCCTCGGGCGGCTGCAGCTCACGGCGGAAGGCGGTCCCGTGACACTGGTCGGCGAGCCGGACTCCAAGCTCCTGTGCATCCCCCCGCTCTGCGATCCAATCCCGGGAACCCCGGAGGCATTCGGGGATCTGTGGCGCAAGATCGTCGACCCCGTGCCCTGGCTCGGAGGGGAGCTGGGTGCCGAGAGCCCGTTCGTGCCGAGCGCCTACGCCCTGCTCGTCGGACCCGCTCCCGCTCCGGATCCCGCCGTCGGCGCCTCGATCGTCGACTGGCCATTGGAGATTCCGCTCTCGACGTTCGGCACGCCGGTGGCCAAGGACTCCCACCGGTGCGGGATCGTCAGTGGCACGGACGCGGAGGCGCTCCGTCCGGCACTCGAGGGCGCCAGCCAGCAGTCGCAATGGGTCCAGGATCCTGCGACGAGCGCCACCTTCGGGATCAAGGTGCGGCCGATCTTCGCCGGCGAGGATCCCTGCGCCGAGACGTTCGGCGGCTGAGCGACGCCGACGGTCGTCGCGGCTCCATCGCGAAGGCGACGCCACGCCTGACCCGGCTGGGAGTCGGCGGGCGTGCCGGCACGAGGAGCTCGATCGGTCCGGAGTCGACGGGAGCAGAGGCCCAGACTCACGCACGTGACACCGCCATGCGGACGTGACCACCGTGTGCGAGCCGCCGTTCGGACTCCTCCGACTCGGCTGGCGTCGGAACGGCCGGGAGTCGGCGCCGAGCCTGATCGCTCAGGGCTCCCGGCGCATGACCACGCGCGGCGTCCCGCTCGACGCCTTTGACGTTGTCTCCGCCGCGATCTCGAAACCCGCCCGCTCGAACATGCCGGCGGTACCCGTGTAGACGGATGCAGACGGGATGCGGGTGCCGTCCGTGCGGACCGGGTAGCCCTCGACGATCGCCGCCCCGTGCTCGCGGGCGTACGTCACGGCCGCCTCCAGCAGCGCGGTCGCCACGCCCGTCCGTCGCGCGCCCTTCGCAACCACGAAGCAGTTGACGGCCCAGACGGCATCGCCAGGCAGCTGGGGGATCGTCCGCGAGCGCCCGAGCCGCGGGAAGTCCTCGCGCGGTCCCAGCCCGATCCAGCCCACGGCCTCGCCGTCACGCAGCGCGACGAGCCCCGGAGCCGGATCCGTCCCGACCAGCGCCTCGAGGTCGGCCCGGTTCTCCGCCGGCGTCGTGTTCGACCAGTTCGCGCCCGGCTTGCGCCAGTACTGGCACCAGCACCACTTCGGGTCGCCGCCTGCCGCGAACAGGTCGGCGAGGGCGGGCCAGAGGTCGCGCGAGGCGGGCACGGATCTCCACCTGGTGAGGATACGCGAACGCCCCCGGTCGCCCGCTGGCCCGGCCAGGCCGGGATCGGGCGGGCGCAGTCGCGACGTCAGGTCCTCAAAGGCGTCTCATCCGCAAGCCGCCTCGAAACGCGACATGGAGGATCTGACCGTGAGTGCTACCTCGGATATCCCGTTGTCACCTGCTCACCTGTTCATCCGGCGCGTGGGCGAGCCCGTGCTGTTCGCGCTTGCGGCGATCGGCGTGTATTGGGTTCTGCCTTTCGTGTTTTGGGCTCTCCCCATCGTCGCAGACGGCTCCATCGACTCGAACGTCTTCTGGTTGGTCCTGTCGGCGTTGACGACCATCGGCGCAGGGCTGGTCTTCTTTGCTGCGGGCTGGCGAAGGAGCCTGATCGACGTCATAGCCTTGTCCGCCGGCGTGGGGCTTGTGTACGTGGTGACCTACGGTCCCGTCCTGGCCAACCGACCCTCCTGACTCCCAAGCGACGGCGGCGATACCTGATGAGCGAGGTTGCTCGGGAGAGTCGCTATCCGGGGCGACGGTCCCGGCACCCCCAGTCGCCCGCTGGCCCTGCCGATCGGTCAGGCGCGGTGCGGCGTTGGGGGAGGGGTCGTGGCGTGTCGGGTCACGCGCTCGAGCCTCCTGTCGCGGGCAGTTCCGTCGGATCAGGTGCTGTCTGCGGGCGGCGCTGCGAGTAGACGAGCTCCAGCAGCGTTCCGCCCGCGCCGAGCAGGAGCAGCACGACGACCGTGCGGTAGAGGGCCGCCTCCAGGTCCGGTCGCAGGCCCAGCACGATGAGGATCACTGCGATGAGGGTCGGGATGCCGAGGAGGACACTCATCGCGTGTTCAGCGATCCTATGCGTTCGGGAGAGCGCGGCGTCGACCGCCCTGGCCTCGGGCATCCGGAGGTTGACGATGCCCATCCCGAGGTAAGCGGCCACGAGGGAGACGCAGCTCAGCACCCATACCTCGTGCTCGCCGAGGCCGTAGGGACTGAGGGTGAGCGGGACGAGGGCCGCGACGACCGTCAGCATCCCCAGCCACACCACGATGCGCATGTACGTGGTCTCGAACGCGTCGCTCGCGCCGCCGCTTCGCACGGCGATCAGCGCCCCGAAGCCGACGAACACGCCGGCGATCCCGGCCAGCCCCAGGAACAGCTCGGTGTCCTGCATCTCCCGCACCTCCCGAACATCGTGATCGGGGTCAGGATGGGCGCGGTACGGCGGGCCGTCGAGAGGCGAGCGGCCCTCGGTCGCCCGCTGGCCCTGCCGATCGGTCAGGCGCGGTGCGTTGCCGGGGGTCGCTACCGCCGCGCTACGAAATCGCCGCGCAGACGTCCATAACGATCTTCCCGCTGTAGCTGAACTCGAGGGCGGTTCCGTCCGCCGCCACCAACAGCGCGGTCGTGGTCCCGACGAAGTAGTACGTCCGCGCCGACGTCCGGTCGCCTGGGCCCGCGTCGCCCGGGAAGAGACCCCAGAGCTGCATTCCGGAGATGTGGTACGCGAGCAATTCGTCGCCAACCGGCGAAGCAGAGCCCGCGCCGGAGATGTCCACGACAACGAACTTGCCGGTGGCAGCGCTGGCTACCTTGACATGGGCAGTCCCCATGCCCGCCATCAGCCGTCCACCAGGCTTGCCGACGACCGAGCCCTGGCCGTCGAGGACCGTCCAGGTCACGTCGCCGATTGCCGCCGGGCAGATCAGGCCGGCCGGCGCGTCGATGAAGACCGTCCCGGGCGGGATGCGGGCCCCGGGCGGCCCAGCACTCGCGCCGAGCGGGAACAGGAGCGAGAGTGCGATCACCACGGTTGCCAGACCGAAGAGGCGACGCACGTCCAACCCTCCTTGGGACGCCTTCGCGGGTCGGTCTCGCCAGTGGCTCGGCGCGGTCGCGGCGGCCGGTGTGTGGACCGCGCGTCGAGCCCCCCGAACGGCGGCACGCTGCGCTGTCGAGGCGTCGGGTCCTAGGGGCGAATGGCTCGCCAGCCGCCTGCCGGTCCTGCCGATCGGTCTGCGACGCCGGGCTTCGGACCGCACCTGGTCGTCGCCGGGCGTCAGCCCTCCGCGTCCGCCTCCATCGCCGCGAGGCGGGTGTAGTAGTCGGGCATCTCGCGCAGATGCGCAAGGGCGATCTTGCCGGTCATCACTGGATCGTCGCCGGTCACGTTGGTCTCGGGATCACGGCGGCCATGCTCCAGCTCGACGCCCAGGCCGGCCTGGAACTCCTCGATGGGGAACGGGCTCGTTGCGAAGTCGATGCCGAGGACCGCCGCGATCCGGCGGGCGTCGTCGAGGCTGAACGGGTTGGCTGTTGCCATGGATCCCTCCTTGCTGACGACGAGCGTCAACCCCGTCGAGCGCGGAGGCAAGGGCCGTATGGCCGCAGGGCAGCCACGTTCTCAGGCGTCCGAGAGCCTATGCTGGAAGCCGACACCGTCACCGCGTGGAGGACCGGAAATGATGCGTCGGATGGTCGTTGGCGGCGTGACCGCGGCGATGCTCCTGGTCCTGCTGGGTGCGTGTGGCGGCTCCGAGGCGTCGCCCTCCGCGGAGGCGGAAGCCGCCACCGAGGCGCCCATCGATTCGCCGGTCCCCCAGATCGAGGAGCCCCCCGCCGAGCCCGAGGCCACGGCTGCTCCGGAGACGGTTCGCATGGCGGCCATGTGCGCGGGCGTCGGCGTCCGCGAGGGTCCCTCCAAGGACGACAAGGTCCTGGTCCGCGTCAACAAGGGAACCAAGGTGCGGGTGGTGGAGACCCTGACCGGCGACGCCTACGAGGCTGGCGCGTGCGGGACGAGCGGCGATGAGTGGCTCAAGATCGACCGCATCGGCGGCAAGTCCATCGAGGCGCTGTACGGCGTGCCGTACGGCTATGCCGCGGGCGGCTTCTTCGAGTAGGCCCGGGCGGTTCCCGGTGGACCCCAGCTCCTACCGGGCCGCGATCGCCGCGATCTCCACCTTGTAGTCCGGTGACGCCAGCCGTGCCTCGACGGTCGCCCGGGCCGGCATGTTGTCGGCGTCCAGCCACTCGTCCCAGGCCCGGTTCATCTCGCCGAACGTGCCGATGTCGGGGAGCCACACGTTGACCATGAGCAGCTTCGACTTGTCCGTGCCGGCTGCCGCGAGGTGGGCGTCGATCTGGGCGAGGATGTCGCGGGTCTGCTCGTAGACGCCGGCCTCCGGATCCGAGCCGACGTGCCCGGCGAGGTAGACGGTGTCGCCGTGGACGACGGCCTCGGCGAAGCGCCGGCCGGGATCGATGCGGGTGATGCTCACGGGTGTCCTCCAGGTGGGTGGGCCAATGGTGGCACGCGGCGTGGACTCCGGTAGCCTCTCGAGCGTGAGTGACACGCGTCTCCTGGTCGACCTGCTGCGGGCCGGTGCGCTCGACGCGGAGCTGGCGGCCCTGCTGTGCCTCCTGCTCGAGGCACGGACGCCAGTCGTCGTCGTCGGGATGGCGCCCGGAGCGTGCGGCCGGGTGCTCGACGGGCTCCGCGGGCTGCTGCCAGACGGTTCGCGGCTCGTCGAAGTCGCACCGGACGATGACTTCGGCTGGCTTCGCGAGGCGGCGGACCTGGGTTGGCACCGGGAGGGGCCGGAGGCGGTGGGTTCGGGCGCGGGGGCCGTGACGGCCGACAACGGCGTGCTGGTGGTCCGCGGGCTGGGCGGCGAGGGTGGCGTCGGTGGAGCGCGAGCCCGCATCGTCGTGCGGGCGCTGGCCCTGGGCTACGGACTCCTCGCGACGATGGCCGGTGACGGGCTGGAGGATGCGCTCAACACCCTGCACGCTCGCGAGATCGGCACCGAAGCCGACGAGCGCTCGCGCCTGGGGGTCGTGCTCACCGTGGTCGACGACGCCGGCACGAGCAGGGTGACCGCCGCGCACTACGTCCGGCCGGTCGCGCTCGACACCCACGGGCACGTCCAGCGCCTGCCGCCGGCCATCCTCTCCACCTGGAACCCCGGGACGGTCCGGTGGGACCACTTCGCGTGGGGCGTGCTGCCCGACATCGCGGGCCGGCTGGGGATCACGACGCTCGAGCTCGAGCGCGAGCAGGCCCGCCGGGCTGCGGGCCTCTCGGACGACGTTGAGCGCAGCGGCTGAACGGGACGCGGCGGCTGAACAGTGGGCCGCGGCAGCGGCGACGACCCGCGCACCCCTGCTAGCATCCGGCCCAGCGCGCCGGGAGGGCGCCGCAGTCCCAGGGGAGTCATCGCGTGGACCTGTTCGTGATCATGCTGTTCCTGCACGTCCTTGGCGCGATCGTCGCGTTCGGGCCGGGGTTCGCGGCCATGGTGGTGGGGCCGATGGTCGCCAAGGAGCCGCAGTACGCGAACTTCTACGCCCGCAGCCAGGTCCTCGCGGGTCGCCGGCTCGTCACCCCGGTGTCCATCTCGCTCGCGATCACGGGCGTGGCGATGATCGCGCTCCGCGGCTGGCCCGCGCTGACCGGCGACAAGCACTGGCTGGAGGCCGGGATCCTGCTGTACGTGGTCGCGGTCGTCGTGGCCATGGCGATCCAGGCGCCGGCCGGTCGCAAGCTGGTGGAGCTGACCGCGCAGCCGCCCGCCCCGGAGCCGGGCCCTCGCCCGAGCTCCTCAAGACCGCCGGCCGCGTCCGGACCGGGGGGATCGTCCTGTCCGCCCTGGTCGTGGCGATCACGTTCCTGATGATCGCCAAGCCCTTCTAGGCTCGCCCGATCGAGTCCGGTCGAGACCCGCCCAGGTCCGTCGGGTTCCCCATGCCCACACCGCCGCCGGACGCGATCGGCGACTCGAGGACGCTGGTCCTCGCACATCTCGACGGCCGCCCGGTCGATCGCCTGCCGGCGATGCCGATCACGATGATGTTCGCGGCGCGGCTCGCCGGGATCCGGTACCGGCAGTACTGCACGGACTACCGGCTTCTCGCCGCAGCGCAGGCGCTGGTCGCGGAGCGGTTCGGGTTCGACCACGTGTCGGCGATCTCCGACCCCGCCCGGGAGGCGGTGGACCTGGGCGCGGCGGTGACCTGGTTCGACGATCAGCCTCCGGCCCTGGACGACACCCGCGCGCTGCTGGCCGACAGGCGCGTGCTCGCGGGGCTGGCACCGGCGGATCCGCTCGGCGGCGGACGGATGACCGATCGGGTCCGCGGCGTGGATCTCCTCGCTGCGACGTCCGGCCGGACCCGGCTGGTCGAGGGCTGGGTCGAGGGCCCCTGCGCGGAGGCGGCGGATCTTCGCGGGATCAGCGCCCTGATGCTGGACTTCGCGGACGACCCACGGTTCGTGGACGACCTGTTCGGGTTCGCGGTGGACCAGGCGATCTCGTTCGCCCAGGCGCAGGTTGACGCGGGGGCGGACCTGATCGGTGTCGGCGACGCGGCGGCGAGCCTCGTGGGCCCGGCGATCTACCGCGAGGTCGTGGTGCCCCACGAGCAACGCCTGATCGATGGGATCCACGCGATGGGCGCCAGGGTGCGCCTGCACATCTGCGGCAACACCCGCCGGTCCGTCGGGGCGATGGCGGGGCTGGGCGCCGACATCGTGGATCTCGACTACCCGGTCCCGCTTGGCCAGGCGCGCCTCGACGCCGGTCCCGACCAGGTGCTGCTGGGGAACCTGAACCCCGTGGCCGGGCTGCTCTCGTCCACGCCGTCCGCGATCCGCGACGCCATGGCCGTCTGCCATCGCGACGCCGGGAGCCGCTACATCGCTGGGGCCGGCTGCGAGATCCCCGCCGCGACGCCCCACGAGCACGTGGACGCCCTGGTCGAGTACGCGCGATCCGTGCGCCCGGACGGTTCGGCGGCCGGTGCCGGTTCGTGACGGCGATGAACCCGGGCGCGCTCCGCTCGGTTCCGCCCGTTCCCGGAGCGCGAGGTGGTTGTCGGCGGGTGGATCGCGGACCAGATGCGGACGGACCTTGTGACCGGGTTCGTCGGACACCTCGACCGGCTCGCACCCGATCTCATCGTCGATGACGACATCTTCGGCGCCGCCCGGCTCACGGCCGGCATCACTGCCAAGGACCTGGGCGCACTGTCGGACGACGCCGAGTGGTCCGCCCAGTTCCTGTGGTGGAACGCGGAGACCCAGGGCAACTGGCGTGACGGATGGCTGCGGCACGCGATGACCGTGGGCGATGACGCCGACCGCGACGCCGCACGTGCCTGGGCGGAACGGATCCTGGCCACCCAGGACGCGGACGGCTACCTGGGCATCTACGCCCCCGACCTGCGCTTCCCGGAGCACGGCGAGAACGGCGAGCTGTGGGCACAGACGGTGCTGCTCAGGGCCCTGCTGGGGTATGCCGGCCACACCGGGGACGAGCGTGTGCTCGAGGCCGTCCGGCGGGCCGTGGAGCAGACGATGGCCGGCTACCCGATCGGGGCATCGCACCCGTTCGGACGCGAGCGATCGTTCGGCGGGGTGACCCATGGGCTGGTGTTCACGGACGTGCTGTGGGAGCTGGCCGGGTTGACGGACGATCGCCGCTACCTTGCCTACGCGGCCTGGCTGTACCGGTCATTCGCGACGTCGCCGGTCGCCGAGGGCGATGCCACGGCCGAGGCGCTGCTGGACGCGGGACGCGGCTTCGAGGGACACGGGGTGCACACCTACGAGCACTGGCGGGCCCTGACCGTCGCGGCGGTTGCCGCCGGTGCAGGGGAGGGGACCGCCGACGGGTTGCCAATGGAGGCGCTCGATGCGGCCTACGCCCGCAAGCTGGAGGCGGCGCTCACGCCGAGCGGGGCGCCCAACGGGGACGAGGCCTGCCACGCCCGTGGGGCGGCCGACGATACCGGCTACGAGCACTGCTCGGTCCAGGAGCTGCTCCACGGGTACGGGATGCGGGTCGAGGCGACCGGGGACGTGGCGCTGGGCGATCGGATGGAGTCGCTGGTGTTCAACGTGGCGATGGGCGCGCGCGACCCGCTGGAGGGTGGCGTCGCCTACCTCAAGACGGACAACTCGCTGTCCATGACGGGGGTGGAGGGCTTCCGCCCGAGCACCGGCGAGGCGCTCCAGACGCGCTACATGTACTCGCCGCTCCACCGAGAGGCTGCCGTCTGCTGCGTGCCGAACGCCGGACGGGTCCTGCCGACGTACGCAAGGTATGCGTGGATGCGCGGAGATGACGGGGACCTCCCGGTCGTGCTGGCGCTGCTGTTCGGGGCGTTCGTGCTGAGAACCGAGCTCGCCGGGGTGTCGGTCACCATCACCGAGGAGGCGGACGATCCCGCGGGACTCGGCGTTCGGTTCACCGTCGAGGCCGAGTCGCCCGTCGGGTTCACGCTTGCCGTGCGCGTTCCCGGCTGGGCGCGCGACGCGCAGGTGACGGGCGTGGACGATGACCGCATCGGGATCGGGGCAACCCTGCTGCGCATCAACGGCCCGTGGTCCGGCCGGACCACGATCGAGGTCTCGTTCCGGTCCGTGCCCGAGATCCGGGAGGCGCCGACCGGGGAGCGGCTGGTGGCCCAGGGCCCCCTGCTCCATGCCCTGCCGATCCCGGGCACGCGTGAGATCGCCCGGACCTTCGACGTGCCTGGCGTCGACGCTCCGTTCCGCGACGTCAAGGTTCGAGCCGCCGGGCCTGCGCCCGACCTGCGCCTCCCGGTCGGCACGGTACCCAGACGGGTGACCGTCCCGACGGGCAGTGAGGCTGCCGACGCCCCGCACGCCTGGCAGCGCCGCGGCCTTGCGGTGGACATGGTTGATGGCGACGATCGCCTGCGGGAGGTCGTCCTCGTGCCGATGGGGGCCACGGTCCTGCGGGTGGTCGCGTTCCCGCCCGCCTGAGCCCCGTCGCCTCCGCGACGGCCGCGGGTCGTCCAAGCGGCCCCCCTGCGGGGTCCAGTGGACCCGGGTCCCGGAGTGACAGGCCCCGGCGGCGCACACCCTTTCGCCCTCACCTCCGACGCGGTCGTGGGGCATCCTCCGGGTGGCCGTCGGAGGGGCGGTCCCGAAACCGCGCCCGCAGCGACCTCCCGCCGGTACCATCCTCGCTGACCCCTACAGGAGATCCAGACCCCGATGCCCTACGTCGCCACCTCTCCCGCCGACCTGCTGTCGCACCTCTCCGGCATCGCGCACGTGGCCGAGGGCAAGCTCGTCATCGACGACGCGGCCCGGTTCCGTGCCGAGGCCGCCGCGGACCTCGCCTGGACCGCTGCCTTCACGACCGACGACCCCACTGCGGAGGCGGCTCGCTGGCTCGTCTGGGAGGGCAGCCAGGCCCTGGGCGCGCGCTCCGCGTCCATCCAGGAGCTGTACATGGCCCGCGCCCGTGGCGAGGTCAGCGGCTTCTCGGTCCCGGCCATGAACCTGCGCGCCCAGACCTTCGACATGGCGCGCACGATCTACGAGACCGCCGCCCGGCAGGACGTCGGCGCGCTGATCCTCGAGATCGCCCGCAGCGAGCAGACCTACACCTTCCAGCGCCCGATGGACTTCGCGACGTCCGTGTACGCGGGCGCCATCGCCGCCGGCTGGCAGGGCCCGGTCTTCGTCCAGGGCGACCACTACCAGTTCAATGCCAAGAAGTACGCCGCGGATCCCGAGGCCATGACCGAGGAGATCCGGCGCGCGTGCCGCCTGGCGATGGACGCCGGCTACCGCAACATCGACATCGACAGCTCTACGCTGGTGGACCTCTCCAAGCCGAACCTCGACGAGGAGCAGAAGGAGAACTACACCCGCGCCGCCGAGCTCACGGCGCTCATCCGCTCGCTCGAGGTGGACGGCGTGACCGTCAGCGTCGGCGGCGAGATCGGCGAGGTCGGCAAGGTCAACTCGACGGTCGAGGAGCTCAAGGCGTACCTCGACGGGTACGAGGCGGTCCTCGCCAGGCTCGCCCCCGGCGCGAAGGGCCTGTCCAAGGTCTCCGTCCAGACCGGCACCAGCCACGGTGGCGTGCCGCTGCCCGGCGGCGGCGTGGCCGAGGTCAAGCTCGACTTCGACGTACTGGCCAGGCTCGGCGAGCTCGCCCGCTCGCGCGGGCTCGCCGGCGCGGTCCAGCACGGCGCCTCCACGCTGCCGGACGAGCTGTTCCACCGCTTCCCGGAGGCCGAGACAGCCGAGGTCCACCTCGCGACCGGCTTCCAGAACGCGCTCTACGAGCACCCCGCCTTCCCGGCTGCGCTGATGGACGAGATCTACGCGTGGTGCAGGGTGAACGCCGCCGACGAGCGCAAGGACGGCCAGACCGAGGACCAGTTCCTCTACACGACCCGCAAGAAGGCCATCGGACCGTTCAAGCGGCAGCTCTGGGACCTGGGCACCAAGGACGAGATCCTCGCCAGCCAGGGCGCCAAGATCGGCTACCTGTTCACCCAGCTGCGCGTCGACGGCTCGCTGGAGATGGTCAACACGTACGTGAAGCCCGTCGCGGTCTCGCGCCCCATCCCCGAGGCGCTCAAGGCCGCCGCGAGCTGACCCCGTGACGACCGGCCCCGGCACGCTCTTCGCGACTCCGGGGCCGGAGCCCTTCCCGGTCCGCATCCGCCTCGAGACCCCCGGCGACGAGCCGGGGGTCCGCCATGTCAACCTCGCGGCCTTCACAGGCCCCGAGGAGGCGGACATCGTGGACCGGATCCGGCGCGAGGCGCCGGAGGGGTGGCACTCGCTGGTGGCCGTCGGGGCGCCCGGCGGTTCCGCCGACGGCGTCATCGTGGGGCAGCTGCTGCTGTCGCCGTGCCGGGTGGAGGACGCGGACGGAGGCCTCGTCGCCACCGTGCTGGCGATCGGCCCGGTCGCGGTGCTGCCCGAGCTCCAGTCGCGGGGGATCGGGTCCGCGCTGATGTCGGCGGCCATGGGCCTCGCCATCGCACGCGCCGTGCCCGCCCTCGTGCTCCTGGGTCACCCCGCCTACTACCCCCGGTTCGGCTTCGGGAGCGCGCGCGCCGTGGGCCTCGAGCCGCCGGCAGCAGCCTGGCCGGACGCCGCGTGGATGGCCCGCCTGCTGCCCGCCTGGACGGACGCCATGCGCGGGACGGTCCGCTACCCGGAGGCGTTCGAGCCGCTGGCCTGACGGCCCGGGTCGCGCTGGCCCGGTAGGCTGTGGGCATGCTCTCGCGTCGTCTGCCCCACCTTCGTGACGCCTTCCGGCGCACGGTGACGCTCGTGGCCGCCGTTGCCATCGCTGGTGTGGTGGCCGCGTGTGCACCCGCCGGATCCCCGACACCCTCGCAGCCGACGGTGCCGCCGTCCTCCGGCCCCACGGGGTCGCCCGCCGCCGCGTCCTTGCCGCCCGGCGTCTCGGCCGCCGCCGACGAGGTGGTCCTGATCGCCGTGGGGGACGTCGGGCGCTGCGACGCCACGGGCGACGACGAGACGGGCGCGCTGACCGCCTCCCTGCCGGGGGTCGTTGCCATCCTGGGCGACACGGCGTACGAGAGCGGGTCGGCGGCTGAGCTGGAGCAGTGCTTCGGGGGTTCGTGGGGCGCGGTGGAGGACCGGATCCGGTACGCGGCGATGGGCAACCACGACATCAAGACCGATGACGGGGCGCCGCTGGAGGCGTATCTCGGCGACGCGGTGAGCCGGGACGGGCGGACGTGGTTCAGCGACGACCTTGGGGCGTGGCACGTGGTCGTCCTGGACTCGAACTGCGGGTTCCTCGGGGCGGCCTGCAGCAGCGAGTCCGACCAGGCCCGCTGGCTGCGGGAGGATCTCGCCGCGAGCGATGCCCGGTGCACCATCGCCCTGTGGCACCACCCCCGCTTCAGCAGCGGGTACCACGGGAACAGCGGCAGCGTCGGCGCCTTCTGGGAGGCGCTCCACGACGCGGGCGCCGAGCTGGTCCTCAACGGCCACGAGCACGACTACGAGCGGTTCGAGCCGCAGGACCCGGGGGGAGCCGCCGACCCGGCGGGCGGCATCACCGAGATCGTCGCGGGGACTGGCGGCGGAGACCTCAAGCCATTCGAGCGCACCGCGCCCAACAGCCTGGTCCGTATCGCCGATGCCTACGGCGTGCTGGAGCTGACGCTGCGGGCGAGCGGCTGGTCCCACCGCTTCCTGGCGACGGACGGGAGCGTGCTGGACCAGGGCGACGGCACCTGTCACTGACACCCGGCATGATGTGGCCATGACCCAGCCCGACTTCGGACCCGCCTGGTCCGCGACCTTCGCCCGCGTCCCCGAGGCAACCCTCCGCGAGTGGCTCGCCTTCGCCCTCGACGCATGCGACGTCGCCGACGAGATCGCCCTCCGCCACTTCCGGCGGGACCTGGACCTCGAGCGCAAGCCGGACAGGACCTACGTGACGGTTGCGGACCAGGGCGATCGAGCGGGTCGATCCGCGAGCGGATCCGCGCACGCTACCCGGACCACGGCCTGGTGGGGGAGGAGTACGGCATCGAGGATGGCGCGAGCTCGGACGCGCTGGTACATCGACCCCATCGACGGCACGCACAACTTCATCCGCGGGGTGCCGCTGTTCGGCACGCTGCTGGGCATCGAGCACGACGGGGAGCTGCAGGTCGGCGTGATCTCAGCGCCCGCGATGCGCGAGCGCTGGTACGCGTACCGCGGCGGCGGTGCCTGGAACCGGGGCCTCGACGGCGAACGGCGAATCCACGTCTCGCGGGTGGCCGCGGTGGAGGACGCGCAGATGCTGTACGGGTCGAGCCGGGACACGATCGCCAGCGGTCTCATGCCGGGCTTCGACGGGCTGATCTCGGCCGCCTGGCGGGAGCGCGGCTTCGGCGACTTCTGGGGCTATGCCCTGGTGGCCGAGGGGGCGGGCGAGGCGATGTTCGAGACAGGCGCGAAGTCATGGGACATGGCGGGCCCGATCGTGGTGATCGAGGAGGCCGGTGGCAAGGTCACGGACGTGAACGGCGAGCGACGGATCGACGGTCCGTCATTCGTGGGCACGAACGGGCACCTGCACGAGGAGATCCTGCGGCGGCTCCGCGAGACGCCCTGACAGCGGTACCGCGAGACGCCCCGACGGCGGCGCCGCGGGCCGGCCGGCTGAGACCGCGAGGCGGCCGGTCGAGCCCGCGCGCGGTAGTGCGCGAACCTGCGAGGACCCCGGGCCCGCCTGCGCCGACCTACGCGCCGGCGGCGTCCAGCGCCTCCGCGATGATCCCCAGGGCCTGGTCGACCTCCTCGGCCGTGGTGACCAGGGGCGGGATGATCCGGATCACGTTCACGTAGGTGCCCGGCGGTGAGCAGCATGAGCTTGCGGGCGAAGCACTCCTGCTGCACCCGCTTGGTCAGCTCCGGGTTGGGCACGCGCCCGTCGCCCTCGCCGGGCTTCACGAACTCCAGCGCCACCATCAGCCCGAGGCCGCGGACGTCGCCGACCGACGCACGATCTGCGCAGATCGCCCTGAGGCCGTCGACCAGCTGCGTGCCGCGCTCGCGGGCGTTGTCCGCGAGGCCCTCCTCCTCGATCACGTCGAGGGTCGCCATGGCCGCCGCACACGCGACGACGTTGCCGCCGTACGTTCCGCCGTGGGATCCGGGGGGCATGCGGTCCATGACGTCCTTGCGGGCGATGATCCCGGACAGCGGCAGGCCCGACGCGATGCCCTTGGCCATGACCAGGATGTCCGGCTCCACGTCCCAGTGGCGCACCGCGAAGATCTCGCCGGTGCGGGCGAAGCCCGTCTGGACCTCGTCGGCGATCAGCAGGATCCCGTGCTGGCTGGTGATCTCCCGGAGCCGTGGCAGGAACCCTGGCGGCGGGACGAGGTAGCCGCCCTCGCCGATGACCGGCTCCACGATGATCGCGGCCACCTTGTCCGGGAAGACCAGCTGGTGGAACAGCAGGTCCAGCTGCGCCTCCCAGTCACAGGTGCAGTCCGCCGGGTCGTGTGGCCCGCCCGGGGCCCGGTAGCAGTAGGGATAGGAGGCGTGGTAGACGGATCCCGGCAACGGCTCGAACGCGCCGCGGTAGACGTCCTTCGCCGCCGTGAGCGCCATCGCCTGGGCGGTCCGGCCGTGGAACGAGTAGCGGAACGCGATGATCGCCGGCCGCCCGGTCGCCACGCGCGCAAGCTTGACGGCGGCCTCCACGGCCTCGGCGCCCGAGTTCGACAGGAACGCGCTCCACGGACCGCCGGGCAGCAGATGTGCGAGGCGGTCGTAGAGGCGCAGCCCGGCCTCGTGGTAGACGATGTTCTGCTGGCCATGGAGCAGCTTCGCCGCCTGGGCCTGCACGGCGGCCACGACATGCGGGTGGGCGTGGCCCGTATTCGTGACGCCGATCCCGGACGTGTAGTCGAGGTACCGGTCGCCCTCGGGCGTGACCAGCCAGCAGCCCTCGCCGTGGTCCACGATCAGGTTCGTGATCCGCCCCCAGACGGGGGGCACGACCGAGCGGTCGGGGAGGGGAGCACCGTGGCGCTGGACCGGCGGGATCGTGATCATGGCGGCCTCCTCGGCGGATGGCAGACGGCGGACGCCCAACGCCGGGCCCATCGCACTCGGGACCGACGATAGGGAGCGCGAGAGGCAGTGTCAACCTGACGAAACGAGGCGATCGCAGCGTGCGAGCGTGCGAATCTCGAGGACGTCAGGCCCGTCCCGCCACCCACATCGCAGCACCGTCGGCCGGAGAGCCCGTTCACCGGTCCTCCCTCCGACCCGCCGCAACCGGGGACGGGTCCGCCGGCGGCGAGGTCATCGCCGCGCGGGTACGATATCGGCAGCCCGCGCGTCCACCATCCCGGGCCGCCCGTCCTCAGGAGCGAGTCATCACCCCATGAGCGCCATCACCGAGGCCACCGTCCTCGCCGCCCTCCGCACCGTCCAGGAGCCCGAGCTGGGCGGGGACCTCGTGACCCGCAACATGATCAAGGACCTCGCGATCGATGGATCGGCCGTGGCCTTCACCATCGAGCTCACCACGCCGGCCTGCCCGCTCAAGGACGAGATCGAGTCCGAGGTCCGCAAGGCGCTGACGCCGGTGGGCGTGACCGAGCTGGCCCTCACCTGGGGCGCGGCGGTCCGCCGCGCGGCTCCGCGATCGGCAGAGCTCCTGGTCCCGGGCGTGAAGAACATCATCGCCGTCGCGTCGGGCAAGGGCGGCGTCGGCAAGAGCACGATCTCGGTCAACCTGGCCGTGGCCCTGGCCAAGGCCGGGGCGTCGGTGGGACTCCTCGACGCCGACATCACCGGCCCCAACATCCCGATGATGCTGGGGATCGACGGGCAGCCCACCGCGAGCGAGAACAACAAGATCGTGCCGCTCGAGCGCCACGGCGTGAAGGCGATCTCGATCCAGTTCTTCGTGCCCGAGGGCCAGCCCATCGTGTGGCGCGGCCCGCTCATCGGCGGCGCGATCAGCCAGTTCCTGCGCGACGTCGAGTGGGGGGAGCTGGACTACCTCGTGGTGGACCTGCCGCCGGGCACCTCGGACGCGCAGCTCACGCTCGCGCAGGCCGTCCCGATCAGCGGGACCGTCCTGGTCACGACGCCCCAGGAGGTCGCCCTGTCGGACGTCGCGAAGGCGCTGTCGATGCTGCGCCGGCTCAACGTTCCGGTCATCGGCCTCGTCGAGAACATGAGCGCGTTCGTCTGCCCGCACTGCGGCGATTCGACGGAGATCTTCGGCCACGGTGGCGGCGAGCGCTTCGCCGAGAAGCACGGCATCGAGTTCCTGGGCAAGGTGCCCCTGGACGTCACGGTCCGCCAGGGCGGCGACGCCGGCATCCCGGCCGTCGCCCAGCGCGAGCCGGGACCTGCCGCGCAGGCCATGGAGCTCGTGGCCGGGGCTCGTCGCAGCGCGCATGAGCGTGCGTGCCGAGTCGTCCCAGACGCCCGTGCTCTCGATCACGTAGGACGGTTCTGGCCGTGATCGATCCTGCTTCGACGACCGGCCTGAAGCGAGGTACGGGTGAGCCACCTCTCGCAGGCGACCGACTCGGGCCAGCTTCACGCAGCCCTCGCGAGCGTGCCCCTGTTCCATGACCTGGCCGATGAGGACCTCGCGACGCTGGCGGCCGGGCTGCGGATCCGCCGCTACCGGCGCGGCGAGGTGATCTTCCACCAGGGCGACCCGGGCGACGCGCTGCACATCATCCTGTCCGGCCGGGTGAAGATCTCGAGCCCCTCGGAGACCGGCGTGGAGGCCATCCTCACGACCCTGCGCCCGGGCGAGTTCTTCGGGTCCCTTGCCCTCCTCGACGGCGAGCCGCGCTCGGCCTCGGCCACCGCGATCGAGCCCACCGAGACGCTGCCACTGCCGCGCGACCGCTTCCGGCAGCTGCTCAACGACCGGCCCGACGTCCGTGACCACGTGTTCGCCGAGCTCGCCGGCGAGCTGCGCAGGCTGACGAACCACGTCGAGGAGCTCCATTTCCTGGATATCGCGGGCCGGTTGGCCGCCCGGCTCGCCCGCATGGCCGAGGAGCAGGGAGGGGACGGCACGGCCGGCGAGATCCGCCTCGCCGGACCGATCACGCAGGGCGAGCTGGCAGCGATGGTGGGCAGCACCCGCCAGAGCGTCAACAAGCTGCTGGGATATCTCGTCGAGGACGGCCTGATCCGGATGGATCGCGACGCGATCGTGGTCGTGGACCTGCCCGGACTGCAGCGGGCCGCCCGCCGCTAGATCAGCTCCCGCGGGCCGCTCCGTCGCTGCCGGCAGCCCGGAGCACGTCGAGCAGCACCGCGGTTCCTGCGATGGCCGCCCGGTCCGCGCCCTGGGCGCCCCGCTGGAAGGCGAGCCGCTCGTCGGTGTGCGTGTCGTCCGGCGTCGCCACGCCGATCAGGACCCGCGTGTCGCTCTCGCGGGGGATCGCATGGATCGCGAACCCGACGTGAGCCTCCGCGGCAGCCCGCACGCGCTCCGCCTCCTCCAGGATTCGGCCCTCCGGGTTGGCGTCGTCGTTGAGCACCTCGGCGCGCGCCAGGGAAGGCATGCCGCGGAGCAGCGCGACCAGGGCGCCGCCGGTCCCACGCTCGCTCGTGGCCAGCGTCCAGCCGCGTGCCGCGAGGGCCTCGTCGATGGCGGTGGCCCACGTCGTCGAGCCCCTGGTCCAGACGAACCGGCCGAGCAGCGCGGTGACGGCCGCCTCGGCGTCGTCGGCCAGCGTCTCCGCGGCCAGCGGGCCCTCCGTCCGGGCGCTGATGCGCACGTCGACCGCCTCGTGGCGCGCGTACGTGGCGACGACCGGGTTGGATGCGCGGAGCAGGTCGCCGAGCATCTCGGCGACCTGCGACTCGCCGATCCCATGGAGGCGCAGCGTCCGCACGACCAGGTCGGCGCCCACCCCGCGGTCCGCGAGGCGCGGCAGCACCTGCTCGGCCCACATCGGGCCGCATCTCGCGCGGCGGCCCCGGCAGCGTCACGATCACGCGTCCGTCCGGCCGGTCAACCCACCAGCCCGGAGCCGTGCCGTTGGGGTTGGGCAGCGAGGTGGCGGACGGGATGACCCACGCCTGCTTCACGTTCACGGACGGGAACGGGTGTCCGCGTCGTGCCCAGAGGTCCTTGAGCCAGTCGAGCGTCGCCTCGTCCACGGACACGGTCTCGTCGCAGGTCGCGGCGACGGCCTCCCGGGTGAGATCGTCCGGCGTGGGTCCCAGGCCGCCCGTCGTGACCACGAGGTCCGCCCGGGAGAGCGCCGTGCGCAACGCGTCGACGACGACGTCGAGATCGTCGGGAAGGTCGGCGATCCGCGATACGGCGACGCCGTGGGCAACGAGCGAGCGGGCCAGCTCACCGCTGTTGGTGTCCGTGGTCTCGCCCACGGTCAGCTCGGAGCCGATCGCCAGGAGCTCGGCGGTGAGGATCCGGCGGGGAGCGGGGCTGGCATCGTCGGTCATGGCCCGAGCGTACCCCGGTCGTGACGCCCGCGTCCGGATCGTTCCTGCGGTCCGGATCGGGCGCCGTAGGTGACGGAGGGAGCGCTCCCGGCGCTGGTATCATGGCCGCGGTCACCTGAGGACCCCCACTCCCTCCGCGGAGGACGACCGCTGGATCCCGAACAGCCCGCATCCGAACCCGTGCGACCTGAGCCCGATCCCGGGTCTCCCGGTCCTGCCGGTACGCCGCCGTCCGGCAATCCCGGCGAGCGGCGACGACCGACCCGCCCCCCCGGTCTCAAGGCACAGCTGGGCGTGGTCAGGCTCGCGATCGTCGGGTTCGTGCGCGCCCACATCGACCTGGCCAAGGCCGAGATGGAGGAGGTCGGGCGCGAGATCGGGCGTGCGAGCGGCCTCGCGGCCGCCGCGATCGCGCTCATCATCCTCATGTCCCTGCTGGTCGCGATCGGCGGGATGCTGTTCACCGGCGAGTGGATCTTCGGGTCCATCGGCTGGGGCGTTCTCCTGGGTGCGGAGCTGCTGATCGCGATCGCGCTGACCCTCGTGCTGGTGGCGCTCTACGTGCCGCGCCTCGGGCGGGACGTGGCGCTCGCCGTGCCGCTGGGGATCGCCGTCGCGCTGATCCTCGGCTTCGCCGTTCCCCACAAGGTGTTCGCGGCGATCGGTGACGCCTCTGCACTGGCCGTCGATCCGGCCGTCCGCCCGCTCGTCGTGGGTGTGATCCTCGTCGGGCTGATCGGCGCGCTGACAGGAGCCGTCATGGGGGCGAAGTTCGGCCGTGACCAGCTCGTGCGTGAGGGGCTCGGCGGCCTGCCACTCGGCATGACGCGGGCGGCCCTCCAGGGTCTCCTCGCCGGCGCCCTCGCCGGTGTTCTGTTCGGAGCGTTCCTGTCCATCAGCTTCACCATGCGCACCGGCGTCGCGCTCGGCATCGCGACCTTCCTCGCGGCGTGGTCCGTGCTCATGGGCCTCCATGTCCGGCGCGATGGCATCGACGTCGAGGCCCTCAAGGCGCACTTCATCCCGCAGGCGACGATCGACACCACGAAGGAGAGCATCGAGTGGGCGAAGGCACGAGTGCAGCGCGAACCGAAGTCCTAGCCGCACGAGCGCAGGTCCTGGCGGCCCGCGAGGCGCTGGACGAGGAGTTCGTCCGCCTCGAGGCGTCCGCCCGCGCTGCCATCGACGTCAAGGCGAAGGTCAAGCGCAACCCGGTCAAGTCCGCGGGCGTCGTCGCCGGCGCCGGGTTCCTGGCGGTCGGCGGCCCCAAGCGCGTGTTCCGGCGCGCCAAGCGCGCAGTGCTCGGTCCGGAGGAGCCGCTGCCGGTGTCCATGCTGCCCAAGGAGATCGACGCCGCGCTCGGCTCGCTCGGCACCGACGGCGATCGGGTCCGTGGGGTCATCGAGCGGGAGTTCGCGAGCTATCTCAAGGCGACCGAGCCGGCCCGCCGGAGCCGGAACATCGGCGGTGCCTTGACCATCGTCTCGGTGGCATTCCTGCGGCCGCTGGTCCTGCGCTACAGCAGGCACCTGGCCGAGCAGATCTTCTCGACCGAGGCCAAGGAGTATGACGCCAGGCTCCAGGCCGTCCGCGAACGGCTGGGTGTCAAGCCGAAGGAAGCGCCGGCCGACGAGGACCAGGACCCGTCCTGACGGCTGGTAGGCGAGGTCGGGGTCGAACCGACACGCCGCTCACGCGGCACCGGCTCCTAAGGCCGGCGCGTCTGCCATTTCGCCACTCGCCCGTGCGTCGAGTCTAGCGCGCAGGACGCGCGCCGCCACGCCGCTCCGTGCCCCAGCGATCGCCGGTCCAGTGGGCGGCCCGCCGAGGCCCGCCGCCCGGACGGCCGACCCACCCTATACTCGCCGGGCGATGAATGTGACGGCTACCCCTGCCCCCAAGAGCTCCATCCTCCTCGAGATCGAGGTTCCCTCCGAGCGGCTCGACCGCGCCATCCGTGAGGCCACCCAGCGGCTCTCGCGACGCACGCGCGTCGCGGGGTTCCGTCCGGGCAAGGCCCCCCGGCCCATCCTCGAGCGCGTCCTCGGGCCCACCGCGGTCCTGGACGAGGCCGTGGAGCAACTCGTCCAGGTCTCGTATCGCGACGCCGTGATCGAGCAGGGCATCGTGCCGCTGACCAACGCCGATGTCGAGGTTGTCGAGGCGGTCGAGGGCAAGCCGCTGCGCTTCAATGCGACGGTCCAGGTTCGTCCCGAGGTCGAGCTCGGCGACTACTCGAACTTCAACTTCGCCCCGGAGATCGAGGAGGTCGACGAGGCCAAGGTCGACAAGGTCGTGGACGAGCTTCGCG
Organism: uncultured Chloroflexia bacterium; assembly: GCA_963700245.1. GTDB lineage: Bacteria > Chloroflexota > Limnocylindria > Limnocylindrales > CSP1-4 > CAIXZV01. Next base: position 159,574 of record CAVOWV010000022.1, read on the forward strand.
ACCAGAACGCGACCCTCGCCGCCGTCGAGGACCGCGCCGCCAGGGACGGCGACTGGGCCATCATCGGCTTCGCGGGGACCAAGGACGGCGTGCCGTTCGACGGTGGCACCTCGGACCGGATGCCGCTGATCCTCGGCGAGGACCGGCTCATCCCCGGGTTCGAGGCCAATATCGTGGGCCTCAGGCCCGGCGAGTTCACCGACTTCGACATCACGTTCCCCGAGGACTACCCCGAGGAGAGCCTCGCCGGCCAGCAGGTCCACTTCGCCGTGGAGCTCAAGGAGCTCCGCGAGAAGGTGCTCCCGGCCGCGGACGACGCCTTCGCCCAGAACATGGGCGAGTACGAGGACCTGGCCGCGCTCAAGCGCGACATCGACACCCGTCTCCGCGGCAACGCGCTCGATCACGCGCGTCACGAGTTCGCCGACAAGATCATCGAGTACGCCGTCGCGAACGCGACGATCGACCTGCCCGACGTCCTGGTGGACCAGGAGGTCGAGGTCATGCACGACGAGTTCCGCTCGCAGCTCGCCCGCCAGGGGATCGGCGAGGAGGCCTACCTGCGGGCCACCAACAAGAGCGAGCCCGACCTCCACGCGGAGTTCCGGCCGCGAGCCGAGCACCGGACCAAGGTGCTCCTCGTCCTGTCCAAGATCGCGGACGTCGAGGGGATCGAGATCCCGGAGGCCGAGATCGAGGCGCAGGTCGACCAGGCCAGGGCGCGCTACCAGGACCCCAAGACCATCAAGTACTTCGAGTCCGAGCGGGGACGCAACTTCATCGGGAGCACGCTGCGGCGCACGCGGGTCGTCGAGGTCCTCGTCGACCGCTGGCTCGCCGCCCACCCCGAGCACCCGGCCCTGCCGCACCTCGAGGATGACGCCCCGTCGGCCGTTGACGCCCCCGGGGCCCAGGCCAATGCGGCCCTCGACGCCACCGACCCGGGCGCGCTCCCGGATGCCATCGACTAGACCACGATCCGGTTCATGCCTGATCGAACCCAGGGGAGACCCGCGATGCTCGTCCCGATGGTCATCGAATCCACCAGCCGCGGGGAACGCGCGTACGACATCTACTCGCGGCTCCTGCGCGAGCGGATCATCTTCCTCGGTGACGCCATCGAGGATCACCTCGCGAACCTGATCATCGCCCAGCTGCTGTTCCTGGAGTCCGAGGACCCCGAGAAGGACATCAGCCTGTACATCAACTCGCCCGGCGGCGTGGTGAACTCCGGCCTCGCGATCTACGACACCATGCAGTACCTGCGGGCCCCGGTGAGCACGATCTGCATCGGCATGGCAGCGTCCATGGCGGCGGTCCTGCTCGCAGCCGGAGCACCCGGCAAGCGCTATGCCCTGCCCAACAGCCGGATCATGATCCACCAGGGTTCCGGCGGTTTCCGCGGCAACGCCCCGGACGCGATGATCCAGATGCGTGAGTGGGAGTTCCTCGTCAAGCGCAACACGGAGATTCTCGCCCAGCACACGGGTCAGCCATTCGAGAAGGTGAACGCCGACACGAACCGGGACCTGTTCATGTCCCCCGAGGACGCCAAGGCATATGGCATCATCGACGCCGTCTACACGCTCCCGGGTGACTCGCTGATCGCGCAGGCGCACGACGCGGGCCTCACGGGTGGCGAAGGATCCTCGGTGGCGGATCCCGGCCAGGCCGGGCCTGCTCCCGAGACGGGGGCGTAACGCAGGAGCCATGCCGGTGTCCACGACGGGTTCCAAGGGGACGAAGGTTCCCTATCGCTGCTCGTTCTGCGGCAAGAGCCAGGAGCAGGTCCGCAAGCTGATCGCCGGCCAGGGCGTGTACATCTGCGACGAGTGCATCAACCTGTGCCAGGAGATCATCGAGGAGGAGATGCTCGAGGCGCCGAAGCAGCGCCCGGCAGCCCAGAAGCTCCCGAACCCGCGCCAGATCACGATGTCCCTGGACCAGTACGTCATCTCCCAGGAGAAGGCGAAGAAGGTCCTCTCGGTCGCGGTCTACAACCACTACAAGCGGGTCAACGCCGGCAACACGGTCGACGATGTCGAGCTCCAGAAGTCGAACGTCCTGCTGGTGGGGCCCACGGGCTCCGGCAAGACGCTCCTCGCCCAGACGCTGGCACGGATCCTCGACGTCCCGTTCTGCATCGCGGACGCGACATCGCTGACCGAGGCGGGCTATGTGGGGGAGGACGTCGAGAACATCCTCCTGCGCCTGATCCAGGCGGCCGACTTCGACGTCACCCGGGCACAGCGCGGGATCATCTACATCGACGAGATCGACAAGATCGCGCGCAAGGCGGACAACCCGTCCATCACCCGCGACGTCTCCGGCGAGGGCGTCCAGCAGGCGCTGCTCAAGATCCTCGAGGGGACGGTCGCCAACGTGCCGCCGCAGGGCGGCCGCAAGCACCCCCACCAGGATTTCATCCAGATCGACACGACCAACGTGCTGTTCATCTGCGGCGGGGCGTTCGACGGGCTGGAGAAGATCGTCGAGGAGCGGGTCGGGAAGCGGTCCATCGGGTTCGGCTCCGACGGCGCCATGTCCAAGGTGGACAAGGCGAAGATCATCGAGAAGCTGATGCCGGAGGATCTCCTCAAGTTCGGGTTGATCCCCGAGTTCATCGGGCGCCTGCCGGTCATCGTGACGCTCTCGCCGCTGACCGTGGACGATCTCCAGCGAGTCCTCGTGGAGCCCAAGAACGCCGTCACCCGCCAGTTCCAGAAGTTCCTGATGCTGGACAAGGTGGAGCTCGTGTTCACGCCTGGGGCGCTCCAGGCGGCCGCCGAGGTCGCGATCGACCGCAAGACCGGCGCGCGCGCCCTCCGCTCCATCGTGGAGGAGGCGCTGCTCGAGGTGATGTTCGACATCCCGGAGCGCACCGACGTCCGCAAGTGCATCATCACCGAGGACACGATCCGCGGTGGCCGGCTCCCGCTCCTGCTGACCAAGTCGGACGTCGACAAGGGCGTCGACGAGACGAACTACCAGGACTGGCTGGCGACCCAGGGCGAGACCGCGTAGGTCCGAATCCGCGGCCCTGCGCCGCCTCGGGAAGTCTCGCGATCAGCCCTCGATGAACGCGTCGAGCGCGCGGCGGCCTTCGTCGGTGAGCTTGGGACCCTTGGCCTTGAGCTCGAGACCGATCCGGGGTGTCTTGTCCGCGAGTGCCTTGCGCATCCTTGGGAACATGGACCCGGTCCGTAGCTTGTAGGTGGTGAACAGGGCCGTCCTCGGCCCGGCCAGGCCGGGCAGCTCGTGGGTCCACTCGACCCAGGCCGCCTCGGGGTGCTGGTTGATGACGAACCAGCCGTGCGTCCAGCAGCCGAGGAAGAGGTAGTCCACCTCGGCAAGCCCTGCCGTGTCGATCTCGCCGATCGAGGCAACGCGGGTCTCGATCCCGCGTCCGCCGAGATGGGCGGCGATGTCATCAGCCAGACCGGCGGTGGTCCACGTGGCGCTGCAGTACACGATCGCGGCGGTAGGCATGGGCCAATGGTGGCGTCGCGTCGCGCGAGCCCGTGAGGGCCACCTGGACCCGGGTGCACGTCCAGGCGGCCCCGGCCGCGCAACCGGACGACCCTCCGGGGAGGGACCCTTCGGCCGCGAGACCGCGTGCTAGACTGCCGGCACTTCACGGTGGAGACCGGGAGGAGTAGGTCCGGCAGCGGCCCCAAGCGAGCGCGGGACGGTGCGAGCCGCGCGGGTACGCCGGACTGAACGTCGCCCGCGAACCGTGCGCCTGGCGCCCGATAGAGCGCCATGAGCTGCCCGGATCAAGCCCACGCGATGAGTGGAACGGCCCCGGGCACGGAACCAGCAGGTGGTACCACGACCCCGTTCGTCCGCTGGACGAGCGGGTCGTTTCGTTCCAGGAGCAAGACGATGACCCAGCCGCAGCAGCCTTCCAGGGCACTCGCCAAGGCCTACGTGCCCGCCGAGTTCGAGCACGAGATCTACGAGCGCTGGCTGGCGGCGGACGTCTTCGCCCCGGATGGGGCCGGTTCCACCGCGGACTGGGCGCTCGAACCCTTCGTCATCATCCAGCCGCCGCCCAACGTGACCGGCAGCCTGCACCTCGGTCACGCCCAGCGCACGACGGTCGAGGACCTGATGATCCGTCACGCGCGGATGCTGGGCCGGCCGTCGCTGTTCCTGCCCGGCCTGGACCACGCGAGCATCGCCGCCCAGTTCGTGCTCGACGGCATCCTGGCCAGGGAAGGGGAGTCGCGTGCCTCCCTGGGTCGCGAGCGCTACCTCGAGCGGATGCACGCGTTCATCGACGAGACGCGGAACGTCATCCTCTCCCAGCAGCGCCGCATCGGCGGCTCGTGCGACTGGGACCGGCTGCGGTTCACGATGGACGACGTCAGCGCTCGCGCCGTCCGCGAAGCGTTCCTGCGGCTCCACCAGCGGGGCCTGGCCTATCGCGCCGAGGCGCTGGTCAATTGGTGCCCCGGCTGCCGGACGAGCGTGAGCGACCTGGAGGTGCTGCCCACGCCCGAGACGGGCACGTTGTGGACCGTCCGCTACCACCTGCTCGACGAGGCAACCGGGCTCCCAGACCCCGACGCCACCCTCACCGTGGCCACGACCCGCCCCGAGACGATCCTTGGTGACACCGCCGTCGCCGTCCATCCGGACGATCCGCGCTACGCGGCCATCGTCGGCCGCCGCGTGCGGATCCCGTTCGTGGAGCGCGACGTGCCCGTCATCGCCGACCCGGTGGTCGACCCTGCGTTCGGCACCGGCGCCGTCAAGATCACGCCCGGACACGACCACGATGACCACGAGACCGGCGTGCGTCACGGCCTGGCGATGCCGACGATCCTCGACGATGCCGCCCGAGTTGCGCACACGGGCACCGCCTACGACGGCCTCGACCGCTACGAGGCCCGCACGCGGATCCTCGAGGACCTTGCGGCCCGGGGTGACCTCGAGGGCGAGAAGCCGCACGAGATGGTCATCGGCCGCTGCCAGCGCAGCCACGACGTCGTGGAGCCGCGCCTCAAGACCCAGTGGTTCGTGAAGACCGGTCCACTGGCGGCCGCCGCGCTCGAGGCGACCCGCTCCGGCCGGACCCGGATCCTCCCGGAGCGCTTCGAGAAGGTCTGGGAGCACTGGCTGACCGACATCCGCGACTGGAACGTGTCGCGCCAGCTGTGGTGGGGGCATCGGATCCCGGCCTGGTACTGCCCGGACGGCCACGCGACGGTCAGTGCCGACATCGACGGCCCGCCGGCCTGCGAGGAGTGCGCCGCTCCCGGGGACAGGCTGACCCAGGATCCCGACATCTTCGACACGTGGTTCAGCTCCGGGCTGTGGCCGTTCTCCACGCTCGGCTGGCCCGATGAGACCGAGGATCTGCACCGGTTCTACCCGGGGTCCGTCATGGAGACGGGCTACGACATCATCTTCTTCTGGGTCGCCCGGATGATGATGCTCGGCATCGAGCTCGACCGGGGAGGCGCCCTTCCACACCGTCTACCTGTCGGGTCTCATCCGCGACCCGTACGGCCAGAAGATGTCCAAGACGAAGGGCAACACGGTGGATCCGCTCGCGACCATCGAGGAGATGGGCGCCGACGCCCTCCGCTTCGCCGTGGTCCACGGGGCCACGCCCGGCAACGACCAGCGCTTCGGGCAGGCCAAGGTCGAGAGCGCCCGCAACTTCGCGAACAAGCTGTGGAACGCGACCCGCTTCGTGCTCGGCGCGCGCCCCGCGACGATCCCCGCGGACGCGGAGCGACGCCTGCCTGACGCTACCCGGCTCGGGCCCGCGGAGCGCTGGGTGCTCTCGCGCGCGGCGGCCACGACCGCCGCGGTGGACAAGGCGATGGCCGACTACGCCTTCGGCGAGGTGACGCGGATCCTCTACGAGGCCACCTGGAACGAGTACTGCGACTGGGGCCTCGAGCTGGCCAAGGTCCGCCTCAACGACGCCTCGCTCCCGGACGCCGAGCGCGAGGCCACGTGGTGGGCCCTGGTGGAGGCCCTGGACACGTACCTGCGACTGCTCCACCCCGTGATGCCGTTCCTCACGGAGCGGCTGTGGCAGGCGCTGCCGCACCGGGCGACGGACCCGGACCTGCTGATCGTGGCTCGCTGGCCGGGGGTGGGGGAGCGCGACGAGGCCACCGAGGTGGCGGTGGGTGCCCTGGTCGACCTCGTCCGCGCGGTACGCAACGCCCGCGCCGACGCGAAGCTGGAGCCCGGCGCATGGCTGCCGCTCGACGTGTACGTCGAGCCGGATCTCGGCCCTGTCCTCGAGACCCTGCGGCCGGGTCTCGAGCGCCTCGCCCACGTGCGGCCGCTGCGCCGGCACCTGAGCCGTGAGGACCTGCACGGGACGGCGGAGGCCAGCGGAGGGCTGGCCGTGATCGCCGGACCCGTCGAGGCGATCGTGGGGACGGGGGTCGCCGATCCCGGTGCCGCCGAGGCGGACCGCGCCCGCCTCGAGAAGGAGCTGGGCGACGCCGAGCGCCTGCTGGATGCCGCGCGGGCCCGCCTCGCGAACGAGGCATTCATCAGCAAGGCGCCGCCGGCGATCGTTGCAGGCGCCCGCGCGAGCGAGGCGGAGCTCGCGGACCAGGTTGAGCGCCTGAGAGAGCGGCTCGGGCGGTGAGTCGGCCCGCTCGCGCTGATAGGATGGCGGCTGACCACCCGCATGCCGTCACCGGGAGGACGCCGTGCCCCTCGAGTTCCTGAAGCGCAAGGGCGATGCCGAGAAGGCCGTCCCGGCCCCGACCTCCGCCGCACCGGCCGGGATGCCGGAGGAGGTCGTCGCCCAGGAGTACCAGCTCAAGCTGTACTACGCCGGCAAGAGCACCGAGGGCGTGCGGATGCGGGCCGGGCCCCAGGCGATGGCGGAGCTGCCGCGGATGCTGGATGGCCTCACCCGGAACGAGGTCGAGGTTGTCGATCCGCTGCCCCTCGAGTACGCCCAGGCGATTCCCGTCATCGCGCGGCCGTCCGAGGCGATGCAATGGCTCAACGCGCACCACGAGCTCAGCCCGGTGACACGGCACGCGCTGGTGGTCCTCGAGTCGATCGACGCGGTCGACCTCGCGTTCGACACATTCGTGTGCTCGCTCCTCGATGGTGAGACCGACACGTCCGGGTACCCGGACTACAGCGCGATCGTCGGTGGCCTTGCATCGCACTGGGACGAGGCCACCGGCGACATGATCGTCCGTGGTGTCGTCGGCTGGGGCGGCAAGGGCGTGCGCGGCGATACCGACCGTACGGCCTCGCGGATCCTCGGCGGCATCCTGGCCAACATCCTTGCGAGCCAGTACGCGATGGGTCTCACCGCGGTTGACCGGCCGGTCCCAGCGGCCGGTCGCGGCGGGCTCGTCTGCGCGCACTGCGGCTTCGCGTCCGGCCATGAGCGTGCGTTCTACTGTCCCAAGTGCGGGATGCGCCTGCTTCGAGGCTGACCCCCCAACCAATCGAGTACCGATGCCCGTCTACGACTACCTCTGCTCAGCCTGCGATCACCGCGCCGACATCCTCCACGGGATCAACGATCCCGGGCCCCGGTTCTGTCCCTCGTGTGGCGCGGAAGGAACGATGCGCAAGCAGTTCGCGGCGCCCGCCGTCCACTTCAAGGGGACGGGCTGGGCCAAGAAGGACCGTGGGGGCTCGGGTGCCAGCACCAGGGCCTCCGCCAAGGCCGCCGCGAGTGACGCCGCGAGTGACGCGGCGAAGACCGGCAAGGACACGTCGTCGACACCATCATCAACGATGCCGTCGCCACGGTCGGAGTCGCCGAAGCCATCCGCTTCCCCCGAGTCACCGAAGCAATCCACCTCCTCCGACTGAGGCCCACCCATGCCGTCCGCCGCCGACTGGATCACGCTGTCGGAAGCCGCCGAGATCCTCGCCGCAGCCAACATCCATTTCCGCGCCGAGACCATCGGCGGGTGGGCCCGATCGGGGCGCCTGTCGAGCATCAAGCTCGGCGGCCGACGCTACGTCCGGCGTGGTGAGGTGAAGGCGCTGGTCGCCGCGCCCCGCCGGGTTCGCGCCGAGGACATCCAGCCGGGCCTGTTCGAGGACCTGGACGCCTGATCGCATGAGCCCCGCCGACACCGACGAGGGCGGCACCGACCGCGTGCGGCTGCTCGTCGAACGGGTCGTCGCCCGGGTCGGGGGCCTGCGCGCGACGCGGACGCTCCTGGGCGTCCTCGAGGCCTACGATGGCGCCGGCGGCGGACTCACCGCCTCGGGGCTCGCGTACACCTCGCTGATCGCGCTGCTCCCCGGCCTGCTGCTGATGGTCTCGATCTTCGGCGTGGTGATCGACGACGAGGCGACCCGCGAGCAGGTGGTGTCGGCGATCGCCGAGGCGGTCCCGCCCCTGGAGGAGTTCGCCCGGGCCGCCTTCGAATCGGTATCGGCCGGTGCCGTGCCGACGGGCATCATCGCGGTCCTGGGCCTGCTCTGGGGCTCCAGCCGGTTCTACGCGGCGCTCGACTACGCCTTCACGCGGATCTTCCACGATGTCCGCAAGCGGAACGAGATCGAGCGGACGCTGCGGGGCATCGTCGTCACCTTCCTCCTCGTCGCCGTTCCCCTGGCGGCGCTGATCCTGGGCGTGATCACGGCATGGGTGTCCGAGGTCCTGCCGGGGCAGATCGCGGGAGTGATCCTGCAGCTGACGACGCCGGTGGGCTCGTTCCTGCTGTTCGTGACCGGGACGATGCTCGTCTATCGATACGTGCCTGGCGAGCACGTGCCATGGCGTGCTCTCGCGCTGCCGGCGGTGCTCGTCGGCATCACCCTGGCGGGCTTTGCCCAGCTGTACGCCCTGCTGGCACCGCTGCTCACCAGGATGGCCGCCGTCTACGGCACGTTCGTGGCGTTCTTCGCCATCCTCGCCTGGCTGTCGATCAGCTTCAACCTGCTGCTGTTCGGGGCGTGCTGGACGCGTGTCCGGGACCGAGGACTGCCGGAGCCCGAACCTGGGCCGGCCGATGAGGTCGAGCCTGACCCCGTGGAGACCACGCGCGCGGAGTAGACGATCAGCCCTGGCGGGTCCCGCACCGGCGACAGAACCGGGCGCTCGGTGAGAGAGCGAGAGGCCGCAGCTCACGCATGGCTGGGGCGTGGCGGGCGCCGCGGCGGACTGCGTCACGGGAGTCGGTCCACCCGTCAGCACCTCGCGTGCCGAGGCGGCCCACAGGGCCGCGGCGTTGTCCTGGGGGACGATCGGCCGGCCCGCGAGGGTGGTCGGGATCTCGCGTGTCGTGCCGGACCGCGTCCACTGCGGGGCTGCTGGCCACTGCGGTGCGGCAGAGCCATCGTCCGGGGCCACGGTGAGCCACGGCGATGCTGTCGGTGCGGCTTCCGGCTGGGCCTGGGGTGCTGCCTGGGGTGCCGCGGGCGTCTCGGGTGCGACGGTCGGCGCGGGCCACGTGGGCTGGGAGACCACATCCACGCGCGGGGCCACGACCTCGGGCTCGGCCACGACCTCGGGCTCGGCCACGACCTCGGGCTCGGCCACGACCTCGGGCTCGGCCACGACCTCGGGCTCGGCCACGACCTCGGGCTCGGCCACGACCTCGGGCTCGGCCACGACCTCGGGCTCGGCCACGACCTCGGGCTCGGCCACGACCTCGGGCTCGGCCACGACCTCGGGCTCGGCCACGACCTCGGGCTCGGCCACGACCTCGGGCTCGGCCACGACCTCGGGCTCGGCCACGACCTCGGGCTCGGCCACGACCTCGGGCTCGGCCACGACCTCGGGCTCGGCCACGACCTCGGGCTCGGCCACGGTCACCGGTTCGGGCTCGTCGGGTGTCGGCTCGGCCGCGGCCGCAGCTTCCTGCGCGGCAAGCTCCGCCTCGTAGTCCGCGAGGGCGTCCTCCAGGCTCTGGCCCGGCGTCAAGCCTCGCACCTGCGGAGTCTCGCCGACGGCCCCCGGTGTGGGAAGCGCCTCCTCCTCGACTTCCGCCACCGCTGCCGCACCGGCCAGTCCCATGGCACGGGCGAGCCGCTCGGGCCCGAGATCCGCCTCGGGCCACGCCTCGTCCTCGGCGGCCGCAACCTCGGGCTCCGTCACCTCGGGTGCCCGGAGCCGCCTCCACGAGGACGACGGCCTCCGGTTCGACCTCGGGCAGGGGCGAGCAGGTGAGGCAGTGGCCGTCGGCCTCGTTCCAGCAGTTGCTGCACGTGTACTGGCGGCAGGTCATGCAGAAGCTGAAGGTCTTGTGGAAGGCGTCGAGCTGGTGGGCGGTCGCGCTCCGCTCCAAGTCGCTGCGGGCGTCGGCCATCGCCTCGGAGAACGTGCTCTCGTCCTGCATGACGTAGTTGCGAAGGCCCTTGGTCGCCACGCCGACACGTCCGAACCGCGACCGCCTTGGGGCCGCCGTTTCGAACGTGTAGCGGGTGCCGCACCGTTCGCAGAACGACTCGGTGAGGATCTCCGTCATGGTGCCCCCGGTGGACAGGACAAGATTCCGGCGCCCGCCGGACAGGGCCAAGAGTATAGAGTCCCGGTCCAGCGGGGGCCCAGACCGTGGTACCTCGCCCCGTGCGGCGTTGGTCCCGTCGCATGGCCGATCCGGCCGGCTCTGGTACGGTTCCTCGAGCGATGCCTGTCCTTGCCGATCTCGAACGGCTCTTCGAGCGAGTCTTCGAGCGCTCGACGGCTCGGCTGTTCCGGGCCCACCCCCAGGCGGTCCAGCTCGAACGCCGCGTCGAGCGCGCGATGGAACGTGCCCGGGTCACGCAGGGAAGCCGCACGTCCGTCCCGGCGCGCTACAGGGTCCGGCTGCATCCGGACGACCTTGCCGGCGTGGCCGCACAGAGCGATGGTTTCGATGCGCTCGCCGGCCGACTCGCGGACGCCGCCCTTGCGTTCGCCCGAGCCCACGGCTACCACCTGCCGGCGCGCCCCAGCGTGGCCCTCGTGGCCGACCCGGCCATCGAGCGCGGGGTGATCGAGGTGGACGCCGTCGCCGCGCCGGCAGGCCCCGCGGATGCGCCATCGCCACAGGGTCTCCGGCCCCCACCACGGCCCGTTCCGGACATGCCGGCCGTCGCCGCGAGGCCCGACCCGCCCGCCGGGATCCCCGATGAGCGCGTGGCCGTCGCCGTGTCGTCCGCCGACCAGCCCGTGCTCACTGCAGCCCCGGCCGTCCCCGGTGCGGGAGGCATTCGCGGTGACGGGACCCAGACCCTGATCTTCCGTCGACCGGCGCCCGCCCCCACCCATGCGGTCCTGCGGGTCGTCGGACGCGACGGCGCGGAGCGCACCATCGAGGTGGACGGCTACGCCACTCACCCTGGGCAGGGCAACCGACAACGGACTGGTCATCGCGGACGTTCGGGTCTCACGCCACCACGCGCGCCTTCAGGCCCGGCGGGGGACGCTGGTCTTCACGGATCTTGGCAGCACCAACGGCAGCCGGCTCAACGGCGTGCGGGTGGACGAGTGCGCGTTGGGCATGGGCGACCGGCTGCTGGTCGGTGACACCGTGCTGGTGGTCGAGCAGCTCCCGGGCTGACCCATGGACGGCTTCGTGCTCACGCTGTGGATCATCCGGATCCTGTTCCTGCTGCTGATCTACGCCTTCCTGTTCGTGGTCGTCCGGGTGCTCCTGCGCGACCTCCGCGCCGCCTCGCGCGGCCCCGCGGAGCTGGGCCGGCTGGTGGTCCTCGCGTCGCCCCTGGGCGAGCCCGAGCCGGGCGCCTCGTATCCCCTCGACGCGGTCACGAGCCTCGGTCGCGACGTCAACAACGGCATCGTGCTCGACGATCCGTTCGCCTCGGCGGAGCACGCGGTGCTCACGTTCCGGGGCCGGGCCTGGTACGTCGAGGATCTCGACAGCACCAACGGCACCTACGTCAACGGGGTTCCCGTCGAGGGCCTCGGGCCGCTCGGGTTCGGGGACGAGCTCCAGGTGGGTGAGATCCGGTTCCGCCTGGACCGTGGCCGCGGATGAGTGCGCTCGCGCAGGCCCGGCCGCTCGCCGGCTTCCGGGTCCATCCTCGCCCACGCACGACCGAGCTGCTCCTGCTCGCGATCGTGGCCGCCACCCTCCTGGTGGGCGGTGCGTCGCTGGGCGCGACGCAGCAGCTCCGGGCCGTGACCCGGTCCGGTGGGGAGCTCGCGGCACTGGACTTCCTGCCACCCGACGCCCAGGGCCTGCTCGTGTACCTCGCGGCGCTGCTCGGCGTGCACGTGGCGTTCGTCCTCGCCGGACGACGGACGGACCAGGTGCTGCTGCCAGCCGTGGCGATGCTGGGCGGCCTCGGGCTGCTCCTGATGCAGCGGCTGCCCCAGGATCTCGTCACCCAGTCGTTCGGCGGCACGGAGTACGGCCTCGGACAGCTGCAGCTGGGCTGGCTGCTCATCGCGCTCGCCGTCGTCACGGTCCTCGCCGTCGGGTTCCGCTCCGACGCCTGGCTCCGGACCTACAAGTACACGTGGGCCGCCGCCGGGATCGCGCTCCTGCTGCTCGTGTTCGTGTTCGGTTCGGACGTCAACGGCGCCCGCCTCAGCCTCTCGATCGGCCCCCTGTCGGGGCAGCCGTCGGAGCTGCTCAAGGTGATCCTGGTGATCTTCCTGGCGGGGTACCTGTCCGAGAACCGGGCGCTCCTCGCCGAGGAGAACACCCGCATCGGCCCGCTGAAGCTGCCGCCGCTGCCCTATCTCGCGCCGATGGTCGCCATGTGGGCGATCGCCCTCGGGATCGTCGTGGTCCAGCGTGACCTCGGTGCCGCGCTGCTGTTCTTCGCCGTGTTCCTCGCCCTGCTGTACGTGGCGACCGGACGACCCAGCTACGTCATCGGCGGGCTGATCCTGTTCATCGCCGGAGCGTTCGTCCTGTACAACCTGTTCGGCCACGTCCAGGCCCGCGTGGACATCTGGCTGGATCCCTGGGCTGATCCCCAGGATGCCGGCTTCCAGATCGTCCAAGGCCTGTACGCCTTCGGGCGCGGTGGGATCCTGGGCGTCGGCCTGGGTGCGGGTCTGCCCACGATCGGCGGGCGCATGCCGGTGCCCGCCGTGCATACCGACTACCCGCTGGCCGCGATCGGAGAGGAGCTGGGACTGATCGGCTTGCTGGCGGTCCTTGGCCTGTACCTCGTCGTCGTGTCGCGCGGGCTTCGCATCGCCGCGGCGGCGCATGACGACTTCCGGTCGCTCCTCGCGGCGGGTCTCGCGTTCGTGATCGGCGTGCAGGCGTTCATCATCGCGGGCGGCAACCTCAAGCTCATCCCGCTGACCGGGATCACGCTGCCGTTCATCTCGTACGGCGGCTCGTCGCTGCTCGCCAACGCTCTCGTCGTCGGGCTCCTGCTCGTCCTCTCCGATCACGGCGCTGAGCCACCCGCCGCCCCCCGAGATCGTCGGCGGCGCTTCCGGCGCTTCCGCCTCGGGACGGCACGCGCATGAGCGTGCAGTCCGCGCCCATCGAGGACCGCAGACCCGTGCGGCGGCGCTCGCGCGACATCAAGGCCAACGTCTTCCGGAGCGGGATCGCCGTCGCGTGCGCGTTCTCGATCCTTGCCGTTGGCGCCGGCTGGTGGCAGGTCGTGGAGGCCCAGCGGCTGGCCGTGGCCCCGGACAACCCCGCCGTCATCGCGATCGCGCGCCGGGCGCTCCGCGGTCCGATCGAGGACCGCAACGGCCAATGGCTTGCCCGCAGCGACCGCGATGCCAACGGCGAGGCGACCCGTGAGTACCGGGACGACGCCGTCAGCCACGTGGTGGGCTACGCGTCGCGCCGGTACGGCACCGCGGGGCTGGAGCGCGCCTACAACGCCGAGCTGCTGGGCCTGCAGGGCGTCGAACCCGCTGGGAGATCTCACCCGCAAGTTCAACGCCGGTCCGGACCAGCGCCTGGGCCTGCGGCTCGCCCTGGACCTGCGCCTCCAGCGCGCCGCCGTGCGCGGCCTGGGCAAGGACAAGGGGGCGGTGGTCATGCTGGACCCGGCGACGGGCGAGGTCCTGGCGATGGCCTCCACGCCCGTCTACGACGCCTCGGCCATCGCCGATCCGGACACCGCGACGAAGACCTTCAAGCGCCTCCAGGCCGACGATGACCGGCCGCTGCTGCCCCGCTCGACGCTCGGCCGCTACGTGCCCGGGTCGGTGTTCAAGATCGTCACCGGCATCGCCGGCCTCAACACGGGCGCGATCGACCCCGGGACGACCTTCGAGGAGCAGCCACCGGCCGAGAAGAAGGGACTCGTCGTCGAGGGCTTCCGGGTCCGGGACGGGCACCACGAGGTGACCGGCGACACGGCCCTCGACATGAACGGGGCCACGGAGGTCAGCTGCAACATCTGGTACGCGCTGGCCGGGCTCGAGACAGGTGGCGGCCGCCTCGTCGACGAGGCGGCCAAGCTCGGGTTCGGGGACGCGATCCCGTTCGACCTGCCGACCGCGATCAGCCGCGTGACGTCGGGCGATGGACGAGCTCCGGGCGGCTTCACCGACGACGCCGAGCTGGCGTCGGCGTCCTTCGGGCAGGGCGAGACATTCGTCACGCCTCTCCAGATGGCGCTGGTGGCCTCGACCGTAGCCAACGACGGCGTCCTGATGAAGCCTCATCTCGTCACGGCACTCACCGGAGAGGGTCCGGGCGCCCGGACGATCGGCCCGGATGCCTGGCGCCGCGTCATGAGCGAGGAGGACGCCCGGGCGCTCCAGGTCGCGATGCAGCAGGCCGTCGAGGGCAGGCTGGGGCGGGAGTTCACCCCCGGCGCGGCGGTCAAGGGCGTCCCGACGGCCGGCAAGTCCGGCACGGCCGAGCTGGGCGGGAAGGGGGAGCCGCACTCGTGGTTCATCGGGTTCGCACCGGTCGACGACCCGCAGGTCGCGATCGCCGTCCTGGTGGAGCGCGGCGGCAAGGGCGGGGAGCGGGCGGCGCCCCTCGCTGGGACCCTGATGGAGCGCTACTTCGAGCTCTACGGCAAGCCGTGACGGGGCCGGGTCCGCAGGCACCGCGAGCCCGTCGCGCCCCCGGATTGGCGCTACGCTCGTCTGATGACCGACCCCGCGCCCGACCCTGAGCCCGCCGTCGCGCCCGCGCCCGTCGCGCCCGCGCCCCGCGCCCGTCGCCGCGCCCGCGCCCGCCCCGGCCCAGCGTCCCCGGCCGCTCCTGGAACGGATCGGCATGGCTGTCATCGCCCTCGTGCTGGCCGCGCTGTTCGCGGTCGTCGCGCTCGCGGCGTTTGCCGGCGGCGAGCCGTTCCTGGGGGTCATGGGCGCGATCGGCTGCCTGATGGTGCTCTGGGTGGGCGGCCTGACGCTGTTCAAGGGCCGCTGATCGGGCGCCCAGACCGGTGCCGCAGACGCCCGGAGAACCTCTTCGGCGTTCCGGTCGTACACTGGGCACGGAGGCACGACGTCGCCGCGTCCCTGGATCCCGGTATGCGACGTCACCTGTGGACCCGCTCCCGCGTCTGCGGGCGGGAAGGCGGCGGCCCGAGCCGCACCACGACGGGAGTCCGATGAGCAACATCCAGCAGGTTGGCGACAAGGTCCTCGCCAATGTCGAGCGGGTCATCGTTGGCAAGCACCACGAGGTCCGCCTGGCCCTCGTCGCGCTCATGTGCCGGGGCCACCTGCTCATCGAGGACGTGCCGGGCACCGGCAAGACCGTCCTCGCCAAGGCGATCGCACGCAGCCTCGGCTGCAGCTTCCGGCGGATCCAGTTCACGCCGGATCTCCTGCCGTCGGACGTGACGGGCCTGTCGATCTACAACCAGAAGACCCAGGAGTTCGAGTTCCGGCCCGGGCCGATCATGAGCCAGGTGGTGCTCGCGGACGAGATCAACCGGGCCACGCCCAAGACCCAGAGCGCGCTTCTCGAGTCCATGGAGGAGCGGCAGTCGACGATCGACGGCGTCTCGCACAAGATGCCGGATCCGTTCCTCGTCATCGCCACCCAGAACCCGATCGAGTACGAGGGCACGTTCGCCCTGCCCGAGGCGCAGCTCGACCGGTTCATGCTCCGCATCCGGCTTGGCTACCCGGCGCTGCTCGACGAGGTCGTGATCCTCGACGAGCAGAAGCGGACCCATCCGATCGACGATCTCACGGAGGTCTGCTCGGTCGAGGAGCTGCTCGCCCTGCAGACCAGCGTCCGCGAGATCTACGTGGACCCGGCGGTCAGCGACTACATCGTCCGGCTCGTGGCCTCGACCAGGTCGCACCCGGACGTGTACCTGGGCGCCAGCCCGCGTGGCTCCATCGCGCTGTACCGATCCTCGCAGGCCCTCGCCGGGCTCCTGGGTCGGGACTATGTCATCCCCGACGACGTGAAGGCCCTCGCGGAGCCGGCGCTGGCCCACCGCGTCATCATCAAGACGAGCTCGTCGATCCACGACGTCTCGGCGGCGCACGTGGTGCGCGAACAGGTCGAATCCACCCCGATCGAGGCCGCCCGCCAGGCGAGCGGCCCCCGCGAGGTCCGCCCCAGCCCCGCCGGCTGACCGACCCGCAAGCCAGCACCCCGCAGCCGGCCGGGAGGACCGCCCGCGATGCTTCGCCGCCTCCAGGTGCTCGTCCTCGCCGTCATCCTCGTGGTCGCGGCGTTCTCGACGGGCTACCCATTCCTGTTCTTCCTCCTGTATGTCGGGCTGCTGGTGGGTGGCGGGAGCTACATCCTCACGCGCCTCGGCCTGTCCGACCTCGAGGCCGGGTACGCGGTCAGCCAGCTGAGCGCGCACGTCGGCGACCGGTTGCGGGTCACCTACACGCTGCGCAACACGGGCCGGCTGCTGAAGCCGTGGCTCGAGGTCCACAACCCCACCACGCTCCCCGGCGGGCTGCCGGGGCGGGCGCTCTCGCTCCGAGGCCGGGGCGAGCGGTCGTGGCTGGTCCGGACGGTCCTCGAGCGGCGCGGGCACTACCGCATCGAGCCGCTCCAGATCCGGACGGGCGATCCCTTCGGCTTCTTCGAGGCCTCGGCCGGGGTAGGGCAGGGGATCACCCTGGTGGTCTACCCGCGCGTAGAGGCCCTGCCCCTGTGGCGGCTGCCACCGGCCAGCATCGAGGGCGCCCACGCCTCTCCAGAGCGCACCCTCCAGACCACGCCGCTCGCCACCACGGTGCGCCCCTACGCGCCGGGCGATTCCATGAACCGGATCCACTGGCGCACGACCGCGCGCCTCGGCGAGATCCAGGTCAAGGAGTTCGACCTCGAGCAGACCGCCGATGCCTGGATCTTCCTGGACCTCGACGCCGCCATGGAGGCCGGCTCCGGCGACGACTCCACGACGGAGGTCGCGGTCCGGGCCGCGGCGTCGATCGCCGACAAGGCGCTGGGCGAGAATCGTGCGGTGGGGCTGACGGTCAACGGCCACCGGCTGACCGTGCTGCCGGCGGACCGCGGCGCGCGCCAGCGCCTCAAGATCCTCCAGCTGCTGGCCGCCGTGGAGGCCGACGGGAAGACGCCGCTCGACGAGGCGCTCCTGACCGGTCTCGGACGCCTCCGGCGGGGCATGACCGCGATCGTCATCACGGCGTCCGGTGACACCTCGTTCATCCGGCCACTGGCGGCGCTCAAGAAGCGCGGGATCAGCACCGTCGTCGTCACCCTCGACGCATCGGCGTTCGAGCCGTCGGAGGATGCAGCCGGGGTGGAGCTTCAGCGCCAGCGGTCCCGGGCCCTCCGTCACGCCCTCGCGGAATACCAGATCGCGACGGTCGTCCTGGACCCGCACAAGCCCCTGGCCGAGGCCTTCGCGCGATGAGTGGCCGCCGGTTCGCCGTCCGTCGTCCAGAGGAGGGCTGGGTCGTCCTCGCGCTCGTCGCCGCCCTCGGCCTGATCCTGGCCTGGGCCATCGACGACCCGGCCTGGGTCAATGGCCGTGGCTCGCTCACCGACTGTCTCTCGGTCTTCGCGCTCATGGGCGTCGCCGTGGGGTTCATCGGCCCCAAGGTGGGCTGGGGCCGCTGGACCACCCACGGGATCGGTGCGCTGTTCGCGGCGCTGCTCATCCCGATCCTGGCCGGGTGGGCGATCGAGCCGGGGTCAGGCATCGCGGAGGCGTTCCGGATCACCGCCGACGGGTCAATCGACGCCTACCTCGACCTTGCCTGGCGGAACCAGCTGCTGACCGACCAGGAGGTCCACTACATCCTGGTGCTGGGCGCCGTCGTGTGGGCGACGATGCAATTCGCGTCGTACGCGGTCTTCGGGCATCGGCGGCCGCTGAGCGCGGTGGTCATCGTGGGGCTCGTGCTGCTGGTGAACATGGCACTCACGGCCCGGGACCAGCTCACCTACCTCATCGAGTTCACGGCGGTCTCGCTGTTCCTGCTGATCGAGATGCACGCCTTCGACGAGCGGGCGACCTGGCTCCGCCGGCGGATCGGTGACCCGTCCCAGATCTCGGCGCTGTACCTGCGCGGCGGAGCCGTGTTCATCCTGGTCGCGATGACGGGCTCCCTGCTGCTCACCCAGCGGGCCGCGTCGGCGCCCCTGGCCGGGGCTTGGGACGGGATCGACGACCAGCTCATCCGCTTCGCCCAGGACGTGGGCCGGCTGTTCCCGGTCGGGGGCGCGCTCCGGGGTGGCGGAGGGGTCACGTTCGGCTCCACGGCGCGGATCTCGGACCGCTGGTTCAGCGACGAGGAGGTCGCATTCACGGCGACGGTCCCAGCCGAGACCGAGGGCCTGCGCTGGCGGGCCGCCACGTACGACGCCTTCGCCCTCGGGGCGTGGGTCCAGACCCAGCCTGCGATCACGGAGGTGCCGGTGCCGGCCGGCGCCCTGCTGCTGGGCGGGACGCCGGAGGACCCGAAACCCGAGTACACGCTCGAGACCCAGGTCACGGTTCGGCCGGACACCTACAGCGACCCCCTGCTCCTCGCCCACGGAGCACCGACCGCCGTCAACCGCGCGGCGAACCTGCTGCTGTTCGGCGACGACGGCTGGTTCGCGGGCGTGAACCTCCCGGGCGGCAAGGGCGAGTACATGGTCAACGCGTCGATCCTGCGGCCGTTCGAGGAGGAGGCGATCACCGGCAACATGCTGCGCGCGGCCAGCGAGGAGTACCCGATCGACGTCGCCACCTCGTACACGGAGGTGCCGGAGGGCGCGATCGGTCCGGACGCGGCGGAGCTGCTCGACGACGCTGCTGGCGGCCTCGCCGTCCGCCGACCCGTACGACCTGGCGGAGACGATGCAGGCGTACCTGAGCTCGGACCGCTTCCGGTACACGACCGACCTCACGGGAGTCGATTGTGACGACCCCAGCGCGGTCGAGTGCTTCGCGCGGACGCGCCAGGGCTACTGCCTCCACTACGCATCCACCATGGCGATCCTCCTGCGGGAAGCGAATCCCGACAACCCGATCCCCACGCGCCTGGTCCAGGGGTTCCTGCCCGGCGACCGTGCCGGTGCGACGGAGACGGTCCGCAACAGGAGCGCCCATGCCTGGGTCGAGGTCTTCTTCCCGGGCTACGGCTGGATCCCGTTCGACCCGACGGGCGGCGGCATCGGCCGGCCCTCGGAGATCCCCGCCGGCCCGGTGGTCCCGTCCGCCGCCCCGTCGCCGTCACGCAGCGACTCGGGCGAGGAGGACCCGGATCCCAGCCGTCGCCTCGGCCTGCCGGCCGGTGACCAGGTACCTCCGACGGGACCCGGGCAGCCGGCGGACCGGACCCTACTCATCGTGCTCACCGTGCTGCTGGCCCTGGTGGTCCTCGCCGTCGCGATCGCCGCCTGGGCGCGCGGTCCACGAGGCGATGTCAGCCCGGAGTCCGCCTGGCAGACGCTCTCGCGGACCGCCTCGAGGCTCGGTTTCGGCCCGCGACCCACGCAGACCGTCTACGAGTACGCGGCCGCGCTCGGGAAGCTCGTGCCCGTGGCCGAGAAGGACCTCCACACCGTCGCCGAGGCGAAGGTGGAGACCGCCTACGCGGGCGCGCGCCTGGGCGGAGCGCGCCTGGACGCCGTGCGCGACGCCACCCGTCGCCTGCGGATCTCGATGCTCAGGCTCGCCCTGCGCCGGCCGCGGCGACGCCGGCGCCCCTGACCAGGCGAGCGAGCCGAGCCGGTTCCCGCGGTGCGGCGCTGTGGCCGCCAGCGCGCCGCCGGGGGGCTCGTGCGCCCCAGGCCTAGAGCGCCCCGGACCTCGCCCGGCGCTCCGCCAGCTCCTGCGCGTGCTCGTCGAGGAGCGGCGCCAGGTGCTCCGTGAGGTTCGCGGCCCGGACGACCGGCCGGCCGCCCCGGAACTCGACCACCGTGATGCCGGTGAGCGCCATCGTGAACATCCAGAAGTGCGTGAGCGGCAGGTCGAACAGCGTGAGCATGACCACCTTGAACACGCCGTCATGGCCAACGAGGATCGACCACGGCTGGCCCGCCTGCGGGCCGACGCCCGCGTAGCCGCCAACCTGCGGGCGATCCAGCGTTCCGCGCGGGTAGTCCCGGCCCAAGCGCTCCAGGATCCCCGCCAGGGCCGGGCGGACCCGCTCCTGCACCTGTCCGGGCGACTCGCCGCCGGGGGCCCAGGTCTCCCAGGGCCGGCGGCGCCATCCGGCAAGGACCTCCGGCCACCGCCGGCTGATCTCGTCGTGGGTCACGCCCTCCCACTCGCCCTGGCCGATCTCCAGCAGCCCGCGCTCCGGCCGGACGAGGACGCCCGAGGGCCCCGTCCCATCCGTCGGCAGCCGCCCCGGCGATCGCGTCCGCCACGGCCCGTGCCGTCTCGGCCGTGCGTGCCAGCGGCGAATGGACGATCTCCAGTGGCCGGCCGGCGGGCACCGGCAGCGCCGGCGAGGCATGCGGGTGTGCGAGACGCTCGCCGGCGAGGGCTGCCTGGCGGCGGCCGGCGGCGGACAGCGGCGTCTCGCCCTGTCCCTGGAACCGGTTCTCGACGATCCACTCGGACTCGCCGTGCCGCAGCAGGACGAGCGTCGCGTCGAGGCCCTCGGGGATGAGCGGGGCGGGAGGCATCGGCACCTCCGGTGAGGAGCCCTGGGTCACCGGTCTCCGCCCAGGCGGATCACCCAGGTCTCGATCATGGCGTCGTCGGCCTGGATCGCGTCCACCACGGACGGCGGCACGTCGTCGTCGAGCGCCAGGACCATGTAGGCCTCGGCACGTGGCGCGGAGCGGGCCAGGTTCATCGCGCTGATGTTGACGTCCACGGCGCCGAGGAGCGCCCCGACGCGGCCCACCGTGCCCGGACGATCCAGGTGGTGCGAGATCAGCATGAACTCGGATGGGGCCAGGTCCATCGCGTGCTCCTGGAGCCGCATCAGGCGCGGCTCGCCATTGGCCACGGTGCCGGCGAGGGTGACCGTCCGGCCCTCCGTCTCCGCCGTGAGCGTGAGCAGGGAGGAGAAGGCGCCCGCGTTGGGGGTCTTGCGCTCGACGACCGTGATCCCGCGCGCCTTGGCCAGCGTGCCGGCGTTGACCAGGTTGACCCGCTCCTCGGTGTCGTGCTCCAGCAGGCCGCGCAGGACGGCCGCCACCAGCGACGACGAGTCGTGGGACGCGGGCTCACCCGCGATCTCGAGCGTGAGCGTGCGCGGCGCCTCCCGGGCGAGCTGCGCGACGACCCGGCCCAGCGTCTCGGCCAGGGGCAGGTAGGGCGCGATCGCCTGGGCGGTCTCGGGCGTGAGGAGCGGCGCGTTGACCGCGTAGCGGGCCGAGCGACCGTCGAGCACGTCGAGGATCTGCTCGGCGACCTCCTCCGCGACCGCGACCTGTGCCTCGGCGGTGGAGGCGCCGAGATGGGGCGTGAGGAGCGTGTTGGGCGCGTCGAGGAGCGGCGATCCCGTGGGCGGCTCGGTGTTGAACACGTCGATGCCGGCCCCGCCAACCTTGCCCGAGCGCAGCGCGTCGGCGAGGTCCTGCTCGTCGATCACGCCGCCGCGGGCCACGTTGAGCAGGAGCACGCCCGGCTTCATCCTCTCGATGACGGCCGCATTGATCAGGCCGGTCGTGCCCTTGTTCTTGGGCACGTGGACGGTGATCGCGTCGGAACGTGCGACCAGCTCGTCGAAGGAGACGAGCTCCACGCCGAGGTTCGCGGCCTGGTCGTGGGTCACGAACGGGTCGGAGCCGAGCACCGTCATCTGCATCGCCCGGGCCCGGACGGCGATGGCCTGGCCGATCTTGCCCAGGCCCACGATGCCCAGGGTCTTGCCGCGCACCTCCATCCCGGTGAACTGGCTGCGCTTCCACTCGCCGCGGCGCATGGACGCGTCGGCAGCCGCCGTCTTGCGGGCGAGCCCGAACAGCAGGGCGAGCGTCAGCTCCGCTGCCGCGATCGTGTTGCCCGTGGGGGCGTTGACCACCACGACGCCGGCCCGGGTCGCGGCCTCCAGGTCCACGTTGTCCACGCCGACGCCGGCGCGGCCGATGACCACGAGGCGGGTGCCGGCCGCGATCAGCGCGGCGTCCACCTTGACCTGGCTGCGCACGACGAGGGCGTCGTACTCGGGCAGGATCGCGGCGATCTCATCGCGTGGCAGGCCCAGCCGCTCGTCCACGTCGTGGTGGCGGCGGAGCAGCTCGAGGCCCTCGGCGGCGAGGGGTTCGACGACCAGGATCCTCATCGCTTGGCCCCCTCGCTCGCGACGAGCGCCTGCTGGGCGGCCGCGACGGCCGCTCCGGGCGGGACCGCGACTCCGCACTCAATGGCGGTCGCCTCGAGGACGCCGATGGCGGCCAGGATGTCGTCCGTCGTGACCGAGCCCAGGTGCCCGAGGCGGAAGATCCTCCCCTTCAGCTTGCCCTGGCCACCGGCCAGGACGAGGCCGCGCCTCTTGAGGCCGGCGTTGAAGGTCTTCCAGTCGAGCGTCTCGGGGATCCACGCGGCGGTGACGGTCTTGCTCGCAACCTCGTCGGAGGCCAGGAGCTCGAAGCCCATCGCGCGCAGGCCGGCGCGGGTCATCGCGGCGCAGGCCGCGTGACGGGCGAACACGCCCTCGCCCTCGGCCTCCATCAGCCGCAGGCCCTCGTCGACCTGGTACATGACCGCGACGGCCGGTGTCCACGGACTCTCGCCGTTGACCTGGGTGTCGCGGTGACGCTTGAGGTCGAGGTAGAAGCGCGGCATCCTCGCGGTCTCGGCAGCTGCCCATGCGCGCGGACCCACGGCTGCAAACGCCATGCCCGGGGCGGACATCCACGCCTTCTGGGAGCCGGTGACCACGAGGTCCAGGCCCCACTCGTCCATCGCGAACGGGACGGCGCCAAGCGCCGAGATGGCGTCCACGAGGATGAGTGCGTCGGGGGCCACCTCACGGATCGCCGCCGCCAGCCCCGGGATGTCGCTCGTGACACCCGTGGACGTCTCGTTGTGGGTGAGGAGCACCGCCTTCAGGCCGGGGATGGCCGCCACCGCCTCGCGCACCGCGTGCGGTCGCGGCGCGTCGCCCCACTCGATGTCCAGCCTGGTCACGGCTGCCCCGTAGACCTCGGCCACCTTGGCGAAGCGGTCGCCGAAGGCACCCATCGTCACGGCGAGGACGGGGTCTCCGGGGGAGAGGACGTTGACGACCGCCGCCTCGAGACCGCCGGTCCCGGCGCACGTCAGGAGGATGACGTCGTGCTCCGTCCCGAAGAACGGCTTCATGCCGGCCTCGACGCGCCGGGTCAGCGCCTTGAACTCATCGCCGCGGTGGTTGACCATCTGTCGCCCGCCGGCCTCGCGGACGGACGGTGGAAGGGCGGTGGGTCCGGGGATCCGGAGGTTGGGCTCGAAGCGGGTCACGACGGGTCTCCTGGGAATCGCGGTGGGAGTTCCCGGATCCTGCCCGACATGACATCTCGTCGTCCAGCGTGCAATATATGTCGTCATATGACAACTCGGCGGACCACCATCCTCCTCGACGCCGACCTGCTCGACCGGCTCGACCGCCACGTTCGTCGGCTGCAGACCACGAAGACCGCCGTCATCGGCTCGGCCCTCGAGACATGGCTGGACGAGCATGAGACGGCCCCGGAGTTCCCGTTCCTGGGCATCGGGAAGAGCAGCCACGGCCGCCTGTCGCTGGACGGGCGGTCCATCGCGCGGCGCGAGGCGGGCCGGCGGCCCGGGGACCGCTAGATGGCGATCCTGCTCGATCCGTCGGCGGTGGTGGCGGCTGCGGACGTCGCCGACCTCAACCACCGCGCGGCGGTGGCCTGGTTCTCGCGTGCGGATGAGCCGCTCCTGCTCGGCGCCCTCGGCCTGGCCGAGCTGGACCTGCTCCTGCAGCGCGAGCTCGGGGTGGCCGCGACGGAGGCCGTCCTCCAGGCGCTCATCGCGGACGCGATCCGCCTGGTCTCGCCCACGACGGAGGACCTCGCCAGGGCGGTTGTGCTGATGCGCGAGGCCGCGGAGCATCGCCCGCAGCTGGCCGACGCGCTGCTGGTGGCGACCGCCGAGCGGCTTGGGATCCGCAGGGTCGCGAGCTTCGACCGGCGCCCGCTCGCGGTCTTCCGCCCGCGTCACGTGCGGGCACTGGAGTTCGAGCCCTAGGAATCGAGACGGGGCCGGCGGTGCCGGCCCCGTTCGTGGGCGATTGCGGGCTCGTGGTGAGCGCGCTAGGCGACGCGCTTCACGACCACGGTGGTGGCCTTGATGTCGTGGAAGCCTTGGCGCTTGGGGTCCTTGTACGTCGTCCAGATCAGGAAGACGAAGTAGGCGAAGGTCGCCAGGCTCACGAGCGAGCCCAGGATCGACAGGTCGGTCCCATTGAGCACCAGCTGGATCACGTTGGCCAGGACGAAGACGCCGTACAGCCAGCCCCAGCGCCGAAGGGCCTGCTCGCGGGTCAGGGTGGCACCGTCAGCAGCGTTCACCGTCTGCAGTCCGAGGGCCTTCTGTCCGAGGGACGCCCGCATGGCGGGGTTGGTCCAGCCCCAGATGAAGTAGAGCGCGGACAGGAACAGGGTCGCGGCGCTGAGCAGGACCGTCGCGATGATCACCCCGAAGACCCCGCCGTTGAGCAGGAAGCCGAGCAGCAGCGCGCCGAGCGCGAGCGAGATGAACGCCGAGAGGATCCCCAGCAGGATCGCGTCGATGATGAAGGCGATCACGCGGGTGGTGAGGTCCGCATACAGGATCCCCGGCGCAGGGCCGGCGGCCGCGACCATGACCGGAGGCGGGGCCTGCCAGCTGCCGCCGGCGACCGGCGGTGCCGGCGCGATCGGCGGCGGTGCCGCCGCGGCAGGCGCGGCCGGCGGCGGTGCGGCCGCAGGCTCGGCGGGGATCGCGGCCGCAGGCTCGGCGGGCGGCGGCGCGGCTACAGGCTCTGTGGGCAACGCGCCTGCGGGCTCGGCTGGGATCGGGGCATCTGGGTTCGGAGCTCCCCCGACAGGATCCGTCATCGTCAACCTCCCTCTCCGGTGCTCGTGCGCCGGCTTGGCGGAAGCATAGAGCGCACGCTCGGCCTCCGGTACCCCTTTCCGTGCTCCCGGGTTGGGGACATTTCGGACATGTGGCGGAAGCCATCGGTACCGGTCGCGACCGCGAATGGCGCGTCGTGGCCGACGACGTGAATCGCAGGAGTGAATCGACGGCATGTCGGTTCCGGCACCAGATATCGTCCGAAACGGCCCGGATCGTGTCATCATCCGCGCATCCATGTCGACACGAATGACCAAGGAGTTGACCCGCGAGATGCGAATCCGGAGCGCGAAGATCGAGGAATTGAAGCCCACGCAGCGCGAGCGAGCCCTCTCGCCCCGCCAGCTCGCGGCCCTCCAGCGCGACGAGGAGCTGAAGAAGGCACTGGCGAGGCTCAAGACCGACGACGACATCATCGCGATCGAGCTCGATCCGGCCGAGAAGATGCCCACGATGCGCATCGCCGTCAAGAAGGCGATCGCGGCGCATCGACCCGGGACCTACATGGCCGTCCGCGGCCGGACCATCTACGTCTCTGCGGGCAAGCTGCCCGGCGGGCGTGGCCGTCCCCCCAAGTCCTGACCGTGGCGCCCGGCGGCGTCGCAACAGGGCCGGCTCGCGCGTCATCGGGGCCTGATCGCCCGGAGGACCCCGCCCCATGCACGCTCGCCGCCGACGCCGGATCCCGTGGGGTCCGATCGTCGTCGCCCTGCTCGCGATCACCCTGGCGGGTGTGGCGGCGATCGGCCTGAACCTGCTGGGGGTCGGGGACAGGGCGGAGAGCCTCGCCCGCCGGATCGAGCTCCTCATCGACCCACCGCCTGACCGGCCCATCGACGAGGCGGTGCTGGTGACGCCACGGCCGGCGGTCACGGCGGCCGCCTCCGCCGCGCCGACGCCGGCCGTGTCGCGCGTCCCGGGCCAGACGCTGCCACCGGAGCCCACGCCGACGCCGAAGCCGCCACGGGTCGCCGTGGACGTGGACCTTCTCAGCGACCCGGAGGCTGCGTTCATCAGCGAGGTCGACAAGGACTGGTGCGCGGTCGCGGGCACGCAGATGGTGCTCGCCAGCTTCGGCAAGGCACCGCTCACGAAGGCCTTCCAGGCCGAGCTGGCGGGGCGGATCGATGAGTGGGAGAGTCGCCGCGACAGCAGGAACGGTGGCTGGGGCCCGTCGGCGATCGTGAAGGCGCTCGAAGCCTACGGAGTCAACGGCTACGAGGTCCGGGCCTATGAGACCCGCCAGGACGCCCTCGTGGACGCCTCGCGCGCGATCGGGACACACCGGGCGCCCGCGATCCTGCTGACCTGGCGAGGGGCTCATACGTGGGTCATGACCGGGTACACCGCGACCGCCGACCCCCTCGTGTTCGACGACGCCAAGGTCACCGGGGCATACATCCTCGACCCGTGGTATCCGCGGATCTCATCGATCTGGGGCCCTTCCGATCCGCCCGGTGGCTACCAGGATGCCGCCGAGATGCGCCGCAACTACCTGCCCTGGAAGCGGCCGGAGGGCAGCTACCCCAAGCGTGACGGGCTGTTCCTGGCGATCGTGCCCACGGAGCCGCTGGATCGCTGAGGTCAGGCGGAGGTGGTGGGCAGGGCCCCGTGCCGCACCCGCCAGGCAAGGGCGACCGCCTGGAGCACGACGCGGACCGCCGTCCCGGCGAGGAACCCGAGCGGGATCGAGAGGATGCCGAGCGGCCCCACCGTCGCCAGCGTCACCGCCACCGTGACGGCGAAGCCGGCGATGGACGCAAGGACCGGCAGCAGCGTGTTGTGGGTGGCGTACAGGCCGCGCGCGACGAGGTGGCCCACCGCCTCGAAGGGGACCGCAAGGGCGAACACGGTGAGCACCATCGCCGTCAGCTGGACGTCCTCCGCGTCGAACCGGCCGCCGCCGAGGAGCACCTCGATGGCGAGCGGCCCCACGACCACCAGGCCGATCGCCGCCAGCACCGACAGCACCCCGATCGTGAGCCCGTTCCTGCGGACCTCGCGGCGCGAACCCGCTGCGGTCGCCCGCCGCCCACGCGGCGGACAGGCCCGGGAATGCCGCAAGGGCGATCGAAACGCCCAGCAGCGCCACCGGCACGCTCTGGAAGTTGCGCGCAAACGAGACGGCCGAGACGCTGCCGGCGACCAGGGTTGTCGCGACGGCGGTGAAGAACAGGAACGTCAGCGGCTCGATCGGGTGGCTGATCATCTTGGGCAACATCAGGCCCAGGAACTCGCGCAGCGCAGGCATCCGCAGATCCAGGCGCGGCCGGATGCGCACGGTCGTGTGCCGCATGCCGAAGACCCGGATCCCCAGGTGCAGCGAGGCGCCGATCACGGCTCCGACCGCCGCCGCCATGATCCCCATCCTGTCGTGGAGCAGCAGGGTGCCGCCGGCGATGCCGAGGTTGTACAGGATCGGCGCGAGGGCGTAGTAGAGGAACTGGCGCTCGGCCACGAGCACCTCGCCCAGGGTGATCGAGGCCCCGAAGATGATCGGTGTCACCAGCATCACCCGGTACAGGTCGAGGTACAGCGCCTGGCTGGACTCGTCGAAACCGGGGGCGACCAGGCGCACGGTCGCAGGGGCGAGGATCAGCAGCAGCAGGCTGGACGCCGACATCACCATGACGGCCAGCGTCAGGACCGTCTGGGCGAACCGCGGTGCGGCGTCGGCAGCCGAGCGGGCGAGCGAGGTGAACACCGGCACGAACGGCGCCGTGAGCCCGGACGCCACCAGGACGTCGAGGGCAAGCTCCGGGAGCACGAAGGCCGCGTTGTAGGCATCGAGCTCCGCCCCGGCTCCGTAGGTTCGGGCGAACAGGCGGTCGCGCAGCAGGCCCATCCCATAGGCAGTGAACGTCAGGATCGAGAGCAGGATGGCGCCCTGGGGCAGGAAGCGCGCGAGCAGCGCCCGGATCCCCGCCATCGGCTCCTCATCCTCCTCGCAGCAGCGTGCGCGGTGCCGGTCCCTGTGACGCGGCGCGCGCCCGGCTTGGGACGGTACGCGGTTCGTGTCGCCGACGTGGGCTCGGGGTGTCTGGCTGCACCACGGCGGGGCCGTGTCGTGGATTGACGACCTCACCAGTCAGCCCCGAACCGGCCCGGGCCCCATCTGCCACCCGGACTACCTTCACTAAAAGACGAACGGCGGTGGCAACGCCGACCTCTCCTGCCACACCGGCCAGTCCGGCGTGTGCACGGTGAGCTACGTCGCGACCGTTGCTGGCACGGACGAGATCTGCGCCCGGACCACCAACGGCAACGGCGTCTGCACCGAGGCCGTGGGAGCTGTCGAGCGCGTGGATGCCTGGGACACCGTCCGGCGGACCATCGTGGCGACGCTCGACCCGAAGGCGACTGCCAGGCCGACTGCGACCGCCGACGCCCCGACCCCGACCGCGAGCCGACCCCGACGCCGACCGAGCCGACCCCCACGCCGACCGTCGAGCCGACCCCGACGCCGACCGTCGAGCCGACCCCGACGCGTCGAGCCGACCCCACCCCGACCGTCGAGCCGACCCCCACGCCGACCGTCGAGCCGACCCCACGCCGACCGTCGACGCCGACCCCCACGCCGACCGTCGAGCCGACCCCCACGCCGACCGTCGAGCTGACCCCCACGCCGACCGTCGAGCCGACCCAGACGCGGACCGTCGAGCCGACCCCCACGCCGACCGTCGAGCCGACACCCACGCCGACCGTCGAGCCGACCCCGACACCCGACCGTCGAGCCGACCCCGACCGTCGAGCCGACCCCGACCGTCGAGCCGACCCCGACGTCGACACCCTCAGATCGCGGGGCACCGCAGAGCGCGGCCATCCTCGCTCCGCGGTCCGGTGGTCAACCCCCGTCTGGCGGCGCCGGGACAGCGGTGTCGCCGTCCGTTGAGCGCGGCCCGGTGGACACGGTGCTTGAGGCCATCCTCGGGGTGGTTCGGGACGCCACCGGTGCCATCCGCCCGGAGGCTGCCATCGCCGTGGCCACGACGTTCGGCTTCCCTCTCGCCCTGGCGCTCCTGGTCCTGCTGTTCCTGCTCGTCCAGTCGCGGCTCGACGACCGTGATCCGAAGCTCCGCACAGCCATGCGGTCGCAGGGCGACCTGCTCGTGGGCTTCGAGGACGACCTGTCGTGACCGTCACCAGCCTCGCTGGTGCCGACCACGTCGCGCTTGGTGACCGCCTGCGCTACCTCCTGGCGCTGCGGGTTGCGATCGCGGTCACGACCGTCGCCTTCGCGGCGGCGACGACCGCCTCGCTCGGGGTACCCCTGGAGACACTGGCCGGGCTGTCCGTCTGCTACCTCGCGGTCGCCCTCGTATTCGAGTGGATCGGCCAGCAGGTGCCTGGCGCCTCGTTCGCTTCGCTGACGGTGATGCTCCTGGTGGACGGCGTGTTCCTGGCCGCCGCCGTGTATGCGACCGGGGGCACCGAGAGTCCGCTGCGCTTCCTCGTGTACATCCACCTGGTCGCCGTGTCATTGCTGGGTGTTGAGCGGCTGGTCCGCGAGCTCCGCGCACCGTTCGCCCTGAACGGCCAGTCCGTGAGCATCTCCGCCAGCATCGGCGTGGCCGGGGCCAGGGACGCGATCGACGGTGCTGCCGACATGGTGCGCAACGCCGACGTGGCGATGTACATGGCCAAGGCCGGCGGCAAGGCGGGCTTCGCCGTGTTCGACCCCGCCATGCACCAGGCCATCCGAGCGCGTCACGAACTGGCCATGGAGCTCCAGCAGGCGGTTGAGCTCGACCAGCTGATCCTGCGCTACCAGCCGATCATCGACCTCGAGACCGGCCGTGTTGCGGGTGTGGAGGCCCTTGTCCGCTGGCAGCACCCGGAGCGCGGCCTCGTCCCGCCGGGCGATTTCATCGAGATCGCCGAGGAGCACGGCTCGATCCTGCCCATCGGCCGCTGGGTGCTGGGCGAGGCCTGCCCCAGACCGCGATCTGGGCCGCAGACGGGACCATGCCGCGCGACCTGTTCTGCGATTCCTGTTCGCGAAGGCCCTTTCCCCGGAGGAGCTTCCTGCCGCCTTCGCCCGCCCGCCTGCGCGTCCCGCACGACGGTCAGCGACGGCACCCAGGGCGAGCCAGGCGTCGAGGCGTCCCGGGCGCTCCCTGCCGGTCCTTGCTTGGAGCGGCACGACGGCCTGGCCTGGACTCCAAGTCCCGGTCCGTGGCGCTACGGGGTCGCGTCGAGGACCATCCTGCGCAGGACGCGACCCGTGACCGCCCGCCGGTACGCGGCGGACGAGCGCACGTCGTCGATGGGGCTGATCTCGTCGATGACCGTCCGGGCGGCCACCTGGGCGAGCGTGGCATCGGGGACACGACCCTCGAGAGCGGCCTCCGTGCGCGGGGCCCGGATCGGCCGCGCGGCCACCGAGCCGAGGGCGACACGGACGTCGCGCCAGGCCCCTTGTCCGTCCGATGCGTCGTCCGGCCGCCACGCCACGGCCACGAGCACCTTGGCGATGGCCAGCGCCCGTCGCGTGCCGACCTTCCGGAACCGGACCTGGCGGTCCGGCACGAGTGGGATATGCACGGCCGCGAGGAGCTCGCCCGCTTCCAGCGCCGTCTCGCGGTACCCCGTCCAGAACTCGGTCGCCGGGATCCGGCGGCGCCCGCCCGGCCCGACGGCCTCGAGCAGCGCATCGGTCACGAGCAGGACCGGCAGGAGGTCGCCTGCCGGCGACGCCGTCACGCAGCTGCCACCGACCGTGCCCCGGTTCCGGATCGCGACGGCCCCGAAGACCGCGGCCACGTCGGCCAGGACGGGCAGCGCAGAGTGCACGAGCGCCGAGCGGCGGAGCTCCTCCCAGGTGACGAGGGCGCCGATGACGAGCTCGTCGTGACGGATCTCGATGTCGCGAAGCTCGTCGAGCCCGCCGAGGTCCAGCATCGGCCGCAGGCCCGCCCTGCCGTCGGCGAACGCCACCATGATGTCCGTGCCACCGGCCACGGGGAGGAGCTCGGGGCGAGCGGCCATGCGCTCGAGCGCGTCCCGGAGCGAGGTCGGTCGCACGAGCTCGGGGCCTGCCGCCGACGACCCTGGGGTGACGACGGGCGAAGACCCACCGACGGCCACGGCGGGGAGGGCGGGCAGCGTGGCCGCAGCCTCCTCGTCGCCCGCGACCGCCTCAACCGCCTCGATGATCTTGGTGTAGCCCGTGCAGCGGCAGAGGTTGCCGGCGATCGCCTCGCGGATATCCCGATCTCCGGCGGGCCGCCCCGACACCAGCAGCGCATGCGCCGCCAGGAGCATTCCCGGGGTGCACAGCCCGCACTGCGCCCCGCCGACCTCGTGGAACGACTGCTGGAGCGGGGAGAGCGGGCCATCGCCCGCCAGGCCCTCGACAGTCACGATCTCGTGACCGTCCATCTGTCCCACGGGGACCAGGCAGCTGTTGACGAGCTCGCCGTCGACGAGGACGGCGCACGCGCCGCACTCGCCCTCGCCGCAGCCCTCCTTGGTCCCGGTCAGGCCCAGATCTCTCCGAAGGACGTCAAGGAGGCGCCGGCCACCGGCGGTGGTCGCCGCGACCTCGGCGCCATTGAGCGCGAAGCGGACGGTGACGGGCGGCGGCATGAGCGACGTCATGACGCAGGGTCCTGCTCGGCCGCAAGCATCGCCCCGAGCACCTTCTCAGGGGTCGCCGGCAGGTCAGCGACCCAGGCACCGGTGGCGTCGTGGATCGCCGCCACCACGGCCGGGGCGGGGACGTCCATCGGCAGCTCTCCGAGGCCCTTCGCACCGTGGGGAACGCCGCCGAACGGATGCTCCACCAGGATGGTCTCGATCCGCGGCGCGTCGAGCGCCGTCGGGATGAGGTAGGTGGCGAGCCGGTCGTTGCGATACCGGCCATTGTCGACGAGCACTTCTTCGATCGTCGCGTAGCCGACGGCCTGGAGCGTGCCGCCCTCCACCTGGCCCTCGGCCAGCACGGCGTTGATGATCCGGCCCGCGTCGGCGGCCTGGACGACCGACCGGACGTGCACCTCGCCCGTGTCCAGGTCCGCGTCCACGGCGGCGACGGCGCACGCCCAGCTGTACGCGGGGTAGGCATCGCCCTGGTAGGTGTGGTCGTCCCACACGATCCCCGGGAAGCCGTGGAACTGCTCGGTGGCCCGGAGGGCGCCGTGGGTCTGCGCGTAGGATCGGAAGGACTCCGCGAACGGGCGGCCCGTGACGGCCTCCACATCGCGTCGGAGGTGCGTGGCGGCCGTGGCCAGGAGCCCGCCGGCCAGCATCGTGGTCCGCGACGCCACGGTCGGCCCGGTGTCCGGGACACGCGAGGTGTCGGGACGCGCGACGTCCACCAGCGTCCGGATCTACGCCCAGCGCGTCCGCGACCACCTGGCCGAGCACCGTCCGGGAGCCCTGGCCCATCTCGGTGTTGGCCGCCAGCGCGAGGATCTCGCCGCCTGCCGTCAGCTCCACGGACGCCACGCTGGCGAGTCGTGCCTCGCCCGAGCCCGTGAACCCGGCCCCGTGCCAGCCGAGCGCGATCCCGATCCCCGACGCGGCGCGTGCCTCGGCATCGGGGCGGGCGTCCGCGGCGTGACCCTGCCAGATGCGCTCGAAGCCGGATGCCTCGGCCGCGGCCTCCAGCACGTCGAGCGCGGCGACGCTCTCGCGCAGCACCTGGCCGGTGGCGGTGGTATCGCCCTCGCGGTACGCGTTGCGGCGGCGGATCTCCAGGGGTGACATGCCGAGGGCCTCGGCGACCCGGTCCAGGTGCGTCTCCGCGGCGAACTCGGACTGTGGGGCGCCGAACCCGCGGAAGGCGCCGTTGGGCGGCGTGTTGGTGATGGCGGAGCGGGCGCGGATCCGCACGTTGGGACAGGCGTACGGCCCGCCGGCGTGGATGCCGCCACGGGAGAGGACCACCGGCGAGACCGTGGTGTAGGCACCGGCATCGAAGACGATGTCGATGTCCTGGGCCACGAGCTTCCCGGTAGCGGTGACACCCGTCCGGTGCCGGATGATCGAGGGGTGCCGCTTGGTCGTCGCGGCGAGGTCCTCGTGCCGGTCGTACGCCATCCGGACCGGCCGCCCGGCCTTGCGGGCGAGGAGGGAGGCATGGATCGCGAGGATCGAGGGGTACTCCTCCTTGCCGCCGAACGCGCCGCCCGTCTCCTCCTGGACGACGACGACCCGGTCCCGGTCCAGCCCGAGTGCCCGCATCAGCGCCGTGTGCACGTAGTACGGGCACTGGAGCGAGCCGTGGACCTCGATGCCCCCGTCGTCGCGCGGGATGGCGATCATCGCCTGCGGTTCCAGGTAGAGCTGCTCCTGGTACCCCGTGCGATACGTGCCCTCGACCACCAGGTCGGCCCCCGCGAACCCGGCGTCGAGGTCGCCCTTGTCGATCTGGAACGTCTTGCAGAAGTCCGTGGCCTCGAGCGGGTCGAGCACCGCGGGCAGCGGCTCGGTCCGGAGATGGACGGCATCCCGGGCGGCGAGGGCGAGCGCCCGGTCCGGCGCGGCGACGAGCGCCACGGGCTCTGCCACGTGTCGGATCTCCTCCGCGGCAAGGGCCGGCTGGTCGTCCACGATCAGGGCGACCACGTTCTCGCCCGGGATGTCGGCGGCCGTGACGACGACGACGCTCGACCAGTCGAAGGCAGGGTCGAGGTCGATCCCGAGCAGCCGGGCGTGCGGCTCGGTGGCGCGCACGGTCAGGCCGTACCACGCCCCCGGGACGACGAGGTCATCCGTGAACCGTGCTGCGCCCGTGAGCTTGTCGCGCCCCTCTCGGCGGAGCGGGGAGCGAGCGTTGGTGCCGCTGGTGGTGCCCATCGTAGATAGGGTACTCACGGGACGGGGAAGGATGTGCGGCGGGGATGCCCTCAGGAAGCCCCGCCCGTCTTGATCTCGCGCAGGCGGCTCGGGAAGCGGGCCAGCGTCGCGATCACCGCGTCGAACTCGCGGGAGTCGATGCACTCGCCGATCTTGTGCACGTTCTGCTCGATGCCCACCCCGATGCCGATCATCGGCGGGTAGGTGTGGGTGCCGTCGAACACCCAGTCCTTGCCGTCGCGGTTGGGGAGCGTGGGGTCATCGGGCGGGACCGGGAAGCCCACGCCGTCCGTGGAGAAGATCCAGCGGCCCACGCGCGGATCCTTGTGCAGGGAGCCGTTGCCGGTGGTCAGCTCGACGATGGGCGTGGCGCAGGCGGCGTAGGCATCCACGGCGGCCTGGACCACGGCGTGGTCGGCGGGGGTCACCCAGCCCGGGTAGATCTGGGCGTTGTCGGCCGGGGTGCCCTTCCAGGACGGCCGGTTGTAGTACGGCGCGCGGACGTCCACCGTGCAGCCGGCCTCGCGGGCGGCGGCCACGCTGGGCATCCCCTCGACCGCTGCCAGGGCTGCCTGCGGATCCTCGCCCGCGGTCAGGCGCCGGTCGAAGCGGAAGGTGAAGCGCTCCGGGACCGCGCAGTCGGACTGGGCGTGTCCAGCTTCGCCCAGTGACGCGGTGCGGGTGCCGCCGCCGAGGAACGGGTCGACGCCCATGTCCACGCCGTCGCGGTAGCGGGCGGCCGCCTCCACGAGGATCGGCGCGCCCAGCTCGAGCGGGTTGCGGCCCTCCCACGGCATCGAGCCGTGGCAGCTCTTGCCGGTGACCTCCACCTCGATCTGCATCCGGCCGCGCTGGCCGCGGTAGATGCCCGCCGCGCCGTCGTTGGCGCAGCCGGTGCCCTCGGTGAGGACGTACGCGTCGGGGATGAGCTCGGGGCCGGCATTCGGCCACTCGTGGCGGCGGACGTGCATCATGCTGCCGCCGTCGTTGTCCTCCTCGGCCACGGTGCCGTAGCTGCGGACGATGACGCCGCGCAGGGACCCGAGGTGCTTGGTCTCCATGAGCACCTTGGACGCGACGACCTGGCTGACGACGCCCGAGAGCTGGTCGGCCGCGCCGCGGCCCCAGACGAGGTGGTGCCACTCGTCGTCGGGCGGCAGGAAGCCCAGCTCCGCGCGCAGGAACTCGCGGTTGAGCTTGCTCTCGTCCACCAGGCCGTCGAACGGGTCGAGGCCGCCGGTGGCCTCGTGCCAGCGGTCGCGCAGCGGCCAGACGGTGTCGGTGTGGCCGTCGAAGTAGACGACCGTCTTCTCCGCGTCCGGGATCCCGTCCTCGCGGTCCATGAGGACCCAGGTCAGGTTGCCGAAATCGTCGAACCAGGCGTCCTCGGGCCGCTCCACGGCGCCGATCTCCACCAGCGTGCGGCGCAGGTACTCCACCCGCGGGCCCTCGTGGTTCGACGTGCCGCACAGGGGATCGCCGCCCTCGTCGACCGGGCGATCGACGTAGTCGGCGGGGACGCGGATCGTCTCCTTGAGGATCTCGATGGCGAGCGGCCGGTACTGCCGGGTCAGCTCCGAGATGCGGGCCTCGAGTGTCATTGCGCAGAACCTCCCTGGTCGGTCCGGGCTGCCCTCTCGAGCGCCGCCTTCACCTGTGTTCCCTTCGCTGCCGTCAGCAGCGCCATGATCGCGAAGACCTTCTTGTTCGCCTCGCGGGCGAGGTCGACGCGGAACTGCTCCATCACGCCCGGGCTCACCTCCGCGCCGATGTCGGCCGGGAGGCAGTGCATGTACAGCGCGTCGGCGTCGCGGGTCAGGCCCATGCGCCGCTCGTCGCAGATCCAGTCGCGGTTGGCCGCGTTGCGCTCGAGGGCGCGACGCTCGATGTCACGCAGCGCCTCCGTGTCCTTGCTCCGGTTCGCGTCGACCCGCTCGAGCATGAGGTCGTACGGCCCCCAGCTCTTGGGGTAGACGACGTCGGCGCCGGCGAACGCCTCGTCCATGTCGTGCATCACGGTGAACGAGCCGCCGGACGCCTCGGCATTGGCCTGCGCCGCCTCGAGGCTGGGCTCCATGAGCCGGTAGCCCTCGGGGTGGGCGAGCCGGACGTGCGCCCCGAACCGGGTCATCAGCGTGACGATGCCCTGCGCCACGGAGAGCGGCTTGGCGTAGCTCGGCGAGTAGGCCCAGCTCATCGTGATCGTCCGGCCGGCCAGGCCGTCCGGGAACCGCTCCCGGAGCCACAGCAGGTCGGCCAGCGACTGGGTCGGGTGGTCGATGTCGCACTGGAGGTTGACGATGGGCACGACGCGCTCGTCGCCCGTCGCGACCAGGTAGTCGTCGATGCCCTGCTTGGCGTCCCGCATGAAGCGGTTGCCCTCGCCCAGGATGAGGTCGTGCCGGATGCCCAGCGCGTGCGCGTTCATGCCCAGCATCGCGCCCGTCTCCACCGAGGTCTCGCCGTGGCTGACCTGGGTGGAGGAGCCGTCGACGATCACCGCCTGCCCGCCGAGCCGGGCCGCGGCGCCCGCCCAGGAGGACTTCGTGCGGGTCGACTGGTCGAAGAAGAGCGCCCAGAACAGCTCCTGGGGGAAGAGCGCGGGGACGCGACCCTGGCGGTCGAGGGCCTGGAGCGTCTCGGCCAGCGAGCACAGCGTCTCGATCTCCGCCGTGGTCCAGTCCTGGGTCAGGAGCATGCTCCGCCCGTGGAGCGCCTCGAGGGCGGCGCCGTCCAGGAGGGCCGGGTCAGGGGGTGGGAGCGTCGTCATCGAGTCTCCTCGCTGGGCGTGGGAGCTGCTGGGGCATGGCGGACGCCGCTGAGGACGACCGCGATGGATTCGTCGGGTCTCAGGATGCCCCCTGCGGCGAGCGCGAGCAGGCCCGCGACGCCGGCCGTGCCCGTCTCGTCGGCATCGATGCCGGTGGCCTCGCAGGCGAGCACGTTGGCCGCGATCAGGGCGGGCTCGTCGACGACGACCACGCGTCCGCCCGTGACGAGCATCGCCCGCACGACCGCCAGCCAGTCGTAGGTCTCGTCGTCGAGGATCCCGTGGGCAACGCTGAGGGGCTCCGTCTCCCACGGCCACATGTAGCGCGACCGCCGGTCCGCCACGCGGCGGAGACCCTCGTGGACGGCGGAGGGATCGGCGGGTGTGCCGGCGACGAGGCCCAGGTCCGCGAGGACCCGCTCGAACGCGCGGGCGAGCGGCGCGCCGCCGCGGGCCTGGACGG
This sequence comes from uncultured Chloroflexia bacterium, assembly GCA_963700245.1. Lineage (GTDB taxonomy): Bacteria > Chloroflexota > Limnocylindria > Limnocylindrales > CSP1-4 > CAIXZV01. The sequence continues at coordinate 196,929 of CAVOWV010000022.1, forward strand.
TGTCGAGGGTCGGGACGGTCTCGATGGCGCCGATCGCTGCCGCGTCGTCGAAGCCCAGCGCGAGCCCCGACGCGAGCGCGCCGCCGCCGACCTGGACGACGATCCGGTCCAGCGAGGCGCCCGCCGCACGCAGCTCGTCGGCGATCTCCCACGCCAGCGTCGATCCGCCCTCGATCGCGAGGCCGTTGTCGGGTCCCTGGCAGGTGAACGGGACGGCGCCCTCGGCGAGGGCCTCCTGGAGCCGGAGGTAGGACGGATCGCCGGCCTCGCCCGGGCGCCGCGGGCAGGTCACGACGCGCGCGTCGAGCGCTCGCAGGCGGTCGACCACCGCGGCGTCGGCGGTGGTCGGGACGAACACCCGCAGCTCCCGGCCCGCCGCCCTGGCGACCACGGCGGCGGCGTAGGCGGCGTTGCCGCAGCTCGCGATGGCGAGAGGGCTCGCCGGATCCCCGTGACCCAGGGCCTCGGCCACGCGCAGCTCCAGCAGGATCCCGAACAGGTGGCGAGCCTTGTGCGAGCCGGCCACGTTGCCGGTCTCGTCCTTGACCCACACCGTCCCGTGGCTGGCGAGGCCCGCGGCGCGGGCGATCGCCGGCGCCCGGACCAGTGGGGTGACCCGGAACCCGGCACCGTCCACGCCGGCCACGGCGTCATCGAGCTCGCGCACGAGGTCCACGTACCGGGTGTCGCCCCAGCCGGCCGCGCGGGCGACGTGGTAGGCGTGGAACAGGGCGCGGTAGCGGATGAACGGGTTCGGGTCCGGGTCCGCCGGCGGGTCGAGCCGGAGCAGGTCGATGCCACGGGCCATCACGTGGTCGATGTCGTCGCCCGGCCGGCGGTTCGGGCAGCGCGGCGTGAACGGGCGGTGTGCGGGCGCGAGGGCACCGCAGCCGGCGCAGACCAGGCCTGTCTCGACCGCGGGCGGCGGCGGGATGTCCCGACGGTGGCCCGCCCCGGGGGTCACGCGGGCCGTCCTGTGACCTGCTCGTTGAACTCGTCGATCAGCTCGTCCCAGCGGTGGACGATCTCGCGGGTCTCGGTCCAGAACCGCTGGTCGCGCCGCGCCTCGAACTCGTCGAGCGGCACGCCCTGCTGCTCCACCCACGTGAAGTAGCCCAGGTTGAACACGCGGTCCCGCTCCGGGCGCGTCATCTCCAGCACGTGGTCCACGCCGGCTGCGGCCAGCCAGCGGCCCCAGGTCTCGCCCGCGGCCACCATGTCGAAGCCGCCGGGGAAGTCCCGTGCGGCGATCGGCTCCAGCTCCGTGCCGTACATCGCCGCGCCGTCGGTGGCCACGGTCAGCAGGACGTCGTCGGGGCCCAGGTGCTGCTGGCGCGCCACCTTGATCGCGGCCAGCACGTTGCAGATGGACGAGTAGCCCAGCGACGACAGCGCCGCCACGAGGTCCGCGGGCACGCCGCGCCGCTCCACCAGGTAGCGGCGCCCCACCTCGGTGTTGAACAGGACGAACAGGTCGTCGGTGGCCCGGTCCGAGATCCCCACGACGAAATCCGTCGCCATCACGTTGTGGATGAGGGGGATGTGCTTGTCACCGATGCCCTGGATGTTGTGCTCGCCGAAGCCGCCGGCCAGCATCGTGGGGCATTCGACCGCCTCGACCGCTACCGTGAGCGAGCCCAGGTGCTCCTTGAGGTAGTCACCCGCGCCGATGGTCCCGGCGGACCCTGTCGCCGATACGAAGGCCGCGGCCCGCGCGCCCGGCCGCGTCGAGGCAACATGCTCGAAGACCTTCGCGAGGGCCCGGCCAGTGATCGCGTAGTGGGCGACGTGGTTCGCGAACTCGCTGAACTGGTTGAAGATCACGGTGTCCGGGTCGCGGTCCAGCACCGCGCACTCGTCGTAGATCTCCTTGACGTTGGACTCCGGTCCCCGGCGTGCGGATGATGTCCGCCGGGTCCGCCACCCAGCGCTCAAGCCAGGCGAACCGCTCGCGGCTCATGCCCGCGGGCAGGACCGCCACGCCCCGGCAGCCCATGATCCGGCTGATCGCGACGCCGCCGCGGCAGTAGTTGCCGGTGGACGGCCAGACCGCGCGCTGGTTGATCGGGTCGAACTGGCCGGTGACGAGTCTCGGTGCAAGGCACCCGTACGCCGCGATCACCTTGTGCGAGTCGATCATCGGGAGGCGGTCGCCCAGGGCGATGACGATGGGCGAGGGAACTCCGGTCAGCGACTCCGGCAGGACCAGGTGCACGGGCACCGGCGCGCGGCCGGCACGGGACGCGTCGTTGAACCAGTGGACCCGGAACAGGTTCAGGGGATCGGGGGCGTCGGGATCGAGCCCGGCCAGGCGTTCGGTGATGTCGGCCGGGATGGTGTCCGGGTCCGCCAGCTGCGCGAAGGTGGGCAGGCGCACGCCAAGTGACCGGCAGCGGTCAAGGGCCCGGCCGCGCACGACCTCGTCCACGATCTCCCGTTCGAGGCCCAACCGGCGCATGTGCACCCTCCGAAGCAGCGGCATCCGCCCGGGCGGGGGATGCCCGGGCGCTCATGTGTACGGGCCACACGGCACGCGCAGGCCTGTATCGATCATTCTTACCATCCAGTCCCGGGGCGCCGTGGCATAGGGCCAGACGGTCCGGTGCTGGCGTCTGCAAGGGGGTCAGATGGACTTCACGCTCAACGGCAAGACGGTCGTCGTCGAGGCCACGCCCGGCCGGTCGCTCCTCGATGTCCTGCGCGGCGAGTGCGGTCTCCGGTCGATGAAGGACGGCTGCGCCCCCGAGGGCTCGTGCGGGGCATGCACCGTCATCGTCGACGGGCACGCGGTCGTGTCCTGCGCGCGGCCCGCGGAGCGCGTCGCGGGCCGGTCCGTGGAGACGCTCGAGGGCCTCGCCGCCGATGTCCGCTCCGTGTGGGCGGATGCGTTCGTGGCGACCGGGGCCTCGCAGTGCGGCTACTGCTCACCGGGCATCGTGATGAAGGCCGAGGCCCTCCTGCGACGGGACCCGGCGCCTTCCCGAGAGGCCATCGCCCGCGCCCTGGCCGGCAACCTCTGCCGCTGCACCGGGTACGCGTCGATCATCGATGCGATCGCGCTCACCGCCGCCGTCCGCCGCGGCGAGGCCGACGGCGTGGAGCCCGTGACCGGTCCGCGCTACGAGGGCCATGAGCTCGCCCTGGGCGAGAAGCCCTTCGTGGGCGATCTCGTCGCGCCGGGCATGCTCCACGGCGCGCTGCGCTTCGCGGGCGTCCCGCGCGCCCTCGTGCGCTCCATCGACACGGCGGCAGCGCGCGCGGTTCCCGGCGTGGTTGCGGTGCTGACCGCAGCCGATGTCCCCGGCCGTCGCGAGCAGGGCCTGATCCGTCCGGACTGGCCACTACTGGTCGCCGAGGGCGAGATCGTCCGGTACGTGGGCGACGTGCTGGCCGCGGTCGCCGCGGAGACGCGGGAGGCCGCCGCCGCCGCTGCCGCCCTGATCGAGGTGGAGCTGGAGCCGCTCCCCGCCGTCACCGATCCCTTCGCCGCCCTCGTCGACGGCGCACCCGAGATCCACGAGGGCGGCAACGTCGTCTCCCGCTCCGTCGTGCGGCGCGGTGACGTGGACGCGGCCCTCGCCGGCGCCGCGCACGTGGCCAGCGCCAGCTTCCGGACCGCAGCCATCGAGCATGCGTTCCTGGAGCCGGAGGCCGCCCTCGCCGTTCCGAGGGGCTCGGTCGGGCCGGATGGCGCGACCGTCACCGCGCACCAGGTGCACGTCTACTCGCCCGGCCAGGGCGCCTGGGAGGACCGGCGCCAGATCGCGTCGTTCCTGGGGCTTGACGGCGGGCGAGGTCCTCGTGACCCAGGTGTCCACCGGCGGCGCGTTCGGCGGCAAGGAGGACCTCAGCGTCCAGGGCCAGGCGGCGCTGCTCGCCGTCGCGACCGGCCGCCCGGTGCTGCTCAAGCTCACCCGGCGGGAGAGCCTGTGGTTCCACGTCAAGCGCCACCCGATGTGGCTGGACTACACGGCCGGCTGCGACGCGGACGGCAACCTCGTCGCGGTCCGGGCGCGGATCACGGGCGACAACGGCGCCTACGCCAGCGTTGGCGGCAAGGTCCTCGAGCGCGCCGCGGGTCATGCCTGCGGCCCGTTCCGCGTGCCCAACGTGGACGTCGAGGCCACCGCGGTCTACACCAACAACCCGCCGTCGGGCGCCATGCGCGGCTTCGGCGCGAACCAGGCCGACTTCGCGATGGAGGGCGTCCTGGACATGCTCGCCGAGCAGGCCGGGCATCGACGGCTGGGACATCCGCTGGCGCAACGCGCTCGACGTGGGCGACCGCACGACGACCGGCCAGAAGCTGGGCGAGGGCGTGGGCGTGAGGGCCACCCTCCTCGCGGTCAAGGACGCCTACAAGGGCGCCCGGTACGCGGGCATCGCCTGCGCCATCAAGAACGTGGGCGTGGGCAACGGCCTCAAGGAGCGCGGCCACGCGGTCCTCCGCCCCGAGGCGGACGGCACCGTCACGCTGTTCCACTCCTGGACCGAGATGGGCCAGGGCTGCCACACCGTCTTCCGCGACCTCGCGGCGGCCGAGCTGGGGCTGGACCCGGCGCGGATCCGCGTCGTCGTGGACACGCACCGCGAGCTGGACACGGGCGAGACGACCTCGTCGCGGGCCACGATGCTCGGCGGGCGCGCGGTGCTGGAGGCGTGCGCGGCGCTCCAGGCGGCGCTCGAGGCCCTCGGACCCGACGGCCGCCTGGAGGACCTGGCCGATCGCGACTTCGCGGGCAGCGTGCTGGTGGACTGGACCACCAAGCTCGACGCCGACGTTGCCGAGCCGGTGACGCATTTCGCCTACGGGTGGGCGACCCAGGTGGTCATCCTCGACGACGAGGGCCGCGTGGAGCGGGTCGTCGCGGCGCACGACGTGGGCAAGGCGCTCAACCCGGTCCTGCTGAGGGGCCAGGTCGAGGGCGGGGTCCACATGGGCCTGGGCATGGCCCTGACCGAGGCGTTCGAGACCGAGGACGGGATCCCCGTGACCGGGACGCTCAAGTCGCTGGGCATCATCCCGGCGGCCGCGATGCCCCCGGTGGAGACGATCCTGGTGGAGGTGCCACAGCCCGAGGGGCCGCACGGCGCGAAGGGCATGGGCGAGGCCGTGCTGGTCCCGACCGTCCGCCGCCGTGGCGGGTGCGCTCTACGCGTTCGACGGGATCCGCAGGACGAGCACGCCGATGCGCGACTCGGCTGCGGCCAGGGCGCTGCTGCCAAGGCTCGCGCGCGATGCCGCGAAGGCCGCGAGGCCGCCGACCGCCGACGCCGCCGCACCGGGTGAGGCAGGAGGGGAGTCCTGATGTCGGCGGTCACCCCGGGCCTCGTCTGCGCCCACCACCACCTCTACTCGGCGCTGGCGCGGGGGATGCCGGCCCCGCCCAAGGTGGCGACGAGCTTCCAGGAAGTCCTCGAGCAGGTCTGGTGGCGCCTGGACACGGCGCTCGACCTCGAGATGATCCGCTGGTCGGCCATGCTCGGTGCGCTCGAGGCGCTCGAGAACGGGACCACCGCGATCATCGACCACCACGAGTCCCCCAACGCCATCGAGGGCAGCCTCGACGTGATCGCCGAGGCGTGCGCCGAGGTCGGCGTCCGCTCCGTGCTGGCCTACGGGATCACCGATCGCCACGGGCCCGACGGCGCGCGGCGTGGCCTGGCCGAGAACGAGCGCTTCATCCGGGCCGGCGGCCGGGGCCTGGTGGGGATCCACGCGGCCTTCACCTGCACGGACGCGTCCCTGCGCGCCGCGGCCGAGCTGGCCGAGGACCTCGGGGTGGGCGTCCACATCCACGTCTGCGAGGGCGTGGGCGATGCCGGCGCACCGGCGCGGCTCGCCGGCCTCACCCGCGACGACTGGCTCCTGGCCCACTGCGTCCACCTGCCGACCGATCACGCCCTGCGTGGGACGATCCTCCACAACCCGATGTCGAACCTGAACAACGCCGTCGGCTACGCGAACCCGGCACGCTTCGCGAACCGGGTGGCGCTGGGCACGGACGGGATCGGCGGCAACGTCCTCGAGTCGTTCCGGCTGGCCTACGTGCTTCAGCGCTCGGTCGATATCACCTGCGGGCCTTCGACGGCCTGGTCGTGGCTGGAGGCCGGCTGGGACCTGGTGCCCGAGGCACGCACCGACGAGGTCACCTGGTCCTACGACCCGATGGATCCCTGGCACATCGCCTTCACGCCGGGGATCATGCCGCGCCGGATCACGATCGATGGGGAGGAGGTCTTCGCCGACGGCCGGCCGACCCGGGTCGACGCCGACGAGATCCGCGCCAGGGCACGGGAGCAGGCGGCCCGGCTGCACGCCCGCCTCTGAGTCCTACTCGGGTTCACTGGCGGCGAGGCCGCCGTCGCGATCCCGGCAAGGAGCCCCATGATCTCCCGACGCGACACCTGGTTCGCCTACCTGCTGATGGTGTGCCAGGGGTTCCTGTTCTACGCCGTCGGGTACATCACTCCCTACGTCGAGTCCGAGCTCGGCGCGCCGGTGTGGGCGTCCGCGCTCCCGAACAGCGCGATGGCCGTGGGCCTGCTGGTGGCCGGCACGATCGTGCCTCGGGTGGTGCGCCGGCTGGGCGCCGTCGGCGCGGTCCGCCTGTGGGCGCTCCTCATGGCGGGCGCGGCGCTCGCGATGGGGTTGGGCGCGTCGCTTCCCGTGCTCCTCACGGGCGGGTTCGTCGTCGGGCTCGCTGGCGCCGGCGCGCTCACCCACTCGGTCGCGACGTTCGCGGGGCACCGGGACGGCGTGCTGCTGATTCGCGCGACGCTGGCGTCGGTGATCGGCGGAGTGCTGGGGCCACTGGTGCTGTCGGCGGCCGCGCGCGGCATGGGGTGGAGCCTGGGCATCCTGGCGCCAGTGCCGCTCGCGCTGGCGATCGCCCTCCTGGTACCGGTGGGTCGCGGGGACGTGGCGGCCGCCGCTTCGGCGAGGAGCGCGGACCGTGCCACGGGCGACACCGCCGCCCCGTCTCCTGGCAGACGCCGTCTTGAGCCCCCGTTGCCGCGCGCGTACTGGCTGGCCTGGACGTTCCTGGCCCTGTGCATCGGCGCCGAGTCGTCGTTCGTGGCTTGGGGCGCCCAGGTGGCCGTCGTGCGCGTCGGGATCCCGCTGGCCGACGCCACCGCGCTGGGCTCGCTGTTCGTCGTCGGCCTGATCGTGGGCCGGAGCGGGCTGGGGGCCGGGATCGGGGCGCGCGTGCCCCCGAGGACGATGCTCGCGGCGATGGTCGCGGTCGCGGTGGCGGGTGGGCTCCTCGTCTGGGCCGGCCAGGCGGTGGTGCTGGTCGGCGCGGGGATGCTGGCGGGCGGCCTGGGGATGGCGGGCGTCTGGCCGACCGCGGCCGGGGTCGCCGTCGCGAACGCGCCGCGGTCGCCGGTCCTGGCCGGGGCGCGCCTCAATCCCGCGACCGGGGTGGCGGCGCTCGTCGCGCCGCTGGTGCTGGGCCTGGTGGCCGCCGCCGCCGGGATCCTCGTGGCGTGGGGGATCGTCGTGGGGCTGCTCGTGGTGGCCTTCGCGGTGCTGCGGGTGGTCCCGTCGAGACAGCAGGACGTCTCGGCAACAGAGCCCGGCGCTCCGGAGGCGTAGCCCCGCCCCTCGGCCCTATGCCCCGGCGTCGTCCTTCTGGGTGTCCGCGAGCTTGCGCCGGCTCTCCTCGCGAGCCCTCGTGATCTTTCCGGAGGCGCCCATCCCGTCGCCGGCCGGCCCCGGGACCGGGTTGCGAGGCGTTCTCCCCGAGGCCCGCGCCGCCTCACGCTCGCCCTCGCGCCAGGCGATCCGGTCGCCGATCGTCTTCTCGTAGCCCTGGTCGCTGGGCAGGTAGTAGCGGCGGCCGACGAGGTCGTCGGGCAGGTACTGCTGGTCCACGTCGTGGCCGGCGTAGTCGTGCGGGTAGCGGTACCCGACGCCGATCCCGTGATGCTTCATCCGCCGGTCCGCCGCGTTGCGCAGGTGGTTCGGGACCGGGAGCGAGCCCTTGTCCACGACGTCCGCGGCCGCCGCCCAGTAGGCGCCGCCGGCCCGGTTGGACTTGGGCGCCGTGGCGATGTAGGTGGTCGCCTGGGCCAGCGCGTAGGACGCCTCGGGAAGTCCGATGTAGTCGAGCGCCTGGGCCGCCGCGACCGCGACCTGGAGCGCCCGCGGGTCGGCGTTGCCGACGTCCTCGGACGCGCTGATGATCAGCCGCCGGGCGATGAACCGGGGATCCTCGCCGGCCGCGACCATCGCCGCCAGCCAGTAGAGCGCCGCGTCCGGGTCGTTGCCGCGCAGGCTCTTGATGAACGCGGAGACCGTGTCGAAGTGGCCGTCCCCGGCGCGGTCGTAGGCGAGGACGCGCTGCTGGGCGGCAGCCTCCACGTGGGCCAGGGTGGGGGAGACGCGGTCCTCGGTGTCGCGGGCATCCTCGTCGTCGGCCAGCGCCACGGCCCCCTCGAGGATGTTGAGGGCCTGGCGGGCATCCCCGCCGGCAACCTCGACGAGGTGCTCGAACGGCTCGTCGGCCATCGCCACGCCACCCCTGGGGCCGTACATGCCGGCCAGGCCGCGCTCGGCATCCGCCAGGGCGGTTCGCAGGATCGACGCCACGTCCTCGTCCGTGAGCGGCTCCAGGCGCCAGACCCGCATCCGGGACAGGAGCGCCGAGTTGACCTCGAAGTACGGGTTCTCGGTCGTCGCGCCGATGAGGGTGACCGTGCCGTCCTCGACATGCGGCAGGAGCGCGTCCTGCTGCGCCTTGTTGAAGCGGTGGATCTCGTCGATGAACAGGACCGATCGGCCGCCGTGGAGGGCGAGCTTGTCCTGGGCCTCGGCGATCGTCGCGCGGACCTCGGCCACGCCCGACATGACGGCCGACACGGTGCGGAACTCCGCGCCGACGGCATCCGCGAGCAGCCGGGCGAGCGACGTCTTGCCGGTGCCGGGCGGGCCCCACAGGAGCATCGACGCGAGGTGCCCGCGGCTGACGGACCTGCGGAGTGGGCCGCGCTCGCCGACGAGGTGCGCCTGGCCCACGAACTCCTCGAGGGTGCGCGGGCGCAGCCGGGCGGCCAGAGGCTGCCGCTCGGGCGGGGGCTTGAACAGGGCTTCGGGGCGAGCGCCGGGCACGGCGCGCCGGGGAGGCATGCGGCCCATGGTAGGGCCGGGCGGCGTCAGCCGCCGATCGGGATGATCCCGGTGACGTCGATCAGGATCCAGAGGACCAGGAGGATCGCCAGCAGGAGGCTCGCGATCTTGACGATGTCCTTGATGTCGCGGGCCACGTAGGCGTACTCGGCGGCCTCCTGGACGGCCAGCGAGCCACCCGTGCCAACCACCTCCCGTGTCGTCGTGCGCTCACGAGTCCGCTTCCGGGACTGCTCGGCGGCCTTCTCCTCGGCGAGGAGGTCGGCCTCGAGCTGCGCGGCGCGCTCCAGCTCCGCGTCCGACAGGCCTGCGGGCTTCGGCGCGGCCGCCGGCGTGGGCGTGGTGGTCGCGGCGGTCGGGGACGCGGGGCGCCGGTCGATGCGCCGGCGCTGGCCGGGTCGGACGCTGCCGCGGGCGCGCTTGGCCATGGCGGGCTTCGAGACCTCCTGTCGGGCGGGTCGCCGCGGGCGCGGCTTCCGTCGGCGGGGAGGATACACCGGGTGACACATGGAGGGCCGTCGGGGGTTTCCCCGCCGGCCCGCGCGGCGGGTGGGTGAGCGGTGAGGATCGGCTGCTATGCTCGGCCCCGCCCCGCCCTGAGAGGACCACATTGGACGACCTGAACCAGCTCGTGACCCCGTCGATCGGCGCCATCATCTTCGCGCTTGGCATCGTCGTCATCGGGCTGGTCGTGATCGTCCTGGTGCTGATCCGGCGGGTCTCGAAGCTGGACAGCCGGATCGCAAACCTGACCGCCGGCGGGGACGGCAACAGCCTGGAGTCCACGCTCGAGGCCCACATCGACAAGGTGTACGCGGTCGCCCGTGAGGTCGACGAGCTGGAGGGTCGCACGGCGGTCCTCGAGCGGCTGCAGCCGGATGCGTTCCAGCGCCTCGGCCTCGTGCGCTACAACCCGTTCGAGGACACGGGCGGCAACCAGAGCTTCGCCCTGGCGCTGCTCGATCAGCACGGCGACGGGTTCATCGTCAGCAGCCTCCACACCCGCACCGCCACGCGCGTGTACGGCAAGGCGATCACCGGCGGCAAGGCCGATGGGGCGCTGTCGGACGAGGAGGCAGAGGCCCTTCGGATCGCCCTGGCGTCCGGGCAGGGATCCGCGAAGGCCTGATCGCCATGCGACCCGTGACACCGGAGCTGGCACGGGCTCGCCCCAATCTCGCGTCATGCGTTCTGGTACTCCCCGCGCCGCTGCACCCGCTTGCCGGGCCCGTGGCCGATCCGCACCCGGTGCGTCGCGTGAGGCGCCGTGCGGGCCGCGGGGAACCGGAACCGCTGGTCCAGATCCCGGTCTGGGGTGCCATCGAGCCGCCCGTGGAGGATGGTCCGGAGCCCGGGGGCACGGACCAGCTGCTCGAGGGGCTGAACGCCGAGCAGCGCAAGGCGGTCATGCACGGCGACGGACCGCTGCTGGTCGTCGCGGGCGCCGGCACCGGCAAGACGTCGGTCATCACCCGCCGGATCGCCTGGCTCATCGCCACCAAGCGGGCACGGCCGTCGGAGATCCTGGCTCTCACGTTCACGGACCAGGCCGCGGACGAGATGCAGGTGCGCGTGGACCAGCTGGTCCCGTACGGCTACACGGACACGGCGATCTCCACGTTCCACGCCTTCGGGGACCGGCTGATCCGGGAGTTCGCGCTCGAGCTCGGCCTGCCGTCGGACGTGCGGGTCTTCTCGCGCCCCGAGACCGTCGTCTTCCTGCGCGAGCACGTGTTCGAGCTGGGGCTGGACGAGTACCGGCCGCTGGGCGATCCGACCAAGTTCCTGGACGCACTCGCGACGCTGTTCTCGCGGGCCAAGGACGAGGACGTGTCGCCGGAGGCGTTCCTGGCCCATGCCGAGGGCCTGGCGGCACCAGCCGCGGCGGCGGCGGCCGCGGCACAGGCAGCGGTGACGGCCGCAGCCGGACGCAACCGGGGCCGCTCCCGACGCGGCCGCCGCGCTCGCCGAGGAGGCGCGCAAGCGCGGCGAGCTCGCCCGGGCGTACGGCGTCTACCAGGGCCTGCTGGCGGCGAACGGCGCGGTGGACTTCGGCGACCAGGTCTCCCTCGCGCTGCGGCTCCTGCGCGAGTCGCCGTCCGCGCGGGAGCAGGTCCAGGAGCGGTTCAAGTACGTGCTCGTCGACGAGTTCCAGGACACGAACCGGGCCCAGGCGGAGCTCGTCGCGCTCGTCGCCCAGCGCCACCGCAACGTGACCGTGGTGGGCGACGACGACCAGTCCATCTACAAGTTCCGCGGGGCCGCGATCAGCAACATCCTGGAGTTCCGCGAGCGCTACCGGAACGCCAGGGTCGTGGTCCTGCGGCGCAACTACCGGTCCCGGGGCCCGATCCTGGACGCCTCCTACCGCCTCGTCCGTCACAACGACCCGGACCGGCTCGAGGTCCGAGCGGGGATCGTCAAGAAGCTGATCGCCGAGCGCGGCAGCAACGGAGCGCCCGCGGTCCGCCACGAAGCCTTCGCGAGCGGTGCGGAGGAGGCGGACTGGATCGCCGCGGACATCGCCCGCCGCGTGCGCGAGGGAGGCGCCCCGAGGGATGTCGCGATCCTGGTTCGCGCCAACGCGGCCGCGGATCCCGTCCTGCGCTCGCTGAACCTCGAGGGGATCCCGTGGCGGTTCTCCGGCACCAGCGGCCTCTACGCCCGGCCGGAGGTCCGGCTGCTGCTGTCCTTCCTGCGCGCCGTCGCGGACCCGGGCGCGTCCACGGACGTGTACGGGCTCGCCGCGTCCGAGCTCTACGGAATGGGCGGCGAGGACCTCGTGAACATCGTCAACATGGCCCGCCGCCGGAACCGGAGCGTGTTCGAGATCCTCGAGGAGCTGGGCCGCCAACCGGGGATCCTGCGCCTGGCCCCTGACACCCGATCGCGCGCCGCCCGGCTCGTCGAGGACCTGCGGTCCTATGTCGCGCTCGCCCACGAGCGCCCCGCCGGCGAGGTGCTGTACGCGTTCCTGCGCGGCAGCGGCTGGCTCAAGCGGCTCGCCGAGACCGAGTCCGTCGCCGCCGAGGAGGCCCTGTCCAACATCGCCCGCTTCTTCGACATCGTTCGCGCCCAGTCCGCGCTCCTCGCGGACGACCGGGCGGTCTTCTTCGCCCGCCACCTCCAGACGCTGATCCAGGCCGGCGACGACCCGCCCACGGCCGACATCGATCCCGACGCGGACGCGGTGGCGGTGATGACCGTGCACAAGGCGAAGGGCCTCGAGTTCCCGGTCGTGTACCTGCCGGGGCTGGTGACCGGCCGGTTCCCGGCCACCGGGCGGCGGGAGCAGCTGGCCCTGCCGGTCGAGCTGGTCAACGAGACGCTGCCGGAGGGCGACTACCAGCTGCAGGAGGAGCGCCGCCTGTTCTACGTGGGCATGACGCGGGCCCGGGACGAGCTCGTCCTCTCGCACGCCGCCGACTACGGCGGCCAGCGGGCGCGGCGTGTCTCGCCCTTCGTCCTCGAGGCGCTGGACCTGCCGGTGGCGGCCGGGGCGACGGCCAGCGGGGCTGCGTCCACCACCCCGCTCGAGCGCCTGGCCGCCAACCAGCGTCCGGAACCCTCGCCTGCGGCCCCACGGTCCCGGGACGGGGAGCCGCTGCTGCTCTCGTTCTACGCCGTGGACGACTACCTGACCTGTCCGCTCAAGTACCGGTTCGGCCACGTCCTGCGGGTGCCGCTGGCGCCCCACCACTCGCTGATCTATGGGTCGGCGCTCCACGCCGCCGTCTCGGAGTTCCACAAGCGCCATGCCCGCGGCGACGTCATGTCGGAGGACGACCTGGTCGCCTCGTTCGTCGCCGCCTGGCGGTCCGAGGGGTTCCTGTCGCGCGAGCACGAGGAGGCACGCCTCGATGCCGGGCGCGCGTCCCTGCGCCGGTTCCGCGAGGAGCAGCTGCGTCCCGGGGCGATCATCCCGGCCTACGTGGAGCGGGAGTTCAGCTTCCTGCTGGATGGCGACCGGGTCCGCGGCCGGTACGACCGGGTGGACATCATCCCGCGTGACGGGGCCGCGCCGGAGGTGCTTGCGGCCGCCCGCGACGATGCCGCCGCGGACGTCGTCGAGCCCGTGATGTTCACCTACCCGGAGCATGTCGTGATCACCGACTACAAGTCGTCCGACGTGCGCGACCCGGCCAAGGCCCGACAGCGGGCGAAGGAGTCGCTCCAGCTGTCGATCTACGCCATGGGCTACGAGGCGATGACGGGCCGGCTTCCCGACGCCGTCGCCCTGAGCTTCCTCGAGACCGGCCTCGTGGGGACCGTGCCCGTGGACCGCAAGCGGATCGACAAGGCACGCGAGTCGATCCGGACGGCGGCCACGGGGATCCGCGCGCGGGAGTTCGGCGCGAAGCCGGACCTGCTCGCCTGCACCTGGTGCGCCTACCGCGAGATCTGTCCGTCAAGCGCGGCCCGCTGAGCGATGGCAGCGCTGCCTGACGAGGCACGAGCGGCGCTCGACGCTGTCCTGGGCGGGTCCTCGCGCGGCGCCGTCCTCGAGGCCGACAACCTCGACGTCCTGGCTGCCATTCCGGACGGAGTCGTGGACCTGGCCTACGCGGACCCGCCGTTCGCGACCGGTCGCCCGCGCCGCCTGGTATCGATCCGGACCGGGAGCGGCGAACGGACGCGACCGGGGTTCCGCGGCCCGGAGGTGGCCTACGAGACGGTCAGCGACCTGGCCTGGGACGACGACCTGCCCCTGGACCTTCATCTCGAGGCGCTGGGAGCGCGCATCCGCGAGATCCACCGGGTGCTCGCCCCGCACGGGTCGCTCTACCTGCACGTGGACTGGCGGACGGTGCACCACGTCCGGTTGCTGCTCGACGAGGTGTTCGGCGCCGAGCGGTTCCTCAACGAGCTCGTGTGGGCCTACGACTACGGCGGCCGGGCGCGGGACCGCTGGCCCCGCAAGCACGACACGATCCTGTGGTACGCGAAGGGCGACTCATGGCTGTTCGACCGCGAGGCGATCGACCGGATCCCGTACATGGCCCCCGGCCTGGTGGGCCCCGAGAAGGCGGCCCGAGGCAAGCTCCCGACCGACGTCTGGTGGATGACGATCGTGCCGCCGGCCTCCGCGGAGCGGACCGGCTACCCGACCCAGAAGCCGGTGCGGCTGCTGGAGCGGATCGTGGCGGCATCGAGCCGGCCGGGAGACCTGGTGCTGGACCCGTTCGCGGGCTCCGGGACGACGGGCGTCGCCGCCGCACGCCTTGGACGCCGCTGGCTGCTCGTGGACCGGAACCCGATCGCGGTGGAGATCGCGCGCGGGCGGTTGTCGGGCGAGGAGGGGAGTGCCGGGCCGTGATCCGGGTGATCACCCTCGACTTCGGGAACACGCTCGTGCCGGTATCGGCCGACGGCCTGCGCGGCGTCGTGGTCCACACGGCCACGGCGATGGCGTCTGACCTTGGCCCGTTCGACGTGGACGAGGTGCTCAGGGCGTGGGACGAGGAGCGCGAGCGCCAGTTCCGCGAGGAGGTGCCGCAGTTCCGCGAGGTGGACCTGGCGCAGCGGGTCGTGCGGATCCTGGCGCGCCTGCGCGGGATGGCGCCGCCACCGCACGACGGCCGCTGGGACGACGGTGCCGCCGCCCGCCTCTCCACGGCGGACGAGGTGGACTGGGCGGTGGAGGTGTACTCGCTGGGTTTCGTCGCCTCGCTGCCGCCCGCACCCACAGCGGGTGCCCTGCTGGAGCGGCTGGCCGGCACGTACCGGCTCGGGATCCTGTCGAACTGGCCGCTTGCCGCGACCATCGACCGCTACGTCGAGGCGGCCGGCTGGGCGCCGCACCTGTCGGCTGTCGTCGTGTCGCAGCGGGTCGGGACGATCAAGCCCCACCCGGCCATCTTCGCCGCGGCCCGCACGGCGCTGGGCAGCCCGGAGCCCTCGGAGATGCTCCACGTGGGCGACGACTGGATCGGCGGACGTCGTCGGAGCGAAGCGGGTGGGCTGGCGTGCGGCCTGGCTGGCGTCGCGACCCGCGGACTCGCCGCTCCCGGGCTCGACACGGGACGACGAGGCCGTGCCGGACCTGGAGCTCGACACGCTCGACGACCTGGAGGCGGGGCTCGCACGCCTGGGCTGACCGGGGCGATCCGGCCAGCGGTCTGGGTGATCGCTCGGGCATCGGCATCGGTAGACTCGGCGTGATGGAAGCACGGGACCGGATCGCCAACATCGGCCTGCTTGCGGCAGCCGGCGTTCTCTGGGTGATCGTCGCCCTCCTGGTCACGACGCGTGACCCGTACGAGGACGCGATGGCGGGCTACCTGGGCGCGCTGCTGATCGGACTCGCCGTCGGCCTCACCGCGGTGCCCCTCGCCTGGCTGGTGGTGTTCGCTCGTCACCGGCGGATCGCCTATCGCGGGGACTGGATGCGGGCAGCCCGACGAGGTGCCTGGATCGGCCTGTTCGTCGCGGTCCTGGTCATCCTGCGGCTGGTGGACGCCTTCCAGCTGCCCATCGTCCTGTTCCTCGCCGCCATCTTCCTCGTGGCCGAGATCACGCTCTCGGCCGAGCGCTAGGAGCCCCCAATGAGCAAGTCGCCGATCGCAGCGCATCCCGCCGAACCCTTCGCCGACGTCAAGGCGCGTGCCGCAGCAGCCGTGGAGGCGGCGCGCGACGAGCTCCTGGACCTGTCCCACCGCATCCACGCCAACCCCGAGCCGGCGTTCGAGGAGCACCAGGCCGCCGCGTGGTGCGCCGAGGCCGTCGCGCGCCATGGGTTTGCCGTGGAGCATCCCGTCGGCAGCCTTTCGACGGCCGTTCGAGGCCGGCTCACCGGCGGCAAGGGTGGCGACGGGCCGAGGATCGCCGTCCTGGCGGAGTACGACGCGCTGCCGGGCCTCGGCCACGGCTGCGGCCACAACACCATGGCTGCGTCCGGTGTCGGCGCCGCCATCGCCCTGGCCGCGACCCGCGATGACTGGGCGGGCGAGGTCGTGTTCCTGGGCACGCCGGCCGAGGAGCGGGGGAGCGGCAAGGAGATCATGCTCCGCGACGGCCTGTTCGAGGGCATCGATGCGGCCCTCCTCTACCACCCCTGCGACCGCAACCACGTCGAGTGCGCGCCGCTCGCATCCGAGGACGTGGTGGTCGTGTTCAAGGGTCGAGCCGCGCACGCCGCGTCCGATCCCTGGGAGGGGAAGAACGCGCTCGACGCGCTGATCGCCCTGTTCGTCTCCGTGGGCCTGTGGCGCCAGCAGCTGCCCACGCACTGCCGGGTCCACGGGATCGTCCAGGAGGGCGGCACGGCGGCCAACATCATCCCGGACCGGACCCGCGCCTGGTTCATGATCCGAAGCGCCAACCAGCGCTTCTACGACGACGTCATGAAGCCCCGCTTCCGCCAGCTGTGCGAGGCAGCCGCCCTCGCCGCCGGCGTCGAGGTGGAGGTCGAGTTCTCGGGCTACGCGTCAACGATGAAGCACAACCACGTCCTCGCGGATCGCTGGAACGCCAATGCGGCGGCCTATGGAATCCGTGACGAGGGGATGGACGCGACCTCGGGCTCGACGGACATGGCGAACGTCTCGTGGGTGGTCCCGGCGATCCACCCGGACCTCTCCATCTCCGACGTGCCGATCCCCGGCCACACCACGGAGTTCCGGGATGCGGCGGGGCGACCGCGCGCGGACCGAACCGTGCTCCTGGCTGCCACCCTCGTCGCCCAGACCGCCCTGGACCTGCTCCTGGACCCGTCGGTCGCCGAGGCCGCCTGGCAGGAGTTCCGCGGACAGGGATAGCGCACCGCACCCCACCTGGGACGCGCTACCATCGGGCCCTGCGCGCCCCGCCGGGCGGAGGACCCGAACCGGCGGCGCTCGTCCTGTCGAGGACCATCCGTGGCCGAGCGTCCTCAAGACCCTCGCGGCGTCGATTTCGCAGCGCGAAACGGCTGGGACCGCGCCTACGAGGTGGTCGACGACTTCGACCTCCCCTCCTACGTCGGGCTCCCGACGTTCATGCGGCTGCCCTGGGTGCCGGATGCAGCCGATCTCATGGCGCGCCGCGCCGACGTCGCCATCGTCGGCGCCCCCTTCGACGACGCCACCAGCCACCGGTCTGGTGCCCGATTCGGCCCGCGCGCCATCCGCGAGGCCCAGTACACCACCGGCTCCATCAACTCGCTTCAGTTGGGCGTCGAGCCGTTCGAGATCCTCGACGTCGTCGACGCGGGTGACGCGAACCTCACCCCGGCCTGGATCGAGCGGTCGCATGCCTTCATCTACCGCAAGGTGCGCGAGGTGGCAGCGACCGGCGCGATCCCGATCGTCCTCGGTGGCGACCACTCGATCACCTGGCCCGCGGCGACCGCCGTCGCCGACGTGCGCCACCCGGGCTCCATCGGCATCGTCCACTTCGACGCCCACGCCGACACGGCGAACGACGTCTGGGGCGTGCTGGCGGGGCATGGCACGCCGATGCGCCGCCTGATCGAGTCGGGCGCCGTGCGCGGCCGCAACTTCGTCCAGGTCGGCCTGCGTGGCTACTGGCCGCCCGTCGAGACCTTCGAGTGGATGAAGGATCACGAGCTCCGCTGGCACCTCATGACCGAGGTGGAGGAGCGCGGTGCCGAGGCGGTCATCGACGACGCCATCGCCGAGGCGCTCGACGGCCCCGACGCCGTCTACATCTCGGTGGACATCGACGTCATCGACCCGGGCTCGGCCCCCGGCACCGGAACGCCCGAGCCCGGCGGCTTCCTGCCGCGGGAGCTGCTGCGCGCGGTCCGCCGCATCGCGGGTGCCGTGGAGATCGCCGGCATGGACATCGTCGAGGTGTCGCCGCCCTACGACCATGCCGAGGTCACCGCCATGGCCGCCAACCGGGTCGCCCTGGAGTGCATCTCGGCGCTCGCCGCAAAGCGGCTGGCCGGACACCCCGTGCGGTTCGAGCCCCGCGGTTCGTGACGGGGTCTCCCGTGACCGCATCCGCATGAGCGAGTCCGCCGCCGCGGCCCTGGCCCGCCTCTACGACCTGGACCTGTCGGAGGATCCCGGAGACCTGGACCTGCTCCTCGCGCTGGCCGCGCGGGCGGGCGGGCCGATCCTGGAGCTCGCGTCCGGATCGGGACGGCTCACGGTGCCACTTGCCGAGGATGGCCACGAGGTCACCGGCGTCGACACGGATGCGGCGATGGTCGCCCGGGCTCGCGATCGGGCAGACGCGGCCGGCAAGGCCATCGCGCGGAGGGTCCGGCTGGTGACGGATGACGCGCGGTCCGTCCGGCTGCCCGACGCGGGCGCCTACCACCTCGCGTTCATCCCCCTCAACTCGATCTTCCTCCTGGGCAGCCGCGCCGACCAGGCGGCCGCCGTGGCGACGCTCGCTGCGCACCTGGCCCCCGGCGGCCTGGCGATGGTGGACGCCTGGCTCCCGACTGCGGACGACCTGGCCCGCTACGACGGCCGCCTCGTCCTGGAGTGGGTCCGCGGCGACCCGGGCTCGGGCCGGATCGCCACCAAGACCTGCAGCGCCGTCTACGATGCGACCACGACCTCGGTCGTCCTGACCACGATCTTCGACGAAGGCCATGCCGGCGAACCGCCGGTGCGCTGGGTGCGCGTGGACAGGCTCCGCCTCGTCTCGCCGGACGAGCTGGTGTCCTTCGCGGAGGCCTCCGGCCTCGTGGTGGAGACCCTGGCAGGGGACTACGACATGAACCAGCTCGCGCCTGGCGCCGAGCGAGTCGTCCTGGTGGCCCGCAAGCCCTGATCCCCTGTCCCGGACGATCCGGTCGAGTGACCCTCCCGGAGGGTCGCCAATGGGACCTTCGGGGCCGGCATCTGCGGTCCGGCCCGCGTGGTAGAGTCGGCCCGATGCCGGACCAGATCCGCCTCCTCGTGGTCGAGGACGTTCCCCAGGTCGCGCAGTACGTCCGCGGGCTGCTCAACTCGCAGTCCGCGATCAAGCTGCTGGACGTCGTGAGCGATGGCTCGCGCGTGCTCCCGCTCGTCGGCGAGCTTCGCCCGGACGTGATCATGGTGGACGCGCTGCTCCAGGGTCGGGTCAAGGGCATGAGTCTGGTCGCCCAGCTCCACCAGTCCGGCCTCAAGGTCCCGGTGATCGTGCTCACCGTCCCGCAGCAGCCCGTGGCGACGGACCCCGGCAACGGCGTCCACGGCGTCCTGGCCATGCCGTTCACCGGCTACGAGCTGGTCTCACGCCTCCAGCAGGTCAGCCAGGCGGCGCAGGTCGCCGACAACACGCACCTCGCCCGGATGGTCACCGTCTTCGCGCCCAAGGGTGGCGTCGGCAAGACCACGCTCGCCTTCAACCTCGCGGTCGCGATCGGCCAGCTCCCGTTGCGGACGGTCCTCATCGACGGCAGCCTCCAGTTCGGGGACATGCGGGCCCTGCTCAAGGTGCCGATGGAGGCGCCCTCGCTGCTCGACCTGCCGACGGACCGCATCGCCGAGTCCGACCTGGCCGATGTCCTGTGGCGCGACCCGTCCGGCATCGACATCCTCCTCGCCCCGCCGCGCGTCGAGATGGCCGAGATGGTGACCGTGCGCGACCTCGAGAAGACGCTCTCACTGCTGCGCCGCGTGTACGAGGTGGTCATCGTGGACACGCCCGCGGTGATCAACGACATCAACCTCGCGTTCCTCGACACGTCGGACACCATCCTGGAGATCGTCACCTACGACTCCACCGCGATCCACAACACGATGGTCGTGGCGGACGCGTTCCGGATGATCGGCTATCCGCCCACCAAGGTCCGCTACCTGGTCAACCGCGCGGACTCCACCGGCGGCTTCGATCCGGAGGTCCTCAACCGTGCGCTGGGCCGCGTCCCCGAGCACCAGGTGACCTCCGGTGGAGCCCTGGTCGTGCGCGCCAACAACGAGGGCATCCCGTTCGTCCTCGCGGACCCGGATGCGCAGATCAGCCAGGACATCACGCGGACCGCCGCCGAGCTCATGGCGCGCCCGGCCGTCTCCGCCGCGCGCCGGTAGAGGAGGCGCGTGTCCGACCCGCGACCCATCGGGGTCTTCGACTCCGGCGTGGGCGGTCTGACGGTCCTGCGCGAGATCCTCCGCCGGTCGCCCCACGAGTCCACGATCTACCTGGGCGACAACGCCCGCGCCCCGTACGGCATCCGCACCGACGACGAGGTCCGCAGGTTCTCGATGGAGGCGCTGGACGAGCTCGCCAAGCGAGACGTGAAGGCGCTGGTGGTGGCCTGCAACACGTCGACCGCGGTGGCGCTGCGGGACCTGCGGACCCGGTACGACCTGCCGGTCCTGGGCGTGGTCCGGCCCGGCGCCGCCGCGGCCGCCCTCGCCACCCGGAACCGGCGCGTCGGGGTCATCGCGACGCCCGCGACGGTCCGCTCGCACGCCTACTTCAACGCGATCAAGGACGAGAACCCCGCCGTCGAGGTCTACGAGCACGCGACGCCCCGGTTCGTGCCGATGGTGGAGGCGGGGATCCTGTCCGGCGAGGAGCTCGAGGCGGTGGTCGCCGAGGACCTGGCGCCGCTCCTGGGCGAGCGCGACGGGGCGGGCGAGTTCGTGTTCCCGCGTCCGCCGTCGGCCAAGATCGACACCCTGCTCCTGGGCTGCACGCACTATCCGCTCCTGCGGCCCATCCTGACGCGCGCCGTCGGCGACCGGGTGGCGATCGTGGACTCGGCGACGGCGACCTCGGCCACGCTGGCCGAGCTGCTCTCCGTGAACGGGCTGGAGGCGCCCGGCACGACCCGGGGGACCGCGGCGGACCCCGGCGCGGCAGGTCACTCGCGACCGGCCGAGACCTACGGCCCGCCACCGATCCACGTGCAGCTCACGACCGGTGACGTGGAGCGCTTCCGGTCGATCGCGTCGCGGATGTTCGGCGAGTCCTTTCCCGACGTGGAGTCCATCGATCTCGGGACGGCCGGCTGATGCCGGCGGCGCCGCGTCCGGATCCGGCTCGTCGCGGGCGGATCCCGGAGGAGCGCCTGTGGCAGGTCGGGTTCCTCGTGGGCTCCGTGCTGGGGGCCGCCGTGACCGTGGCCGGCCGCCAGATCGAGCGCTCCGCGCGCGCCGCGGGGCTCGTGGACTGGCGACGGGTCGAGGACATCGCGATCGCGCGCCTGCGGTCCGCACCCGGCTCCCTCACCGCTGACCAGCTCCGGGCGACCGAGGGCGACTATGCGGCCGCGATGGCCAAGGTCGTGCCGGCGCTGTCCGAGCATCTCGGGACGGACCTGCCGGGGGTTGTCGACCGAGTCGCGGTCGTGGACCGGGCGACCTGGATCCGGGCGAACACATCGGCGTTCGCCGGGCTCATCGGGAGGCTCGAGGGCCAGCTCCTGGACCAGATGCTGCCCGAGGGCAGCGGTGTCACGAAGGCGTCCATGACGCTCGCCAACCGCTGGGTCACGACGCGCCAGCTGGGGCTCCTGCTCGGCTTCATGGGCCAGCGGGTGCTCGGCCAGTACGACCTCGCTCTCCTCTCGGCGGAGACCACGCCCGGCCGTCTGCTGTTCGTCGAGGAGAACATCCGCAACACCGCGCGGGTCATGGACGTGCCGCTGGGACCGTTCCGGACCTGGATCGCGCTGCACGAGACCACCCACGCGTTCGAGTTCGAGGCGCACCCCTGGCTTGCGTCCCTACCTCGCCGACCGCCTCGAGCGCCAGCTCGGGCTGTTCAGCGACGACGCCGCGTCCATGGGCCGGGAGGCGGTCCGTGCCCTGGGGGCCTCGCTGCGCGGCGAGGGCCGCCGCGACGACCAGCACTGGCTCGAGCGCCTGATGTCCGACGAGCAGCGCCGCCTGTTCCGCGAGGTGCAGGCCACGATGAGCCTGCTCGAGGGGTTCAGCGACCACGTGATGGACGCCGTGGGCAAGGACCTCGTGCCGGGCGTGGAGCGGATCTCGGCGCGGTTCCACGGCCGGCGCGAGCAGCGAACGCCGTTCGAGCGCGCCATGCTGCGCATCACGGGCATGGACCTCAAGATGGACCAGTACCGCAAGGGCGAGGCCTTCGTGGCTGAGATCGAGCGGCTCGGTGGCGCGGCAGCGCTGCGGCGGCTCTGGGACGGACCCGAGACCCTGCCGACACCCGAGGAGATCACGACTCCGGACGCGTGGGTCCGGCGGATGGGACTCAACCGTACTGAAGGAGGGACCGCGTGACGGAGGCCGCCTCGCGAATACCCGGACCCGGATCCGGTCCCGGCGGCGTGCCGGTGGCCATCGCCCTGACGCCGATCCTGGCCGCGCGCTGGCGGGGGCGCGACCTGGACGCGATCCGGGCCGCGGCACCCGGTGCCCGGATCGTCACGATCGGCTTCGACGGGCACCCCGACGGTCCGCTGGACGACGTGGAGGTCATGCTGCGCGGCCGCTTCCCGGCGGAGCAGTTCGACCGGATCCTCGCCCGGGCCCCATCCCTGCGCTGGGTGCACTCCGCCACGGCAGGCGTGGAGCGCGTCCTCACGCCGGCCTCGCGGGCCCGTGACCTGACCATCACCAACGCGCGCGGCGTCTTCAGCCGGCCCATCGCCGAGTACGTGATGCTCATGATCCTGGCCGTGTCGCGGCGCCTGCCGTCGCTGCTCGAGCTCCAGGCGGAGCGCACCTGGCAGCCCCTCGAGTCGCGCGAGCTGCGCGACGTCACCGTGGGCATCGTGGGCCTCGGGTCCATCGGACGGGCGGTGGGTGCGCTGGCGACGGCGTTCGGGTGTCGCGTCGTGGCGACCCGGCGGCGCCCGGAGGCGGGCTCGCATGCCGCCGACGGTGCCGGTGACGAGGCATACCTCGGGTCCGTGATGCTGGACCGGGTCCTTGCGCCGGAGCACCTCCCCGAGCTGCTGGCCGAGTCGGACTTCGTCGTCCTCGCGGCTCCGCTCACGGAGGACACACACGGCCTGATCGGCGAGGAGGCCATCGCGCAGCTCAAGCCCGGCGCGTGGGTGATCAACGTCGCCCGCGGCGAGCTCATCGACGAGCTGGCCCTCGCTCGCGCGATCCGCGACGGCCGCCTGGGCGGCGCCGTCCTGGACACGTTCCGCGAGGAGCCGCTCCCGCCGACGTCGCCCCTCTACGACCTGCCCAACGTCATCCTCACGCCGCACACGTCGTGGTCGTCCACCCGGGTGCTGGACCGGTCCGTGGACCTGTTCTGCGAGAACCTGCGGCGCTATGCCGACGGTCGTCCGCTCGTCAACGTGGTGGACCCGACCGCGGGCTACTGACCCGCGGGGCGGGGCGGGCGGCCGGTGGGATCGGCGGTGCATCGGCGACCGGTAGCATGATCTGATGCAGATCGCGATCGTCGGGCTTGCCGGCTGCGGCAAGACAACCGTGTTCAACACCCTCACGCGCGGCCACGCCGAGACCGGCGGGTACGGCGGCCTCCAGCTCAACGTGGGCGTCGTCAAGGTCCCCGACGAGCGGCTGGACAGGCTGGCGGAGGTCTTCAAGCCCAAGAAGATCGTCCACGCCGACGTGACCTACGTGGACCTCCCGGCGCCGCCGGCGTCACACGAGGGGCACGTCGGCACCGAGGAGCTCCCCGCCGAGCACCTCGCCCGGCTGCGCGACTCGGACGCGCTGATCCACGTCGTCCGGGCGTGGGACTCCGCCGCCCACCCGCACCCGGCGGGCACGGTTGACCCCGCCCGTGATCTCGAGGGCCTGGACCTCGAGTTCATCCTCGCCGACCTCTCGATGGTGGACCGGCGCCTTGAGCGCCTGCACGGGTCAGGCCGCCATGGGACCCCGGCGGAGCGCGAGGCGAACGAGCGCGAGGGAGCCATCCTCGCCCGACTCAAGCCGGCCCTGGAGGCCGGCCGCCCGATCCGTGACGAGCCGCTCGATCCCGACGAGGAGAAGGCCCTGCGCGGCTTCCGGTTCCTGACCCAGAAGCCGGTCCTCGTGCTGCTCAACATCGGGGAGGACGAGCTGGCCGGTGCGCCGGCGCTGATCGAGACCATCAAGGCCGGCTACTCGCACCGCCACGCGATGGTGGATGCGCTCTCGGCGAAGATCGAGATGGAGCTCGGCGAGCTGGACCCCGAGGAGGCCGCCGTCTTCATGGAGGAGCTCGGCCTCGCGGAGTCGGCGCTCGATCGGGTGATCAAGCTCTCCTACCGCCTGGTCGGGCTGATCTCGTTCCTGACCGCGGGTCCGGACGAGGTCCGGGCCTGGCCGATCCCGGACGGCTCGAACGCGGTCGATGCCGCGGGCGCGATCCACACGGACCTCGCGCGCGGGTTCATCCGGGCGGAGACGATCGCGTACGAGGAGCTGCTGGCCATGGGGTCGATCGCCGAGGCCAAGAAGCACGGCAAGGTCCGCTCCGAGGGCAAGACCTACCACGTCCGCGATGGCGACGTGATCGAGATCCTGTTCAGCCGCTAGTGCGGCCACCCAGCCCTGTCCGCACCGCCCCGACTCGGCACCGGGTCAAACCGGGGGTGTCGCCGAGGAGCTGAGGCCCGAACCCTGCAGGATCGCCGCTGAGGTTCTCGGCAGGCAGTCCGAAATGACTCTGGGGCGGGTCAGGGCGGTCGCTCACACGGCCAGCCCTGTCCGGACCGCGCCCGACCCACGTCGCGCCCTCAGTTCGGGCGCTCGTTCTCCGTCTGGAGGTCGGCCAGGATCGTCGCGTAGTCAACGCTGTCCGGCTCGTCGTCGAGGTCCGCGAGGAAGTTCTCCTCGTCATCGCGCGAGACGTTGACGGCGGCGGTCAGGCGGTCGTTGGTGACGGCGATGAATTCATAGTCGCGTTCGAGCTCGTCCGCGATCGCCTCGACGAGCGTGGCCTGCTCGAAGGAGTCCACGACGCGCCGCCGGATCGACTGGACGACGTCGAAGAAGTCCTCGGGTTCCATCTCCTCCTCGCGGGCGAGGAGGAGATCGGCGAAGACGTCGTCGTCGCCCTCGTGAAGCTCGTAGAAGTGCATGATGTACAACCTCGGTCGGGAGCGGCCGGGTGCTGCGGCCGCTGGTGCACCGGCGTGCGCGGGAGTGGCCAGTATAGGCGGGTCCACCCGGACCCCCGGAGGGACCGATGGACGAAGCACCCGCGGTCGTGGTGGTGGGCGCGGCCTGCCGGGACCTGGTCGACGACGACGAACGTGGCTGGCGCCTCGGGGGTGGGGCATCGTACTCGGCCCTGGCGCTTGCACGCCTCGGGATCAGGGTCGGCGCCCTCGTCGTCGCCGACGAGCTCGCGACGAGCTCGCGGGAGCTGAACACCATCCGCGATGCCGGCGTGGACGTCCGCGTGATCCCCGGCAGCAGGGGGCCGATCTTCATCAACATCGAGACGCCGACCGGCCGCATCCAGCAGACGCCACAGGTCTCCGACGCCGTCGATCCCAGGGCGCTCCCGCCCGGGTGGCGGGACGCGCGGGCCTGGGTGTTCGCGCCGGTGGCCGCCGAGGTACGGGACGAGTGGGCCGACATCCCACGCCCGGATGCGCTCGTGGCACTCGGCTGGCAGGGCCTGCTCCGGGTGCTCCGCGACGGCGCCCCTGTCCATCACCTGCCGCCCGGGCCGTCGCCCGTGGTCCGACGCGCGAACCTGGTCGGTGTCGGCAGCGACGACGTGGACGACGCGACCACTCCCGCGCACCTCGCCGCGTTCATGCATCCTGGAGCCACGCTCCTGTTCACTGACGGCGTGCACGGCGGCACTGCCTACAGGGTGGGGGAGCGCCCCGACGAGCTCGACGCCCGCCACTGGCACAGCATCCCGATCCAGAAGTACGTTGACCCTGTCGGTGCCGGGGACACGTTTCTTGCCGCGGTCTTCGCGGCCTGGGTGGATCCGGCCATCACCACGGGCTGGGACGGCCCCGACCCTGACCTGCGCCTCGGGGCGGCCTGCGGATCCTTGATCCTGGAGGGGCCCGGCGTATTCGGGGTCCCGTACCTCGAGGACGCCATCGAACGAATGCACGGCGGCGACAACCCCGACTGATCAAGGGCCGATCGCCGCGGACGCGGATCGGCGGCGGATCCGGGCGGCCAGGCGTGTCCCGCGCCGCTGCAGGTCCGCCTCCAGGCGTGGGTGTGCCCGGCCCGTCACGCGCAGCCGTTCGAGCAGGCGCCAGGCCGCTCGGGTCGCCGCGAGCGCACCGCCCGGGTCGTCGAGACGGTGCTCGCGGAGCTTCGCAACCTCGATCCAGGCGATGGCCCCGAGCCCTCCGCCGGCCGCCGCGGCCGCCTGCCATGCCTCGGCGGCCTCCGCCCAGCGTCCGAGCCGCCGCAGGGTCCGCGCACGCTCGGCGGCCAGGCGCTCGTCCGTCCAGCGGTCCGAGGGCGTGTCCCAGGCCGCAGCCGACGGCGATGGCCCCAGCGGACCGCCGCGCCCGTTCGCCAGTCCGCCGCGCCACCCAGGCCCGGGCGCTCGGCCACCGAAGTTGGGACGCACACGCGGCGACCACCACTCGTCGCGTTCCTCGTGCGAGGCCTCGCGCGCGACGGCCGGTGCGACCGCCGTCCGCCCGAACGGGTCCCGCACCGGCGGCGCGGCCGCGAGCGCGTCATCCAGGCACTCGAGCGCCTCGTCGTGGCGCCGATCCCGTGCATAGGCCCGGGCCAGGCCCGCGAGGTCTCCGCGTGGGGCTTCGTGGCGGGTCGCCCGGTCCGCGTAGCGGTGCTCGACGTGAGCCAGCAGCAGGCCGAGTGACCGCACGTCCTTCTCGTTGTGGACGACGACCCCTGCCAGCGGTCCGATGGGGCCGCCGCGAAGCACCTCCAGGTAGATCTGGGGGATCTCCCAGCCCTCGACGTCGCCGACGCGCGAGACCCCCAGGAGCTCCTCCTCCACGGTGCGCAGGCGCGCGTTCTCCATGCGGTGCCGGAACACGCGCCGCACGAACGGAAGCAGGTCCAGGTGCCCGGCGTGCACCGGGGCGGGCCGTCCCGCGAGCCGGTAGCGCGCCTCGATCAGCGGCCAGTCGAACCCGCGGCCGTTGTAGCTGACCAGCCAGGCGTCCGGCGTGACCCAGCGGGAGATCTCGGCCAGGAGCGCCGGCTCGTCCGCGTGGTCGGGGAGCAGGAGCTGGGTCTGCTGGAACATGGTCCCGTCCCAGCGCGCGAGCCCGACGAGGAACGCGAGCGTCCCGGCGGCGGTCGCAAGCCCGGTGGTCTCCGTGTCGAGGCAGACCAGTGGCGCGTCAGGCGGCGGCTGACCGGGCAGGCTGGCGAGCCGCTCGCGGTCGACCGGGATCTCGACCGGCTGAACGACGCGGCGCACGAGCAACGCTCCCTCATCCGCGGTCACGTCGGCGCCGAGCGCGGCCGCGAGCCTCGCCGCAAGCTCCGGGCTCCGTCGCCCGGCGAAGGGGGCCCGGGCAGGTTCCTGGTCCGGGCCCACGGGCGCCCCACCGCCCCGCGCGAGCGAGGCCCGCAGGTTCGCGAGGCGTCGTTCCCGGGTGATCGGGCCGCCGACCTGCGTGGTCATGCGACCGCGGCCTGCTGCGATCCCGTGACGCCCGGCTGCGTGCCCTGCTCGGATCCGAGCGAGGCGAGCAGGCGCAGCGCCAGCGCCTTGCCGTCCACCTCGGGCTCCAGGCGAGGCCCGGTGCACGCCGGGCAGCCGGCCTGGCAGGGACAGGCGCGGATCAGCTCGGCGGCACCCACCACGAGCTCCTCGTGGCGCGCGAACAGGCGCTCCGAGAGGCCCACGCCACCCGGCATGGCTTCGTAGAGGTAGATCGTCGGCGCCTCGTGGTGAGGAGAGCGGACCTGCGACACCAGCCCGAGGTCCCGCGGATCCACCATGAGGAGCACCGCGGCCACGGCCTGGATGGCCCGCCCGGCGCCGATCAGTGCCACGTCAAGCTCGTCCCGCCGCCAGCCCGTTGCCGCCCGTTCCGCGGTGAGCCAGTACGCGGTCGTCTGGAGCTCGATCTCGGGGAGGTCGATCGGTCCCCAGCCCACGTTCTCGTCGGTGACGAACTTGAGCTTCTTGTAGAGCGTCACGAGGCTCGCGACCATGACCTCGCCGTGGACACGCGTGCCGCCCGCGGCCGGTGCGCTGGCGAACACGTCGAGCGGCTTGAGCGTCACGGCGCGGTTCGCGTAGGTGTAATGGTCCGCGTCGATCCGGTGGACGTACGCCTTGCGCTCACCCCACTCGAGGCGGTCCACGTGGTACTGCGCGGACTCGTGCATGTAGATGGCGTGCTGGTGCACGAGGACCTGGGCGGAGAACAGGTCCACCTCGCCCAGGACACGCGGACGATCCGGCGTCGTGTCGATGATCACCACGTTCTCGGGCGCCGCGGCCCGCAGCGAGACCTCCGAGGCCGGGAAGTTCTCCGAGCTCCAGTACCAGCGCCCATCGTCCGCCTGGCGCACGTGCCCGCCCTCGGCCAGGAACGCGAGCAGGTCGTCCGCGGGCCCGGGTCCGAACCACTCGCCGGGCTCGAACGGGAGCTCGAACGTCGCCGCCCTGATGTGGGCGAGCAGGACATGGAGGTTGTCGGGGTCCAGCCGCGCCTCCTCCGGCCGTCCGCCGAGGACGAACTCGGGGTGGTGGATCACGTACTGGTCCACGGGCGCCGGTGATGCCACCAGAACGGCCACGCTCACGTCGCCGCGACGCCCGGCGCGGCCCATCTGCTGCCAGGTCCCGGCGATGGATCCCGGGTAGCCCGCGAGCACGGCCACGTCGAGGCGTCCGATATCGACCCCCAGCTCCAGGGCGTTCGTGCTGACCACTCCCAGCACCTCGCCGTCCCGCAGGCCGCGCTCGATGGACCGGCGCTCCGTGGGCAGGTAGCCGCCCCGGTAGCCGCGGATGCGGTTTCGCGGCCCGAGGTCCTGGCGCAGCGTCTCGCGCAGGTTCGAGAGCATGATCTCCACCGCCACCCGCGACTTGCCGAAGACCACCGTCTGACGGCCCGCCCGCAGGAATGGCAGGGCCCACCGCTGGGCGAGCGTCAGGGCGGATCCCCGCGCTCCGGTGGCGGCGTCCATGACCGGCGGGTCCACGAGCAGCAGGTGCTTCTCGCCGGCCGGAGCGCCGTTGCGGTCGATCAGCTGGACCGGGCGACCCGTGAGCGTCTCCGCCAGCTCGGCCGGGTTCCCGATGGTCGCCGAGCAGCACACGATGACCGGGTTCGAGCCGTAATGGGCGCAGAGGCGCAGCAGCCGCCGCAGCACGTTGGCGACATGGGATCCGAACACGCCCCGGTACATGTGCAGCTCGTCGATCACGATCACCCGCAGCTGCTCGAACAGCTGGAACCACTTCGTGTGGTGGGGGAGGATGGCCGAGTGGAGCATGTCCGGGTTCGTGACCACGACCTGTCCGGCCTTGCGGATCGCCGAGCGGATCGGCGCCGGCGTGTCCCCGTCATAGCAGGCCGACGCCACCTCGAGCCCGGCGTCCAGCACCAGCTCCCCGAACTCCGCCACCTGGTCCTGGCCGAGCGCCTTCGTGGGGAACAGGAACAGCGCCCGTGCCGATGGGTCCTCCGCAAGCGCCT
Organism: uncultured Chloroflexia bacterium; assembly: GCA_963700245.1. GTDB lineage: Bacteria > Chloroflexota > Limnocylindria > Limnocylindrales > CSP1-4 > CAIXZV01. Next base: position 226,520 of record CAVOWV010000022.1, read on the forward strand.
GGAGGACGGGCACGGTGTAGCAGAGCGACTTGCCGGATGCGGTGGGCGTCACGACGACGACGTCCCGGCCCGCATGTACGGCCTCGATCGCGTCCGCCTGGTGGGTGTACGGGTTCTCGATCCCGCGCTTCGCCAGCCCGGACCGGATCCGCGGATCCAGCCAGTCCGGCCACGCTCCATGGACCGCCGCCCGAGCCGCGCGCACCTCGTGGTGGACGACGCCGCGGGCGAGCGACGGCTCGTCGAGCAGCTGGTCCAGCACGGCCCGAGTGGTGGCAGGGGCGTAGGTTCTCATGCCGTCTCCGGTCTGATATCGAACAGATGAGCGAATTGGGCGGAAGTCTACGCCAGCGTGGGCAGCCCGTGTGCCACCTTGGCTGTCACAGGCCGTGCACGAACCATCCGCCGCACACCGGAATCGCCCTGCCGATTCCGGGTTGACAGCGGAATCGAGCGAAGCTACCCTCGGTCCAATGCGCCGCCCAGCCCGTCGCCCCGATCCCGCGGCTTCCGAGACCGCCACCACCGACGCGCTCGCCCCGGAGCCCGGCGCCGTCGGCCCGACACCCGTCGCGGCGGGAGCGATGGGGAGTCTGTCGGACCTGCCGGTGGCGGGTCTGACGCGACGCCGGATCGCCCTCCTCATCGGCGCGCTCGTGGCGGCCTGGGTGATCATCCTGTTCTCCCGCCAGGTCGGAGAGGCCAGTGAGGCGACCGCCCGCGCGGACGCGATGCGGGTCGCGAACGTGCAGCTGGAGTCCGAGGTCTCGGCGCTCGAGGCCGAGCTGGAGCTCATCCAGAAGCAGAGCTACATCTCGCTGGCGGCCCGCGAGTACCGCCTCGGGAAGGCCAGCGACGTCCCGTTCGCGTTGGCGGACGATGCCCCGGCACTGGCCGACGACGCTCCCGGGTCGGCGCTGGTCCGGCTGGGCACGCGGGCTGCGGAGCCCACCCCGCTCGAGTCCTGGGCCCGCCTGCTGTTCGGTGAGGCGGAGGCAGACGCCGGCAATTGACCCGGGTCGCCGCGCCTGGATGAGCTGGACCTAGCGCAGCATCGCCAGCGCGACGGCACCGGCCTGGGCGCACGTCTCCGGGGAGACGACCACCCCGTTCGCGTTGGTCTCGAACGCCCCGTCCTCCAGCGCGGCCGGGTCGAGAAGGCTGACGTAGGCCAGGTTCCCGCCGGCGCGGACCAGGATGCCGAACGACCCGGTGTCGCTCATGCCCGTGCAGAACGCCTCGTCACCGACGCCGGCCGCATCGCCCGCGAAGTAGCCGCCCGCCTCGGCGTCCTGCCGTGCACGCTGGTAGTCACCCGACGCGTCACCACCGTCCTGGCGCGCAAGGCGTCCGGTCGCCGAGGCCGCCGAGCTTCCCACGATCCAGCAGGCCGGGGCATCCGGGAGCACGCGCCGGTCCAGCACCAGGCCGACGGTGCTGTCGACCAGGCCGCCCAGCGGCGCGGCCTGCACCTCGCCGCCGAGGGCCGCACCGAGCTCCTCGTTGCTGATCAGCTCGCAGGCCTTGATGGACCCGTCGGGACTGACGCCGAGATCCTCCGCGAACCGGATGCTGAAGATCGAGATCCCGATGATCCCGATGATCCCCAGGACGACGATGATCCCTCCGACGATCAGGCAGGCCTTCAGGCACCCATTGCCGGACGGTGCAGGCTGGGGGTTCCAGGCACCGGGCGGCGGCCCACCCGGCGTGCCCGGGGCGGGACCCCAGCCGCCGCCGGTCTGCTGCGGAGGAGCGCCCCACTGGCCGGCGGGCGGAGCGGCGGGCGGAGCGGAGTGCGGGCTGGGGGGCGGGGCGGCAGGCTGGCCGGACGCCGGCGGCGCACCCCAGCCGCCCGACACGGGGGGTTGACCGGTCGGGGCGTCCCATTGCGGAGGCTGGACGGTCCCGGACGCGGAGGAGGGAAGCGGGCCCGAGCCCCATCCGGCCGGCGCCGGCTCGGGTGCGCCTTCCGGGGATCGCCCGGTGGCGGGCAGGTCGCCCCCAGGTGCGTCGCTGGACATCGCGCCCTCCGGTGTGGATATGCGTGGCGCTCGCCATTCTCGCCGGTGGAGGGGGCGTCCGTCACGTCCGCGATCAGGTCCGGCACCGGGCAGGTGCTTCCGCCCGGCGACGGAGATCTGGTCTACAATCCACCGCCGTGGCAGGGTAGCTCAGTGGCAGAGCAAGCGGCTCATAATCGCTAGGTCGCTGGTTCGAATCCAGCCCCTGCTACCACCCTTCGCGATCCGCGCGCCCGGGCCCCGTGCCCGGGCGTTCGTGCGCCACCCACCGAAACGTGGCGAATCCCTAACCGTTCGTGAACGGCGTCGCTCCCATCCATGGGCGATGCTGGGGCGAATCAGGATCGACGATCGGGAGCACGGTGCCGGAACGGGCGCCGCGAGGACCCGAAGGTATACTCCACGCACCCCCGGCGTCCCTGCCGGCCTGTCGGACTCGGAGGCGCTCCGTTTGAACGCGAAATTCCTGCGCAACGGGATCGTGATGCTCGTCCTCGTGGCGGGCACGGTTGCGCTGCTCTACACGTGGGTCCAGTCGTCGGCGCCCTCCCAGTCGGTTGGCTACTCGGCGTTCTACGACGATGTCAAGGCCGGTGTGGTCAAGGAGGTCGTCCAGGACGGCGAGACCCTCCAGGTGACCAAGACCAACGGCGACACGTACGTCGTGGTCGTTCCCAACAACATCACCGGCGACGTCTACTCGGACATGCAGAAGGCATCCGCGGCCGGTGGCCAGTCGTCGGTGCCGCCCTACGAGAAGCAGGCGACTGCGGACACCTCGTGGATCGGCCTGCTGCTGAGCGGTCTCCTGCCGCTGCTCGTCATCGGTGGCTTCATCTTCTTCATGATGCGCCAGGCCCAGGGCACCAACAACCAGGCGATGTCCTTCGGCAAGAGCCGGGCACGCATGTTCCTGGGCAACAAGACGGTCGTCACCTTCGCGGACGTCGCCGGCGTGGACGAGGCCAAGATGGAGCTCCAGGAGGTCGTGGAGTTCCTCAAGTACCCCGAGAAGTTCAACTCGCTCGGCGCCCGCATCCCGCGCGGCGTGCTCCTGGTCGGCCCTCCGGGAACCGGCAAGACGCTGATGGCCCGGGCCGTCGCGGGCGAGGCCGGGGTGCCGTTCTTCAGCATCTCCGGCTCCGAGTTCGTCGAGATGTTCGTGGGCGTCGGCGCCAGCCGCGTGCGCGACCTGTTCGACCAGGCGAAGCGCAACAGCCCGTGCATCGTGTTCGTGGACGAGATCGACGCGGTCGGCCGCCAGCGTGGTGCCGGCCTCGGGCGGCTCGCACGACGAGCGCGAGCAGACCCTCAACCAGATCCTCGTCGAGATGGACGGGTTCGACACGAGCACCAACGTGATCGTCGTCGCCGCGACCAACCGCCCGGACGTTCTGGACCCGGCCCTCCTGCGGCCCGGCCGGTTCGACCGCCAGGTCATCCTCGACCGCCCCGACATGAAGGGCCGGACGGCCATCCTCAAGGTCCACACCAAGGGCAAGCCCCTCGACAAGACCGTGTCCGTGGAGGAGGTCGCGCGCCAGTCGCCCGGGTTCTCCGGCGCGGACCTTGCGAACCTCGTCAACGAGGCGGCGATCCTCGCGGCCCGCCGCAACAAGAAGGTCGTCGGCCAGAACGACTTCTCCGAGGCCCTGGAGCGGATCGTGGCCGGTCCCGAGCGCAAGAGCCGGGTCATCAGCGACGAGGAGAAGCGGATCATCGCGTACCACGAGGGCGGTCACGCCGTCGTGCAGCGGATCCTGCCCAAGTGCGACCCCGTCGCCAAGGTCACGGTCATCAGCCGCGGCATGGCGCTGGGCTACACGATGGCGCTGCCGGTCGAGGACCGGTACCTCCAGAGCAAGACCGAGTTCGAGGACAAGATCGCGGGGCTGTTGGGCGGCAACGTCGCGGAGCGCCTCGTGTTCGGCGACACGACCACGGGTGCCAGCAACGACATCGAGAAGGCCACCGACCTCGCACGCCGCATGGTGACCGAGTTCGGGATGAGCGACCGCCTCGGCCCGCTCTCCTTCGGGAAGCGCGACGAGATGGTCTTCCTGGGTCGCTCCATGGGCGAGCAGCGGGACTACTCCGACAAGATCGCGATGATGATCGACGAGGAGGTCCGCGCCCTGATCGATCGCGCATACGACCGGGCAACCGAGGTCCTGACCACGCATCGCGACCGCCTCGACACCCTGGCCGAGAAGCTGATCGCCGAGGAGACGGTCGACCAGGTGGAGTTCGAGAAGCTGTTCGACGACCTCCCGGCCAAGCCGGACCGGCAGGTGGGCATCCCGCGTGTCGTCGCCCCCGGCACGGACGGCGGCACGGCGACCGGCCCCGGCGCACCGGCCCAGAACCCGGCGCCGCTCCCGGCCTGACGCGACGTCCCCGGCTGGACCGGGGAGGTCCCGTCGCGAGTCACGGGTAGGCCCGGCGTGGTGACCGTGCCCTGATCGGCCTGCCCGGCCGCTCCGGGGCGCGATACGATCCATCGGGTCGCACCGCCACTCCTGGAGACGCCATGACGGATCTGACCACGGCGCCCGGCGCCGGTCCCATCGACCCGGCGATCGAGGCTGCCCTGGCGTCGTCCGCCGACGCGCGGGCCGAAGCACTGCTCGAGTTCGCGCGGATCCCCAGCGTGTCGGCCCTGCCCGAGCACGCAGAGGACATGGTCCGGGCCGCAGAGTGGGTCGCGGAGCGCCTCCGGCGCGTGGGGGCCACGGACGTGGCCGTGGAGCGGACCGCCCTCCACCCGATCGTCTACGGGCGAATCCACGAGGCTCCCGGCGCGCCGACGGCACTCGTGTACTGCCATTACGACGTCCAGCCGGTGGACCCCGTGGAGCTCTGGGAGACGGCACCCTGGGAACCGTTCCTGCGCGACGGCCAGTTCGTGGGTCGCGGCGTGGCGGACGACAAGGGCCAGCTCGTGATGCACCTCTCCGCGCTCGAAGCGCTGCGAACCGTGGGCAGGGCCCCAGCGGTCAACCTAACGTTCGTCTTCGAGGGCGAGGAGGAGTACGGGTCGGAGAGCCTGTACGCGTGGATCGAGGCCAACCGCGACCGCCTCGAGGCCGACGTCGCGATCATCAGCGACACCTGCTACTTCGAGGGCAACGTCCCGGCGATCACGGTCGGGCTGCGCGGGATCATGTATGCGCAGATCGACGTGGAGCTGTCGCCGGTGGACCTCCACTCGGGCATGTACGGCGGCACGGTCGAGAACCCGGCCAACGCGCTCGCCCGGATCATCACGGCCCTCAAGGGCCCCGACGGCAGGATCCGGATCCCTGGCTTCTACGACGACGTCGTCGCCCTCACCGACGCGGAGCGCGAGGCGATGGCGGCGCTGCCCTTCGACGACGAGGCCTACCGGGCCGAGATCCCGGTCCCCGCCCTCGTGGGCGAGGCCGGCTGGACCACGCTCGAGCGCAAGACCGCCCGCCCGACGCTGGACGTCAACGGGATGTGGAGCGGGTTCCAGGGCGAGGGTGCCAAGACGATCATCCCGGCCCACGCGCATGCGAAGGTCTCGACGCGCCTCGTGGCCGACCAGGATCCTGCGACAGTGTTCGCCGCCCTGCGTGACTACGTGGCCGAGATCGCGCCGCCCGGCGTGACCGTCAGCACGACGTACATCCACGGCGGTCAACCGTCGCTGACGCCGACGGACCACCCGGCCACCCAGGCCGCCGCCCGCGCCATCGAGGCCGTCCACGGCGTACAGCCGGTCTACATCCGCGAGGGAGGCTCGATCCCGGTCACGGCCGCGTTCGACCACTCGCTGGGACTGCCGGTGGTGCTGCTCGGCTTCACGCAGCCCACCTGCAACGCCCATGCGCCCAACGAGACCTTCCTGCTCGAGAACTTCGAGCTGGGCACACGCGTCATCGTGCGCTTCTGGGACGAGCTCGCGACGCTGCCCCGCTAGGGCGCCCGGCGGGCGTTTGCGGCCCGTACCTTCGGCTGGGGCGGGTGGGTCCGGGGGGTGACAGCGGACCCGCGCCCCGGTGCTAGGATGCACGGACGGGATCCGATCGCGGGAGGATGCACCAAGGTGACGACTGAGACGGGGGACGGAGCGGCGCCGCGGGCTTCGTGGCGGCTTGACGGCCCCAACGGAAGCATGGCGCCCAGGTCGGCCATCGAGGTCCTCGTGGATCTCAACGAGAAGGTCGCCAGCGGCAAGGTCGGCGAGTACCAGCCGGTGCCGCTCGGGTTCACGCCGCTCGACAAGACCATCGGAACGGGGCTCCGGGCGGGCGAGCTGCTCCTGATCGGCGGCGCCCAGGGCACCGGCAAGACCACCATGGCGCTGCAGATGGCGCGCAACGTCGCGTCGGGCGGACAGGCCAACGTCCTCTACATCTGCTTCGAGCACGACGAGCTGTACCTGCTCAACCGGCTGATCGCGGCCGAGTCGGCGCTCGCGCACCTGCCGCACAAGACCGGCGCGATCAAGATCCAGGACGTCCGCAAGGAGATCATGGGCACCTGGATGGCGGATGGCGGCGGCGCTGCCCAGCTGGCCGCGAACCCGCGCCTGCGGCCGTCCCTGGACCGCATCGCCCGCTACGGTCAGAACCTGTTCCTGCTGCGCGGCAGCCAGACCGCGAGCACCATCGACGGCATGCGCGAGCTCATCCAGCAGCACCGAGCCCTGTCGGGCGATCGCCGGCTCGTGGTGGTGGTCGACTACATGCAGAAGGTGCCGGTGATCCCCGAGCCGCCCAACGAGGCGGAGAAGGTCACCTACGTGATCAATGGCCTCAAGGACATCGCCCTGTCCGAGGACGTGCCGATGATCGCCATCGTCGCGGCGGACAAGGAGGGCCTCAAGGCCTCGCGGCTCCGCAACTACCACCTGCGCGGCTCGTCGGCGATCAACTACGAGGCCGACATCATCCTGATCCTCAACGAGAAGTACCAGATCGTCGCCAAGGTCAACATCGAGTTCAACCCGTACCAGGCGCAGCGCTTCCGGGACTGGGTGATCGTCTCGGTGGAGAAGAACCGGGGCGGCCAGGACCAGGTGGACCTCGAGTTCGAGAAGCACTTCGAGTTCTCCTGCTTCGATCCGAACGGCCGGACGGTGCAGGAGAAGCTGATCGAGGAGCGCCTCTACAACGACTGAGCCGGCGGCTGATCCGCCGCCATCGCTTCGTTGTCGCCTGCGGTGCTCGCTCACGCACCTCCGGGTGCCGTTCGCGCGCCTCGGTCCATCCGATAGCGGATGCGATCCGCCTCGCGCTGACGCCGGCTGAGCCGCCGGCAGGTGCGTGGACCGCCGCACATTGGCTCCTTGTCGGCTCCGGTGCTACCCGGCACGCGACACCCGCGGCAGCGCGCCCGCCACGCGGTAGAGTGCGCGCATGAGCAGCCCCAACGCGGACGCCTTCCCCGGCGTCGTCGAGATCGTCGTCGAGATCCCTCGAGGGAGCCGCAACAAGTACGAGTACGACGAGGAGGCCCACGTCTACCGGCTGGACCGCGTCCTCTCGTCGGCGGTCTTCTACAACTTCGACTACGGCTTCATCGAGGGCACCCGCGCCGACGATGGAGACCACACGGACGCCCTCCTGGTCATCGACGAGCCCACGTTCACGGGCTGCCACGTCTGGGCCCGCCCGATCGGCGGCCTCGAGATGCATGACGACATGGGCTTCGACTTCAAGACGCTGTGCGTCGCCATCGGCGACCCGCACCAGCAGCACATCGAGCGGCTCGAGCAGGTGCGGCCGCACCGCCTGGTGGAGATCGAGCAGTTCTTCAACACCTACAAGGTGCTCGAGAACAAGGCGGTCGACATCGCCGGCTGGCGCGATCGAGACTTCGCGCTCGAGGTGCTGATGGCCGACCGCGAGCGGTACCGGCGCGAAGTGGGTGGCTGAGCGGCCGGACCGCCTGTTCGTCGCGGTCCCGCTGCCGCCGGAGCCCCTCGCCGCCTGCAAGGCGCTGATCGACGCGGTGAGAGGCGGCCCGCTGGGTGACGTCCCGCGCTGGGTCCACGTCGACAACCTGCACCTGACGGTCCGCTTCCTGGGCGAGACGCCGCCAGACCTCACCCCCGACGCCGCGCTGGCGGTCCGCGCTGCGTTCGAGGGTTCACGGGCATTCGACGTCGTGCTGGCCGGTGCGGGATCCTTCCCCGAGGCGCGCAAGCCCCGGGCGCTGTGGCTGGGGATCGAGCAGGGCGCGGCCGAGCTGGGCGCGCTCGCGGACGCTCTCGATCCCGCCCTCGAGCCGCTGGGCTGGCCGCGCGACGACCGCCCGTACCGCCCGCACCTCACCGTCGCGAGGCTGGACCGCTCGCCCATCTCCTCGTCCGAGGCCATCGCCGACGAGCTCCGCGCCGCGGCGGCGGACTGGCAGGACGTCGTTCCGGGCCGATCGCGTCGTCCTGTACCGGAGCCACCTCGGCGGAGGACCGCCCCGCTACGAGCCCCTCGTCGAGGTGCTGCTAGCCGACTGAGACGCTCCGGCCGGTTTGCCCGCGTGTCACCGCACGCGATAGGCTCCGAGAGCCCAACTGCCCGCTTGCCCCCGGAGGTTCCGCGATGGCCACCGCTCCTTCCCGCCGGACCAAGTTCGTGCTCGACGACGACCGGATCCCGCGGGCCTGGTACAACATCGCCGCCGACCTTCCGGTCCCGCCGCCGCCGCCGCTCCACCCGGGGACGGGCCAGCCGCTCGGGCCGGCGGATCTCGCGCCGCTGTTCCCGATGGCGCTGATCCTCCAGGAGGTCAGCACGGAGCGCGAGATCGAGATCCCGGACCCCGTCCGCGATGCGTATGCGCTGTACCGGCCGTCGCCGCTCCATCGGGCTCACCGGCTCGAGGCGGCGCTCGATACGCCCGCGCACATCTACTACAAGTACGAGGGCGTCAGCCCCGCCGGCAGCCACAAGCCCAACACGGCGATCGCCCAGGCCTTCTTCAACAAGCAGGAAGGCGTCAAGCGCATCGCGACCGAGACCGGCGCAGGGCAGTGGGGCAGCGCGATGGCCTTCGCGGGCGCGATGTTCGGGATCGACGTCAAGGTCTACATGGTCGGGCGAGCTACGACCAGAAGCCGTACCGGCGGATGCTGATGGAGACCTACGGCGCCGAGGTCGTGGCCAGCCCAAGCCCCACGACGAACTACGGCCGCGCGGTCCTGGCGGCAGACACCGGATTCGCCCGGGTTCGCTGGGCATGGCGATCAGCGAGGCGGTCGAGGACGCGGCAACCCGGGACGACACGAAGTACGCGCTCGGTTCGGTGCTCAACCACGTGCTCCTGCACCAGACCGTGATCGGCCTCGAGGCGCCAGGAGCAGATGGCGATGGCCGGCGAGGAGCCGGACGTGATCATCGGTTGCGCGGGCGGCGGCTCCAATTTCGCCGGTATGACGTTCCCGTACATCGGGCGGATGCTCCGCGGCGAGGCGAGCTACCGGGTCATCGCCGTGGAGCCCGAGGCGGCACCGTCGCTCACGCGGGGCGTGTACGCCTACGACTTCGGCGATACCGGTCACATGGCCCCGATCGTGAAGATGCACACCCTGGGCTCGGACTTCATTCCGGAGCCCATCCACGCCGGGGGCTGCGCTATCACGGGATGTCGCCGCTCGTGTCGCTGCTCAAGGAAGAGGGCATGATCGACGCGGTGAGCGTCCATCAGCGCGCCTGCTTCGAGGCGGGCGTCGCCTTCGCCCGGGCGGAGGGCATCCTGCCGGCCCCGAGAACCGACGCACGCGATCAAGGTGGCGATCGACCAGGCGCTGGAGGCGAAGGAAGCGGGTGAGGAGCGGGTGATCCTGTTCAATCTCTGCGGCCACGGGCACTTCGACCTGTCCGCGTACGAGCGCTACCTGCATGGCGCCCTGGAGGACTACGAGTACCCGGCGGAGAAGGTCGCCGCGTCGCTGGCCAACCTGCCGAAGGTCGGCTGACCCGACCACACGACCGCTCTGCCCACGAGGAGCGGCTGGTGCCGAAGCTCGCCTGCCGCGCCTGCGGCCGCCAGGTCTACGCTGCCGCGGCGATCGGCTCGCTGCTCGCCGAGGAACGGCGATGCCCACGCTGCGGCGCGGTGATGGATCCGGAGCGCCGCGCGTTCGACCGCCGGCAGGTCGTCCGGCGCCGGAACCCGCCCGACGATCCGGGGCCGCCCGCCGGGGAGGGGGAGCGGCGGGTCCGTGAGCGACGGGTGGCGCAGCGGCGTGACCACGAGGCGGGCGGCTGATCCTGCGGCCGCGTGCTGACGGGCCGGGCGCCGCCTGTCTCGAAGGGCTCCCGGCGATCCTCGACCGCTACTTAGCGCGCGGCGGCTCGACCAGCTTGTGGCGCAACGCGAAGGCGACGGCCTCGAGCTTCGAGTGCACGTGGAGCTTGCCCATGATGTTCTGGACGTGGGTCCGAAGGGTGTTGGGGGCGATGGCCAGCCGCTCGCAGATCTCGCGCGTCCCGAGCCCCTCCGTGAGCGCCCGCAGGATCTCGAGCTCGCGCGGCGTGAGCGGCACGACCGGGGTCTGGACGGAGCGGCGATCCCGGGCCTCGGCGACGCGCCGGGCGATCGTGACGACCGTCGAAGGCGGGAGCAGGATCGCGCCCTCGTGCGCGGCCCGCACGGCAGCGACCACGTCCGCGACCACGCGGTCCTTCGTCAGATAGCCGTCCGCGCCCGCCTGGATGGCCTCGAGGATCGTCTCATCGTCGTCGATGCCGGTCAGCATGAGGACCCTGCACGACGGCCAGCGCGCCTTGATCAGGCGCGTCGCCTCCACGCCGGTGCCGTCCTGCAGGTGGTAGTCCATCAGGGCCACGTCCGCCTGCAGCCCGGCGGCCTCGCGCACCTCCGCGACGGACACGGCCGCGCCCACGATCCGCATGTCGGGCTCCAGGCCGATCACCCTCGTGAGCGCGTCGAGGACGAGCCGGTGGTCGTCGACGAGCAGGACGCGGATGGGGTGTGCGGTGGGCGGTCGGGGCGCGGACGAGCGGATGCGGCTGGAGGCGGCGGGTTCGTCGGTCGGCGACACGGGGTGTCTCCTTCCAGGTGGGCCCTCGCGGGGGACGCAGGGAACGGGCAGGACCCACGGCGAGTCTAACCCGCTCGTCCAGAGGCCACGTCCCCGATAATCGCCCGGATGCGCATCGCGATCCTTGGGCTGGGGCTGATCGGCGGGTCGGTTGCGCGCGCCCTGCGCGAGGCACCTGCCTACGCCGGCGCGGAGCTGGTCGCCTGGACGCCGTCCGGCGGGGGACCCCGCTCGGCGCTGGCGGCCGGCGTGGTCGACGTCGCGGCCGTCGATCCGCTCGACGCCGTCCGCGGGGCGTCGATCGTGATCCTCGCGGCGCCGCCCCTCGCCTGCGCGTCCCTCGTCCGCCGCCTCGGCGCGCAGCCCGGCGACCGCCCTGGCACCCGGAGCGACCGTCACCGACGTGGCGTCCACCAAGGCCGCCCTCACGGCGGCCGCGGCAGCGGCGGGCATCCCGTTCGTGGGCGGCCACCCGATGGCGGGCCGGGAGACCAGCGGGTTCGAGGCGGCCGATGCCGGTCTCTTCCGCGGCCGGCCATGGGTGATCACGGAGGCGGTGGGCGGCGGCGACCCGGGCGTCGTCAGGTCGCTTGCGCTTGCCTGTGGGGCGCTCCCCGTCGACCTGGACGCCGCGGCGCATGACCGCCTGGTGGCCTCGATCAGCCATCTCCCCCTGCTCGCGTCCGTCGCGCTCGTGGAGGCGGTGGCCGGCACGACGGCGGACCCGGTGGCCGACTGGCCGGCGGCGGCGGCACTCGCGGCGAGTGGGTGGCGCGACGTGAGCCGCCTCGCCCGGGGTGACGCCACCATGGGCGCGGAGATCGCGGCCTCGAACGCCGAGGCCATCGCGGTGGTCATGCGACGGCTCCGGGACCGCATCGACGAGTGGCTCGACCTGGTCGACGCACCCGACGGCCCCGATGCGGACGTCGATGCGGGACCGGCTGGCGGCCGCGAAGGCGCGCCTGGAACGGCCGGCCTGATGGGCAGCCCCGATGAGCAGGTACTCGTGGTGCCGCGCGCCGCGCTGGTGCCCGGCGACGGCTGGCTGGGTGTTCGCCGCGGCGGCATGGACCACGCCCTGGAGGTTGTGGCGCGCGAGGGCTTCTTCATGCGTCGCGGCGACGCGGAGGAGGATCCGACTCACAAGCAGGTCATCCCGTACCTCGTGCTGCGCGACGGGGAGCGCTGGTTCCTGATGCGCAGGACGCGTGCCGGCGGGGACGCGCGTCTCCATGACCGCTGGTCGATCGGCGTCGGGGGTCACCTCAACCCGGGCGACGTCGACGTCCACGGTGGCCTGCGGCGCGAGTGGGGCGAGGAGCTCGTTGCGGACTTCGCGCCCGCGTTCACGCCCGTCGGCCTGCTCAACGACGACACCACGGCGGTCGGGTCGGTCCATGTCGGCCTCGTCTACGTCGCCGACGCGGGGGGCCGTCCGGTCGCCATCCGGGAGACGGACAAGCTCGAGGGCTCCTTCGCCGGAACCGCGGATGTCGCAGCGGTCCGCGATGGCCTGGAGACCTGGAGCCGCCTCGTCTTCGACGCCCTGACCGAGTAACCGCCGGGTCGGGCGGACCGGCAGGGGACGCTGGCCGGACGCGGTGCGATACTGACGGCGGTCCCATGAGCCGCACAACGCCGCATCTCCGCCTCCGGCTCGCCCGCACCGTCATGCTGGTGGGCGTCCTGCTGGTGCTCGCCGCGGGCATCGCCCAGGCCTCGCCCGGGTCCAGCGTCGTGCAGCTCACCGCCACCGGCGTCGTGGACGGCGCCATGGCCAGCTATCTCCGCGAGGGGATCGCTACCGCCGCGGCCGACGGTGCCGACGCGGTCGTCGTGCAGCTCGACACCCCCGGCGGCAGCATCACCGCGATGAACGAGATCAAGCAGTCGTTCCTCGAGGCGCCACTGCCGGTGATCGTCTGGGTGGCGCCCTCGGGTGCGCGGGCCGCGAGCGCCGGCACGTTCATGACGCTGGCCGCGCATCTCGCGTACATGGCGCCCGCAACGAACATCGGCGCGGCCGCCCCCGTCAGCAGCACCGGCGGCGACATCCCGGGCACGATGGGCGTGAAGGTCCGCGAGGACGCGATCGCGTCGATCCGGGCGCTGGCGGAGGCGCAGGGCCGGCCGGTCGACTGGGCGGTCTCGACCGTGGAGGACGCGCGCTCCTACTCGGCCAGCGAGGCGCTGGAGGCCGGCGCGGTGGACGGGATCGCCGCGACCATCGAGCAGGTTCTCGCGGATGCCGATGGGCGCCAGGTGGAGGTCTTCGGCACGGGGCCGGTGACGCTCGACGTGGACGGCGCCGCTGTCACCGATGCGCCCATGAACCCCGTGCAGTCGTTCCTGCATCTCCTGTCCGACCCGAACATCGCCTTCATCCTGCTCGTGGCCGGCGCCCTGCTGCTGGCCACCGAGCTGGTCAGCACCAACCTGGTCACCGGCGTCCTGGGCGCGCTGGCCCTGGTGCTCGCCTTCATCGGCTTCGGGAGCCTCCCGCTCAATGTCGCCGGCCTGGTGCTGGTGGCCTTCGGGTTCGTCCTGTTCGTCCTGGAGTCGCAGATCGTCAGCCATGGGTTCCTGACCGCGGCTGGGCTCGTGTGCGTCGTGCTGGGCGCCTCGGTGCTCTACGCGGGCCCGGTGTCGCCCAGCGACCCGGTGGTGCAGGTCGCGCCGGTGGTCCTCGTCGTCACTGCCTGTACGCTGGGCCTCCTCATGGGACTGATCACCATCGTCGCGATCCGGACACGGCGCATGAAGGGCCCCGCGGGCCAGATGGGGGACCGGGTGCCCCTGGGCACCGCGGGCGTCGTCCACGCGCCGCTGGACCCGACCGGCACGGTGTACATGGCCGGCGAGACGTGGACGGCACGCACGTCGGACGGGAGCACCCTGGTGCGCGAGACCCCGGTCCGTCTCGTCGGCTTCGACGAGCTGACAGCACTGGTGGAGCCCAGCGGGCAGGCACAGGTCCACGAGGGCGCCCAAACATCACGCGATCCGATGACGGCCGTCCCGGCCGCCGACAAGCCCTGAGCACTGGAGGACCACATGGAACTCATCGCCGCCCTCGTCGCCCTGGGCTTCGTCCTGGTCGTCGCGCTGGTGATCCTGTACCTGTCGGTGCGGGTCGTGCAGCAGTACGAGCGCATGGTCGTGTTCCGCCTGGGCAGGACCAACGAGAAGATGGTCCGCGACCCCGGCCTGCGCTTCCTCATCCCCGTCGTGGACCGGCCCGTGAAGGTGGACCTCCGTGAGACGCTCACCGAGGTCCCCAGCCAGACCACCATCACCAAGGACAACGCGCCGATCAGCGTCGACTTCCTGGTGTACTGGCGCATCGCGGATCCGCTCAAGAGCGTCCTCGCGCCGCAGCGCCTCGACACGATGCTCCTCGGCGTGGCATCCACCACCCTCCGCGCGGTCATCGGCGACATCAGCCTCGACGAGGTCCTGTCCAAGCGCGAGCAGATCAACGAGGTGCTGCGGGTCAAGCTCGACGAGATCACCGAACGCTGGGGCGGCAAGGTGACCACGGTCGAGATCCGCGAGATCACGCCACCGCGCGACGTGCAGGACGCCATGAACCGCCAGCTGTCGGCCGAGCGCACGCGGCGCGCGGTCATCACCGAGTCGGAGGGCACCCGCCAGGCGGCCATCAACGTCGCCGAGGGCCAGAAGCAGTCCGAGATCCTCAAGGCGGAGGGCGAGCGCCAGGCGGCGATCCTGCGCGCCGAGGGTTTCAGCCAGGCCCTCGAGCGGATCTACGCCGCCGCCCACCAGATCGACGAGAAGACGATGGCGCTCCAGTACCTCGATGCCCTCAAGCAGCTTGGCGCCAGCCCGTCCACCAAGTTCCTGATCCCGACCGAGTTCACCCGCCTGGCGGAGCAGATCGGCGGCTACGTCGACCGGGGCATGACCGGTCGGGCGTCCTCGGACGGCGCTGACGCCGGGTGATGCGGCGCCTCCTCCTCGTCGCGGCGGCGCCCGTCCTCGCGTACCTCGCCGTCGGACCCGTGTCGGACCGGCTCGCCCGGCGGCTGATGGACGCGCCGCGGCGCCTGCCGGAGGAATCGGGGATGGCGCCGGCACTGGACCGGCTCGGCGGCGAGGTGGTCCGGCTCCGGTCGCGGGACGGCTTGCGCCTGTCCGCCCGCTGGCTGGCCGCTGAACCCGGGGAGGGATGGGTGCCCGACCCGCGCGAGGCGATCCTCCTGCTCCACGGCTGGAGCGGCTCGGTCACGCCGGACCTGCTGGAGCTCGGCCCGTTCCTGCGCCGGACCGCGGGCGTGCTGGGCCTGGACTTCCGGGGCCACGGGGGGTCGGACGACGCACCGACCAGCTTCGGGCTGACCGAGGTCGAGGACGTGGCCGGGGCGCTGGCCTGGCTGGGCGAGCGGGGCGTCCAGCGCGTGGCCCTTGTCGGCTCGTCCATGGGCGGCATCACGGCGATCGCCGCGGTCGCGGTCCTGGGTGACGGTCGCCTGGCCTCGGCAGACGCGGATCCTGCCGCTCCTGCCGCCCACGTGGATGCGCCGCGGCCGCGGATCGTGGCCGTGGTCGCGGACTCGGTGACGCCGGAGCTCGCGCTCGTGGTCGCGAACCGGATGCGGATCCCCTTCGGGCGCCGGATCGCCAACCACGCCTTCGCGCGCATGGCACGCCGGCTCGGTGGCGACCCACGCGACACGGAACCGATCGCCGTCATCGGGCTGCTGGAGGACCTGCCGCTCCTCCTGGTCCACGGCACCGGGGACGCGACGGTTCGCGTGCAGGACGCGGAGCGCCTGGCCGCCGCGGCGCCGGCCGGGAGCCGTCACCTCGTGATCGAGGGTGCCGGGCACGGCGAAGGGCACGCCATTGACCCGGTCGCCTATGAGGCGGCGGTCAACACGCTGGTCCGCGACGCGTTCAGCGCCGCTCGCGCATAGCGGACACGTCGCGACTCGCCCGTATACTGCACCCACACCCCGCGGGGAGCCCGGCCCATCCCCCGGGAGAGACGGGGTAGCCGTGACGGGAGAGCGTGTGGCAGGAAAGGTCCTCGTCGTCGACGACGACGCGAGCGTTCAGCGGCTCCTCCAGCACACCCTCGAGCACGAGGGGTACGAGGTCGTCGTGGCGTCGGACGGCGCCGACGGGCTGCGCCGCTGGCAGCAGGACTCGCCGTCGCTGGTGCTGCTCGACGTCGGTGTCGGCCAGCTGGACGGCTACGAGGTGGCCACCCGGATCCGTGCTGAAGAGTCCGGGCGTCGTCACACGCCGATCATCATGCTCACCACGGACAAGGACGTCCAGGGCAAGGTCCGGGCGCTCCGCGCCGGTGCAGACGACTACCTGATCAAGCCGTTCCACCCGGCCGAGCTGATGGCCCGCATGAAGAGCCTCATCGCGCGCTTCCAGCCCAGCGAGTCGCTGGTCGGGCGGCCGCCGATGGGCCGGATCCACGCCTACTACGGCGCCAAGGGCGGCGTCGGCACCACGACCATCGCGATCAACACGGCGATCGCGCTCCATGACCTGGGCCGCAGCGTCTGCCTCGTGGACGGCAACCTCCAGTTCGGCGACCACCGGGTCTTCCTGGACCTCGGGCTGGACCGCAAGAGCATCGTGGACCTCGTCAGCACGCCGACCATGGACGCGGACCTCGTCAAGAGCATCGTCATCAAGCACGACTCGGGCGTTGATCTGCTGCTCGCCCCGCCTTCGCCGGAGGCCGCCGACCTGGTCACGGCCGCGCACCTCCACCAGATCCTGGAGCTGCTGTCGGGCCTGTACGACTACGTGATCGTGGACATCGACAAGCGACTCGAGGACCGGAACCTGATGGTGCTCGACGTGGCCGACACGATCTTCGCGGTGATGACCGCCGACCTCTCGTGCCTCAAGAACGTCCGCCTGGTCCTCGAGACGATCGGCCACCTCGGCTACGAGCAGAGCAAGCTGAAGCTGGTCCTCAACCGCTCCAACGCCTACACGGGCATCAGCGTCAAGAGCGCCGAGGGGGCCCTTCGCCGGCCGATCGAGCTGCAGGTGGTGAACGAGTACCGCGGCGCCATCTCCGCGCTCAACACGGGGTCGCCGTTCATGGTCTCGAAGAGCGACTCTGTGCTCGGCCGGTCCGTGGCCGACTTCGCCAAGGCCGTGGACAAGGGCGGCCAGGCGACCGGCCTGCTCGCGCCAACGGCGGGCCGCTAGGTTCCGGTTGGGGGTCCGCGCGACCCCCGCTGCGGCGCTCTGCACCAGGGTTCCGGCCGACCCGGGATAAGTGCGCGGTGAGTGGCGCGGCCTACCGTGCCGTCCGTGCTTGCAACGCTGCTTTCCGCAACCCTCAGCGGGATCACCGGCCGCCTGGTCCGGGTCGAGGTCGACGTCGCCCCGGGCCTGCCGGGCTTCACGATCGTCGGCCTGCCGGATGCCGCCCTGTCGGAGGCACGCGAGCGCGTGCGCGGCGCGCTGCGCAACGCCGGGTATCACCACCCGCCACGGAGGATCACGGTCAACCTCGCCCCGGCGGAGGTGCGCAAGGCCGGGGCGTCGCTGGATCTCGCGATCGCCATCGGGATCCTGCTGGGCTCGGAGCAGCTCCGGGTCTCGCCGGGGCGCGTGGCGCTGGTCGGGGAGCTCGGGCTGGGCGGCGAGGTCCGCGCGGTCCCGGGCGTGCTGCCGATGGCCCTGGCGCTGGCCGCAGCCGGGGTGCACCGGGTCCTGGTGCCGGCGTCCGCGATCGAGGAGGCGGCGCTCGTCCCCGGGCTCGACGTCGTGGGCGTCGCGACGGTCGCGGAGGCAGCCGAGGCGGTGCGGGGGCCGCGCACCCGACGCCCCGTTCCCGTGCCCCTGCCCCGTGCGGATGGGCTGGCCGCCGGTGGCACTCCGGCCAACGGGATGCCGGTCACGCCCGAGCGGGCCGCGGTCCAGCCCGCCGTGGACCTCGAGGACGTGCGGGGCCAGGCGGTCGCACGACGAGCGCTCGAGATCGCCCTCGCGGGCGGGCACGCGATGCTGCTGGTCGGGCCGCCGGGCACCGGCAAGACCCTGCTGGCGCGGACGATCCCGGGGCTGCTGCCCGATCTCGACGACGAGGCCGCGCTTGCGGCGACGGTCGTCGCCTCCGTGGCGGGCGGCGAGCCCGTGCGGGCCCTCGTCCGACGGCCGCCCGTGCGCGCGCCGCACCACACCGTGTCCTATGCCGGCATGGTCGGTGGCGGCCCACGCCTGTCACCCGGTGAGGTGACCCTCGCGGACCAGGGCGTGCTCGTGTGCGATGAGCTGCCGGAGTTCGGGCGCGACGTGCTCGAAGCCCTGCGCCAGCCCCTCGAGGACGGGAGCGTGGCGGTGGTTCGGGTCGGTCGCGCCGCCGTCTTCCCCGCCCGGTTCACGCTGGTGGCGGCCATGAACCCCTGCCCGTGCGGCATGGACGGCGTGGCGGACCGGTCATGCACGTGCCCGCCCGGCGTGCCACAGCGGTACCGCCGTCGCGTCTCGGGACCGCTGCGTGACCGGATCGATCTCTGGGTGGCCGTCGGCCGCGTACCGCCGTCGCTCCTCGTGGCGGGACCCAGTCCGGAGTCGTCGGAGGTCGTCGCAACCCGGATCGCCGCGGCCCGGGATCGCCAGCGGCTGCGGTCGGGAGCACTGCCCAATGGACGGCTGCGGGGCCGCCAGCTGCGGGCCGCATGCCGGCTGGGCGCGGATGAGGCGGCACGGGCGATCGTCCTCGCCGAGCGCGAGGGACTGTCCGGGCGCGGGACGGAGCGGCTGCTGCGCGTCGCGCGGACCATCGCAGACCTCGACTCGTCGGACTCCGTGAAGGTGGCCCACATGGACGAGGCCGCCCGGTTCCGGGCCCCGGCGGAGATGCCGTCACTCGCGGAGGCCGGCTGATGCTCGGCATCGGGCGCCGGGGTCCGCTGGGGCGCCTCGAGGTCGAGGCGGGAGGGGGTGGAGCCGCCGTCCGAGACGCGGTGGCCGGTGCGACCGACGTCGGATCCAGGACGGCTGGCGATGGTCGCGCCGGCGACCCGGCCGGCCTCGAGCGGGACGCATGGGTCGTCCTGGCGGGTGTCGAAGGCGTGGGTCCCGTGTCGTTTGCGCGCCTGGTCGGTGCGTTCGGCAGCGCGCGGGCCGTGCTCGACGCCGCGGCCCACCGCGATGCGCTGCAGCTGCTGGTCGCCACCACGTCGGGTCCCGATGGGGGATCGCCCACGCTGACCCCGCAGGCGGCCGCGGCGGTGCGCCTGGCGGCCGGAGCCCCCGAAGGGCGCCTGGAACCCGTGCGCCGCTCCGGCGTGACGGTCCTCACGCTCGCGGACGAGACCTACCCTTCGCGGCTGCGCATGATCGACCTGCCGCCGCCGGTCCTGTTCCTGCACGGGGATCCTGCGGCCCTCGACCGGCCGCGCTCGATCGCGGTCGTCGGCACGCGACGGCCGACGGAGGCAGGACGGGCCACGGCAGGGCGCATCGCGGACGGGGTGGCCGCCCTCGGCGCGACGGTCGTGTCGGGGCTGGCACTGGGGATCGACGGTGCGGCACACGCGGCGGCCGTCCGGGCCGGGACGCCGACGGTGGCGGTCATCGGTGGTGGCCACGAGCGCCTCTATCCCGCGGCACACCGTGCCCTGGCGCGTTCGATCGCCGACCACGGGGGCGCGGTCCTGAGCGAGTTCGCGCCGGACACGCAGCCATCGCGCGGCACCTTCCCGCGCCGCAACCGGATCATCAGCGGCCTCGCGGATGCGACCGTGGTGGTCGAGGCGGGAGCTCGCAGCGGGGCCCTGACCACGGCCGCGTGGGCGCTGGAGCAGGGACGGGCCCTGTACCTCGTCCCGGGGCGCCTCGACGACCCCGCGGTCGCCGGCTGCCTCGCCTTCCTGCGCGAGGCCGGTCCGGAGGCCCGGATCGTCGCCGGGGTTCCGGAGCTCCTCGAGGACCTGGGTCTCCTCGCCCCCGGCGGCCGCCGGCTTGCTCCCGGTGATGCGCTCCTGGACACGCTGTCGGGCGTGGAGCAGGCCGTCGCCACGCATGTCACCGCCGGCCTGGCGACGGTGGACGAGCTCGTCCACGCCACCGGTTCGGCGAGCGCGACCGTGCTCGGGGCGCTCACGTCGCTCGAGATCCGCGGGCTCGTGGTGGAG
The DNA here is from genome assembly GCA_963700245.1 of uncultured Chloroflexia bacterium. Classification (GTDB taxonomy): domain Bacteria; phylum Chloroflexota; class Limnocylindria; order Limnocylindrales; family CSP1-4; genus CAIXZV01. The sequence continues at coordinate 246,724 of CAVOWV010000022.1, forward strand.
GCGTTCGGGCGGTACCGGGCCACTGGCCCGCTGGCGGCCAGGAGTGCCCGCGGGCGATCGGAGGTCGGGCGGTTGACCGGCCGGAGCCGACGGCGGGCGGCATGAGGGGGCCGGCGAGGTTGCCCCCAAGGTTGCGGCGGTGGTACGCTGCCGACCAACCCAGGCTGGCTCGCAGCTGGCTCTCGTCCCCGGGTGCCGGTCTCCGCACGAGCGCGGATACCCCCGGCGGGCCGAATGGAGGACCACGTATTGCGGAAGCTCGGGAGGACCCTGCTCGCGCTGCCGGTCCTCGTCCTGGCCTACGCCGTGCTCCTCGGTCGCGGCTGGATGGCCCGAATCGGCGTCGGGTTCGTGACGGCAGCCGTGGCGGCGGTCGTCGTGGTGGCTGGCCTGCCACCCGCCCAGAGCATTGCCGTCCCCGTCTCCAGCAAGCCGCAGCCCGTCGACGCCCGGGTTCTTGACGCCGTCACGACCGGACACGGTCTCACGAAGCCGTTCACCGTCGAGTTCGACGGCCCCATGGACCCCTCCGCTGTCGCCGCCGCCCTCCGGCTGCGCCCGGACACTGCCGTCACCTTCGCCTGGGATGATGCGGGTCGCGTCCTCACGATCTCCCCGCTCAGCCAGTGGCAGGCGGACACCCTGTACGTCCTGACCGTCTCCAAGTCGGCCCGGGCAGCCAATGGTGGAGCGCTCAAGGCATCGGTGCGCTCTGCCGTGCTCACCGCGGCGGCCGGCTCAGGGAGCATCGCCGCCACCCGCATCAGCGGAGAGCGTGCGCGGCTCGACACAGCGTTCCGGATCCGGCTCGACCGGCCGGTAACGCTTGCGGCCGTCCAGGCGGCGATCCAGACGGAGCCGGTGGTCGCCGGCGATCGTCAGTCCCGGTGAGGCCGAGGGCGAGTTCCTGTTCACGCCCGAAGAGCCTCTCGCCGTCGACGCCGCCTACACGGTCTCCCTGCCGAGCCTCGTCGATGCCGACGGGGTGGCTTTCGGCAGCGTGCCCGCCGTGACGGTCCAGACCTCCGAGGCGCCGGCGGTCGTGCGCTTCCGCCCGCGTGCCGGCGACGAGGTTGTCGAGCGCACCGCCGCGATCTCCGTCCGCTTCACCGAGCGCATGGACCGCGACCGGACCGCCGAGGCCTTCCACGTGACGGTCGGCTCGTCGGAGCTCAAGGGCGCCGTCTCGTGGGCCGAACAGGGTCGGGTCCTCGTGTTCGTCCCGGCGGATCCCCTCCCGTACGGCGCGACGCTTCAGGCCCGCGTCGACGACACCGCCGCGTCGAAGGCCGGCACCCCACTGGCGAAGGCCTCGACCGCCAAGTTCACGGTCGAGCCGAAGCCAAAGCCCAAGCCCAAGGCGAAGGCACCCGCACCCGCGCCGCCGCCAGCAGCGAAGAAGAGCAAGCCCAAGCCGATCCCCAAGTCGGGCGGTGGCGGTGCCGTCTCCGGCAGCTGGGCCGGCGTGGAGTCCTACTACCTGCGCCTGATGAACTGCACCCGGACTGGTGGCTGGGTCACGTCGGGCGGCAATTGCTCCTCGCCCGGTGGACGCGACGTGGCACCGCTCGTCGCTGAACTCCGGGATCAGCAGCAAGGTCGCCCGTCCCTACGCCAAGCTGCTCGCCACTCGCGGGATCTGCAACCACTTCATCGGTGGCAACCCCGGTGATCGCCTCCGCCGGGCCGGCTACGACAGCTACCGCTGGGCCGAGAACCTCGGCTGCCGCTCCGGCAATCCGAACTCGGCCGTCCTGGGTTCCCACCTGTTCTTCCAGAGCGAGCGGCCCTACAACGGCGGCCACTACCGGAACATGATGGACGCCCGCTTCAGGCAGGTCGGCATCGGTGTCTGGGTGTCCGGCGGCCGCGTCCGCCTGGTGGTCGACTTCTACACCCCCTGACCTGGACCCCATCCGCCGGATGGGACCTTCGGGCGGGTGACGGGCCACCGCGCAACCGCGACGATCGCGGTGTGATCCGCAACGTCGTCATCCATGTCTCGAACGAGCAGCCACTGCTCGCGGACCTCTACGGTGTTCCATCCGCGGCCGACGTCGGGATCGTGTGCACGAACGTGCGCATGATCGACGGCAAGCGCCCGATCTTCATCGATCGCAGCGACTCCACCTTCTTCTTCCCGAACCTCCACCTCCGCTTCCTCGAGATCTCCGCGAGCGAGATGCAGAGACATCTGGCCCAGGGAGGGAGCAGCGCGGGGTTCGCCGCCGCCGAACAGGTCGCCGGTGACGCCGACCAGCGGCTGGCGGTGGTGCTGGGTGAGATGCCCGACGAGCCCGGTGACGGCGACGGCGCCGCGCCGCCCGACGAGGACGAGGAGCTCGCCCTCGACGAGGACTTCCTGCAGCGCATCCGGGACATCTAGGGCCGCGCCGGGGGCCCGGAGACGGCAACCGGGGCGTGAGAGGCCGGTGCTACACTCCCGGCCGCCATGCCCAAGAACCTCGTGATCGTCGAATCGCCCGCCAAGGCGCGGACCATCGAGCGCTACCTCGGCGCCGACTTCCAGGTCCTCGCCTCCTACGGTCACGTCCGGGACCTGCCGGAGAACCCGGGCAAGGGCAAGTTCGGCGTCGACGTGGATCACGACTTCGCGCCGGACTACGTCATCACGGAGGACCGGCGCAAGCAGGTCTCCGCGATCGAGAAGGCCGCGAAGAGCGCCGCGAACGTGTGGCTCGCGACGGACCTCGACCGGGAGGGCGAGGCGATCGCCTGGCATGTCGCGGAGGCGGCGCACGTCCCTGCCGCGAAGACGCGCCGGGTGACCTTCAACGAGATCACCGAGAGCGCCATCCGGGACGCCTTCGCGAGCCCGCGTGACATCGACCACGACCTGGTCGACGCGCAGCAGGCGCGGCGGATCATGGACCGTCTCGTCGGCTACACGCTGAGCCCGCTGCTGTCCAAGAAGGTCCGCCGCGGCCTGTCGGCCGGGCGAGTCCAGTCGGTCGCGGTCAGGATCGTGGTCGAGCGGGAGCGCGAGATCCGCGGGTTCGAATCCCGCGAGTACTGGACGCTCGAGGCGCTGCTGGCCGCCCCGGACGGCACGGAGTTCACCGCCGACGTGGTGCGGATCGGCGGCAAGGCGCTCGCCATCGGTGACGGCGACACGGCGGGGCACCACGCGGCCGCGCTGCGCGCCCTCAGGCCGGTCGTCGACTCCGTGGGGACCCGTGCCTCCAAGCGCAACCCCGCGCCACCGTTCACGACCAGCACCCTCCAGCAGGAGGCGAGCCGCAAGCTGGGCTTCAGCCCCAAGCGCACGATGTCGGTCGCACAGCGGCTGTACGAGGGCGTGGACACCCCGGACGGGCACGTCGGCCTGATCACCTACATGCGGACGGACTCGACGGCGATCGCCGGCGTGGCGATGGCCGAGGCCCAGGCGGTGATCAAGGAACGCTTCGGCGACGCCTACGGGACCGGCAAGGGCAGGTTCTTCAAGACGAAGGCCAAGGGCGCCCAGGAGGCCCACGAGTCCGTGCGGCCGACGGCGTTCCATCGAGACCCCGACTCGATGCGATCACACCTCAAGGCGGACGAGCTCAAGCTCTACCGCCTCATCTGGCAGCGCGCGCTCGCCTCGCAGATGGCGGCCAAGGAGCTCGAGACCACGACGATCGAGCTCGTGGACGGCGACTACCGGCTGCGGGCCTCGGCGACGCGGACGCTGTTCGACGGGTTCGCCCGTGTCTACACCGAGGGCCAGGACGACAGCGCCGAGGAGGCGGAGAGGACGCTTCCGGCGCTCCGCGAGGGCGATGCGACCCGCGTCCTCGACGTGACGCCCAGCCAGCACTTCACCGAGCCGCCGCCGCGGTTCACCGAGGCGACGCTGATCAAGGCGCTCGAGGAGCACGGCATCGGCCGGCCGTCCACGTACGCCGCCACCATCTCGACGATCCTCGACCGGGGCTACGTCCGCGTGGAGGCGCGCCGCCTCCACCCCGAGGAGATCGGCGAGATCGTCACGGACTACCTGGTCTCCTACTTCGGCGACTACGTGGACCTGACGTTCACGGCCCGCATGGAGGGCGATCTCGACGAGGTGGCACGCGGCGAGCGTGCATGGGTGCCGCTGCTGCACGCCTTCTTCGACCCGCTCAAGGCCCTCGTGGCCACCGAGGGCGATCGGCCCAAGCCGCCCGGGGAGCCCACGGACGAGGTCTGCTCCCTGGGCCACCCGATGCTGATCCGGCTCGGGCGGAACGGGAAGTTCCTCGCCTGCTCCACGTATCCCGACCACAAGGAGACGCGTCCGCTGCCCGGCGAGGAGGCACCCAAGCTCGACGGAGACGGCGAGACGTGCCCCCAGTGCGGCGAGGGGGTGCTGACGACGAAACGGGGACGGTTCGGCGCGTTCCTCGGCTGCTCGCGCTATCCCGACTGCACCTACATCAAGAAGGACGGCCCGCCGCCGCCCGATCCGCTGCCGTTCGAGGTGGTCTGCCCCAAGAACGGTGACGGAACGCTGGTGGCGCGTCGCGCACGGCGGACCGGAAACGTCTTCTGGGGGTGCTCCCGCTACCCCAAGTGCGACTTCACCACGAACGACGAGCCGACGGGCGCCGTTCACGACGCCACCGATGCGGCCCATGCGGACGGCCGCGGGTCCGTGGCGCGCAAGGGCGAGACCGGGCTCTGCCTGACCTGCGGTGCCACCGTCGAGCTGCCGGCAGGCTCCCTGGTCGGGTTGCGCCTGGCCGGTGGTCCGGCCAACCCGGCGGCCCTCGAGCGCCCGTCGCGCGGCGGCAGGCGGGGCACGGCGAAGACAGGCGGTGGTTCGACGAAGTCCGGGACCGGCGCCCGGCGAGCGACCCGGTCCTCGGGCGCCAGCAAACGCACCGGAACCGGGTCCCGGCGCAAGAGCGAGTGAGCGGCGTGGGACCGGCAACGGGCCCTCGCCCGACGGCCGCGTCGTGACCGGATCCGAGGCGCTGGTCCGGTTCCTGCGCTCGCTCGAGGCGCGTGACCTCTCCCCCGAGACCATCCGCTCCTACGAGAGCACGGTGACCGCCTACCTCGACTGGCTCGCCACCCATGACGCGGACTGGCGCAGCCCGGGTCGCGCCACCCTCCGCGCGTACCTCGCGGACCTCTCGGAGGGCCACGCCCGGACATCGGTCGCCCAACGGCTGGCGGCCCTGCGGGCGTTCCACCGCTACTGCGCACGGTCGGGGCTGGCGCCGGGCGACCCGTGGGGTGCCGTCGCCACCCCGCGCCTGCCCCGACGCCTGCCCAAGGTGCTCGAGGTGGAGCAGGTCGAGGCGTTGCTCGCGGTGATCGACGAGGACCTCGTCGCGGTCGCGGCCGGAACGTCCCGGAGCGCTCGCCGCGACCCGGAGCTCGCCCGTGCGATCGCCCTGCGCGACCGCGCCCTGGTCGAGACGGCCTACGCGGCCGGCCTGCGGATCAGCGAGCTGGCCGCCGCGGACCTCGCCAGCCTCGACCTCCGGCGGGGCGAGCTGCGGGTGATGGGCAAGGGTCGCAAGGAGCGGATCGGGCTGCTCGGCCGCCCTGCCCGGGAGGCGCTCACCGGGTATCTCGACGAGGCGCGCCCGGTGCTGGACGCCCGCAGGGACCCGCTCGCCCGGGATCCCGTCGAGGTCTTCCTCAACCATCGAGGCGGCCCGCTCGGCGTCCGGGGCCTGCGGATGCGCCTCGACCGGCTGCGCCGCCTGGCGGGTCTGCCGGAAGGGGTCAGCCCGCACACGCTGCGACACTCGTTCGCCACGCACCTCCTCGAGGGTGGCGCGGACCTGCGCGTGGTCCAGGAGCTGCTGGGCCACGAGAGCCTCGCGACCACCCAGGTGTACACGCACGTCTCGCCGGCGCACCTCCGGGACGCGTACCGGCAGGCGCATCCACGGGCACGGGCCACCTGATGGACGACCCGGACATCCTGACCGGGGTGGTGGCCGACGAGGAGCCGGGCCTGCATCCCGTCGCCGCAGCGGCCTCTCGCGCGGGGGCATCGTCGGCGCGCGTCCTGGCCCGGGCAGGCCTCATCGTCACCGCGATGTTCCTTGCGGCACGCGTGCTCGGCTACGTCCGGACCATCGCGTATGCCGCCGCGTTCCCGGACATCGCCGAGCTGGCGCCGTTCTACGCCGCCTTCCGGATCCCGGACCTCCTGTTCCAGCTCGTCGCCGCGGGAGCGCTGTCCTCCGCCTTGATCCCGGTGGTCGCGGGGCTGTTCGCGAAGGAGGAGGACGCCCGCGCCTGGCGGGTGGTCTCGACGGTCGCGACCCTGATGCTCTCGGTCCTGCTGGTGCTGGCGGCCCTCGTGATGTGGTTCGCGCCCGAGTTCGTCGCCGTCATCACGCCCGGGTTCACCGATGCCCAGCGCGCGGAGACGGTGGACCTGACCAGGATCATGGTCTTCTCCCCGCTGCTCCTGGCGGCCGGCGCCATCGCCACGAGCGTGCTCAACTCCCGCGAGCGGTTCGGGGCCGCGGCGCTTGCCCCGCTCGTCTACAACCTGGCGATGATCTTCGGGGCCATCGCGCTCGCGCCCGCGTTCGGGGTGCAGGGCCTGGCCTACGGGGTCGTGCTCGGGGCGCTCGGCCACATCGTGGTCCAGGTCCCGTCGCTGGTCCGGCTCGGGGCAAGGATCCGGCCGTTCGTGGACCTCCGGGACGACCAGGCGCGCACGGCGCTCCTGCTGATGGTGCCGCGGGCGATCGGACTGGGGGCCACGCAGATCGTGTTCCTGGTCCTGACCAGCCTCGCCACGACGCTGGGGGCGGAGGCCGTGGTCGTGTTCAGCTTCGCGTTCGCCGTGCTCCAGATCCCCATCGGGGTGATCGGGGTGCCGCTCGGGATCGTCCTCCTCCCGTCGCTGTCCCGCGAGGCGGCGCTGGGCGCCGGGGAGGGGTTCACGAGGCTGGTCACCCGTGCCCTTGCGCTGCTCGGCTACGTCATGATCGCGACCGCCGCCCTCGGCATCGTGGTCTCGGGCGACCTCGTGCGTCTCCTGTTCGGGGTGGCGGACATGGACGAGAGCGTGCTCGCGGCGACCGCGGCGGCCCTCGCGATCTTCCTGCTCGGCCTGACCGCGCACTCGCTGATCACCGTGCTCGCGCGCTCCTTCTACGCGCTCAAGGACACGGCCACGCCCGTCATGGCCGCGCTCGTGGCCGTGGCCGCGAACATCATCATCGCGAACCTGCTGATCGGGCCGCTGGGCCTCAACGGCCTGGCCGCGGCGATCGCGATCTCGGCGTGGCTCGAGACGCTGGTGCTGGTGGTCCTGCTCCTTCGGCGCGTCCCGGGCATCCGTCCCGGCATGGGTCACGTGTGGGTGGTGATGGCGAAGACCGTGGTGGTCTCGTTCGCGGGGGCACTCGTCGCCTACGCCGTCGACCGGGCCCTGGTCGGAGCCTGGGGCGCGGATCCCGGGTTCCTGCTGCTCCTCGTCCGCATCTCCCTCGCGGTCGCGGCGGGCGGCCTCGTCATCGTGGCGGGATCGCTGGCGTTGCGGATCGATGAGCTGCGGGCTATCGTCGGGGTGATGACGGACCTCGTTCGACGGCGCGGGCGCGCATGACCGCGAGCGTCGTCAAGGGTCCTGCGCACGCCGACCCGTCGCCGTCCGCCTGGGACACGTTCGTCGAGGCCAACCCCCGCGGGTCATACCTGCAGCTGTCGGCGTGGGCGCGGGTCAAGGCCGTGAACGGCTGGACCGCGCGCCGCCTCCTCGACGCCGGGACGGGGGTCGGAGCCCAGGTGCTGCTCCGGCGGCCGGGGCCCCTGCCCTGGGCCTTCGCGTACGCGCCACGGGGGCCCGTCCTGGAACGCTGGGACGCCGCGTCGGTGACCGGTCTCACCGAGCTGGCCAGGGCCGGCCTCCGAGATGGGGCTCGCGCGAGCCACCTCCGCATCGACCCCGAGATCGAGGTGGGTTCCGGACCGGACGACGACGGCGCGGTGACGGCCGCCCTGCGTGCGGCCGGCTGGCTGCCAGCGCCGGCGATCCAGCCCGTCAGCACCCGGGTGATCGACCTGCGCGCCGACGAGGCTGCCCTGTGGGCCGACCTGCGCAAGAAGTGGCGCCAGTATGTCAACAAGGCTCGTGCCGGCGGCGTGGTGGTCGTGGACGCGGGCCCCGAGCGCCTGGACGAGTTCTACCGGATCTACCGCGAGACGGCGGACCGCGCCGGGTTCCTGATCAGGGCCCAGTCCGCCTACCGGGACGTCTGGGACGCGTACGCACCCGGCGGGCGCGCACGGCTCCTGTTCGCGGAGCTCCCCGGGGGCGAGCCTGTTGCGACCCTGTTCCTCGTCCGCGCCGGAGACCGCGTGGTGGAGCCGTACGGTGGCATGACCCCCGGCGGCGCCGACTCCCGGGCCAACTACCTGCTCAAGTGGGAGGCGATCCGTACCTCGAGGGAGGCCGGCGCCACGACCTACGACCTGTGGGGCCTCGCCCACGCGGGCATCGACCACTTCAAGACGGGCTTCGGGGGCCGCGAGGTCCGGTACGTGGGCGCATGGGATCTCGTCCTGGATGCGTTCGGGCGCCGGACCTTCGCCGTGGCCCAGCGGGCCAGGGTCCGCGTGGAGCGGATGCGTCACGGACTGCGCGGGCAGGGCGGGACCACGGCGGCGGGCTACGGGGGTGACGCCGGCGGCGACGCAGGTGGCGACGGGTGAGCGTGCCCGTGCGCGAGCTGGGTCGCGACGAGCTGGCCGGCTGGGACGCCGCTGCCGTCGATGCGCCCGGTGGCCACGTCCTCCAGTCGCTGGCCTGGGCCGAACACCGGGCGTCAACGGGCTGGACGGTGCGGCACCTGGTGGCCGGGGAGGTGCGGGCCCTCGTGCTGGAACGGCCGTGGCCGATCGTGGGTGGCGGTTCCGCGTACGTGCCGCGCGGGCCGGTGGCGGACGGGACGCCGTGGGTCGCGGGCGACGAGGAAACGAGGCGGGCCGTCGCCGCGGTCGCCGAGGGGCTCGTCGCGATCGCCGCGCCACCTGCAGGACGAGGGCGTGGACGTCCTGGCGGCCGACCCCGAGGTCAGCGGCGGACGACGCCGCCTACCGCCGGACCCTGGACGCCGCCGGCTTCCACGGCATCCCCGAGATCCAGCCCTCGCGCCACCGGATGGCGCTGGCGCTTCCCGCCGACGCTGACGAGGCGGCGGTGATGGACGGCATCGCCAAGGCGACGCGCCAGCGGATCCGCCGGGCGGAGCGGGACGGCGTCGTGGTGGTTCGCTGGGATGCGGCTCCGGGTGACGCAGCGGGGTTCGTCCGGGCGACCGAGGACGGTGGCGCCGCGCTCGACCGGTTCTATGGACTGCTGCGGGCCACCGGCGACCGGCGCGGGTTCGGGTTCGCGGGTCCCGCCGAGTTCACGGCCTGGTGGCGCCGCGCCCTGACCGCCGGCCACCTCGTCTACCTGGAGGCGCGCGAGGGTGCCGTGGACGGTGACGTCTTGGGTGGCCTCGTCCTGTACCGGCACGGCCTGCGCCTGTCCACGGCACACTCCGCCGACCGGGCCGAGCGCCGGCGCGACCACCCGGGTGCGATGCACCTCCTGCGCTGGCGCGCGATCCAGCTGGCCATGGCCGAGGGCCGCACCGAGATGGACCTCGGCGGGGTCGACGTGGCGGGAGCACGGCGCGTCCCGCGGCAGGGCGAGCCCACCTACGGGCTCTACGAGCACAAGCGGTCGTTCGGGGCCGAGTGGGTGGCCCTGGCAGGCGCCCAGGAGCGCGTGGCGCGGGCGTGGCGGTACGCGGCCGGCCGCGCGGCCGCCAGGCTGACGCAGGCGACGGGGCAGGGGAGTCGGTCGCGATGAGCGCCGGGCCCACACCTGTCGAGCGGCTGATCGAGGCCGCCGCCCCGCGGGAGCCCAAGGCGCTGGGGAGCCTCGTGGCGCGCCTCGATGCCGCAGGGCTGATCCGCGGCGCGGTCACCGCCGGCGTGCCCGCCGATCCCGGATCCCTCTCGCGCATCGCCGTCACGGGCGTCACCGAGGATTCGCGCCGGGTGGGGGAGGGGACCCTGTTCGTCGCCGTGCCCGGGTTCCACGTGGACGGCCACGACTACGTCGCGCGCGCGGCCGCCTCCGGTGCCGCGGCGGCCCTCGTGGAGCACCCGGTCGCCGGCACGACGCTTCCGCAGCTGGTGCTGACCGGGACTCGACCGGCGCTCGCGCGGGCCGCGGCGTGGTGGCACGGCGATCCGTCACGCGCGGCTCGGCGTCATCGGGATCACCGGCACGGACGGCAAGACGACCACGTCGTTCCTGGCGGTGGCCGCGCTCGAGGCGGCCGGGCTGAGCACGGGGCTCATCGGGACCGTCGAGACCAAGGTGGGCGGGGCACGGGAGCGGCACGAGGCCCACGTGACGACGCCGGGTGCCCCCGACCTCCAGGCCGCGCTGCGGGCCATGGCGGCCAACGGCAACGACGCCGCCGTCATCGAGACCACGTCCCACGCCCTGGAGCTCGAGCGCGTCGCCGGAGTGGCCTACGACGCCGCCGTGTTCACGAACCTCACCCACGAGCACCTGGAGCTGCACGGCTCGTTCGAGCGGTACCGCGCGGCGAAGGTCCGGCTGTTCGAGGCGCTCGCACCCGGGCCCGAGAACCCCTCCAAGACCGTTGCCGGCCGCCCGTGGCCCAAGCTCGCGGTGGTCAACCGTGACGACCCGTCGGCCGGGTGGTTCGAGGCCGCCGCCCGTGACGCCGGCGCAACGGTCCTGACCTACGGTGCGGATCCCGCCGCCGATGTCCGGGCAACCGCCGTGGACGAGGACGCGAGCCGCCTCCGGATCCGGTTCGCAGCCCCGTCCGGCGAAGGCGCCCTCGAGCTTCGTCTGGCCGGCCGCTTCAACGTCCACAACGCGCTGGCGGTCGTCGCCCTCGCCGAGGGGCTGGGGCTGGATCCGGTGGCGGTCCGGGCGGGCCTGGAGGCGGTCCCGGGCGTGACGGGCCGCATGGAGCGCATCGAGGCGGGCCAGCCGTTCGGGGTCATCGTGGACTACGCGCACTCACCGGCATCGCTCCAGGGCGTGCTGGACCTGCTGGCCCCGATCGCGACGGCCGCCGGCGGCGGGCTGATCGCGGTCTTCGGGTCGGGCGGTGAGCGGGACACGGCCAAGCGCGCGGTCATGGGCCGGATCGCCGGGGAGCGCTGCCGGCTGGTCGTCGCGACGGACGAGGATCCGCGCGGTGAGGACCGTCACGCCATCGTGGACGAGATCGTGCGCGGCGCGGAGTCCGCGGGCCGCCGCCGGGGCGTGGACGTGCTGGGGATCGTTGACCGACGCGAGGCCGTGACCACCGCCTTCGAGCGCGCCCGTCCTGGCGATATCGTCCTCCTCGCGGGAAAGGGTCACGAGCCCACGATCCTCTATGCGGACCACGCGATCCCCTGGGACGAGGCCACGGTGGCGCGCGAGACGCTCGCAGCCATGGGCTGGTCGGCGGGCTGACCGGTGCGTGGCTGCCTGTTCACGCTGCTGCTCGGCGCCATCGTCATCGGGTTCGTGATCGTGGTCGGCCTGCCGGCGGCGGCGGCCGGCATCCTGACCGCAGGGCTCTCGACGGCGGGTCTCGTCGCCGACGACACCACCGTCACGGTCACGAGCGACCCGCCGACCGACTTCCTCGGCCTGCGAGCGGACCGGGTTCGGGTCACCGCCACGGATGCCACGTTCCGGGGCATGGAGATCGGTGCCCTCGACCTCGCCCTCGGTGACGTGCGGATCCTCGACCGCACGGCCGGGAGCGTTGACGGGCAGCTCACCGCTGTCACGGTGACGGGTCCCGGTGGACAGCGGATCACCATCGACCAGATCACGCTCCTCGGCGGCCCGGACGGGATCACCACGACCACCGTCATCCCCAACGGCGAGGTCAAGGCCCTCATCGCGGACGCGATCGAGGCCCGGACCGGCTCCCGCCCGACGTCGGTGTCGCTGCGTGCGCCCGACAGGGTCTCGTTCACCCTCGGCGATGCCAAGGTGGCCGGCCGCTTCGCGGTGACTCCCGGATGGCGACCTTGTCGTCAGGAGCGACGAAGGGCTCGCCGGAGGGCGCGAGGTCATGCTGGTCCGCGGCGGGGACGACCTGCCCATCGAGCTGACGTCCGTGAAGGTGACGGCGTCCGGCGGTCTGCGGCTGACCGGCGACCTCGCTGTCGGCATCCTGGGCTGACCCGCGAGCACCCCGTGCGCACCGGGTAGACTCTCGCCCATGCCGGAGCCTGTCGTCCGCGATCCCGAGGTTCCCGTCGCGGGGCCTGGTCCCTCCACGGGCAGGCGGGGGGCAAAGGCGGCCGCTCCCGCCGCGGAGCGTGGTCCGGCCGGCCTTGCGGACGTCCCGTTCGACCCTGCCCCGTCCCGCGCCCGGCTCCTGGCCGCGTTGCGGACGTCCCACCCGCAGGCGGACCTGGGCATGGTGGAGCAGGCATTCGACCTCGCCGTCGAGGCCCACAGCATGCAGGTTCGGGCCTCCGGCGAGCCGTACGTCACGCATCCGATCGCGTCCGCCCAGATCCTCGCCGAGCTGGGGATCGATCCGGTCGCCGTCGCGGCCGCCCTCCTCCACGACGTCCCGGAGGATACGGAGTACAGCCTCGCCGACGTCGAGGAGCGCTTTGGGTCCGAGGTGGCCCACATGGTCGACGGCGTCACGAAGCTGTCCAAGTTCAGCACCCACAGCCACGAGCAGCGACAGGCCGAGAGCATCCGGAAGATGTTCCTGGCGATGGCCGACGACATCCGGGTCGTGCTCATCAAGCTCGCCGACCGGCTCCACAACATGCGCACGCTGTCCTACCTCAAGCCCGAGAAGCAGCAGCGCATCGCCCGCCAGACGATGGAGATCTACGCGCCGCTGGCGGAGCGGCTCGGGATCTGGCAGATCAAGTGGGAGCTGGAGGACCTCGCGTTCAAGGTCCTGGAGCCCGAGGCGTTCCGGGAGCTGGCCAAGCTGCTCGACACCCGGCGCGCGGGACGCGAGGACTACATCGATCGGGCGATCGAGGAGCTCCGGCCCCGACTCGAGGCAGCGGGCATCGTCGGCGAGCTGCAGGGCCGTCCGAAGCACATCTACAGCATCTGGAAGAAGATGCAGCGCAAGAGCGCGGAGTTCGGCGAGATCTACGACGTCTACGCGATCCGCCTCCTGGTCGACGAGATCCGCGACTGCTACGCGGCCCTGGGCATCGTCCACGCCCTGTGGCGCCCGATCCCCGGCCAGTTCGACGACTACATCGCCGTCCCCAAGAACAACCTGTACCAGTCGCTGCACACGGCCGTGATCGCGCTCGACGGCAAGCCGCTCGAGATCCAGATCCGGACGCACGCGATGCACCAGGTGTCGGAGGTCGGCATCGCGGCGCACTGGCGCTACAAGGAGGGCTCCAAGGCGGAGCGCGACTACGACGCGAAGCTCGCCTGGCTGCGCCAGCTGATGGAGTGGCAGCGCGACGTCAGCGAGTCGGACGCCACGGAGTTCGTCGAGGGCATCAAGCTCGACATCTTCCAGGACCAGGTGTTCGTGTTCACCCCGAGAGGGGACGTCAAGGACCTGCCCGCCGGCGCCACGCCACTCGACTTCGCCTACCGGATCCACACGGACATCGGCCATCGGACGATCGGCGCGAAGGTCAACAACCGCCTGGTCCCGCTCGACTACCGGCTCAAGAACGGCGACATCGTCGAGATCGTGACCACCAAGGGCGAGCACGGCCCGTCCCGAGACTGGCTGAACATCGTCCGGACATCCCACGCCCGCGAGAAGATCCGGCAGTGGTTCAAGAAGAAGGACCGCGCGGAGAACATCGTCCACGGCCGCGAGAACCTCGAGCGCGAGCTTCGCAGGCTCGCGAGGACCAGCATCCAGGCGATCGGCCACGAGCGCATCGTCGACGTCGCCCGGCTCTACCAGCACGACACGCTCGATGACTTCTATGCCGCCATCGGCTACGGAGCGATCTCGCCCCAGCAGGTCGTGATGCGCCTGGGGGTCCTGGACGACGGTCACAGCGCCCTGCCGACGGTCGCGCCCCAGCAGCCCGCCCGGACCGGTGGCGTCCGCGTCAAGGGCGTGGGCGACCTGCTGGTGCGCTTTGCCAAGTGCTGCCACCCGATCCCGGGCGACCCCATCGCCGGGTTCATCACCCGCGGCAAGGGGATCACGGTGCATCTCCGGTCCTGCCCGACGGTCCACAACGAGCGCGAGGTCACCCGCCTGATCGAGGTCGAGTGGGAATCGGCACCCGCGCAGACCTACCCGATCGCGATCCGGGTCGAGGCCTACGACCGGACGGGCCTGCTCTCCGACATCACCCAGGTCATGGCCGAGAACAGGGTCAACATCCTGGCCGCGAACATGGGCGTGACCCCGGACCACACGGCGGTGGTCACGATGACGCTCCAGGTCGCGTCGGTCGCCCAGCTGGCCAAGGTGATGGGCCGCGTGGAGCAGCTCAAGGACGTGCTCAGCGTCCAGCGGGAGCTGAGCTAGCCGCCGCCTCCGGGCGCTGCCGGTGCCCCGCCCGATGCAGGCTGACGCGTCGGTCCGCCCGGGGCGAACAGGGCCGCGCCACGGATTCGCCGCAGCCAGGCGAGCGACAGCGAGCCGACCACGAGGCAGCCGACCCCGCCGACGACCAGGGACGCCTCGACGCTGACCGCAGAGGCGATCCAGCCCATCAGCAGGCCACCGAGCGGCGTGGAGCCCACGAAGACGGTGGTGTAGACGCTGATCACCCGTCCGCGCAGCTCGTCGGGGACGGCCAGCTGGATCGTGGTGTTGGCGGTCGCGGCCATGCCGATGGCACCGAAACCGACGAACAGCATCGCCACCAGGGCGAAGGCGTAGACGTCGATGAACGCGGCGGCGACCAGGGCCGCGCCAAGGATCAGGGCACCGAGGGGTACGACGACCGGCCTCGAGCGCCCGGAGAATGCGATCAGGAGGGCGGCCGTCAGCGAACCGATCCCGGTCGCGGTCATCAGGAAGCCGTAGCCGGTGGCGTCGGTGTTCAGGACCTCGCGCGCGAGGGCCGGGATGGTCACGCCGAAGTTCATCCCGAGGATCGCCGCCACTCCCACGGTCGCGGTCACCAGCAGCACGAGCTCCGTGCGGCGGACGTAGCGCAGACCCTCCCCGAGGCTGACACCCACCTCGCGCACGGAGCGCGGGCGGGGGAGCGGGGGCGGGGTCCGCAGCTCGGACTGGCGCATCGCGGCATAGGCCGCGATCACCGCGGCGAAGCTGAGGCCGTTGAGCAGGAACGCGACGCTCACGTCACCCCCGAAGAAGCCGATCGTGAGGCCCGCGATCGCGGGGCCGACGACGCGCGAGCCGTTGAACACGGCGGCGTTGAGCGCGATCGCGTTGGCGACGTCCTCGCGCCCGACCATCTCCACCGTGAAGGCCTGGCGGGTGGGCATGTCCACGGCGTTCGTGACGCCCAGGAGCAGGGCGAGGACGAGGATCTGCCACACCTCGACGGTGTCCGTGACGGTGAGCCCGAACAGGACGAACGCCAGCACCATCTGGATGGTCTGGGTCACCATCAGGGTCTGCCGTTTGGGCAGCGCGTCCGCGATCAGCCCCCCGAACAGGCCCAGGATCAGCACCGGCAGGAAGGCGAGTGCCGCCACCAGGCCGAGGACGAACGGGTCGCCGGTGAGGTCGAGGACGAGCCAGGCCTGGGCGACCTGCTGCATCCAGGTGCCGATGAGCGACACGAGCAGGCCCACGAAGAACAGCCGGTAGTTGTGGTGGCGGAAGGCGCGGCCGCCGTTGCGCAGCCTGAACCCGGAGCGGGCGGCGGGCAGACCCCGCTCGGGGTCGCGGATCACGACGTGGCCCCGGGACGCGCCGCGGCCGACGCCTGGGGCGCATGGTCCGGCTCGCGCCCGGCCTCGAGGTCCGCCAGGTGCCCGGCGAGGTGCGCACGCCGATCCTCGGCCTCGGCGACCATGGCCTCCAGCCGGGCGATCTTGGTGCGCAGAGTGGCGACCTGCCGGTCCACGGTGACCAACGCCTCGGTCACGATGCGCCGCCGCTCGCCGGGATCCGTCGTCGTGCGGAAGCGGGCTCGATTGCGCGCCCGTGCCGTCTCCTCCTCGAGCAGCAGGCCGATCTCGGCGAGCGAGAAGCCGGCGTCGTCACGCAGCCCTCGGATGAAGCGGAGGCGCTCGAGGTCCTCCGCGTCATACAGGCGATAGGCGCCCTCCGATCGGGCGGCAGGGGCGAGCAGCCCCAGCTCCTCGTAGTAGCGGATGGCCCGCGGCGTGAGCCCGGTCTCGGCCGCGACCTCCTGGATGCGGAGCAGGCGGGGTTCGGCGGCGGTCTCGGTCACCCGCCCAGTCTAGGCGAACCTTGCCGTTCACGTGAACGTTGCGGGGCGCCGCGGCTGGAGGGACGCCCCGGATCACGCGCTATGCTCGCTCCGTGAGCGTCGATCCCGACTCCCGCGCGCGCACCCACCTCGCCAACGAGCGCACGTTCCTGGCCTGGTTCCGGACAGGCATCACGCTCGTCGCCCTCGGCCTTGCCGCCGCCCAGTTCCTTGGCTCGGACGCGCCCGATGGGCCGCAGCTCGTCCACGTCCTGGCGACCGTGGTGATCGTGACGGGTGGCTTCGTGGTCGCGGTGGGGATGACCCGCTACCGGGAGGGTCGCCGCCGGATCGACGCCGAGGCGTTCAGCCCCGCCTGGCGCTCGGTGACGGTGATGACCGGTGCGGCCCTCGCGGTCACCGCGCTGGCGATCGCGTTCGTCTGGCTCCTGCGCCCGGCCTGACCCCGCGCGCCTCACCGGCACCCGGCGGACGGCTAGACTTCGGGGCGATGCCGACCTTCCGCGCCCCCCGGGGCACCCGTGACCTCCTGCCCGACGAGCGCGCCGTCTTCGACCGGTTGCAGCGGATCGCCGCCCACCTGGCCGCCCGCTACGGCTACCGTCCGATCGAGACGCCGCTGTTCGAGCAGGCGGCGGTCTTCGAGCGCGGCATTGGCGAGGTCACCGATGTCGTCGAGAAGGAGCTGTTCCGGCTGGCCCCGCGCACGGAGGAGTCGGAGGCATGGGCCCTGCGCCCGGAGCCCACGGCGGGCATCGTCCGGGCCTACGTCCAGCACGGGATGCAGACCTGGCCCCAGCCCGTGAAGCTGACGACGACCGGCCCGATGTTCCGCTACGACCGCCCGCAGGCCGGTCGCTACCGCCAGTTCTGGCAGTTCGACGTGGAGGCCATCGGCGACCCGGGCCCGGCGGTCGACGCGGAGATCATCGAGCTCGGCACGCGGTTCTACGCCGAGGCCGGCGTGACCGGCGTGGAGGTGCTCGTCAACTCGATCGGCGACCCCGTGTGCCGACCGGCCTACCTCGCGGAGCTGGCGGACTACTACCGCGGCCAGGCCGGGGCGCTCCCGCCCACGGAGCTCGACCGCCTCGAGCGCAACGTGATGCGGCTCCTGGACTCCAAGGACCCGGCGATGGCGGAGCTCAACGCCGCGGCGCCGCGGATCACGGACCGGCTGTGCGAGGCCTGCGCGTCGCACTTCGAGTCGGTCAAGGCCCACCTCTCCGCGCTCGGCGTGCCGTTCCGCGTGGAGCCATCCCTCGTCCGGGGCCTGGATTACTACACGCGCACCGCGTTCGAGTACTACGTCGCGGGGCGCGAGGGCCAGCAGCAGGCGCTGGGCGGCGGAGGGCGCTACGACGGCCTCGTCGAGCTGCTGGGCGGGAAGCCGACGCCCGGGATCGGGTTCGGACTCGGGCTGGACCGGGTGGCGCTCGTCCTCGCCGAGCAGGGCGGCGGCGCCAGCCGTCGCGCCCGAGGGACCGCTCGCGGTGGTCGTCGGCGCGGACCCCGAGGACACGATCTCCCGGCTCCGGATCGCCACCGACCTGCGCGCGGCCGGGCTGCGGGCGCGGGCCGATCTCGCACGCCGGAAGCTGGGCCGCCAGCTGGAGGCCGCCGGCAAGGACGGGGCCCACTTCGCGGTGATCGTGGGCGACGAGCTGGCCGCAGGGAAACGTCCAGCTGCGCGACCTGCTGGCGGGAACGCAGCAAGCGGTCGCCGTCGCGGACCTCGCACGCGACCTCGCCCGCGCGGAGCAGAGCCACAAGCACGGCTGACGCGACCGGGACGTGGGCGGCCTCTGCGCCGCGTGACGTACCATGGGCGCCCGTCGCAGACCCGTAGTGGGAGAGCCCTGTCCGTGCCCGCCGAACCGTTCCCGCTCGCCACGCCCCACCGCACCCACACCTGCGGCGACCTGCGCGATGCGGACGCCGGCAAGCCGGTCAAGCTCGCGGGCTGGGTCCATCGCCGGCGGGACTACGGCAAGCTGGTCTTCATCGACCTGCGCGATCGCCACGGCATCACCCAGGTGGTCGTCGACGCGGCCGACGCACCCGAGGCGCACGATCTCGCGGAGCAGGTCCGCTCCGAGTACGTGATCACGGTGGAGGGCACCGTCGCCCACCGGGAGCCCGGCCAGGAGAATGCGAGGCTCGCGACTGGCGACGTCGAGGTCCAGGCGACGAAGGTGACGATCCTCAACGAGGCGAGGACACCGCCGTTCTACGTCAACGACCCGGATGCGACCATCGACGAGAGCCTCCGCCTCAAGTACCGCTACCTCGACATCCGCCGCGAGGCGATGCAGCGCCGCCTGCTGCTGCGCTCCCGGCTGGTCCAGGCCATCCGCGAGGTCCACCACGCCGCGGGGTTCGTGGAGGTCGAGACGCCCAACCTGATCAAGAGCACCCCGGAGGGGGCGCGTGACTTCATCGTGCCCTCGAGGCTCCAGCCGGGCGCCGTCTACGCCCTCCCGCAGAGCCCGCAGCAGCTCAAGCAGCTGCTCATGGTCGCCGGCATCGACCGCTACTTCCAGATCGCCCGCTGCTTCCGCGACGAGGACCTCCGCGGCGACCGCCAGCCGGAGTTCACCCAGCTCGACCTCGAGATGAGCTTCGTGGACGAGGCCACGGTGATGGCCTTCATCGAGCACATGGTGATCGAGGTCACCCGGGCCACCGTCCCCGGACCGCCCGATCCGCGAGATCCCGTTCCCGGTGTTCGAGTACGAGGACGCGATGGAGCGCTTCGGCTCGGACAAGCCGGACCTGCGGTTCGCGATGGAGCTGTTCGACCTGGCGCCGGCGCTCACCGGCCCGGACGGCGTCCCGGCCAGCGGCTTCCGGGTGTTCGACGAGACCCTCGCCGCCGGCAACCGCGTCAAGGGGATCACGGCGCCCGGCATGGCGCACGCGACCCGCCGCGAGATCGACGAGCTGACCGAGATGGTCAAGCGGTTCGGCGCACGCGGTCTCGTCCACCTCGCGGTGCAGGAGGACGGCGAGCTGCACGGCCCGATCGCCAAGTTCCTGGCGCCCGACACCCAGGCCGCGGTCAGGGCCGTCGCGGGAGCCGCCGAGGGCGACCTGGTCCTGGTCGTCGCCGACGTGAGCGACACGGCCAACGACGTCCTCGGCCGGCTGCGCGTCGAGCTGGGCGGCCGCCTTGGTCTGGCGGACCCCGACGAGCTCGCCTACTGCTGGGTGCACCACTTCCCGATGTACCAGTGGGACGAGCCGTTCCAGCGCTGGGACGCGACGCATAACCCGTTCAGCGGCGTCGTCCCCGAGGACGAGGTCCTGCTCACGACCGCCTCGGGCGATCTCGACGATCGCTCGCCCGAGGATCCCGCCGGTCGCGCGAAGGCGATGCAGTACGACGTCGCCCTCAACGGCTGGGAGCTGGGCGGAGGCTCGGTCCGCATCTGGAAGCCGGATCTGCTCGCCCGGAGCTTCAACCTGCAGGGCTACACGCGGGAGCAGATGCGGGAGCGCTTCGGCGCGATGCTGGAGGCCTTCGAGTACGGCGCGCCGCCCCACGGCGGCATCGCGCTCGGCGTGGACCGCTGGGCGGCGCTGCTGAGCTACCAGACGAACATCCGCGAGGTGATGGCGTTCCCCAAGACCCAGTCGGGATCCGACCTGATGCTCGAGGCGCCGTCGGCGCCGGACGAGGACCAGTACGCGGAGCTCGGGCTGCGCTTCGTTGGGGTGCCAGGCAAGCCCGGCTGATCGCGGGACTACGGCGCCGGGGGCGCGATCCGCTCGAGCATGTCCACGGTGGCGGCGGCGACCTGCGCCTGCTGCTCCTCGCGGGAGATCGTCGCGACCCCGTCGTTGGGCTGGCCCGTGTAGTAGCCCATCTGCTCGTGGTTGCCGCCCTCGATCGGGACGAACACCGTGTCGGGGGGCAGCTGTGCCCTGGCCTCGGGCCCGGACATGCGGGCGGCACCCGGATCCTCGGTCCCGTAGATCGACGTGACGGCGATGGGCGCCGCGGACAGATCCGTCGCGGGGTAGGACGCCCAGAACGCGAGTCCCTCGATCGTGTCCAGGTGGTCGCTCGTGTACTGCGCGGCCATCGAGCCGCCCAGCGAGTGGCCGGCCATGGCCCAGGTGGCGACCTCGGGGTGCGCGGCGATCGCGGCGTCGGCCGCCCCGATCCCGAAGACCGCGAGGTTGAACGGCATCGGGGTGATCGCGACCAGGTAGCCCTCGGCCGCGATCTGCTGGGCGAGGGGTCCGTACGCCTCGGGCGGCACCTTCCCGCCGGGGTAGATGACGAGCCCTGTCGAGTAGTCGCCGTCGGCGGGCGCCCACTCCAGGCGGCCGTCGTTGTCGACGAAGGTGACCTCGGGCGTGGAGGCGAGCGACGCGGTCGCCTCGGGCAGGACCGGCTGGGGCTGCGTGTACCACAGCCAGCCGACGACGGCGACGGCGAGGACGACGAGCAGGGCGATGCCGACGGTTCTGCGGCGGGGGCGTCTCACGGGGTGGGCTCCAGGCGGTTGGGGCCGGCGACGGGCGCGTCGTCCGGCTGGTCGGCGACGGCCGATCCCCACTCCGGGGTGTCGGCCGGTTCGGGCGGCCCGTCGTACGGGGGCAGGTCCCCGCGGGCCACGGAGACATCGATGGACGACGCCAGGGTCGCCGGTGTCCACGACGCGGAACGGGATGCCGAGCGCCGCGAGGTCCGCGAACAGGTCGCCCGGCATGCGGTCGGCGGCGAGGCCGCGGAAGGCATCGAGGTGCGCGACGGGCAGGAGCACCGGGAACCCGGGCTCGCCCCGGTACGCCGGCTGCACCACGGTCGCCCGGTCCTCACCGTGGGTGGCGATGAGCGTGGTGACGGTCTCCGCGTCCACCCAGGCGAGGCGGGCCGGCCAGACGAGCGCGGCCTGCGTGTCGGTCACAAGCCGCATCGCGGCCTCGATGCCGTTGACGATCTGGCCAACGGGACCGGCCTCGCGGGGTGCCGGGTCCGCGAGGGTGACCTCTGCGTTCGCGAGCGCGGCAGCCACCTCTCCGTCGGGGTCGAACGAGCACACGACGACGGGCGTCGCGCCGCCCGCCCAGGCCACGTCAGCAAGCCGCCGGGCGGCAGGTGTGCCGGCAGCGTCGGCGAGGGCGGACGCCTGGCTCGCAGCCAGGATCACGGCGGCGACGGTCAATGTGTGCTCCTCGTGCTCGCCGGGAGTGTATCCGCCGGAACCTTTCGGGGCGGCGCGGGTTATTGTCGGGTGGGGCCGCGAGCCGGCGCCGCAGAAGATGTCATGCCCGCGGATCGCCCGGCGGGCAAGGGGAGTCAGCGCTGCGCCATCCGTTCGGACTGTGGTCGGTCGTGCTGCGTCGGAGCCGTTCCGACTGGCCGGTCGTCTTCGCGTCGTGGGCCCTCCTGGCCAGCGCGCTGGGCCTGCTGGCGGCCGGCACGCTGTACACCGATGCGGTCACGCTCGCCGGCCTGCACCGGGAGCTGGCCGTAGCGCCCGCGGTGGACCGCTCCATCGTCGTCAGGACGCAGATCCTCCCGGAGATCCTGCCGATCGCGGACGCAGCCATCACCCCCGAGCTGGAGCGGGTCATCGCGCCCACCGGCGGCGAGATCACGCGGGTGCTCCGGTCTGGCCCGTACGCGGACGCCGCGACGCAACCGGACGCGGTCGCCGACCTGGTCCTGTTCGCCGCCCTCGAGGGTGTGCGCGACCACGCGACGATCGCCGCCGGGCGCTGGCCGGAGCCTGGCGGCACGCCGGTCGAGGTCGCCGTGTCCGAGCCTGCCGCGGGAATTCTCAACGTTGCCCCCGGCGACCGCATCCCCCTGGTGGGGCGCCTGGACGGGAGGCCGGTGGAGGCCGTGGTGACGGGCACCTGGCGCGCCGACCCCGCGGATCCCTACTGGCTGGGCGACCCGCTGCTCCTGGCCGGGAACGAGCCGGGTGGCTCGTTCAGGCTGGTCGGGCCGCTCCTGGCCGAGGCGGCGGACCTCGAGGGCCCCCTGGCCGGCGGTCGCCCGGTGGACGCCCAATGGCGCGCAATCCCGGACCTCGCTGGTTTCCGGCCGGAGAACCTGGACGAGGTCGCGGCGTCCCTGCCGGGGCTCCTGGGGGAGGTGAACGCGGCGCTGCCCGGGTCGAACCAGGCCACGGTCGCCACGAAGCTCGCGGCGATCGTCGCCTCGGTCGACCGCTCGGTCCTCGTCGCCCAGTCGGGCATCCTGCTGTTGCTGGTCCAGTTCGGCGTGCTCGCGGGCTACTCGGTGATCCTGGTCGCAGCCCTGCTCGTGGACCGGCGGCGGCCCGGGACCGCCCTGCTGCAAGCACGCGGCGCCGGGTTCGGACACCTGGTCCGGATGGCGACGGGCGAGGCGCTCGTGATCGTGGTTCCCGCCGTCCTCGCGGCCCCGTGGATCGCGTCACTCCTGGTCACGGCGGTAGGACTGAACCCGGCGCTGGAGGGCGTGGGCCTGACCGCACCGCTGCCCACACCGGCCACGTTCGGGGTCGCGGCGATCACCGGTCTGCTCGCCCTGCTGGCGCTCGTGCTGCCGACGCTCTCGACCGGCCTCAGGTTCGCCGGGATCCGGGCCGCGGTCGGACGACAGGTCGGGCGGACCCTGCCGCAGCGGCTCGGTCTCGATCTTGCGCTCGTGCTCCTCGCCGCCCTGGCGCTGTTCCAGCTGCGCCTCTACGGTGCCCCGATCACCCGCAACGCCCGGGGTGCGCTCGGGGTGGACCCGCTGCTGGTCGCGGCGCCCGCGATCGGGCTGCTGGCCGGGGCGGTGATCGCGGTCCGGATCGTCCCGCGCATCGCGGAGATCGCGGAGCGGGTGCTCTCCCGTGGGCGCGGCCTCGTGCCCTCGATGGGTGGACGCCAGGTCGCCCGTCGGCCGTTGCGCTACACGCGGGCCGCGCTCCTGCTCGTGCTCGCTGCCGCACTCGGCACGTTCGCCTCAGCGCACGCCGCGACGTGGACGAGGAGCCAGGCCGACCAGGCCGCGTTCGTCTCGGGGGCGGATGTGCGCCTCGAGCCCGGGACGCAGTCCGCGGTGCCGGATTGGGCGCTCGGCGAGGCGCTGCGCAGCCTCCCCGGCGTCACGGCCGCCACGCCGGTGGTGGAGGCGAGCGTCAGCCTGGGCACCGCGCTGCGTGACGGCAAGGTCCTGGGGATCGATGGCCCGGCCATGGCCGACGTCGTACGCCAGCCGGACCCGACGAGCGCGGACGCCACCCGCGGGATGCTGCAGTCGCTGGCAGAAGGCCGGCCCGCCGCCCCGGGTCTCGCGGTGGCCGACGGCACGAGCCGCCTCTCGGTCGTCATCGACTCGACGTTCACGGCCGAGGCGGGCTTCGAGACGGTCCCGTCCGGCTACGAGGGCCTCGACGTGGCCGCGGTGGTCGTCGACGGCGACGGGAGGATCTCGCGCCTCGAGGGCACGGCGGCGGCGCTCGGGGTCGAGGGGGCGCGATCCGTCATCGCCCTCGAGCCGCCCGGCGCGGCGGGAGCCCTGACGCCGCCGGTCCACGTCCTCGCGATCGAGCTCGAGCTGTCCCTCACCGGGCTGCCGGACACGCTGGCCAGCGGCGTCATCACCGTCCGCGCGCTGGGAACGAGCCCCGACCCGGCCGGGGACAGCTGGACCGACACCGCGCTCGAGGACATCTCCCCGCAGTCGTGGACCATCGACGACGGCGGAGGTGGCGTTCCCTACGAGCCGGCCCAGCCGGGGGAGCTCGTCGTCCCCATCGCCGGTCCCTCCGCCGGTACGGAGTGGCGGCTCTCCTTCGGCCGTGTCAGCGCTCCGGAGATCGCCGCCCTCGCGAACCCGGTGTTCCTCGAGCGCACGGGCGCCCAGGTGGGCGACATGCTCGAGGCGAGCATCTTCGGCCTGCCCGTCACGATCCGCCTGCTCGGCGCGGTCGACGGCTTTCCGTCCCAGCCGTCCGCGAAGCCGCTGCTCCTCGTCGATGGCCCATCGCTGGATCTCGCCCGCTACGCCGGCGGCGTGACCCTCGCCCCGACAGCCGAGTGGTGGATCGCCACGGCCGCGGGCACGTCCGGGGGCGTCGCGGACCTTGCGATCGCGGCGCCGATCGCGGCCTCGGTCATCGCCGAGCGCTCGGGTCTCGAGGCCGACCTCGCCGGTGATCCGCTCGGGCTCGCGGTCATCGGCATCCTGGGGCTCGGGTCCATCGCGGCCCTGGTGTTCGCGGCGATCGGGTTCCTCGTGACGACCACGGTGTCCACGCAGGAGCGGCTGGGCGAGTTCGCCCTGCTCAAGGCGCTCGGCCTCGCCCCGCGGCAGCTGTTCCGCTGGCTGACGCTGGAGAACGCCGCGCTGCTGGTCGTGGGCCTGCTCGCCGGGATCATGCTCGGGATCCTGCTCGCCTGGCTGACGCTCCCGTTTGCCACGCTGACGGCAACCGGCGAGCCGCCGGTCCCTGCACCCGTCGTCGTGGTACCGCTGGATGCGCTCCTGCCCACCGTGGTGCTGGCCGTGTTCCTGGTCGGCGCGTCGATGGTGCTCGTGCGACGCCTCGTGCCCGCCGCGCGGACGAGCGCGGTCCTCCGGGCGAAGGACGAGTAGCGATGGCCTGGACGATCGTCGCCCTGCGAAGGATCCGGATGGACCTGGCGCCCACGCTGGGCGTCCTCGTGCTCGTGCTCGCCACCGCGCTGATCGCCGCGCTGGCACCGCGCGTCCTGGCGTCACTCGCGGACGATGCGGTTCGGGGCGCGGTGGCTGCCGCCCCGGCCGCCGCGCAGAACATCGTCCTGGCCGAGCACACCACCCTCGGCGAGGGGCCTCCTGGCGACCCACTGGCCGAGGTCAGGGCTGCCGGCAATGCGCTGCGCGAGGCGTTCCCGCCCCGCGTGGAGGGGCTGGTGGCGTCCCAGGACGTCGTGGTCGAGAGCAACCGCTTCCGGCTCCAGAAGCCGACGACGGACCCGGCGTTCATCCGCTTCCGGATCCAGGAGGGGATCGACGACCACATCCGCTACGTGGATGGTCGAGCCCCGACCGCGACGGTTGAGACCCGCGACGATGTCGGCCCGGAGGCCCTGGACGGCGTGCCCGTGCTCGAGACCGGGGTGTCGCGCGCGACCGCCGACCGCTTCGGTCTCGCGGTCGGCGAGGTCGTGGAGCTGCTCGGCGACCCGGGCGATCCGCTCCTCGGGCGCACGCCCCAGGACGTCTACGCCTTCGCCCGGATCACGGGCATCTACGAGGTCCGGGACGAGGCCGCCGACTTCTGGCTCGATGACCCGCTTGCGATCCACCCGGTCATCCGAGCCCTGTCGAGCGAGGTCCAGCTCCTGGACGCGGCCCTGGTCGTCGACCCGCAACCCATGCGTCGCTGACCGGGTTCTACGGGCAGCTGGGCCGGCCGCTGCGCTACACGTGGCGCTACTTCGTCGACGACGGGGCGATCACCGCGCGGGCCGTGCCGGGGCTCATCACCGCCTTCCGTCGCCTCGAGGTGCAATACCCGTCCGCGAACGTGACGGCGGCCGGCAACACGGCGATGCGGACGGGGCTCCTGGAGCTCCTCCAGGCCTTCGACTCCGCGTGGGCGGCTGCCGAGTCGATCGTGGCCGTCATGGCCGTCGGTCCCGCGCTGGTCGCCCTGGCCACGCTCGCGCTGGTGGCTGTCCTCGCCGCCCGTCGCCGGCGGGCGACCATGGCCCTTGCCCGGGGCCGCGGAGCCTCGGGTGGGCAGGTGCTCCTGCCCACGCTGGTCGAGGGCCTCGTGGTCGCGATCCCACCCGCCGTGCTCGCCATGGTGGCAGCCGTCCTGCTGGTGGATGGCGGCCGGGCATGGCCCTCCGTGGCGATGGCGGCCGCGGTGGTCGCGCTCGCGGTGGCGATCCTGGTCGGGACGGTGGTTCCCACGGCCCGCGGGCTCGGCCCGGAGCGGCAGCAGGGCGAGGAGGCGGTGGGTCGCGCCGGCGGGCGGCGCCTGGTCGTCGAGGTGCTGGTCGTCGCCCTGGCCGCGGGTGCCGCGTACCTGCTGAGCGAGCGGGGCGTGGGAGGGCCGCTCCAGCGTGTCGGCGATGGTGCCGCTTCCGGCGGTGGTCCCGCCGTCGGCGGCTTCGACCCCCTCATCGCCGCGGTGCCCGCGCTCGTCGGGATCGCCGCCGGGATCGTCGCCGTGCGCCTCTACCCGCTGGTGATGCGCGGTGTGTCCGGTCTGGCCCGTCGGCGGCGGGGACTCGTTCCCATGCTGGCCGCCCGGCGGGCGTCCGAGGGTGGCGGGTCGGCGGTGCTCCTGGTGCTGCTGGCGACGGCGACCGTGGGGGCGTTCGGGGCCGTTGCCCTGGACAGCCTCGACCGCGGCGCGGACCTGGCGGCCTGGAACTCCGTGGGGGCCAGCCATCGCGTCGAGCCACCCACGGGTGCGCTGCCGACGGGCTTCGACGCGACCACGCTGCCGGGGGTCGAGGCCGCCGCTACGGAGTTCCAGGGCAACATTCCCCTGGGCCTGGCCGGGCCGCAGACCCTGTTCGTCGCCGTGGAGGCGCAACGGCTGGCCGAGGTGCTCGCCGGGACGCCCGTGGCGCCCGTGTACCCGCCGGGGTTCACGGAGCCCGGTTCCGGTCCGATCCCCGCCATCATCGCGACCTCGGTCGCGGAGAGTCCGCGCGGCGTCAAGCTTGGTGAGACGTTCACGATGAGCGTGGAGGGCCACAACCTGACCTACCGCGCCGCGAAGGCCGTCGACTCCTTCCCCGGCCTGCCGGCCGGGCGAGGGTTCGTGGTCGTGCCCCGGGAGTGGATCGCGGCCCAGGCTCCTGCCGCCCGGATGGTGCCGGGCGTGGCACTCGTGCGCGCCCCCGCGGAGGCGGCGGACGCCATCCGTGCCGAGCTGGCTGCCACGCAACCCACGCTGACCGTGCGCTCCCAGGCCGAGGATGCCGAGGCGCGCCGGGCGGCACCGGTGACCGGGGCGGTCCGGTCGCTGATCCTGTTCGCGGTCCTCGTCACCGCCGGCTATGCCGCGCTGGGCGTGGCCGCCGCGCTCGCGCTCGCCGGACTGGCTCGAGCCCTGGAGGTCGCCCATCTGCGCACCCTGGGCCTCACGGCGCGCCAGTCGCTGGCCCTCCAGGCGGGAGAGCATGGGCCGACAACGCTCGCCGCGTTCGTCGCCGGCGGACTCCTGGGAGTGGGGCTGTTCGCCTTCCTGCGGCCCGTCCTGGGCCTGGGGACCCTTGTCGGCGCCCCCGTCGAGGTGCCGGTTGTCATCGATCCCCCCGTCCTGCTCGTGATCCTGGTCATGATGACCGCCGTCGTGGCATTCGGGCTCCTGCTCGGCGCCGCGCTCCAGCGCCGGGTGGCGCCAGTGGCCGCACTTCGAGGAAGATCAGCGTGATGCCGAACCCGCCGCCTGTCGACGATCGCCCCGATCCCCTCGCGGGCGCCACCCTCCGTACAGCCCCACGCCTCCGGTATGGAGACGGGGCCGTCATCGTCTGCGACGGTCTCGTCCGCATCTTCAAGCTGGCCGAGCTGGAGGTCGTCGCGCTCCAGGGCCTCGATCTCCTCGTGGACGGCGGCGAGATGATCGCCATCGTCGGCGCATCCGGGAGCGGCAAGTCGACGCTGCTTGCCATCCTCGGCGGCATGGATGTCCCGTCCGCGGGCCGGGCCGTCGTGGCGGGCTACGACCTCGGCCGGATGAGCAACTCGGACCGCACCCGGTTCCGCCGCCGCACCGTCGGGTTCGTCTGGCAGCAGACCGGGCGGAACCTGATCCCGTACCTGTCGGCGGTCGACAACGTGGAGCTGCCGATGGTGCTCGACGGCCGGAAGCGGCGTCGTGCGCGCGCGCTGGAGCTCCTCGACCTCGTGGGGCTCACCGACCGTGCGGGACATCGGCCCGACCGGCTCTCGGGTGGCGAGCAGCAGCGCGTGGCGATCGCGGTCGCCCTCGCCAACGACCCCAGCGTCATCCTGGCTGACGAGCCGACGGGCGAGCTCGACAGCCGCACGTCCGCCGAGGTGTTCGGGCTGCTCCGCCGGGTCAACCGCGAGATGGGCACGACGATCGTGATCGTGACGCACGACGCGTTCGTGTCCGAGCAGGTGGGCCGCACCGTGGCGATCCGCGACGGTCGCACCAGCAGCGAGACCCTTCGCCGCACCGAGCAGACCGACGACGGGCATCGGGTCATCAGCGAGGAGTACGCGGTGCTCGACCGTGCCGGCCGGCTCCAGCTGCCGCGTGCTCACGTGGAGGCGCTCGACCTGCAGAACCGGGTCAGGCTGCGTCTCGAGGAGGACCACGTGGGGGTGTGGCCCGATGTCCGCGATCGAGCCCCCGGCCCG
The DNA here is from genome assembly GCA_963700245.1 of uncultured Chloroflexia bacterium. Taxonomy (GTDB): domain Bacteria; phylum Chloroflexota; class Limnocylindria; order Limnocylindrales; family CSP1-4; genus CAIXZV01. The sequence continues at coordinate 275,411 of CAVOWV010000022.1, forward strand.
GACGCCCCCGTCGCGTCCCCACCGCCGTCGACCCCAGTCAGCCCGGAGGAACCCCGATGACGGAGCGGTACGCCCGCCCGGGCCCGGAGCGGGAGGCGATGGTGGTCGCGTCCGGCCTGGTCCGCGACTACACGAGCGGTGACGATGTCGTCCATGCGCTGCGCGGGATCGATGTCCGTGTCGCGCGTGGAGAGCTCCTCGCCGTGCGCGGCCGATCGGGAGCGGCAAGACCACGCTCCTCAACCTGCTCGGTGGCCTCGACTGGCCAACCTCGGGCACGGTGATCGTGGACGGCACGGAGGTCTCGGCGCTGGACGAGGATGCGTCGGCGGACGTCCGCCGCCGGACGGTGGCGTTCGTGTTCCAGACCTTCGGGCTCATCCCGATCCTGACCGCGGCCGAGAACGTCGAGGTCCCGCTGCGGCTCGTCGGCGCGGAGCCTCGTGAGCGCGACCGCCGGGTCATGGAGCTGCTGGACCTGGTGGGCCTCGGGCCGCGCGCACAGCATCGGCCACACGAGCTCTCCGGGGGCGAGCAGCAGCGGGTGGCGATCGCACGGGCGCTCGCCAACCGGCCCAAGCTCCTGCTCGCCGATGAGCCGACCGGACAGCTGGACTCCGAGACGGGGCAGCGGATCATGCTGCTGATCCGGACCGTGGTGAGGGCCGAGGGGGTGACCGCGATCGTGGCCACCCACGACCCGATCATGCTCGAGGTGGCCGACCGGGCGATCGAGCTGCTGGACGGCCGCCTGGTGGCGCCCGGTTCATCGACGGAGACCCAGGGAGCGCCCGTCTCACGGCCCTGACGGACGGGGCCAGCGCCCGAATGGCCCGCATGTGCGACACTTCGCCCCGCCCATGAGCGACACCCCCGGCACCGCCGTGCCCACGATTCCCGCCGCCGCCGCCCGCCACGAGACCCGCCACGACCTGCGCAACGTGGCCATCGTTGCCCACGTCGACCACGGCAAGACCACGCTCGTGGACGCGATGCTCCGCCAGACCGGCGTCTTCCGTGCGAACCAGGCCGTTGTGGACCGGGTGATGGACTCGGGCGACCTGGAGCGCGAGAAGGGCATCACGATCCTCGCCAAGCAGACGACGATCGACGTCGGTGACGTGCGGCTGAACATCGTCGACACGCCCGGTCACGCCGACTTCGGCGGCGAGGTCGAGCGCAGCCTGCTGATGGTTGACAGCGTGCTGCTGCTGGTCGACGCGGCCGAGGGGCCGCTCCCGCAGACCAGGTACGTGCTCCAGAAGGCGATGGCGCGCCGCCTCCCGGTGGTCGTCGCTCTCAACAAGATCGACCGCTCCGACGCGCGGCCCGCCGAGGTCCTCGACGCCGTCTACGAGCTGTTCATGGACCTCGGGGCCGACGAGCACCAGATCGAGTTTCCGGTCGTCTACACGAACGCCAAGCTGGGGACCGCGACGCGGGACCTGGACGTCCCGGGCACCAGCCTCGGGCCGCTCCTCGAGCTGCTCGTGGACGTCACCCCGGCGCCCGACTACGAGCCCGGCCATCCACTCCAGCTCCTGGTGACCAACCTGTCCGCCAACGAGTACGTGGGCCGCATGGCGGTCGGACGCATCCGGAACGGCACCATCCGGGTCGGCCAGCGGATCACGGTGGTCAGGGAGGAGGCCGACGACACGGCCGGGGCCATCGAGCCCGGACGGACGGTCACGCTCACCGGCACCGTGACCAGCCTCCAGACCGCGCACGGGATGGAGCGGATCGACATCGCGGAGGCCGGACCCGGTGAGATCGTCTCCGTGGCAGGCCTGCCCGAGGTCACGATCGGGGACACCCTGACGGACCCGCAGGACCCTCGGCCGCTGCCGCGCCTCGACGTCGATGCCCCGACGCTGTCGATGACGTTCGGCGTGAACACCTCACCGCTCGGCGGCCGCGACGGCAAGTACGTCACGTCGCGCCAGATCAAGGCCCGCCTGGAGCGCGAGGTCCTGGGCAACGTCTCCATCGAGGTGTACCCGACCGAGTCCGGCGACACCTTCGAGGTCCGTGGACGGGGAGAGCTCCAGCTCGCCGTCCTCATCGAGCAGATGCGCCGCGAGGGCTACGAGCTGACCGCCAGCCGCCCGGAGGTCATCCTGCGCACGATCGACGGCGAGGTCCATGAGCCGTACGAGCGGGTCACGATCGACATCCCGCCCGACTACATCGGCGTGGTCCAGCAGGCGCTGGCGGGCCGCAAGGGCCGCCTCGAGCAGATGACGACCGACACCGACGGCCGGGTGCGGATGGAGTTCGTGCTCCCGGTCCGCGGGCTCATCGGCTATCGCGGCCAGCTGCTGACCGACACCCGCGGCACGGCGCTGCTGCATCAGATCGGCGAGGGCTACGGGCCGTGGGCCGGCGAGGTCACCCACCGCACCAACGGCGTCCTCGTCAGCGACCGCAGCGGCACGTCCAACGCCTACGGCCTGTTCAACCTCCAGGACCGCTCGGAGCTGCTCATCGGCGCCGGCGAGGACGTCTACGAGGGGATGATCGTCGGCGAGAACGCCCGGTCCGGCGACATGGACGTCAACCCGACCAAAGAGAAGAAGCTGACCAACATCCGGACGCACTCCCACGACGAGTCGCTGCGCCTCACGCCTCCCCGCCCGCTCACGCTCGAGAGCGCGATCGAGTTCATCGGCACGGACGAGCTGGTCGAGGTGACGCCGTTGGCGATCCGGCTCCGCAAGCGCCTCCTCCTCAAGCACCAGCGCGAGCGGGAGCGCGGCCGCGCCTACGACCTGTCGCGGGTCGAGTCCAGGCAGCTGACCGGGCAGGGTCCCCGGGTGGGGGACCCTCGCCGATCCTGGCTCGGCCCTCAGGCCTGCTTCCGGTTGCGGTAGACCACCGCGGCGACCACGCCCCCGATGACCGCCAGGCCCAGGATCAACAGGATCGGGAGGGTTCCGCCGCCGTTGTCGGCGGGCTGCGGGTCGACGGCCGGGCTGGGAGCAGGCGTGGGTGCGGCCGTGGGCGTCGGGGTCGCCACCGGGACCGCGGTGACCGTGAGGATCACGTTCGATCTCGCGTTGTCCTTGGTGATCACGGGCACGCCGGCATCTGTCGTCCAGAGGGTCGTTCCATCCCAGATCGAGCCACGGGCAACGTAGTCGGCGTTCGGGTCGATCGCCTCGGGGTCATAGGGCACGGAGAACGGGACCGGGATGGCTCCGACCGGGGTGATCAGCTGGAAGCCGACGGTCTCGCCCGTGCTGACCTTCACGATCAGGGCTGTCCCGTACGCCTCGGGATCGCGTGCGGGATCGAGACCGACGCCCGTGATCGTCCCCGACACGGCGCCCTTCAGCAGGTCCGGCCGGTAGGCGAGGAGCAGCTCGACGCCCTCGGTCAACGGCCAGGGAGCCTTGACCGCCACGCCGACCGGGGTGACCCAGGCCTGGTCACCGTCCTGGATCCCCGCGTACAGGTAGTACGAGGCGCCGGTCGCGACGGCGTTCATCGGGTAGGCGAGCTCGAACGCGACCGGGACCTGCCCCGGATCCCGGATCGAGACCGACGTGATGATGTTGCCCTCCTTGGGGCCGCCCGTTCCCTCGACCATGAGGACCACCGCCCGGGCCTCGGCTGACAGGTCGTGGTCCTCGTTGTAGGTCAGCGACCCCTTGATGATCCCCGTGTCCGGCGGCGGCGAGGCCGACGGGCTTGCGGACGGCGACGGGCTGGGCGACGGCGTCGGCGACGGCGTGGGGGTCGGCGACGGGGTGGGGGCAGGGCTGGCGGTGGGCTCGGCAGTCGGCTCAGCCGTGGGCTCGGCAGTCGGCTCGGCAGTCGGCTCGGCGGTAGGCGCTGCGGTCGGCTCCGGTGTCGGCTTGGCCGTCGGCGCGGGCGTCGGCTCGGCGGTCGGCTTCGGCGTGGGCTTCGCGGTTGGCGCGGGCGTCGGCTCGGCGGTCGGCTTCGGCGTGGGCTTCGCGGTTGGCGCCGGCGTCGGCTTCGGCGTGGGCTTCGCCGTTGGCGCGGGCGTCGGCGCCGGTGTCGATGCCTTGACGACCTCCACCGTCACCGGGCCGATCGGGGACCCTCCCTCGATCGCGGGGACGCCGGCAGGCGAACCCCATCGGCTGGCCCCGTCGATGATGGCGGCGCGCACGATGTAGGTCGCATCGGGATCGATGACGTCCGGGTAGGCGATGGTGAAGGGGATGGGCTCGGTCGTGATGTCCGGGATCACCTCGCGGGCGATGAGCGTCCCCGTGTCCTCGCTGACGAGGGCCGCGATCGCGACCGCCTCGGGGGTGAGCGCCGACTTGTCCTTGCGCACGATGGTGCCCGTGACCTCACCGCCGTCGGACGGCACCGACGACACGGGGATCGCGACCCCCTCGGTCGGTCCGCCGGTGATGACCGGGACGGGCTCGGGCGACTGCCAGGTCTTGGCACCATCCACGACGGTCGCGAACACCGCGTAGCTGTGATCGGGGTCGATCGCCCCGGTGTCGTAGGTGACCGAGTAGGGCACCGGGAACTGGGCCCCCGTGATGCGCTGCTGGCCCACGATCGCCCCGCCGGTGCCCCCTGCGCTCTGGTCCACGAGCGTCACGACGGCCACTGCGGCAGGCGTGAGGGCGACCTTCTCCTTGGTGGTGATGGTGCCGGTTACGGTCGCCTGGGCGCCCAGGGCGCTCCCAGCGGGAACGACGCCGGCCAGCAGGAGCAGGGGGATCAGCAGGGCGAACAGCTTGCGCATGGGTACCTCGGGGCGGCGTGACGGCCGTGACGGCTCGGCGAGAGTGTACGGACAAGGGCGCGAGCGCGCCGCCCCGGGCCCTCGTGCGCCGGGTTCTGTCCTCGGCCCGGCATCGGAGCCGGCGGCCCCGGGACGTACAATCCGCGGACGATGCCGGTCTATCTCGATCATGCCGCCACCACGCCGCTGCGCGCCGAGGTCCTCGAGGCGATGCTGCCGTACCTGGGCGGCGTCTTCGGGAACCCGTCGTCCGCGCATGCCTGGGGGCGGGTCGCCCGCGAGGCCCTCGACGATGCGCACGAACGGCTGGCGCGAGCGATCGGGGCAGACGCCCGCGAGATCGTCTTCACGAGCGGCGGAACCGAGGCGATCAACCTCGCGCTGAAGGGCGCCGCGTGGGCCGGCCGGGCGCGCGGCGCACGGATCGTCACCTCGCCCGTGGAGCACCACGCGGTCGGGCACGCGCTCAGCCACCTCGAGAAGTTCGGGTTCGAGGTCGTCGAGGTGCCCGTCGACCGCTACGGGCGCGTCGACCCGGCGGATGTCGAAGGCGGCGATCACGGACCGCACGATCCTCGTGGCCGTGATGCTCGGCAACAACGAGGTGGGGACGCTCCAGCCCGTGGCCGAGATCGCCCGGGTCGTCAGGGCACGGCGCGGGATCCTGTTCCACGTGGATGCCGTCCAGGCCGCGCCATGGATGCCGCTCGACGTCGGGGAGCTGGGCGCCGACCTCGTCGCGCTCGCGGCCCACAAGGCGGAGGGCCCGAAGGGAACGGGTGCCCTCTGGATCCGGAAGGGGACCCACATCCTGGCGCAGCAGCAGGGCGGATCGCAGGAGCGGCACCGGCGGGCCGGCACGGAGAACGTCGCGGGCGCCGTCGGCATGGCCACCGCGTTCGAGCTCGCGGCCGGGGAGCGGGCGGCCTCGGTCGAGCGGGTACGGACCCTCAGGGACCGCCTCCTGGCCGCCGTCCTCGCCGTGGACGGGGTGGAGCCGACCGGCCACCCCGTCGATCGCCTGCCGCACATCCTCTCGATCCTTGCCCGCGACATCGACGGCGGATCCGTCGCGCTCGCGCTGGACCTCGAGGGGATCGCCGCCTCGACGGGTTCCGCGTGCTCCAGCGGGTCGGATGAGGTCAGCCACGTCCTGACGGCCATGGGCTACCCGGTCGAGGAGGCCCGGGGTGCGCTCCGGCTGTCGCTGGGTCGCACGACCACGGACGCGGAGATCGACGACGCCGCACGGATCGTCCCCGAGGTGCTGCGACGGCTCATCGGTGCCGCGCCGCGTCCGTCCAGGGTGGTCGCCGGATGAGCCGGATCCTCGTCGCGATGTCCGGGGGCGTGGACAGCTCGGTCGCGGCCGCCCTGCTCCACGAGCAGGGCCACGAGGTGGTCGGCGTCTGGATGCGCCTCCACGACGTCGCCGACAGCACCTCCGAGTTCAGGAAGAGCTGCTGTTCCCTGGATGCGGCAGACGATGCCCGGCGTGTCGCCGCCCGCCTGGGGATCCCGTTCTACGTCATGAACCTGGAGCGGGAGTTCGGTGCCGGCGTCATCGAGCCCTTCATCGCTGCCTACCTCGACGGCCGCACGCCCAGCCCGTGCGTCGACTGCAACACGATCGTCAAGTTCGGCGCCCTGCTCGGACGTGCCCGGCGTCTCTACGACTGTGAGGCGGTCGCCACCGGCCACTACGCGCGCCGCCGCGTGGTCGAGACGGCGGATGGCCCACGGGCCGTGCTCGCCCTGGCCGCGGACGAGGCCAAGGACCAGACCTACTTCCTGTACGGGCTGCGCCAGGACCAGCTGTGGCACAGCCGCTTCCCCTTGGGCGACCTGACCAAGCCGGAGGTCCGCGAGGTCGCGCGCGGGCTGGGCCTCGTGACGGCGGACAAGCCCGAGAGCCAGGAGATCTGCTTCGTCCCCGGCGGCGACTACCGCGCCGAGCTGCGGACGCGCGGCGGCATGGTCGCCGGAGGCAGGGCCCGTCCTCGACGCCGACGGATCCCGGCTCGGCGAGCACGATGGGACGGCCGGCTTCACCGTGGGCCAGCGCAAGGGGCTCGGCGTGGCGGTGGGGGAGCCCCGCTACGTGTCCCGGATCGACCCCGCGACCAACGCCATCGTGCTCGGCCGGCGCGAGGACCTCGAGACTCGGACCATCCCGCTCGACGCTGTCAGCTTCGTGGCCGACACGCCGCCGGCCGGCCGGGGTCCTGACGGCAGCTGGCTGCCGTTCCGGGCGGCCGTGCGCATCCGCCACCGCGCGCCGCTGGTGGAGGCATGGGTCCGCCCCGTGTCCGGGTCGGAGCCGGCTCGCAACGGTGCCTGGACGATCGAGACCGACACCCCCGTCTGGGCCGTCGCGCCCGGGCAGGCCTGCGCGCTGTACGACGGCGACGTGTGCCTCGGCGGAGGCCGGATCGACGCGCCCGGGCCACCGGCCGGAGCGCTCGCGGGTTCCCGGGATTCCGTCGGGGCCCTCGCGTGACCATCGGGCCTGCGCTCCCGCTCGCGATCCTCGTCGGCTTCGTGTGCACCGCGGTCTACGTGCTCGTGCGCGGTGGTGCCGGAGGAAGGCTGCCGCTGACGTTCCTCGCAGCCGTGCTGGGCGCCTGGGCGGGTGCCGCCATCGGCGCCCGGCTGGGGATCACGTTCCTCGCGATCGGGGACTTCGCGCTCGTGCCGGCCGTGATCGTCTCGGGGGCGGCGATCGGCATCGTCGCCATCCTGGCCACGTTGGGTCCGCAGTCGAGGAAGGCAGGGTGACATGGGTGATCGACGCGTGAGCGACGAGGGCCTGGTGGCGCGGATCGCGGGTGAACCCCCCGCTCAGGGTGTCCTCACCGAGCTCATGGACCTCCTGGGGGGCGAGAGCGAAGGGTCGCGCCGGTTCCTCGGCGGGATCATCGCCGGGGCGCTGGTCGGCGCGGCGGTGGCCGGGACGGCCCTCCTGCGGCGGCGCGCCGGCGGAGGCGCCCGCCGGCGCTAGCGTCGGCCTCGGTGCGGTGCGCGGTTCGGAGACCGCCCGTTCGGTACCATTGCGGTGATGTCTGACCCCGCCCCGACCGACCCGGCCATCCCGTACCTGACCGGAGCCGAGATCCGCTCTCGCTTCATCGAGTTCTTCGCCGAGCGCGGCCACACCGTCGTGCCCAGCGCGAGCCTCGTCCCAGGCGGGCGACCAGACGCTGCTGTTCACCAACTCCGGCATGGTCCAGTTCAAGGACGCGCTGACGGGCGTCGAGAAGCGGGACTACGTGCGCGCCGTGGACTTCCAGCGCTGCCTGCGCGTCGCCGGCAAGCACAACGACTTCGAGGAGGTCGGGCGCATCGACGCGCCACCACACCCTGTTCGAGATGCTCGGCAACTGGAGCTTCGGCGACTACTTCAAGCGCGAGGCCATCCACTGGGCGTGGGAGTTCCTGACCCGCGACCTGCAGGTCCCGCCCGAGCGCCTCGCCGCGACCGTCTACACGACCGACGACCTCGCCCACTCGATCTGGAAGGACGAGATCGGCCTGCCGCCGGAGCGCCTGGTCCGCTGGGGCGACTTCCCGGCCGGCGACGAGGCGAACTGGTGGCGGATGGGGGACGTGGGTCCCTGCGGCCCCTGCAGCGAGCTCCACTACGACCGCGGCGCCCATCTCAGCCGAGGGCCCGAGTGCGTCCCGGACCACTAGCGAGAACTGCCCGCGCTGGGTCGAGGTCTGGAACCTCGTGTTCATGGAGTTCGAGCTCCACCCGGATCGCAGCCTGACGCCGCTGCCTGCCCCCGGCGTGGACACGGGGATGGGCCTCGAGCGGATCGCCGCCGTCCTCCAGGGCGTGACCAGCAACTACGACACGGACCTATTCAGGCCGATCCTCGCCCGGATGCAGGACCTCCTGGGCTCCGACCCGGATGCGTTCGAGGCGGAGCGGTTCAGCTACCAGGTCATCGCGGACCACAGCCGGGCCGTCACCTTCCTGGTGGCCGACGGGGTCCTCCCGTCCAACGAGGGCCGCGGCTACGTCCTGCGCCGGATCATGCGCCGCGCCATCCGCCACGGGCGACTCCTCGGCCGCCACGAGCCGTTCCTGGGCGAGACCGCGAAGGTCGTGATCGACACGATGGCGGTGGCCTATCCGCACCTGGCCGAGCGGCGCGCCGAGATCCTGGGGGTGATCGAGCGCGAGGAGCGCCAGTTCAATCGCACGCTGGAGGCCGGGGTCGGCCTGCTCGAGGAGGCCCTCATCCCGCTGACGTCGGAGGCCCGCGTGGTCGGCCGCCAGGCGGACCACCTCGCCGGCCGACGCGCCCGTGCTCCCGGGCGACGTGGCCTTCCGCCTCCACGACACGTACGGGTTCCCGATCGACCTCACCATCGAGCTGGCCGCCGAGTACGGCGTTCGCACGGACCTGGCCGGCTTCCAGGACGCCCTCAAGGAGCAGCGCGAGCGCAGCCGGGCGAACACGAAGGCCGGACTCACCGACGCCAACCTCGCCACGTCCCGCTATGGCGAGATCCTGGCCCGCACCGCGCCGACGGAGTTCCTGGGCTACGAGAGCACTGCCGCCGATGGCCGGGTCGTCGCCATCCTGCGCGATGGCACGGAATACGAGACCCTCGAGGCCGTCCCCGAGGTGGAGCTGCGCGCCGGGGCCGCCGCCCGCGCGGAGATCGTGCTGGACCGGACCCCGTTCTACGCCGAGAGCGGGGGCCAGGTCGCGGACACGGGTGTCCTGCGGACGGCCGATGGAACCGCGCTGTTCGACGTCGACGACGTCCAGCGCGTTGCCGGGACCCAGGCCGCGGGCCTCATCGTCCACCGGGGCATCCTCCACGGGGCGGTGCGGGTCGGTGACATCCTGCGGGCCGAGGTGGACGCCGAGCGACGCGCGCACACGATGCGCAACCACACCGGCACGCACCTGCTGCATCGCGCGCTGCGCAACGTGGTGGGGGAGCGGGCGCGCCAGGCAGGCTCGCTGGTGACTCCCGACTACCTGCGCTTCGACTTCCCGTTCGACCGCGGCCTGACCGACGACGAGAAGCTGGCCATCGAGCGCGAGGTTCGCCGAGTGGTGCGCGAGGACCGTGAGGTCGGCGTCGAGTGGATGACCATGGCCGAGGCCCAGGAGGCCGGCGCGGACGCGTTCTTCGACGAGAAGTACGGGGAGCGGGTGCGGACGATCCGGGTCGCCGGGTTCAGCCACGAGCTGTGCGGCGGCACGCACTGCCGCGCGTCCGGCCAGATCGGGGGCTTCATCATCACCGGCGAGCGCAGCATCGGGTCCGGCATGCGTCGCATCGAGGCCGTCACCGGGGCCGCGGCGGACCGCCTGATGGAGGAGCGCTTCGGCCTCGTCGAGCGCACCGTCGCCGCGGTCGGCGCCCGTGGGCCGGAGTCGGTCGAGGAGCGGATCACCGCGCTCCAGGAGGAGCTGCGGGACACGAAGCGACGCCTGAAGGCCGGCGCGGCCGGGGCCGGTCGCCCCAAGCCCGCGGAGGTGGCCGCGAAGGCGGAGGAGCTCGCGCCCGGTGTCGCGTTCGTGGGCGCGATCCTGGATCTCGAGTCCATCGACGTGCTCAAGGGCTTCGCGAAGGACGTCCGCGGCTCGCTGCCGAGCGGCGTGATCGCGCTGGGTCTCGAGGCGGACGAGCCGCAGCTGTTCGTCACCGTCAGCGACGACCTCGTCGCGCGTGGCATCGCGGCCGGCCCGCTCGTCCAGGAGGCCGTGAGGAGCATCGACGGTCGCGGTGGCGGCCGAGCGGAGATGGCCCAGGGCAAGGGCACCCGTCGGGAGGGGCTCGGGGACGCGATCGCGGCCGTGCGGGCTGCGGTCGCCGGCCGGACCGCCGGCGCGTGAGACCCGTCGCCGATCGCGTCGGAAGGAGCGCCCTAGATGTCGTTCCTGCGCCGCATCTGGAACCGCGACGAAGGGCCCGTCCCGGCCGCCTGCACCGCGCTGGACATCGGGACGGAGTTCGCCAAGGCCCTCGTCTTCGAGATCGACGAGACCGGCCACGGGACCGTGCGCGGGGTGGGTCGCAGGCGCCAGGGCCTGTCGCACATGCAGTCGGGCACGGTCGCGGACATCGCGGCCGTCGTGGACAACTGCGCGGTCGCCCTCCAGGAAGCCGAGGAGATGGCCGGGTTCCGGCCCACGCAGGTCGTCATCGGGATCGCCGGCGAGCTGGTCAAGGGCTTCACCACGACCCTCACCCAGGAGCGCAAGAAGCCCGAGACCCCGATCAACGACGGCGAGCTCGTCAAGCTGATCGACAGCGTCCAGCGCGAGGCGCTCAAGGAGGCCGAGCGCTCGATCACCTGGGAGACGGGCCTCCCCCACGTCGACGTGCGCCTGGTCCACAGCGCGATCGTGGGCGCGTCGATCGACGGCTACGCGCTCTCCAACCCGGTCGGCTTCCAGGGCCGCCACGTCAAGATCGGCATCTTCAACGCCTTCGCACCGCTCGTCCACCTCGGCGCGCTCCAGTCCGTCGCGAGCCAGCTCGACCTGGAGCTGCTGGAGATCGTCGCGGAGCCCTACGCGGTGGCCCGCGTCCTGGGCGCGGAGCATGTCCGCCAGGCCGGCGCGCTGTTCGTCGATGTCGGCGGCGGCACGACCGACGTGGCGCTCGTCCGCCAGGGCGGCATCGAGGGGACGCGGATGTTCGCGCTCGGTGGCCGTGCGTTCACCAAGTCGATCGCGGACCGTCTCGACCTGCCGTTCCCGCGGGCGGAGACGCTCAAGGTGGACTACGCCCGGGGCCTGGCGATCGAGGAGCACGATGCGGTCGGCGAGATCGTCCGCGACGACGTCGCGGTCTGGGCGGCGGGCGTGGAGCTGGTGATGGAGGAGCTGGCGGCCGGCGAGATGCTGCCGTCGCGCGTCCACCTGTGCGGCGGTGGATCCCGGTTGCCGGAGATCCGCGAGGCGCTCGCCTCCGAGCGGTTCTGGAAGCGGCTTCCATTCGCCCGTCCGCCCGAGGTCGCCATCATGGCGCCCGATCAGGTCGAGGCGATCTCCGACGCCACGGACCTCCTCGTGGACCAGCAGGACGTGACGCCGCTGGGCCTCGCCTGGCAGGCCATCGAGATCCAGACCTCCGAGGATCCGCTCGACGCCGCCCTGCGCCGCGTCCTGCGGGTGATGAAGGTCTAGGCGGGCGACGTGGCCACGATCGTCTACCTGGACGCCGACGACGAGATCACCTCGGCGGCCAACCGCATCCGCCAGGCGGACGACACGCGGGTGGCCCTGGTCATCCCGTTCGGGTCCCGCGTGGCGACCTCGCGGATCAACTTCAAGCTGCTCGCCCGTGAGGCCATGGTCAACGGCCGGCGGCTGGACATCGTCGCGCCCGACGCCTCGGCCCGGGCGCTGGCGGCGTCGGCCGGGCTGCCGGTCTTCGGCTCGGTCGGGGAGTACGAGGCGGCCCTGGACGCGCCGGCGGACGTCGACGAGAACGCGGGATCGCTGGCCACCGCTGCGGCGCTCGCGGCCGCCGCGGGTGCTGCCTCCGCCGCGGGCGCCGGAGCCGCTGCCGGCGTTGCGAGCGGTGCCAATGCCGTCGGCGGCATCCCCGTCGCGCCCGGTCCGGCCGACCCCGACCTCGCCGCGGCCCGCGAGGCCGAGCTTGACGCGATCGTGCACCGCGGCCGCGAGATCCCCGTGGCGAAGCCGCACCGTCGTGGCATCCGTGCCGGGCTCATCGTGGGCTTCCTGGTGCTCCTCCTCGCGGTCGTCGCCGCCGGTGCCGCCGCGTACCTCGTGCTGCCCTCGGCGGAGATCTCCGTCACGCCGCAGATCGAGGACGTCGGCCCCATCGACGTCACGGTCCGCGCCGACCCGGCCGCCACCGCCGTGGACGAGGCTGCGGGCGTCATCCCGGCCCAGTCCGTCGACGTTCCCGTGGAGGTCAGCGGCGAGTTCAGCGCGACCGGCAAGCGCACCGAGACGACCGCCGCCACCGGTGGTGTGCGCTGGAAGAACTGCGACCCGTCGGCGTCGTACACGATCCCGCGGGGCACCGTCGTCCGGACGGCGAGCGGCGTCGCCTTCACGATCGACGAGTCCGTGTTCCTGCCGGTGGCGGTCATCTCCGGGACCGGCACCAACCTCGGCCTCAAGTGCCAGACGAGCGAGGTCGCCATCACCGCCGTCAAGGAGGGCCCGGCCGGCAACGTGGACGCGGGCACGATCCGCATCGTCCCGGCGCGCTACAACCGGACGCTGATCACGGTCAACAACCCGAAGGCCACCACGGGCGGCTCCAAGGAGGAGTTCACGCGGGTCTCCAAGAAGGACGTCGACGCGGCGCTCGCGACCCTGGAGGAGGATCTCCAGGCGGAGTTCCAGGCGGCTCTCGAGGACCCGGTGGGTGTCCCGGCCGGTGCCACCCTGTTCCCGGAGACGGCCGTGCTCGGCGAGTCGGCCCCGTCGGTCGATCCCGCGTCGCTCGTCAACCAGGAGGTGGAGTCCTTCACGCTGGGCCTGACGGCAGACGGAACCGTCCTGGCGGTCGACGCCTCGCCGGTCGAGGCCATCGCCGAGTCGGCGCTCCGGGACGCGGTGAAGCCCGGCTACGAGCTGATCGACGGGTCCACGAAGGTCGTCGTGGGCGACGGGATCGTCGACGGCACGACGGTGGTGTTCGCGGCGGCGGGCACGGCCGAGCAGGTGCGACCCGTGGACGGCGAGGCGCTGCGCCAGCAGGTCCTCGGCCTGCCGGAGGACGAGGCGCGGGCGATCCTCCAGCCCTACGGCGAGGTGGAGCTCGTGCTCTGGCCCGGCTTCGTCAGCAGCGTTCCCACGCTCGGGCAGCGGGTCACGCTCGTGGTCCGTGACGCCGTGGACCCCACTCCCGATGTCGCCCCCGTGCCCGCGACGCCGGACCCCACGGAGGCACCGTCCGGGTCGTCCGACGGCGAGGTTCCCAGCGAGCCGCTACCATCGGGCTGATGCTGCTGCCACCGACGATGGTCGCCTGCGGGCGCCGGGCGCCCCGCGCCGTCCCACCCTCCCGTTCCGGTTCCCCGACACCTCCTGCCGGCCGTCCATGGTGAGCCGCGTGCTCGGCATCGACCTCGGCGAGCGCCGGATCGGGCTGGCGGTCGCGGACGAGGGCGTGGGCATCGCGCGCCCGCTGGCGACCGTGAACCGCGGCGCAACCGTCGAGGCCGATGCCGTCTCGATCGGCCGGGTGTGCGATGAGCAGGCCGTTGCGGAGCTGGTCGTCGGCCTGCCCGTGGAGGCAAGGGGATCCGAGGGCGTGATGGCGGCCGCGGCCCGTGATTGGGCCTCGGAGCTCGGCTTGCGCCTCGCCCTGCCGGTCACGATGCGCGACGAGCGCCTGTCCTCGTTCGAGGCGGAGCGGCGCCTCGGCCGCATGCCGCGCGGACGATCGGGCGGCCCCCCGACCCGGACGCAGCGGAACGCCTTCCGCGCGCGAATCGATCGGGAGGCCGCGAGCGTCATCCTCCAGGACGAGCTGGACGCGCGGCGGTCGGGAAGTCCCCGGCGCCCGCCACGCCGGTGGTTCCGGTTGGCGGAGTCGCGGACGGCGACCCGAAGGAGCAGCGATGAGCGTCAGGGGCGGGCGCGGTCCGCGCGAGGACATGGCCGCGCCGGTCTCGAACGGCGGTGGCAAGCGGCCCAACGGCTACCAGCGCACCGGGCGCTACGGCCGCGGCCCGGGCGACCAGCGTCGCTACGACCGCTACGGCGATCGTGGCGGCGGGCTGGGCGGGTTCCTCCGGTTCGTGGCGTTCGTGGTCGTGCTGGCGGTCGTCGTGCTGGTCGCGCTGACCACGTTCGCGCGGCCCATCGTCCGCCTCGCGGTCGTCCCGTGGGCGGAGGGCAACCCCGGTGCCCTGCGGATCGGGTTCGTCCAGGATCTCGTCCGCGAGGACCTGGGCGACGCGCTCACGCGACCCGCGGCGGGCGGCGCGACCGAGGTCGAGTTCACCGTCGAGCCCGGCGACACGCCCGCCACCCTGGCGCCGCGCCTCGCCGAGGCGGGGATCATCACCAGCGAGCGGGCCTTCCTGTTCGAGGCCCGCCTCAACGAGCTCACCTCCAAGCTCCAGGCGGGCCGCTATGCGCTGGCCATGAACCTCACGCCCGAGCAGGTCGTCAACGGCCTCGCGGATATCGGCAACCAGGTCGTGCATCGCACCCAGGACGTGACCTTCCGCGAGGGACTCCGACTGGAGCAGATGACGGCCAAGCTCGCAACCCTCACCGGGACGGACGTCGATCCCGAGGCGTTCTACAAGCTCGTCACCGAGCCAACGGATGCCCTCCTGGGTGACTACCCGTGGCTGCTCGACGAGAAGGTCCACCCCAAGGGCGCATCGCTCGAGGGCTTCCTGTACCCGGCGACCTACACGCTCCGGACGGACCCCAAGGACTCGACGAATGCCGAGGACCTCGTGCGGATGATGCTCGACGCGTTCTACGCGGCCGTCGGACCCGAGCGGCTCAACGTCGCCGAGAAGCGCGGCCTGACGTTCTACGAGGTGCTCACGCTGGCCTCGATCGTCGAGCGCGAGGCGGTGCTGGACGAGGAGCGTCCGCAGATCGCCGGCGTCTACCAGAACCGCATCGACCGGGTGCCCAGCGTCAAGCACGGGCTGCTCCAGGCCGACCCGACGAACATCTACGCCGTGGACACCGTGAACCTCGGCGAGTACGACCCGGACTGGGTGAAGTACAAGTTCTGGACGGTGCCCAAGGGCGTCAAGCTCAGCGACGTCGAGCTCCCCGAGAGGCTGGCCGGGTTCAACACCTACAAGGTCCGCGGCCTGCCGCCCGGCCCGATCGCAACGCCCACCCTGGCGTCGCTGGAGGCGGCCCTGGCCCCGGACACGAAGAGCGGCTTCACGTACTTCGTCGCCATTCCCGAGGGCAAGGGAGCCCACGACTTCTCGAAGTCGCTCGCCGAGCACGAGAAGAAGCTCCGGAAGTACGGCTACTAGGATGCCGATCCCGGCGGGCCTCCCCGTCCCGGCCGACTTCGCGCCGCCGCCCGATGCAGCGGCCCGCGCCCGGTGGCGCGACGCCGAGCGATCGCAGCTGCCCGGACGCCTCGAGCGCCTCCGCGAGCGCATGGCGGCCGAGGGGGTCGAAGGCTACTTCGGCGTGAAGCGCGAGCACATGCGCTGGCTGACCGGGTTCACCCTGGCCGATGGCGAGGAGAAGGTGGCCGGGCACTCCGGCCAGCTGCTGGTCGGGCCCGAGGACGTCGTGCTCGTCACGGACTCCCGGTACACGATCCAGGCGCGCCGCGAGGCGCCGGATGCGGTGGTCGACGAGATCGGCTACGACCTCGCGGCCTCCTGGCCGCGGCTCGTGGAGCGGGCAGGGGCCCGTCGCGTGGCCGTCGAGGCCGGCGCCGTCTCCCACGCGCTGTGGGAACGGCTGGCCGCCGCGGCGCCGGACGTGGAGCTGGTGGCGGCCGATGGCTGGATCGAGGCGATGCGGGCCGTCAAGAGCCCCGACGAGATCGAGCGGATCGCTGCGGCATGCGCGGTGGCCGATCGGGCGCTGGCGGCGTTGCTGCCGGAGATCCGGGCCGGGGTCACGGAGCACGACCTGGCCCTGCGCCTCGAATGGCTGATGCGGACGGGGGTGCGGAGGCCCTGGCGTTCGACGTCGCCTGCCTGGCCGGCCCCGAGGCGGCGCTGCCGCATGGGTCGCCCGGCGACCGGCCCGTCCGTTCCGGCGAGGTTCTCCTGTTCGACTTCGGGGCCCAGGTGGAGGGCTACCGCAGCGACATGACCCGGACCCTGTTCGTCGGCGAGCCGGCCGCACGCGACCTCGCCGTGTACGACCTCGTGCGGGAGGCCCAGCAGGTCGCCGATCGACAGATCTGCGGGCCCGGGTCCATGGACGGCGCCGCGCCGGACGGTCATGCGCTGGACGCCCTCGCGCAGGGGTGTGATCGATGCCGACTGGGACATGGCCGGCGTATGGCCATGGTCTCGGTCACGGGATCGGACTCGCGACCCACGAGGAACCGCGCCTGTCGCGGACGGCGCCCGAGACGCCGCTCCCCAGCCCGACGGTGTTCAGCGTGGAGCCCGGGATCTACCTCGAAGGCGAGACCGGGGTCCGGATCGAGGACCTCGTCCACCTGGACGCGTCGCGTGGCGTCGTCGAGCTCCTGACCCGTTTCCCGCGCGACGTGATCGCCCTGGCGGGCTGACATGATGGCCGTCCGGTCGCTCGTCATGGCGGTGGCGGCGGTGGCCTTCCTGGCCGGCTGCGGGCTGTTGCCAGGCCACGGGTTCCAGGGTGGCCTGGTTTGCGAACAGATGCCCAGCGCCGCGTGCCGCGAGCAGCTGGACAGGGTGGCCGCCTGGCATGCCGACGCTACCGAGGTGACGGTGACGTGCACGCTTCCCGTCTGCGACCGCAAGGGCGGCGCCGGGACGGTGCTGGTCACCCTGGCAGACGGGTCGACGGTCAAGGAGACCTTCGCGTACACCGGCGATCCGACACCCATCCCGGCGCCTGCCTGCGTGGGGGTTGCGCCCGACGCCTGCCTCAGCCTTGCGACGTCCACGGTGGACGGCGCCCCGCTCTCGAAGTCGATCAGGGCGATCTCCATCGCCTGCACGGCGTCCTCCTGCACCTCTGACAAGGGCGAGGCCGACGTGCGGGTCCAGTTCGGCGACGGAAGCGTGGCGGAGAGCAATACCAACTGGGATGGCGGGCTGCCCTGAGCGGTGCGGCGCAGCTCAGCGGCAGACGGTGCCGGGCTCCGGCGTTTCCAGCCCGATCAGGTAGCGTTCCTCGATCTCCCGGACGCAGTCGCTGCGCATCAGGCTCGTGTGCCCAGCACCGTCCCGGGTCACGAGCACGCCGGACTCGAGCTGATCGGCGAGCGCCTGCCCGAGCTCCGGGGGCGTGTTTGGATCGCCGGTTGCGGTGACCACGAGGATCGGCGGCGCGCCTGCTGCCCGGACCGTCGCCGGCTCACGCTGGGCCGGCACCGGCCAGGCGAGGCACGGGAGACCCTGGAGGGCCAGCGCGCGCCGAAGTCCGGCGAGGCAGCCGCGAGACGGTCCGCCATGGCGTGGAGCTCATCCGGCGTCCGCGGACCCGGCAGGTCGACGCAGACCACGGCGTCCTGCGGGTCGAGGCGCGAGGGCTCCAGCGCGGCGCTCGCGTAGGACAGGCGCCCGGCCTCGCCGTCGAGGACGTCTGCGAGCGCCGTCGCGAGGGCCTCGGCATCGCCCTCCTGCAGATAGCCCCCGACGCCGCCGATGGCGACGGCCTGCGACACCCCGTCGAACGCACCCCCCGCGAACCTCGCCATGGCCGCCTCGAAGGCGGCCCTCGGGTCTCCATCGGCCGCCAGGGGGCAGGTCGCATCCTTGGCGCAGGCGGCGAGGAACGCGTCGAGCTGCCGCTGGAACCCGCGGGCCTGGGCGAGCAGCAGTCCCTCGAGGTCCAGGCTGGGATCGAGCGGCGCATCGAGGACCATCGCGCGAACCCGGTCGGGGTACCGGTCGGCGTACAGGGCGCCGAGGAGCGTGCCGTACGAGAACCCGAGGTAGCTGATCCTGGGCTCCCCGAGCGCGACACGGATCGCCTCCATGTCTGCGACGACGTTGGGTGTCCCGACGAACGGCAGCAGGTCGCCGCTGTTCGACTCGCAGGCGGCGGCGACGGCCTCCGCGTACGCGACGAACGCGGCATCGCCCGAGGCTTCGGTGGGGTAGGCGAGCGGCAGCTCCGGCCGCTTGTCGAGGCAGTGGATCGGCGTGCTGAGGCCGGCCCCTCGCGGGTCGAAGGTCACGATGTCGAAGCGCTCGCGCAGCGCTGCAGGAAACCCGGCCTGCGTCGCTGCCAGGACCTGCGTCCCGGCTACGCCCGGGCCGCCGTAGTTGACCAGCAGGGACCCGATCCGGTTCTCGGGATCGGTGGCGGGCAGCCGCAGGAGCACCAGCCGGATGCGTTTGCCGGCCGGGTTGGCCGGATCGAGCGGCACCTGGAGCGAGCCGCACTCCGCATCCCCGCCGCAGGCCTTCCAGGTGATCGTCGCTTCGGGCGGTGCGGCGGAAGCCGTGGCCGGCCCAGTCGACGGGGCGGGTGACGGCACCGATGGGGTGACGGCCCGCGTCGAGGCCGGGGTCGGGGCGTCGGGCGCCGAGGCTGGGGCGGCCGGAGTCACGGAACAACCCGCCGCAACGAGCGCGACGAGGAGCAGACCAGGCCACGACGACTTCATCATCGTCCTCCGCGTGCATCCGGATCGGGCGCCACCATGCTCGCGTCCCCGTGGCGGCACCAGAGGCAGAGGTCGTGAACCGGGCCCGCCCGCGGGTCGTCGCTGGTGGCTCTGGTAGCATCCCGGGGCACACCCAATCGAACGAGCGCGGGGAGCCGGCACGCCTCCCGACCGCGCCCCGACCCACTCCGGAGCACCAGCCCACATGATCTCCACCGGTGAGCTGCGCAAGGGCGTCGTCATCGAGCTTGACGGCGAACTCTGGCAGATCCTCGACTACCACCACATCAAGATGGGCCGCGGCTCTGCGCAGGTCCGGATCAAGTTCCGGAATGTCAAGAAGGGCAGCACCGTCGAGAAGTCGTTCCAGGCCGGCGAGCGCTGGCCGCGCGCCCAGATCGACAGCAGGCCGGTGCAGTACCTGTACCGCGACGGCGACGACCTCCACTTCATGGAGATGGAGTCCTACGAGCAGTTCAGCCTCCGGGCGGAGACGCTCGACGACGTCGTCGGCTTCCTCAAGGAGGGCATGACCCTCGACCGCACGAGCTACCAGGGCGAGACCCTGGGCGTCGAGCTCCCGGTCACGGTGGACCTGCTCGTGGTCGAGGCGGAGCCCGGCTTCGCCGGCGACACGGCCCAGGGCGCACGCAAGAACGCGACCCTCGAAACCGGCCTCGTGGTCTCGGTGCCGCTGTTCGTGAACGAGGGTGACACCCTCCGGATCGACACCCGCACCGGCGAGTACCAGACCCGGCTCTAGGCGTTCACGACGACCGTGGTCGGATCGGGCGGCACATGACCGACCAGTCCGACCAGCTGCTGCCGCCCTGGGACACGCTCCCGGCCGACCCCGACGAGGGTCCCCGTCGATCGCCCGTGCCCGGCGGCACCTTCGGGCTGCGGGTGCGGACGGTCTCCGAGGTCAGCCGCGCGATCCGGGATCGCGTCCGCTCGGACGACGGATTGCGCGACCTGTGGGTCGAGGGCGAGATCGGGCGGGTCACCGTGTCGACGGCCGGCCACGCCTACTTCACCCTCAAGGACGCCCGCGCCCAGCTCCAGTGTGTCTGGTTCCGCGACGACCGCGTCCGATCGCCGTTCCAGCCACAGACGGGACTCCAGGTCGTGGCGAACGGGCGCATGGACCTGTTCGAGCCCCAGGGCGCGCTCCAGCTGTACGTGGAGTCGCTCCAGCCGTCGGGGTTCGGCAATCTCGCCGTCCGCTTCGAGCAGCTCAAGGCCCGGCTGGCCGAGGAGGGCCTGTTCGACGCCGCTCGCAAGCGCCCGTTGCCGTCCAGGCCCCGGACCGTCGCCGTCGTCACCTCGCCCACCGGAGCCGTGTGGCGCGACGTGTGCAACGTGATCGCCCGACGCTGGCCGATGGCGCGCGTCGTGCTCGTGGCCTGCCAGGTCCAGGGCGAGGGCGCGCCGCAGAGCATCGTGGGTGCCTTCCGACGCCTCGAGCGCTACATCGAGGAGGAGCGGGTCGCCGGACGCGCCGACGACGCGCCGGCCGTGACGATCCTGGCCCGGGGCGGCGGCTCGCTGGAGGACCTGTGGTCGTTCAACGACGAGCGGGTCGTGCGCGCGGTGGTTGCGCACCCGGTGCCGGTGGTGTGCGGGGTCGGACACGAGGCGGACGTGACGCTGGCCGACTTCGCAGCCGACGTTCGCGCGCCGACGCCGTCGGCTGCCGCGGAGCTCGTCGTTCCCGACCGCCTCGAGGTGGCTTCGGGCATCCGGCAGCTGGCGCGACGCGTGGACTCGGCGATGGTCCGCGGGCTGGTGGAGGCGCGGCGGAGCCTGGACGCCGAGCAGCGGGCGCTCGCCCGCCTGGAGCCGCGGGCGCAGCTGGCGAGACTCACGTGAGCGCGCCGGCCTGCTGCTGGACCGCGCGGCGCGGGTCGTCGAGGATCGGCTGGCCGCGGCCGCACGGTCCCAGGAGCGGCTGGCGGCGCGCCTGGCCCCGCTGCTGCCCGACCGCCTGGCCGCCGATCGGTCGCGCCTGGATGGACTTGCCTCGCGCGCCCCGCGTGCCCTGGAGCTCCGGCTCCAGCGTGCCTCCGCCGGCCTGGCGGCGGCGACGGCATCGCTCGCCGCGCTCGGGCCCGGGGCAACGCTGGAGCGTGGCTACGCGATCGTCCGGCGCGGCCAGGACGACGCGATCCTGCGCGATCCCGCGGATGCACCCGCGGGCACGTCCCTGCGGGTCACCCTGGCCGGCGGGACGCTCGCCGCGACCAGCGACGGGCCGCGGCGGCGAGGCGTGAGCTCGACCGTCGCCTCGCTGGTGGTCTTCGTCATCGTGGTCGGGCTCGTCATCGGCGTCGGGATCGCCGTGGGTATGATCGCTGCAGGCGCCATCGATCGCATCACGGCGCCGCCGAGACGCGCCGGCCCCGGGACCACCGAGCCTGCCGTGGAGCCGGACGTGGATCCCGTCCGTAACGAGGAGCTTGACGAGTGACCCAGCCCACCGGGCCGGAGGCGGCCGACGTCGAGGCGCTCGCGTACGACGAGGCGTTCGCCGAGCTCCAGCGCGTCGTCGCAAGCCTTGAGACGGGCGGTGGCTCGCTCGAGGCGACCATCGCCCAGTACGAGCGCGCGGTGGCCCTGCAGCGACGCTGCGAGCGGCTGCTGGGAGAGGCGGAGCTCCGCGTCCAGCAGTTGATGGCCCGGCCGGGCATGCCCCTGTCGGCCGTGGACGTGCATCCCGAGGACGCCGAGGAGGGGTAGGCGAGGCGCGGCCGGCGTCCCATGGCGTGGCACGCAGCGCCCTCCCCGTGCCCGGATGCCGACTCCGTGCCGTGTTCAGGCCGGGCCTGTTGACTCGCCACGGGGTCGAATCGCAGGGCATACCCGTGACCTCGGGCCCGAAACCGCAGGAATCGTCGTCGACGTCCTCGTGCCGCTGCGGGAGATGACTCGGACCCGAGTCACGCTGGCACGGACCCGAGTCACGCTGGCACGGACCCGAGTCACGGCAGTTCAGAACCTGTCGCGAGGCCGGCCGCGGCCTATCCTGCTACGATCCGATATCACGTTCCCGGACCGATCCCAGAGACCGATCGGCCGGCCCCTCACCGCCGAAGGTGGGAGGGACGCATCACCGCGTGAGGCACCCGGCCGTCACAGGCGGAGTCCCTACACGAGCACCAGGAGCCGAGCGTGCCGATCCTAGACCGCCTCCAGGACCCCGCGGAGCTGCGCGGGCTGTCGGAGGCCGAGCTGATCCAGCTCGCCGCCGAGATCCGCGAGACGATCGTGCGGACGGTGGCCGCGACCGGCGGTCACCTCGGCTCCTCGCTGGGAGTCGTCGAGGTCACGCTCGCCCTGCACCGGCTCCTGGAGTCACCGCGCGACAGGATCGTGTGGGACACGGGGCACCAGGCATACGCCCACAAGCTCCTGACCGGGCGCCTCGACCGCTTCCACACTCTGCGCCAGATCGACGGCCTCGGTGGCTTCCCGCGCCGCTCCGAGTCGCCGCACGACGTCATGGACGGCGGCCATGCCGGCACCGGCCTGTCCATCGCCCAGGGCCTGGCCACCGCCCGGGACCTGCGCCACTCGATGGAGCGGATCGCCGTGGTGGTGGGTGACGCGGCCCTCCTGTCGGGCCTCTCGCTGGAGGCCCTCAACGACATCGGCCACCGGCAGACGCAGCTGCTGATCGTCCTCAACGACAACGAGATGTCGATCAGCCCGTCCGTGGGCGCGCTGTCCAAGTACCTCTCGGAGATCAAGCTCTCGCAGGCCTGGCAGCAGGGCAGGGGGGCGTGGGACACGGCCACGGAGAGCGTGCCGCTCGTCGGCTCGCGCCTGGTGGAGCTCAGCCGCCGGATCCGGCAGTCGGTCGTCTCGTTCGCGCAGCCCGGCCAGCTGTTCGAGGACCTGGGGATCACGTACATCGGCGTCATGCCGGGGCACGACCGCCCGTTCCTCGAGGAGACGTTCCGTCGCGCGCTGGCGCTCAAGGAGCCGGTGATCGTCCACGTCCGGACCCAGAAGGGGAAGGGCTACAAGCCCGCCGAGACCGACCAGGTCAGCTTCCACGGAGCGGCGCTGCCGCCGATCACGGTCGGGCCCGCGACCGATGGTCACGACCGCATCGGCGACGGGCAACGTTGCCGGCGCGGGCACGGCCTCGTCGACCGCCGACGGCTCGAGCCCTGATCGCCTCGCGTGAGGCCGACGAGGGAGCCCCGCCGTCGGCCTCGGTCCTGGCGGACCGCCGGTCCCACCCAACGCTGGCGCCCCAGCCCGTCAGCCCGGACGAGGTTGATCCCCAGAACACGCGCAAGGTCCCCAACTACACGGCCCACTTCGCCGCGGAGCTCGTCGCGCTCGCCGCGGAGGACCGGCGCATCGTGGGGATCACCGCCGGCATGCCCACGGGGACCGGGCTGTCCAAGCTCCAGGCGGCCTACCCGGACCGCTTCATCGACGTCGGGATCGCCGAGCAGCACGCGGTGACCCTCGCGACCGGCCTGGCGCTGGGTGGCATGCGACCCGTCGTCGCGCTCTACTCGACCTTCCTCCAGCGGGCGTTCGACCAGACCGTCCACGACGTCTGCCAGAACGACGCTCCCGTGCTCCTCGCGGTGGACCGCGCGGGACTCGTCGGCGAGGACGGCACCAGCCACCAGGGGATGTTCACCATCCCGGCCCAGCGGATGCTGCCGAACCTCGTGATCGCCAGTCCCCGCGACGAGCAGGAGCTGCGGTCCCTGCTCCGCACGGCGCTCGCCCAGGATCACCCGTTCGCGCTGCACTACCCTCGCGACGCCGGGTTTGGCGTCCCGGAGCGTGAGCCCGCGGTCCTGCCGGTGGGACGGGGTGAGGTGCTCCGCGAGGGCCGGGACCTCCTGTTCGTGACCTTCGGGCCGATCACGGCCAGGGCGCTCGACGTCGCCGACGCCCTGGAAGGCTCGCGGCTGGTCGGTGGGCGTGATCAACGCCCGGTTCGCCAAGCCGCTCGACCGGCAGCTGATCCTCGACGGAGCCCGCGGCAAGCAGCTCGTCGTGACGTTCGAGGAGAGCGTGGTGACCGGAGGCTTCGGGTCGGGCGTGCTGGAGGCGTTCGAGGAGGCTCGCCTGGCGGATGCGGCCTACCGCGGCGTCCCGGTGAAGATCCTCGGGATCCCGGGCGACCGCTTCGTGGACCACGGATCCGTGACGGACCTGCGGCACCGCATCCGCCTCGACGTGCCCGGACTGCTGGCGCAGGTCGAGGAGGCGATGGCCCAGCTGGGTATCGAGGCGCCCGCCCCCGCCGGCTGACGCGGCCGCAGGCCCCGTGGGCGGGCTGCACCGTGTGGCGCACCGCTGCTCGCATATGGCAGGATCCGGGGTGATGAGCGGAACAGCCGTCACCAGGGAGCGGCAGACCGTACCCGACAGATGCGCCGGACCTCAACGTCCTCGCGGCGCAGGGCTGGGTGGTCATCGTCTGGAACGACCCGGTCAACCTGATGACCTACGTCACCTACGTCTTCCGCAAGCTGTTCGGGTACAGCCACGCCCGGGCGCACGAGCTGATGCTCCAGGTGCACACGGAGGGGCGCGCGGTGGTGTCGGCCGGGACGCTGGAGCGCTGCGAGCACGATGCCTCGAGGCTGCACGCCCATGGCCTGTGGGCCACCATCACGCGGGCATAGGGCAGTCGTGACGGAGCCCGGGCCTCCGGTCCGGCGGGCCGGCCCGGGCCGCCTGCTCCTGCGCCTCGATCCGCAGGAGCGGCGGATCCTTGCCTCGCTGGTGGCAGAGCTCCGCGGCGAGCTTGATGACCCCGAGTCGGCGGAGCCTGCCGGGGCGCTGGCCCGCCTGTACCCGCCGGCCTTCCCGGACGATCCGGACGCGGAGGCGGCGTATGCCGACCTCGTCCTTGCCGACCTGGTGGAGACGCGGAGGGATCGCGCGGCGGTCGTGGCCGCGACGATCGACGCCGCGGAGCTCGACGATGCCGAGGCTGCGGCGTGGCTGGGGACGCTCAACGACCTGAGGCTGGTGCTGGGGGCCAGCCTCCACATCGAGGATGGGGACGAGCCCAAGACGCGTGACCCGGAGGACCCGGACGGCATGCGCGAGGCCGTGTTCGCCTATCTCGGCTGGCTCGTGGCGGTGTTCGTCGACGCGCTCGCCGGTTCGCTGCCCCGGGTCCCCGATGAGGTGGCCTGAGACGCGTGCACCACGGCCTCCGGCAGCACCGTCGGGCGAATACGTCCGCGATACGCGGCCTGTGCCACGATAGGCACCATGCCGACAGCCACCGCCAAGCGCGTCCGCCTCGACCAGCTCCTCGTGGAGCGTGGCCTGGCGCCCACGCGCTCCCGCGCGCAGGCGCTCGTGCTGGCCGGGCAGGTCCGGGTGGGGGAGGGCGATGGCGCCCGGCACGATCTCAAGGCGGGCGACCTGGTCGGCCGGGAGGCCGTGATCACCGTCGCCGGCGGGCGCGAGTGGGTGAGCCGGGGGGCGCACAAGCTGATCGCCGCGCTGGACGCATTCGCCATCGACCCGGCGGGACTCGTCGCGATCGACATCGGGGCGTCGACCGGCGGGTTCACCGACGTCCTCCTCGCCCGCGGCGCCGCGCGGGTGTACGCGGTGGACGTGGGCTACGGGCAGCTGGCCGAGAAGCTGCGGCGCGACGGGCGAGTGGTGTCCATGGAGCGGGTGAACGCCCGGACGCTCGCGCCGGGGATCCTGCCCGAGCCCGTGGACATGGCCGTCATCGATGTCGCGTTCATCTCGCTCGCGTTGATCCTGGGCCCGGCCAGATCGGTGCTCCGTGACGGCCTGGGACCCATCGTTGCCCTCGTCAAACCCCAGTTCGAGGCCGGCCGGGCGGATGCCAGGGGCGGGGTCGTCAAGGACCGGGAGGTGCATCTGCGAGTGCTGCGTGACACCGCCGCCACGGCCCGGGACCTCGGTCTGGGGACGCGTGACGTGATCGCGTCGCCGATCCTCGGCCCCGAGGGCAACCGGGAGTTCCTGGCCTGGTTCGGGGCCGGACCGTCGTGCGCGGAGCTGGACGATCGGATCGAGGCCGCCGTCGCGGCCGCCTGGGAGGACGCCTCGTGACGATCACCCGGCTCGGGTTGGCGTACAACCCCACCAGCGAGGACGCGTCGGAGCTGCGCGAGCGCGCCGCCGGCTGGTGCCGGATGCGCGGGGTGGAGCACTGGGCCGCTCCCGCCGGCGAGACGGCGACGCTGGTGGAGCATCTGCCGGGTACGGACGTGCTCGTCGTGCTCGGCGGTGACGGGACCTTCCTCCGCGCAGCCCAGGCGGTCACCGAGGTCGATGTCCCGCTGCTGGGCATCAACCTGGGCAAGGTCGGCTTCCTGTCCAAGGCCGAGGCGCACGAGCTCGAGGCGGTCCTCGGCCAGCTGGAGGCGGGCACCTTCGTCGTCCGCGGACGCATGGGCCTCGTTGCCGCGATCCTGCCCGCCGGCCGCCCGGTCGACACCCGGTTCACCGCCCTCAACGACATCGTGGTGGCACGCGGCTCGCTGGCACGGGTCGTGAGGCTGGACGTGACCATCGACGAGTCGCACCTGGCGACGTTCGTCGCGGACGGCCTGGTGGTCGCGAGCCCCACGGGGTCCACGGGCTACTCCTTCTCCGCCGGCGGGCCGATCCTGGACCCGCAGAGCCGGAACCTCGTGGTGACGCCGATCGCGGGCTACCTGTCCTCGATCCGGTCGATCGTGGTCTCGCCCAGCCAGGTGGTACGGGCGCGGGTGCTGGACGCGCACGAGGCCCTCGTGTCGATCGACGGCCGCGAGGACCACCGGATCGAGGTGGGCGACGTGGTGGAGGTTCGGGCGCTGGAGCGACCCATCCGGTTCGTGGAGCCGGACGGCGCGATGCCGTTCTGGGACCTCCTGCGGACGAAGGTCGAGCTGCTGCCGTCCTGACGATGGAGAGCGCGACTGCCTCGGTGCGACCCGGCCGGCTGCTGGAGCTCGCCGTCAGCGACCTCGCGCTGATCGACCGGCTGCGGCTGCCGCTCGAGGGCGGGTTCAACGTGCTGACCGGCGAGACCGGCGCCGGCAAGAGCCTGCTGATCGATGCGCTCGGGCTGGCCACGGGCGCGCGGGCCGACACGACGCTCGTCCGGCACGGGGCGCAGGGCGCGCGGGTCGAGGCGCTGTTCGACCGGGTTCCCGAGCCGCTGATCGCCGTGCGCGAGATCAGCGTCACGGGCCGGTCCACGGCGCGCCTGGACGACGAGTCCGTCACGGCCGGGCGGCTTGGCCAGGCCACCAGCGGGGTCGTCGAGATCCACGGCCAGCACGACCAGCAGCGGCTGCTGGACGAGGACTGGCAGCGGGACCTGCTCGACGCGTTCGGGGGGCACGATGCGCAGCGAGCCGCCGTGGCCGGGGCCGTGGACCGCTGGCGCGCGAACCGGACCGCGCTCGCCGAGCTCGCGATGGACCCCCGGGAGCTGCTGCGCCGCCTCGAGATCCTCGAGCACGAGACGGCCGAGATCGAGGGCGGGCGACTCCGCCCGGGCGAGGCCGACGAGATCACCGCCCAGCTGGCCGCGGCGCAGCACGGCGAGACGATCGCATCGGGCGCAGCGACGGTCCGCGAGACGCTCCTGGCGGAGGGCAGCGGGGCCCGCGAGCGGGTCGCCCACGCCGAGCGCGAGCTCCGGTCGCTTGCCCGTCTCGACCCCCGTTGGGGGCCGTTGGCGGATCGCCTCGCGGGCCTCGAGGCGGAGGTCGAGGATGTCGCGGCCGAGGTGCGTGCGGTCGCGGAGACCGTGGACCACGACCCGGCCTCGCTCGCCGCCCTCGAGCAGCGGCTCGGTGAGATCCATCGCCTCCTCCGGCGCTACGGGGACGATGAAGCGGTGGTCATCGCCCACGGCGTGCGTGCGGGCGCCGAGGCGACGCGGCTCCGGGGGCTCGAGGCCGAGCGGGCGCGCCGCGCCGACGAGGACGCCCAGCTGCTCCTGTCCGTCGCGGATGCGGCGGCGTCCCTCTCGATCCTCCGCCACGAGACGGCCGGGGAGCTGGGCCGGGCCGTGTCCGCGGTCCTGGCGGAGCTGGGCTTCCCGGCGGACGCCTTCGCCGTCGCGATGGGCCGACGCCCGGCGGCCCGTGACGACCCTGCCGTCGAGGTCGACGGCGACGCGGTCGCCTTCGACGCGTCGGGCATCGACACCGTCGTGTTCACGTTCCGTCCGAACCCCGGCGAACCGGCCCGGCCGCTCGCACGGATCGCGTCGGGAGGCGAGCTGTCGCGCGTCGCCCTGGCCGTGAAGCAGGTGCTCGCGGAGGTCGACGACACGCCGACGCTCGTCTTCGACGAGATCGACACGGGGATCGGCGGGCGGAGCGCGGACCCGGTCGGCCGCAGCCTGTGGACGCTGGCCCGCTCGCACCAGGTGCTGTGCGTGACCCACCTGCCGCAGATCGCCGCGTACGCGGACGCCCACTACCGGATCGTGAAACGTGACCGTGACGGACGCACCGTGACCGAGATCATGCGCCTCGACCGCGGGGAGCGCGCGACGGAGCTGGCCCAGATGATCGGCGGGCCCGACGGTGGCGAGGCGGCGGAGCTGAGCGCACGGGACCTGCTGGACCGCGCCGAGTCGTGGCGGGCCGGCCGCATCGGCGAGGCCGGCGGCTGACCGCCGCGCCCGGATCGCCCAGGCCCACCCCATGACCACCGACCTGGACCAGGCCATCGAGGGCTATCTCGCGTACCTGCGCGTGGAGCGCGGCCTCTCGGACGCGACCCTGCGGGCCTATCGGGCGGACCTGTCCGACTTCGCGATGAGCCGCGGCGCGGCCAGGGACTGGGCTGGTGGGCCGGAGGTCGCGCACCGCTACCTTGCGGCACGGGCCCGCCGTGGCCGGCCCAACGAGCCTGGTCTCGCCCCCACGAGCCTCCGCCGGCGCACCGCGTCCATCCGTGGCTTCTACCGTTTCGCGTACGGCGACGGACTGATCCCGGTGGACGTCGCCGCCCACCTGGACCTGCCACGCCAGCCGCGGCTGCTCCCCGAGACGCTGACCGTCGGGGAGGTCGAGCGCCTGCTCGAGGCCGCCGGCGGCGCCCCCGCCGTCCGCCGTGGCCGCCGCCGCGAGCCCACCGACGCCGAGGGTGTGGCGCTGCGGGACCGGGCGCTGCTGGAGCTGCTCTACGCGGCGGGCCTGCGCGTGTCGGAGGCCCTGGGCCTCGACCGCGAGCATCTCTCCCTGGACTCGGCGTTCGTGCGCGTCATCGGCAAGGGCGACAAGGAACGTGTCGTGCCCGTGGGCGACGTCGCCCTCTCGTGGCTGGGCCGCTACCTGGCGTGGCCGCGGGCCGCATGGCTGGCGAGGGCAGGGGAGGGGGACGGGACCGGGACGCCGCTGTTCGTCACCGGCCGCGGACACCGGCTGGGGCGCCAGGGCGCCTGGACCGCGGTGAAGAACGCGGCGGATGCCGCCGGGCTGGGCGACCGGGTCTCGCCGCACACGCTGCGCCACTCGTTTGCGACGCATCTCCTCGAGGGTGGCGCCGACCTGCGCATCGTCCAGGAGATGCTCGGGCATGCGAGTATTGCGACGACCCAGCTGTACACGCACGTCACCGGGGAACGGATCAGGGAGATCTACGCCCGCGCACACCCGCGGGCGTGAGGGAGGACACGGGGACCATGGGCTACGCCGACACGCTGCTCGCATCCGGCGAGCGCATCATCCGGATCGCGCACCAGCACTGGTTCATCCTCATCTGGCGGGCGCGCTGGGCGGTCTTCGGGCTGCTGATCGCGGTGCTGCTCACGATCCTGCGGCTGGTCAACCCCGATGCCAGCGGCCTGCTGTGGGACCTCCTGGGCTGGGCAGCGGTGATCCTCGTGGTGATCGGCGTCGCCAGCTTCGCCTGGGGCGCGCTGAGCTTCCGGAGCCAGGAGTACGTCATCACCTCGCGGCGGCTCATCCACGCCGAGGGCGTGATCAACAAGAAGGCATCCGACTCGTCGCTCGAGAAGATCAACGACGCCATCCTCGTCGAGTCGGTCTTCGGGCGCATGTTCGGCTTCGGCAACCTGGAGGTCCTCACGGCGTCCGAGAGCGGGATCGAGCAGCTGCGCATGCTGCGCGACGCCAAGGACTTCAAGAAGGCGATGATCGAGGCCAAGCACGAGCTGGAGCTGGAGCTGACCCGGCCCACGATGCCGCCCGTCCGTGCCGCGGATCCCGCGCCCGCCCCGGCGCCTGCCGCGCCTGCCGCGCCGGCCGCGCCCGCGCCCACGCCCGAGGTGGACACTGCCGACGAGGTCGCCGACGCGCTGGCGCGCCTGGGGGACCTTCGGGACAAGGGCATCATCAGCCCCGAGGAGTTCGAGGCGAAGAAGGCGGAGCTGCTCGGACGGCTGTAGCCCCGGCGCCGGTACCATACGCGGGACCCCAAGCCATCCCACGAGGCCCGCGTGCAAGACATCGTCCTCAACGTCGTGATGATCGCGATCTTTCTCGGGATCGCGTTCCCGGTCCACGAGTTCTCCCACGCGGCGGTTGCCTACATGCGCGGCGATGCGACCGCCAAGCTGTTCGGGCGGATGACCCTCAACCCGGTCGTGCACTTCGACCCGATCGGCGGGCTGATGACGGTGATCTCCATCTTCATCGGCGGGTTCCTGTTCGGGTGGGCGAAGCCCACCCCGGTCAACACCGCGAACCTCAAGAACCGCAACAACGACGAGGTGCTGGTCGCGCTGGCCGGGCCAGCGTCCAACCTCGTCATGGCCATGCTGATGGCGTTCGTCATCCGGCTGTTGGACGTGGCGGGCGTCCCGGTCTACGAGAATATGATCGCGGGCAACATCGGCCTGGTGCGCGGCGTCACGGTCGCCCCCGCCGAGATGATCTCGTACGGCCTGTACCTGTTCGTGGTGTTCAACGTCATGCTGGCCGTGTTCAATCTGATCCCGATCCCGCCGCTGGATGGCTCGACCTTGCTGTTCCGCTTCCTGCCGCCCCAGACGGCGTGGCAGATCCGGCCATTCCTGGCCCAGTACGGGATGTTCATCGTGCTCGCCGTCGTCCTGCTCGGCGGGCAGTACCTCTCCAGCTTCATCTTCAGTGCCGCGACGTTCCTGGTGGGCCTCTAAGGCGCGCCAGCTCCGGACGCACCTGCGGGCCCGCGTGAGCCCGGAGGAGCGCCGGATGCTGGCCGCCTGGACGACGCCCGCAGAGGCCGCCCTGTTCGACGCCCAGCACGTGGCCGACCGGCGACACGGCCTGGACGTGGTCGCGCACCTGCGGCGTGCCGGCGTTCGCGACCGCGACGTGCTCGCTGCGGGCCTGCTCCACGACTGCGCCAAGGGCGACACCGGCCCCGGCCCGCGCATCGCCTGGTCGCTGGGAGAGCGGTTCGGGCCGTGGGTCCTGGCGCCCGCCCGCGTGGTTCCCGGTTGGGGCGCGGCGCTGGACCGGCTCCGGGACCACGCCGAGGCCTCCGCGTCTCTGGTCGAGGCGGCCGGGCTGCCGGTCCGGGCCGTGGATCTCGTCCGCTACCAGTCCGAGCCGCGGGACCCCGAGTACGGTGCCATGTTCCACGCCGCCGACGAGGCCTGCTGATGATGTCCACCACCTCGCCCGCGGTCGAGTTCGGGGAGGGGCGCCGCCCGGAGGCCTCGACGCGCGTCACGCTGCCCGCGTTCGACGGCCCGCTGGCGCTGCTGCTGGCCCTGATCGAGGCGCGCCAGCTCGACGTCCTCACGGTGCCCCTCGGCGCGCTCGCCGACGCGTACCTCGACGCGCTCGCCGGCCTGGACGACGACCGGATGGGCAACGTCTCGGCGTTCGTGGCCATCGCGAGCCAGCTCATCCTGATCAAGTCACGGGCCATCCTTCCGCGCCACAAGCCCGAGGGGGCCGTCGCGCTGCCCGACGAGGGTCCAGACCCGGAGGCCGAGCTCCGGGCCCGCCTCATCCTGTACCGGGCCTTCCGGGATGCCGGCACCCGGTTGCTCGGCGAGGCCCAGGCGCGCATGGGACTGTGGCACCGCGAGCCCTCTGCCGCGCGTGCCGCAGGGGTCGCCGGCGCCCGCCCGCCCGCGGCCCAGCCGCTCCCGGTGTCGCTCCTGGTGGAGGCGCTCGAGGGGCTCGTCACCATCGTCCCGCCGCCCCCGCCGCCTCCCGAGACCCTCCCCCGATCTGTCACCCTGACGGAGCGCGCGATCCTCATCCGTGGCGCCCTGGCCGGCGCGGACGTGGTCGTGCTGCAGGACCTGCTGCGGGGTGTCACGGACCGCGTCGTCGTCGCCGTGACGTTCCTGGCCCTGCTCGAGCTGATGAAGCGCCGGGAGGTCGTGGTCCGGCAGGATGAGCCGTGGGGCCCGATCATGGCGAGGCGCACCACCGCCGAGGAGCGCGCCGCCGCCGGCGTGCCCGACGCGATCGACGAGGAGACACCGCTGGACGAGTCGCTGGAGTCGTTCTCATGACCGAACCCGAGGCCGAGGTCACGCTGCCGGACGACGTTGACGCCGCGCTCTCGCAGCCCGGCGAACCAGGGCCGGGCGGCGAGGAGGACGAGCCTGCCGGCGAGGTGCCCGTTGCGGGCGAGCTCTCCGAGGCGCAGCTCGAGGCCCTGCTGTTCGTGGCGGAGAAGCCGCTCTCCCGGGGCGAGATCGCGCGCCTTGCCGGCGTCGACCGCGAGACCGTTGACGATCGCCTCGGAGACCTCGAGGTGACCCTCGCGGACCGCGGGATCCGCCTCGTCCTCGGCGGCGACCGCGTGGAGCTCACGACGGCCCCGGAGGCCGGCGCGCTGATCGCGCGCTACGTCGGCGCGGACGCCGTGCGCCTCTCGCCCGCTGCGCTCGAGACCCTGGCGATCGTCGCCTACCGCCAGCCCGTGACCAAGGCGGTCATCGAGCGCATCCGCGGCGTGGACTCCGACTACACCGTCCGGGCGCTCATCCACCGGCGGCTCGTCGTGGAGCAGGGTCGCGCGGACGCGCCGGGTCGGCCGATCCTGTACGGGACGGGCTTCGAGTTCCTCGAGCGGTTCGGGATCACGAGCCTGGACGAGCTCCCGGCGCTCGACCTCGACGTCGCCACGCGCCTCGTGGACGGGACCGACGCGACCAGTGGCCCGGACGGAGCGATCGTCCTGGACGACGCGACCAGCGGCCCGGCCGACGCGATCGACCCGGACGCCTGACCAGGTGCCGGCCGATCGGATCTCGAAGGTGCTGGCCGCGGCCGGCGTCGCCTCCCGGCGAGGGGCGGACGAGCTGGTCGCCGCGGGTCGGGTCACCGTGGACGGCCGCCCGGCCGTGCTCGGCGAGAAGGTCGACCCGGAGGTGCAGCGGGTCGCGGTCGACGGGCGGGAGATCGACGCAGCCCCGGCCGGACACATCTACCTCGCCCTCCACAAGCCCGCCGGGGTCGCCTCGACGGTCAGGGACCGCCACGCGCCGTGGACGGTGCTCGACCTCGTGCCGGCCGAGCTCAGTCGTGGCGCTCGCCTGTACCCCGTCGGCCGCCTGGACCAGGACTCGGAGGGGCTGATCCTGCTGACCAACGACGGAGATTGGGCCGAGCGGGTCCTCCACCCGCGCTACGGCATGGAGCGCGAGTACGCGGTGGCGCTCGGCGGGCCGCTGTCGCGCGAGCAGGCCCGATGGCTGGAGAGCGGCGTGGAGCTGGCGGAGGGCGTCGCGACGGTCGGCCTGTTGCGCGGCCAGACCCACACCGAGGACCGGCGCCTGGCGGACATCCTGGAGCCGGAGCCGGATCCCGGCCTCACCTGGGTCCGCGTCACCATCCACCAGGGCTGGAAGCGCCAGCTGCGACGCATGTTCGGCGAGGTCGGCTCTCCAGTCCGCCGCCTCGTGCGGGTCCGGATCGGGACGCTCCGGCTGGACACCATGGCGTCGGGTGAGGTGCGGCCGCTGAGCCAGGCCGAGGTCCGCCGGCTGGCCCGGACCGCGCGGGACTGACCTCCGGCCGCTATCCTCGGGCCGATGACCGACGCCGCCGCGAACCGAGCGCCCACGCCAGCCTGCCTCCGCGCGCCGCATCGTCGTCGCCCTCGACGGCCCCGCCTCGAGCGGCAAGACCTCGGTCGGTGCCGCCGCGGCGGCGCGACTCGGCCTGCGCTTCCTGGACACCGGTCTCATCTACCGCGCGATGACGGCCATGGCGCTCCGCGAGGGTGCCGCGCTGGACGACGCGGCGGCCCTCGTGCCGCTGGCCGCGCGGGTGAGCCTGGGCGACGACGGGACCGGGAGGCTCACGCGTGTCCTGCTCGACGGCGAGGACGCCACGGACTCGATCCGCAGCGACGCCGTGGACGGCGCCGTGTCCGCCGTGGCGCGCGTCCCGGAGGTCCGGGCAGCCCTGCTCGCGCGCCAGCGCGCGCTGGCCGCCGACGGCGGGATCGTCGTGGTCGGCCGCGACATCGGCACCGTGGTGCTGCCCGAGGCAGGCGTCAAGGTATTCCTGGACGCGTCCGTCGAGGCGAGGGCGGACCGGAGGATCGCCGAGCGGAGCCTGGATCCCGACGGTGACGAGGCGGAGGTCGTCCGCGAGCAGCTGCGTGCCCGTGACGAGCAGGACCGCAATCGCTCCGTGGCACCGCTGCGCCCGGCCGTGGATGCGATCCATGTCTCGAACGACGGCACGTTCGAGGAGGCCGTGGACAGCGTGGTGGCCGCGATCGTCGCGGCAGAGGAGGCAACGGCATGACCGGCCCCGCCGACCAGGAAGCGCCCGAGAAGCCGAGCGAAGCCTCAGCAGCCGGAGAAGCCGCCGAAGCGGAACCGGCTCCTGGAGACGGCCGCCCGGCTCGACAACGACCAGACCCTGCTGATCCGGATGCTGATGCTCATCGGTCGCATCCTGGCGCGGTCGCTCGCCCGGGTCAGGGTGGAGGGCCTGGAGCACATCCCTCGTCGCGGCGCGGTCATCCTGGCGGCCAACCACATCTCCAACGCGGACCCCGTCGTGGCCGGCTCCTGGATCACCGGTGCCCTCGGGCGCCGCCGGATCCACTGGCTCGGCAAGCGCGAGCTGTTCGACTGGCCGGTCATCGGCTGGGCGGCCGCGAACGGGGGCGTCCACCCGGTGGAGCGCGGCGCCGCCGACGTGGAGGCGTTCCGGCTCGCGACCCGGATCCTCGAGGCGGGCTACGTCCTCCTCGTCTTCCCGGAGGGCACGCGCAGCCCCACCGGCGAGCTCGGCGAGGCCAAGGACGGGCTCGCGATGCTCGCGATGCGCACCGGGGCGCAGATCGTGCCGGTCGGGATCAACAACACCGATGCGGTCTGGGGCAAGGGCCACAAGCTGCCGTCGCCGTTCCCGCGCCGGACCGTCACGATGCGGATCGGAGAGCCGTTCCGCGTCGACGACGTGATCCCGGCCGGAACCGACCGGAAGGCCGCCAAGGCGCTGGCGACGACCGCGATCATGACCAGGATCGCCGCGCTCCTGGACCCGCGCCACCGCGGCGCGTACGCCGCCGGCATCCGGCCGGAGCTCCCGCCCGAACCTTGATCGGAAGGTGCACGCAGCGGCGTGATCGCCGCACGTGTGCGAACATCGATCGGCTATGGGCATGGTGCAGGAAGTCAGAATCGCGAACCGCACCGGCTTCTGCTACGGCGTCCGGGAGGCCATCGACAAGGCCAAGGAGTCGGCAGTCGCCGGCAGGTCCACGCACACGCTGGGCCAGGTCGTCCACAACGAGGGCGTGATCCGCGACCTCGTCGGGTTCGGCGTGCACAGCGTGGAGACCCTCGACGACGTGGACGAGGGAGCGGCGGTCGTCATCCGCGCCCACGGCGTCAGCCCGGAGGTCTTCGAGCGGGCGGAGAGCCGCGGCCTGGACGTCATCGACGGCACCTGCACCTGGGTGATCCAGGAGCAGCGCCTCCTCCAGCAGCTCGTCGACGAGGGGTACGTCATCGTCCTGCTCGGGACGCCGCGGCATCCCGAGGTGGTCGGCCTGCTGGGGTTCGCCCCGGACGCGATCGTGGTCGACGAGGAGGAGGACTGGCACCGGATCCCGCGCCGCAAGCGGATGGCGCTCATCACCCAGTCCACCCAGCCGCCCTGGAAGTTCGAGAAGCTGGCGGCGTTCATGGTCAGCCGGGCGCACGAGCTCAAGATCGTGAACACCGTCTGTCCGGTCACCATCCGCCGCCAGGAGGACACGCTGGAGACCGCCCGCGAGGTGGACCTGATGGTGGTGGTCGGCGGACGCCACTCGGCGAACACCAAGGAGCTGACGCGGCTGTGCCAGATCGCGGGCACCCCCGCCGTCCAGATCGAGAACGCGCGGGACCTCACCGACGCCGCCCAGTTCGCCGCGGCCCGGGTCGTCGGCGTGACCGGCGGGACGTCCACCCCCGTCGAGGACCTGCGCGAGGTCGCCCGCCGGATCTTCGAGCTGGCCGGCACCGAGGAGCTGGCCGCACGCGCCGCCGACCTGGCGGACGCCGCCCTGGAAGCCGCGGCAACGCCCGCAGGCCGCACCACCTCGCTGCCGCGCGAGCGGATCCCCGTGGGCTCGGCCGGTGCCCGTACCGATGGCTAGCGGGCGCGTCGTGCCGGTCGTGGTGGCGTGAAGACCGGCCTGCCGGTCGTCGCCTTCGTCGGGCGGCCCAACGTCGGGAAGAGCACCCTGTTCAACCGCGTGGTGGGCGACGCCCGCGCGGCGATCGTGGAGGACCGCGCCCGCACGACCCGGGACCGGATGTACGGCGACGCCGAGTGGAACGGACGCAGGTTCGTGGTGGTGGACACCGGGGGCCTCGAGATCGCGCCCGGGGACGCCATCGAGGAGCAGGTCCAGCTCCAGGCGCGCCTGGCCATGAGCGAGGCCGACGTGATCGTGTTCCTCGTGGACGCCGAGACCGGGCCCATGCCGGCGGACGCCGATGCCGCCGACCTGCTGCGCCGCACCACCAAGCCGGTGCTGGTCGCCGCCAACAAGGCCGACAACGAGAAGCGCGAGCTCAGTGCCGCGGAGTTCTACAGCTTCGGCTGGGACGACACGTTCGCCATCTCCGCCAACCACGGGCGCGGCGTCGCCGACCTCCTCGACGCCGTCGTGTGGGCGCTCCCGCCCGAGAGCGATGCCGAGATCGCGCGCAAGGCGCGCGAGGAGGAGGCCGAGGCCTGGGCCAAGGAGATGGCGCGGGCCCGCCCGGCCCCGTACGTGGTCGGGGCAGCGGAGAACCCGGAGGACGACGAGGAGGGCGACGAGGACGACGAGCGTCGAGGCCGGCTCGGCCGAGGATGTGTCCGCCCGCTGGGACGCCGCCATGGCGGCCGCCGACGACGAGCCCCCCGCGATCGCGTTCGTCGGCCGCCCGAACGTCGGCAAGTCCTCGCTGCTCAACGCGCTCGTGGGCGAGGAGCGGACCATCGTCTCGGACATCCCGGGCACCACGCGCGACGCCATCGACACCACGATCGCGTGGGGCCGGTCGGAGATCGTGCTCATCGACACCGCGGGCATCCGACGGCGGGGCAAGGTCGCGTCGGGGCCGGCCGCCGAGAAGTACTCCACGATGCGGGCGCTCAAGGCGATCTCCCGGGCCGATGTCGCGATCCTGGTCCTGGACGCGCACGACGGGCTGACGGCGCAGGACGCGCACGTCGCCGGCTACGTGATCGAGGAGGGCAAGGGCCTCATCATCGCGGTCAACAAGTGGGACATCGTCGAGGACAAGACCCCCAAGAGCTTCGACGACCTGGTCGTCACCCTCCGCCGCGAGCTCAAGTTCATCGACTACGCGCCGATCGTGTCCATCAGCGCCAAGACCGGCCAGCGCGTCCAGAAGGTCCTGGAGCTGGCCGTCGACGTGTGGGGCGAGCGCCGCAAGCGGATCTCCACCGGCGAGCTCAACCGGCTGGTGTCGCAGGCGGTGGACCGGACGCCGCCCGCGGTCGTGCACGGGCGTCGGGCGAAGATCCGCTACGTGACGCAGGCCGCCGTGGCGCCGCCGACCTTCGTGTTCTTCACCACGG
Organism: uncultured Chloroflexia bacterium; assembly: GCA_963700245.1. GTDB lineage: Bacteria > Chloroflexota > Limnocylindria > Limnocylindrales > CSP1-4 > CAIXZV01. Next base: position 313,391 of record CAVOWV010000022.1, read on the forward strand.
ACCCGTCATCGATCCACTTCTCGTACCGGCGGTACCTCGAGAACCGGCTGCGCGAGGCGTACGGCTTCGACGGCACGCCGATCCGGCTGATCTTCCGCGAGCAGACCCGCGAGAAGCGGGAACGCAAGCGCGTGCGGCACAACCGCCCCAGGGCGTAGGCCCACCGGCCCGTGTCGCAAGTGCCGCCGTGCGGTAGGCTCGACACCTCGCCGTCGACCCAGCTGGTCACCGAGACCAGGATGCGCGAGGCGCAGCGCCCAGGAGACCTTCCATGACCGACGAGCTCGACACGGCGCCCCTGCCCGACCCGGTGTCGGCCGCTCCAGGTGCGGCAGCCGCCCCCGAGGCGGCGCCCGCGGACGTCCCGTCGTTCGAGGCGGCCCCCGCCCCGGCCGCCGCCGTCGTGGCCGCGACTGCCACCCCGCCGCCCGCCGGCGCCAGCAAGCGCAACCGGGTGCTGGGCCTGACCGCGCAGGCGGCCGGCGTTATCGGCATCGTCCTGTTCGTCGCCCTGGCCGTCGTGATGCTGCTCGGGCGAGGTTGGGCGACGTCGACCGTGGACGACATCTCCGCCGGCGTCGACGCCAAGATGGCGCAGGTCGAGCCCCTGGTCGACAACGCCTCGACGAAGGTGTCCGAGATCAACGGCCGTGTCGGTGCCCTGAGCGACGCCGCCAACGCCCTGGCCGCCCAGGCGGCGGCGACCCCGGATCTGCTGGGCGGGGTCCGGGACCAGGTTGCCAATCTCCAGAACCGGTACCTCGAGTTCCGCAAGACGTATAGCGATGTGCGCGACACCGCGCTCACCGCCCTCGAGCGGATCCAGGTCCTCGACCGGCTCATCCCGGCGTTCGAAATCCCGCAGGAACCGATCGACGCGCTCAAGGGACTTGACGCGCGCATGCAGGAGCTCGACGCGAGGATCATGGACGTGAGCGCCGCGATCACCGACGGGCCCATCCAGAAGGTGGCCGGCGTGGTCGCCGAGAAGGCAGCCACCCTCCAGGAAGGTCTGACCAGGGTGACGTCGGCCCTCGATGGCGCCCAGACGCGGCTCGCGGAGCTGCGGACACAGGTCCGCGAGACGGCGGACACGATCAACATGTTCATCACGATCGGCTCCATCCTGCTGTTCCTGCTGTTCCTCTACTTCGCGTTCCTCCACTACGTGCTGTTCAAGTTCGGCCGCGGAATGGGGCGGGCGCCCGCCGCCTGACGGCCTGCGTGCGGTCGTGGTGGCGTTGACGCGCACCCGGGATCCGCGTCGTCTGCGGCCGTGCATCGATAGGTCCGGGAGGTCGCCATGGTGGCGCTGACGGTGGCGATCGGCCTGTTCGGGCTGCTCGAGCTCATGAACGTGGCGGTCCTGTACTTCATGCCGGGGTCGCGCAAGGCCAACGGGGTCGGCGTGTTCGTCGCGTGGGAGAAGATCCAAGGCAGACCCGGAGCTGCACCAGTTCGTGCGCTACCTCGTGTACTGGGTCGCCGGCACGAAGCTCATCTTCCTGGCGCTCCTGGCCGTCGTCCTCGTCCTGGGTTCGGACCAGGCCAAGGCCGCCGCGGCAGCCGTCCTCGCCCTCTCGATCGCCGTCTTCTTCTGGCGCATGTTCCCGCTGGCGCGCCGCATGGACGCCGCAGGGCAGATGCAGCCTTCCGGGATACTCGAAGGTCCTGGGCGTGATGATCGGGGTCATGGTGATCGTCTTCGCGGTCGTCGCCGTTCTGGCGGCGTGAGGTGTGTTCGGGGGGCGCACCTGTTCTCGTGACCGACCCGGCCCGCGGCGGATGGTAGACTCGTCGTCCTCGGGGCGTGGCGCAGCCTGGTAGCGCACCTGAATGGGGTTCAGGAGGTCGAGCGTTCGAATCGCTCCGCCCCGACCACAATCCCCGCACGAAACAGGCCCTCCGGTCAGCCGGAGGGCCTTTCGTTTGGGCTGGTTGACCCCAGTTCTGACCCCAGTTCAGTTCACTGAGCCCTCCGCAAGGCCCTGTCCATTCGGTCAGCAGCGCGCCGGCTGGCCTGATCCGTGAGATGCCCGTAGACGTTCGCCGTCGTCGCGAGGTCACGATGACCCAACAACTTCGACACGTTGGCGAGGTCTTCGCCATCCGCCAGGAGCGTCGTTGCGAAGGCATGACGCAGCGCGTGGAATCGGACCCGCGGCAGGCCAGCGTCGGTAAGGAGGCGCTGGAGGATCCGGTATGCGGTCCAGCCCTGCATCGGCCGGCCATCGGGATGACCGAAGACCCACGAATCCTCCTGGAATGGCCGTCGCTCTGCGAGCGCCCGCTCCATCGCCCGGATCTTGTGCGAGCGGAGGGACGACATCGCGAGTGCCGGTAGTCCGACCTTGCGTCGGCTCCCCTTCTTGGGCTCGACGCGGGTCACGCCCCCGCGGTCGAGCTGGGCGCGGACAGTGAGCGTCGCCGCGTCGAATTCGATGTCCGACCACCAGAGCCCGCAGAGTTCAGACTGGCGGAGCCCGGTCGCGAGACTCGTGATGATCAGGCATTCGTGTGGGCTCGCCGCAAGGGCGTCGATGAGTGCGTGCGTCTGGGCGGGCGTCAGGAGGGTGATCTCCGTGTCGGCGCGCCGAGGCGGGTCGATGAGATCGCAGGCGTTCCGCGACACTCTGCCGGCTTTCACGGCACGTCCCAGGGCAATCCGGAGGACGCTGTAGATGTAGCGGACGGTCGTCGAGTTCAGCTTCGGGTCGCAGCCCTTCGTAGCCAACATATGGGTGATGTGGCCCGCCGAGAGGCGCGATAGAGGGATCGTCCCCAAGGCAGGACGCAGGTGCAGACGCACCGTGTCGTCGTAGCTTTCGATCGTCCGACTCGCGAGTCGGTCGAGACTGCCGGCCAGCCACTCATCAAGCCACTCGCCGACGGTCAGAAGGGCGTCCGGTGGCCGCAGGCCGACCTCAAGTTCCTCGACGCACGCGACGAGCTTCCGGCGCGCCTCGTCGCGGGTCTTCCCGAACACGGAGAACCGCCCCATGCCGGCGATCATGACGCGGCCTTCCCATCGGCCATCCTTACGAAGCCGGAACGTGCCCTCACGGTTCCCTCGCCGGGTCCCCATCGCGGCCATGCTACCGCCTCGTCTCCCGCTCGAGCCAATCCTCGAGGCCCCTGCGTGGCACCAGGATGACCCGGCCGATCCGGATCATCGGCAGCCTGCCCTCGGCGATCCAGCGATAGACCGTGCGCGGAGGCGTGCCGAGCAACTCGGCCACCTCGGGGACGCGCAGTGCAAGCCGCTCAGTCATGCAAGTGGACTCGGTCGACTGGGAAGGGCGAGGGTGCCGGTCATCGAGGGCCCCATCGAGATCTCGTGGGTTGGGTCGGGCAACTTCGTATGCGACAGACAGGACGGACACCCCGGTAGGGGGGTGTGTGTCCGTCTGGTTGTCCACCGAACAGCGGTCCAGGACAGGTCGGACTGGAGTCCGACACGTCAGCCGCCACGGTTGGCCAGGCCGATCTTGAAGGCGGCTCCGACCCCTTCGACCCTCACGAAGCACCGTCCGCCGTCCCGATCGAACGCCCGGCGCACTGATCCCTCGGGCGCATCGAGGAGAGCGGCAAGATCCTTTGACGAGCGAGCGCCAGATCGCAGCGCGACGCGCATCCGCTCCCTGAGTGGCACCTGGGGCTCGAAGTCTGCGATCTCCCGGATGTCGGTCCGGGAGATCGCAAGCCGATCGCCGTCGAAGTTGACGTCGAACCCGATCCGCGGGCCCAGGGGCCCCGAGTTTGACTTCTTGTTGATCATCGCTACGACGAAGCCAGACTCAGACGCGTCGCGTTCCTTCTTGACAAGCCATGTGCTGCGGGCCCCGTTGTGCCAGAACGTCGACCCGAATGGGCGCTCCTCACTCCCGTTCTTGGTGATGTGCGCGATGCAGAGGGCGCCGCACCCAAGCTGCCTCAGGGCATTGAAGAACGACAAGGCGACGGCGGCGGACTCAGGTTCGTCGCCGCAGGCGGCCGCGACGGAGTCGATGATGAGGAACCCGATGCCCCAGTCCCGGATGAACCTGTTTAGCCGCTCCACGTCGTCCCGGAGGGGCACGTGGCAGCGCCGATAGACGATGTCGGGCATCTGAGCGCCGACCAGTTGCCTCATCCGATCTCGGTGCTCGTACGCGTCGAACTCCCAATCCAGGTAGGCGACCACGCGATGGGCTGTTGGCGCGAACCCGATGAGGTCACTCCGGTCCATGTGGATCGAGAGCCCAGCAGCAAGGGCGAGCACGCTCTTGCCGACGCCGCCGTCGCCGAACCAGATGGTCGGCTGCGTCGCAAGGACGAGCGGCGGGAGGAGCCACGTGGCGCCGGCCGGAGGGATCGCGTCGCGGAGGAGGATCGGTGGCTCGCCAGCCCGGTAGGCGTCGAGTGCCTGGACGATCGCCTGCTCGACCATCCGCGGCCAGTCGAGCCCGAGACCCTTCGTCCTCTCGGCGAGATGCTTGGCCAACTCTCCCCGGGCCCTCGTGCCGGTCATCAGCAGCCGGGCTGAGTGGATGTGGCCCCCGAGCCCGGGCGCAGTTCCGCGGACGCCAACATCGGCGGTGATGTCGCCGTTTCGCTCTGTGCGAAGCCGGTCAAACTCGATCACGACGCACTCAGGAGCGGCCCACTCGAACCGGTAGAGGCCACCGTGCACCGATGATGCGGCAGGGTTCACGACCAGTGGCGCCAAATCTCGACCCGCAGGTCGAAGGGGAGTGAATATCGGGCCTTGTGGCACAGCGCCACAAGAAACCCGCCCTCAAGCCTCAGCGTCCGGTAGTCGCCATAGCGCTCACGGCACGCAGGACGCCAGCAACGCGACTGCGTGATGTCAGGCGCGGTATCGTGATCCCGGACGATCGGAGTGGATTGCACAGTTCGGCTCCGTTGTCTTCGGCGGCCGTCGGGCTATCATCCGGCGGTCGCTCTGTGTTCTGGGGGATGGTCAGTCCAGGCCTACGTGTCGTCGGACGGCCGCGCCGACGCTCGCGACCGGGCCCACTCGTCGACCGACTCAAGGATGACCCTCGTCGACCGGCCGATCTTCACAACGGGCACCTCGCGACGGGAGACGAGCTCCCACGCCTGGGTCTTCCCGATCGACAGCCGCTCCGCCATCGCTGGGACAGTGATCAGCAGCGGTTCGCCCACGTTCTCTGCCACCTCCTAACGCCGTTCCTCTGGATCCGCACTCCGCGGTCTGCTGCGACTGAGCGTGATCGACCGCGAATGCAGGCGCTAGACTTAGCTCGTGACAGATCTGATGACAATTGGATCCAAGCTCCACTTCGACCTCGACGTGCCGCGGTACCGGTGGGACCTAGGGAAGGTGGACGACGAGGAGTGCCTGATTCCGGTCCGGCTCCTTGACGGGGAGCGCTTCAGGGGTGGCCCGGCAGTCTTCCCCTTCCTCAACGGTGGCGCCGAAGTGGATTCGGATGAACTCCTCGCGTTCGTGAATGAGCACAGTGGACTGCTGGTCAATGATCACGAGCCCCCTCAACCCGAGCCGGTTCGGCGGCATCTCCTGGAGTCATACGTCTTCCAGAGGATCTGGTTGCTGCGACAGATGCGGATGGTGATGATCGAGGGGGCCCGTTGGAGCGGGGCGCCTGTCGACGCGCCGCGCCGCGCACCAGATGCGTCTCGAGATTGGATTTCGGAGACCTCCCTTCGCGTGCGTGACCTCCTTGCACTGCTCAGGCCTGGCTATCACGCACCGCACCTGCTGCCCGTCGACCTCAGCGAGACCGTTCCGTTCGCGTGGATCGACGCAACAGCGGCCGAACACTGGGAGATCGGAGTCCAGCCATTCGGATGGGAATCGAGACCCATCCAATACCGCGGCACCCACTTGGCCCGAGCAGTGCCGTACGTCCGATGTCAGACGATGCTCGGCTATGCCTATGCGGAGCTGTTCATCAGGTTCGAGGAGCGACGCCGCACGCTCGAGGTGCTGCAGAGTGGCATGTCTGAGGCCGATCTCTACCCCAGCTGCCGGGGGTGCGGCGAGCGCCTGGAGCCATCGCTCATCGGCTCCGGCCGAAAGCGGCGCCGCGACGCCAAGTGGTGTGATCTCTGTCGGAAGAACGTGAATACGGAGAGACAGCGCCGGCGCCGGCAGAAGCTGGCTCAGCCAGGACCTTCCGACGGTTCGACTCCGAGTTGAAGGCGCGCCTCGACGCTCGCCGGAGCGCGGCGTGATTGCGGATTGGTCTGTCGACTGGGTGGCGTCCATGATGCAGTGAGTGGTTGTCGTCGACGCGCAGTGGTCGTCGAGGTGGTGCACCCCGCGAAGGTCCCGCACGACGCCGCCGTCGACGCTGCGCGCCGCCACCGGTTGACCTGAACGACCGCCAGCACCGCGGTCAGCCCAGGGAGCCGTGGTAAGGCGTAGAGCTCCATGCCCCCGCCGCGGCTCTGCCATGGCTCGGTCCGTCTGACATGGCTCGGCCCGCCGACGAGGACCGGACTCAGTTCCCGAGGCTGACATCCCGGGACCCGCTCTGTCAGCTAGACTCAAGCGCGGGTCAGCAACGAGAATTGGGGAGTCTGTGCCGACGCGGGAGGACTATCGGCAGGCGGCCGACGACGCAATCGTCGTCCTCCGCGACCTCCTACGCCCTTTCGTCGAGGCGTCATACCGCCGGCACTACCCCAACTCTTGGGAGCGGCGGGTCGGGCTGGACCGGCTCCGGACGGTACCCATGGGTCGCGGAACCAACCGCGGCCCCAGCGATCCGGATCACCTGCTCGGCTTGGTGATCGACGGCTGGCGGGAGATCTTCGAGCCGCTGCTCGATGACCGAGAGTTCGCGAACCGGGTCAGAAGCCTCGCGTACGACCTGCGTGCGCTTCGGGCCGACGACTACCACCACGTAGAGGGATTCTCTGAGTCGGATGCGTGGAAGACCGCCGACAGTGCCCGCCGCCTGCTCGACGCCTTCGGGCTGCTCGACGACGAAGCCGCCAGCCGGTTGGACGAGGTTCTCGACGTCATCCGCCCCAGCCGCCCAGCCGCCGTCCCGGACCTTGACGGATTGCGCCGCCGCTACCTCGAGGCGCTGGCGGTGCGCTTCGAGTTCGTCAACCTTGGTGGCATCGCGCCAGTAGTTGACAGCCGGGTCGTCCGGCTCCCGATGGATCGCGCATACGTGCCAGCGACGCTTCACCCGGATGAGGTCTTGGCCGGCACGCCGGGCGAATTCTCGACGGACACGGTCAATGCGGCCCTCGCCAAGGTTCGAGCGCGGATTCCGTTGCCGGAGACAGACGTGCTCGCGAAGCCGCGAGCATTGATCGTCGGGGGTCCTGGATCGGGCAAGAGCACCCTTGTCCGTCACGCCGCAAGGACTCTGGCGCTCGCCGCGAACGCCGGCGAAGGCGCCCGTACACCCATAGTGGTGGCCGCCCCGACGGCCGCCGAACACATGAGCCGTCACCAGGCGTGGAGCCTCCTCGAGTACATCGCCGCGGGTCATACGCCGGAGTTCGGGGCTGTAATACGTGAGGACGTACTGAGTGGCCGGGCGGCCGTCTTCGTCGACGGCCTCGACGAAGTACCCGATCCCGGAGCTCGGGCGAAGTTCGGCCAAGCCGTCGACGGCTTCGCCGGTGATCACCCGGGCGTAACAGTCACTGTCACGACAAGACACGTCGGATACCGCGATACGCCGCTCGGCGCAGGCTTCATGGCGTATCACATGCGCGCCCTGAACCTCGCTCAGATCGAGTCCTTCCTTCGCGCCCTGTACGAGTGCGTTGAGGCTGGGAGCGACAGTGCGGCCATCTCCGCCCAGGTCGATCGCCTCATGAAGGACGTCGCTGCTAGCCCTGGTGTTCGAGAGCTGGCAGGGATCCCGTTGCTGCTGACGATCATCGCGCTCCTTGGTCGGCAGGGCGGTCGTCTACCGGAACGGCGCGTCGAGCTCCTCGAGATCGCAACGCAGACCCTTCTGCGTCAGTGGCCCCTCCAGCATGGTTTCGGTCTCGATGAGTACGACCTTCGAAGCATCCTCGAGCCTGTCGCAGCTCGAGTCGTGTCCGATGGGGGGAAGACCCTCCTGCACAGAAGCGAGCTTCGCCGACTCCTTGCATCCGTCCTCATCGAGGTCCGGGGAGAATGGGGGAGCAGGCGCGAACCTCCGCCGAGACTCTGCTGAGGGTGGTGGAGGAGCAGACCGGGTTCTTCGTCGAGCAGGGCATTGATGCCGGCGAGCCAATCTACGGGTTCATCCACCGGTCCTTCGCTGAGTACCTGGCCGGCCGGCACCTGTTCGAGCAGCACGCGGAGGGGCGGATCCAACTTGCTGAGTTCGCAGTCGACGAGCGGTGGGGTGATGCCGTTCGCCTGTTCTTCGGTCATGCGGGGCGAGCTAGTGTCGAGCTCGTCAGCGGGCTGGTCGCTGAGTTGCTCGATCTCGACGCACCGTACGAGCGCCACCTCCATCGTGGAACCCAGCGCGCCGTCGAGGTTCTTGCCGACCACGTGAGGGTTCGACCCGCTGTCGCTAGCAGAGTGTTGAAACAGGCGGTCGACCTGTACCTGTCGACCCCGTACAACACCCTTGCCTCTGAGCTTCAACCATTGATCGTCCGGGCGATTGCGTCGATGCCTGAGACAGCCGTGTGGGCCGGGGTTCTCCCGGAGTCGACGGAGGCAGGCGCCGCCTCGATGCGGCTGGCACACCTCCTGTGGGGCCTGAGCGAACCGGGCGATCAGGAGACGCTGCAGGTATTGGTGAGCGCGGCCCGCGCAAGTCCCGACAGGGATGCGTGGCGGATGTTCGAGGAGATCGCCGCCGCTCTACTTGGGATGGGCTCATCCAGCCCAGGCGCCATCGCTTCAGAGGCAGTCAGCGCCGATCACGCAGACACCTTCGTTGCTGGCGACGGCGTCGGCGACGAGGCCCTGAATGGCAGGACCAGCGTCACGCTCCTCGTGCATGTTGGGTCGGGTGTTGCGAAGGGTCACTCTGAGGCGTCGATCTACACGAGCAACTTCCTCTCGTTGACAGCCAACGCAGCTCGGCATCTGGAATCGGCCGGCATTCCAAGATGCACAATCGGCGATGTCGCAAGCCAACGGGCGCTGCCTCCTGCCACGCTGGAGATCCTGCTGGTCGACTTGGCGGACGTGATGGCGCTCGACGTCGGCGACTTCGAACTGCTCATCTCCAATCCTTTGACGCAAGCCGTGGCGTTCTATGCATCGATGTACCGGGAGCTGACCGACGCCGAACTCGCGGAAGTCCCTGACATGGTGTCCGATTCAGAGGATGAGTCCGCCAGTGCCCAGACAATTTGGGCGGAGATCTTGGTCGGATCGATGGCGTCTGACGATGGCGGGCCACCAGAGCCCCCTCGCTGGCTGTTGAGGTTGATCGATCTTCCAGACGACAGCATCCTCAAGATGTTCGTCGCCGCGCTGTTTGTCGACTACATCCTCCAATTCCCGCCGACAGCGTCTTGGATGCCACGGATCATCGAGGCCTTCCTCCTCGGGGAAGGGGGGATGGTCGCGGTGACAACCTGCTGGGCCATACAGGCCGCCAGCACTACGCTTAGCGACGGCGACCGCCTGAGAGTGTTCAACACGCTTATGGATCACGGCGTGGGCGCGGCGCTAGCAACACTGATGGCCGACCACCCCGACGTCGACGTCCGGGCCGAAGCCCGACGCGCTTGGGTCCTCGCCACCCGGCCGCAGGGGCGACTTGTCGATCACTTCCTCGAGGACGGGGTCTCGCGAGGGCAGAGTCCCTACGGCTCTGGCGCACCGGCGGGATTCGCAGGGATCCTCACGTGGCTTATCGACATGTCAGCGGTCCACCGCGACCCAGAGGACGCCAGTGCCATCGCCGAGCAGGTTGGCCGCTTGCTTGCTTGGCCCGCAAAACCGAGCTACCCCGGTGGGAGATCTCGCCGCGAGGCGCCCGGCCATGCTTCACGAACACGCTGACGCACCGAAGATCGTGACAGACACAGCGTGGCGGTATGTGGACTCAACAGATGCGCAGACCCGACGATGGGCGGCGGCTGCGTGGTCGATCTGTGTTCGGCGACACGACGGCTCGAACGAGATCGCCATCCTCCTCGGCGACGACGATGAGGGCGTAAGGGCGATTGGCGCTTCCAGCCTGCAGGGGGTTGATCTGCTCAACGGGGCGTGGCTCGGCGGGGCCATGCGCCCGCTGTTTCTCGCAGGTGACCCGGCTCCGCTGAACTCGCTGTTCGATAGTGGGCCTCTGTACGAGTCTTCCGATGCGTTGCGGTCCCTCGTCCAGATTGCGGCGAGCGTCCTCGACGACGGGCATCAGAGTCCTGGGGCATACGAATCGCTGCGGTCCCTCGTGGACCGGATCAGTTGAGCGAGCCCATCGGCGGTGCGGGCTGATGCGGAGAGCCAAGCCAAGTACCGACCTCGGCGAGCGGTGATGGCATCGAGAGATCATTGATGGTCGCCTCGGCGTCTGGCCGGACGCTCGACCTGAAAGCGGACGCCGTGAGCGACAGTGGACGCCGGAGGATGCGGTGCCCGGCTATTGATGGTCACGCAACTCCCGGTCGTTGCCCGGAACGTCGTCCGTGGCCGCACTCCGTGATGCCGGTTCCGCGGGCTAGGCTGGCTAGGTCAGCTACACCTCAGACTGCCGCGTGCGGATTGCCACCACCAGATCTCCGGCAGGTCCGACGTGCTCTTGGAGTTCAGCGAGCGCGGTCACGACAGGACCGCACTTCGTCGGGTTCTCGTGTAGGAACTGGCCGAGGGGGACGAGACCGGCCTGCGGCGCCAACTCGGTCGCCTCGGCGTCCGGGTCGTCGGCCGGAGGTCGTTGTGCTTCCCCTGCGTCCACTGCCAGGCCGAGCGCCGCACGCTCCGTCGCGACGGCCAGCTGCCATGCCCGGAACAACTGGGGTGGGGTCAGCTCTTGACCGTTCAGTTCGTCAAGACGTCCGAGAACGAGTTCCTGGATCTGGATCGCTGCCTTCAGGTGCCGCCTGGTGGCCTCGCCTACGCACCGCTGGCGCTCCGCCCGCTGGAGGCGGTCCTGGTCGTCATCGTATGCCGTGACCCGGGTTAGCCAGTGCCATTCGCTGCTCCACCGCGCCACTAGCGAGAGGTTCTTGTGCCACTCCTGTGCCACTCGGCGAAGCGATCGTGCGCCCGCCGTCTGATCCCGGTACGTCCTGAACGTCTCGAATGCCTGACTGCTCTCGCCGGGAAGTCGCTCCCACGGCAGTCCATCGAACGGTGGGCGGCGAGCGGGGGACCGAGGCACGACTTGACTCCTGACTGTGATATTCGAACCTCACCGCGGATTCTCGCCTGCGCAGCAGGGCCTTGGCAATCCAAGCGCTGACCGCGGCGGCGCATTCCACGTGGCATCGAACCGGCGTCGACGCAGGCCCGTGAGCCACCCCCGACCCGGCCACGGCTGACCAAACCGAGAAGCCAGCTGGGTGGTGATGCCTGGACCGCGGGGATGAAGATGTGCTCGTGCGCGCCGGAGGCGACCGTGCAGGGATAGAAGTCGATGGACCTAGAGGTGGACGTAGTCGACGGCGTTGTCGTCGAGGGAGTCCTTGCGCTTCCAGTACCGCTCGGTGGTCCGGGGATCCGCGTGGCCGGCAGCCCGCTGGACCATGTGAAGCGGCGCTCCGCCCTCAAGGGCGAGGGTCACAAACGTCGCCCGCAACCCGTGGGGTCCGAGCCGCTGGAGACCGGCGGCCCGGAGACGGCGCTCGACGATGCCGTAGACGGCGCGGTCGGAGAGAGGCCGGCGGCCGGGGATGTGGCCGCCCTTTCGGACCTCAACGAAGAGCGGGTCGTCGCCTGTCGAGCTCGACCCCGGCCCCCTTTGCTGCCTCGAGCCACTCTTCGATCATCCGCGACACGTCGGGTGGGACCTTCACGGTGCGCATGACGTTGCCCTTGCCGGTGATTGCCAGGACATGGTGGCCCTGCGCCAAACCGAGGCTTGCGACGCGGAGACTGGTCAGCTCGGAGCGGCGGAGGCCGGTCCGCAGCAGGAGGGACAGCGAGGGCGATATCGCGGCGGGCAAGAAGTCGGTGCCCCGGACGCCGGAGATCGCCGGAAACGGCCTCCAGTACCTCGCGAGCCTGCTGGCGGGTGAGTGCTCCACCATCGCGTTCGTCACGGCCCCGGACGCCCCGTAGGCGGTCTGCAGGGTCATCGGCGATCACGTGCCGCCGCTTCGCCTCGCCGTAGAGGGCGCGGACCACGACGAGGCGGCGGTTGGCAGTCGTGCGGGCGTACTGGCCGGCCAGCCCCTCCCGGTAGCGGTCGAGGTCATCGGGCGTGATCGCTTCCCAGGCGATCCCCTCCGAGGCGAGCCACGCCGCGTACGCCTCGAGATCGCTGGCATAGGCGCGGCGCGTGTTGGGAGAGTCGCCCCGGCGGATGATCGCCTCGACGAGCGGCTGAGCGTCGCTGACTGGGGGGCGTGGCGGTCGTTGCGGAGGTGGACGTGAGCAAGTGAGTCATGCCATTAGCCGATCTTGATAACTGCCGATAACAGGGATTATCGGAAACTATCATATCATTCATCAGGAGGCCATGCTGGTCCCACACTGCATCTTCTCGCCAGGCGCAACCTTGATCTCGCGACCCGTGCTGCGCCGAGGACTGGGGCGTCGTCACGCACAAAGACCAGATCCCCGACACTCGGGTTCTTGTGATTGGGGATATCCCTACCGCACGTCTGTCTCGCGTGAGGACCGCTCAAGTGCAACCGCCAGCCCAAGGCCACGCTCTCGTCGGTCCTGGCCTTTCAGGAGGTGAGGAACCCACACGGGAGCGGGAACATCACTCGCGCAGGCTTCGATCTCTCGCGAGACCATTCTGACGCGCAGCTCCAGCGACGTCGTCCACCGGCCCCGCCTCCGACAGCGAGGACGTGCCGAAGCCCTGGGGCATAACCCCGTGTATCACTCGCACGATCCCTTGTGCGTGATCTTCGCAACCTTGAAATAGGGGACGAACTGCGTGCCGTGCTCGGTCTCGTAGCTCCCGGACCCAAGTGAGATCACGTTCATCAACGCGAGGTCGCCGTTGGCGAATTCAGATAACGCCGCTAGATCCCCAGCGAACATCGCGTTGTATCCGTCGTCGAGGAAGCTCTCGCGGTTCTTGTTGGAGGCCTCGCCCAAGAATTTGTCGGTCCAAGTCGCCGTGTCGAAATACCAGATGCACGCCCAGACTTGGTAGCCCTTGCCCTCGTACTCTTCGGGGTTGTCGATGATCCGCCCCCACTCGCTGTCGGAAACCTTCTCGAACGAGGACGGCGTCGGCTGAGGGGTCGGCGTCGGCGTCGGCGTCGGCCGAGGGCTCGGCCGAGGCGTCGGCCGAGGGCTCGGCGTCGGCGTCGGCCAGGGCTCGGCGTCGGCGTGGCTGCCAGCACCTGACCGACGGTGGTCGGGCCTGCCGTCGGTGTCAAGACCCCACCTGCCGTATCAAGCTGGCTCGCGATAGCGGCAGCGAGGGCGACTGTGGCGACAGCGCCGCCCGCGATGAGCAGGGCACCGCGATGCTTAGGGCGTGTCGAGATCGGAGGGGGTACGACGAGCGGCCCGGCGGTCTCAGTGACAACGAGCCCGTGGCGCTCGGAATGCGGTGAAGACGTCTCCGCCGCCGACCATTCGGGTGCGAGTGCAGCGGCCTGCCCCTCGGTGGTCGGCTTCGCCTCTCGGGCAGCCTGCGGCCCATCCAGCGACTGGGTGTCCGGGATGGATGCGAGATCGAATCCGCATCTGCGACAGAACCTGAAGTCCGCGGTCCGGGCCTCGCCGCAACGTAGGCAGAAGTTCCAGGCCACTCGAGGCCTCCTGATTGCGCCATCTGTGCCGACATCACAGACGATCCCTTCTGGCCACCATGCCGTCCCGGGCTGCCCCACGTGAACGGACCAATGTCACCAAAGCGGGTGCACGATGGCGATGGTCACTACCCACGTCAATCACGCTCCTGTGTCCCTCGTCTCCGTTCTCGGGATCTGCGGTCGCCGACCATCGCACAGGCTTCGCCCGGACTAGACTGAGGGTCGGCCACTCCCGCGGTGAAGGAGAGGAAGCTTTGACCAGCGAGTTCTGTCCGCAGTGTGGGACGGCGAGGTCAGCCGGTTTCCGTTTCTGCGGCCGCTGTGGCTTCGATTTCGACTCCCCCGTGCCGCCCATTCCCGCCGGTCCTGCACCGGGAGGCAGCGCGTCAGCCGCAAGCGGGGCCGATATCGCTCCGGGAGAGTCCGAGTCAGACACCGTGGCGGCGTTCTCGCCTCAGGAACGGGCTGTCCCCGAATGTTGCCCCCTCAGATGCCGAGCGGGTGGTTGTGTCCCCAACTGCTACCGGGTCTGGGTGGCCGCCCGCCAGTCTCGAACCTTCGGCGTCCCTCGGCAACGCGCTGCCAAGTCGTTCTCGCAGGGTCGTGGGCATCGGGGCCGCGACTCCCTCCTGGTGATCGCCGCGGTCGTTGTCACTCTGAGCGTGCTGAATTCGGGACACACCATCACTGGTGGGATCACGGTTCCTGGGGTGGAGTTCGGCGGCACCTGCACCGTTGGCGATGGATACAAGGATATCTCCCCTGGACGCAGCGTGACCATCACAGACGAGAACGGCGAGGTTGTCGGCAAGGGGCAGCTCGGGGAGGGCGTCGCACTCGAGATCTATGGCTGCCGGTTCCCGTTCTCCGTCGACGTCCCGAACCGGAAGTCCTATTCGATCGAGGTCGGCGATCGAGGCGAACTCACCTACTCGTTCGAGGATATGAGCGAGAACTCCTGGAAGGTCGAGCTGTCGCTGGGCTAGTTCGCGGGCGCGTCGCGAACTTGCCTTCACCCAGCCGGTGCTGATTCTCACCGATCCCCGAGAGGAGCGCCGGCGTCGCCTTACGTACCAAGGAGCGCTTGCCCACGTCGTCAGTTTGGTCCGAAGCGTGTTCCTGCACCCTCTTGCCACCGATGTCGGCCGTGAGTTCCTTGACAAGGAGCCCGATGCGGTGAGGGCAGAAGATCGAAGCGGCATTGGGTCCGGCTGAACTTGCAAGGTCCGCATCTCCGACACCGACGCTGTCAGCAACACCGGAGAGCATCAAGCTGGAGGCTGCCTGAGTGTCAATCGGTCCGGCGGGAAGTAGCTCGTCGTCGACACCGTAGGCCGGCCCGCGGATCAGTCCAAACTCTGGCGTAAGGTTGTCCGGTGAGCACGACGATGTCCAAGTTGCCTACCGGGCGGGACGCGCTGGTGTTGCGTGACGACGGCGTGCGTGTTGACCCGCGAACGCCCGCGGCGTGGGATGAGTGGGTGTCTGCGGGCCGAACGCGCAACTGGTTCGAGGACGACCCTCTTCTCGACTGGCTCGGCCGGTACGGTCGAGCCAAGGGTTTCGTTCCAGACGACGAACTGGAGGGGTTCGATCGCCGCACGGACTTCCTCGGGTTCGTACTCACCCAGGGCAGGCTATTCGAGGAGCGCGTGGTCGGACTCCTCTCCGGGATGGCAGATGTCCTCCGCGTCGGTGATGGTTGGCGCGAGGCGCGGGACCTGGCCAAGGCCGAGGCGACCTTCGACGCGATGTGCGCCGGCGTCGAGATCATCAGTCAAGGGGTGGTGCGTAACCCTCAGAACCGCACCTACGGCTCGGTCGATCTCCTCGTCCGTTCTGACATCCTCGAGAAGCTCGTGCCAGGCACGCTGGCCCCGGCCAATGTCGCCATGGCTGCCCCGGCACTCAGGGGCCAGCCATGGCATTACGTCGTCGCAGACATCAAGTTCTCGACATTGCACCTCCTCAAGGACGGGCATGCCTCGTCCAAGCACCAGCACTACATGGCACAGGTGTGGACGTACAACGAGGCCCTGGGGCGGATCCAGGGCTACACCCCGCCCGCGTCCTTCTTGCTCGGGCGAGGCTGGGTCACCTCATCCGACCGGGGAACTAGCTGCTTTGACCGACTGGCCCGAGTCGACCACGATCACTCGGTTTCCCGAGAAGGAGCCACCCTCGCGGAAGCCGTCGGTGAAGCCATCGCGTGGATCCGCCGCATGAGGCGCGACGGCGCTGCGTGGAACGTGCTGCCCGTCCCAGACGTCCCTGAGCTCTACCCGCATGCTCGACACCACGAGGACCAGCCGTGGCATCGGGTGAAGGCATTCATTGCAGCTGAACTGGCGGAACTCACCTTGCTGCCGTCAACGAACCCGGAGCGTCGGCGCCTCGCACAGTCGGCTGGCCTGATGCGCTGGGACGACCCGGGCGTCACGGCCTCGCGGCTCGGGATCACCTCCGACAGCTACGCCAAGAAGTGCGAGACGGTCCTCGCCGCGAATTGCTTGACCGGCGACGAGCCAGTCCTGCCCGCTCGCATCACGCGGCCCGACCCCGCGTGGCGGGAGGAGGCTCCGCTCGAGCTCTACGTCGACTTCGAGACGGTCAGCAACCTCGCAGACGACTTCACCGCTCTCCCTGAGGTCGGCGGCCGGACGCTCATATTCCAGATCGGATGCGGGCACTACGATGGAGACGCTTGGCGCTTCTGGCAGCGGACGGCCCGACGCCTCGACGAGCCCAGCGAGGCCGAGATCATTGACGAGTGGGTGGCCCATGTGGTCGGGCTTCTCGCCGAGCGAGGGATGGGGAAAGAGCAGCTGCGAGTCGTGCACTGGTCGCAGGCGGAAGAGTCCTTTCTGGACACTGCCTACAACGCCGCAAGGGCGAGACACCCGGAGCGCTCCTGGCCCGAGATCCCGTGGTTCGACGCGCTGAATGCCGTTGTCCGCGCTGAGCCGGTCACGGTCCGCGGCGCGTTCGGATTGGCCTGAAACCCATCGCAAAGGCGATGCACGCAGCAAGGCTCATCGCCACGACCTGGGATGATGGCCCGACCGATGGGCTCGGCGCCATGGTCGGCGCCTGGTGGTGCGACGGCGAGGCTGCTCGCGTCGGAGACTCGATGGCGACGCTCTCGCTCATGCAGGAGATCGGCCGCTACAACGAAGTGGATTGCCGAGCCATGGCCGAGGTCGTCGCATGGCTGCGGCACCATCGATGAGAGTGATGACGTTCATTGAGGGCCTCAGGGAGGATCGCAGTGACCGAGGTGTCGACAATGCAGCCCGCCAACAAGCTGGCGCCGAACCTCGAGCTGCTGGCCCAGCGGCTCCTCACCGAGACACTGGGGATACGGTTTGATGGTGGCCAGCGGGGTCCCCGTTTCAGCCTTGTTGAGCCAGCCCTGGGCCGGGGTCGTGGCCGGCCACCCGGGTCTCTTCGGGCCGACTGTTGGCACCACCTCCGCGGGGAGTCCCGACTTGGGTTGAATGATCCTGGGCCTTGGGTCTTCGGCGAGATTGAGAACGACGAGGGCTCCGGGGCAAAGGGGCCAGGGCCTGCGATGTCGAACCTCTCCAAATGGGCCGAGTGGCTCGATGCGTCGCCGGATCGGCGCATCTTGGTGATCCAGGTGTTCCACAAGATGAAGCCACACGCCATCGCTCGGGTTGTCTGGCTCGGGCGCTTCTTCGAGCGGCAGTTTGGAAGCCGATTTCAACTACGTACCTGTCGAGGTTGACCTCGACGTGGCTGATGCGGAGACGCCCGAAGTGCGGGATGCAACGGAGCTGGCGAGCCAAGCGATCAGGGAATTGTCGAAGCCGACGTGATGAGGCATCGATACGGCCCATCGAACCGTACTCGACCGGGCTGATGAGCCTCGAGCCGCGCCGCCCGCGGGGGATGGGTCGGCATGATCCACTTCGCCAGAGGTGGGTCGCCCTCGGCGACCCGGTGCAACTTCGTCGACAAGCATCTGGACGACCACGAAGTGAACCCAACGGGTGTGCGGCGGCTAGGTCTCAGGAGGCCGCTCGCGTCACCCGAGTCACACCTCGTCTGGGGTGGTGACAGCCCTGAACGGGACGTCGAGCACGTCGAAGTGCACCTTCCCACACAGGATCTTCGCCCACTCGCGGCCGCGCAGATCAAGACGGGCGACGCTGCCCTTGGTTTCGCTCACCAGGTAGACCGGCCCGGATTGCTCCTTCACGACGGCCCAATCTGGGCTGTAGGTGCCGACGGGCGTCGGGATCTTGAACCATCTTGGGAGCCGCAAGAAGAGATGGACGTCTGTGCGCGAATCGAGACCCTCCGCGAAGTGGCGCTCGATGGCCGAGTCCACGACAATCCGATCCTGGATGGACTTCTCGACCTGAACGACGCGGGACGCGTAGGTCTCCACGTCTTCTTGGGCAAACAGCTCTGCCTCGAATTCCGCCCCGGGCACGCGGCTGTAGGCGATGCCGGCAACCATGAGGTCGAGCAGAACGGCCTGGATCTGAACGGCGGCGTGGTTCAAGAAGGCCTGTGGGTCGACAAGCAAGTCGCCGATCCTCCCGGATTCCGTCAGGATCCGGACCAATGTCTGTCGAGTCAGATCGGTCTCTCTCTGTAGGAACCCCAAGACGTCGGGCACCGGGAACTGCTCCGCCGCCGCCGCCTCACTGCCGATCGATCGCAGCTGATGGGTTACGCCCGTGCTGCTCAAGCGAATCTCCGCCTTCTGCGTGAGGATCTCGGGCCGGCGTGCGGGGGGCAGCTGGCGGACGGCCTCCGCGGCAAGCGCAACGAGCTCGTCGGTTGCGAACGACACCGAGTAGCGGGTACGCGGCTTGATGCGCTCCCAAAGGGCGCGGAAGTCGCCGTTCTCGCGCCACCCATCTTTGAGGGTTGCGCGGACCCGTTCGCGACGGTTGGCGACCTTCCCTTCGAAACTGACGCCGCAGTCGGATTCGATCTCCGCCTGGAGCTGTGCGGCGAACTCGGCGTAACTCTCATTCGCAACGATCGTCAGCCTGTTAGTCGCTGTGTCTCGACAGCGCTCCCCGGTCTCATCGACAGGCAGGCGAAGGCCACGTCCGATTTCCTGCCGCTTCTTGAGTTCGCTCCTGGTCTCGTTGAGGGTGCAGATCTGAAATACGTTCGGGTTGTCCCAGCCCTCACGAAGCGCCGAATGGCTGAATATGAACCGCAGTGGCGTCTCGCGAGAGAGCAACCTCTCCTTATCGCGCATGATCAAGGCAAAGACCGCGTCGTCCGCCTGGGTAAATCCGGTAGTGTCGGCCGGTATCCCTTTGGACTTAGCGAAGTAGCCGCCGTGAACCACCCCGACGGGCGGTAGCGCCAGACTGGCGTACTGGGGACAGGCTGAGAACTCCGCGTAGGCCTCCTCGAACCAGCGCCTGATCGGCCCATCGGGATCGACATACTTCGCCACGCGGTCGATGAAGAACAGGCTGAGGACCTTCAGTCGGCGTCCTTGAGGGAGACGCCTCTGAACTTCCAGTTCCTTGTCTAGGTGCTCGCGAACCGTCTCTCGGACCTGCGCACGCCTGATCTCATCAACTTGGACGCCATACTGCCCGCCGATGGCGAGTCGCACGCCGTTGGTGAATTCGATCTGCCTTCCGGCGGCGTCGATTCGAGCCACGACGAAGCCGTCGTATTGCTTGCGCCCGCCCGAGAGTTCTGACAAGTCGGTCCCAATGTCCGACACGTTCACGGTCTTTCGGGCCACTCCTGCAGTCGATGCCGTGTCGATCGACAACGTCGCCGTGATCTTCCTACGGCTGGCCTTGATCGACTGGAGCTCGATGTATGGCTTGCTGAGCGCCTCATCCTCTACAACGGAGTCGACCTCGATCCTCTTGACCAGATCGAGTTCGTATGCGCGCACAGGGTCCAGGCGATAGACGAGGTTGTAGGGGTTCCGATGCGTAGCGGAATACCTGAGTGTGAGTAGAGGCGCCAGCGAGGCAATGGCCTTCTTGGCCAACTCGCTCTCCATGTTCTGCGGCTCATCGAGAATGACGATCGGGCGGCATGCCTGGATGAACTCGATCGGACGCCGCCCCGACATGGTGTCCTGCTCGTTCTGGATCACGTTGCTGGACTTGTTGAATGAGTCGATGTTGACGATTAGGAACTGCAGGTGGCTCGACGCGGCAAACTGCCGCAGCTTTGAGAGCCGGTCCGCGTCGTACACCCAAGATTCCGATGGGAGCCGGTCGTAGATGTCGGCGAAGTGGTCGTGGGTCAGTTCGATGGACTTCTGGACACCCTCCCGAATGGCGACGGTTGGCGTCACGATCACGAACTTCCTGAACCCGTATCGCATGCACAGTTCATAGGCCGTCCGGAGGTAGACGTAAGTCTTCCCTGTGCCAGTCTCCATCTCGACCGAGAAGTCCATTCCAGCCAATGAGGCGGACTGCGCGAGTTGGCTGCGGAGCTGGACGGCCTGCAAGTTGGCTAGGACTTGGTCCGGGGCGATCAAGAGCTCATTACCGACACCGAGCTCCTGGAACGAGGCACTGGACGAGCCAGCCACTCTGAGGTCCGCGGCACCCGACACAGCGGGCTGCCCAATGAACAGGTCGAATACTGCCTGGATGGCGTCCAGTTGATACTGCTCTCGCGAGTCGAACTTGATGCGGATGGGTGCCATCTCAGACCGTCGTCAGGTCGATGCCTCGACCGCGAAGTTCCAATGCAGTGTTGACCCTGAACTCGTCGTCGTGGCCAAATGCGGCGTCGAGGCAGACCACTCGCCCTTGCGCGAGTTCAGCCAGCTTCCCCACGGTCGTCGGAGAGATGTCCCTGTCGACGCAGACGACCAACCCCCCCTCGTCAACGCTGTAGGCGGTAGGGCCACCGACGTCGATCGCCTTGATGTCCACGTCCAGGCGATATCCGGACGCAAGCAGGATCTCGAACAGCATGTCCGCGGAGGATCGACCCTCCTTGAAACCGGTCGCCTGCAGTCGCAGTTGCTCCACGATCTCGTTCGCGCCGGAGGGAGGCGTGGAGGAGGGTGTCACAAAGCAACTCGCGTCGAGGGAGAAGCACCTCACGGATTGGGCAAGACCGCCCGCGACGGCGCGTTCGACGCGCCCAAGGGCCCGGTCTCTGGCGTAGTCGGCCAAGGTCCGAGCCTCGTCGGCTCCCCCCGGTTCAGGCAACTCGATCAGCACAAACCGCGCCCCGAGGCCGTCCTCGACGTTCGCGTTTACCACCGCCTCCGCTGTAGTACCGACTCTGGCAAACGGGTCGAGCACCAGGTCGCCATCCTGAACCCCCGCGATGGCCATTAGATAACGGATGAGGCGCGTGGGCTTGGGCGTGACCTTGAGCTCTGGGAACCACTCGTGCAGTTCCTTCGTGGCCTCGTCGGTATGCCCTACCAGGTCGTGCTTCAGCAGCGTTGCTGCCTTCGCACCCTGGGCGACTTCCTTCAGATAGGCCTTTCTTGCGGGTACGGAGTTCGTGCCGTCCTCCCCCCACCAGACCCGACCCTCGGCGACGTTCTGCTCGTGTTTCTCCTTCGTACAGGCCCAGACACGAGTCTTCTTAGGCCAGACCTCGTGCTTGGTGTTGGGGTTCGTGATCGGGTAGTAGAGGTTGGGTCGCTGCGTCGCGGTGAACCGGCACGTGTAGTCAGTCGACTTCCATGGTCCGTTTGGGTCTCCATCCGGGTTCTTGTATCGACCTTTCTGCTCATCGGTCATCGGGAGCATCGCTGCACCGAAACTGTCCGACCGTCGATAGCAGAGGATGTTCTCGTGGACGTATCCGGCATCCTTGGCATCCGGCGCTGGCGAGTACCGCTTCTCCCAGATGAAGGTGCAGACGAAGTTCTCGGGACCGAAGACGTCGTCCATGAGCATCCGCAGGTGGTGGGCCTCATGGTCGTCGATGGACACGAAGACGACTCCGTCCTCTGCAAGAACGGTCCTCACCGCGAATAGTCGCGGCAGCATCATGCTCAGCCAGCGACTGTGGACTCGCGAACCAGTGGACGGGACGCCGGCCGGTCGGAGATCCCCCTCCTGCCAAGCATCGACGTGGCGGAGATACGCACCGAGGGGATCGTCCGCGTCGTCGACGTAGACGGAGTCGTACCCGTTGTTATAGGGCGGATCGAGGTAGACCATCTTGAAGGCCGCGAAGTAGGCCTTCTGCATGAGCTTCAAGACCTCGAGGTTCTCGCCCGAGATGAAGACGTGGTCGCTCTGAGAGAGGTCGATGTCATTGAGGCCTACAGGCCTCAATGCACCGCGACCCGGGAGTCTGAGTAATCGAAGTGCAGCGGTTCTGCCCGGCCAGTCGAGGCCGAAACGTGGCTCCGTCGATTGCCCGTCCGCATCGGATCCAAGGAGGACGGCGAGCTCGCTCAGGTCAAGACGACCCTCCGAGAAGGCCTCGGGGATCAGCGCAGCTAGGTCCGCAAGCATGTCTGCAATTGGCGATGTCCGGTCAGGCAGGCCGTCCTCAGGCGTCACGTGGCGTTCCCTCCCCAAAGCGTGGCCCCGGCCTCTTCGCGGGCCTTCCTGCTAATGCGTCTTCGACGGGTTGAGGACACCGCGGCCGTTTCGTCGTAGTGGTCCACCCTAGGTAGCGATCGAGCGTAGGCCGAGATTTCGTCGACCATGGTGTCGAGCGAAACGAAACTGTTGGCGCGGGAGGCCTTGAGCGGCTGCGTCCGGTCCTTCGCCAGATCCTCAAGGACGTCGAACAGCTCGCGGGGCATTGGGTACCCGGATCGCACGGACCGCACGATCAACCCGGCAGCTGCTTGGGAGCTAAGGGACTCCCGAGAGTCTCGGTCGATGAAGTCGATCAGGTCCGTCGCGAGCCTGGTCGGATCGTGCTCCACGACCCACGGGAGACCGTTCTCCCAGAACCCCGACTGGCCAATGACCCCGAATGCCGCCATCGTGCCGTCGAATTGCGTCTCCGCGAATACCGACTCCATCACGAAGTGGCCGACCGGGGCTGGCACAGCATTGCCCGCCATTCTCAGGATGGTGGACGCAGACATACCGGCAACGGGGAGGTTCTCGAAGCCCTGCAAACGAAGACACTCGGCAGGGGTTAGCTTGCGGACGCGTCGGTCTCGGAAGACCGCAACGGGTGCTCGCCCCTTCTCGTCCGTGGCGCCGATCTTGAGCGCCGGGGCGTAGCCGGGCGAGAAGCAGATAGACCGAGTTCCCGCGGTCCAATAGAACCCACTCGCCGTCTCGGACTGCTTCTCCGGTAGCCCCTCGGGAAGCCTCGCATGTAGTGCGGCTGCCGGCTCCCGGTCACGCGAGGCGACCATGAACAAGCGCCGGCGTTCCTGAGGCAATCCGAAGGACCGCGCATTGAGAACTCGCCATGCCACGAACTTGAACCCCTCGGCAACGAGAGCGTCCAAGACGATCCTGAAGTCCCTACCCTTGTGGATCGTCAATAGGTTTGGCACGTTCTCGCCGACGAGAGTCCTGGCCCCACTCTCGCGGGCCACCCTGAGCATCTCGAAGAACAAGCTGGAGCGGCTCGCCCGGATCCCTCCGAGTGTCCCTGCCGAGCTCAGGTCCTGGCAAGGCCAGCCTCCTGCCACTACCTCCGCACGGGGCGGACTCAGCAGCTCGGCGACGTCGCCCCTGATTTCTACACCTTCGTACCTACGGGCGAGCACCTGCTGGCAGGACCGGTCCCACTCGCACGCGAGCAAAGGCGCGGTTGTTGGGTGCTCCAGACCCCCGATGCCGCTGAACACGCTGATGTAGCGCAGGTCGTTCAACCTGGCACCCGTCACTTGATGATGCCCACGATCTTCGTCACGCAGTCATCATCGTCGGGTGGGCGAGGGAGCAGTTCAGCGAGTCGCGCCCGAAGCTTGTCGGAGTCCCTCAACTCGCACTGCCACACCACGACCACACGATATCCCA
This sequence comes from uncultured Chloroflexia bacterium, assembly GCA_963700245.1. GTDB lineage: Bacteria > Chloroflexota > Limnocylindria > Limnocylindrales > CSP1-4 > CAIXZV01. The sequence goes on from CAVOWV010000022.1 coordinate 337,195, forward strand.
GAGAAGTGAGTCTCGACTCGTCCCGCTTGTCCCGTCGCCGATTTGCGGCGACCTTTGCCTCCCAGAAGGCCACGTTGGTCTTGGGCAATCGCCCCCAGGCGCATCCGTGGCCGTGCCAGTAGCAGCCATGCACGAGTACACACCAGCGGCGAGTGCGGTTGATGATGTCCGGGCGGCCGGGAACGCCCTCGCCCTGCACCCGGAAGCGCAGGCCCAGGGCGTGCAGGATGCGGCGCACCGCCAATTCGGGACCAGTGTCGCGGGTCCGTACGCAACGCATCCGTAGCGACACCTCCGCAGGCGTCGGGCTGCGCCCAAGGGAGGGTTCCCGCGCAGCATCAGGGGTGTGTTCCGGTCTTGCCACTCGTCTACCCTAACTCCGTCCCGACAGCCGGGTGTTCGACCTCGAACTGATGCGCGAAATCGCCGTCTACAACGAAGGCGAATGCCGGGCTATGTGCGGGACGGTGCTGCGGCTTCGGGAGAAACGGTAGGGTCGGTCGACCGGCGGCGCCGATCCAGATAGGCCATCAGTCGAAGCGATGCATACGATGAGGCACCCCGCAGGTGGGCCTCGGCGTCCTGCCACATCCAAAGGACCGCGCCGGGCGTTCGATCCAGCCACAGGGCCACGGCCTCGCAGTCGGACTCAGTAGGTCTGCTGCTGCGCATGGGTGGATGCGTAGCGAACAGGTAATCCCACTCGGTCTCGGTCCATCGGCGGGTCATGTTCGCAAGGCTAGCCGACTTGAGTGCGGTAACGAGGGGGATGACTGTGCCCACGAGTGGGCAGCTACCCCGCTGCGTGACCCTTGGCGTCGGCAGCGTCCTCGCGCTGCCCGCATCGAGGACCTTCTCCGCCGCAAGCTCGGGGCCAAATTTGGGTACGAGCTCGAAACCGATCTCCCCGACCTTCTGGCCCACCTAGTGTCCCGGGGCGCGGGCGGTCGTCGAGTGTCGTGGCTTCGGCTGCGGCCAGCCGGCGATCCCGCGGGAGCGCTCGGGGATCAGAAGGAGCAGCCGTCGAGATCGCGGCGCTCCGTGGGCTCGAGGAAGCCCACGACCTGGGCGAGGCGCTCGGTGCGGACGCCCTGGATGTCCTCGAGCAGCTCGCGTCCTTGATCGGTGAGGCGGGCCTCGACGAACCGGCGATCGTCGATGCGGCGGCTCCGCTCGACGAGGCCGTGAGCTACCAAGCGGTCGATCGACTCGGTCACGAATGGCCGTCCGCAGACGAGCCACTCCGCGATCTCGCCCATCGTGGCGGGATCCTCGCGGAGGAGCATCGACAGCAGCCGAAGCTGGCCGACCGTCAGCTCGGCTGCTGCGGAGTCCGGGACACCGGCAAGAAGCCGGCTCCTCACGTCTTGGAAGTGCGCGGTGACGTCATCGAGCGCGTCGGTGGCAGGTGTCGTGGAACGAGAAGGTTCTCGCATTGGCTTATGTGTGACTGGTTCGCGCATCTTGTCAAGCGTAAGGAGGATCAGGCCTCCCACTGATCCCTCGTCCTGTGGGGCGCCAACCCAAGAAGACCGGCCTGCTGCGCGACACCGGCGCCATCTCCCGCGCCCACGGATCGGCCGCCAGTGCCACGCCATCCGTCCGGGTCCGCCGTTCGACCGTCGCCGCGCAGCCCGGAACCAGTTGGCGTGTCGGCCAACTCCATCGGCTCGGAGCAGTTCCTTGTGTCAACTGACTAGGCAGAGGTCGGGTGTGCGGCCCCGAAAGCAGGCAGATTGTGTCCGCCGAGTTTGACCCCACTTCTGACCCCAGTTGGGACGGATCGCGACGCAGGGTTGGCGATGATGGCAGCCCTGGCGGGGGAGACAACCCAGCCCACTCGGGCGCGTGGCTGAATGGGGTTCAGGAGGTCGAGCGTTCGAATCGCTCCGCCCCGACCACTCTCGCAAGCACGAAACAGGCCTCCGGATCGCTCCGGAGGCCTTTCGATTCGACTTGGCCCCCGTTCTGACCCCCCGAGCCGCGAGTCGGCTGCCGCCGCTGTCAACACACCGTGTCGTCTTCCGAAGGTTCCCACCAGTGTCCGGGTTCGGCGATCGCGAAGGTCGAGCGGTCCTGTGCGTTGAAGGCCTGTACGACGATCGCCTCGTACGCCCGCCCGTCGGGGGCGATGCCCACCGGGGCGAAGGGGTCGCACTCGGCCTCGTCCTGCGTCCAGCTCCAACTGACCCAACCGGCAGACGCCGGGGCCTTCGCAAGCAGGGCGCGGACCGACGATGGCAGCTTCGTGCCCTTGACGAGGCACGGCCCGCTCGCGCCAGGCTTGGGATGCTTGGGCACGGCGGGGCACCCGAGCACCCCGAAGACCCGGATCTCGACTCCCTTGGTTCGGGGCGCCTTCCAGAGCACCGTCTGGGTGTGCTTCGCTCGCAGGCAGCCTTCTTCCCAGCTGCCGTCGAGGCACTTGCGATCATCGTCGACGAACTTGACGCCCGTCGGCTTGGGTGGCGGGGGGGCCGGCGTCGCCTTCGGGGTCGCCTTCGGCGTCGCCTTGGGGGTTGGCTCTGGCGTCGGCGACTCGGTCGTCGGCTCCGGCGTCACGGCCGGGCTCGGCGTAGCAGGCCCCGACGTGGCCCGGGCGATGCTGGCCGGTGGCGGGGCCGGGTCTGAGGGCGCTGCCGCCGAACCGCACGCCGCAAGCAGAACACCGAGGATCACCGGGAGCGCCCGTCGCGTCGCGTTCATCGTCGCTGTCTCCGCCATCGAGACGCCCCGGTTGGACGCTCGGGCGCCCGGTGGTGTTGCAGTGTGCCCTCGGGTTCCGACCGCGCCTGACCGACCGGCAGGGCCAGCAGGCGATCGGTGGCCAGACGGCGGCTATCAGCTCGCCTTTCGGGCGATCGTCTTGACCTCGAACATCGGCACAGCTCTGCTCTCGCAGCCTGGGTGTCGGCAACTGCAAACGCCAGGAGCACCCACGCGCCAACCTCCGCCGCCTCCCAGTCGTCAGAATCAGTAGACGGGAGGCTCTGACGCGCGGCCCACACCCCGGCCGCCGGGACCGCGCCGAGCCACTGGCGAGACCGACCCGCCGCGCTGCGTCCCGCTGGAGTGGGCGAGATGCGAGATCAGGGTGGGACAGGCTTCCTGCTCGCCTGCGTGGCTGCGGCGATTCTGATCGCCGGGTGCGCGACCAGGGCGCCGACACCGGCGCCGGCCGTGTCACCCGCACCACATGCCGAGACGAGTGAAGCGATCAAACCAACGGAGGCGCCGCGCAATTCTCCGAAGCCGGATGTCGGCCGCGAACCGGGTGCATCGGACGGCTGGGCCGTGGCGGACCTGTCGGCGTTCGAAGCCGCCTACGAGAGCGGGGACTACGACCGGGTCCGGGCGCTGTACACCGACGACGGCATCGTCACCACGGCCTGGAACACGATCGGGCTCTACTACGGCGACACAGCCGAGTCGGGGACGTGGGATGTGAACGGGTCGGAGTTCAGGCGGCTGGCCGGCGTGCACGGCGGTGAGGACATGACCGTGCTGGGCACACCGATCCAGATTGGCGACAACACGGTCGCGTTCGGCTGGAAGTGGTCCTCGGGGGTCAGCGGCACAGCCCTACTACACCTGAGGGACGGCAAGATCGTGGTCGCCGTCCTCAACCCATCCCAGGTGCCCATCACGTGGAAGGGGATCTGGCGGTTCCCGACCGGCAACTGGACGGCGACGAACGATGCCGGCGAGGTGGCGGTCTTGGAGTACGGCTCGGATGGGACCTGGTCGCTGACCGGCGCCGGAGAGGTCGTCACGTCCGGCACCTACTCCACCGACGGCGACACCCTCACCTTCCTCACCGACACGTACTGCAAGGGGGAAGGCAGCCCCCAGCAGGGGACGTACACGTGGACGCTCGACAACGACCAGCTCACCTTCAAGAAGCAGGCGGACGAGTGCGGCGCACGGTCCGATGTCATGACCGACCAGCCCTGGAAACCGGTCAAGTAGCCGACCAAGGGACCCTGCGCACCGGGCACTCCCCTCGACACGCGGGATGAGGCGCGCACCGGGCGTCCGGGGAGAGTTCCTGGTCCGCCTATGCACCCTGCCAGATGGGTCTTGATGTAACAGATATGGGCGCGCAGCGTCACCACGGCTAGCGGGAGGCTCTGACGCGCGGCCCACACCCCGGCCGCCGGGACCGCGCCGAGCCACTGGCGAGACCGACCCGCGCAGGCGAAGAGGAACGACCCGTGCGCCGTCTGCTGGTGCTGCTCGCGATCGTCGCGAGCCTCTCAATTGCCGCTGCGCCCGCCTTGGCTGGGACGGTGATGAACAGCCGCGGATCCAACGTGACCGCGCAGGTCGTCTGGGGCACGGGCGACGAGAGCGGCGGGGGTCGCTACGGCGGGATCTATGGCGACATCGAGAGCTGGGGGACGGCCGTCGGACTTTGGGAGCAGGACGCGGAGGTGATTCCCTGCAACAACGGAACGCCGGATGACCCGACAGACGACTTCATGGGGTACGTCGGGACGATGCGCAACGGTGACGGCGAAGGCGCGGTCACGGTGGCGGCGAATCTCAAGACGGCGCGCGTAGCGAGCGTGCTGACCGTCACGACAGTGAACGTCGACTACTGTGCCGGCAATTACGGCGAGGTGATCCTCGTTGAGACGGACGTGCCCGTGCTCCTCGAGCTCGTGGCGATCAGCGGGCCGATGCCGTCCGTCGACGTCAACCACGAACGTCTCGCCAGCGTGTACAACTCCCACCAGAACATCCACATGATGTCGCGCTATGCGACCGGCACCGCCATGCTCGGCGACGCGCCATATCACTTCGACTCCGGGTTGGTCAGCCGCAACCACTGGACCGACCACTACAACGAGCACTAGGTCGAGCCGCCGAGGGCGTGCATGGGTTACGGGCGCCGCCTGTCTGTCGCCAATCTAGCGCTACGCACGAGTCGGCCGTGGAGGAGCCACGGAGAGGCGCGCTCGACAGGGACGGGACACGCACCGGGCGTCCGGGGCCGTCTGCCTCTCGACGCCAGGCGCGTGGCAGGTCATCGTCACCAGCGGCGGGAGGCTCTGACGCGCGACCCACACGCCGGCCGCCGGGACCGCGCCGAGCCACTCGCGAGACCGACCCGTGGTACAGGAGGGTTTCGTGATGCGCCGGTGGGTGCTCGTCTCAGCCGGGGCGGCGGCCCTGGCAGGCATCGGCGTTGCCGCGGCCCGGTCGAAGGGAGGGACCGACGTGGGTCTGCGTAGGTCGTTCGAGTACGCGCTGCTGGGGCTACCGCACGGTCCGTTGGGGTGGATCGGCGTCCGGATCCTGACGAAGAATGGGCCGTTCTACCGGACGATGGCCGCCGAGCTTGATCTCCAGCCCGACGACGTCCTCCTCGACGTCGGCTGTGGGTCCGCGGGGCTGTTCGTCGAGCAGGCCTCGCACGTCTCCTACGTTGCCGGCCTGGACGCCTCGGAGCTGCAGGTGGAGCTCGCCCGGCGGCGGCTGGCCGACCGCCTCGCGGCGGGAACGGCCGAGATCGTCCTGGGCGATGCCGCGGCACTGCCTTGGGGGGACGGCCGTTTCAGCGTCGTCACCTCCCTGAACACGATGAAGTTCATCCGAGACCCGGAGGGGCCGCTGCGGGAGATGTGTCGGGTCCTCCGCCCTGGCGGGCGGGCCGTGGTCGCCCTGAGTGACACCGCGAGGGCACCCATGGAGAGCACCCACGAGTCGGGCACGGCCGATGCTTGGGGGATGTGGTACTGGAGCGATGCCGACGCGCGGCGGATGGCGGAGGAAGCTGGCCTTGTCGACGTCACCGTTTCAGTGCTCCCAGTGTTCTCCAAGCCCCAGCTGGTTCGGGGCACGAAACCCGCAGCGCACCGCGCCTGACCGATCGGCTGGGCCAGCGGGCGACCGGGGGCGCCTACGTGGGTACTCGATGCCGGCGGATCAGTCGCGGGCAGCGAGCCAGCTTGCGGTAGCGGCTGCATCGGCGGACCGGACGAGGTCCGATGACAGAAGGCCCTTGCATGCATGAGCCCGACGACCCGAGACTGCCCGAGAGTCCGGCCGGCGGGCCGGCGAAGCTCGGAGGTGTCGTGAGGGGTCCGGTGCCCGGGCAGCCGTTGAGCGCCAAGGGTTACATCCTCGTCGCGATCCTCGCCGTCATCGCCGTGGCGCTGGTGGTAAGCGTCATCTTGCCCGCCGCGGGCTATTGACGGCAGTAGTCTTCGGGTACGCTGGGCTACCCACGACCCCGGCACCGCACCGCGCCGCGAGGGAGCCGGGCCAGCGGGCGACCGGGGCCGTTCGCCTCTTGGCGTCGGCTCCCACGCCTCACACGCTAGACGGCGTTGCGGGAGGCTCCGACGCGCGGCTCATGGCGCGGCCGCCGGGACCGTGCCGAGCCCCCGCAGGCCGTGGTCACGCGATGAGGAGGCCCCGCAATGCGCCTATTCGCGACGTCCTTGATCCTCGCTGCCGCACTGGCCAGCTGCGGCGGTCGGGCGACCCCGATCCCCGCCGGGTCGCAGCAGGTTCGCGTCGCCGTTACCGAGTCGGGGATCCGCCTCAACCCTGCGTCCGTGCCCGCCGGGGACGTCTACATCGTGCTTGACACGCCCGGCTCAAGCGTCGGCTTCCTCGAAGGGCAGGACGGTCCCCTGAGCGATGAAGCCCTGACGCGGATCGCGCAGACTGGCGACACGCCGGGCACCAGCATGCAGAGCTTCGAGCAGGTCGGCTGCTCCGCCGAGCAGCGCGCCGAGGACCTCGGCCAGATGGGTCCCTGCGGGAACGTGGACAAGGTGGTCGTGAGCCCCGGGAAGTACGCGTTCTTCATCGGCGACCTGACCACGGATCCGCCGGAGGCGTGGGCCATCCTAGAGGTCCTGCCCTGACCGACTGGCCCGCTGGAGCGCGATACGCACGCCGGACGGCACGGCGCCAGACCGAGCGGCAGGGCCGGCGGGCGACTGGGGGCCGTTCGCACCTTGGATACGTCACCGCGGTTCGACACGCTGCGCTTCGGTGAATGGGGCGCAGACCCCACCTGGTGCTGCGGCTGCCGACCCCGGCTCATTCCCCGCCCGGGATAGACGGCCGCGACAGGCGCAGGCAATCCCTGGAGCGACGATGACAGCCGATCGGCGAAGGATCCTACCCATCCGCCTCCTGGCAGGGCTGATGGCGGCGTACAAGCGAAGTGCGGACCAGGTCATGAGAGTCCCGGGGCAGGGGACGCCTGGGTACCCGGACTGGCCCGACGCCCCGACCAGGCCCTCCGAACCCGCCTCGGGTACCGGCAAACGTCGTCGGGGCCGGTCTTACGAGAAGGAGCGATAACCAGCCTTCTGGCCGCTACTTGCGTTTGGCCGCCTGCTCCTCGCGGTAATCGCGCCGAAGTGAGCCGGGTCCCCACGCGCGCTTCTGGTCTCCACTCCAGGCCAGAAGGAACACTCGGATCAGGTAGACCAGCCAGAGCGCGATCCCCGCCACGGTGATCACGGCACCGAGCGGCGAACCCACCACCGCCAGGACGAGTCCGATGAGGGTCAGCGCCGCACATCCGGCGATGGCAAACACGGGTCTGTCCATGGGACCTCCATTCGCCCAATAGGACGCATCAGCAACCCTGCGTGTTGCCGCACCAGCCCAGCTGATCCCCGGTCGACGCACGGCTCCGGGACGCGACAGGGGGGACGGAACAGCCGCGGACTTGGGACGGGCGCGGCGTTTGGAGCTTCGAGCTCCTCGTGGCTCAGGGGCTGACCCAGACCGCCGGCTGCTCGGCTTCGCCGTAGACGCCCACGACCATGACCCGGCCCGGGGCCCCGGCAGCATCGAGGAGCATGAAGCCTGGGTCGGATGGGAAGGCCGCTTCGGGAAGCGCCCGTCGCACCCAGGTCAGCCCATCCTCCGAGGCCCAGAGGCTGGGCTGGCCGGAGCGAGTCCCGAAGACGAGGAAGGTGGCGCCGGCAGCGGTGAGGGTTCCTTGCCCGGCGCCGACCTCGCCGATGCCCCGGAGATCACCTGGTGCCCAGCGACCCTGCTCGTCAGCCGCCCAGACCCGGGCGGTGCAGGCGTCACCGCACCTCTGGCCAATGACCACCTGCCGTTCCGGGCCTGCCTCGATGTCCTTTGCCCCGCTGGAGCCTCCCTCCGGCAAGACGGTCGGCGCCGACCATTCCCGGCCGTCGACGGACTCCCAGGTCACGGCCTGACATCCCGGCCATAGCCCATCGGCCTTGCAGATCGTCCCGGCAACGAGGAATCCCCGGGTCGACGTTACGACCCATGCCTCGGCCGCGGGCCGGAGCGAGGAGCCGGGCGGAATGGGGAGGGCCGTGCGGGTCCACGTGCTGCCGTCCGACGAGAACCAGACGTCAGTCTCCAGGAAGCCGGAGCTGTCCGGACCTCCCGTCCGATACCCGGTCACCGCGATGCCTGCCGGACCAGAGGCGATCGACGTCAGGCTCGGACACCCGGACGGGCAGGACCCGAGGTCGAACAGCTTCCCGTCGCCGATGATCTCCCAGGTGTCACCATCCGCCGACCGCCACACCACCCCATCGGCGACGTTGACGACGCCGGCCGCGACCAGGCCGTCCGGCCCGTTGCTGACCGCGAGCATTGCCCCGGACGTTGCCCCCGTCGGCAGCTCCACGGTCCCGGCGCGCACCCAGGTCGTGCCGTCGGACGACATCCACGCGGCCGGGACCCTGTGTTCCAGATCTGGCCGGTCATGCGGGGCTGCCGCACCCACCGTTGCCCACCCGATGCTCGTCGCCGTTACGGCCTCGGCGGGCGGCGTTCCCTCTACCCGTCGCCAGGTCGTCGGCATGAACGGTGTCGATTGCATCGTCGTCGCGGATGTCGCAGCCGGTTCCGGGCTTGGCGTGATCGTGGTCGGGAATGGCGTAGGCGTGGGCGACGGTCTCGTGGGTGCGGGCACGGACGGTGTCACCGTCGGCGGACTCGTCGGGGTCGTCACCGATGTCGTGCCATCTGGAGTCCCACTGCCGCTGCATGCGGCGCAGGTCAGGACGAGGGTCGCGACAAGGGCCACGAGCCTTCCCTTGGCCGCTCGGCGTTCGTCGTGCGTCCGAACCGGACAGGTCATCGGATTGCGACTCATCCCGTGGCACCTCTGCGGGACGCCGCTATGCGACCGATGAGACGCTCGACCGCCGGCGCTGTTGCGTGCTCTGGCCGCCGCGCGCCGCTTGCTCTAGCTGCGCCGTCCTTGCACCCGGCCACGAGGCGCCGCCCGGTGCGTGCAACCGGCCCTGCCGCGGTCCGGGTCGGAGGGCTAGCATCCGCCCATCGGCGCACCGGGTCTCCCGTCCGCGGGTCGGGGCCGCCCGCCGGTCCGAGGGAGTCATGTGATGGGCGAGCCGCAGGTCCAGTCGCAGGCACAGTCCCGGGATGCCTTCCCCGACCAGGCACGGGTGGTGATCATCGGCGGCGGGGTCATCGGCGCGAGCATCGCGTACCACCTCGCCAAGCTGGGCTGGTCCGAGGTCGTGCTGCTGGAGCGCCGGCAGCTCACCGCCGGGACCACCTGGCACGCGGCAGGCCTGATCACGTCGGCCGGGCTGGCGACCGAGACGCTCCTCTGGATGACTCGCTACACCCGCGACCAGTGCACCACGCTCGAGGCCGAGACCGGGCAGGCGACCGGTTACCGGCCCATCGGCCACATCCACCTCGCCACGTCGCCACAGCGCCTCGAGGGCCTTCGCCGCGAGGCGGCGTTCGTGCGTGGCTACGGCGTGGACAACCAGGAGCTCAGCGCCGCCGAGTTCGCGCGCCACTGGCCGGCCGCCAAGACCGACGACGTCCTGGCCGCGTTCTACGTGCCCGACGAGGGTCGCGTGAACCCGCCGATCTCACCCAGGCCTATGCGCGCGGCGCCCGCATGCGTGGGGCCCGGATCATCGAGGGTGTCACGGTCACTGGGATCACGCAGGCGAAGGGCTTCGTGACCGGTGTCGAGACGGACAAGGGCACGATCCGCGCGGAGTACGTGGTCAATGCCGCCGGCATGTGGGGCCGCGAGGTCGGCGAGATGGCCGGCGTCGCGGTGCCGCTCCAGGCCGCCGAGCACTACTACCTGATCACCGACACGGTGGACTGGGCGCATCCGGACCTGCCGATCGTCGAGGACCCCGATCGCTACGGCTACTACCGCGAGGAGGGCGGCGGGATCCTCGTGGGCCTGTTCGAGCCGAGGGCGGCGGCGTGGTCCCTGGACAAGGTGCCGCGCGACGTGGCCTTCGCGTCGCTGGATCCCGACTGGGACCGCGTCGGGCCGTACCTGGACGAGGCGATGGGTCGCTTCCCGTCGCTTCGCGATGCCGGGGTCCGGACGATGTTCTGCGGCCCGGAGTCGTTCACGCCGGACATGATGCCGCAGCTGGGTGAGGCCCCCGAGCTGCGCAACTTCTTCGTGGCTGCCGGCATGAACAGCCTCGGCATCCTGTTCAGCGGGGGCATCGGGAGCCTCACCGCCCAGTGGACGTCGACGGCGTGCCACCGGTGGACGTCACGGGACTCACCGTCGACCGCACCCAGGTCTTTGAGACGAGCCGCCGGTTCCGCCGGGACCGCGCGGTGGAGCAGCTCGGCGCCCTGTTCGGCGATGCCGCCTTCCCGACCTGGCATCCCTGGTCCGCGCGCAACGTCCGGCGGTCCGTCATCCATGACCGACTGGCGGGGCATGGTGCCCGGTTCTCGGTTTCGTCCGGGTGGGAGTACCCGGAGTGGTTCGACGTGGACGGCACGAACCCCGTGGTGCCGCAGGGGTGGGGGAGGCACGCCGGCTTCGACTACCAGGCGGCGGAGCATCGGGCGGTCCGCGAGGCCGTCGGCATGCTGGACATGTCGATCATGGCCAAGCTGCTGGTCCAGGGCCGGGACGCGGAGACGGTGCTCAACCGGGTCTGCGCGAACGACGTGTCCGTGCCGGTCGGCCGGGTCGTCTACACGCAGTGGCTCAACGAGGCGGGCGGCATCATCGCGGACCTCACCGTCACCCGGCTCGCGGAGGCGCGCTTCCTGCTCGTCGTCACGGACCTGGTCCACCGACGGATGGCACCCTGGATCGAGCGCCACACGCATGACGGCGAGCTGGCCACGGTCACGGACATCACGGCCGGGAGCACGCTGCTCACCGTCCAGGGCCCGCGCTCGCGGGAGCTGCTATCCGGGCTCACGAGCGCAGACCTGTCCAACGACGCGTTCCCCTACATGACGGCGAAGGAGATCGACCTCCACTACGCCCGCGTGCTGGCGATGCGGGTCACCTACGTTGGAGAGCTGGGCTGGGAGCTCCACGTCCCCGCGGACCTCGCGCTCACGGTCTACGACGCGCTACACGAGGCGGGGCCGGCGTTCGGCTTCCGGAACGTGGGTCTCGACGCAATGGGCAGCCTGCGCCTCGAGAAGGCCTACCGGGACTTCGGGCTGGACATCGACAACATGGACACGCCGTTCGACGTGGGCCTCGGGTTGGCGGTTGCGATGGACAAGCCCGGCGGGTTCGTCGGCCTGTACGTGTGCTGCGAGCGAGGGAGGCGCAGGTCGGGCCGCCGAAGCGGAGGCTGGTCGAGGTCTTCGTCGAGGATCCGGAACCGCTGCTCTATTCCGGGCGAGCCGGTGCTCCGGGACGGGGCGTGGTTCGGCTACAACCGCGCCGGCGCC
>CAVOWV010000023.1:0-20678 GCA_963700245.1 uncultured Chloroflexia bacterium
GGCGCCGCCCGGTGCGTGCAACCGGCCCTGCCGCGGTCCGGGTCGGAGGACTAGCATCCGCCCATCGGCGCACCGGGTCTCCCGTCCGCGGGTCGGGGCCGCCCGCCGGTCGGAGGGAGCCACGTGATGGACGAGCCTCAGGTCCAGTCGCAGGCACAGTCCCGGGATGCCTTCCCCGACCAGGCGCGGGTGGTGATCATCGGCGGCGGGGTCATCGGCGCGAGCATCGCGTACCACCTCGCCAAGCTGGGCTGGTCCGAGGTCGTCCTGCTGGAGCGCCGGCAGCTCACGGCCGGGACCACCTGGCACGCGGCCGGCCTGATCACGTCGGCCGGGCTGGCGACCGAGACGCTGCTCTGGATGACCCGCTACACCCGCGACCAGTGCACCACGCTCGAGGCCGAGACCGGACAGGCGACCGGCTACCGGCCGATCGGCCACATCCACCTCGCCACGTCGCCCCAGCGCCTCGAGGGCCTTCGCCGCGAGGCGGCGTTCGTGCGTGGCTACGGCGTGGACAACCAGGAGCTCAGCGCCGCCGAGTTCGCGCGCCACTGGCCGGCCGCCAAGACCGACGACGTCCTGGCCGCGTTCTACGTGCCCGACGAGGGTCGCGTGAACCCCGCCGATCTCACCCAGGCCTATGCACGCGGCGCCCGCATGCGTGGGGCCCGGATCATCGAGGGTGTCACGGTCACGGGGATCACGCAGGCGAAGGGCTTCGTGACCGGTGTCGAGACGGACCGGGGCACGATCCGCGCGGAGTATGTGGTCAATGCTGCCGGCATGTGGGGCCGCGAGGTCGGCGAGATGGCCGGCGTCGCGGTGCCGCTCCAGGCCGCGGAGCACTACTACCTGATCACCGACACGGTGGACTGGGCGCATCCGGACCTGCCGATCGTCGAGGACCCCGATCGCTACGGCTACTACCGCGAGGAGGGCGGCGGGATCCTCGTGGGCCTGTTCGAGCCGAGGGCGGCGGCGTGGTCCCTGGACAAGGTGCCGCGCGACGTGGCCTTCGCGTCGCTGGACCCCGACTGGGACCGCGTCGGGCCGTACCTGGACGAGGCGATGGGTCGCTTCCCGTCGCTTCGCGATGCCGGGGTCCGGACGATGTTCTGCGGCCCGGAGTCGTTCACGCCGGACATGATGCCGCAGCTGGGCGAGGCCCCCGAGCTGCGCAACTTCTTCGTGGCCGCCGGCATGAACAGCCTCGGCATCCTGTTCAGCGGGGGCATCGGGAGCCTCACCGCCCAGTGGATCGTCGGACGGCGTGCCACCGGTGGACGTCACGGGACTCACCGTCGACCGCACCCAGGTCTTCGAGACGAGCCGCCGGTTCCGCCGGGACCGCGCGGTGGAGCAGCTCGGCGCCCTGTTCGGCGATGCCGCCTTCCCGACCTGGCATCCCTGGTCCGCGCGCAACGTCCGGCGGTCCGTCATCCATGACCGGCTGGCGGGGCATGGTGCCCGGTTCTCGGTCTCGTCCGGGTGGGAGTACCCGGAGTGGTTCGACGTGGACGGCACGAACCCCGTGGTGCCGCAGGGGTGGGGGAGGCACGCCGGCTTCGACTACCAGGCGGCGGAGCATCGGGCGGTCCGCGAGGCCGTCGGCATGCTGGACATGTCGATCATGGCCAAGCTGCTGGTCCAGGGCCGGGACGCGGAGACGGTGCTCAACCGGGTCTGCGCGAACGACGTGTCCGTGCCGGTCGGCCGGGTCGTCTACACGCAGTGGCTCAACGAGGCGGGCGGCATCATCGCGGACCTCACCGTCACGCGACTGGCGGAGGCGCGCTTCCTGCTCGTCGTGACGGACCTGGTCCACCGACGGATGGCACCCTGGATCGAGCGCCACACGCGTGACGGCGAGCTGGCCACGGTCACGGACATCACGGCCGGGAGCACGCTGCTCACCGTCCAGGGCCCGCGCTCGCGGGAGCTGCTGTCCGGGCTCACGAGCGCAGACCTGTCCAACGACGCGTTTCCCTACATGACGGCGAAGGAGATCGACCTCCACTACGCCCGCGTGCTGGCGATGCGGGTCACCTACGTCGGAGAGCTGGGCTGGGAGCTCCACGTCCCCGCGGACCTCGCGCTCACGGTCTACGACGCGCTGCACGAGGCGGGGCCGGCGTTCGGCTTCCGGAACGTGGGTCTCGACGCCATGGGCAGCCTGCGCCTCGAGAAGGCCTACCGGGACTTCGGGCTGGACATCGACAACATGGACACGCCGTTCGACGTGGGCCTCGGGTTCGCGGTTGCGATGGACAAGCCCGGCGGGTTCGTCGGCCGGGACGCGCTGCTGCGAGCGAGGGAGGCCCACGCCGGGCCGCCGAAGCGGAGGCTGGTCCAGGTCTTCGTCGAGGATCCAGAGCCGCTGCTCTACTCCGGCGAGCCGGTGCTCCGGGACGGCGCGTGGTTTGGCTACAACCGCGCCGGCGCCTACGGGCACACCCTGGGCGGGGCCGTGGGTCTCGCGATGGTCGAGGACGAGGCCGGGATCCCTGCCGAGGCCATCGAGGAGGGCCGGTTCGAGATCGACATCGCGGGCGTCCGCTATCCGGCCCGGGCGTCGCTCCGGCCGATGTACGACCCGGACCGTCTGCGCATCAAAGCGTGATCGCGTCACCGGTACGATGAGGCCGCGTCCAGGCACCGTGTGGAGGGTTGGCAGATGACGTGGCAGGGTTCCGGCGGGCAGGTCCCGCCAGGCGGGTCGGACGACGACGCGACGCGACCCGACTGGGATCCGGTCCAGCCGCCGACCGCACCGCCTGCCGCCCCGTCGGACGGCGAGCTGCCGAATGCGCTCGTTCCACCCCCGCCACCGCCGATGGTCGGGACGACGGCCGGCACGCCACCGTCGACGACGCCACCGGCCGCTCAGGCCTGGGGTCAGCCGGACGGCCACCCGGCACCGGGCGGGGCCTGGGGACCCCCGACCGACGCGGGGTACGCCGTCGCGCCGATGGGCCTCCGCTACGCAGGCGCGCTGCCGCGACTGCTGGCGTACTGGCTGGACGGCATTCTCGTCGGCATCATCGCCGGGCTGTTCACCGGGATCATCAGCGCCGCTGCCCCCGAATCCGGGGCAGCGGCCCTGGCCGGCGCCATCATCGGCCTCGGGGTCTCGTTGCTCTACTTCATGGCGTTCTGGACGTCGAGCGGTCGGGCGACGCCCGGGATGCGGCTCTTCGGCCTCTCGATCGGGGCCGCCGGGGACGGGCGGACCCTGTCCATGGGCCAGGCCGCCGTTCGCTGGGTCGCGCTCGGATCCTGGATCCAGGTGCTGGCGCTGCTCCCGGGGTTCGGCGGTCTGCTGGGCCTGCTCAGCCTCGTCTGGGCGGTGGCGCTGCTCGTCACGACCGTGTCGAGCCCGACGAAGCAGGGACTCCACGACCGTTTCGCGGGTTCAGCGATCGTCCAGCCGATCGGGCGCGATGGGCCGGTGATCCCGTGCCTCATCCTGCTGGTCCTCCTGGTCGTGGTCCTGCCGCTCATCGCCGTCATCGGGTTGATTGCCATGGGCACGCAGCTCACCGAGATCCTGTCAGAGGTCGGAACCTCCATCTGAGCGCCGGTCCGCCGGTAGACTGGCCGGGTGACCGAGACGAGCGCCTCCGCACCCCCGGACCTTCTCGACCCCGAGCAGGTCGACGGCCTGCTGGACATGGACCCGGAGCGGTTCCGGGCGGCGGCGCACGTCGTCGTGGACCGCATCGCGGATTACCTGGCGAACGTCGAGTCCTACCCGGTGCTGCCGCCGATCGAGCCAGGCACGATCGGTCCACGGTTGCCGGCGCACGCGCCCGAGGCCCCGGAGCCCATGCGTGCGATCCTCGCGGACATCGACGCGCTCGTGTTCCCCAACGCCACCCACTGGCAGCACCCGGGGTTCTTCGCGTACTTCGCGACCTCGGCGTCTGGTCCCGGGATGCTGGGCGAGTTCCTCACGGCCGCGCTGGGCCAGAACCCCATGCTCTGGCGAACCTCGCCCATCGGGACCGAGCTCGAGAGCGTCGTCGTGCGCTGGCTGCGTGAAGGGCTGGGCCTCCCCGAAGCCTTCGACGGCCTGCTGACGGACACCGCGTCCACCTCGACGCTGATCGCCCTCGGGGCGGCGCGCGAGGCGGCGGGTCTGGAGGCATCCGCGAGGGGTCTGGCCGGCCGCGAGGACGTGGCGCAGGTGCGGGTCTACGCCTCGGAGGAGGCCCACAGCTCCATCGAGAAGGCGTGCATGACCCTGGGGCTGGGCCGTGACGCCCTCGTGAAGATCCGGACCAACGACCGGTACGAGATGGATGCCGACCGCGCTGGAGGCCGCCATCGCCGAGGACCGCGCCGCCGGGCTGCGGCCCATCGCCATCGTGGCGACCGTCGGGACGACGTCGTCCACCTCCGCCGACCCCGTGGCGGCCGTGGCGGACATCGCGGCCCGCGAGGGCCTGTGGCTGCACGTCGACTCCGCGTACGCCGGCGTCGTCGCCCTGCTTCCGGATCGGCGCGCCCCGTTCGCCGGCTGGGAGCGTGCCAATTCGATCGTCATCAACCCGCACAAGTGGCTGTTCACCCCGCTGGACGCCTCGCTTGCTGCTCTCCCGGCGCATGGACCAGCTGCGCGCGGCGTTCAGCCTGGTGCCCGAGTACCTGCGCACCCTCGACCGCGTGAACCCCGTCCTCGACTACAACGAGTACCAGCCGCAGCTCGGCCGCCGGATGCGAGCGCTCAAGCTGTGGATGCAGCTGCGGTGGTTCGGCATGGAAGGGCCTCCGACGCCGGATCGCCTACCACCTCGAACAGGCCGCGCGCGTGACGGCGTGGATCGACGCGGATCCGGACTGGGAGCGCCTCGCGCCGGCGCCGTTCTCCACGGTCTGCTTCCGCTACCGGCCGGCTCGCCTGGCCGGCCACGAGGACGAGCCGGCGAGTGAGGGCACACCTTGACGAACTCAACACGGCCGTCATGGACGCCGTGAACCGCACCGGCGAGGTCTTCCTCAGCCACACCCGCCTGCGCGACCGGTTCACCATCCGGATCGCCATCGGCAACCTGCGCACGGAGCCGCGCCACGTCGAACGGGCGTGGGAGCTCCTGCGCCGGGAAGCCGCCCGACTCGACAACCCTGGATTCGACACCCTGGAGACGACCCGATGACCGAACCGATCGAGGTTCACTACTTCTATCGCACCCGCTGGGGATGCCACGACGAGTTCGTGGAGCTGTTCCGGAAGAACCACTGGCCCATCCTGCGCGAGCAGTGGGCCGCGGGCCGGTACGTCAACGTGGAGCTGTTCACCCCGCGCTTCCACGGCGGCGGCGGAGCCGACTGGGACGTCATGGTCTCGATCACCTACCGCGACTGGGCCGCGATCCAGGAGCACAGCGACGGCGAGATCGTCCGGCGGCTGTACCCGGACCAGGAGGCGTTCGCGGCCGAGGAGCGACACCGCTTCGAGCTCCTCGAGGCGCACTGGGACGTCGTGCTGGAGTCGCGCCCGCTGGAGCGGTAGGGGAGCGCCGCGTCGCCCGCCCTGTTGCGTGCCTCGTCTGCGGGCTGGGCCACTCCTGCCCTCGCGTGGCGCTGGAGACCACGATTCCCGGCATCAGGACCCGGCATTCCGCCACCCGTAGCGCCAGGCGCCACGGACCCGGAGGGGGTCGGCCGTACTGCCGGGAGACGTGGCGTCGGACACCGCGACTCCCGGGAACTGCCCCCGAACACCGGGAATCGTGGTGTGGCACGCCACGGCATCATGACCGAGGCGGCGCCGGTGACCGGGTCGCGCGCGACGGCGCGGACCGGCCATAATGGCGACCTCTTCCGCCCGCCCGATACCGGAGGCCGACGCGCCCGTGCCGCCCATCACCGAGCTCACCCGCATCGAGCCCGTGTACCTCGCCCGCCTCGAGAAGCAGGGGATCTTCACGACCGGGATCCTGCTCGAGGTCTCGGAGACCGCCACTCGCCGCCAGTCTCTCGCCGACCACGTCAGGGCGACCATCAACGACGTGACCACGTGGCGCGACGAGGCGCTCATGCTCAACCTCGCGGGCTTCGGTCCGGCGGAGCACCAGGTGTTCATCCAGGCCCGGATCGAGGGTCTGCACGACGTGCTCTCCGTGGACCTGGACGCGTTCCGGGCGCGGATCGTCAGGGGGGCCGCGGAGCTCGGGACGGAGCCCCCGGCGGACCTGATGATCGAGACGTGGTGGGAGCAGGCTCGGACGCTCGCGGAGGCGTAGCCTCCCCGTCGCCGGGCCACACGAGGGTCGCAGGCCCCACACCGGCTACCATCGGCGCCTGATGGATACCCTCCGCGGCGCCCTTGCTGCCCTCGTCACCGGCATCTCGGCCGCCCTCGTCATCGTCGCGCTGGCGATCCTGCCATTCCTCAACCCGGTCTGGGTGTCGTTCGCCCAGGAGCGGGCGCAGGCCGAGGCGTGGACCGGCTTCACCACGGAGCAGCTGGCCGCGGTCACGAACCCGATCCTGCTGGACCTGGTGGTGGGTCCTCCCGACTTCGACGTGACCCTGGACGGGGCCGCCGTCCTCAACGACAACGAGCGCGGCCACATGCGCGACGTGCGGGGCGTGTTCTTCGGCTTCTTCGCCGTCGCAACGGTCGCTGCGGTGGTCCTGGTGCTCATGTTCCTGGCGGCGCGTGGGCCCGAGGGCCGGGCGCGGTTCTGGCGACGGCTGGCGCGGACGGGCTATGCCATCGTCGCCGTCACGGTCGTCGGCGGGGTGGCGGGACTCCTGTTCTTCGACTCGGCGTTCATCCTGTTCCACGAGATCTTCTTCCCGGGTGGGAACTACCTGTTCGACCCGGGCACTGAGCGGCTGGTCCAGCTCTTCCCGCAGCAGTTCTGGGTGGACAGCGCGATCGGCGTGGGTGTCGTCGTGATCGTCCTCGCGCTCGCCATGAGCTGGATCGCGCGCCGGCGCGCCCGGACGATCGCCATGCGGGGCGCCGTGGCCGCGAAACCATCAGCCGCGCAACCCGCGCCTGCGTCCGCGGACGGGCCGGCGGAACCAGGATGAGTGGCGGCCTCCCCCTCGCCCGGCTGTTCGGGATCGAGGTGCGCATCTCGTTCGCGTGGGCCTTCGTGCTCGCGGTCGTGACGTTCATCGGCAGCCAGCAGGCCGCTGCGACGGCACCCGGGCTCGGGGCGCCGCTGCACTGGCTCATCGGCGTGATCGTCGCCCTTGGCTTCCTCGTGACGGTCGTCGCGCACGAGGTCTCGCACGCCCTCGTCGGTCGGCGGTGCGGCGTGCCGACCACGGCGATCACGCTGGGTTTCATCGGCGGCCTGGCCCCGCTGTCCATCGAGGCACCTCGCCCCCGGGACGAGATGGCCATCGCGGCCGCAGGCCCGCTCGTGTCCCTCGCGGTGGCGCTGGCCTCGTTGCCGGTGGCGATGGTCGTGGGGGCAATCGGCGGAGCGGCTGGCGGTGTCGCCGGCGGTGTGCTCGTGGTGGGCGGGCTGAACCTGCTCATCGCGGCCCTGAGCCTGCTGCCCGGGATGCCCCTCGATGGCGGTCGTCTGGTGCGGGCCGTCGCGTGGGCAGGCACCGGCAGTCGCGAGCGGGCTGGATCGATCGCGGTCCGGGTCGGGCGCCTGCTGGGCTGGGCCACCGTGGGCGTCGGGGTCGCCCTCGCACTTGCCGACATGATCACCGGCGGGCTCCTGGTCCTGGCTCTCGGCTGGCTGCTCATCACCGGCGCGAGGACGCTGGACAAGCGCCTGGGCCTGGAGGAGCTGCTCCGGGGCGCGAGGGTGGCGGACGCCATCCGGAGCGACGTCCCCCACATCGATCCGGCGCTCACCGTGGACACGTTCGCCGCTCGGTACGAAGGTGACGACGGCTACACGTGCCTGCCGGTAGTGGATGGCGACACGCCGGTTGGCGTCATCGGCACGCGCCGGCTGCAGCGTCTCGGGCGGCGGAGGTTCGCGGACACTCGCGCCGCCGACGTGATGGCGGTGCCGCCGATCGCGCGCTTCCTCGAACCCGGCGAGGACCTCTGGGCGGCCGTCGAGATGATGGATCGCCAGGGCCTGGACGGGCTCGCGGTGGTCGTCGACGGGAGTCTCGAGGGGATGGTCACGCGTGAGTCGATCGGCGACCTGATCCTGCGGCGGACCGGTGGCGTGGAGGCGGCCGGGACGTCCGGTTCGCCGGGGTGAGCTGGCCTGGAAGCGGCTGGGACGTCCGGAACGCCAGGGTGACGTGACCTGTGGCGAGCGATGGGTCGGCGCCGGGAGCGGTCACCGTCGGGAACGGCCGCGCGGGTTGCGCCGCCGCCCGCTAGGATCGGAGACCAGCAGGAGGTCCAATGGAACGCAGCGACGCCCCGCGCGCCGAACGCCGTCGTCTCACCCACGTCGACCGTCGCGGCCGCCCGCGCATGGTGGATGTCAGCGCGAAGCCGCCCACGGCCCGTCGCGCCGTCGCCGAGGCGGAGGTGGTGGTCTCGGCCGAGACGCTCTCGCTCGTCATCGACGGCGGCAACGCCAAGGGCGACGTGCTCACGGTGGCGGAGCTGGCCGGCGTGATGGGCGGCAAGCGGACCGCGGAGCTGATCCCCCTGTGTCACCCGATCGCGCTGACGGACCTCGTCGTCGCCATCACGCCCGACCGTGCGGCCGGCGTGCTGCGCATCCGGGCCGAGGCCGCAACCACCGGTCCGACGGGCGTGGAGATGGAGGCCCTGACCGCGGCATCCGTCGCCGCCCTGACCGTGTACGACATGGTCAAGGGCGTCGAACGCGGCGTGGAGATCAGGGGCCTCCGCCTCGTGTCCAAGACCGGGGGCAAGAGCGGCGACTGGCACCGCCCGGCGCCCGCCGAAGACGCGCCGAGACCGCGCCGGAAGCCCGGCGAGCGCATGGCGGGTCGGGTCGGCAAGCGGAAGCCGGCTGGATGAGCCCGGCGCGGCAGCCCCTCGCGCACCGTTCGGCGCTGGTCCTCACGGTCAGCGATCGCACGTACGAGGGTACGCGCGAGGACGAGTCCGGCGCCCTGCTCGAGGAGCGCCTGATCGCGCTCGGCTTCGAGGTCGAGCGACGGACCGTGCCGGACGACATCCCGCGGATCGCACAGGCGCTCGTCGACGGGGCGGCCCGCCATCGCCTGGTGATCAGCACCGGGGGGACCGGCCTCACGCCGCGAGACGTGACCCCGCAGGCCACCGCCGGCATCCTTGACTACGAGGTGCCCGGGATCGCGGAGGCCATGCGGGCCGACGGACGCGCGCACACGCCGTTCGCCGTGATGTCGCGGGGCCTGGTTGGGGTTCGCGGCGGCTCGCTGGTCGTGAACGTGCCGGGATCGCCCAAGGCATCGATGGAGTCGTTCGCGGTCCTGGAGCCCATCCTCGTCCACGCCCTGGAGACGCTCGCCGGCCCCTTCGACCACGGGGTGGCGCGGGCGGCGGGCCGCGACGACCTGCCGTCGGGTTCCCCGGACGCCTGACGATGTTCCCGGCGTTCGCCGAGGTCCCGTACTACCCGCTGGTGTTCCCGCTGTTCTGGGGCGCCGTCCTGGTCTTCGGGCTGGCGATGGCCCGCCACCTGCGCGTGTTCGCCGCCGCGCGCAACGCGACGCCCACCGACCGGATCCCGTCGCGACTGTGGGGCGCGGTCCGCTACGGCCTCGTCCAGACGCGGATGTTCCGGGACCTGCCAGCGGGCCTGATGCACATCGGCATCTTCTGGGGATTCCTCCTGCTGTCCATCGGCACCGCGAACATCGCGACCGGGTGGCCTCGTGGAGGCGATCCTGTCCTGGCCGGCCGACGGGGCCCTGTGGGCGGCGGTCATGGCGCTCCAGAACGTGCTGGCCGTGGTCGTGCTGGTCTGCATCGCGTACGCGGTCTTCCGACGGGTGGTCGTGCGGCCGAGCCGCCTCACGCTCAACCGGCACGCGCTGGTCATCCTGGGGTTGATCGGCGCGGTCGTGGCGACGGAGCTGCTGGCCCAGGTGTTCGAGGTGGCGGCGTACGGTGAGATCCCCGGGGCGTTCATCGCGAACGCGCTCGGCGGCGCGCTGGTCGGGCTCGGGACCGACCTCAACGAGGCCCTGTTCGCCGCCTTCTGGTGGGCGCACATGGTCCTGGTCGCCGTCTTCCTGGTCTACCTGCCGTTCGGCAAGCACCTCCACATCGCCACCGCCATCCCCAACATCCTCCTGCGCAAGCTCGCCCCCAGGGGCCAGCTGCCCGCGATGGACCTCGAGGCCGAGGACGCGGTGTTCGGGGTCCGGACGGTCGCCGACCTGTCCTGGAAGGACCTGCTCGACGGCTTCACGTGCACCGAGTGCGGCCGCTGCCAGCAGGCCTGTCCGGCACACGCGACCGGGAAGCCCCTCAACCCCAAGACGTTCATCATGGGCATCCGCCACGAGGCGGTGGAGGCGGAGGCCGGGCTGCCGCTGATCCCCAACTCGCCGTCGGTGCGGGCCACGTTCGGCCTCGACGACTCGCTCCGGCCCGAGGCCGTCGCCCGCCCGCTCGTGGACGCCGCGATCCCGTACGACGCCGTCTGGGACTGCCTGACCTGCGGTGCCTGCGTGGAGGCCTGCCCGGTCACGATCGAGCACGTGGACAAGATCGTCGGCCTGCGCCGGAACCTGGTCCTGGAGGACAGCCGCTTCCCCCAGGAGCTCACGGCCGCGTTCAGGGGCATGGAGAGCGTGGGCAATCCCTGGGGCCAGCCGCCGTCGGCCCGCCTCGACTGGGCGAAGGGGCTGCCGTTCCCGGTCCGGACCGTGGCAGAGGTCCAGCGTGCCGGCCTGCTCGATGCGCTCGAGGTCCTGTACTGGGTGGGCTGCGCGGCCGCCTTCGACGACCGCAACCGGCGGGTCGCCCGGGCCGTGGTCACCTGCCTCGAGGCCGCCGGCGTGTCGTTCGCCGTGCTCGGCCAGGAGGAGAACTGCACCGGCGACCCGGCGCGGCGGATGGGCAACGAGTACGTGTTCCAGATCCTCGCCGCCGGAAACATCGAGACGCTCAATCGCTACCGGATGGGGGAGCGGACGATCGTCACGGCCTGCCCGCACTGCTTCAACACCATCGGCAACGAGTACGGCCAGCTGGGGGGCACGTTCACGATCCGCCATCACAGCGAGTACCTCTCGGACCTCGTGGCGTCCGGGCGCCTCGCGCTGGGGTCGGACGGGCTGCCACGGTCGGTGACCTACCACGACTCGTGCTACCTGGCGCGCTACAACGGCGTGATCGCGGCGCCGCGCGATGTCCTGGGGGCGATCCCGGGTGTCGAGCTGGTCGAGATGGACGCCCACGGACGCCAGACCTTCTGCTGTGGTGCCGGCGGGGGGCGGATGTGGATGGAGGAGAGCCGTGGGAGCCGCGTGAACGCCGCGCGGACGCTCCAGGTCCTGGACACCGGGGCCTCCACGGTGGCGACGGCCTGCCCGTTCTGTATGGTCATGCTGCGTGACGGCCTGACCGACGCAGGCCGGAGCGAGGGCGAGGACGCGGTCACCGCCCAGGACATCAGCGAGCTGCTCGCGGCCGCCATCGCGCCGTTCGGCGAGCGCGACGTGCCCGCCGGGCGAGCGCTACCGGTGGTCTAGGGCCTGCTGCCCACATCGGGGGCAGACCGCGGCCGGCGCTCCGGCGCCTATCCCTTGAGCGCCGACCCGCAGCCCGAGCAGCTGCGCTCCGTCCAGAGGTTGCCCATCCCGCACTTCGGGCAGAGCTTCATGCCTTCCGTGGAGACGCCGATCGAGGTTTCACCGGCAGTCTCGCTGGCGGAGGGGCGGGGCCTCGTCATGATGCGCGCGAGGGCCAGAAGAACAACGACGAGGGCGACGAGAAGGGCGATCAGGAACGGCTGATCCATGGCGCAACCCCTGCCGGCGAACGGTCGGGGGTCCGGGTGGATGGCCCGGCCATCACCGGTTGCAGCCACAGCCTAGACCCAACTGTGCGCCGATGTCATCCCTGACGATCTGCCTCCCGCAGGACCGTATCCGGCTGACCATGCCGCTGCTAGGATGGCCGCGGTGACCACCACGCAGCCCGGCCACAGCCCCGTGCGCCTGACCGAGGAGCAGCAGCTCCTGCGGGATGCCGTCCGCGTGCTCGCCGACGAGCGGATTGCCCCACGCGCCGCCGAGATCGACCGGACCGCCACCTGGCCCGAGGACGTCCGCCGCCTGCTCGCGGACCACGACGTCTTCGCGATCCCCTTCGAGGAGCGCCACGGCGGTTTGGGCGCAGACCTGCTCACGCTGTGCCTCGCCATCGAGCAGATCAGCCGCCACTGCGCCACGTCGGGCCTGATCCTCGCGGTCCAGGCCCTCGGGGCAATCCCGATCCAGGTCGCCGGAACGCCGGAGCAGCAGGATCGCTGGCTCCCGGGCCTCGCCTCGGGCGAGAGGTTGATCGCCTTCGGCCTGACCGAGGCAGACGCGGGTTCCGATCCGTCCGGCATCCGCACCCGCGCGGTCCGGGACGGCGACGAGTACATCGTCGACGGCACGAAGCGGTTCATCAGCCACGGCAGCGTCGCTGACTACGTGATCGTGTTCGCCGTCACCAACCCCGACGCGGAACGGGCAAGCCGGCGGCTGTCGGCGATCCTCATCGAGACCGACAGACCCGGCTTCAAGGTCACGAGAGTCGAGCACAAGATGGGCATCCGCGGCTCGCCCACGGCGGAGCTCGCCTTCGACGGCGTCCGTGTCCCGGTCGCCAACCGCCTCGGTGACGAGGGGCAGGGGTTCGCGATCGCGATGCAGACGTTCGAGCGGTCGCGGCCGGGCATCGCGGCGCAGGCTGTCGGCATCGCCCAGGGTGCCCTCGAGGTCGCCACCGCGTACGCGAAGGAGCGCCGCCAGTTCGGGAAGCCCATCGCGGAGCTCCAGATGATCCAGGCGATGCTCGCGGACATGGACGCGGCGACGGAGGCCGCGCGCCACCTCCTGTACACGGCCTGCGAGGAGATCGAGTCCGGTGACGCGGACGCGGCCCGATGGGCGGCCCTCTGTAAACTCGTGGCCGGTGATGCCGCCATGCGGGTCACCACCGACGCGGTCCAGGTCCTGGGCGGCTACGGCTACATCGACGAATACCCCGTGGAGCGGATGATGCGCGACGCGAAGATCACCCAGCTCTACGAGGGGACGCAGCAGATCCAGCGACTCATCGTCGCCCGGTCCCTCCTCGCCGGGGGCTGAGCGGGACGACGCCCCACAGGAGCCTTGCGCACGTGCGAATCGTCGTCCTGACCAAACCCGTCCCGGATCCCGCCGCGGGCGCAGAGCGCCTCGGCCCGGACCACCGGCTGGACCGTGCGGCCTCGCCCACCGTCATCAACGGCAACGACGAGTACGCGCTCGAGGCCGCACTTCAGCTCGTCGAGGCGCACGGCGGCGAGGTGGTCGTGCTGACGATGGCCCCGGCCAACGGCACCGAGACGATCCGCAAGGCCCTCGCCATGGGTGCCCAGCGCGGGATCCTCGTCACGGACGAGGCCCTCGCGGGCGCCGACATGCCGACCACGATCAGGGTGCTGGCCGCCGCCGTCGCCTCGGAGCCCTTCGACCTGCTGCTCGGGGGCCTGGACACGTCCGATGGGGCGGGTGGCGCCGTCACCGCCGGCGTGGCCGCCCGCCTCGGCCTGCCCCTGCTGTCCGCCGCCGGAAGGATCGAGCCGGACCTCCAGGCCGGCCGCGTCCGCGTCCACCGCCTCTCCGCCAAGGGCTACGACCTGGTGGAGGCGCCGATGCCGGCCGTCATCTCCTGCACCCAGGCGCTCGGCGCCCCGCGGTACCCCTCGCTCAAGGGGATCATGGCCGCGCGATCGCGGGAGATCGCGATCCGCTCGCTCCCGGATCTTGGTCCCGATCTGGCGCCGGACGACGGGGCATGGGCCACCACGGTCCTCGCCGTGGACCTGCCACCCGCGCGCGCCGCCGGGCGCGTGATCTCCGGCGCGGCCCCAGACATGGCTCGCGAAATCGCAGACCTCTTCGCGGCGCGGAGGATCATCTGATGCCGGTGACGATCCTCGCCGTCGCAGAGGTCGCGGACGGGGCGCTGACGAAGCTCTCCACCGAGGTCGCGACGCTCGCCCGTGGGCTCGCCGACGCTGCCGGTGGGGCGGCGCTCGGGCTGGTGGTGGATGCGGCGCCGGACGCGGCCGCCGGCCAGCTCGCGGCCTTCGTGCCCCGCGTGATCGCGGTCACGAACCCGGCGCTGACCGGCGAGGTGATCGCGCCGCACGTCACTGCCGAGATCATCCGCCTCCTCGGCGAGGACGTGACCCACGTCGTCATGGGTGCCACGACCGACGGCCGCGACATTGCCGGGATGCTCGTGGGTCTGACCGGCCTGGGCATGCTCGCGAACGCGGACGAGGCCTCCTGGGCGGGTGAAGGACCGGTCATCCGCTCGAGCGTCCTGGGCGGGAAGGCAGTGACGAGCAGCGCGCTGACCGCCGGATCCGGGTTGATCACCCTGCGTCCGGGGGGCGTGACCGCCGTTGAGGCGGGCGCGCCAGGTTCCGTGGAACCGCGTCAGCCCGCATCCCCGGCAGGGCCCATCACGCAGGTTCTCGACCGCGTGGCCGAGGCCGGCGCCGCCGCATCACTCGAGGACGCGCACGTGGTCGTCGTCGGTGGGCGGGGCGTCGGCAGCGCGGAAGGGTTCGCCCTCGTGGAAGAGCTCGCCGACCTCTTGGGCGGCGTCGCGGGTGCGACGCGCGCCTCGGTCGACGCGGGGTGGGTTCCGTACTCCAGGCAGATCGGCCAGACCGGCCGGGTCGTGAAGCCCGAGCTGTACCTGGGCCTCGGCGTGTCCGGGGCGATGCAGCACCGGGTGGGCATGCAGGGCTCGGAGGTGATCGTGGCCGTCAACCGGGACCAGGACGCGCCCATCGCCGAGGTCGCGGACCTGTTCGTCCTCGGTGACCTGTTCGACGTTGGTCCCGCGCTCGTCGCCGAGCTCCGCGCCCGGCGCGGCGGCTGACGGGACAGGGGACGGGGGACCATGCCGGACCTGCCGCTCTGGGCGCTGCTGTGGTTCGCCGTGCTGGTCGCCCTCGGCGCCCTGTTCCTGAAGACGTTCCGGAAGATGTCGACGCTCACGACGCGGACGCGGGACCTCGAGGACTTCCAGGAGGCGGTCGAGTCGATCAACCTTCGCTTTGGGGGTGCCTCCGGGCCGCTGCTGCGCGGCCTCGACGAGGCGCGACGGCATGCCGGCGACCCGGCCGGCCTCCCGGCGCTCGTGACGGAGGCGCAGATCGTCATCGATGAGCTGACGGGTGAGACGACCGCCCTTGCGGCGCCGGAGGGCCTCGCACCCGTGGTGGTCGCCATGACCGGTGACCTGGAGCGGGCGGGGCGAGCGGTGATGCTCGTCGAGCACGGGCTGGGGATGATGACCAACACCAGCATCGGCCGCGACCTCGAGGCGCAGACCTCGCTCAAGCGCGGGGCCCTGAACCTCCGTCACGCGCGCGACGCCTTCGCCGAGCGGGCACGCAAGGTGGCCGACCTTCGCCCTGCCGATATGGTGCCTGCCACGCCGGCACGCAACGGCCAGCCGGCGACCGTCGGTGGCTATCCGCCGGTCGACATCGCCAGCGCCGAAGAGGACTTCGAACCCCGCATGTAGTGGTACCCTTCCGCCAGACCACAAGGGATAGTGGTGCGGAGGAGATCGGACGCCAATGCGCTGCCCCCAGTGCAGCACCCGCGACACGCGCGTCGTCGACTCGCGAGACCTGGACGAATCTGCCACGATCCGTCGCCGGCGCGAGTGTCCGGCCTGTTCGGCCCGGTTCACGACGTATGAGCGCGTCGAGGCGGCGCGGCTGGTCGTCGTCAAGCGTGATGGGACGCGGCAGGAGTTCGATCGCGACAAGCTCGCATCGGGGCTCGCCAAGGCCCTGACGCGCCGCCCCGTCCCCGACGATGCCGCCGAACGGGCGGCTGACGCGATCGAAGGCGAGCTTCGCTCGTCGGGGCTGTCGGAGATCCCGTCGTCGCGCGTCGGCGCGATGGCCATGGACAGGCTCCGGGCCCTCGACCACATCGCCTACATCCGGTTTGCGTCCGTCTACCAGAGCTTCGAGGACCTCGCGGACCTCAAGCGCGAGGTGGATCAGCTGTTCGACGAGGGCACACCGAAGAAGGGGAAGCGCACGCGATGAGCGTCCTGGCCGACCGCGACATCCGGACGGAGCTGGAGTCAGGGCGGGTCCGCATCGACCCCTACGACCCGGCCGATCTCCAGCCGTCGTCCGTGGACCTGCACCTCGACCGCAGCTTCCGGGTGTTCCGCAACAACCGGTATGCGTTCATCGACCCGAGGACGCCGCAGCCCGACCTGACCGAGATGCTCACCGTGGGGGACGACGAGCCGTTCATCCTCCACCCGGGGGAGTTCGTGCTGGGCCAGACCCTGGAATGGGTCGAGCTGCCGGACGATCTCGTAGCCAGGCTCGAGGGGAAGAGCTCGCTGGGCCGCCTCGGGCTCCTCATCCACTCGACGGCCGGGTACGTGGACCCTGGCTGGAAGGGCACGCTGACCCTCGAGCTGTCCAACGTGGCCAACCTGCCGATCGCGCTGTACTTCGGCATGCGCATCGGGCAGATCAGCTTCTTCCGGATGAGCTCGCCGGTGGAGCGGCCGTACGGATCGGCGGAGCTCGGTTCCAAGTACCAGGGCCAGTCCGAGCCAACCGCGTCGGCGTTCCACGCGGACTTCGAGCGCGGGCGCAAGGTCCGCGACGGGGGCTGAGCCGTGGCCATCAACGACGCCGTGCACTGGAGCGCGGACCTGGGTGGCGGGACGCGCGTCGCGCTGGTCCAGGCCGGCACCTTCAAGTCCGACGCGGGGACCCTCCTGGGTCCCGTGCCGTGGGTCCTGTGGCGTCCCTGGGCCGAGGACGAGCTGGACGAGAACCGGCGGCTGACCCAGGCGCTCAACTGCCTCCTCGTGGAGACGCCCGCCGGCCGCGTGCTGATCGAGACCGGTATCGGGGAGCGCATGGACGCCAAGAACACGGCCATGCGCGGGTACACCGGGACGCCCGTCGTGCCGGCGCTGCGCCAGGCTGGTTTCGATCCCGGCACGGTGGACATCGTGGCCATGAGCCACCTCCACTACGACCATGCCGGCGGCCTGCTGCTCGCGGACGGATCGAAGGCGTTTCCGCGGGCCACGATCGTCGCCCAGCGCGCGGAGTGGGAGATCGCCCTGAGCGGCAACGGCCGCGTCGTGGCCTCGTACGACCAGCCGGAGCTGCGGCTCGTGGCGGACTGGGGCGCGGAGGGTTGGGCCGAGGGCGACAGGGAGCTGATGCCGGGCGTCTCGGTCGTGCGGACCGGAGGGCACTCGGCGGGCCACCAGGCGGTGGTCGTGCGGGGAACCGGGCCGGGCGCAGGGTCCGTGGCCTTCTTCGGCGACCTGTGCATGCGGCCGTGGTCCGCGAACCCGCGCTGGGTGACGGCGTTCGACGACTTCCCGCTGGATTCCGTGGAGGTCAAGGGCGAGCTGTTCCGGCGGGCCGTCGAGGATGACTGGACCGTCGTGCTGAGCCACGAGGCGCGAATGCCGGTGGGCAAGCTGGTCCCGGACCGGGACCGCTACCGGTTCGAGGGGCTGTAGGCGCCGCAAGGGCGCGGTCGGCGCCGCGTTCCGCGCGGGTTGCACCACGCCGGACCTGCGTCGCACGCATGGTTGTGGTCGGCGCGTGCTCCGTTCTTGCATCCGGCGCACGTCGAGGGCGGCTACGAGCCTCGGAGCGCGCGTTTCGACGTCGTGCCGGTTCGTGCCACGCACGCTGACGGCATTGGCCCCGGGAATCCTTGCGTGCCACGCACGCCCGGCTCGGCCCTTCGGCAAGAACGTCCCGGGCAGCGACCGCTAGCGGTTCGAGGTGCATCGGCGCGCTTCCCCACACTCGGGGTTCCGGGCGCGGTCCGGACCGTTCCACGCAGCTCGCGTTCCGCCGCGCCCACCCCGGCGCTCCGCGCCAACCGCGGCACTCTGCGCCCATCGATCACCAGCGGTGCTATCTCACCGTATTCGTAGGGGACGGATGCGCCGCGATGGACGATGACGCCGCGAGAATCACGGCTCGTGATCAAACCGCCCCCAGAAGCGCGTCCGTCGGGGAGGTCGGCGACATTCGGTCCCGCCCAGCCCCGGGATAGCACCACTGGTGATGCCGCGCGGGTCTCGCTGCAGCAGACGTGGCTCAGGACGAGGCCGGATCCTCGGGCCGGGCGGACGGATCCGGCAGCCAGCTCTCGACCAGCGCCTCCGCGGCCTCGCTCGTCAGGGGACCGTTCACCACCTGGCGGACGAGGCCATCGCCGCCGATGAAGAACTGCGTCGGCAGGGCGTAGACGCGGTACAGGTCGAAGATGTCCGCCGAGGCGTCGAAGGCGATCGGGTACGCGAGCTCGTACCGGTCCGCGTAGTCGCGAACGTTGTCGACCGTCGTCTCCTGGACGGCGACCCCCACGATGGCCAGCCCCTGGTCGCGGTACCGCTCGTCCATCTCGCGCAGGACCGGGGTCTCCGCCTGGCACGGGGGACACCAGGTCGCCCAGAAGTTGAGCCAGACGAGCTTCCCACGCAGGTCCTCGAGACGGACCGGGTTGCCGTCGAGGTCGAGGAGCTGGCCCGGGGTGCCATCCGGGTTCGTCCACCCCAGCTCGGGGGCCAGATCGCCGGGCTGGAGGCCGGTCTTCGCTTCGCCGACGAGGAATGGGGTCGTGCCGGGCAGGGCCGTCGGGAGGCCGCCGACCCCTCCCGTCTGAGCGATAGGCCTCGTCACCAGGAACAGCACGACCGCCGCCACGACCACGACACCCAGGACGAGGAGGAGCTGGCGCCGGCTGAAGGGTCCGATGCCGCCACGCCGGACCGGGGGCGTCGGCGGCTCCGGCAGGAGGCCCGCCGGGAGCGGCTCCGTCATACCGCCGGGACGAACTGGAAGTACCGCGGCAGGAACACCAGCCAGTCGAACATCATCGCGAGGCCGATCGCCACCACGAGGAGTCCGCCGATGAGCGACACGATCCGGCCGTGCCGGACGAGGAAGCGCACGAAGGTGCGGGAGCGGTCGTAGAAGGCCGCGATCACGATGAACGGGATGCCGAGGCCCAGCGTGTATCCCACGAGGAGCAGCGCGCCCTGGACCTTGCCCTCGGACGTGGCGGCCAGGGTCAGGATCCCGCCGAGGATGGCGCCGATGCAGGGCGTCCAGCCGATGGCGAAGATCGAGCCAAGCGTGAACGCAGCGCCAAGGCCAGAGCGTCCGCCGACGAGCTTCGTGCCCATGCGCCCGCCCATCCCGCCGCCGCCGGCCGGGGCGATGGTCATCCCGCCGGTGGTCGCGGTGAGGCCTGCCGATGCGCCGGCGTCCAGCGGCCGCCAGGTCCGCTCCAGGAACCCGATATGGATGATCCCCGCGAGGCTGAGACCCATGATCACGAGGATGCCGCCACCGATGACGCGCAGCGGCTGCATGTAGTCGGCGATGGCCCCGCCGGCGAAGGCGGCCGTGACCCCGAGCAGCGTGAAGACGGCGCCGAACCCGGCGACGAACGCGACGGAGTGCTTGACGGCAGCCCAGCGCGACGGCCGGTCGATCGTGCCGTTGGCCGCGACGGCAACCGCCGTCAGCTGGCCGAGGTACGCGGGTACCAGCGGGAGCACGCAGGGCGAGAGGAAGGAGATCAGGCCCGCCGCCATCGCCACGAGGAACGTGTAGTCGGTCATCGGGCGGGGGCTCCGTCAAGGACATCCTCGAGTAGGCGGCGCAGGGCGGCCGAGCTGGTGGCCAGCTCCACCTCGCGGTCACCCAGGGCGACCACCGGGATCGTCAGGGCATAGCGGCGTTGCCACTCCTCGTCGGTGTCGATATCGCGCTCGACGATCGGCGGGGCAGGCAAGCCGCGCGACTCGCGATCAGCGAGCAGCAGGCCCAGCGTCACGCGGGCGTCGTCGCACAGGTGGCAGCCGGCCCGGTGGTAGAGGTACAGGACGGGGAGGGGAGCGCTCACGGCTTCAGATTGTACGAGGGCGGCGGGATTCCACCCGCGGACGCACAACGGCACCCCGGAGGTTCCAGCGACAGCCCTAGAATCGCCCGCGATGTCCGAACCCACGCTGTACGACCAGGTCGGCGGCACGCCGTTCTTCGAGCGCCTCGTCAACCGCTTCTACGAGGGGGTCAGGCACGACGACGTGCTGCGGCCGCTCTACCCGGAGCAGGACGACGACCTCGCGGGTGCCCGTCGCCGGCTGACGCTGTTCCTCGTCCAGTACTGGGGCGGTCCCACCACCTACCTCGAGGAGCGTGGCCACCCGCGGCTGCGGGCCCGCCACTTCCCGTTCTCCATCGGCGGCCTGGAGCGGGATCGGTGGCTGCTCCACATGCGCGCGGCCATCGACGGGTCGGACGCATCTCCCGAGGCCCGTGCCCGGCTCCACGAGTACATGACGATGGCCGCGGACGCGATGCGCAACCGCGAGGAGCCAGCCGGGGACCCGCCGCCGACCTGACCGACCCGGCACGGCGACGTCGGGTACGATCGCCGGGCGCGCCCCCGTAGCTCAGTGGATAGAGCGCAGCCGTCCTAAGGCTGGCGTCGGCGGTTCGAATCCGTCCGGGGGCGCC
>CAVOWV010000024.1:0-105173 GCA_963700245.1 uncultured Chloroflexia bacterium
GCGCGGACCGGCCATAATGGCGACCTCTTCCGCCCGCCAGATACCGGAGGCCGACGCGCCCGTGCCGCCCATCACCGAGCTCACCCGCATCGAGCCCGTGTACCTCGCCCGCCTCGAGAAGCAGGGGATCTTCACGACCGGGATCCTGCTCGAGGTCTCGGAGACCGCCACTCGCCGCCAGTCTCTCGCCGACCACGTCAGGGCGACCATCAACGACGTGACCACGTGGCGCGACGAGGCGCTCATGCTCAACCTCGCGGGCTTCGGTCCGGCGGAGCACCAGGTGTTCATCCAGGCCCGAATCGAGGGTCTGCACGACGTGCTCTCCGTGGACCTGGACGCGTTCCGGGCGCGGATCGTCAAGGGGGCCGCGGAGCTCGGCACGGAGCCGCCGGCCGACCTGATGATCGAGACCTGGTGGGAGCAGGCGCGGACGCTCGAGGAGGCGTAGCCTCGCCGCCGCCGGGCCGTGGGAGGGCCGTGGACCCCACACCGGCTACCATCGGCGCCTGATGGACTCCCTCCGCGGCGCCCTCGCCGCCCTCGTCACCGGCATCTCGGCCGCCCTCGTCATCGTCGCGCTGGCGATCCTGCCATTCCTCAACCCGGTCTGGGTGTCGTTCGCCCAGGAGCGGGCGCAGGCCGAGGCATGGACCGGCTTCACCACGGAGCAGCTGGCCGCGGTCACGAACCCGATCCTGCTGGACCTGGTGCTGGGTCCTCCCGACTTCGACGTGACCCTGGACGGGGCCGCCGTCCTCAACGACAACGAGCGCGGCCACATGCGCGACGTGCGGGGCGTGTTCTTCGGCTTCTTCGCCGTCGCAGTGGCCGCCGCTGTGGTCCTGGTGCTCATGTTCCTGGCGGCGCGTGGGCCTGAGGGTCGGGCGCGGTTCTGGCGGCGGCTGGCCCGGACGGGCTATGCCATCGTCGCCGTCACGGTCGTCGGCGGGGTCGCGGGACTCCTGTTCTTCGACTCGGCGTTCATCCTGTTCCACGAGATCTTCTTCCCGGGTGGGAACTACCTGTTCGACCCGGGCACGGAGCGGCTGGTCCAGCTCTTCCCGCAGCAGTTCTGGGTGGACAGCGCGATCGGCGTGGGTGTCGTCGTGATCGTCCTCGCGCTGGCCATGAGCTGGATCGCGCGCCGGCGCGCCCGGACGATCGCCATGCGGGGCGCCGTGGCCGCGAAACCATCGGCCGCGCAACCCGCGCCTGCGCCCGCCGAAGGGCCGGCGGAACCAGGGTGAGTGGCGGCCTCCCCCTCGCCCGGGTGTTCGGGATCGAGGTGCGCATCTCGTTCGCATGGGCCTTCGTGCTCGCCGTCGTGACGTTCATCGGCAGCCAGCAGGCCGCCGCCACGGCGCCCGAGCTCGGGGCGCCGCTGCACTGGATCATCGGCGTGATCGTCGCCCTTGGCTTCCTCGTGACGGTCGTCGCCCACGAGATCTCGCACGCCCTCGTCGGTCGGCGGTGCGGCGTCCCGACCACGGCGATCACGCTGGGCTTCATCGGCGGCCTGGCCCCGCTGTCCATCGAGGCACCTCGCCCCCGGGATGAGATGGCCATCGCGGCCGCGGGCCCGCTCGTGTCGCTCGCGGTGGCGCTGGCCTCGCTGCCGGTGGCGGTGGTCGTGGGGGCGATCGGCGGCGCGGCAGGCGGTGTCGCCGGCGGTGTGCTCGTGGTGGGCGGGCTCAACCTGCTCATCGCGGCCCTGAGCCTGCTGCCCGGGATGCCCCTCGATGGCGGTCGCCTGGTGCGGGCCGTCGCGTGGGCAGGAACCGGCAGTCGCGAGCGGGCTGGATCGATCGCGGTCCGGGTCGGGCGCCTGCTGGGCTGGGCCACGGTGGGCGTCGGGGTTGCCCTCGCGCTCGCCGACATGATCACCGGTGGACTCCTGGTCCTGGCGCTCGGCTGGCTGCTCATCACCGGCGCGAGGACGCTGGACAAGCGCCTGGGCCTGGAGGAGCTGCTCCGGGGAGCGACGGTGGCGGACGCCATCCGGAGCGACGTCCCCCACATCGATCCGGCGCTCACCGTGGACACGTTCGCCGCCCGGTTCGAAGGTGACGACGGCTACACCTGCCTGCCGGTCATGGATGGCGACACGCCGGTTGGCGTCATCGGCACCCGCCGGCTGCAGCGTCTCGGGCGGCGAAGGTTCGCGGATACTCGCGCCGCCGACGTGATGGCCTCGCCCCCGGCCGCACGCTTTCTCGAACCCGGCGAGGACCTCTGGGCTGCCGTCGAGATGATGGATCGCCAGGGCCTGGACGGGCTCGCGGTGGTCGTCGACGGGAGTCTCGAGGGGATGGTCACGCGTGAGTCGATCGGCGACTTGATCCTGCGGCGGACCGGTGGCGTGGAGGCGGCCGGGACGTCCGGTTCGCCGGGGTGAGCTGGCCTGGAAGCGGCCGGGACGTCCGGATCGCCAGGGTGAGGTGGCCTGCGGCGAGCGATGCGTCGGCGCCGGGAGCGGCCACCGTCGGGAACGGCCGCGCGGGTTGCGCCGCCGCCCGCTAGGATCGGAGGCCAGCAGGAGGTCCAATGGAACGCAGCGACGCCCCGCGCGCCGAACGCCGTCGTCTCACCCACGTCGACCGTCGCGGCCGCCCGCGCATGGTGGATGTCAGCGCGAAGCCGCCCACGGCCCGTCGCGCCGTCGCCGAGGCGGAGGTGGTGGTCTCGGCCGAGACGCTCTCGCTCGTCATCGACGGCGGCAACGCCAAGGGCGACGTGCTCACGGTCGCGGAGCTGGCCGGCGTGATGGGCGGCAAGCGGACCGCGGAGCTGATCCCCCTGTGCCACCCGATCGCGCTGACGGACCTGGTCGTCGCCATCACGCCCGACCGTGCGGCCGGCGTGCTGCGGATCCGGGCCGAGGCCGCGACCACCGGACCGACGGGCGTCGAGATGGAGGCCCTGACCGCGGCTTCGGTCGCCGCCCTCACCGTGTACGACATGGTCAAGGGCGTCGAACGCGGCGTGGAGATCAGGGGCCTCCGCCTCGTGTCCAAGACCGGGGGCAAGAGCGGCGACTGGCACCGCCCGGCGCCCGCCGAAGACGCGCCGAGACCGCGCCGGAAGCCCGGCGAGCGCATGGCGGGTCGGGTCGGCAAGCGGAAGCCGGCGGGATGAGCCCGGCGCGGCAGCCCCTCGCGCACCGTTCGGCGCTGGTCCTCACGGTCAGCGATCGCACGTACGAGGGAACGCGCGAGGACGAGTCCGGCGCCCTGCTCGAGGAGCGCCTGATCGCGCTCGGCTTCGAGGTCGAGCGACGGACCGTGCCGGACGACATCCCGCGGATCGCGCAGGCGCTCGTCGACGGGGCGGCCCGCCATCGCCTGGTGATCAGCACCGGGGGGACCGGCCTCACGCCGCGAGACGTGACCCCACAGGCCACCGCCGGCATCCTTGACTACGAGGTGCCCGGGATCGCGGAGGCCATGCGGGCCGACGGACGCGCGCACACGCCGTTCGCCGTGATGTCGCGGGGCCTGGTGGGGGTTCGCGGCGGCTCGCTGGTCGTGAACGTGCCGGGATCGCCCAAGGCGTCGATGGAGTCGTTCGCGGTCCTGGAGCCCATCCTCGTCCACGCCCTGGAGACGCTCGCCGGCCCCTTCGACCACGGGGTGGCGCGGGCGGCGGGCCGCGACGACCTGCCGTCGGGTTCCCCGGACGCCTGACGATGTTCCCGGCGTTCGCCGAGGTCCCGTACTACCCACTGGTGTTCCCGCTGTTCTGGGGCGCCGTCCTGGTCTTCGGGCTGGCGATGGCCCGCCACCTGCGCGTGTTCGCCGCCGCGCGCAACGCGACACCCACCGACCGGATCCCGTCGCGACTGTGGGGCGCGGTCCGCTACGGCCTCGTCCAGACGCGGATGTTCCGGGACCTTCCAGCGGGCCTGATGCACATCGGCATCTTCTGGGGCTTTCTCCTGCTGTCCATCGGCACCGCGAACATCGCGACCGGGGGCCTCGTCGAGGCGATCCTGTCCTGGCCGGCCGACGGGGCCCTGTGGGCGGCGGTCATGGCGCTCCAGAACGTGCTGGCCGTGGTCGTGCTGGTCTGCATCGCGTACGCGGTCTTCCGACGGGTGGTCGTGCGGCCGAGCCGCCTGACGCTCAACCGGCACGCGCTGGTGATCCTGGGGTTGATCGGCGCGGTCGTGGCGACGGAGCTGCTGGCCCAGGTGTTCGAGGTGGCGGCGTACGGTGAGATCCCCGGGGCGTTCATCGCGAACGCGCTCGGCGGCGCGCTGGTCGGGCTCGGGACTGACCTCAACGAGGCCCTGTTCGCCGCCTTCTGGTGGGCGCACATGGTCCTGGTCGCCGTCTTCCTGGTCTACCTGCCGTTCGGCAAGCACCTCCACATCGCCACCGCCATCCCCAACATCCTCCTGCGCAAGCTCGCCCCCCGGGGCCAGCTGCCCGCGATGGACCTCGAGGCCGAGGACGCGGTGTTCGGGGTCCGGACGGTCGCCGACCTGTCCTGGAAGGACCTGCTCGACGGCTTCACCTGCACCGAGTGCGGCCGTTGCCAGCAGGCCTGCCCGGCACACGCGACCGGGAAGCCCCTCAACCCCAAGACGTTCATCATGGGCATCCGCCACGAGGCGGTGGAGGCGGAGGCCGGGCTGCCGCTGATCCCCAACTCGCCGTCGGTGCGGGCCACGTTCGGCCTCGACGACTCGCTCCGGCCCGAGGCCGTCGCCCGCCCGCTCGTGGACGCCGCGATCCCGTACGACGCCGTCTGGGACTGCCTGACCTGCGGTGCCTGCGTGGAGGCCTGCCCGGTCACGATCGAGCACGTGGACAAGATCGTCGGCCTGCGCCGGAACCTGGTCCTGGAGGACAGCCGCTTCCCCCAGGAGCTCACGGCCGCGTTCAGGGGCATGGAGAGCGTGGGCAATCCCTGGGGCCAGCCGCCGTCGGCCCGCCTCGACTGGGCGAAGGGGCTGCCGTTCGCGGTCCGGACCGTGGCAGAGGTCCAGCGTGCCGGCCTGCTCGATGCGCTCGAGGTCCTGTACTGGGTGGGCTGCGCGGCCGCCTTCGACGACCGCAACCGGCGGGTCGCCCGGGCCGTGGTGACCTGCCTCGAGGCCGCCGGCGTGTCGTTCGCCGTGCTCGGCCAGGAGGAGAACTGCACCGGCGACCCGGCGCGGCGGATGGGCAACGAGTACGTGTTCCAGATCCTCGCCGCCGGAAACATCGAGACGCTCAATCGCTACCGGATGGGGGAGCGGACGATCGTCACGGCCTGCCCGCACTGCTTCAACACCATCGGCAACGAGTACGGCCAGCTGGGGGGCTCGTTCACGATCCGCCATCACAGCGAGTACCTCTCGGACCTCGTGGCGTCCGGGCGCCTCGCGCTGGGGTCGGACGGGCTGCCACGGTCGGTGACCTACCACGACTCGTGCTACCTGGCGCGCTACAACGGCGTGCTCGCGGCGCCGCGCGATGTCCTGGGGGCGATCCCGGGTGTCGAGCTGGTCGAGATGGACGCCCACGGACGCCAGACCTTCTGCTGTGGTGCCGGCGGGGGGCGGATGTGGATGGAGGAGAGCCGTGGGAGCCGCGTGAACGCCGCGCGGACGCTCCAGGTCCTGGACACCGGGGCCTCCACGGTGGCGACGGCCTGCCCGTTCTGTATGGTCATGCTGCGTGACGGCCTGACCGACGCAGGCCGGAGCGAGGGCGAGGACGCGGTCACCGCCCAGGACATCAGCGAGCTGCTCGCGGCCGCCATCGCGCCGTTCGGCGAGCGCGACGTGCCCGCCGGGCGAGCGCTACCGGTGGTCTAGGGCCTGCTGCCCACATCGGGGGCAGACCGCGGCCGGGCTCCGGCGCCTATCCCTTGAGCGCCGACCCGCAGCCCGAGCAGCTGCGCTCCGTCCAGAGGTTGCCCATCCCGCACTTCGGGCAGAGCTTCATGCCTTCCGTGGAGACGCCGATCGAGGTTTCACCGGCAGTCTCGATGGCGGAGGGGCGGGGCCTCGTCATGATGCGCGCGAGGGCCAGAAGAACAACGACGAGGGCGACGAGAAGGGCGATCAGGAACGGCTGATCCATGGCGCAACCCCTGCCGGCGAACGGTCGGGGGTCCGGGTGGATGGCCCGGCCAACGCCGGTTGCCGCCACAGCCTAGACCCAACTGTGTGCCGATGTCATCCCTGACGATCTGCCTCCCGCGGGGCCGTATCCGGCTGACCATGCCGCTGCTAGGATGGCCGCGGTGACCACCACGCAGCCCGGCCACAGCCCCGTGCGCCTGACCGAGGAGCAGCAGCTCCTGCGGGATGCCGTCCGCGTGCTCGCCGACGAGCGGATTGCCCCACGCGCCGCCGAGATCGATCGGACCGCCACCTGGCCCGAGGACGTCCGCCGCCTGCTCGCGGACCACGACGTCTTCGCGATCCCCTTCGAGGAGCGCCACGGCGGCCTGGGCGCAGACCTGCTCACGCTGTGCCTCGCCATCGAGCAGATCAGCCGCCACTGCGCCACGTCGGGCCTGATCCTCGCGGTCCAGGCCCTCGGGGCAATCCCGATCCAGGTCGCCGGAACGCCGGAGCAGCAGGATCGCTGGCTCCCGGGCCTCGCCTCGGGCGAGAGGTTGATCGCCTTCGGCCTGACCGAGGCAGACGCGGGTTCCGATCCGTCCGGCATCCGCACCCGCGCGGTCCGGGACGGCGACGAGTACATCGTCGACGGCACGAAGCGGTTCATCAGCCACGGCAGCGTCGCTGACTACGTGATCGTGTTCGCCGTCACCAACCCCGACGCGGAACGGGCAAGCCGGCGGCTGTCGGCGATCCTCATCGAGACCGACAGACCCGGCTTCAAGGTCACGAGAGTCGAGCACAAGATGGGCATCCGCGGCTCGCCCACGGCGGAGCTCGCCTTCGACGGCGTCCGTGTCCCGGTCGCCAACCGCCTCGGTGACGAGGGGCAGGGGTTCGCGATCGCGATGCAGACGTTCGAGCGGTCGCGGCCGGGCATCGCGGCGCAGGCTGTCGGCATCGCCCAGGGTGCCCTCGAGGTCGCCACCGCGTACGCGAAGGAGCGCCGCCAGTTCGGGAAGCCCATCGCGGAGCTCCAGATGATCCAGGCGATGCTCGCGGACATGGACGCGGCGACGGAGGCCGCGCGCCACCTCCTGTACACGGCCTGCGAGGAGATCGAGTCCGGTGACGCGGACGCGGCCCGATGGGCGGCCCTCTGTAAACTCGTGGCCGGTGATGCCGCCATGCGGGTCACCACCGACGCGGTCCAGGTCCTGGGCGGCTACGGCTACATCGACGAATACCCCGTGGAGCGGATGATGCGCGACGCGAAGATCACCCAGCTCTACGAGGGGACGCAGCAGATCCAGCGACTCATCGTCGCCCGGTCCCTCCTCGCCGGGGGCTGAGCGGGACGACGCCCCACAGGAGCCTTGCGCACGTGCGAATCGTCGTCCTGACCAAACCCGTCCCGGATCCCGCCGCGGGCGCAGAGCGCCTCGGCCCGGACCACCGGCTGGACCGTGCGGCCTCGCCCACCGTCATCAACGGCAACGACGAGTACGCGCTCGAGGCCGCACTGCAGCTCGTCGAGGCGCACGGCGGCGAGGTGGTCGTGCTGACGATGGCCCCGGCCAACGGCACCGAGACGATCCGCAAGGCCCTCGCCATGGGTGCCCAGCGCGGGATCCTCGTCACGGACGAGGCCCTCGCGGGCGCCGACATGCCGACCACGATCCGGGTGCTGGCCGCCGCCGTCGCCTCGGAGCCCTTCGACCTGCTGCTCGGGGGCCTGGACACCTCCGACGGGGCGGGTGGCGCCGTCACCGCCGGCGTGGCCGCCCGCCTCGGCCTGCCCCTGCTGTCCGCCGCCGGAAGGATCGAGCCGGACCTCCAGGCCGGCCGCGTCCGCGTGCACCGCCTCTCCGCCAAGGGCTACGACCTGGTCGAGGCGCCGATGCCGGCCGTCATCTCCTGCACCCAGGCGCTCGGCGCCCCGCGGTACCCGTCGCTCAAGGGGATCATGGCCGCGCGATCGCGGGAGATCGCGATCCGCTCGCTCGCGGATCTTGGTCCCGATCTGGCGCCGGACGACGGGGCATGGGCCACCACGGTCCTCGCCGTGGACCTGCCGCCCGCCCGCGCCGCCGGGCGCGTGATCTCCGGCGCGGCCCCGGACATGGCCCGCGAGATCGCCGACTTCTTCGCGGCGCGGAGGATCATCTGATGCCGGTGACGATCCTCGCCGTCGCGGAGGTCGCGGACGGGGCGCTGACGAAGCTCTCCACCGAGGTCGCGACGCTCGCCCGTGGGCTCGCCGACGCTGCCGGTGGGGCGGCGCTCGGGCTGGTGGTGGATGCGGCGCCGGACGCGGCCGCCGGCCAGCTCGCGGCCTTCGTGCCCCGCGTGATCGCGGTCACGAACCCGGCGCTGACCGGCGAGGTGATCGCGCCGCACGTCACTGCCGAGATCATCCGCCTCCTCGGCGAGGGCGTGACCCACGTCGTCATGGGTGCCACGACCGACGGCCGCGACATCGCCGGGATGCTCGTGGGTCTGACCGGCCTGGGCCTGCTCGCGAACGCGGACGAGGCCTCCTGGGCGGGTGAGGGACCGGTCATCCGCTCGAGCGTCCTGGGCGGCAAGGCAGTGACGAGCAGCGCGCTGACCGCCGGATCCGGGTTGATCACCCTGCGTCCGGGCGGCGTGACCGCCGTTGAGGCGGGCGCGCCAGGTTCCGTGGAACCGCGTCAGCCCGCAGCCCCGGCAGGGCCCATCACGCAGGTTCTCGACCGCGTGGCCGAGGCCGGCGCCGCCGTCTCACTCGAGGACGCGCACGTGGTCGTCGTCGGTGGGCGGGGCGTCGGCAGCGCGGAAGGGTTCGCCCTCGTGGAGGAGCTCGCCGACCTCCTCGGCGGCGTCGCGGGTGCGACGCGCGCCTCCGTCGACGCGGGGTGGGTTCCGTACTCGCGGCAGATCGGCCAGACCGGCCGGGTCGTGAAGCCCGAGCTGTACCTGGGCCTCGGCGTGTCCGGGGCGATGCAGCACCGGGTGGGCATGCAGGGCTCGGAGGTGATCGTGGCCGTCAACCGGGACCAGGACGCGCCCATCGCCGAGGTCGCGGACCTGTTCGTCCTGGGTGACCTGTTCGACGTTGGTCCCGCGCTCGTCGCCGAGCTCCGCGCCCGGCGCGGCGGCTGACGGGACGGGGGACGGGGGACCATGCCGGACCTGCCGCTCTGGGCGCTGCTGTGGTTCGCCGTGCTGGTCGCCCTCGGCGCCCTGTTCGTCAAGACGTTCCGGAAGATGTCGACGCTCACCACGCGGACGCGGGACCTCGAGGACTTCCAGGAGGCGGTCGAGTCGATCAACCTTCGCTTCGGGGGTGCCTCCGGGCCGCTGCTGCGCGGCCTCGACGAGGCGCGACGGCATGCCGGCGACCCGGCCGGCCTCCCGGCGCTCGTGACGGAGGCGCAGACCGTCATCGATGAGCTGACGGGTGAGACGACCGCCCTTGCGGCGCCGGAGGGCCTCGCGCCCGTGGTGGTCGCCATGACCGGTGACCTGGAGCGGGCGGGGCGAGCGGTGATGCTCGTCGAGCACGGGCTGGGGATGATGACCAACACCAGCATCGGCCGCGACCTCGAGGCGCAGACCTCGCTCAAGCGCGGGGCGCTGAACCTCCGTCACGCGCGCGACGCGTTCGCCGAGCGGGCACGCAAGGTGGCCGACCTTCGCCCCGCCGACATGGTGCCTGCCACGCCGGCCCGCAACGGCCAGCCGGCGACCGCCGCGTGGCTATCCGCCGGTCGACATCGCCGGCGCCGAAGAGGACTTCGAACCCCGCATGTAGTGGTACCCTTCCGCCAGACCACAAGGGATAGTGGTGCGGAGGAGATCGGACGCCAATGCGCTGCCCCCAGTGCAGCACCCGCGACACGCGCGTCGTGGACTCGCGCGACCTGGACGAGTCCGCCACGATCCGTCGCCGGCGCGAGTGTCCGGCCTGCTCGGCCCGGTTCACGACGTATGAGCGCGTCGAGGCGGCGCGGCTGGTCGTCGTCAAGCGCGATGGGACGCGGCAGGAGTTCGATCGCGACAAGCTCGCATCGGGGCTCGCCAAGGCCCTGACGCGCCGCCCCGTCCCCGACGATGCCGCGGAACGGGCGGCGGACGCGATCGAGGGCGAGCTCCGCTCGTCGGGGCTGTCGGAGATCCCGTCGTCGCGCGTCGGCGCGATGGCCATGGACAGGCTCCGGGCCCTCGACCACATCGCCTACATCCGGTTCGCGTCCGTGTACCAGAGCTTCGAGGACCTCGCGGACCTCAAGCGCGAGGTGGATCAGCTGTTCGACGAGGGCA
Source organism: uncultured Chloroflexia bacterium (assembly GCA_963700245.1). Lineage (GTDB taxonomy): Bacteria > Chloroflexota > Limnocylindria > Limnocylindrales > CSP1-4 > CAIXZV01. The sequence goes on from CAVOWV010000024.1 coordinate 10,367, forward strand.
CACCGAAGAAGGGGAAGCGCACGCGATGAGCGTCCTGGCCGACCGCGACATCCGGACGGAGCTGGAGTCAGGGCGGGTCCGCATCGACCCCTACGACCCGGCCGATCTCCAGCCGTCGTCCGTGGACCTGCACCTCGACCGCAGCTTCCGGGTGTTCCGCAACAACCGGTATGCGTTCATCGACCCGAGGACGCCGCAGCCCGACCTGACCGAGATGCTCACCGTGGGCGACGACGAGCCGTTCATCCTCCACCCGGGGGAGTTCGTGCTGGGCCAGACCCTGGAATGGGTCGAGCTGCCGGACGATCTCGTGGCCAGGCTCGAGGGGAAGAGCTCGCTGGGCCGCCTCGGCCTCCTCATCCACTCGACGGCCGGGTACGTGGACCCTGGGTGGAAGGGCACGCTGACCCTCGAGCTGTCCAACGTGGCCAACCTGCCGATCGCGCTGTACTTCGGCATGCGCATCGGGCAGATCAGCTTCTTCCGGATGAGCTCGCCCGTGGAGCGGCCGTACGGGTCGGCGGAGCTCGGCTCCAAGTACCAGGGCCAGTCCGAGCCCACGGCGTCGGCCTTCCACGCGGACTTCGAGCGCGGTCGCAAGGTCCGCGACGGGGGCTGAGCCGTGGCCATCAACGACGCCGTGCACTGGAGCGCGGACCTGGGTGGCGGGACGCGCGTCGCGCTGGTCCAGGCCGGCACCTTCAAGTCCGATGCGGGGACCCTCCTGGGTCCCGTGCCGTGGGTCCTGTGGCGCCCCTGGGCCGAGGACGAGCTGGACGAGAACCGGCGCCTGACCCAGGCGCTCAACTGCCTCCTCGTGGAGACGCCCGCCGGCCGCGTGCTGATCGAGACCGGCATCGGGGAGCGCATGGACGCCAAGAACACGGCCATGCGCGGGTACACCGGGACGCCCGTCGTGCCGGCGCTGCGCCAGGCTGGTTTCGACCCTGGCTCGGTGGACATCGTGGCCATGAGCCACCTCCACTACGACCATGCCGGCGGCCTGCTGCTCGCGGACGGATCGAAGGCGTTTCCGCGGGCCACGATCGTCGCCCAGCGCGCGGAGTGGGAGATCGCCCTGAGCGGCAACGGCCGCGTCGTGGCGTCGTACGACCAGCCGGAGCTGCGGCTCGTGGCGGACTGGGGCGCGGAGGGTTGGGCCGAGGGCGACCGGGAGCTGCTGCCGGGCGTCTCGGTCGTGCGGACCGGAGGGCACTCGGCGGGCCACCAGGCGGTGGTCGTGCGGGGAACCGGGCCGGGCGCAGGGTCCGTGGCCTTCTTCGGCGACCTGTGCATGCGGCCGTGGTCCGCGAACCCGCGCTGGGTGACGGCGTTCGACGACTTCCCGCTGGATTCCGTGGAGGTCAAGGGCGAGCTGTTCCGGCGGGCCGTCGAGGATGACTGGACCGTCGTGCTGAGCCACGAGGCGCGGATGCCGGTGGGCAAGCTGGTCCCGGACCGGGACCGCTACCGGTTCGAGGGGCTGTAGGCGCCGCAAGGGCGCGGTGCGCGCGCCCGCCGGGTTCCGCCCGCCGGGTTGCACCACGCCGGGCCTGCGTCGCACGCATGGTTGTGGTCGGCGCGTGCTCCGTTCTTGCATCCGGCGCACGTCGAGGGCGGCTACGAGCCTCGGAGCGCTCGTTTCGACGTCGTGCCGGTTCGTGCCACGCACGCTGACGGCACTGGCCCTGGGAATCCTTGCGTGCCACGCACGCCCGGCTCGGCCCTTCGGCAAGAACGTCCCGGGCAGCGACCGCTAGCGGTTCGAGGTGCATCGGCGCGCTTCCCCACACTCGGGGTTCCGGGCGCGGTCCGGACCGTTCCACGCAGCTCGCGTTCCGCCGCGCCCACCCCGGCGCTCCGCGCGAACCGCGGCACTGCTGCGCCCATCGATCACCAGCGGTGCTATCTCACCGTATTCGTAGCGGACGGATGCGCCGCGATGGACGATGACGCCGCGAGGATCACGGCTCGTGATCAAACCGCCCCCAGAAGCGCGTCCGGCGGGGAGGACGGCGACATTCGGTCCCGTCCAGCCCCGGGATAGCACCACTGGTGATGCCGCGCGGGTCTCGCTGCAGCAGACGTGGCTCAGGACGAGGCCGGCTCCTCGGGCCGGGCGGACGGATCCGGCAGCCAGCTCTCGACCAGGGCCTCGCGCGGCCTCGCTCGTCAGGGGACCGTTCACCACCTGGCGGACGAGGCCATCGCCGCCGATGAAGAACTGCGTCGGCAGGGCGTAGACGCGGTACAGGTCGAAGATGTCCGCCGAGGCGTCGAAGGCGATCGGGTACGCGAGCTCGTACCGGTCCGCGTACTCGCGGACGTTGTCGACCGTCGTCTCCTGGACGGCGACCCCCACGATGGCCAGCCCCTGGTCGCGGTACCGCTCGTCCATCTCGCGCAGGACCGGGGTCTCCGCCTGGCACGGGGGACACCAGGTCGCCCAGAAGTTGAGCCAGACGAGCTTCCCGCGCAGGTCCTCGAGACGGACCGGGTTGCCGTCGAGGTCGAGGAGCTGGCCCGGGGTGCCATCCGGGTTCGTCCACCCCAGCTCGGGGGCCAGATCGCCGGGCTGGAGGCCGGTCTTCGCTTCGCCGACGAGGAATGGGGTCGTGCCGGGCAGGGCCGTCGGGAGGCCGCCGACCCCTCCCGTCTGAGCGATGGGCCTCGTCACCAGGAACAGCACGACCGCCGCCACGACCACGACACCCAGGACGAGGAGGAGCTGGCGCCGGCTGAAGGGTCCGATGCCGCCACGCCGGACCGGGGGCGTCGGCGGCTCCGGCAGGAGGCCCGCCGGGAGCGGCTCCGTCATACCGCCGGGACGAACTGGAAGTACCGCGGCAGGAACACCAGCCAGTCGAACATCATCGCGAGGCCGATCGCCACCACGAGGAGTCCGCCGATGAGCGACACGATCCGGCCATGCCGGACGAGGAAGCGCACGAAGGTGCGGGAGCGGTCGTAGAAGGCCGCGATCACGATGAACGGGATGCCGAGGCCCAGCGTGTATCCCACGAGGAGCAGCGCGCCCTGGACCTTGCCCTCGGACGTGGCGGCCAGGGTCAGGATCCCGCCGAGGATGGCGCCGATGCAGGGCGTCCAGCCGATGGCGAAGATCGAGCCAAGCGTGAACGCAGCGCCAAGGCCAGAGCGTCCGCCGATGAGCTTCGTGCCCATGCGCCCGCCCATCCCGCCGCCGCCGGCCGGGGCGATGGTCATCCCGCCGGTGGTCGCGGTTAGGCCTGCCGATGCGCCGGCGTCCAGCGGCCGCCAGGTCCGCTCCAGGAACCCGATGTGGATGATCCCCGCGAGGCTGAGACCCATGATCACGAGGATGCCGCCACCGATGACGCGCAGCGGCTGCATGTAGTCGGCGATGGCCCCGCCGGCGAAGGCGGCCGTGACCCCGAGCAGCGTGAACACGGCGCCGAACCCGGCGACGAACGCGACGGAGTGCTTGACGGCAGCCCAGCGCGACGGCCGGTCGATCGTGCCGTTGGCCGCGACGGCAACCGCCGTCAGCTGGCCGAGGTAGGCGGGCACCAGCGGGAGCACGCAGGGCGAGAGGAAGGAGATCAGGCCCGCCGCCATCGCCACGAGGAACGTGTAGTCGGTCATCGGGCGGGGGCTCCGTCGAGGACATCCTCGAGGAGGCGGCGCAGAGCGGCCGGGCTGGTGGCCAGCTCCACCTCGCGGTCACCCAGGGCGACCACCGGGATCGTCAGGGCGTAGCGGCGTTGCCACTCCTCGTCGGTGTCGATATCGCGCTCGATGATCGGCGGGGCAGGCAAGCCGCGCGACTCGCGATCGGCGAGCAGCAGGCCCAGCGTCACGCGGGCGTCGTCGCACAGATGGCAGCCGGCCCGGTGGTAGAGGTACAGGACGGGGAGGGGAGCGCTCACGGCTTCAGATTGTACGAGGGCGGCGGGATTCCACCCGCGGACGCACGACGACACCCCGCGGGTTCCAGCGACAGCCCTAGAATCGCCCCCGATGTCCGAACCCACGCTGTACGACCAGGTCGGCGGCACGCCGTTCTTCGAGCGCCTCGTCAACCGCTTCTACGAGGGGGTCAGGCACGACGACGTGCTGCGGCCGCTCTACCCGGAACAGGACGACGACCTCGCGGGTGCCCGTCGCCGGCTGACGCTGTTCCTCGTCCAGTACTGGGGCGGTCCCACCACCTACCTCGAGGAGCGTGGCCACCCGCGGCTGCGGGCCCGCCACTTCCCGTTCTCCATCGGCGGCCTGGAGCGGGATCGGTGGCTGCTCCACATGCGCGCGGCCATCGACAGGTCGGACGCATCTCCCGAGGCCCGTGCCCGGCTCCACGAGTACATGACCATGGCCGCGGACGCGATGCGCAACCGCGAGGAGCCGGCCGGGGACCCGCCGCCGACCTGACCGACCCGGCACGGCGACGTCGGGTACGATCGCCGGGCGCGCCCCCGTAGCTCAGTGGATAGAGCGCAGCCGTCCTAAGGCTGGCGTCGGCGGTTCGAATCCGTCCGGGGGCGCCAGTTCCTGCCTGAACCGCATGAGCATGTGCGGCTCGACGGGGCTGTCAAGGGAATGGCTGTTGTCGCGCGAGCCGAGGACACGGCCCCCCGATGCCTGCCGAATCAGCGTCCCGCGCGGGCCTGTGCGGCGTAGGCCATGAACCATGCCTCGAGCGAGGCGGGCGTCGAGCCGTAGACGTTGTCACCGGCGAGCAGGTCGCAGACGACCTCGCGTGCGCGGGCGATCTCTCGGCGGCGGTGGCCGGCCCAGCGCGGGTCCGCCAGGGTGAGATCGAGCTGGGCGAGCGCGCGGTCCAGGTTCGCCGCCAGGCGAAGCTCGTTGCCGCCCTCGCGCGCCCGGATCGCCCGCCCGACGTCGGCCCCGGCGTTGCCGAGCTGTTCGGCGAGCGTCAGGGTTCCCCAGCGATCGGGCGTGACGTCGGGATGGAGGGTCACGGCACCACCACGCGACCGACGAGCTCAGTGATGGCCACCCGGATCGCTTGGTCCTCGACCGACCGCGTCCGCTTCCCCTGGCCGGGGCGCAGGTTGATCATCGAGTCGAACTCGAGGAAGCCCTGCGTCCCATGCTCGGCTGGGTAGTCAGACGGCGGACCTGGACGGATCAGACGATCGCCTCACTTGGCTGCGACGGCTTGGGTTGCCGGGTAGCGCTCGCACTGGTCGTGCGCAGGTGTCAGACACAGCGACGTCTGCTGCGACGCGCCGAGCTCCCGTGGCCGCGAGGAGCCTGGCTTGCCGGGAATGCGCCGCCTGGTGGAAGCCTCGGACGATCCTCGCGCCGACGCCGCATGGCAGAAGTTCCTGGGGTCCGCGTAGTCGCACCGAGTGGATGGATCGTTCTTGAACCCGAGGAACGGGCAGACGGGGACGCCCGTGGGTGTATCGCGCACGGCGGTGGCCAGGACGAGATCGGGATTGGCGGCTGGGCGGACGGATCGGCGCTAGGGGCGGCAATCAGGGCCGTCCTAGCCGCGGGCGCCAAGGTGGGCACCGGTGCTGTCGCGGCAACGGGCGCCATGATGGTCGCCGGTGCCGCCGCGGCCAGAGGCGCCATGGCGGCCACGGGCGCCATGATGGCCACGGGCGCGGGTGTCCTCGCAGCGCCGCCCGCGGGCAGCGCGACGTTCTCGGCCATCACCGGGACCATTCGCCTGGCCGGCTGCGCCACCGGTGCAGGTTACCCGGCGGATTCCATGGCCTTCTTGCAGCCGTAGCAGCGCTTCGCCCCGCGCGCGGTTCACCGATCGGCATGCGCCGCAGACCCAGAATCCCTGGTCGAGCAGCGCATCCGTCACACCGGATCCGGGCAGAGTGCTTTGTGCCGCATGAGGATGTCACGGTGAACGAGCCAGCTCGATGGCTCCGATGATCGCGAAGCGCGCGGTATCCCAGCCACAGGGCCGTTGGCCCGCAGAGCAGCGTGAGGAACAGGCCGAACCCGATCTCAGGGCTCATCGTTCAGGTTCACCATCGGTCGGCGGTCCATCCGGGATCGTGTGGAGGCCATCTTCGCGCGATCATACAGCCGTCATCCAGACCCCCTCCAGACGTCGTCGCCTCCTCGCACCGGCCGTTGCGGAGGTCCAGTCAGCTGGGTCCATCGGGCCGTCGCGCTGACCGGTCCTGCGCCCGTTCGGCTGGCTGGGAACTGCATCCGCTCCAGCTCGCGGCCGATCCGATACGCATACTCGACGATCGCCTGCCAGTCTCGGAAATCGCCGATGCGGTGTGTCTGGAGGACCTGGGGATCGACGGCCGCGTCCGGCGCCAAGCGGCCGCCGAACGTCCGGTGGGCACGCGCACCGAGCCCGGCCGTGATCTCCGCGGCGTACGGGGTGATTGGCTGGTCGGCCTTGGCCAGGCGCCGGTCGAGGGGCCCGCCACTGAACAACCACAGCGGACGGGCCTTGAGGTCCTCGCGGAACCGCTCGGCGAACCGGCGGGTGTCCCTCTGCCAGTGTGCGGCGTAGACGGCGCTGCCAAGGACGACCGCGTCCCAGTCGTCGAGGCTCTCGACCTCGCGGGCCGGTACCGCGAGCGCACGATGGCCGCCGTCGCGAAGGACCTGTGCGATCGTTTCTGCGATCTCGCCGGTGGAACCCAGCTTGGTCGCGTAGGCGACGAGGACTCGAGCTGACACGGTGATCCCAATGGGGGCTCGCGTCCGATGGATCGGCCGCGATCAGGACATCTTGCCGCCCCGAGCCGCTCCGCGTGAAGGGGCCCGGATTGCGGATCACCACCGAGTGTCCCACATGGACGGGCAGGGAGCCCTCCGGCTCTGGCCTTCGCGCGACCTTCCGCGCATGCTCCGCGACGAGCGCGAGCCCCGGTGCGCATGGCATCCGAGCGGCCACCGATGCCGCTCCTCCGGCGGATGAGCGAGATGGACCCGCGCATGCACGGAGGTGCCGTGGTGCAGATGCGCGACCCGACGCGTGGTCCCGAAGTCGAGCCGGAGCGTGCCCAATCCCGCTACGCCCGGTGGGCCGCGACCGAGCACAGCGAGGGCAGGAGGATCGCGGCTCTGATCCCGGCAGGGCCGGTCTTCCTGGGCCTGATCCCGTTGCTCGTGGCCGGGATCGGCCCCCGGGTCGACCGCCGGCTCCATCTCGATCCGATCGGGATCGGGAGCGTGAACCGCATCGTCGGCGGGCTCCTGACGGCGCTGGGATTCGCGATCGCCTTCAAGTCGATCGACATGCAGCTGAACCAGGGACGGGGGACGCCATTGCCGGTGATGCCCACCCAGGAGCTGTTGACGGAGGGCCCGTTCCGCTACTGCCGCAACCCGATGACCCTGGGCACCATCCTGGCCTACCTGGGCATGGCGATCGCCGCGCGGACGACCGCTGGCACCCTCTTGGTCCTCTCCCTGGCCGCGCTCGCTGCTGCTCTACCTCAAGCGCCTCGAGGAGGGGGAGCTGGCCGAGCGGTTCGGCGAGGCGTATCTCGCCTACAAGCGGGAGACACCGTTCATCATCCCGCGGTTTCGCGGTCGTCGAGACCATCGGCACGGGCATGCCGAGAGCGGGCCTCCGGGGTAGCGCGACGGGCCCATCCGGGTCGGCGCGCACTCGGTACCCTTAGTCGACCATGCCGCCCGAGTTCATCTACACCTCGTACAAGCTCGCCCGCCACTACCCGCCCGATCGGACGGTGCTCGAGGACATCTCGATCTCGTTCTACCCGGGGGCCAAGATCGGTGTCATCGGGCCTAACGGCGCGGGCAAGTCCAGCCTGCTCAAGATCATGGCCGGCCTGGATGACGGGTTCACCGGCGAGGCCCGCCTGACGCCGGGGTTCACGGTGGGCTACCTCTCCCAGGAGCCGCAGCTGGACCCGGCCAAGGATGTCAAGGGCAACGTGATGGACGGGGTCGGCGCGGTCGCGGCCCTCATCGAGCAGTACAACGCCGTCATGGCGCGCTGGTCGGACCCGGACGCCGACTACGAGGCGATCGGCGCGGAACAGGCCGCCCTCGAGGACCGCATCAGCGCTGCCGACGCATGGAACCTGGAACGCAACGTGGACATCGCGATGGACGCCCTGCGCTGTCCGCCGGACGACGCGGAGGTGACCCGGCTGTCCGGCGGCGAGAAGCGCCGCGTGGCGCTCTGCCGGTTGCTCCTCCAGCACCCGGACCTGCTCCTGCTCGACGAGCCGACCAACCACCTGGACGCCGAGTCGGTGGAGTGGCTGGAGCGGTTCCTCGGCGAGTACAGCGGGACCGTTGTCGCCATCACCCACGACCGCTACTTCCTCGACAACGTCGCGAAGTGGATCCTCGAGCTGGATCGCGGCCGGGGAATCCCGTTCTCCGGCAACTACTCCAGCTGGCTGGAGCAGAAGCTCGCCCGCATGACGCTCGAGAACAAGGCCTCCGACACCCGCGCCCGCACCCTGGCGCGCGAGCTGGCATGGGTCCGCATGTCCGCGCGGGCACGGCAGGCGAAGGGCAAGGCCCGCCTTGGCGCCTACGAGCAGCTGCTGGCCGAGGCGCAGGACGACAAGGGCAGCGCCCGTGAGCTCGAGATCGCCATCCCGCCGGGTCCGCGACTGGGGGACACCGTCATCGAGGTCAAGGGCCTGCACAAGGGCTATGGCGACCGGCTGCTGATCGAGGACCTGACGTTCTCGCTGCCGCGGGCCGGGATCGTGGGCATCATCGGCCCCAACGGCGCGGGCAAGACGACGTTGTTCCGGATGCTGGTGGGCCAGGAGGCGCCCGATAGCGGGACCATCCAGGTCGGCGAGACCGTGCAGCTGGCCTACGTGGACCAGGAGCGGGACGATCTGCGGCCGGACCGGACGGTCTTCGACGAGATCACCGACGGCGTCGAGATCGTGAAGGTTGGCAAGCGTGAGATCCCGGCCCGGGCGTACGTGTCCAGCTTCAACTTCCGGGGCACCGACCAGCAGAAGCTGGTGGGCCAGCTGTCGGGCGGGGAGCGCAACCGGGTGCACCTGGCCAAGCTGCTCCAGGCCGGCGGCAACGTGGTGCTCCTCGACGAGCCCACGAACGATCTCGACGTGGACACGCTGCGCGCACTCGAGGCCGGCCTGGAGTCGTTCCCCGGCTGCGTCGTCGTCATCAGCCACGATCGCTGGTTCCTGGACCGCATCGCGACCCACATCCTCGCCTTCGAGGGCGACAGCCAGGTGCGGTGGTTCGAGGGCAACGTCAGCGACTACGAGGCCTTCCGCCACAAGGAGCTGGGCACCGCGGCGGACCAGCCGCACCGCATCCGGTACAAGCGCCTCGGGGGCTGACGGCCGTGCCGAGGGCCACGACCCAACCTGGCTAGGGTGGCCCGAGCTGCTCTTCCAGCGTGATCAACGGCTGCTGGCTGACCTGGAGGAAGCCGTCGCGCGGCCGGTCGAGGTCCACGAGGAGGGTGAGGACGGCGCTGAACGCCAGGATCAGCATCAACGCCGCCACCAGACCCCGGCTCCCGGTGAGACCCGCGCTGTAGCCGACGATCCCCATCGCAAGGACCTCGCCGAGGAACAGGAGGATCAGGATCGTCTCCGGAACGCGCGCGACGACGACCGCGGTGGCCCGGGTCGTCTGGAGATCGATCGTGTCGTTGAGCGTCTCGATGAACAGGCTCACGGCCTCCGACTCCGGGTTGGCCCGCGTCACCACCTCGGCCTGCTTCCAGATCTCGTTGAGGATGTCGATGGACGCGTCCTGGTTGGCGAGATACTGCGCGCGGTCGTTGACGGTGATGCGGAGCGGCACATACTCCCGTAGGAGCTTCCGGATGTCCCCGGCGTGCGGCTCGTCGAGGAACCCTGCGCGCAGGTACGTCGTGCCGATGGAGTTGGTCTCCTGGAGGACGAGGCCGCGGCGGGTATCGAACCGGTCTTCGGCCATGGTCATCGTCACGGCCAGCAGGAACGCGAGAAGGCCGAGGACGGACGCCACCAGCATCCCGGTCGGGCCTTCCTTGTGGTCGGGCGTGCGTCGCTGCCACCAGCGACCGAGGCGGTAGCCCACCTCGTAGACGATGAGCGAGATGGCGACGAAGCCGAGGAAGACCCCGACCACCGGGATCGAGTCGAGGAACTGCGCGTTCATGTTCCCTCAGGAGGTTCGAGCGGCTTCCCGGGACTGTACCGCCCGGTGCCGAGGTCGTGCCCGGTGCTCGGGCGCTCAGCCCGCGAGAGCCAGCAGCGGATCCCCCGCGTTCATCGCCAGTGACGTGACGAGGAAGATCACCACGCCGTCGATGGGGGCCTTCGGGCGCTCGTGCACGGCTCCGAACGCATCGCGCACCTCGCCGACGATGGTGCCGCCCGCCACCCGCTGGCCGACCTCGACCGCGGGATGCCAGTAGCCGGTCGTGCCCGCGCGCATCCACGCCTCGGTCGGCAGGATCTCGGTGGCGTGCCTCGGCTCGTCGGGCGCGTGCGCCAGGATCCCGGCAGCCCGGAGCCAGCGCCGAAGCCCGGCCGCGTGGAGCGCCACGTCCTCCGCCGGCCAGCGGCCCTGACCGCCGACCTCGGCCAGGACAGCAGGAATGCCCAGCGCCGCCGCGGCGGTGGTCGTTGTCCCGGGCGACGGCCCGATCAGCAGGTAGCGCAGGCCGTAGGCGTCGGCCAGCGCCCGCGAGCGGGCGTCCACGGCAGCGTCCCCCGTGTCCTCGATCCCGGTGAACGACACGAGCGCCTCGTTCATGTCGCCGCAGTGCATGTCCAGGAACGCGTCGGACCCCGCGATCACATGGTCGGTGAGCCAGCGGGCGAGGCGCTCGGTCGGAGAGCCGGCTTCGTCGCCGGGGAAGCAGCGGTTGAGATTCCGCCCATCGAGCGGGTTGACGTAGATCGAGCGTGCAGCGAAGGCGGCCGGGCTGGCCGTCAGCACGGCGACGATCGAGCCGCGGACCTCCGCCGGATCGAGGGCGAGGATCACCTCCCGCAGGGCCGCGATGGAGACGTATTCGGCACCGTGGATCCCAGCGGTGATCGCGACCCTCGGTCCGGGCAGGGCACCGTGGACAACGGCCAGTGGGATGTCGACGCGTGCGTCGCCACCGAGGTCGAGCGGCACGAGCCCGGTCGCCCGGGTGCCAGGCTGTGCGGTGACGGATCCGACGACAAGCGGCCTGCGGGGGTTGATCATGCGCGGAAGCCTAACGGGAACGAACCTCGCCGTGAATGCCGCTCGCGCTACCGTTGGAGCGCGTCCAGCACACAAGCCCGGAGGGAGCTCCTTGGACGGTTCGGCAAGCGTCGTCATCACCGCGGCACTGGTCTTCTACTCGATCGGCGTCTGGAGCGAGCGGATCCAGGGCCGGCTGCGGCCGTGGCACCTGGCGTTCTTCTACCTCGGCCTGGTGTGTGACACGGTGGGCACCGGGATGATGTTCGACTACGCCGGCGGCATGACGATGGACGTCCACGGCATCAGCGGCCTGCTGGCCATCGTGCTGATGGCGGTCCACGCCGTCTGGGCGACGATCGTCCTGGCCAGGAAGGACGAGGTGTGGATCCGCAAGTTCCACCGGTTCAGCCTCGTCGTGTGGGCGATCTGGCTGATCCCGTACTTCAGCCCGATGTTCTTCGCGATGGCGGGGAGCTGAGGGACACCCGGATCGCCAAAGGTGGGGCCGTCCGCCTCTGGTGTGATGGAATGAGGACGCGACACCGTTCGGCCGTCACCCGCGAACTCGGACAACGCCCGGACTCCGGCGATCCTCGCAGCAGGAGGTGAGCGATGAACCCAGGGACCACCGACCTGCCCGGTCAGGCCGAGGCCATCCTCCTCCTGGCCGTGGAGGCGGGTCGCGCCGGGATGCAGGCCGGGCAGGGCGGCCCGTTCGGAGCGGTCATCGTCGGGCCTGACGGGCGAGTCATCTCCGAGGGCTGCAACCGCGTGACGTCCGCGAACGACCCGACGGCGCACGCCGAGGTCACCGCGATCCGCGCAGCCTGCGCCGCCCTGGGCACGTTCAAGCTCGAGGGCTGCACGCTGTACACGAGCTGTGAGCCATGCCCGATGTGCCTTGCGGCGGCGTACTGGGCGCGCGTGGACGGGATCGTCTACGGCGCCTCCCGCGAGGATGCGGCGGCCGCCGGGTTCGACGACCAGTTCCTCTACGAGGAGCTTGCGCTGGCCCCCGATGCCCGCCGGATGCCGATGCGCCGCGTCGCCGCTGATGCTGCGGCTGTCCTCTTCGCGGAGTGGATTGCCCTCGAGGGCCGGACGCCCTACTGATCGCTGTCCGGAGGCGCTACCGGGGCTTCGGGAGGGGCGAAGGACATCTTCGCCAGCGCGTCCCCAATCTCGGCCGCGTAGGCGTGGATCGCGTCCCAGCTCCGGAAGTCGCCGATCGGGTGCGTGGCGAGGACCTGCGGGTCCACGGGCGCGTCCGCGAGGAGGCGGCCGCCGAACGTGTGGTGAGCGATGGCGCCGAGGCCCGCCGTGACCTCAGCACCGTGGGCCGTGATCGGGAGGTCTGCCCGCGCCAGCTTGGGATCCAGCGGGCCACTGCTGAACAGCCACAGGGGTCGAGCCGCCAGCGCATCCCTGAACCGCGCCGTGAAGCGGCGTGCGTCCCGTTGCCAGTGGGCGGCATAGAGAGCGCTGCCGAGGACGACGGCGTCCCAGTCGTCGAGGCTCACGACCTCGCGTACCGGCTGGGCGGTGGCGTGATGGCCGGCGGCGCGCAGCGCCTCGGCGATGACCTCGGCAATCTCGCCGTTGGACCCGAGCTTGGTGGCGTAGGCGACGAGGACACGAGCAGCCATGGGCTCCCTTTGCCGGTATCGCGGTTGCGGTGGATGCGCTGACCATCGATTTTGCCCCATCGCCGCGCACATGGCTTGGCACGGCCACTACGATCTGGTAGACTCGCTGCACCGATCCCGACCCGGCCACGAAGGGAGCCACCGATGACCGACAACCCGCTGGAGGGCGTGGACTGGGGAAGCCGTCGCACGGCCGCGGACGGCTTCCTCGTCGATGTCTCCATCCGCTTCGAGGCCGGACGGGTCAGCGGTTCCACGGGCTGCAACCGCTACACGGGATCCTGCGCGGTGGGGGAGGGGACGCTCGAGTTCGGCTCGATCGGATCGACCAGGATGGCCTGCCCTCCTGCGGTCATGGAAGTCGAGGGCGACGTGTTCGCGCGGCTCGGCCGGTCCACTCGCTGGGAGCTCACCGACGAAGCCCACACGCTCTCGCTCCACGACCAGGAGGGGGGAGCGACGCTCGTGTTCAGCAGGCGTCCGACCACCATCACCGGGCGCCGCTGGCTCGCGACCGGGATCAACAACGGACGCGGCGGCGTGGTGAGCGTCGTTGCCGGAACGGAGGTCGATGCGCTGTTCGCCGCCGACGGGCACCTGAGCGGGTCTGATGGGTGCCGCGGGTACTCGGGCGACTGGGCGGCGAGCGGGGACAGGATTGCGCTCGGGGCCGTCGAGATCAGTCCGGGCATGGTCCCGGTGCCCGAAGGGGCGGCTCAACAGGCGGACGCCTTCATCGCCGCGATGGGCAGGGCCGCCACGTTCCGGATCGAGGGTGACCGGCTGGAGCTCCGCGACGCGGCCGGCGCCCTCCAGGTGGTGTTCCGCACCTAGATCCGCGTCTGCCATGATCAACAGCGGCGCTCATGCGCCGGACGTACGAAGGAGGCTGCTCGTGACCACCGTCCCTTCCTGCATGCACGGTACGTGGAAGGAGTTCGCGCTCGTCGTCCTGCGGGATGTCGAGGGCTACATCGGCAAGGTCGAGCAGGTCCTTCCCACGGGGCTGGAGAAGGTCTGGCACCGCGATCACCCCCACTACGTGGTGAAGGTCCGCTGGTGTCGGGCGACGACGCGCGACGAGGTCGCGCTGCAGCGCTTCGAGACGCCTCCGGGCCGGCCCGTGGACCGCGATGGGGTGAGTCACGAGGTATGCCAGGATCTGCGGCGCTTCGAGTAGGCCCGGGCCGACCTGTCGCCAGGGACCCGAGGTCCGGCGAGGGCGCCCGAGGGGCTCACCAGCACAGGAGGACATCCGACATGACGGAGGAGCCAGGGACCGCGGGCACGCCGGTCGCGGGGGAGGGGACCCATCGGGGCCGGTCGATGCTTGCGGATGCGGGCCGAAGCGCCAGACACGCGGTCGACCGACTCCGGGGCCGGAAGCCGTCCGACACCGTGATGGCGCCGGAGCCTGGGGGCATGGCGGCCCCGGATGACACAGGCGGCAGCCCGACTGACCTGGCCGACGCGGACGTCTCCGTCCAGCGGGCGTGGGGGAGGGCCCGCATGGTGATCGCGATCATCGTGACGGTGGCGCCCATCGTCGTGGCCCTGATCTCGTGGCGCATCCGGGTGTCCCGCGCGCGTCGTCGCGGGTTCCTGACCGATCTCTAGGTTCGGCGACCACGTGACGTGGAACACGGGCGCGGGCGCTCGGACGCCTGGTTCGGCTCCCGGAAGACGCGCAGGACCGATGGCACTATGAGCGCTCCGGGATCGACGGGAGGCTGATCCGCAACGTGGGGCGCGCCAGGAGGCGCTGATCCCGGCCAGCCCGCTGGGCCGATCTCCAGCGGGGCGCGATGTAGGAGGGCACGCATGCCCAACCAGGCAGGTCGCAAGGTCGCCGTCGTCGCCATCGGCGGCAACTCGTTGATCAGGGACGCCGCTCACCAGAGCGTGGAGGCCCAGCGCGAGGCCGCCAAGGAGACGACCCGCCACATCGCCGACATGGTCGAGGCCGGGTGGGAGGTCGCGATCGGCCACGGCAACGGGCCGCAGGTGGGGTTCATCCTCCGCCGTTCCGAGATCGCCGCCAAGGTGGAGGGCCTGCACGAGCTCCCCCTCGACGTCTGTGGCGCGGACAGCCAGGGCGCCATCGGCTATGCCCTCCAGCAGACCCTCCAGAACTGGCTGTTCCAGCGCGGGATCCACAAGAACGTCGCCACGATCGTGACGCAGGTGCTGGTGGATCGTGATGACCCCGCCTTCGGGCGTCCCAGCAAGCCCATCGGGGGCTTCATGGACGAGGAGGAGGCCAGGCGCCGCGAGGCCACCATGGGCTGGTCGGTGGTCGAGGATGCGGGTCGCGGCTGGCGGCGCGTGGTGGCCTCCCCGATGCCCAAGGAGGTCGTCGAGCTGGACACCGTGACGGCCCTGATCGAGGCGGGGGTGGTCGTCGTCAGCGTCGGCGGAGGCGGCATCCCGGTGATCGACCAAGGCGCCGGCGAGTACGTGGGGATCGCCGCCGTGATCGACAAGGACTACGCCAGCAGCCTGCTCGCCCAGAGCATCAAGGCCGACCTGTTCCTCATCTCGACCGGCGTGGAGAAGGTGGCGATCAACTTCGGCAAGCCCGATCAGCAGTGGCTGGACCGCATCACCGCCTCGGAGGCCAGGAGGTACCTGGCGGAGGGCACGCACTTCGCCAAGGGTTCCATGGCGCCCAAGATCGAGGCGATCCTGTGGTACCTGGAAGCCGGCGGCGAGCACGCCATCATCACGACGCCCGAGAACATCGGTCGGGCGCTGCGCGGTGAGACGGGGACCCACATCGTCCCGGACTGAACGTGCGATCCCGAACCCCGGGCGCGCCAGTCGGCTCAGCAGCCCCTGGCCTGGGGTGTTCGGGCAACCCAAGTGCCTGGAGGAGCTCATGCCGGACACGCGCGGACCGGCGGGGGGACGCCCGCCGGTCCGGGAGGAGCGCGCCCGGGACGAGACCCGGTGGGAGTGTCAGGCCGTTGCGGGGACGGGCTCGCCCGACATGAGATAGCGGCGGAGGCCGTGGGGCGCCCGATCCGCGAGGACGCCGTCGAGGCCGTAGTAGCGACCGGCACCGAGGCCCGCGATGGTGAGGCAGATCAGCGCATAGGCCAGGTGCTGGTTCACGACGCCGTAGGCGAAGTCCCAGGCTGCGAAGAAGAAGAACGTCATCATCAGCGCGCCCATGATGGCGCCGAACCGGGTGAGCAGCCCCAGGATCAGGCTGATCCCGATGCCGATCTGGCCCAGCGGGACGAGGACGTTGACGAAGCTCATCGCCGCCGAGTTGTCGGCGAGGGCGAGCCAGATCCCCTGGGTGGGGTTGAACACGGTTCCTTCGGCGATCTCGCCCGTGACGAACGGCCAGCCGAGCGTTCCGGCGGTCGCGAACTTCAGGAACCCACCCGCGTCGAACGCCTCGGGGGCGAGCAGCTTCTCCAGCCCGGCCCACAGGAAGATGATGCCGACCATGATCCGCAGCAGCGCGACACCGCGCTGGTGAACCTTGCCCGTGATCTCCACGATCTGATCCTCCGACCCCTCCGTCCGGTGGACATCACCGGCGGTCCCTCAGTGCAGGGTCTGTGTGAAGCCACGCGGCCTGCGCGATCACTGGTCTCGTGACAGGCCATCTGGCCCCTCCAGCATAGGCCATTGGGAGGACAGCGATGGCGCGTGAGGCTGGTCGGTTCGACGTAGGCTCTGGGGCGTGAACGAGACGGACGGTGCCCCGGGGGCGACGGCGCGTACCAGCGTGACCGTCGGCTTCGACCGCCTGCGGGCGTGGCTCGCCGACGCGCCGGCCTACCCGGCCACGGCCGGTGACCTGCGTACCGTTACCGTTCTCGGGCTGGAGCTCCCAGTTCGGGCGACCGTGGCCATCGTCGCGGTCACGATGGTCCTGCTCCTGGACTATCACGGGCGCGTCGACAGCCTCGTGGAGGCCGTGCTGGGGCCGTTCGGGAGTGCCCCCGCGGATGCGCAGCGCCTCAGGTCGCTTGGACGCCTTGTCCTGGAGGGACTGGTCCCACTGGCGATGATCGTGCTGGTGCTGGGAGACCGGCCGTCCAGGTACGGCCTGCGCCTGGGCGACTGGCGGAGCGGCTTGGCAATCGGCCTCGCCGGGTGTGCGGTGATGACACCGATCGTCATCGTGCTGGTCCGTCTCCCCGCATTCGTGGGCTACTACGCGCCGCAGGCGGCGGCGCCGCTCGATGTCGTGCTCACCACCGCGCTCGAGGTGATCCCGGCGGAGTTCTTCTACCGCGGGTTCCTGCTGTTCGCGCTCCTGCGCGTCGCAGGCCCGATCGCGGTGGTCATCGCCACGCTGCCGTTCGCGTTCGCCCACCTCGGCAAGCCCGAGGTGGAGACGCTGAGCACGCTCTTCGGCGGCCTCCTCTACGGCTGGCTCGACTGGCGGACGGGCTCGGTGCTGTGGAGCGGGCTTGCGCACACCTGGATCCTGTCGCTCGCCGTCATCGGTTCGGGCGCGGTGGCTGCGTCGCCCGGCGGTTGAGCGGCGCGGCACCCCCCGGTGGCCGTATCCTCCGAGGCATGCCCCGTGACATCGCACCCCCCGAGATCGTCGCCCTCGCAGAGGCGCGTGCCGCGGCCCGCCGCGCCCGCGACTGGACGACCGCGGACAACCTGCTTGCCGAGATCCAGGCCGCCGGGTGGCGTGTCGTGGACAGCGGGACGATGTACGACCTCGCGCGGATGGCGCCCCCGGACGTCGTCGAGGGCGACGTGGTCAGGTACGGCAGCAGCCTGTCGGTGCCCACGAGGTTCGACGAGGCACCCACAGGCGTCGCATCCGTCATCCTGGTGGCCACCGACTGGCCGGACGACCTGGCCCGCGCCATGGGGGCCATCGCGGCACACGCACCGGCTGCCACGCAGGTCGTCGTGGTTGCGAACGATCCATCGGATGCCCAGGCCGCCGCCCTCGCCGGCGTGGAGGCCCAGGGCACGGATGATGCCGCCGCCCCCGCAGCGGGAATCGAGGTCGTGTGGACGGCGACCCGGCTGGGTTGGGCCGCGGCCCTGAACGCCGGCATCCGCCGTGCGGCGGCGCCGGTGGTGATCCTCCTGGACACGAGCGTGGAGCTCCTTGACGACCTCGTCACGGAGCTGGCATCCACGCTCGAGGACCCGACGGTCGCCGTTACCGGGCCGTTCGGCCTCGTCTCGACCGACATGCGCCGCTTCGAGGATGCCCCGGAGGGCTCTGGCGACGTCGACGCCATCGAGGGGTACGCGATGGCGTTCCGGCGCTCCGACTACGTGACCCGCGGGCCGCTGGACGAGCACTTCGTCTTCTATCGCAACCTCGACATCTGGTGGAGCCTCGTCCTGACGGGATCAGGCCGAGAGCGAGGCCGACGATGCGCCTCCGCGGCGGGCGGTCCGCGTGCCGTCGCACTCGGTGTCGAGGCACGTTCACCGTGGCTGGACCAGCCTGCCGGACGAGGAGCGGAGCAGGGCGTCGAAGAAGAACTACTACCGCGTCCTGAAGCGGTTCGCGGCCCGGCGCGACCTGCTCGTGGCGGATCGGACGCAGGGCTCGCGCTAGTCC
Source organism: uncultured Chloroflexia bacterium (assembly GCA_963700245.1). Taxonomy (GTDB): domain Bacteria; phylum Chloroflexota; class Limnocylindria; order Limnocylindrales; family CSP1-4; genus CAIXZV01. Next base: position 28,715 of record CAVOWV010000024.1, read on the forward strand.
GGCGGTCCGCCCATAACGAACACCGGCCGCGCTCGTTATCAAGGCAGAGGCCTCGCAATCGATCATCGTTCCCCCGGCGGTGTGGCACGGCGAGGCCTCATTTCCTGCCCGCCGCGTCCGCACGTGACGTTGGACGCGGGGGCCCGAGGTGCTCGTCGGCAGGGCTCAACGCGGGTCGCCCGTATACTCCGGCGGTGCGTCGCCGGTTCCGTCTCGTGGCCATCTCCGCCGGGTTCGCCGGCGGCTGCAACGCGCTGTCGGCCCGGCCCGGGCTGGGGGAGTGACCCGGTGGAACCCGAGCTGACGGATGCGGTGCCCGAGGCGCCGCCCTCACGTCGCCGCAAGGCGATCGTCGGCGCCCTCGCCGTCCTGGTGGCCATCGCGATGCTCGCATCCGCGTGGCCGGACGGCCCGAGACCGGTCGCCCCGACCCCCGCCATTGCCGCGGATCCGTCCACCGTCACGATCGTGGCCGGCACCCCGGCCTCCATCGATCCCGCGAAGCACGGCGATCTCGGCAGCGCCTCGTACGTCAGCCAGCTCTACGAGACCCTGACCGCCGTGGACACGTCGCTCGCCATCCGACCCGCGCTCGCGGAGTCGTGGGCGGTCACGGACGAGGGCCGGAAGGTCACGTTCACGCTGCGCCCTGGCCTGGAGTTCAGCGACGGCTCGCCGCTGCGAGCGTCGGATGTCGTCCACAGCTGGCGCCGCCTGTTCATCCCCGGCGATCCGTCGCCGCTGGCCTCGCTCATTGCGGACGTGGAGGGAGCGCGGGAGCTGCTGTCCGGCGCAAGCTCGGACACGAGCACCCTGGGCGTTCGCGCAGAGGGCGACCAGACGGTCGTGGTGGACCTGGAGCGCGGAGGCGGCGACCTGCCGGCCATCGTGTCGGGCGCCCCCTTCGCCGTCGTGCCGACGTCCGTCGGCGACGGCGAGATCACGCCTTCGCCGGGCAGCCTGGTCGGGAGCGGGGGCTACACGCTGGAGCGCGTTGACCTGGATCGGTTCGAGCTCAAGGCCAACCCGCGGTACTGGGCCGGCAAGCCGGCGATCGACAACGTGAACATGCTCACGACCCTCGAGGGCCAGAGTCCAGTGGATGCGTTCGTGGCCGGTGACGCGGACGTCGTGCCGATCGGCTACTACGACGCCGGGTGGATCGCCTACGACAAGGTGCTCGGGCCGTCCCTGCGCACCGACCCCTCGCTCTCGGTCACCTACTACGGCTTCGAGACGCGTCGACCGCCGTTCGATGACGTGCGGGTGCGGCAGGCGTTCGCCCAGGCCGTGGACTGGCGGCGCCTCGCAGCCCTGGACGAGCCCGGGTCATCGGTGCCGGCGACGGGCATGGTTCCGGCCGGCATTCCGGGCACTCCGGCAGGGGACTTCCTTCCCCCGTACAACCCGGCCGGTGCACGAACGCTCCTCGCCCAGGCCGGCTACCCGGACGGCGCCAGCCTCGGCCCCATCTCGTTCATCGCCGACGGTGGCGGCTATGACGGCGCCATCATCGCCATGCTGGAGGAGAACCTCGGCGTCGACATCGAGTACGCCACGATGGAGTTCGGGACGTACCAGGAGCGGCTGGCGACCGATCCCCCCGATCTCTGGAGCCTGTCCTGGGTCGCCGACTATCCCGGCCCAAACGACTTCCTTGGCGTCCTGCTGGGGACGGGCTCGACGGCGAACCAGGGCGGCTGGTCGTCGACGCCGTTCGACGAGGCCATCGCTGCGGCCACCGCGGCAGCCGACCCTGCTGCGGCTGCCAATGCCTACGCCCGGGCAATGGCGGTCATCCGGGACGACGTGCCGGCTGTGCCAGTCGCGTACGGCACCTCATTCTCACTCGTTCGTGACGGGCTGACCGGGGCGGCCACGACAGGGACTGGCATCCTCAGGCTTGCCGGCCTCGCCTGGGAGGACGGGCAGTGAACGCGACCGTCGGGCTGCGAGGCCTGCCCCGTCTCCTCGTGGCGGCCCTGCTGGTGGCAGCCGCTCTCGTGCCCTCCGTGGCGGCGACGGCCCGCGCGGCGGACATCGCCTTCGGCACCCCGGGTGCGGACGCGCAGTTCGCAGACGGCATCACGTTCACCGTTCCCCTGACTGCGTCGGTCCCGCCCGAGCGCGTCGAGATCCGGCTGCGCTATCCGGGCAGCCTCGGGCCGTTCATCGAGGATGTACCCGCCGGCGCCTCGAGCAGCGAGACGCTGGAATACCGCCTGGACCTGACCGGCGGCGCTCATCTCGTGCCCAACACCACGATCCAGGCCACCTGGGCGGCCTTCCCGGCGGGCGGCGGCGAGCCGGTCCTGTCCGAGGCCGTTACCGTCCGCTACGAGGACACGAGCAAGGAGTGGCGGACGCTCGAGGGCGACCTGGTCAGGGTCCACTGGTACGACGGCAGCGAGGCGTTCGCCCGGCGGGCGCTCGCGATCGGCGACGCCGCCGTCAAGGAGACGGCCGGCCTGCTCGGGGTGACGGAGTCGGAGCCGATCGACTTCTTCATCTACGGCGACGAGGCCGCCTTCCGCACGGCGCTCGGCCCCGGGACTCGCGAGAACGTCGGCGGACAGGCGCACGCGGAAATCCGCACCCTGTTCGCGCTGATCGAGCCGGGCTCGATCGACGACACCTGGGTGCGGGTCGTCATCCCGCACGAGCTGACCCACCTCGTGTTCGACACGGCCGTTGACAACCCCTACCGGTTCCCGCCGCGCTGGGTGAACGAGGGGCTGGCCGTCTACCTGTCCGAGGGGTACACGCCGGGAGACCGCAACTACGTGGCAGACGCGGTCGATCGCCGCGAGCTCCTGCCTCTGACCGCGCTCACGGGCCAGTTCCCGACCGACCCCGAGAAGACGTACCTCGCGTATGCCGAGGCCGTGTCCGCCATCGACCACCTGGTACGCGTCGGACGGCGAGCCCGCGCTGTACGCGCTCATCGATGCCTACGCGACAGGCCTGACCGACGACGAGGCGTTCACCAAGGCGCTGGGCCGCGACGTCGAGGCGTTCCAGGCCGGCTGGCTGGAAGAGCTGGGCGCGGAGGTGCCGGTGCAGCTCGGGCCGGTCGCCAATCCACCCGGACCGATCCCGCCGGGCTGGGACGCCCCGGTCTCCGGGGCCAGTCCGGGCCCGACGCCCGCGACCGTCAATCCCGGCCCTGGCGGCTCGGCTGAACCGTCGTCGCCCGGGGAGCCCGGCGACGTCGCTGACCCCGGTTCCGACGCACCCCTCCTGCTGCTGGCGCTGGGCGGCGTCGTGGTCGTCGTGATCGTCGGCCTGGTCGTCGCGCGACGGCGATCCGCCGTGCCGTGAGCCAGATCGTCGCCCGCGTCCGGGCGATCCCCACCTGGCAGGTCACGCTCGGCCTTGCGCTCCTGGGCCTCGGGTTCCTGATCGCAGCCCAGCTCGCATCCGAGGGACCGCGCACCCGCTACACGTCCCAGGAGCGCACGCCGCTCGTGGACACGGCACTCGACCTGCAGGCCCAGCAGGACGGTCTCAAGCAGCAGCTCCTCGAGCTGCGCTCGGACATCGAGGACCTCGAGGCCATCGGACAAGGCGGCGCGACGGTGACGCAGGACCTCAACCGGCGGCTCGAGGAGGCGCGTATCGCGGCGGGCCTCGTTGCCGTGACTGGACCCGGCCTCGTGATCCAGCTCTCCGATTCCTCGGCCCCGGTGCCGCCCGATGGGAACGACCGGGACTACCTGGTGTCGGGCCAGGACGTCCTCACGGTGGTGGAGGAGCTGTGGCTGGCGGGCGCAGAAGGCATCGCAGTGAACGGCGAGCGGGTGACCAACGCCACGGCCATCGTGGACATCGGCGGATCGGTGCTGGTCAACTCGGCCTACGTCGCGGCTCCGTACCAGGTCACAGCGATCGGCGCCGACACGCTCTTCGACACGCTGACGACCTCGCCGGGCTTCGTGGACTTCATCCGGAACCGCGCCGAGTCGTTCGGGATCGGCGTTGGATACGCGGTCCAGGATGTCGACCTGCCTGCCTATGCCGGCTCGGTCAACCTGCGCCACGGCCGTGTCGAGCCCAGTCCGGGCGCCACGGCGCTGCCTGCCGCCAGCGCCGTCCCCGGCACCGGTGCGACCCTGATGCACCGCGCGTCCGGGCGTCTTGCGGTCACCGCGGTCATGCTCGTGCTCGGGTTCCTGGTCGTGGTCCAGCTGCGATCGCAGGCTGCGGACGAGGGCCTCAGTGGCCTGTCGGTCCAGGAGCTGGGCGAGCTCGTGGGGAACCTGACGACCCGCAACGACCAGCTCCGCGACGAGATCCGGACGCTCGAGAGCCAGCGTGACGGCGTCGCCCAGGCCGTCGAGCGGGGCGACACGTCATCGGTCCAGATCCGCACGGACCTCAACCGGGTCCTGGGCTGGTCGGGCGCGCTCCCGGTGACCGGCGACGGGCGTCCGCGTCGTCGTGGACGGCTCGCTGCCCGGCAGCGCGGTGAACGAGCTCATGAACGAGCTCCGCAACGCGGGTGCCGAGGCGATCTCGATCGGCACGATCCGCGTCGTGCCGGGCGTGGTCGTGACGGGCCCGCCAGGGAGCCTCGTGGTCACGGGCATCCCCCTCGCGGACCCCATCGAGATCCTGGCCATGGGCCAGCCCGAGGTGCTGAACGGATCGTTGACGCGAGCCGGTGGCCCCATCGCCCAGTTCGCGGCGCGATACCCGGGCGTGGTCATCACGGTGTCCGCGGAGGACCGCGTGACCTGGCCCGCAACGGACCGCGACCTCAACCCCAAGCTCGGAAAGCCCCGGCTCTGACCGGGCGGGGAGGGGCTGGCCACTGACGTGTCGGGCTCTGCTACCCTCGCCGCGATGTCAGGCCATCCCGTCGTCGAGCTGTACCTCGGCGACCTCGTCCGCCTCCGGCGCCGTCACCCCTGCGGGGGCGACACGTGGCTCATCGACCGCCTCGGCGCCGACATCGGCATCCGGTGCGAGGCCTGTGGCCGCCATGTGCTCCTCGAGCGGGCGTCGCTCGAGCGTCGTATCGTCGAGTTCGTGCATCGTGGCGATCCGGAGTTGAGCGCGGCCATCGGACCGGTGCGCTCGTGACGGACCAGAAGGCCGGCGAGCTGCCGATGATCGGGGAGCTGCCGGAACCCGAGGCGCCGCCGGCGACCGCGGGTCTCGACGAGTGGCCCGACGCCCCCGACGCGACGGATGAACCTCCCGGTGCGCTGGAGGTCTTCCGCAACCGCCCGTTCCTGCTGCTCTGGCTCAGCCAGCTGTTCACGCAGATCGGCGGCAACATGGTCCTCTTCGGCCTGACCGTCATCGTCGTCGACTCGACCAACTCGACGACGGCCAACAGCCATCCTGATCCTCTCGTTCCTGGTGCCCGCCGTGGCCTTCTCGGCCGTCGCCGGCGTCTACGTGGACCGGTTCGACAAGCGGCTCGTCCTCATCGGGACGAACGTGCTGCGTGCCCTGCTGTCCATCGCGCTGTGGGCGGCAGGGGCGAACCTCCTGCTCCTGGTCCTGTTCAACGCCCTCATCTCCACGGTGACCGTGTTCTTCGCCCCCGCGGAGGCGGCGATGATCCCGCAGGTCGTGCCACGCCGGCAGCTCCTCTCGGCCAACGGCGTCTTCACGCTCACCCTCAACGCGGCGTTCGCCATCGGCTTCGCGCTCCTGGGGCCGCTCGTGGTCACGGCTGCTCGGGGCACCGGCCCTGATCCTCGTCGTGGGCGTCTGCTACCTCGTCGCCGCTGGCTTCTGCTGGACCCTGCCGCCGGCGCCCCCGGCCAGCCGCCCTCGAGGGTGAGCCGCAGCACGGCGCGGCCGAGGAGGCCGAGGAGGCGATGGGCTCGACCCTCGGCCAGCTGCGCGAGGGCATCGCGTTCATCCGGGCGAACCGGCGCATCGCCTGGTCGCTTGTCTATCTCGGGATCGCGGCGTCGCTGGTCGGCGTCCTGGGGGTGCTCGGGCCCGGGTTCGCCAAGGACTCGCTGGGTCTCGAGACGAAGGACTTCGTGGTCGTCGTCCTGCCGCTCGCCTTCGGCATCGTGATGGGAATCCTGTTCCTCAACAACTTCGGGCATCTCATGCCCCGGCGCCGCATCATCGAGTACGGGCTCATCGCCCTCGGGATCCTGGTGTTCCTGATGGCCGCCGCCGGTCCGATCTCGCGCCTCCTGGACCGGGCCGAGGCGGTCGCCGGCCTCGCCTCGAACATCCCCTCGCTCCTTGCGGTCGTCGTGTTCTTCGCGCTCCTGGCGGGGATCGCGTACGCCTTCGTCGCCATTCCCGCCCAGACGCAGCTCCAGGAAGACCTCCCCGAGGACGTCCGCGGGCGGGTCTTCGGCGATCCTGAACATGCTCGTGTCGACGGCGAGCTTCCTGCCGATCATCATCGTCGCCCCGGTCGCGGACATCTTCGGGACGACTGAGGTCCTGTACGTCGTCGCGATCGCCATCACCGTGTCGGGCATCCTGTCCTACGTGACCCGGGGTCCGCTCAAGCCCGCGGAGGCCAGGGAGAGGGCCACCGGGCCCGCGACGCCCGCCGGCTTCGATCCCGTCGCAGTGGCGACCGCCTCCGAGATGGAGGCCGGCGAACGGCGCCACTCGCGCCACGCTGCTGAAGCGACGGCAAGCCGGAGCGCCTCGGGTGCAGCTGAGGCAGCGGGTCAGGGCCCGGACCTCGCCGCCGATGTCCCGCGCGTCCCCGACGCCGTCCCGGAGTCGGACCTGGAGTCGGCCGGGCACCGCCGGTCGGGGTGACCCCGCCGAGGACGAATAGCGGTGCGCGGCGCCGGCACCCTCATCATGGGCCGGATCGCCACGCTCGCGGGATCGCGAGGGCCAGGCTGGGTCGAGGCGATCGCCGTGCAGGGTGGCCGCGTCGTCGCGGCAGGCGGGCTCGCGGAAGTTGAGGCGGCGCTGGCTCCGGGAGCACGGCGCCTCCGTCTCGCTCCGGACGAGGTCGCGATCCCGGGACTCACCGACGCGCACCTCCACCTCGCAGAGGCCGCCCTGGCTCGGCGCCGGGCGAACCTCGACGATGCACGGTCGATCGACGATGTCATCGAGCGTGTCCGTGCCGCGGCGGCCGCGCGGCCCGACGCTGGTGCATGGATCGAGGGGGCCGGATGGGACCCGGACCTGGTTGGCCGCTGGCCGACCGCAGACGACCTGGAGGTCGCGGCCCCGGGCCGCCTCGTCGCCCTGTGGGCTCACGACCACCACTCGCTCCTCGTCAGCTCCGCGGCCCTGGATGCCGCCGGCATCGACGCCGATCGTCCCGATCCCGACGGTGGCGTGATCCGGCGCGGAGCGGACGGTCGGGCGACGGGCGTCCTGCACGAGACCGCCGTCCGCCTCGTCGCGTCGCTCGTGCCGCCGCCCACGACGGCGGATGTCGCGGACGCGCTCGAACCCCTGGTCCGGGAGCTCGTCGCGCTCGGGGTGGTGGCCGTCCACGACCCGGGCGGCCTGAGCGAGCGCCGGGACCTCGGCGGCCCCATCGCCGCCTACCGGGACCTCGCCGCCGCCGGTCGCCTGGGCATGCGGGTACACGCCTGCATCCGGGCGGAGCAGCTCGACGCCGCCGGCGCGGAGGGCCTGCGCAGCGGCGAGCCGCTCGGTCCGGACCCGCTGGATCGCCTCCGGATGGGCTGGCTCAAGACCTTCGCGGACGGATCGCTCGGCTCGCGGACCGCCGCCCTCCTCGCGCCGCTCGAGCGCGCTCCCGGGTGAGCCGCCGCCGCCCAACGACGGCTACGGCGTCTGGCTGGTCCCGCCCGACGAGCTGATGGCCCAGGCGGATCGTGCAGCGGCGCTGGGGATCACCACGCAGATCCACGGCATCGGCGACGCCGCGGTCCGTGCGGCGCTCGATGCGCTGGCGCCCACCGTCGGCCGCACGGCCCTGATGCCGCGCGTGGAGCACGCACAGCTCGTCCATCCCGACGACATTCCCCGGTTCGCGTCAGCTGGGCATCGCCGCCTCGATGCAGCCGATCCACGTTCGCTCCGACGCGGAGAAGGCCCGTCGTCTCTGGGGCGCCCGTGCCGAGACATCGGCGTACCCGTTCGGCGCCCTGGACCGGGCCGGAGCGGTCATCGCGTTCGGGACCGATGCGCCCGTGGAGCCGGTCGACCCATGGCCCGGCCTGGCCTGCGCCGTGACGCGGTCGTCCCCCGAGTGGCCGGCCGGCACGCCGCCGCTCGGACCACAGCATGCGTTCGACCTCTGGCGGGCCCTGCGGGCATCCTGCGTGGACGCCGCGATCACGGCCGGCGAGACGGACCGGGGACGCCTCGTCGCCGGGCACCGAGCCGACGTGATCGTGATCCCGGCGGCCGCCGTGGACGAGCCGGTCGAGGTCGGTGGTGCCCTGTGGCATGCCCGACCGCGGCTGGTGCTCCTCGATGGCGAGGTGGCCGCGGGCGGGTAGGGGATGCGGGTGGGTCGTCGGGGGCCCGTCAGCGGGCCGGGGGTCCGCCGAGAACGGCGAGGGCCTCCGCGAACAGCCCGTTGAGGATCCGTGACGTGGACGGGAAGGCGTGGATCGTCTCGGCGAGCACGTCCACCGGGATGCGTGCCTTGATCGCCAGGACGCACTCGTGGATGGCCGCGGACGCGTCCGGACAGGCCATCGCCGACCCCACGAGCTCGCGCGTGGCCCGGTCCACGACGATCGTCACGTGCCCGGTCGCCGCCTCCACCGCGTAGCCCCTCGCACTGGTCGGGTAGGACGCGACACACTCGAAGGCATCGACGCCGGCTGCCAGCGCCTGGTCCAGCGTCAGACCGACCGATGCCGCCTCGGGTGAGGTGTAGGTGGCCCGCGGCAGCGCCCGGTAGTCGGGCGTCACGGCCTCGCCGAGGGCCATCCGGACGACCAGCTCGCCCTGGTAGTGCCCCTGGTGGGTGTGGAGCTCGGGACCGGCAGGGTCGCCGGCGACCCACAGGCCATCGGCGAGGCGCAAGCGACCCATCCCGGCGGTACGCGTCAGGCCCCGAGACGGTCACGCCGTAGTGCTCGAGGCCGAGGTCCCGCAGCGGGAACTCGCGCCCGACGGCGAGCAGGATCACGTGTCCCTCCGCGGTCGACCCGTCATCGAGCTCCACGACGTGCGCCCCGTCTCCGCCGGCGCCGGCCCGTGCCCGGAGCGCGCGGACGCCGGTGCGCACCAGGACGCCGTCCGCCTCGAGGGCGAAGCGGAGCACCTCGGAGCTGCGTGGATGCTCGGTGGGCGCCAGGCGGGGGCCGGACTGCACGATGGTCACCGGGACGCCGAACCGGGCGTAGATCTGCGCGAGCTCACACCCGGTCGGCCCACCGCCGAGCACCAGCAGGGTTCGTGGCAGCTCCCGGGCGAGCGTCGCCTCGCGGTTCGTCCAGGGCCTGGTCCCGGCGAGCCCTTCGATCGGCGGGAGCTTGGACGTCGAACCCACTGCGACGACGACGTTCCTCGCGCGCAGCTCCTGGGTTGTGCCCGCATGGGTGACCGTCACCACGCCACGGCCCGTGACCCTGCCCTCGCCGCGCCGGACAACCGCCCCGGCGGCCTCGAGTGTCCTGACGTGCGAGCTGTCGTCAGGCTCAGCCGCGCCGGCGGGCCGGTTGACCATGTAGTCGCGGCGGGCCGATGCCCGGGCCCACGAGTAGTCCTCGCCCGACGCGTGACGGTCCGCGGCGTGGAGCAGGCTCTTGGACGGGACGCAGCCGACGTGCGGACAGGAGCCCCCGAACCACTCCCTGTCGACGATGGCCACCGACGCGCCCACGGACCGCGCCTTGTGCGCCGCTGCTTCGCCGGCAGGGCCGGCCCCGATCACCACGAAGTCGAACGTGCTCATAGCGGCTATCGTCACAAGGACGTCAAGCGATCCCGCGCTGGCGGCGCGCCTCGTAGAGGAGGATGGCGGCTGCGATCGACACGTTGAGGCTGTCGGCCACGCCCAGCATCGGCAGCCGCACGGGTACGACGTCCTCACCGGTCCAGGCGCCCGTCAGGCCATCGGCCTCGCTGCCCAGCACGATCGCGAGGGGTCCCCGCATGTCCACCTCCGTGTAGGCCGCGGATCCCTCGACACGCGCGGCGAGGATCCTGAGTCCCGCGGAGGCGAGGTGGCGGCGGGCATCCGTGCTCGGGGCTGCCGCGACCGGCACGGTGAAGATCGTGCCGAGCGAGGCGCGCACGGCATTGGGATTGAACAGGTCGGTCCGCGGGTCCGCGACGATCACGGCATCGGCGCCGGCACCATCCGCGCTCCGCAACACCGCGCCCAGGTTGCCCGGCTTCTCCACACCCTCGAGAACCACCACGAGCGGGTCGGCAGGCAGGGCCAGTGCCTCGAGCGAGAGGTCGGGCACGGCGATCGTCGCCACCAGGCCCTCGGAGCGGTCGCCATACGCAAGGCGATCCAGCACGACCCCGGTCACGGGGATCACGGCCGCGCCGGCAGCTCGTGCACGCTCCACGACGATGGCGGCGTCCGACGCGAGGGCTGCCTCGTCCGCGAACACCTCGACCACCCGCACGCCTCCGTCGAGCGCGCGTCCGAGCTCGCGGACACCATCCACGAGCGTCAGCCCGGAGGCGTCCCGGGCGCGACGTTCGCGCAGGTCCGCGGCGGCCCGGACTCGAGGGTTCTTCGGGCTGCTGATCACGGCGCCGGGGTGGGGGAGCGGCATGCGAGCGCCTAGCGGACGGGGCTATGGGCCCACGCGCCCAGCGGCAGCCGGGAGCCGGCGCGGCTCACGACCATCATCGGCTCGCCGGTCGCCGCGACCCCGAAGTGCTCGCGGACGAGGGCGCCCAGCCTGTCGGCGTCGAAGCCCTCGGTATGGGCACTGAGCAGGACGAACGACGGCCGCGGGCCAACCAGCGCCGCGAGATCGGCGAGCAGGGGCCCGAGGTGCTCCTCGATCTGCCAGGCACCGTTGCCGTGCCCGTACGTCGGCGGGTCGAGGATCACGCCGTCGTAGCGGTTGCCGCGCCGGCGCTCCCGCCGGACGAAGACCCGGGCGTCCTCGGTGAGCCAGCGCACCGGAGCCTCGGCCAGTCCCGACAGCTCGGCATTGCGTCGAGCCCAGGCAACGGCGGGCCGGGAGGAGTCCACGTGGGCGACCCGGGCGCCGGCCTTGGCGCATGCAAGGGATGCCCCACCCGTGTACCCGAAGAGCGAGAGGACCTCCGGGGGGCGTCCCAGGCTCGTGGCGGCGGCGCCGACCACGCGGTCCAGCCATGCCCAGGTGGGTGCGTGCTCCGGGAATACGCCCAGCTGGCCGCCGGCCGCCGGCCGGCACTCGAGCGTCAGACCCGCGACGCGGACGGGCCACGGTTCCAGCGTCCCGCCGCGGACCCAGCCGCCCTTGCCCCAGCGGAGCGTGGCGCGCTGCCACTCGGTGGGCGGCAGGCGCGGAATCCAGTCCGCCGCGGGGGCAGGCCGGTCCACGATCGCCGCGCCAAACCGTTCCAGTCGGCGGCCACCGCCGCAGTCGAGCAGCTCAAGGTCGGACATGCCCCCATGGTCGCACGTCCGGCGGTTCGTGCTATCCTCCCCGGCCGAAGGGCGATTGGCGCAGTTGGTTAGCGCGCATGCTTGACATGCATGAGGTCACTGGTTCGAGTCCAGTATCGCCCACCACCTCCGGCCCGAGCGGGAGGCCGAACCTCTCGTCCAGTCGGACGAGGGGTTTTCTGTTGCTCGGGAGTCGCTGAAGATGGCTGAAGACCAGGCCGTGGTGGCCGTAGACGACGAGGACGACGTCCCGTTCGAGGCCCCCGAGCGAGGCTCGGCGGAGGAGCTGCTGGACGCGGGGGCCCACGCCCCCATCGACGCGATGCGCCACAGCGCGGCGCACGTGATGGCGGAGGCCGTCCTCGACCTGTTTCCGGGCGCCCGCCTCGGCATCGGACCAGCCATCGAGAACGGCTTCTACTACGACTTCGACCTGCCGCGGCCCCTCTCGCCGGCTGACCTCGAGGCCATCGAGGGCCGGATGCGCGCCTCCGTGGCCGCAGACCATGCCTTCGTGCGTCGCGAGGTGGGCTTCGCCGAGGGCCGGGCGATCGAGGACCGCGATGGCCAGGCCTTCAAGGTCGAGATCCTCGACGACCTCGCACGCAAGGCCGAGGAAGCCCGCGAGCCGATGCCGCCCGTGACCTTCTACGAGCACGGCCCGTTCCGGGACCTGTGCAAGGGTCCGCACGTGGACTCCACCGGGCACATCGGGCCGTTCAGGCTCCTCGCGGTCGCCGGCGCCTACTGGCGAGGCGATGAGAAGCGCCCGATGCTCCAGCGGATCTACGGCACGGTCTGGGAGACCCAGGAGCAGCTGGACCAGTTCCTGTGGCGGCGCGAGGAGGCCAAGAAGCGCGACCATCGCAAGCTGGGCGTGCAGCTCGACCTGTTCAGCTTCCACGACATCAGCCCCGGCGCCGCCTTCTGGCACCCCAAGGGGCAGCGCCTGTGGCGCACGCTGGAGACCGCCGTCCGCGAGGTCCAGGACCGCCGCGACTACCTCGAGGTCTCCACGCCGATGGTGGTCAGCCAGCGCCTGTGGGAGGCGTCCGGGCACTGGGACCTGTACAAGGAGAACATGTTCCTCATCGAGAGCGAGGGCCAGACCTTCTCGCTCAAGCCGATGAACTGTCCCGAGTCCACGGTCATCTACAAGAGTCACCTGCGCTCGTACCGCGACCTGCCGCTGCGCCTCTCGGAGTTCGGGCGATTGCACCGCAACGAGCGGTCCGGCACGCTGTCGGGCCTCACGCGCGTCCGGCAGTTCATCCAGGACGACGGCCACATCTACGTCCGTCCGGACCAGCTGGGCGACGAGATCGCCGCGCTCATGGGCGAGGTCGAGGAGATCTATGGCTGGTTCGGCCTCAAGCCCGAGATCAAGTTCGGGACGAAGCCTGCCAAGGCCCTGGGAGACCCGGCGCTGTGGGACCGGGCCGAGAGCCTGATCCGCGACGCGCTCGACGCCTCCGGGCTGTCGTGGACGCTCAAGCCCGGCGACGGGGCCTTCTACGCGCCCAAGATCGACGTCCACATCGAGGATGCCCTTGGCCGATCGTGGCAGACGGCCACGATCCAGGTCGACCTCACCATGCTCCCGGAGCGGTTCGATCTCACCTACATCGACGAGGACGGCCAGCCCAAGCGCCCGATGGCGATCCACCGCGCGATCTACGGCTCCCTGGAACGCTTCATCGGCATCCTCGTGGAGCACTTCGCGGGCGCGTTCCCGCTCTGGCTGGCACCCGTGCAGGTCGTGGTGATCCCGATCGCGGACCGCCACGTGGAGCCCGCCCGGCAGCTCGCCGCGGAGCTGCGGGCCGGCGGCCTGCGGTTCGTGGAGGTGGACGCGTCGGACAACCGGATGCAGAACAAGATCCGCCTCGCGCAGGGGCAGAAGGTGCCCTACATGCTCATCCTGGGTGACCGGGAGGTGGAGGCCAGGACCGCGTCCGTGCGCCGCCGCGACGGCTCCCAGGAGCAGGGCGTGGGCTGGGACGACCTCGCCTCGCGGTTGGGCGACGAGGTCCGCGAGCGCCGCCTCGGGTAGGCGTCCACCGGGCTGGTTCCGGGTGCCCCGGTTCGTTGCGGCTCCGAGAGGCGCTGTGCTATCCTCCCGCGGCGACCGAGCAGGCCGTTTGCCTGTGCGCGCCGCACGATCAGCCACTCGAACAAAGGGAACCACGACATCAGCCGAGACCTGCGCATCAACCAGATGATCCGCGTCCCCCAGGTGCGGGTCCTCGACGAAGATGGCTCACAGCTGGGCGTCATGCCCACGCACCAGGCCCTCGCGATGGCGCAGGAACGGGGTTTCGACCTCGTCGAGGTTGCGCCCACCGCGGCACCGCCAGTCGCCAAGTTTCTCGACTACGGCCAGTACAAGTACGAGCTGACCAAGCGGGACAAGGAAGCGAAGCGGAAGCAGCGGGCGGTGGAGTTCAAGGAGGTCCGCCTGACGCCGAAGATCGGCATCGGGGACTTCGACACGAAGGTCCATCGGGCGATCGAGTTCCTCGAGGACGGAGACCGGATCAAGGTCACCGTCCGCTTCCGTGGGCGGGAGCTCACGCACCCGGAGATCGGCCGGAACCTCCTCGCCAAGTTCGGCGAGGCCGTCAAGGACCACGGGACCGTGGACCGGGCGCCGGCCCTCGAAGGCAAGTCGATGTTCATGACGCTCTTGTCGGTCCACAAGCCAAAGCCGCACGAGCACCGCAACCCGGCGAGCAAGCCGGAGGTCGCCCAGGCCCCCGTCGAGCCCGTCACCGCCGAGACGCCCTCCGCCGAGCCGGCGGTCGAGGCGGCGCCAGCAGGAGAGTGAGGCCAGCGTGCCGAAGATGAAGACCCACAAGGGGACCCAGAAGCGCGTCAAGACCACTGGGTCGGGCAAGTTCGTTCGCGTCAAGTCCTGGCGCGGACACCACCTCGAGCTCAAGTCGTCGCGCCGTACCCGCCGTTACGCGGGCAAGTCGGTCGTGGGCCCCGAGCACCAGGAGCAGCTCCGCCGGCTGCTGCCGTATCTCTAGGAGCTGACCGATGGCACGCGTCAAGCGAGGCGTCACGTCCCACAAGCGCCACAAGCGGCTGCTGCAGGGCGCCGAGGGCCGCACCGGCACGAACCGCAAGCTGATCAAGCGGGCAAAGGAGGCCCAGCTCCACGCGCTGGCCTACGCGACCCGTGATCGGAAGCAGCGCAAGCGCGACATGCGCCAGCTGTGGATCATCCGGATCAACGCGGCGGCGCGGCTCAACGGCATCACCTACGGCAACCTGATCGCCGGCCTCAAGAAGGCCGACGTGGATCTCGACCGGAAGATGCTCGCCGACATCGCCGTGCGCGACGCCGCGACCTTTGGCCGCATCGCCGAGATCGCCCGCAGCGCCTGAACCCTCGGGTTCAGTGCGCCGCAGTGCGCGCCGCCCGACCTGGGAACGCTGATCGGAACCCTCGACGTCTGCGACGCCGAGGGTTCATGATTCCGAGGCATCGGAAGACAACCCGAACCACCAAGGACTGGACCGTCACGAGCCAATGGATCTCGCGCAACTGACATCGGATCTCGAGGCGCTGCGTGCCCGGGCGGTGGAAGCCGCAGGAAACGCACCCGACACCGCGGCGCTCGACGCCATCGAGCTCGAGGTGCTGGGCAAGAAGGGCGACCTGACGGCCATCCTGCGCGGCATCGGCGCGCTGCCCGCCGAGGACCGACCGAAGGTCGGCGCGGCTGCCAACCAGGTGCGGAGCGCGGTCGAGGCGGCCCTTGGCGAGGCCCGTACGCGCCTGGGCTCGGGTGAGCTTGCCGCTCGCCTCGCCGCCGAGGCCGTGGACGTCACGACGCCCGGCCGCCCGATCCGTCGCGGGTCGTTGCACCCGATCATGGAGACGGCCCGCGAGATCGCCGACGTCTTCGCGCAGTTCGGGTTCGTGGTCTACGAGGGCCCGGAGATCGAGGACGACGTCACCAACTTCCAGATGCTCAACATCCCGCCGGACCACCCGGCCCGAGACCTCTGGGACACGCTCTACCTGGACCTCGAGGGGCGCCTGCTGCGCACCCACACAAGCCCCGGCCAGATCCGCGTGATGCACCAGGAGCGGCCGCCCATCCGGGCGCTGCTGCCGGGCCGCTGCTTCCGGTATGAGGCCGTGGATGCCAGCCACGCGTCCGAGTTCTTCCAGGTCGAGGGCCTCATGGTCGACGAGGGGACGTCGATGGCCGACCTGAAGGGTCTCCTCGACCAGTTCGCCCACGCGATGTTCGGCGCGGAGCGCGCCACGCGGTTCCGCCCCGGCTACTACCCGTTCACGGAACCGTCCGTCGCGTTCGACATCCTGTGCGTGATCTGCAACGGCGAGAAGTGCCCCGCCTGCTCACGCACGGGTTGGATGACGATCCTCGGCGCTGGCATGGTCCACCCGGTGACCCTGCGCTACGGCGGGATCGACCCCGAGCGCTACCAGGGGTTCGCCTTCGGCATGGGCGTCGAGCGCATCGCGAACCTCCGCCACGCCGTAGCCGACCTGCGCCTCTACATGGAGGATGACCTGAGATTCCTGGGAGCGTTCCGGTGAGAGTGCCGCTGTCCTGGCTGCGCGACTTCGTCGACGTCGAGCTGACCCCCGAACAGCTCGCCGAGCGGCTCACCCTCCTCGGAATGGAGGTCAAGCACATCGAGGCCTGGGGCGCCGACTGGGAGAGCGTCGTGGTCGGCGAGCTCCTCACGGTCGAGCGTCACCCCCGCGCGGACCGCCTCTCGCTGACGACCGTGACCTTCGGCGACGGCAGTGAGCCGCTGTCGATCGTGTGCGGGGCCACCAACATCGCCCCCGGCCAGCGGATCCCGGTTGCACTCCCCGGGGCCGTGCTGCCGGGCAACCGCCGGATCGAGCGCGCCGAGAAGATGGGTGTCGTGTCGAATGGGATGCTGTGCTCGGGCGACGAGCTCCGCCTCACGTCCGATGCCGACGGCATCCTCATCCTGCCGTCGGACACGCCGCTCGGCGCTCCCCTGGTGGACCTGTTCGGCGACGTGGTTCTCGACGTGGACGTCAAGCCCAACCGCGGCGATGCCCTGTCGATCCTCGGCCTGGCGCGCGAGGTGGCCGCGGCCACCGGCCAGCAGATCCGGATGCCGGAGATCACGGTCCACGAGGGGAGTGGGCCATCCACCGCCGACCGCCTGGCCTTGGAGATCCGCGACCCCGACCTGTGCACGGGCTTCGCGGGCCGCTGGGTGAGCGGGGTGACGATCGGCCCCTCGCCGGACGTCGTCCAGATGCGGCTCCTCGCCGCCGGCCAGCGCCCGATCAGCAACGTCGTCGACGTGTCCAACTACGTCATGCTCGAGCTCGGCAAGCCCATCCACACCTTCGACGCAGCAGCCGTCCGCCCGGGTGCCGACGGCCGCGCCACGATCGTGGTGCGCCGCGCGACACCCGGCGAGCGCCTCGAGACGCTGGACCACGTGGAGCGCGAGCTCGCGGATGACATGCTGCTCATCGCCGATCCGGCAGGGGCCCTCGCCGTCGCCGGCGTGATGGGCGGCGCCAGCTCCGAGGTGTCCGACCAGACGCGCGACATCGTCATCGAGTCGGCCATCTTCGACCCCGTCAGCATCCGGCGCACCGCGCAGCGTCTCGCCCTCCGCTCGGAGGCGTCGAGCCGCTTCGAGAAGGGCCAGGAGCCGCGCATGGCCCGCCTCGGCGCGGACCGCACGGCGCAGCTCATCCGTCGCTGGGCCGGAGGCGAGATCGCCCCGGGCGTGGTGGACGCCGCTCCGGTGTTGCCCGGGCCGACACGCGTCGCGTTCCGCCCGGCGCGCGTGAACCGCCTGCTGGGCACCGAGCTCTCGACCGCGGAGCAGCGTGGGCTGCTCGCCCGCGTGGGCGTGGAGTCCGAGCCGGCACCGGCCGGTTCGCCCGTGACGATCGCGCTCAAGCCCGAGACGCTGGTCGCGGCGGCCGACGAGGATGCCATCACGGCGATCGTGCCCACCTGGCGCCGCGACATCGCCATCGAGGCCGATGTGGCCGAGGAGATCGCACGGGTCCGTGGCTACGAGCTGATCCCGTCGGTCACACCAGACACGGAGATGCCCGTCTTCCGTGCCTCTCCGCTCGAGATCCGGGAGCTCGTCCGCGAGACGCTCGCGGGCGCCGGCCTCACGGAGGTCGTGACGACGGCCCTCGTCTCACCCAGGCACATCGACACGTTCGTGTTCTCACGCGAGGTGCCCTCGACTGGCGACGAGATGCAGCCGGGCGGGGAGCCGATCGGCGTGGCCAACCCGCTGTCGCGTGACCACTCGCTGCTCCGCCGCAACCTGCTGGGCAGCCTGCTTGACGTCGTGGGTGTCAACCTCCGCCACGGCACGGAGGACGTCGCGATCTTCGAGATCGGCAAGGGCTACGCCCACACGGGCTCCGAGCCGCGTGAGTGGTGGCGCCTCGGCTTCGCCTTGGTGGGCGCCGCCGAGCCGGCGGCATGGAACCGTACGGCGCGGCCGTACGACCTCGACGACGCCAAGGGGATCCTGGAGCTGCTGGCACGCCGGCTGGGCCTGTCCGCCGTTTCCTACCTGGGCGAGACCGGCGAGGCACTGTTCCACCCAGGGCGTGCTGCCCGGGCGGACGCCGGCGATCGCCTGCATGCACTGGTCGGTGAGGTGCACCCGCAGATCGCAGACACTTGGGAGCTGCGGACCTCCCACCGGGTCATCCTCGCGGAGGTTGCGATCGACGGGCTCGCCGCCGGGAGGCCCGAGCCGGAACGCGCCCATGGCGTGCCCCGCTACCCGGAGGTCGAACGCGACCTCGCAATCATCGTTCCCGAGACCGTCCATGCCGCCGCCGTCGAGCGCCTCGTTCGCGACCACGCGGGCGACCTGCTGCGCGGCGTGCGCCTGTTCGACATCTACCGCGGGGTGCCGCTCGCCGGCGGGGAGAAGAGCCTCGCGTTCCGCGTCCGCTTCGGAGCTCCGGACAGGACGCTGCTCGAGGCCGAGGTCGAGACGGCCGTCGCCGGTGTCGTGGGAGCCCTGCCCGCGGTCGGAGGCCGTCTCCGGGCCTGAAGTCACGTGCCCTCGGGTGGGGTACCAGTAGGGCGTTCGTCCCGTTGCGGCGCGCTCTGCCGCGCTGCTACCCTTCGGCGGGGCACAGGCCGGCGGGGGTTCCGGCAGCCGTCACGAGGGTGGATGCGTGGACATCGTTGGGTTCATCACATCGCTGAACCTGTTCGACCTGGTGGTCATCCTGTTCCTCGTCGGCATGTTCGTCCTGGGCTTCATCCAGGGGTCGATCCGACGGGTGGTCGGCATCCTGTGCATGACCTTCTCGTTCTTCCTCGCCGCGGTGCTCTCCGTGCCCGTCGGCGAGTTTCTCGCCGGGTACTGGACGTACCACCCCACCGAGTACAGCGTCATGATCGGGTTCCTCGCCGTGTTCATCACGTCGGTGGTCGCGCTGTTCCTCCTGGTCCAGGGCACGTACCAGAAGACGCAGCTGTTCGCCAAGTACCCGGTCATCGACGAGGTGCTGGGCGGCGTGCTCGGGGTCGTGCAGGGCCTCCTGCTGCTGCTGTTCCTGACGATCATCCTGGACCAGTACTTCCTCTACGCACCCACGGTCGCCAAGACGGATGAGCTGCCGCTCCTGCGGCCCTTCTGGGAGGCGATCAACGAGTCGGGGATCGGCGCGGCCTTCCACCAGACGGTGATCCCCAGCCTCCTGGGCCTGGTCGGGTTCTTCATCCCGGACTACATCGAGGCCACGTACAACCTGTAGTGGAGGGACCGCGAGGGGGGGGGAACCCGCCAACGGGGGGGGGTGGGGGGGGTGTGATGGAGAGGGAGATGGAGAGGGGGGGGAGGGGAGGTGGGAGATTGGATGTGTGGAGTAAGTGAGGAGTTAGTGAGGGTAGTATATGGAAGGGAGGGAGGTGTGATGGAGAGGTGTATATTTGAGTAAGTGTTTTGATGTATGAGGTGAGTGAAGGTAAAGGTATGGAGTTAGATGGATAGTGTAAGGTAAGTAGTGTGAAAGGGTAAGTGATGAGAGAGAAGGAAAGGTATGTAGATGAGTTAGAATGGAAAAAGAGAGAGAGGAGATTGAGTATATATGGATAGTGATATATATGTTAGAGAGGATATAGATGATGTAATAGTGAAGAGGGGTATGATAGATGGAGTAGATAAGTATAGGGTGGAGAGATAGGAGAAGAGTTAAAGAGGTTAATGGTTTGAAGAGAGGTTGTTGTTGATGAAAGGGATGCGAAGAGGGTAAAAAAGAGTTAGAGGTAAGGAGATGGAAGAGGGAGATGAAAGATATAGATGAGAGGATAGAGGGGTGATGGTTAAAGGATGGGATGTTGGTGAGGCAAGATGGAGTTAGAGATAGAAGGGATGAGATAAGGAGGGTAAGAGATGTTAATAATAGAAGGAGAGGTGATGTTAAAAGGAGAGATAATGTGGAGAGATGAGTTAATGAGGGGAAGGGGGAAAGCGATAGGATAAGGCGAGGGCCTAATGGTGAAAAAGATAGTGATGATGGTTATGTAAATGATAGAGGAGAGAGAGAGAGAGGATGGAGAGTGAAAGAAAAGGTGATAGAGGATGAGAAAGTGATAAGGGGGTATATAGTAGATGTAATGTAGAAGTGAGGAGATAGACAAAATAGGTAGAAGAATAAGTAGATGAGAGAGAGAGGGAAAGATAGGTATAGAAGAAAAAAGGGGTAGGAGTGGGGACATAGGAAGAAGAGAGAGGATAAAGGAAAGGAGAGAGAGATTGGATAGATATAATGAAGGTAGGAAAGAGAGGTAGTGATATAAAGAGGAAGAAAGAGAATGACATGAAGTAGGTAAAGGGGGAATGGGAAAGAGTAGGTTGACAGATAGGAATAGGAGAGGAGTAAAAGATAGAGGTAGAGAGGCAGGTAAAGCCGAAGCAACAGGTGCAGGTGCCCACGGCAGGGAACCGGCCAGGGACCGCCCACGGAAGAGAAGAGAGAGAGAGGTGAAGAAGTGTTAGATGAAGGGAGAGATAGATAGAGAGAGTAGAAATAGGTGATAGACTGAAAGGTGTACCTGAACACACACGCGGTTAGGTGAGAGGTAAGAGTGTTGATAAAGGTTGAATGAGAGAGAGATTGAAAGTGTAATTAGGTGTTAAGTGAGAGAGATGAAGTTAGGATAGTCAGGGGATGTAGAGAGATGAGTGGAAGAGAGGAGATGATGTAGAGATAGATGAAGGAATAGATAGAGTTGTTGTTGAGTAGTAGGAGTGAAGGGTTAGAGATTTAGTAGAAGTAGTGGAAGAGGTGCCTGTCGATCTCCGCTCAATGATCCTCGAAAGAGTATAAGTCGGCGAGAACCCAAGCCGTTCCGCAAGGTGTACACAGCAATCACGCATCTCTCCTAGTGTCTCCATGTTCTTATCGCTCTCTATCTGTTACTAGTCCCCCTGACATCGAGTGCAGTGGCGAGGACCTACCCCGACGGATGACCGTCGACCGTCTATGTGTTATATTTATTTTATTTATTTATTTTTTTATATTATTGATTTTTATATATATATGTTATGTTAGGAGATATGTTAGATAAATATAATAAATAAAATATAAAAAAAAAAAAAAAAAAAAAAAGAAAAGAAAAAGAAGATAAAAGATGTGAAGGGATGTGGGCCGCCCAGTCCGTTCTCCCGGGAGCTGCTCGCCGGGGACACGCTCAGCGCTGCCAGGGCGCTGCTCGGCGCGCGACTTGTCCGGGACGCTGAGGGCCTGCCCGGGACGGCCCGCCGCGTCGGACGGATCGTCGAGGTCGAGGCGTACGTGGGCGAGGACGACCGGGCCTCGCACGCCCGGATGGGGCCGACGGCCCGGAATCGGGTCATGTACGGCCAGGCAGGCCTGGCCTACGTGTACCTTGTCTACGGCATGCACCACTGTCTCAACGTCGTGACCG
Organism: uncultured Chloroflexia bacterium; assembly: GCA_963700245.1. Lineage (GTDB taxonomy): Bacteria > Chloroflexota > Limnocylindria > Limnocylindrales > CSP1-4 > CAIXZV01. The sequence goes on from CAVOWV010000024.1 coordinate 50,189, forward strand.
GGCCCGTCTCCTTCCCGGCCGCGCTGCTCATCCGCGCCGTCGAGCCCCTCGAGGGAGCCGACGTCATGCACCGCGCCCGTCAGGCCGCGGGACGGCGTCCCGTGCCCGACGCGCGCCTGGCCACCGGTCCCGGGCTGGTCGGGGCCGCGTTCGGGATCGATCGCACCCTGACCGGCACCGATCTGTGCGACCCGACCTCCGGCCTGCACCTCGAGCCGGCCCCTGACGGCGAGCCGTCGCCGCAGATCATCGCTGCGCCCCGGGTGGGCATCGCGTATGCGGGCGAGCCGTGGGTCTCCGTTCCTTGGCGGTTCCTCGTCGTGGCGAGCCCGCCGGCCGGGGGCGGAGCACGCTGATGGACGCCCGATCGATCGCCCTCCTCGAGTTCCCCGCCGTCCGCGCGCGCCTCGCGGAGAAGACGTCCTTCGATCCCTCGCGGCGACTCGCCGAGGCGCTCGTGCCGTCGGCCGACGAGGTCATCGTGCGGCGCGGTCTCGACGAGACCGACCAGGCGCGTGCCCTGCTCCAGGAACGACCGGGCGTCGGCATCGGCGCCGCCCACGACATCGACCCATGGGTGGGACGGGCGGTCCGGGGCGGACGCCTCGATCCCGCCCAGTTCCTCGAGATCGTTGAGACGCTCGACGCCGCGGCCCGTCTCGCCACGGCACTGTCGGAGGAACGCCGGGCGCTGCTCAGGGACCTCGGGCGCCGCCTGCACCCGCTGCCGGCCCTGCGCAGCACGCTCCAGCGCAGCTTCGATCCCACGGGCGAGCTGCTGGACACCGCCTCACCGCGCCTGGGTGGGCTGCGGAGCGCCGTCAGGATCACCTACGACCGGCTTCGCCGCCGCCTGGACTCGCTCGTCGGCTCGGAGCTGGGTGGCGCGCTCCAGGAACCGTTGATCACGATGCGCAATGGGCGCTACGTCGTGCCGATCCGCGCCGACGCGCGGTCCAAGGTCAAGGGCATCGTCCACGACGCGTCCGGGAGCGGTCAGACCCTGTTCGTAGAGCCGCTCGTGGTGGTGGAGCTCGGCAATGCCTGGCGCGAGGCCCAGGCAGCCGTGGCCGAGGAGGAAGGGCGGATCCTCGACGAGCTGTCGGCCCTGGTCGGAGCCAACGGCACCCTGCTCCGGGAGACGCTGGAGGCGTTGGCCGAGTTCGATTTCTGGGCCGCCAAGGCGCAGCTCGCGGCGGAGCTCGACGGCATCCGTCCGGACCTTGCCGAGCGCACGGAGGTGGTCCTCCTGTCGGCTCGCCATCCGGGCCTGACGGGGCGGGTCGTTCCCATCGACATCCGGCTCGGCGAGGGCTACACCGCGCTCGTGATCACGGGCCCGAACACGGGTGGCAAGACGGTCGCGCTCCGCACCCTCGGGCTGCTCGCGCTGATGCACCAGTCGGGCCTCCACGTGCCCGCCGAGGCGGGCTCCCGCCTGCCCGTCTTCAGGGACGTCTTCGCCGACATCGGGGACGAGCAGTCCATCGCCCAGTCGCTGTCCACGTTCTCGGGCCACCTGCGATCCATCACCCGGATCGTGGCCAGCGCCGGGCCGGCGACGCTCGTGCTCCTCGACGAGCTGGGTGCAGGCACGGACCCCACGGAAGGCTCGGCCCTCGCCCAGGCCCTGCTCGACCACTTCATCCGCTCCGGGGCGCTGGTCGCCGCCACCACGCACTACGCCGAGATCAAGGTCTATGCCCACGAGACACCCGAGGCGCGCAACGCGTCGGTGGAGTTCGACCTCGAGACCCTGTCACCGACCTACCGGCTGACGATCGGGCTCCCGGGCGGGTCCCAGGCCTTCGCGATCGCCGAGCGTCTCGGCCTGCCGGACGCGATCGTCGCCGACGCGCGCAGCCGCCTCTCGGAGAACCAGCGCGCCTTCGAGGCGACGCTGGCGTCGATCCGCCGCCAGGAAGGCGAGATCGCCGAGGCCGTCGATCGCGCTCGCTCGGCCGAGATCAAGGCGGCCGAGGCATTGCGATCTGCCGACGAGGAGCGGCGGCGGGCCCGCCGCGAGCGCGACGAGGCCGTGCGGGCGGCCCGCGGCGAGGCCCAGCGCCTCGTGGACAGCCTCAAGGACGACGTGGCCGGCGTGCGCCGGCGCCTGGAGCGCGAGACGGTGACCGCGCCGGCCATCGATGCCGCCCTGGCGCGGGCTGAGCAGACCCTGGAGCGTCTCCCCGAGGCACCGGCGGAACGGAGGCCCATCGAGCCGGTCGTGCCCCGCACCTGGCACGTGGGCGAGCGCGCTCGCAGCCGGGCCGGCGGCTGGGAGGGGCGCATCGCCGCGCTGGACAAGGGCGGCACGAGGGCGACGCTCGAGGCTGGCGGCATGCGCGTGTCGGTCGCGGTCACCGATCTCGAGCTCGTCGTCGGGGTGGTGGAGAGCGGGGGACCGGCGACGGAGTCCGCGGCGGTCAGGGCCGCGGCGCGCGGCGAGATGCCGTCGGGGGCCGAGACCAGTATCTCCGGCCTGCGCCTCGGGCGCGCCCGCAGCGTGGCCTCGTCGCTGGACCTGCGCGGGGCCCGCGTGGACGAGGCCCTCGAGGCCCTGTCGGGCTACCTGGATGACGCGTCGCTGGCGGGTCTGGAGCAGGTCACGATCATCCACGGCCTCGGCACCGGTGCGCTGCGGGACGCCGTCCGGGCGCAGGCCGGGTCCCACCCGCTGGTGAAGAGCTTCCGGGCGGGCGAGCGCGGCGAGGGGGGCGACGGCGCGACGATCGTCCGGCTGTAGAGAGCCGGCTCGGGCGTCAGGGCTTGGGAGTCTTGCCGGGCTTGCCGACGCCGGCGGCTGCACGCTGACGGCGAGGGCTCCGGCAAGATCGACGGGCACGGGGACTCGAGCGTCGGGACGCACACGGAGGGCGGCGGCGGTCCGATCGGGCACTTCTTGGTGGGTGCGAAGGATCCGCCCCAACTGCGGCCGAAGGGATACCAGCTGATGCCGTCGCCGGAGCCGTAGAAGTAGGCCGTCCGCGTTCCCTTCGGACCACCGCGCACGCCCGGGCCACGGGCCGCGCGCGACTGCCACGCGGCGTCGGCCTTCTGCCACGCCTTGAAACCGGCCTCAGCCTTGCTGTAGTCGATGAACGACCTCGTCTCCATCGGGCCGACGCAGCCCTCGCGCCACAGGAGGCCGCTCGCTGCATCGATATCGACGGCCCTCGAGGAGCTCGCGCTGGTCGTGGGAGCGGTGCCCGGGAGGAACAGCTCCTCGACGGTCTTGCGCGTGGCGCCGCTGGGCTTGAGGCCCGTGAACGCGTCGACCGTCGCCTTGACCAGGCCCTTCGGCTTGGTCCGGGCGAAGCCCTCGATCTTCAGGCCCTTGGATACGTCGGACAGGATCGCCGACCAGAGCGGTGCCGAGGTGTCGAGCGAGAGCTTGCCGTCGTTGGGCGAGTTGTCCGAGTTGCCCATCCAGACGCCGGTCGACGAGGGCCGGCTCCGTCTTGGACGACGGCATCGCGAGGTAGCCGTAGGCATGCACGTCGCGGTTGTCGCTCGTGGTGCCCGTCTTGTACGCCGCGGGCCGTGTCTTGGAGCCGGTGACGCCGTCCGTGACGCGCCACTTCGCCCAGAACGGGTTGACGCTTCGCGGTCGGTGTTGCCGGCGAGGATGTCGGTCATGATGTAGGCGGCCTGCCGACTGACCACGCGCTCGCCTTTCGGCTCATCGCCCTCCAGTGGCCAGACCTGCACGTCGTTGTCGTCCAGGATCTTGACGATCGTGTGGTGGGGCATGAGCACGCCGCCGTTCCCGATCATGCCGAAGGCGCTGATCATGTCGATCGGATGCACCTCGAGCGTGCCGATGCTCTGGGAGGCCACCGGCAGTGCGGTCTTCGGATAGACCAAGCCGAAGTCCTTGGTGCGCTCGTACTGGTGCTCCAGGCCGTTGAGGAAGCCGGCCTTGATCGCGGGAACGTTGAGGGAGAACTGGAGCGCGCTGCGCAGCCGTACCGGCCCTCGCTCCGCGCCGTCGGCCTGGGTCGGCGTGAACGCCTTCGCGCCGCTGGGGGCGAAGTTGGTGACCACGTCCATGAACATCGTGGACGCCGTCATCGTCTTGTCGTCGATGCCGACGAGATAGACCAGCGGCTTGATCGACGAACCCGGCTGGCGCCAGCCATCCGCCAGGACGTCGAACTGGGGCTGCATCTTCTTGGAGCCCTTGGCCGTGTAGGACGCCGATCCGGCGTAGGCGAGGATCTCCCCGGTGCGGTAGTCGACGACGCCCGGCGGCAGCGTTGTGGATGTTGTGGCCGCGGAGCTTCTTGATCCACGACCATTCCTTCGCGGGATCTGGCGTGCCTTGAGCTGCGCGTCCGGGTTCTTGCTGTTGGGGATCATCGCGGCCGCGTAGACCCACTTCTCGGTGATCCGCTGCATCTTGTAGTCGAGGGAGGTGATCACCTTGTAGCCGCCGGTGTCGATCTTCTCGCACTGGGGCTCGCCGCACAGGAGCTCGCCGAGCTCCTTGCGCACCTGCCACACGAAGTGGGGCGCACGCCAGGCATCCGCCGTCTGGTCGGCGAGGATGACGGGCTCGGCCTTGGCGGCCTCGAAGTCCGCATCGGTGTACGTGCCGCTCCGACAGATCCGAGCGTGTCTTCATGAGCTCGAGGATCTGGTCGCGGCGACGCACCACCTGGGCGGTCTGCGGGACGACGAGGCGGGTCTGGACCTTGCCGTTCTCGTCCGTGTACTCCTCCTCGATGGCGTTCTGGACGAGGTCGTAGGCGGTGGGCGACTTGGGAATGCCGGCGAGGAGGGCGTACTGGGCGAGCGTGAGGTCCTTCAGGTCCTTCTTCCAGTAGCCCTGGGCGGCGGCTGCGACGCCGTAGCTCCGGTTGCCGTAGTAGTTGTTGTTGAGGTAGGACTCCATGATCGCCTGCTTGCCGGCGGTGCCCGGGTACGCCTCGGTCAGGCGGATCGACTGGATGATCTCGCGCGCCTTGCGCTCGTACACGCCGTCCGCGAACGCGCTCTCGGGCAGGAGCCGGGATCGAACGAGCTGCTGGGTGATGGTGGAGCCGCCGCGGTCGTTGCCCTGGATCGTGTCGACGGCGGCGGCCGCGAAGGCGATGGGGTCGAAGCCCGAGTTCTCCCAGAACGTCTTGTCCTCGATCGCCGTCGTGGCATCCACGAGGACCGGCGGGATCTGGTCGAACGTCACGATCTCCCGGCGGTCTGAGCCGAGGCGTGCCAGCAGCACCTTGCCGGTCCGGTCCCAGACGGCCGTCTGCTCGTCGAAGTCGATGCTCTCGAGGGTCTTCTTGGGGTCCGGCAGATCCTTCGCGAGGTAGGAGTAGCCCGCGACAAAGGTGGTGGCACCGGCGACGCCCATCAGCGCCATCGTCGTGAACAGGAAGAGCGGGATGGCGAGTGCCACGTACTTGGCGGCACCGCTGCCACGCGGGCGGCGCCTGTCGCTCAGTCGACGACGGCGCTGCCTCCGGGAGAGGCTGGTCTGCATTGCGGGCGGAACGATACCATGGGGAGGATGGAAACCCGATCGGCCTGGCCGGGCCGGACCATGGACGGTCCGGGTCCGTTTCGTGTGACGCGCGGATGACCGCGCCCGGGTCCCGGGATCACGCGCCCGCCCTGGCGCGCTTCCTCGACGACCTGCGCTGGCGGGGCATCCTCCAGGCCACGACGCCCGGCCTGCCCGAGCGCCTCGCGACCGGGCGGCGGATCAGCGCCTACATCGGGTTCGACCCCACGGCAGACTCGCTGCACATCGGGCACCTGATCCCGATCTTCGGGCTGCTCCGGCTCCAGGAGCATGGTGGCAGGCCCGTCGCGCTCGTGGGTGGCGGCACCGGGATGATCGGCGACCCGTCCGGGCGGTCGTCGGAACGGAACCTGCTCGACGTCGCCACGCTGGAGCACAACGTCACGGCCATCCGGGGACAGCTCGAGCGGTTCCTGGACTTCTCCCCGGGTCCGGCCCAGGCCGTCATGGCCAACAACTACGACTGGCTGGGGTCGATCTCGCTGATCGACTACCTGCGGGACGTCGGCAAGCACTTCACCGTGCCCTACATGCTGGCCAAGGACTCCGTCCAGACGCGGCTCGAGCGCGGGCTGTCGTTCACCGAGTTCAGCTACATGACCCTCCAGGCCTTCGACTTCCTGACCCTGTACCGGGAACACGGCGTCGAGATGCAGATGGGCGGTGCGGACCAGTGGGGGAACATCACCGCGGGCCTCGAGCTGATCCGGCGGACATCGGGCGGCGAGTCGGACGAGAGCCCGGCGCATGGGATCGCCTACAAGCTGCTCCTCTCGCCGTCGGGCGCGAAGTTCGGCAAGAGCGAGGCCGGCGACTCGGTGTGGCTGGACCCGGCGCGCACGACGCCGTACGCGTTCTACCAGTACTGGGTGAACGTGGACGACCGCGACATCGGCACCTACGTCCGCTGGTTCACCACCTGGGAACGGGACGACATCGAGGCGCTCGAGGCGGCTTCGGCGGCTGCCCCGGAGGCGCGCGAGGCGCAACGGCGGCTGGCGGTCGACGTGACAGCGCGAGTCCACGGCGAGGCGGCGGCCAGGGAGGCCGTCGCGGTCTCGCAGGCGCTGTTCCAGCGGGAGCCCATCAGCGACCCGGCGCTGCTGGCATCGGTGCTTCGTCGCCAGGACGGGAGGACGACCACCCCCGAGGTCGTCGCGGCTGGCGCGGCCGTGCTCCTGGCCGAGACCGGTCTGGCGCCATCGCGCGGCGAGGCCCGCCGACTGGTGCAGGGCGGGGCGATCACGGTCAACGGCGTCCGGATCGCCGATCCGGTGGCCGCGCTGCCCGAGGCGATCGCCGGCGAATGGCTCGAGGTGCGGGTCGGCAAGCGGAACCGGTCGGTCGTGCGGATCGCCCGCGGCTGAGGCCGCTCTCGGGCTGGCGCGACGTCTCTCAGGCTGACGCGACGTCACCGTGGCGATGGCGCAGGATGTCCAGGACGGCACGCGGCTCCATGCCACGCTCGGCGAGCAGCACCAGCGCGTGGTACAGGAGATCCCCGGCTTCCCCGGCCATGAGCTCCCTCGTCGTGGCGCGGTCGGCGCCGGCGCGCTCGGCCGCCTCGTCGTTCTTCGCGGCGAGGAGCACCTCGGTCGCCTCCTCCAGGACCTTGCGCCCGGCCAGATCCACGCCCCCTTCGAGGAGCGTGACCGTGTACGAGCCCTCCGGATGCGTCGCGGCCCGGTCGGCGATCGTGGCCCACAGCGACTCGAGCCAGCCGAAGCCCTGCGGGTCGGGGCCGGTCTCCAGCGACGGGATGGGCACGGGACGCGCACCGCCGACGGCCTTCGAGACGGCGTCCGGGTCGAAGCAGGACCTCGTGTCGCGATGGCAGGTGGGGCCGGCGGGCTCGGCGATGATCAGCAGCGCGTCGCCGTCGCAGTCCAGGGCCAGGCCCCGGAGCCGGAGCACGTTCCCGGACGACTCTCCCTTGCGCCAGAGGCGGCCGCGCGACCGGGAGTGGAAGTGCACGTCGCCGGAGCCGAGCGTGGCGGCGAGTGCCTCGACGTCGAGCCAGCCCACCATGAGCACGCGCCCGTCCGCCACGTCCTGCACCACGCCGACGACGAGGCCGGCAGGATCCCAGCGGACGGCAGCGGGATCCAGGCCGGCGGAGAGGTCCACCGGTCCCGGGCTGGTGGCGGGGGTCATCGTGTCGTCTCCTGGTCGAGCATTCGGACGGGGAGCCCTGCGGCGGCCATGACGGCCTTCACCTGGGCGATCGTGTACTCGGAACGATGGAAGATGCTGGCGGCGAGGACGGCATCCGCGCCGCCGTCGCGGATCGCGGTCACGAAGTCATCGGGGCCGGCGGCTCCGCCCGATGCGATCACCGGCACCGGCACTCGCGTGGTGATCGCCCTCAGCAGGGCCGTATCGAAACCGGACTTGGTCCCGTCTCGATCAATCGAGGTCACCAGCAGCTCGCCGGCGCCGAGCTCCACGGCGCGCACGGCCCACGCCACGGCATCGAGGCCCACGGGCAGCCGGCCGCCGTTCACCACGACCTCGAAGCCGGACGGGATGGCCGGGTCTGGCGTGGAGATGGCACGCGCATCGATCGCCACGACCACCGCCTGCGAGCCGAACTTCGCCGCGCAGCTGGTCACGAGCTCCGGCTCCGCGACCGCTCGCGTGTTGAGGCCGACCTTGTCCGCACCGGCCCGCAACACGTCGCGCATGTCCTCGACCGAGCGGACGCCGCCACCCACGGTCAGCGGCACGAACGCCCGTCGGGCCGTGCGCTCCACGATGTCGAGCAGCGTGCCACGCCCTTCGGGGGCGGCGGTGATGTCGAGGAAGACGAGCTCGTCGGCGCCTTCCCGGGCATAGCGCTCGGCGAGCTCGGGGGGATCGCCCTCGTCGACGAGGTCGACGAAGTTGGTGCCCTTCACGACGCGGCCGTTCGCCACGTCGAGGCACGGGATCACGCGCCGGCGGAGCATCAGGCGAGGCTCCCGGCTGCGGCCCGGGCCAAGGCGACCACGTTCGCGATCAGTCGCAGGCCGTCGGTCCCGGACCGCTCGGGATGGAACTGGACGCCCAGCAGCCGGCCGCGCGCGACGGCTGACGCGAACGGCGATCCATGCGTCGTGTCGGCCAGGATCAGCTCACCGGCGAGGCGGACCGTCCGGGCGCTCCGACGTAGCGAGTGCACGAAGTAGAAGTCGGCGTCGTCGGCGATGCCCGCGAAGGCCGCATGGGCCCGCCGCCGCACGACCTGGTTCCAGCCGATATGCGGAAGCGTCGGGGCGCGCTCGAGGCGGACCGTGCGGCCGGGCAGGATCCCCAGGGTCTCGGCGCCGTCCTCGTCGCTGCCCTCGTACAGCAGCTGGAGGCCGAGGCAGATCCCGAGGAACGGGCGATCGGCGTCGATCCAGGCCCGGATCGGATCGATGAAGCCATCCTCGCGCAGGCGATCCATGGCCGGCGCGGCCGCTCCGACGCCGGGGACCACCAGGAGGTCCGGGTCGCCGATGTCGGCTCCGGTCATCGCGCGGTCCACGCTCGCGCCCGCGGCGGTGAGCGCCTGCTCGATCGACACCAGGTTGCCGGCGCCGTAGTCCACGACGACCACGCGAGGGGCGCCGGACGCCATGGTCACCCGAGGGAGCCCTTCGTCGACGCCACGCCGGTCCGCCGGGGATCGGGCTCGCACGCGACCCGGAGCGCCCGGCCCAGCGCCTTGAACGCGGCCTCCGCCAGGTGATGGTCGTTGCGACCGGTCCCGCTCAGGTGGAGCGTGGCGCCGAGGGTTCGCGCGAATGACTCCAGGGCATGGTCCACCAGTTGCAGCGGCAGCGCCCCGGCTCGCTCCGACGCGGAACGGCAGGTCGATCACCGCGTACGGGCGCCCACCGACGTCGATGACCGCGGTCGCGACGGACTCGTCCATCGGGACGGAGCTGTCTCCGAAGCGACGGATGCCCGCCCTGTCGCCCAGGGCCTCCGCGAACGCGGCACCGATCACGAGGGCCACGTCCTCGACGGTGTGATGCTCGTCGATGTGCAGGTCGCCGGTCGCCTTCACGTCGAGGTCGAACAGGCCGTGGTGGGCGAGCGACCCGAGCAGGTGGTCGTAGAAGCCGACGCCGGTGTCGATGGCGGCCTGCCCGGTTCCGTCGATGTCGAGGACGACGTGGATATCGGTCTCGCGCGTGCGGCGCGCCACCGAGACGCGACGACCCTGCCGCTCGATGACTTCCAGGGTTCCCAGGGGCGTGGTCATGCCGAAGGCTCCTGTGCGAGGGAGGGGAGCGTGGCGGCGATCTCGGATGCCGCGGCGATGAGCCGGTCATCCTCATCGGGATCGCGAACGGTCACGCGGAGACAGTGGGCGAGCGGGTGGCCGTGGCCGAACGTGCGCGGGACCAGGCCCCGGCGCATCAGCGCGAGGGCTGCGGTCTCGGATCGCTCGGCCGTGCCCAGGTCGAGCAGGATGAAGTTGGTCACCGACGGCTGGGGACGCCAGCCGGCGGCTGCGAGGCCGGCGGCCAGGCGGGGGCGCTCCCGCTCCACGCGGTCCAGGTTGGCGCGCATCTCGGATCCGTCGCGGAGCGCGGCGGCCACCACCGTCGCGGAGATCGTGCCGATGGAGCCCGGCGGCCGGTAGAGGGCGACGCGACGGAGCGTCGCCGGCGCGGCCACGGCGAACCCGACGCGCAAGCCGGCCAGTGCGTAGGCCTTGGACGCCGTCCGGACGGCGACGAGGTTCGGGAACCGGGACCGGAGCGGGATCACCGAGCTGCCGCTGAACTCGCTGTACGCCTCGTCCACGACGACGACGGGCACGGCCCGGCCGTCGGCCGCAGCGTCGGTCTCCAGGCCGGCGAGGAGCGTCTCGATGGCGCCATCGGGCTCCGCGAGGCCCGTGGGGTTGTTGGGGTTGCAGATCCACACCAGGCGGGCCTCGCGAGCCGCCGCGCGGACGGCGGGCACGTCCATCGCCCAGCCCTCCGTCGCGGGCCGGCGCGGGACGGCGATGACGCGGCCGCCGCGCTGCTCGGCGTGGACCCGGTACATGGCATAGGTCGGGGTCGAGATCACAGCAGCCTCGCCCGCGGGCAGGAAGGCCTTGGTGCACATGTCCAGGATCTCGTCGGCACCGGCGCCCGGGACGAGCTCGTCGGTCGTGACGCCGTAGACGGCCGCGGCCGCCTCGACGAGGTTCCGGTAGTCGCCGGGCGGATACTCCGACAGCGTGGTCTCGAACCGGCCCTCGCGCAGCAGACGGGCGACGAGGTCGGGCGGAGCGGGTGACGTGTTGAGGTCGAAGCGCAATACCTGCTCTACCGGAATGCCGAAGCGCTCCGCAACGCCTTCGTCCGTGGCCTCCCAGGAGTACGAGGCGGGGTCGGTCGGGGACGTCACCGCGAACGGGCTGGTGCTCATCGGGCCTCCTCCGGTGCAGCGTCATCGGCGAAGCGCACCTCGACCGCGTCCCGGTGCGCCAGGAGGCCCTCGGCCTCGGCGAGCGTGACGATGGAGGGACGGAGCGCCGCCAGCCCCTCGCGCGTGATCCGCTGCACCTGGTTGTACTTGCCGTAGGTCTCCACCGCGAGCGGACCGCAGGCGCGGGCGAGGCCGCCGGTGGGCAGCACATGGTTCGCGCCCGACGCATAGTCGCCCGCCGATTCGGGCGACCAGCGCCCGACGAAGATGGAGCCGGCGTTGCGGATGCGGGCGACCGCACCCTCGAGGTCCTCGACCTCGACCGACAGGTGCTCGGGACCGTAGGCGTTGACGAAGTCGATGCCGGCCAGGATGTCCGGGACGAGGACGATCCGGCCGTGGTCGGCGAGGGCGCGGGCGAGGATGTCACGACGCAGGGCACCCGCGAGGCGGCGCCGGACCTCGTCCTCGACCGCGTCGGCGAACGCCTCGTCGGGGGTCACGAGCAGGGCGGGGGAGTCGACGCCGTGCTCCGCCTGGGTCAGGAGATCCGCGGCCACCGACGGCACGTGGGCCGTTGCATCGGCGAGGACGAGGCCCTCGGACGGGCCCGCCGGCAGATCGATGCCGACCTCGCCCACGATCTCGATCTTGGCGGCCGTGACCCAGGCGCTCCCCGGCCCGACGATCAGGTCGACGGGCTCCATGCCCTCGTCGGCGAGGCCGTAGGCAAGGGCCCCGATCGCCTGGACACCGCCAGCCACCAGGAGGGCGTCCACGCCCAGCAGACCAGCGGCCCCGAGCAGCACCGGGTGGACGTTGCCCTCGCGGTCCGCCGGGCTGGCGACCACCACCCGGCCCACGCCGGCGACGCGCGCCGGCACGACGCCCATGACGAGCGACGACGGATACGGGGCCGATCCACCGGGGGCATACACGCCCACGCTCGACACGGGCAGCCAGCGCCGCTCGAGCTCCACGCCGGGCAGGATCGTGGTGCGCGAGGACGTGGGCACCTGGGCCTCGGCAAACCGGCGGACGTTCGCGATCGCCGTCTCGAGCGCATCACGTTCACGGCGCCCGAGGGCGTCGGCGGCGTCGAGCAGCTCCTTGCGGGTCAGCAGCAGGCGCCCGTCGGGACGGCCCCCGCCAAAGCTGGAGGAGGCTTCGCGGACCGCCGCTGCGCCGCGCTGCCGCACGTCGGCGAGGATCCGCCGGGCGGCGTCACGGACGGCGGGATCCGGTACGGCTCCGCGCCGGCACAGGGCATCCCGGGCACGGAGCGCGTCCGGGTCGCCGGTCCGGAGATCCAGGCGCCGGAGCCGCAGGTCGGGAGCAGCGGAGGCGACGTCGGTCACGGGAGGATCTTCTCGATCGGGAGCACGAGGATGCCGGACGCCCCGGCGCCCTTGAGGCGGGGGAGCAGACCCCACACCTCGTCCGCACCGACGACGGAGTGGATCGCGATCATCCCAGCGTGGGCGAGCGGGATCACCGACGGCGACTCCAGCCCGGGCAGGAGTGCCTCGAGCTCGCCGAGCTTGGCGGCGGGAGCGTTCATCATCAGGTACTTGCGCCCGCGGGCCGCGATGACGGAGCCCAGCATCGTCACGATCCCGTCGAGCTCCTCGGGGCGCTGGCGGACGGCCTGCGGGTTCGTCAGCAGGATCGCCTCGGAAGCGAGGAGGTCGCCGATCGCTCGCAGGCCGTTCATGGCCAGCGTGGAGCCGGTCGACACGAGGTCCACGATCGCGTCCGCGAGCCCGAGCCGGGGAGCGACCTCCACCGCGCCGGAAAGGGAGATCACCTCCACGGGGATGCCCTGCTCCGCGAAGAAGCGGCGCGTGACGTTGGGGTGCGAGGTGGCGATCCGGACGCCGGCGAGGTCCGAGATCGCCTCGTAGGGTGAATCGGCGGGCGTCGCCGCCACGAGGCGGCAGCGCCCGTAGCCCAGCTGGCGCAGCACCGGAAGATCAACGCCACTCTCGGCCAGGATGTCGCCGCCCGTGACGCCTGCGTCCGCGACGCCGTCATTGACGAACTCGATGACGTCACCGGTCCGCACGAACAGGATGTCCAGCGGGTGGTTCTGGACGCGTGCGACGAGGCTCCGGTCATGCTCCTCGAAGACGAGGCCGGCATCGTGGAGCAGGCCGAGGGTGGACTCGAGGAGGCGGCCCTTGTTCGGGATGGCGAGCCGGAGTCGCTCCCTCATCGCTCGGTGCCGATCGGGTAGGGGGTCGACCCATCGCCATCCCTGAGCCTGTCGAGCATCTCGCGGTAGCCGCCCTCGCCGTGATTGAGCCAGGATGCGATCCGGGTGACGGTCGCCGTGCTGGCTCCGGTCCGCTTCGAGATCTCGGCGTAGTGCATGCCGGCGTCGAGGAGCCTCACGACCGCCCACCGCTGGGCCATGTCGTGGATCTCGCCGAGGGTGCACAGATCGCGCAGGAACCGCTCGGCCGAGTCACGCGTGTCGAGTCGCAGGAGGGCCTCGATCAGCGCCTCGGTATCCGGCGTCCGCCAGTCGTTGGCCACGTTCGTGCTCGTCCTTCCCCTGGTGGTCGGCATCAGGGCCGACCTGCTGTCCGAGTAGCATGATAGCGTAGTAGCGTAGTAACACGCTAGCAAGGATGGAGGAGCAGCGTGTCCCAGCTTCGAACTGCTGCCCGCGATCGACCTCATCGAAGGTCGCGTGGTGCGCCTCCGTCAGGGGGACTTCGACCAGGAGACGTCCTACGGGGACGATCCCGTCGCCGTTGCCCGTGCGTTCGCGGACGCGGGGGCCGGCTGGCTGCACGTCGTGGATCTGGACGGGGCGCGGGCAGGGGAGCCTCGCCAGCTGGGGCTGGCGGCCGCGATCGTCGCCGAGGTCCGTGGCCGGACGCAGGTGGAGATCGGTGGCGGACTCCGGACCGGCGAAGCGATCGCAGGCGGCTCTCGGTACCGGTGCCGCGAGGGCCGTGATCGGGACCGCCCTCCTCCGCGATCCGGGCTTTCGCCGCCACGCTGGTCGCCCGCCACGGTCCCGACCGGCTCGTCGCGTCCATCGACGTCCGGGACGGCCTGGCGCTCGGCGAAGGCTGGCGCGAGGGTGCTCCAGGGCTGCCGGCGGCGGATGCGGTCTCCAGGCTCGCCGCGGCCGGCATCGAGACGTTCGAGGTCACCGCCATCGAGCGTGACGGCCTGCTCGAGGGGCCCGACCTGGACCTGCTGCGCAGGCTCGTGGGCCTGGAGCGTGGCCGGATCATCGCATCGGGCGGGATCTCCTCCGTCGATGACGTGCTCGCGGCCCAGGCGGCGGGCTGCGCCGGGGCTATCGTCGGCCGGGCGCTGTACGAGGAGCGCATCGACCTGCGCGCGCTGGTGACGATGCTCGAGGGTGGCGACCGCCACTGACTGCGGGGCCGGCCACGTCGATCGCAGGTTCGGGCGCGAGCGAGCCCGACGATCGCCCGGCAACGAAGAACGGGCGGCCCGCGCCGCCCGTTCGGTGGTGTGGCTTCGCCGGGTTCAGTGCCCCTCGGCGTGCTCCTTCTTGTGCGCCTCGATGATCTTCTCGGCGAGGTGGGCCGGCACGTCCTCGTAGTGGTCCAGCGTGGCGCTGAACGTCCCGCGTCCGGCCGTGAGCGAGCGCAGCTCGGTCGCGTACGAGAACAGCTCGGCCTGCGGGACGTGGGCCGAGATGACCTGCATGCCGTCCGCGAGGTCCATGCCCAGCACCCGGCCACGGCGGCCGTTGAGATCGCGGTTGACCTCGCCCATGTACTGCTCCGGGATCCGGACGTCCACGGTCATGATCGGCTCGAGCAGGACGGGCTTGGCCTGCATGACGCCTTCCTTGAGCGCCATCGACGCCGCCAGCTTGAACGAGAGCTCGTTGGAGTCGACCGGGTGGAACGAGCCGTCATACAGCGTGGCCTTGAAGTCGTCGAGCGGGTAGCCCGCGAGCACGCCCTCGGCCGCCGTCTCGCGGACGCCCTTCTCCACGCCGGCGAAGAAGCCCCTGGGCACCGAGCCGCCCACGACGCGCTCGGCGAACTCGATGCCCTGCCCGGGAAGCGGCTCCAGCTCGAGCCAGACGTCGCCGAACATGCCATGGCCGCCGGTCTGCTTCTTGTAGCGGCCGTGGACCTGGGTCTTGCCCCGGATCGTCTCGCGATAGGCGACCTTCGGGGTCCGCGTGGCGATTGCGGCGCCGAACTTGCGCTTCAGGCGGTCGCAGATGACCGCCACGTGGGCCTCGCCGATGGCGCGCAGGATCTGCTCGCCCGACGCGGACCGCTCGACGCGCGCGCACGGCTCCTCCTCGAGCATGCGCTGGAGGGCCGGACCCATCTTGTCGAGGTCGGCCTTCGAGACCGGGTCGATGGCGACCTGGAGCGTCGGATCCGGGAACGCGATCGCGTCCAGGCGCAGCCCAGCCTCACGCGGTCGAGAGCGTGTCGCCGGTCTCGGTCACGCCCAGCTTGGCCACGGCGCCGATCTCGCCCGCGCGCAGCTCGGCGGCCGGCTCCTGCTCCTTGCCGTGAAGGTAGAGCAGCTGGCCGATGCGCTCGTCCTCGCCCTTGGTGGCGTTGAACGTGCCGCCCTGGCTCTTGAGGGTGCCGGAGAGCACCCGCAGGTAGGTCAGACGTCCGACGAACGGATCGGCAGCGGTCTTGAACACCCGGACCAGCAGCTGGCCGCTCGCGGCATCCACGGACACGACCTTGCCGGACTTGTCGGTGGCGGCGTACGGGCCCTCTTCCTCGGGCGAGGGGAGGTAGCGCACGATCGCATCCAGGAGCGCGTTGAGGCCGATGCCCTTGGCGGCAGAGGTGACGAGCACGGGCGCCAGGATCGACTCGCGAACGCCCTTGTGGAGGCAGGCATCCAGCTCGGCGTCGGAGATCTCCTCCTCGCCCAGGTACTTCTCGAACACGGCGTCGTCCGCCTCCGCCGCAGCCTCGAGCAGCTGGTCGCGGCGGCGGGCGACCTCGTCGGCGAGCTCGGCGGGGATCGGAATCTCCACCTCCGTGCCGCCCTCGAACCGGTAGGCCTTGCGATGCACGAGGTCCACGTAGCCGCTGAACGTGTCGGCGGCGCCGATGGCAAGGTGGAGCGGTGCGACCTTGTTGCCGAAGGCCTCTCGCAGGGCATCCAGCGCCGCAGCCGGGTCCGCGTTCTCGCGGTCGCACTTGTTGAGCACGAAGCAGGCCGCCGTGCCGGTCGAACGGCCGGTCTTGACCGCCGCCTCGAGGCCGGACTCGATGCCGCCCGAGACGTCCATCACGAACAGCGCGGCGTCGGCGGCGTGGAAGCCCTGGATCATCTCGGCCACGAAGTCCGGGTAGCCCGGCGTGTCGACGACCGTGATCTCGTGCTCGCCATGCTCGAACGTGCCGACGGCGAGGCTCAGCGAGCGATGCTGCTTCTGCTCCTCGGGCTCGTAGTCCAGGTGCGCCGTGCCGTCGTCAACCCTGCCGAGGCGCGAGATCGCGCCGGCTCGAAAGAGCACCTGCTCCGCCAGGGTGGTCTTGCCGCTCCCGGCATGCCCCGCGAGCACGACGCTGCGGATGTGGGCGGGGTCGTGGCTCTTCAACGTCATCGCGCGCGGTTCCTCTCGATGGTTCCCCCGTGAGACCGGCAGGCCGGCCGCGACGGGACGGTGGCGCAGTGCGCAGTTGGTGATGCGGGCCCAGCCCTGCCGGCACGAGTTCGTCTTCCGCCGGACGGCTGGTCCTCGGCACCGATGATAGTCGGTATACTCGCGCCCGATGTCCGGACATTCCAAGTGGTCCACGATCAAGCGCCAGAAGGGCGTCAACGACTCGAAGCGCAGCGCCATGTTCACCAAGGTCGCGCGCGAGATCGCCGTGGCGGCGCGCGCCGGCGGCGGCGACCCTGATGCCAACTACCGGCTGCGCCTCGCGGTCGACAAGGCGCGCTCGATCAACATGCCGGCCGACAACATCAGGCGGGCGATCGACAAGGCGACGGGTGGCGGGGACGAGGTCCAGTACGAGGAGATCGTGTACGAGGGCTACGGGCCCGGCGGCGTCGCGGTCCTCGTCGAGGCGCAGACCGACAACCGGAACCGCACGGCCGCCGAGGTGCGGTCGATCTTCGCCAAGACCGGTGGCCAGCTGGCCGGCTCCGGGGCGGTCGCGTGGCAGTTCGAGGCCCGCGGGCTGATCACCGTCTCGCGCGGGAGCGGCGACCCGGACGAGGTGGCCCTGGCCGCCATCGATGCCGGCGCCGCCGACGTGGACACCGAGGTCGACCCGATCGAGATCTACACGGATCCCTCCGAGCTGTTCGGCGTCCGCAAGGCGCTCGAGGCGGCCGGCGTCCCGGTGGACGATGCCGAGTCGGCGATGATCGCGAAGCAGACGGTCACCCTCGATGCCGATCATGTCCGCAAGGCCCTGCGGCTCGTGGATCTGCTCGAGGACCTGGACGACGTGCAGCGGGTCACGACCAACGTGGACATTCCCGAGGAGCTCCTCGCCGAGCTGGCCGGGTGATCGTCCTCGGGATCGACCCCGGGACCGCCGCCATGGGCTACGGGATCGTGGAGCGCAACGGCAGCAACCTCCGTGCGGTCGATTTCGGCTGCCTGACCACGAGCCCGGACCTGCCGCTCCCCGAGCGGCTGCGGGAGATCCACGCGACGGTGACGGAGCTCATCGAGACCCACGAGCCGGACTTTCTCGCCGTCGAGCGGCTGTTCTTCAGCAAGAACGCACAGAGCGCGTTCGGCGTTGGACACGCGCGCGGCGTCGTCCTGCTTGCGGCCGCGCAGGCGGGCATTCCGGTGCGCGAGGCGACGCCCAACGAGATCAAGCTCGGCGTCACCGGCTACGGAGCGGCCGACAAGACGCAGGTCGGCCGCATGGTCGCGGTCATCCTGCAGCTGGCCGAGGTGCCCACGCCCGACGACACGGCGGACGCCCTGGCCACCGCGATCTGCCTCGCCAACGCCGAGCGGCCCGGCGACCGCGTCAATACCGGGGCCGGCGGCAAGGCCGCCGTGATGGACCGCTCGGCCATCGCGCCGATCGCCCGCGGCGAGACGCCGTACGAGCGTTCCGTACGCGAGGCGATCGCCCGCGAGGCCAAGGCCGCAGCGGGCCGCCGATGATCGCCTCCGTCGAGGGCACCGTCGGGGCCATCGCCGCGGACTCGCTCGTCATCGAGGTCGGCGGCATCGGCTACCGGGTGTACGTCGCACCTGCCGTCATCTCGACCGCGACCGCGGGCGGAACGCTCAAGCTGCACACCCATCACCTGGTCCGGGAGGACCAGCAGGCCCTGTTCGGCTTCCGCAACGCCGAGGAGCTGGGGTTCTTCAACCTGCTCCTGACCGTCAACGGCGTGGGGCCCAAGGTCGCGCTGGCCATCGTCGGCTCGCGGCCCACCGCGGACCTCCAGCTGGCGATCCTCCAGCAGGACCAGGCGGTGCTGGTATCGATCCCGGGGATCGGCAAGAAGCTCGCCGAGCGGATCATCTTCGAGCTCAAGGAGAAGGTCTCCGCGGCCGGGATCGCCGCCGGCACGTCCGCCGCGGTGTCGACGGCATCCGAGGGCGAGGTGGTCGCCGCCCTCCAGGCGCTCGGCTACTCGCAGGGCGAGGCCCGGGAGGCGTCGCGCCTCGCCCTCCAGGACCCGCCGTCGGGGCAGGGCTCGAGGAGCGCGTCAAGGCCGCCCTGCGGACGCTCCTCCGAGACTGACCGTCGCGCGCGAGCATCCGCGGCGTAGCATCCGCGGATGCGCATCGCCTTCGCGACCAACCCTGCCCTCGGGCATCTCCTGCCGCTGGTGCCGCTCGCCCAGGCCGCGCGCGATGCGGGCCACGAGGTGGTCGTCGTGGGCGGCGCGAGCCTGGCGACCCCGGTCCGTGACGCCGGGCTGGTCCACGTCGACGCGGGCCCACCCGACCTGCCGTCCGTGTTCGCCCGGATCCCGGAGCGGAGCGGGCTGACGGGTCGCCGCCTGGCGGCGGTCATCTGGAAGCAGGCGTTCGCAGGCATCCTCGCGGAGGCCATGGCGGCAGCGCTGCTGGACCTGGCCGGATCGTGGCGTCCCGATCTCGTGGTGCACGAGGACAGCGAGCAGGGCTCGTGGATCGCGGCAGACGTGCTCGGGGTGCCGTACCTCGCGCTCCAGGCGACGGCGTGGCGCGGGACGCGGTTCCGACTGTCCGAGGAACCCCTGAACCGGCTGCGGACGGCCCACGGTCTGCCGGAGGACCCAGGACTGGCGCGCTGGCACCGGTTCGGCTTCCTGACAACGCGTCCGCCGGCGCTGCATGACCCAGCCGACGCGATGCCGGCGGGAACGCGTCCGATCCGCCCCAGCGCGCCCGATCCCGCCGGCGGCGAGCCGCCGCGCTGGCCATCGCCGGACGGCGGGCGCCCGCGGGTGATCGTCACGATGGGGACGATCCTGGCCGGCCGCGAGTCGGCGATGGCCACCATCCTCGATGGCCTGGAGCCGCTCGACCTGGACATCGTGGCCATGGTCGGGCACGACCTCGATCCTGCGCTGCTCGGCCCGCGGCGGGCGACCACTCGGGTCGTCCGCTTCATGCCGCTGACCGGGCTCCTGGAATCGGCCTCGCTCCTCGTGTTCCATGGCGGGTCGGGGACCATGCTTGCGGCCCTCGCGGCCGGCGTGCCGATGGTGATGCTCCCGGTCGCCGCGGACCAGCCCGAGAATGCCGAACGTTGCGTGGCCGCGGGGACGGCCATCGCGCTCGCGGCCGACGCCCGCGGTGCAGACGAGGTGCGCACGGCAGCGGCCGCCGTCCTCGCCGACCACGCCTTTGCGGCAGCCGCCGGAAGCCTCCGGGAGGAGATCGCGCTGATGCCACCGCCGGCGGACCTGGTCCCATTTCTCGGGTCGCTCGGGCGCCAATGATGGTTTCGAACATCTGTACCATTCCGGCCGTGAACCTGCTATATTCGCCGCGATGAGCGACGACCCCATGAGCCTCTTCGCGGCAGGCACCACGGACCTCGGCGAGATCGCTGTCGAAGGGTCGTTGCGCCCGCGGACGCTGGCCGAGTACATCGGCCAGAACGAGGTCAAGGCGAGCCTCTCGGTCCTGCTCCAGGCTGCGAAGGGCAGGGGAGAGGCCGCGGACCACGTGCTCCTCTACGGCCCCCCGGGCCTCGGCAAGACCACGCTCGCGACGATCGTCGCCCGCGAGCTGGGTGTCAACGTCCGGTACACCAGCGGACCCGCCGTGGAGCGTGCGGGAGACCTGGCCGCCATCCTGACCGCGCTCGACGAGCGCGACGTGCTGTTCATCGACGAGATCCATCGCCTCAACCGCGCCGTGGAGGAGATCCTCTACCCGGCGATGGAGGACTTCGCGCTGGACGTGATGATCGGCAAGGGTCCCAGCGCACGGAGCCTCCGCCTGAGCCTCAAGCCATTCACCGTGGTGGGGGCCACAACGCGGGCGGGCCGGATCAGCGGCCCGCTCCGGGACCGCTTCGGCATGACCTACCGCCTCGACTTCTACGCCGAGGACGAGCTGACGGACATCGTGCGGCGGTCGGCCCGGATCCTGGGCGTCGAGGTGGACGAGGAGTCGGCGCGGCTCATCGCCAAGCGGGGCCGCGGCACGCCGCGCATCGTCAACCGCCTCCTGCGTCGCGTCCGGGATCACGCGGAGGTCAACGGCGACGGGACGATCCACCCCCGGTCCGTCGTGGAGGCGATGGGGGTCCTCGACATCGACGACCTCGGCCTCGACACCACGGACCGCAAGCTGCTGGCCGCCCTGATCCAGAAGTTCCAGTCGGGGCCGGTGGGCGTCCAGGCGCTGGCCGCCGTGCTGGCGGAGGAGCCGGACACGATCGAGGACGTGTACGAGCCGTTCCTGCTCCGTCTCGGCTTCCTCGACCGGACGCCCCAGGGTCGCATCGCCACGGAGGCGGCACGCTCGCACCTCGCGAGCCTCGGCTACGAGATCCCGGCCCCGCGCCGGGCGGAGCCCGAGATGCCGGCGCTCTGGGACGACCTGCCGGCCCGCTGATCGTGCCCGGCGCCGCCCGTTTCGAGGTCCTCGTCCCGCCGCCCGCGGACGGGTCCACGCGCGCCCGCCTGGGCCGCCTCGAGCTGCCGCACGGGGTCGTCGAGACGCCGCAGTTCATGCCCGTCGGCACCAACGCGACCGTCAAGGCGCTCCACCCGGACGAGGTCGCCGACGCCGGCGCCACGATCATCCTCGCCAACACCTACCACCTCTATCTCCGACCGGGCCATGAGCGCATCCGGGACCTCGGGGGCCTGCACGGGTTCATGGGCTGGAACGGCCCGATCCTCACGGACTCCGGCGGGTTCCAGGTGGTCTCGCTGGGCGACCTGCGCGAGATCGACGACGGCGGGGTGACCTTCAAGAGCCACCTCGACGGGTCGATCCACAGGTTCACGCCGGAGCACTCGATCGCCGTCCAGGCGGCGTTGGGGCCTGACGTGGCGGTCGCGTTCGACCAGCCCGTCTTCCCCAGCTCACCGCGCGCGGTGGTCGAGGACGCGATGCGCAGGACACACCGCTGGGCGGAGCGGTCGCTCGGCGCGCATGCGCGGACGGACCAGGCGCTGTTCGGGATCGTCCAGGGCGGGCTGGACCCGGAGCTGCGCGAGGAGTCCGCCCGGTTCATCGCCGGCCTCCCGTTCGACGGGATCAACATCGGCGGGCTCGCCGGCGACGAGACGCCGGACGAGCGCAACGCCACGTTGGACATCACCGTCCCGTTCCTCGGTGAGTCGCGGCCCCGCTATCTCATGGGCCTGGGCTCGCCGCTGGACCTCCTCGACGCGGTCCACCGCGGCGTGGACCTGTTCGACTCGGTCCTGCCCGCCCGCGTCGCCCGCAACGGCCAGCTGTGGGTCCCGGGCGAGCGGCTCAACCTGCGCAACACCCAGTTCATGGACGATCCGCGGCCGGTGCAGGAAGGGTGTCCGTGCCCGCTCTGCACCCGGTTCTCGCGTGCGTACCTGAGCCATCTCTTCCGGGCCAAGGAGATGCTCGCGTACCGGCTCGCGACTTGTCACAACCTCACCTTCACCCTAGACTTCATGGCCAGGATCCGCGCCGCGCTGCGCGCCGGAACCTTCCCCGTCGAGATGCCCGACCTGCGCTCCCGCGCCGTTCGGATGAGTGGCGGTGAAGTGGCCGCAAAGCGCGCGTGAAGTCCCTGTCGGTACCGTCAGCTGAACGTGGAGGAGGAGGACATGGGATCTCGGGATCGCCCCTCCAAGGAAGTCAAGAAGAAGCCCAAGGACAAGAGCGCCCAGACGAAGCTCACGCCGCTCTCCGAGGCCCCGCAGCAGGCGGAGGTCATCAAGAAGCAGCGCAAGCCGCGATGGGACGAAGAGGGCGGCGAAGGCTGACACGCCGGACGGACGGGGACCGGGTCCCGCTCCGTCGGGGTCGGCAGAGACCGCGAGGAGTGAGGACAGCATGACGATCTCCGGCAGGGATTCCGAGCGCAGCGGGGGCGACAAGGCGCTGGCGGAGCGCGGCAAGGCCGTGGATGCCGCCATCCTCGCGATCGAGAAGCAGTTCGGCCGCGGCTCGATCATGAAGCTCGGCTCGGCCGAGCGGCAGTCGGTCGACTCGATCCCCACGGGGTCGATCGCGCTGGACCTCGCGCTCGGCGTCGGGGGGATCCCGCGCGGCCGGATCACCGAGATCTTCGGCCCCGAGTCGTCGGGCAAGACCACGGTCTGCCAGCACGTCATCGCAGAGGCACAGCGCAAGGGCGGCATCGCCGCGTTCATCGACGTCGAGCATGCGCTCGACCCGGCCTACGCCCGGGCCTGCGGCGTGAACGTGGACGAGCTGCTGGTCAGCCAGCCGGACACCGGCGAGCAGGCCCTCGAGATCACCGAGACCCTGATCCGCTCCGGCGGCGTGGACATCGTCGTCGTGGACTCCGTCGCGGCCCTGGTGCCGCGTGCGGAGATCGAGGGCGAGATGGGCGACAGCTTCGTGGGCATCCAGGCCCGCCTGATGAGCCAGGCCCTGCGCAAGCTGACGGGCGCCGTCTCCCGGTCCAACACGGCGCTGGTGTTCACCAACCAGCTGCGCGAGAAGATCGGCGTGATGTTCGGCAACCCGGAGGTCACACCGGGTGGCCGTGCCCTCAAGTTCTACGCGTCCGTCCGCCTCGACATCCGACGGGTGGAGACCATCAAGACGGGCACCGAGTCGGTCGGCAACCGCGTCCGCGTGAAGGTCGTCAAGAACAAGGTCTCGCCGCCGTTCCGCGTCGCCGAGTTCGACGTCATGTACGGCGAGGGCATCAGCGTCGAGGGCGGCCTGCTCGACGTCGGGGTCGCGATGGACGTGGTCACCAAGACCGGGGCCTGGTTCACGTTCAACGAGACGCGCCTCGGCCAGGGCCGCGAGGCCTCCAAGGAGTTCCTCAAGACCAACACCGACGTGGCCGCTGAGATCGACCGCCGGATCCGGGCCAAGATGGTGGACGTCGCGCTGCCGGTCGAGGGCATCGAAGAGGCGGAGTAGCCGGTCGGGCCGGCCTGCGCTGCAACGGGTGCCAATGGATGACGCAGGGCGAACCCAGGGCAGAGGCGCCCGTCCGCGCGCCCGGAAGCCGACGTTCGCAGAACGCCGCGAGCGACGCGCGGAGGTAGAGGACGTCGCCGAGGTCCTGGATGCCGCTGCCCGGTTCCTCGAGGCGCGTCCGCGCTCGGTCCACGAGGTGCGCTACAAGCTGACGACGATGGGCTATCGTCCCGCGCTCGTGGACGAGGTCGTCGTCCGGCTCACCGACCTCCGGTACCTCGATGACGAGGCCTTCACGCGTGCATGGGTGGAGTCCCGGGACCGTGCCCGGCCCCGCGGCGAGCACGCCCTGCGCCGCGAGCTCCAGCTCAAGGGCGTGGACGCGGCCCTCGTCGGCGAGGTGCTCGAACAGCGGCGCGACGAGGCCCGCGCGCGTGGCGACGCTGGCGGCGATCGCGAGCCCGTCGGGCCCGACGCCGCCGCCGCCGAACGGCTGCTCCGCAAGAAGCTCCCCGCGATCCTGCGTGAGGCGGACCCCCGCCGGCGGCGCCAGCGGGCGTACGCGTTGCTCGCCCGCAGCGGGTTCGCCCCGGACGTCTGCGCGTCGGTCAGCCGAGCCGTCCTGGACGACATTGCCACCGAGGAGAGCCTCCCGGATACCGACGGTCCGTAGCGCGCGAGGGAGAGGCTCCCGCGGGGTCGGAGCGCTCTCGGCCCCACCCCGATCGCGTGCCTGCGGAGGGGCCCGCGACGACCACGCGCACGTCCGGTGCCCACACGGTGCCTCGCCAGCCCGATCGAGTTCTCCGTAGTAGGCTACGGACTCAACCGGACGCGGACCGTTGGCCGCGCTCCGGGCGAGCCGCGACACCGGTGGGGAGCCGGCGGAGCCCGACCCAGGTCCGCCACGTTCCCGAAGCCCAAGCGATTGCCGGTGGTGCGTAGCCCGAGCCCGAATCTCGTCAGCGCGCCCGGCGCATTCATCCCGCCGGGTGGGAGGAATTGAAGATGGAGCCGATCGTCGCCATCGTGGCCATCCTGGCCGCGGGCGCCGCAGGCGTCGCCGTGGGGTTCTTCGCCCGCGGGATGCTGTCCAACCAGTCGATCAAGGCCGCCCAGGACAAGGCGGCGCGCATCGTGGCCGAGGCCAGGGCGCAACAGAAGGACCTGATCCTCGAAGCCAAGGACGAGAAGCTGCAACAGCAGCGGGAGGCCGAGGAAGAGGCTCGCTCCAAGCGCGCCGAGCTCCAGTCCCTCGAGCGGCGGTTGCTGGCGCGGGACGAGCAGCTCGACCAGCGCGCCGACATGCTCGAGGAGAAGAGCCGCAAGATCACCGATCGCGAGCGCGACATCGAGCACCAGCGCGAGGAGCTCGGCCGCCTCAACCAGGAGCGCATCGCTGCCCTGGAGGTCGTGTCGGGCCTTTCGGCTGAGGACGCCAAGGGGATCCTGCTCGAGGCGATCCGCGACGAGGCCGAGCATGATGCCGTCAAGCTGGCCCGATCCATCGAGCGGCGGGCTCGCGAGGAGGCGGGGGACCGGGCTCGCGAGATCATCGTGACGGCGATGCAGCGGGTCGCGGCGGACCACACGGCCGAACACACCGTGACCGTGGTCCATCTCCCCAGCGACGAGATGAAGGGCCGGATCATCGGGCGCGAGGGCCGCAACATCCGCGCCCTCGAGCAGGCCACCGGCGTCGACCTGATCATCGACGACACCCCCGAGACGGTCGTCCTGTCGGGCTTCGATCCGGTGCGCCGCGAGATCGCCCGCCTCGCCATCACGAAGCTCATCGCCGACGGCCGGATCCATCCCGGCCGGATCGAGGAGGTCGTGAACAAGTCCCGGGCCGAGGTGGACCTCGTCATCCGCCAGGCCGGCGAGCAGGCCGTCTACGACGCCGGGCGTCCCGGGGCTGCCGGCCGACCTGGTCAAGCTCATCGGGCCGCCTCAAGTACCGCACCAGCTACGGCCAGAACGTGCTCGTCCACTGCGTGGAGACGTCGCACCTCGCCGCGATCATCGCCGCGGAGCTCGGCGCCGACGTCCAGGCGGCCAAGCTCGGCGGCCTGCTGCACGACATCGGCAAGGGCATCGATCACGAGACCGAGGGGCCGCACGCCGCCATCGGCGCGGCCATCGCCCAGAAGCACAACCTCTCGTTCAAGGTCGTCAACGCGATCGCGGCGCACCACCAGGAGGTCGAGTACGCCTGCATCGAGGCGCCGATCGTCCAGATCGCGGACGCCATCTCCGCGTCACGCCCCGGCGCCCGCGGCGAGTCGATGGACTCCTACGTCAAGCGCCTCGAGGACCTCCAGGCGATCGCCGAGAGCTTCACGGGCGTGGAGCGCTGCTTCGCCGTCCAGGCCGGCCGCGAGGTCCGCATCCTGGTCCGCCCCGAGGAGATCGACGACCTCACGGCAACCCGCCTCGCCCGGGACATCGTCAAGAAGATCGAGGACACGATGACGTACCCGGGCCAGATCAAGGTCACGGTGATCCGCGAGACCCGCGCGGTCGAGTACGCGAAGTAGGGGAGTCCTTCACCGCGATGACCGCCCGCAGCAACCGCGCCGGGCTCGGGAATCCCCCCGAATGGGAACGCGCCCCGGCCTCCCGGGCGCCTGCCGGATCCTGATGATCGGCGACGTCATCGGCAAGCCGGGTCGGATCGCCGTGGAGCAGGCGCTCCCCGGACTGCGCGATGAGCGCGGCATCGACTTCGTCACCGCCAACGGGGAGAACCTGGCGGGGGGCATGGGGCTCACGATCAGCACCGCCGAGGCGCTGTTCGCCGCCGGCGTGGACGTGATCACGAGCGGCAATCACATCTGGGACAAGCGCGAGATCTACCCGTTCCTCGACCAGAGCGAGCGGGTCCTGCGACCGCTCAACTACGGCACGCACGGCGTCCCGGGACGCGGCTGGGGCACCTACGAGGCGCTCGACGGGTCGGAGCTGGCGGTGGTCAACCTCCAGGGCCGGACCACGATGCAGCCGATCGACAACCCGTTCACGGACGCGGACCGCCTCCTGGACGAGGCATCCGAGCCGCTGCCGCCGATCCGCCTGGTGGACTTCCACTGCGAGCTGACATCGGAGAAGAACGCGATGGGCCTGTACCTCGATGGACGCGTGAGCGCCGTCGTGGGCACCCACACCCACGTCGTCACGGGCGACGAGCGGATCTTGCCCAAGGGCACCGCCTACCAGACGGACCTCGGGATGACCGGTCCCCTGTGGAGTGTCATCGGCTTCAAGCCCGACACCGTGCTGCCCCGGTTCATCAACGCGCTGCCCACGCGCTTCGAGGTGGGCGACGGGCCGGTGATCCTCAACGCCTGCCAGGTGGACGTCGACCCGGCGACGGGCCGCGCGCTGCAGATCGAGCGGGTCCAGCGACTCATCGAGGTCTAGGGGTGGCCGGGCGCCACGCTGCGGGTTCCGGGACCGAGCCCGGCGCCTCCGGCGACGCGTCTGCGGACGTCCACACCCACACGCTACGCTCCGATGGCGTCCTGGAACCCGCCGAGCTCCTCCGCCAGGCGTACGCCGCCGGTGTCCGGTTGTTCGCCATCGCCGACCACGACAACCTCGCCGCGTACCGCGAGCTGACCGCCCCGGGCGCGGACCCGCTGCCCGAAGGCCTGGACCTCGTCCCTGCCGTGGAGATCAACGCCGTCACCCGCGACCTGGACCTGGGCCTGCCGGAGGGCGAGCTGCACGTCCTCGGGATCGGGGTTGACCCGGCCGACGACGCCTTCGAGGCGGCAATCGCGGCCCAGCGCGGCGCACGCCGGCTGCGCTTCACGGCCACCGTCGTCCGCCTGCGCGACATCGGGGTTCCCGTGGACGCACACCTGCCCGAGGGCGTCATGGAGAGCGACGATGCTCTCGGCCGTCCGACGCTGGCGCGTGCGCTGGTAGCGGCCGGCCACGCCGAGTCGGTCGAGGACGCCTTTCGCCGGATCCTGGGCCACGGCCTCCCCGGGTACGTGCCGCGGACCGGCATGGGACCCGTCGAGGCCATCCGGGCGATCCGCGCCGCGGGGGGCCTCGCGTCCATCGCCCACTTCGGGGAGGCGCCCCAGCGGCTGGAGCTCCTACGTGAGCTCATCGCCGAGGGTCTCGACGGTCTCGAGACCCATCACGCCAGCTTCGGGCCCGAGACGCGTGGCGCGATGTCGGCGACGGCGGGCTTCCTCGGCCTGGTCGAGACGGGCGGCACGGACTACCACGGCGACCTGGGACCGTATGCCTCGAGCCATGCCGGGCTCGTGATGCCCGAAGGTCTGGTCGTCGCGCTGCGGGCCGCCCTCAGGACGCGGGGGTGGCCGGCTCGTCCTTGACGAAGGTGGGGTGCAGGTCCACCGCCTTGCCCCGGCGCCGCTTGCGCGCCGCGAGATTGAGGGCCTCCACGAAGACCGCGAACCCCATCGCAGCGTAGATGTAGCCCTTCTCGACGTGGAAGCCGAACCCGTCCGCGAGGAGCGTCACGCCGATCAGGAGCAGGAACGACAGGGCGAGCATCTTGACCGTCGGGTGCTCGTGCACGAAGCGGGAGATCGGGACCGGACGCGAACAGCATCACACCGACGGCGATGACCACCGCGGCGATCATGACCGGGATGTCGTTCGCCATGCCCACCGCGGTGAGGACCGAGTCCAGCGAGAACACGATGTCCAGCAGCACGATCTGGATCAGGACCGACCGCATGGATGCGGAGCCGCCTGACGTCGCGTGCCCTTCGTCTCCCTCCAGCGACTCATGGATCTCCGTCGTCGCCTTCCAGATCAGGAACAGGCCGCCACCGATCAGGATCAGGTCCCGGACCGAGACCGGGTGATCGCCGATCGTGAACACGGGCTGCGTCAGGCCGACGATCCAGGAGATGGACAGCAGCAGCAGGATCCGCATCCCCATCGCCAGGCCCAGGCCGATGGTTCGCCCACGGTCCCGCTGCTCCACCGGCAGGCGCTGCACGAGCACGGAGATGAACACCACGTTGTCGATGCCGAGCACGATCTCCATGACCGTGAGCGTCAGCAGCGCGATCCAGGCTTCGGGGTTCGAGATCCATTCCATGGCGCAAGGGTAGCGGGCCCCGGGTCCAACTTGCCCGGCGTACTGGCGAGAGGCACTACCATCTGCGCGACATGACGTCCCGCAACCTCCCCGTCCTGGACATCGTCCCGCCCGCCGTGCCGCCTGCCGGTCCGCGAGATCCGCTGGCACCCGAGGACGAGCGACTCGGCGAGTTCCGGCCGGAGCCGCGATCGCTGCCGTCGTTCTTCGTCTGGACGCTCGGCTGCCAGATGAACAAGAGCGATTCCGAGGAGATGGCCGGCCGGCTCCTGGCCGCGGGCTGCCCCGAGGCGCCGGCGATGGACGCCGCAGACCTGGTCGTCATCAACACCTGCGCCATCCGCGAGAGCGCCGAGGCGAAGGTGGTCGGACGCCAGGGCCACCTCGGCCGGCTCAAGGCCGAGAACCCGGGCATGCGGGTCGTCATGACCGGCTGCTCCGTCCGCGAGTCCAACCGCTCCGGCCTGGCGCGACGCTATCCGGCGGTGGACCTGTTCCTGCGCCCGGACGAGGAACCGGAGCTGGTGGACCGCCTGGGCCTCGCGTCCGCGCAGGCGCCCGTCGGGGCCTTGGCGAGGACGGGTGCGACCACGGTGGTCAAGGGCTCACCCGTCTCGGACGCGACACACCTCGTGCGCGCGCGGGCAGAGGCGCTCGCGAGCGGCGCCGTGAGCCGCGGCTCGGCGATCAGCGCCTGGCTCCCGATCATCTACGGCTGCGACAAGACGTGCACCTACTGCATCGTCCCGTTCAGCCGTGGCCCGGAGCGGAGCCGGCCCTTCGACGAGATCCTGGACGAGGCTCGCGCCCTCGCGGCCCGGGGCTTTCGCGAGGTCACCCTGCTCGGGCAGAACGTCAACAGCTACGGCCATGACCTGCCGGCAGAGCAGCGGTTCGCGCACGTCAGCACGGCACGGACGGTGGGCCGGCTGCAGGACCGGGAGGCGCGCCCGGACCTTGCAGAGCTGATCCGCGCGATCGACGGCCTGCGCACCGCCGATGGCGCCCCCGCCATCCCGCGCCTGCGGTTCGTGACGTCGCACCCGTGGGACCTCTCGGACCGCCTGGTCGAGGCCCTCGCGGACTGCCCCAGCGTCTGCGAGTCGCTCCACCTCCCGGTCCAGTCCGGCTCGGACTCGATGCTCAGGCGCATGGGTCGCCAGTACACGATCGATCACTACCTCGAGCGCCTCGAGCGGATCCGCGCGGCCGTGCCCGGCATCTCGCTCTCGACCGACGTGATCGTGGGCTTCTGCGGCGAGACCGACGCCGAGTACGAGGCGACGCTGCACCTCCTGCGCACCGTGCGCTTCGACCAGGTCTTCGCGGCGGCCTACAGCGAGCGGCCCGGTACCCCGGCCACGAAGCTTGCCGATGACGTCCCGGCGATCGAGAAGCGGCGCCGGCTGGTCGGACTCCTCGGCGTGCAGGAGGCGATCGGGCTGGAACGGAACCTCGCCTGGCTGGGCCGGGCCACCGAGGTCCTGGTCGACACGATCGTCCCGCCGCGGACGCATGACCACGAGGACGACGAGGCCGAGGGCGGGCCCGAGGGTGCCGCCGAGTCACGCGACGCGTTCGCGCGCCTGCCCGACGGCGTGGCCCACCTCTCCGGGCGGTCGCGCGAGAACAAGCTCGTCCACCTCGCCGGTCCGCCATCGCTGCTCGGCGAGCTTGCCCGCGTCCGCGTTGAACATGCGGGGCCGTACGCCCTCCGCGGCCGGTTGGCCTGAGCGACCGCGTGACCCTCGCCCCGCTCATCGTCATCGGCGGCCCAACCGCCACCGGCAAGACCGCGCTCGCGATCGCGATCGCGGAGCACCTGCTGGCCCGCGGGATCCCGGCCGAGATCGTCTCCGCCGACTCGCGGCAGGTCTACCGCGGCCTGGACATCGGCACCGCCAAGGCGACTCCGGAAGAGCGGGCGCGGGTCATCCACCACGGCCTCGATCTCGTCGAGGCCGACCAGCCGTATTCCGTCGCCGACTTCCGTCCCCACGCCCTGTCGGCGCTCGGGGCGCTCGGTGCTCGCGGCGGCATCGGGATCCTGGCCGGCGGCACGGGGTTCTGGCTGCGGGCGGTCTTCGCCGGGATCGACACGGAGGCGCTCCCCTCGGACGAGGCGATCCGGTCCGGCCTCGAGGCGGACCTCGCCCGGGACGGGGTCGACGCCCTCGCTGGGCGGCTGGCAGCGCTGGCGCCCGGTCTTGCCGCGACGACGGACCTCCGCAATCCGCGGCGCGTCGTGCGGGCGCTCGAGATCGCGACGCTCCAGGGCGACGCACCGCTGCCCAGGCCCATCGGCTACCCGGCGCCCGTCCTCGGCTTCCAACTGGGTCTCGAACCCTCCGAGCACCGGCGCCGGATCGCGGTCCGGGCCCGCGCCCAGTTCGACGCCGGCCTCGTGGAGGAGGCCCGTGCCCTGCGGGAGCGCTTCGATCCGGGTCTGCCGGCGTTCTCGGCCATCGGATACCGGGAGAGCTGGGCGGTCCTCGACGGCGAGCTGGACCTCGAGTCCGCGATCGAGCTGGACATTGCACGCAACGTCGCCTTCGCCAAGCGCCAGCGCACCTGGTTCCGCCGGGAGCCCACGCTGCAGGTTGTGGACGCCGCCGGCGATCCGGTCCGGGCGGCCATCGATCGCCTCGATGCCTTCGCCGCCTGGCCAAGCGCCAGCGCACCTGGTTCCGCCGGGAGCCCTCGCTGCAGGTGGTGGACGCCGCCGGCGATCCGGTCCGGGCGACCATCGATCCCCTCCACGCGTTCGTCACCGGCCTCGGCTGAGCCGGGGGGTCGCCCGGGGCGCACCCGGTATGCTGGGACGTCATGAGCCCCCGCGAAACGATCGATCTTGCGCCGCCCGTCGAGCGGGCCTTCCTCCTGGCCGTGGACACCGGGGACGATCCCGGCTGGACCGCCGAGGACAGCCTGACCGAGCTCGCCGCGCTCGCCGCGACCGCGGGCGCCGATGTCGTGGGCGCCGAGTGGCAGAACCGCCGCCACGTCGACCCCAACTGGTACGTGGGCAAGGGCAAGGCGGAGGAGCTGCTCCAGGCCAAGTCCGAGACCGGGTTCGACATCCTGGTCGCCGACGACGAGCTCAGCCCGGCCCAGCAGAAGGCCCTGGAATCCCTCCTCAACGTCAAGGTCATCGACCGCAGCCGCCTGATCCTCGACATCTTCGCCCTCCACGCGCAGACGCACGAGGGCCGCCTCCAGGTCGAGCTTGCGCAGCTCGAGTACCAGCTGCCCCGGCTCACCCGCCTCTGGACGCACCTCTCGCGCACCCAGGGCGGCATCGGGTCGCGGGGACCCGGCGAGTCGCAGCTGGAGACGGACCGCCGCATCATCCGCGAGCGGATCAAGAAGATGAAGGCGAAGGTCGAGGACGTGCGCCAGCAGCGCCAGACCACGGCCCGGGGCCGTGACCGGCGCCTGTACCCGACGGTCGCCATCGTCGGCTACACCAACGCCGGCAAGTCCACGCTGCTCAACGCGCTCGTCGGCTCGGTCGTCGCGAAGGCCGAGGACAAGCTGTTCGCGACGCTCGACCCCACGTCGCGCCAGGTGAAGCTCGGTGACGGCCAGACCGCCATCGTGACCGACACGGTGGGCTTCATCCACAAGCTCCCGCACCAGCTGGTCGATGCCTTCAGGGCCACCCTGGAGGAGGTCACCCGCGCCGACGTGCTGATCGAGATCGTCGATGCCTCCGACGGCCACGCGACCGAGCACCGGGCCACGGTCCAGACCGTGCTCGACGAGCTGGGCGCGGGCGACAAGCCCCGCCTGACGGCATTCAACAAGGCAGACCTCCTGTATCCCGGGACCGACGGCAACCGTCCCGCACCCGCCGTGGCCGGCTCCGTGCTGGTCTCGGCCGTCACGGGTTTCGGCCTGGACACGCTGCGGGCCGAGATCGCGGCGCTCCTCGCCTCGCTCTGGGAGGAGGTCGACGTCGCCGTCCCGTACGCGGCCGGCGAGCTCCTCGCGCGGGTCCGGGAGCGCGGCACGGTGGACCTCGAGTACGGCGACCGGTCCGTGCGCGTGCGCGGACGCATGGCACCCTCGATGGCCGGCGAGCTGCGCTCGGTCGCGGACCGCTGGGCCCAGACCCTCGTCGAGGAGGGCGTGGCGACCTGAGCACGTCAACGGGTCCTCACGCTCGTCGCGCCGGGAGCGGACGGCTGCCCGGTGGCCGCCGCCTGACCTGGTCGGTTGCGGACGGGAGGCGGGGCCGCCGCTGGCGCTCGATCACCACCAGCCGCGACGGCCGACTGGTCCAGGCGCTGCTGCTGGAGACCAGCCCTGCGGGCGAGATCCTGCGGCTCGAGATCGCCGCTCCCGCCGGTCTGCTGACCCTCCACCCCGGGCCGGATCCGTTGCTGCTGCACGGCAACGTGGTCCGGCCGTCGGGGATCGAGCACGTGGCGCTCCCGTGGTCCCCGGGACATGCCCTGCTCGCCGCGGCATCACCGATCACCGGCGTCGTGGCGGCTGCCTGGCTGTCCCGCCGCATCGGGGTAGGGGAGGGCGACCGGTTCCCCGCGGTCGAGGTGGGCGACGACCTCGCGATCCGCCGTGCGACCTGGCGCGCGGCCCGCGTGGCGGACCGACGCTGGCTCCTGCTGGCGGCGGACCGCGGCGCGTCGGTGACCGTGACCCTCGACGACGACGGCGCCCCGGCCGGCCTCGAGGACGCCGCGGACTGGCCCATGGAGGTCGACCTCCCGGCCTGACGCCAGCCTTTCGTGGACGGCCTGTGGACAACCAGGCGATCCGCGCACGCGATGGCCGGAACTCGTGGATAACGCCGTTGCCGGCTCCCTGGCAGGCCGGGTATGGTTCGTCTTGCCCGAAGGGGCGGACGAACCAGCGACGGACCCGCAGGTGCTTGCACAGGCGGGGACGAACGGAGCCGCAGATGCTTGCATCAGCGGACCCGGCGCCGGGGAGGAAGTTCCTTCGGGCGCTTTGCTGTCCCCGGCATGGTGCCCGTCGGCTCTGTGGACTCGACGTCGGGAGACTACGCTCGGCGTCGTGGATGCTCCGCACGCGCAGGCTCGTCCAGCCCTGGGCGCGACCGACGGCCTGGTGGCCGCCCTCGGACCCGGGCTGCTCCTCGTGGGCGCCCTGGTGCCCGATCTGCGCCCCCTGGTCGCGCTCCTGGTGGTATCGGGATGGGCGCTCCTCGCCCTGACCCGCAGGCCTGGTGCCATCGCCTGGGCGGCGGCGCTGCCCCTCGCGGTCGTGCTGACCTGGCCCTGGCTGCTCGGCGTGGACGTGCCCGTCGGCGACCCTGCGTGCCGCGACGTCCTCTCGACGATCGCGCTGACGGCGCATCGCCGTCGCCGTGGTGGGCCTCGCCATCGTGGGCGCGCTGGCGGTCGTGTACCGGTCAGGGCGGACGGAGCTGGGGCTGGCGCGACCCGGACGTGCCGAGGCGCTGGTCGCGGTCGGCGGGTGCCTGGTCCTCGTGGCAGGCGGCCTCGTCATCGGTCCGGCCATCGCCCGTCCGTTCTTCGGCGAGCTCGACTACCCGGTGCCGCTCGCGGCCCTCGTCCCGGCGATCCTGTTCGGTGTCGCGAACGGCGTCCTCGAGGAGGTCCTGTACCGCGGAGCGCTCCAGGCATGGCTGGCGCGACTGGCGCCGATCGGCTGGGCGATCGCGTTCCAGGGCCTGGTCTTCGGCATCGTGCACGCGGGGCCGGAGGTGCTCACGCTGCTGCCGGTGCACATCGCCCTGCTCACCGGCGTGGGCATCGCCGCCGGTCTCGTCCGCTGGAGGCTGGGATCGCTGTGGATCCCGATCGGGATCCACGTGGGCGCGGATATCGCCCTGTACATCGGGCTCGCCTGCCGGGCGGCGCCATGAGGTCACGCCGTGGCCGTCCGATCGGCATGATCGCCCCATGACCTCCAGGAGAACGCGCCTCCGCGTGGAACCCGCGGATGCGATCCGTGCGGGTGTCCCGGTGCTGCTGCTGGTGGGGGCGGTGGTCCTGCCGGCCCTGGCCGGGGTGTTGCTGGTGGTGCTCACGGGCGGTGTCGCCGTCGCCGCCAGCCGCCGCGTGCCGGTGGCGTGGTCGTGGGCCGCGATGATCCCCGCCGCCGTGATCGCCACCCTGCGGGCCTTCGGGCCGGCCGCGACGTCCTGGGCCGATGCATCGTGCGCAATGCGGGCCTCCTCGGCGGTCGTGTGGACCATCGCGGAGGCGGTGCTCGTCGTCGCGGCCACGGCGGCGCTCGCGATGGTCCTGCACGCGACGGCGGGCGACCTCGCCATCCGCAGACCGCCGAAGTACGCCGTGCGGTGGGCCGTCCTGGGCGCCGTGGCCATCCTCGGTGGGGGACTGGTCGCGGTGATCCTGCTCGCCGGGCCATCGGCCTGGGCGACGGACGGGCTTGCCGGCGGTCTCGGTCTCCTCGTGCCGGCGTCGGTGTTCGCCGTCGCGCTCGCGGTCTCGGAGGAGCTCGCCTGGCGCGGTGCGTTCCAGGGATGGCTCGGCAGGATGCTGGGGCCGTGGGTCGCCACGCTGGCCCAGGCCGGCGTGTACGGGCTGGCGTGGGGTGTGGCGCTCGGATCGCCCCTCGGTGGTGTGCTGGCCGCCGCCGCCGGCCTGCTCCTCGGCGCGACCGTCATCCGGACGCGCTCGCTGGTCGTGGCCCTCGCGTGGCACATCGCGTTCAACGTGCCGTTCTACGCCTACATCGCCTGCGGGACGGGTTGACGGCGGCTCGACGTAGCGGTATTACTTGCCCCAGTAAGAACGGAGGCAGGCGATGCGGATCACGTCGAAGGGGCAGGTGACCATTCCCCAGGACATCCGTGAACGGGCCGGGTTCATGCCCAACACGGAGGTCGACTTCGTGTGGGACGGGGAGCTCGTCTACCTCGTCAAGGCGTCTGAGCGGGGACGCCGACCGACTCGAGGCGAGAGGGCTGTCGGGCATCTGCTGCGCCATGGTGCGGGCTTCACGATGTCCACGGACGAGCTCATGGCCCTCACGAGGGGCGAGGAGTGACGCCGTGATCTGGTGGACACGAACGTTCTGATGGACGTGCGCACCGTGACCCGGTGTGGGCACTCTGGTCGGACGGCAAGCTCTTAATGCTGCGGCAGGATGGGCGGCCTTGTCATCAACCCCATCGTGTACGGGGAGCTCTCGCTGCGGGTTCCCGACGGTCGAGGAGCTGGACAGCGGCGCTGCCGAACCGCACCTTACGGCGTGAGGGCATCCCGTACACTGCGGCGTTCCTGGCCGGCCGGGCATTGCGACTCGCGTACCGGCGAGGGGCGGGAGCCGGACCGCCCCATGCCGGACTTCTACATCGGTGCGCATGCCGCCGTGGCGGGCTACCGGCTGCTGACCCGGGACGCCGCGCGGTACCGCACGTACTTCCCGACGCTCGAGCTCATCGCGCCGGAGTAGCGGCATCCACTCATGGCACCAGGAGCTATGCGGAACACACTTCCGATAATGTGAGTTATGTCGTTCTCTGGCGCACAGATAGGGTGCTGAGCGTCGTCAGGCTTCGCGTGGAGCACCCGTTCGCACGGCTGGGCCGCTGGCGGCGGCTGTCGCGCTGCTACGAGGGCACGCCCGAGAACGCTCGCGCCTGGCTCGAAGCGCGGCCCTCGGCTACCTGTTCGCGCGGCTACGAGTGGAGCCGCCGTAGGACTGTGCTACGGGAGCGACGGATCCGCCCCCGGCGACAGGGCTTCGATGTTGTCCGTCGCCACTGCACGATCTCGCTGCCATCGGACCAGCGCCGCGACGCCGGCGATCAGCATGGCTGCGCCGATCGTTCCGGCGGCGTTCAGCGAGCCGGCTGTCCTGAAGTAGATCTCCGAGACGAACGAGAGCAGCGGCTCGGGCAGGACCGGCGGCGCGTCGTTGGTCGCGGATGCCAAATTCCACACAATCCACGGCAAGGCCACGAGGAAGCCGCCCACAACGGCGTAGGCGAGGCTCACGACCACGGATGCGGCGCGCCATGCGAGCACCCCCACCAGCAGCACGGACCCCGCGACGAGCATCGACCCGGCTGCGATCACCGGCCCAAGTCCGGCGCTCTCGAAGTTCGCCTGGGCATGTTGCGCCGCATCTCGTAGGAACACGGTGTCGAACCAGGCCGCGACGATGAGCACGAGCGCGGCACCGGCCAGCGCCGCGAGTGTCCTGCCACCCCTCGACATCCCTCACCTCATGGCTGCCTGATCCGAATGGTCCTGACTGTCGGTATCGATAGCTCGCCCGTCAAGGGCCGGCAGTTCATTCACAGGCTCTCAGATGCTCACCCGCACCTATCGATCGGTGAAGGGTCAGTTGGCCCCTCGGCCGGCTGATCGACTACCGAGAACAGGAAGCGTGGATCCCATGCGTGCAGGCGCCACGCCTGCTCCACGTCCTCCCGATATGCCAGTCGCGCCCCGCACCTTGGGCATCTTGGATGCCTGACCAGATGCCCAGGGGCGACGAGGGCTGTAACCTCGCGGAACCGGCAGCGGCCTCCGGATCCCCTTCCGATCGCATGGAGCACCGGACCCCGTGCGGCATACCCGGTGGAAAACGGCGATGATCCTTGACATGCCTTCTGCGACGGCGAGGATCGTTTCCCCCGGTTGCGGACGGCGAGAGCACATTCGCGACACCGTCCCGCGCGCCAAGCGTCACTTGCCGACTGGCGCGACCAATCGTTGCTCGATCAGTACGGAAACGAGATGACCACGATGCGCCGGAGAATCCTCGCACTGAGCGAGGCAGTTGCGGTCGGGGCGATCGTGTTCGTCGTGGGCGGCTGCGCCCCGGCGACGCCCGTTTCGACGGCGGCGCCCTCGATGCTTCCAGTCCCGAGTGCGACGCCATCGACGAGCGCAATCCCAAGCGCAACGCCGACAGGCGGGATCCAGCACGTCGCCACCTCCGCGGGCTACACCGGTGTCGATGTGGCATCACTGCCCGGGATGCGGCCCGACTACCCCGTGGCCGCCGTCGAGGGCCGGATCCTGTACGGCGTCCTCGGCACGGTGGATGGCACGCACGCGTATGCGTACGACCTCGATGCCCACGTCCTGACCGATCTCGGCGCCGCGGTCGCAGGCGGCGGTGTCGAGGTCATGGGGGTCACGAACGGCATCCTCTACGGTCAGGGCTCGGACGTGGACGGCGTGATCCGACCCCTTGTGCTTGACCTTGCGACGAGCAGGTACACCCTGGTCCCGTACGTGACGGAGTCGCCTCGGCCCGCTGACGCGCCCATGGGGATCGTCACGGCGACCGACGGTCGCTACGCGGTTGGGTCCTGGACAGATCAAGCGACACAGGCGACCCGGGCCTTCGCCTACGACCTCGCGGACGGCTCCGTGATCGACCTCGCGAGGATCGTCGGCGCGGGCAAGGTGTCCACGACGGCTGACGCCATCGAGGATGGCATCGTTGCCGGGACGTTCAGCGAGGAGGATGGCTCCACCTACGCCTATGCCTACAACCTCGACACGGACGTGGTGAGCGATCTCAACCGCCTGCCCATCGGCATGTCTGCGCCGCAGCCGAAGGTTGTCCACGACGGCATCGTCTACGGGACCGGGACAGTCGCCGCCGACGGATCCGAGGCGACCTGGTCCTCGCCCTGGGCGCAGGCGCATGTCGAGGCGCTCCCCGGCGGAGAGGGCCGCCTCCGAACAATCACGAGCGATGGGCGATACCTCCTGGGCAGCATGATCGACGGCCGTACGGCCACGGACGAGCCTCGGCCCGCGTGGATGCTCGACCTCGGGACGGGCGAGCGGATCGACCTCGGGGTGCTCGCGTCGGACAAGCCCGGCAAGTACAGCGGGTACACCTTTGGCGGGACCGACACTCTCCTGGTCGGCCGACTCATCCGGCTCGTGGATAGCACCGACATGGACATCGTCACGACCCTCTGGGACCTGCCGCTGACGAAGTAGCTCGCCGGGCTCGGTCCTCGCCGCAACCGGTCCCACCGGCAGCCAGCTGGCCGTCTCGAACGATCCGGGTCTTCTACCGGGTATGCCGCATAGGCACCGGACCGGGTTTGACATCGCTCACACGTGCATCATCCGTGTGGCGGGTGACACCTCAGATGTCACGGCTCGGGGGGTGGAACCGCCAATCCGTCGGCTGAAGGTCCCTACTGACCCTGAAACCGCGCGTCACGAACTGACCGTCAGGTCAATGACGCACAGGTGCAGGGGGTGTGCGCTCCCGCAGATCCTCCCGCGATACTACGGCGGGCGCGCCCGTGGCCGCGTGACGACGGTCCCCTGCACGCTCGGGCTGAGGAGCTGGGACTCGTTCGTGCGGCGTCCCGGGCCCTCACACGGGAGGCACGGACTACCGCAGACGGTCTCCGGGCCGGAACTCGCCCTGGAGCCACCGGACGAAGAACATCGCGTGGCGGTGGTAGGTCTCGACGGTCGACACCTCGCGCCCGGCGCGTCTGATGGCGGCGGCGTACACGGTGGCCTGCGCGGCGAGCTCGTCGGCCGTGACCGGCCCGCGAGGCACCGGACGGCCCTCGCCGGCAGCTCCACGGGGACGGTACTCGCCGGTGCGCCAGGCCAGGAAGCGCCGCGCGTAGTCCCAGTAGGAGTGAATCGCGTTAGGGCGCATGCCGGCGTCCCGTGCGGCGTGCTCGTAGCTTCCCAGCTCGGCGGCAAGCGTTTCGTCGTCCCAGGGTCCGCTGGCAGCGGCGTACACGGCCCGCTCCTCGGACACTCCCCGGCCGGACGTGAAGGGGTTCACCACCCGGACCCCGCCATACGTTGCTCCGCTGGCGAGATCCTCGCTGAGCAGGCGCTCGCAGCCCGCCGCCTGTGCCGCAACGACGATGAGCGCATCCCAGTACGAGAGCTGCCACGACCGGCTCCCGTCAATGGCGGCAGCCACACGCTCTGCGTCGATCTCGATGACGGGCAACCGGCGCATCCGCTCGACCATGCGTGCCGCGTCGTCAGGGGTGACGGGCCGGCCGAGCCGGCGGGTCACCGTCACGTAGAACTCGCCGAGCACCTGCGCGGAGGTGACGATCGAGGCGCCGTTCGCCGGGTCGAGAACCTCGCGGGCTCTGGCCTGCTTGACCGGGTCCGCTCCATCGACCGCATAGACCCAGACGTTCGTGTCAACGAAGGATCGGTCGGTCATACAGGTCCTCGCGGGTCCATGTGCGCCCCGGCTCCCCGCTCGTGGCGCCGGAGGACGCTGCGAGCGCGAGGAACTCCGCGAGCGCCTCAGCCACGCCGTCCGGACCGGCGTACAGGTCCAGGTAGGCGCCGATGACGGCGTTGACGCTGGTCCCCTGGTCGATCGCCTTCTTCCGCGCCCGGCGAAGCACGCCGTCATTGACAGCGATGGTCAGGTTCGCCATTACGTCCTCCGTGCTACACGGAGATGCTACCACAGTGAAGCGTCGATGAACGGGCAAGGGCCTGCCGGGAGGCGCGCGAGCGGCACTGTCCAGTCGCGACAACCGCCATCACCGGAGCGTGAACCGCCTGCGGTCCCCTACTCCACCAGGCCCAAGGCTCAGCTCGCGCCCTTGGTCCCCACGACGGTGACGCCGTTGACGGCCGGGTAGTTCGAGAAGTACCGCTTCTGCCAGTGGAGCTTGCCGTGGTCGTAGATCGACACGGTGACCCACACCTTCGCGCCGTCCGCCGGGGCGTTGTTGAAGTACCGGTATCCCACGGGCTTGGTCGGATCCTTGACGATCGTGCTCTTCGCGCGGGGGCCGTGCTTGATGACCACGTTGCTGACCTTGGCCTTCCGGCCGTTCGGCACGCTCCAGATCTTGAACGTGAGCCATCGCTTGCCGCCCGAATTGGTGACGGTCCGCGTGATCAGGATCGGGTACTTGGTGTCGTTCTTGAAGGTCATGTTCTGCTTGGCGTTGCCGACCTTCCACACGGTGGCATCCAGGCCCGCCGGATACCGCGTGATGTACTCGTTGTGATTCTTCTTGGCGAGCGGCACCATGCCGGCCCGGAACGCCGCGTTGAACAGCGTGGTGGACGTGGTGCAGATGCCGCCGGCGAGGGCGCCGGTGACGGTGATCTTCCCGTTCACGATCGCGTTGCCGGGGCCGACACCCGGGAGCTTGCTGACATCGCCGACGGTCTTCCAGAAGTCGAACTTGGTGCCCGCAGGCACGACCGTGCCATTGATCGCCGTGGCCGGCGCCTCGATGTTCCCGCCCCAATGATTGTTGACGATGACCCAGTAGAAGATGCTGTAGTCGCTGATCATCTTCATCTTGGGGGCGAACGCCTTGGCGTCCGCCGACGTCAGCTTGGGTTCGACGATCTTCATGGCGGCCGTGACTGGCGATGCCGCGGCGCCCGCCTCGCGCACCCCGAGCTCGGCGATGATCGCCGCCTTCGTCTCGGCAACCTGGAGCGTGCGGCCCTCGCGGCTGCTGCCGGTCGCGACGACGCGTCCCCCGACCAGCTTGAGGCCCGCGTCCCGCACGCTCTGCTTGACCTTGGGTGCCAGCGCCTCGAGCATCGGGTCGAGGCCCGACTCGTCAAGGACCGGGGTGATGCTCCCGTCGGCCGCCGTCGAGAACGAGATGAGCGGCGCGAGGCTCGTGCCCGCGATCGTCCACGTGTCCTTGCCCCTGGCGAGGACCACATCGACAGCCATCCGGTCCGCGGCCGCCTTGGCTGCCTCTGCCGACGCCGTGGCAACGGCGGGTGCCAGTGGCGAGACCGGGACGGCCATCGTGATCGAGTCCGGCGTGTCGAGCGCCGCGAGCTGCTGGTCGAGCGCGGCCACCAGGCCCGCCTGGTCGACGGCACGGCCGTCCGACGCCGGGGAGACGCTGAACGTCCCGCCCGAGCCTGGCGTCACGGCGGCGTCCACCGGAGTCTCATCGATCGTGGTGGCGAGGGCCTCGACGGCGGCTGCCAGCTGGTCGCGGTCGTAGGTGACGGCGGAGTCGAGCGTGACGCCGTCCATTGCTGCCCGAGGTGCGCCGATCAGGTTTGCGAGCGGATCGGCCTGGCGGCCCGCCGCGAGTGCGGCGTCGAGCAGTGCCGCGGTGTCGGGACCGCGCCCGACGTCGCCATAGGTGATGGTCGTCGTGTCGCCGTCCGGGCCGGTGAGGGCGATCTGCCCGGCGCCGAGCCATCCGTAGGCATTCGCGATCTGCCCTGCCGCCTGCTCGCGGGTGAGCCCGCCGAGGTCCGTGCTGCCGATGCGGACGCCGGGCAGGACACGGCCGTCGTACTGCAGGGCCCACGCGTACAGGGCGCCGGCGCCGATGCCGACGGCGAGCAGGACTCCCAGGGCGAACGCGGCGCCGAAGCGGAGGGCGAGCGACCGTCGCCGCCGAGGTCGTGTGGTGGGCTCGCCCTCGGTCCCCGCGGCCACGACGGGCAGCGTCGGCACGGCATCGACGCCGGGTTCGAGGATCGGCGACGTGTCCGCTTGCGCGATGTCGATCGGCTCGCCCGGTGCAGACGCCTCGGCGATCGCCACCTCGGCCGGCGAAGGCTCGGCGTTGGCCCGCGGTGCGCCGCGCTGGACGAGGGCCGCGAGCTCGGGGTCGCCCACGGGCACGCCGTCGGGTGGCGAGGCGTTGGCAGCCGGGTCCGCTTCTGGGTTGGGCAGGTCGGTCATCAGTAACTCATGCGCGCTCTACTGGCTCCGGGCCTTGGGCCTGGCAGCCGCGACATTCTCGCGCCTACACGCGAATCTGTCACGGCGGTGCTCGGCTCGGTCTGCTGGAACTGAGACGCGGGCCGCCCCTCAGGCGTTGCGCGCCGCCCCGGGACCTCGATTTGCGCGGCGCCCGGGACCTCAGAGCGCCGACATCGCCGCTTCGAGGCGCGTGGTCGCCGTGGCGTGATCCATCGTGGAGTCGAACCAGATCGGCTCCCCCACCACCAGCTCGACGTCGCCTCGCAGCGGCGTATGCCACCGCCGGCTGTCGATGATCGACATGCGGTTGATCTTGAGCTTCACGGGCACCACCGGCGAACCGCCCTCGACCGCGATCATGCCGGCGCCGGAGCGGAGCGGCTGCAGCGGGCCGCCGACCGTGAGCTTGCCCTCCGGGTAGATGAGGACGTTGTAGCCACGGTCCATCCGCGAGCCGAGCAGCTCCAGGCTCTTGCGTACCCCGCCCTCGCGCTGGAGCGGGAAGGCGTTCGCGACGACCGATGCGAGCACGCCCTGCAGCGGGTTCTTGTAGATCGTGTCGGCCGCGGCGGCGACGGCCAGCTTCCAGCGGATCGCGAACGGCAGGCGCGACAGGATGATCGCGTTGTCGAGGTGGAGACAGTGGTTCGGCGTGAGCAGGTACGGGCCGTCCGCGCTCACGAGGCGCTCGAGGCCACGGGTCCGCACGCGGTAGAAGACATGCACGAACGGGTACATGAGCAGGACCTGGAACGCGATGCCGGTTGCCCGGACGACCGGCGAGAGGGGCCATCGCCATGCGCCGGCCACGCGCTTGGCGCCGCGGGCGGCCTCCACCACGGCGATCAGCTCCGTCACCGTGGTATCCGGCAGGAGCGCCTCGTCGTCCACGAACACGCCGGTCTCCTCCTCGATGATGCCGAGGAGCTCCACGCGCTGGAGGGAATCCAGCTCCAGGTCCGAGGCGAGCCGGGCGGTGGGCAGGACGGACGAGGCGGGGACGCCGGCGAGGCCGGCCACGATCACGGTGATCGGGTCGACCGCGGCGTCGAGCGGGTCGGGGGCGAGCTTCGAGGCTGCCGCGGGAATGGGCGCTGACGCCGGCCGGGCGACCTCGTCGAGCCGCGCCAGGATGTCCGGCTTGCGAACCTTGAGGGTGTGGGTCCGCGGCAGGTCCTCGTCCGGCCACACGGTGGAGCCCCGGATCTGCTGGTGGGGCGCCAGGCGCGCGTTCGCCGCCGCCACGACCTCGGGCGCAACGGCCGCGTCAGCGAGGAGCAGGACGGCGTGGACGCGGAGACCGGCCCCGAGCGGCCAGCCGACGACGGCGGCATCCTTCACCCGCGGGTCCTCGCGCAGGATCGCCTCCACGTCCTCCGCATACACCTTCTGGCCGTCCGGGAGTGCGAGCATGTCCTTCTTCCGCCCCCGGAAGGTGAGCATCCCGTCGGCCGTGATGGCCCCCAGGTCGCCCATGTGGTACCAGCCGTCGGCGTCGATCGCCGCTGCCGTCGCCTCGGGGTTCTGCCAGTAGCCGAGGAAGCGGCCCGGACTGCGAGCCAGGATCTCCCCGTCCTCGGCGATCCGCACCTCGACGCCGGGGATCGGCTCCCCCACCGTTCCGAGGATGTTCCGCTCCGGTCGCGTGAAGGTCACCACGGGGCCCATCTCCGTGGCCCCGTAGCCCTGCAGGACGTCGATGCCCATGTCGGTCCAGCGCCGGGCAACGTCGACGTCGAGGGCCGATGCCCCGACGCCGATGGTGTGGAGGCGTCCGCCGAACTCCGCCAGGACCCGCCGGAAGAGCAGTCGCCGGATCGGCTTGGGGGCGCGGCCCGCGACCGCGTGGAGCTGCTCGAACGATGCCCTTCGCCCGGACTGGT
Organism: uncultured Chloroflexia bacterium; assembly: GCA_963700245.1. GTDB lineage: Bacteria > Chloroflexota > Limnocylindria > Limnocylindrales > CSP1-4 > CAIXZV01. Next base: position 94,282 of record CAVOWV010000024.1, read on the forward strand.
CGACCCGCCGCTCGATCGCGGCGTCGAGCAGCCGCAGGCCCTGGGGCACGATGAGCAGCGTGGAGACGCCGAAGTCGCGGAAGGTCCTGACCAGGACCGCCGGCTGGCGGCTCACCGGGTAGACCACGCTGGCGCCGACGACGAGCGGCGCGAGGAAGCCGAGCACCTGCTCGTAGAGGTGTGACAGGGGTAGCACGGACAGGAGCCGCTCCTGCGTGTCGAACGGCAGCACGCTCGTCATGGCGACGGCGGTCCGCACGAGGTTGCCGTGGGTCAGCATGGCGCCCTTCGGTTCGCCCGTCGTGCCGCTCGTGAACACGATCTCGGCGAGCATGTCCGGGGTCACGCTGGCCGCCGGCGCCGGGTCTGCACGGCGTGCCTCGTCGACCAGCGTCTCGACCCACAGCACGGGCAGCCCAAGCGCACGGGCGGAGGCATCCGTCTGGCGGCAGGCGAGGACCAGCTTCGCGCCGGTCTGGTCGACGATCTTCCGGCCGAACTCCACGGGGTGGCGCACGTCGAGCGGCACCGCGACGGCCCCGAGGTGGGCGCACGCGAGCAGCCCGATGCCCCACTCTGGGCGGTTGACCGCCCACACGATGACGCGGTCGCCCTCCCCCACCCCGTTGTCCCGCAGGACCGCCGCGGCACGGGGAACGATGCTCGCCAGGTCACGGTACCGCCATGTCCGGGTACGGAAGAACGGCCGGATCAGGAGCGCCGGCCGGCGGTCGAACCGCTCGCCTCCGTGCCGGACCAGGTCCACCAGGGTGGACGGGGTTCCGGGGGTCTGCACGACGTGGGCCCTCCCCTGCTGCTCAGTGCGTCCCGTTGACGAGCCTCGCCAGGACCTCGCCCGCGCCTCCCTCGATGGCGGCGAAGTGGCCGAAGACGATGGTCTCGATGTCGAAGGCAGTCAGGCGGCGCATCGACCTGCATGCCAGGGCGTAGTCGTCGCTGTACGGACGGCTCGCAAAGGACAGGCGGCCGAACCGCCGCTGCAGGTTGTCGCCCACGAACAGGACCCGGTCCCGGGCGCCGTACAGGCACACGCTGCCGGGCGTGTGGCCGGGCGTGTGGACGACCCGGAGGCCGCCGAGGACCGGCAGGACGTCGCCGTCCTCGATGGGTTGGACCGCGGGCGGCTCGGGCGTCATCGCGGCGAACACGCGGCTCTTCGACGGACGACGCGCGACGTCTCGCCAGGTGGTCGCGAGGCGCTCCGCGTCGGCCGGGTGGATCAGCACCGTCGCGCCGAGAGCCGCCAGCTCACGTGCGCTCCCGGCGTGGTCTGGATGCCCGTGGGTGACGATGACGCGCCGGAGGTCCCCGGGTACCGTCCCTGAGCGGCAATCGCCCGCACGATCCGGTTGGCCGACCCGGCGTAGCCACAGTCGATCAGGGACAGCTCCGGCTCCATGACGAGATGCGCCTTGACCCGCGTCAGGCGGATCTCCACGACGTCGCGGACGGGCATCACGACGCCCGCGGCGGCTCGCCGACGCATGCCGTGGACACGAGGACGCCTTGGGTGCGCGCCAGCGTGGTCATGGTCCACCTCGGCGGGTCGGAAGGTGGTCAATGTCTCCGGTTTACCGCCCCGGGGACAAGGGCCGAATGGACGACCACGGTGAACCCGGCGCGCTGGGTGCACCGTGACGACACCGGCGCGACCGTGCGATGCTGAGACCATCGCCGGCACGGGGCGCCAGGCACCCGTCGCCCGCGACCGCATCCGGAGGTCGATCGATGTGCTGCCTGTTCGCGACGCTGGTCGCACTCGGTCCGCGGGCCGCCATCCTGGTCTGGTGGCTCATCGAGCCCGTGCGCTGGAACGCCACGTTCGACACCTTCCTGTGGCCGCTGCTCGGCCTGATCGTCGCGCCCTGGACGACGCTGATGTACGTCGTCGTCTACCCGGCGGGCATCGAGGGGTTCGACATCGTGTGGCTGGGCCTGGCCATCGCAATGGACCTGTTCTCCTGGTTCGGCGGCGCCTACACCAACCGGGATCGCATGCCGGGATCCGGCTCCTGAGGCTCGCCTCCCCGGCGGCTTCGGACGTCCGACCCTAAACGAAAGAGCGCATGGGTTGGCAACATCGGGTCCGGCTTGACAGGGTCTACATACAACCATATGGTTGTAGCGATGCCAGCCACGTTCGAGCCCGACCTCGTCTTCGCTGCTCTCGCCGATGCCACCAGGCGTGACATCGTGCTGCGGGCACTGAGCGGTCACGAGGGCGTCGCCGAGCTTGCCGGGCATTACCCCATGAGCTTCGCGGCGGTGCAGAAGCACGTCGCGATCCTCGAGCGCGCGGGCCTCGTGACCAAGCACCGGGTTGGTCGCAGGAAGCTCGTGCGCACCGACATCGAGGCGCTGCGCCTGGCGCGCGGCCTGCTCGACGAGTACGAGGCGTTGTGGCGCGGTCGCATCGACCGGATGACCGACCTCATCGCCGCCAGCAAGGAGACGCGAGGATGACGGTCACCGCGGTCCACAAGGACCCCGACGCCCTGACGATGACCCTCACCGCCGAATTCGACGCCACGCCCGAGCGCGTGTGGGAGCTCTGGGCCGATCCGCGCCAGCTCGAGCGCTGGTGGGGTCCGCCCACCTACCCGGCCACGTTCACGGCCCACGATCTCGCTCCCGGCAGCCACGTCGAGTACCACATGACCGGTCCAACGGGCGATCAACCGCGCGGCTACTGGGACGTGGTCGAGGCCGAGCCACCGCGGAGCCTCGTGTTCATCGACGGCTTCGCACACGAGGACGGCACGCCGAACGACGCCTTCCCGCGCAACGAGGGCCGGGTGACGATCGAGCCGATCGGGGCCGGCCGCACACGGATGTCGATCGAGTCGCGATTCCCCAGCGTCGAGGCGATGGAGCAGGTCCTGGCCATGGGCATGGAGGAGGGGCTGACCCTGGCCGTTGGCCAGACGACGTCGACCCGCCGGGGAGTCCGAGAAGTACCGCTTCTGCCAGTGGAGCTTGCCGTGGTCATAGATCGACACGGTGACCCACACCTTCGCGCCGTCCGCCGGGGCGTTGTTGAGGTACCGGTATCCCACGGGCTTGGTCGGATCCTCCACGATCGTGCTCTTCGCGCGGGGGCCGTGCTTGATGACCACGTTGCTTACCTTGGCCTTCCGGCCGTTCGGCACGCTCCAGATCTTGAACGTGAGCCATCGCTTGCCACCCGAATTGGTGACGGTGCGCGTGATCAGGATCGGGTACTTGGTGTCGTTCCTGAAGGTCATGTTCTGCTTGGCGTTGCCGACCTTCCACACGGTGGCATCGAGGCCCGCCGGATACCGCGTGATGTACTCGTTGTGGTTCTTCTTGGCGAGCGGCACCATGCCGGCCCGGAACGCCGCGTTGAACAGCGTGGTGGACGTGGTGCAGATGCCGCCGGCGAGGGCGCCGGTGACGGTGATCTTCCCGTCCACGATCGCGTTGCCGGGGCCGACACCCGGGAGCTTGCTGACATCGCCGACGGTCTTCCAGAAGTCGAACTTGGCGCCCGCAGGCACGACCGTGCCGTGGATCGCCGTGGCCGGCCCCTCGATGTTCCCGCCCCAGTGGTTGTTGACGATCACCCAGTAGAAGATGCTGTAGTCGCTGATCATCTTCATCTTCGGGGCGAACGCCTTGGCGTCCTCCGGCGTCAGCTTGGGTTCGACGATCTTCATGGCGGCCGTGACTGGCGATGCCGCCGCGCCCGCCTCGCGGACCCCGAGCTCGCCGATGATCGCCGCCTTCGTTTCGGCAACCTGCAGCGTGCGGCCCTCGCGGCTGCTGCCGGTCGCGACGACGCGTCCCCCGGCCAGCTCGAGGCCCGCGTCCCGCACCGTCTGCTTGACCTTGGGTGCCAGCGCCTCGAGGATCGGGTCGAGGCCCGACTCGTCAAAGACCGGGGTGATGCTCCCGTCGGCGGCGGTCGAGAACGAGATGAGGGGTGCGAGGCTCGTGCCCGCGATCGTCCAAGTGTCCTCGCCCCTCGCGAGGACCACATCGGCCACCATCCGGTCCGCGGCCGCTTTGGCTGCGTCGGCCGATGCCGTGGCAACGGCGGGTGTCAGTGGCGCGACCGGGACGGTCATCGTGATCGAGTCCGGCGTGTCGAGCGCCGCGAGCTGCTGGTCGAGCACGGCCAGCACGGCCGCCTGGTCGACGGCGCGGCCGTCCGACGCTGGGGAGACGCTGAACGTCCCGCCCTCGCCTGGCGTCACCGCGGCGTCCACCGGGGTCTGGTCGATCGTGGTGGCGAGGGCCTCGACGGCGGCCGCCAGCTTGTCGCGGTCGTAGGTGACGGCAGGGTCGAGGGTGACGCCGTCCATCGCGGCCCGGGGTGAGCCGACGAGGTTCGCGATGGGGTCGGCCTGGCGGCCTGCCGCATGTGCGGCGTCGAGCAGCGCCGCGGTGTCGGGACCGCGCCCGACGTCGCCGTAGCGGATGGTCGTCGTCTCACCGTCCGGGCCGGTGAGGGCGATCTGCCCGGCGCCGAGCCACCCGTAGGCGTTCGCGATCGCCCCTGCCGCCTGCTCGCGGGTGAGCCCGCCGAGGTCGGTGCTGCCGATGCGGACGCCGGGCAGGACCCGGCCGTCGTACTGCAGGCCCCATGCGTACAGGGCGCCGGCGCCGATGCCGACGGCGAGCAGGACGCCCAGGGCGAACGCGGCGCCGAAGCGGAGGGCGAGCGACCGTCGACGGCGAGGTCGTGCGGTGGGCTCGTCGTCGGTCACGGCGGCCACGACGGGCAGCGTCGGCACGGCATCGACGCCGGGCTCGAGGATCGGCGACGTGTCCGCTGACGCGGTGTCGATCGGCTCGCCCGACGCAGACGCCTCGGCGATCGTCACATCGGCCGGCGAGTGCTCGGCGTCGACCCGCGGTGCGCCGCGCTGGACGAGGGCCGCGAGCTCGGGGTCGCCGGCGGGCGTCTCGCCGTCGGGCGTGGAGGCGTTGGCAGCCCGGTCGGCTGCGGAGTTGGGCAGGTCGGTCATCAGGTGCTCATGCGCGCTCAATTGCTACCGGGCCTTGGGCCTGGCAGCCGCGACATTCTCGCGTGTGCACGCCAATCTGTCACGGTGACGTTTGGCCGGGCGCCCAGGACTGTGACGCGAGTCGCCCTTCGAACGTTGCGCGGCGTCCCGGACCTCAGAGCGCCGACATCGCCGCCTCGAGGCGCGTGGTCGCTGTGGCGTGATCCATCGTGGAGTCGAACCAGATCGGCTCCCCCACGACCAGCTCGACGTCGCCTCGCAGCGGCGTGTGCCACCGCCGGCTGTCGATGATCGACATGCGGTTGATCTTCAGCTTCACGGGCACCACCGGCGAACCGCCCTCGACCGCGATCATGCCGGCACCCGAGCGGAGGGGCTGCAGCGGGCCTCCGACCGTGAGCTTGCCTTCCGGGTAGATGAGGACGTTGTAGCCACGGTCCATGCGCGAGCCGAGGAGCTCCAGGCTCTTGCGCACCCCGCCCTCGCGCTGGAGCGGGAAGGCGTTCGCGACGACCGATGCGAGCACGCCCTGCAGCGGGTTCTTGTAGATCGTGTCGGCCGCGGCGGCGACGGCCAGCTTCCAGCGGATCGCGAACGGCAGGCGCGACAGGATGATCGCGTTGTCGAGGTGGAGACAGTGGTTCGGCGTGAGCAGGTACGGGCCGTCCGCGCTCACGAGGCGCTCGAGGCCGCGGGTCCGCACGCGGTAGAAGACGTGCACGAACGGGTACATGAGCAGGACCTGGAACGCGATGCCGGTGGCCCGGACGACCGGCGAGAGGGGCCATCGCCACGCGCCGGCCACGCGCTTGGCGCCGCGGGCGGCCTCCACCATGGCGATCAGCTCCGTCACCGTGGTGTCCGGCGACAGCGCCTCGTCGTCCACGAACACGCCGGTCTCCTCCTCGATGATGCCGAGGAGCTCCACGCGCTGGAGGGAATCCAACTCCAGGTCTGAGGCGAGCCGGGCGGTCGACACGACGGACGATGCGGGGACGCCGGCGAGGCCGGCCACGATCACGGTGATCGGGTCGACCGCGGCGTCGAGCGGGTCGGGGGCGAGCTTCGAGGCTGCCGCGGGAATGGGCGCTGACGCCGGCCGGGCGACCTCGTCGAGCCGCGCCAGGATGTCCGGCTTGCGAACCTTGAGGGTGTGGGTCCGCGGCAGGTCCTCGTCCGGCCACACGGTGGAACCCCGGATCTGCTGGTGGGGCGCCAGGCGCGCGTTCGCCGCCGCCACGACCTCGGGCGCGGCGGCCGCGTCGTCGAGGAGCAGGACGGCGTGGACGCGGAGACCGGCCCCGAGCGGCCAGCCGACGACGGCGGCGTCCTTCACCCGCGGGTCCTCGCGCAGGACGGCCTCCACGTCCTCCGCGTACACCTTCTGGCCGTCCGGGAGTGCGAGCATGTCCTTCTTCCGCCCTCGGAAGGTGAGCATGCCGTCGGCCGTGATCGCCCCCAGGTCGCCCATGTGATACCAGCCGTCGGCGTCGATCGCCGCTGCCGTCGCCTCAGGGTTCTGCCAGTAGCCGAGGAAGCGGCCCGGACTGCGAGCCAGGATCTCCCCATCGTCGGCGATCCGCACCTCGACGCCGGGGATCGGCTCCCCCACCGTTCCGAGGATGTTCCGCTCCGGTCGCGTGAAGGTCACCACCGGACCCATCTCCGTGGCCCCGTAGCCCTGCAGGATGTCGATGCCCATGTCGGTCCAGCGCCGGGCGACGTCGACGTCGAGGGCCGATGCCCCGACGCCGATGGTGTGCAGGCGTCCGCCGAACTCCGCCAGGACCCGCCGGAAGAGCAGTCGCCGGATCGGCTTGGGGGCGCGGCCCGCGACCGCGTGGAGCTGCTCGAACGATGCCCTTCGCCCGGACTGGTCGACCCGCCGCTCGATCGCGGCGTCGAGCAGCCGCAGGCCCTGGGGCACGATGAGCAGCGTGGAGACGCCGAAGTCGCGGAAGGTCCTGACCAGGACTGCCGGCTGGCGGCTGACCGGGTAGACCACGCTGGCGCCGACGACGAGCGGCGCGAGGAAGCCGAGCACCTGCTCGTAGAGGTGCGACAGGGGCAGCACGGACAGGAGCCGCTCCTGCGTGTCGAACGGCAGCACGCTCGTCATGGCGACGGCGGTCCGCGCGAGGTTGCCGTGGGTCAGCATCGCGCCCTTCGGCTCGCCCGTGGTGCCGCTCGTGAACACGATCTCGGCGAGCGTGTCCGGGGTCACCCGGGCCGGCGGAGCGGGGTCTGCACGGCGTGCCTCGTCGACCAACGTCTCGACCCACAGCACGGGCAGCCCAAGGGCACGGGCGGAGGCATCCGTCTGGCGGCAGGCGAGGACGAGCTTCGCCTCGGTCTGGCCGACGATCTTCCGGCCGAACTCCACGGGGTGGCGCACGTCGAGCGGCACGGCGACGGCGCCGAGGTGGGCGCACGCGAGCAGCCCGATGCCCCACTCGGGGCGGTTGACCGCCCACACGATGACGCGGTCGCCCTCCCCCACCCCGTTGTCCCGCAGCACCGCCGCGGCACGGGGAACGATGCTCGCCAGGTCACGGTACCGCCACGTCCGGGTACGGAAGAACGGCCGGATCAGGAGCGCGGGCCGGCGGTCGAACCGCTCGCCTCCGTGCCGGACCAGGTCCACCAGGGTCGACGGGGTTCCCGGGGTCTGCACGATGTGGGCCCTCCCCTGTTGCTCAGTGCGTCCCGTTGACGAGCTTCGCCAGGACCTCGCCCGCGCCTCCCTCGATGGCGGCGAAGTGGCCGAAGATGATGGTCTCGATGTCGAGGGCGGTCAGGCGGCGCATCGACCTGCACGCCAGGGCGTAGTCGTCGCTGTACAGCTTGCTGGCGAAGGTCAGCCGGCCGAACCGCCGCTGCAGGTTGTCGCCGACGAACAGCACCCGGTCCCGGGAGCCGTAGAGGCACACGCTGCCGGGCGTGTGGCCGGGCGTGTGGACCACACGGAGGCCGCCGAGGACCGGCAGGACGTCGCCATCCTCGATGGGTTGGACCGCGGGCGGCTCTGGCGTCATCGCAGCGAACACGCGGCTCTTCGACGGGCGTCGCGCGACGTCTCGCCAGGTGGTCGCGAGGCGCTCCGCGTCGGCCGGGTGGATCAGCACCGTCGCTCCGAGCGCCGCCAGCTCACGTGCGCTCCCGGCGTGATCGGGGTGTCCGTGGGTGACCATGACGCGCCGGAGGTCCCCGGGCGACCGTCCCTGCGCGGCGATCGCCCGCACGATCCGGTTGGCCGATCCGGCGTAGCCGCAGTCGACCAGGGACAGGTCCGGCTCCATGACGAGATGCGCCTTGACCCGCGTCAGGCGGATCTCCACGACGTCGCGCACGGGCATCACGATGCTCGCGACGGCTCGCCGACGCATGCCGTGGACACGAGGACGCCATCGGTGCGCGCCAGCGCGGGCATGGTCCACCTCGGCGGGTCGGAAGGTGGTCAATGTCCCCGATCCGCCAACCCGGGGACAAGGGCCGAATGGACGACCACGGCGAGATCCCGGCGCGCGATGCACTGAGACGACACGGGCAGGACCGTGCGATCCTGTGAAGATCGCCGACACGGGACGCCAGGCGCCCGTCGCCCGCGACCGCTTCCGGAGGTCGATCAATGTGCTGCCTGTTCGCGACGCTGGTCGCACTCGGGCCGCGGGCCGCCATCCTGGTCTGGTGGCTCATCGAGCCCGTGCGCTGGAACGCCACGTTCGACACATTCCTGTGGCCGCTGCTCGGCCTGATCGTGGCGCCCTGGACGACCCTGATGTACGTCGTCGTCTACCCGGCGGGCATCGAGGGGTTCGACATCGTGTGGCTGGGCATCGCCATCGCGATGGACCTGTTCTCCTGGTTCGGCGGCGCCTACACGAATCGGGACCGCATGCCGGGATCCGGCGCCCAGGTCCGGCGCCTGAGGTCCGCCTTCGCCACGAAGCTGCGCGAGGTGCTGGGCGACGCTTGAGGCCTATCCGGCCTGCCGGAACCAGTCGAGCACGCGCATCGCGCGGAGGGTGTTCCAGCGGCTCGGCGCGCCCTCGCCCTCCTCCATCTGGAGGTGGACCTCGCCCTCGTGGACGTTCTGGAGCGGCCAGCGGCCGTCTGCCCCACGGTTGCCCTCGACGACCCCGATCGCCTCGCCAACGCGCTCGTCGGGCCTGACCCCGGCCGCGCGCAGGTACTCGAGCGCGCGCAGGACGTCGTAGTGGTACCAGTGCGGGAACGAGAAGCGGAGCCAGCGTGAGTCGATGACCTCGCCAGTGGACTTCCGGCGGAACAGGCCGCGATCCAGCAGGTAGGCCTCGCCGCGGCGCCGGGCGTCCCCGACCCCGGCCGCGCTTCCATTCGCGCCTTCGTACTCCAGCAGGCCCTCGAGCACGTTGACCGTCGTCTCCATCGACGAGACCGTCGCGCCGTTCTCGACCTCGCAGTTCCAGCCGCCGTCAGGGAGCTGCTCGCCGAGGAGCCGGTCCACGAGCGGGGTCATGTCGACCCCGAAGTACGCCCCGGTCGCGACGGTGTTGCCGTTGATGCACGGCTCGACCTCGCCGTCGAAGAACGGATTGTCTGCCCACGGACTCTCGAAGTCGGGGTCTCGCCAGGTGACCTGCTCGCGGACGAGTCCGACGGCCCGCTGCGCCTGCTCGCTCCCGGGATCGAGCCCCATCCGCCGCAGGAGCTCGAGGACGTGGAACGTGTCGGTCCAGTCGTGCGACCAGGGCCGGCCGCCCCATCGGCCATCGGACGCCTGGAGCGCGAGCAGGCGGGCACCCCAACCCTCGGTCGCGATCCTCGACCGTTCGGCCGCAGCGACGTCCGCCGGCTCGTGCGCGAGATCACGCATCACCTGCCACCGGATCGAGGGATCCGAGTCGAGCAGCCAGTCGATGACGGTCATGTCCCTCCCTCGCAGTCGTGCGCGAAGCCCTTCCGCGATCCGCGACGCGGCGGATGAAGGCGCCAGCATAGCCAGACGAGGTTGTCCGGTCACGGTCCTGCCGCGCGCGGGTGGGAGCCGGATGCGACGATCCTCACGTGCGCCGCCTGCTCGTCGTCGACTTCGCCAACATCGCCCACCGGGCCTACTTCGCCGGCCGCGGCCGGCCGACCTTCGCCCCCGACGGCCGGCCGGTGTTCCTCGTCGGCACGTTCCTGCGCCTGGTGCTCGCCCGGATCCGGGAAGAGCAGGCCACCCATGTCGCCCTCGCGTTCGAGAGCACGACCGGATCGCGCAGGCGCGAGATCGACCCCGGCTACAAGCCGCGCAAGGCGCAGGAACCCGACGATCTCGCGCCGCAGCTGCGTGACGCCAACATCGCCGCGGGCAGGATGGGCTGGGCACGCTACCGCGCGGAGGGCTGGGAGGCGGACGACGCGATGGCGTCGATCGCCGACTGCGCCGTGGCCGCGGCGTTCGACGAGGTGCTGCTGCTCACCGCCGACCACGACCTGCTCGGCATGGCCAGCGACCGCGTGGCGGTGCTGAGGCCTCGTGCCGGCGGCGGCGTGGACCGCTACGGACCATCCGACGTCGCGGAGCGCAGTCCCTATCGCGTGCCGCCAGACCTGGTGGCGGACGTGAAGGCGCTGATCGGCGATGCGACGGACGGCTACGGCGGTGTGCGGGGCATCGGCCCGTCGGTCGGGCCGGACCTGGTACGACGGTTCGGGTCGCTGGCCGCGCTCTATGACCGGATCGAGGAGGTCGAGGCCGTCGGCGTGCGCAACCGGCTGCTCGCCGGTCGAGAGGATGCCTTCCGCTGCCTCGATCTCGCCATGCTGCGTCGCGACGCTCCACTCACGCCGGCCTTCGACCCTGACGCCGGTCGCGTGGGCGAGTACGACCGCGAGCGCGCGTCATCGTGGCTC
>CAVOWV010000025.1:0-149081 GCA_963700245.1 uncultured Chloroflexia bacterium
ACGGCGATGGGCCTTGCCGACGTGATCCGGATCATGCCGTCGTCGTAGGGACCGCTTGACGCCCCGAGCGGCCCGCGCTCAGGGGTTTCCTTGGCGCCCCGCTATGGCGGCGGGTTCAGGTATCGCGACGGGGGTGGCGCGGACGGGGCGGGACCGGCACGGCGAGATCGTCGGGGTGTGGCGTGCCCGCCTGGAGGTGCGAGTTCATGGCGGCGGCGCGTCCGATGCCCCCGAACAGCCCGTCGAAGCGGCTCCGCCTGCCCGCCAAGTGGCGGCGGGCAAGCCACAGCAGGCCGATGAGGAGCAGGACCGGGGACGCGAGCCCGATCAGCATCAGGCCCGCGATCAGGAGGTTGCCGATCGCCGCAATGGCTTCCGAACTCATGGCGGTGCTCCGCCTCCAGGCATCGTGTCGTCGCTCGTCGGGTCGTCTTGACGCCCCGTCCGTTCCTGCAGGGTGACCCCTGGCGCCTTCCGTGGCAAGTGCGATCGGCACTCTTCCGCTCCGGGCCGGGTACCTTCGGGGGGTTCACGCCCGACCTCCCCTCCCCTAGCGTCCCGCGTGATGACGCCGTCGCCCACGCTCCTGCACCTCCCGCTGCAGCAGACGGACGAGGAGGCCTTCGAACCCGACTCGGTGTCCGAGGCCCCGCTCGTGCGGTTCTCCGCCTACACCACCCACCACCGCATCTTCGGCTGGGTCCGGCTGCGGGCGGACCGGCTGACCGATCTCCTCAACGCCCACGACGAGCTGGTGCTCAGCGACGTGGAGATCGAGGACCTGGACGACGGCACGCGGCGCCGTGAGGAGTCGGACCGGCTTGCGATCCGGGATCTTCTTGCCGTGCACGCCGCGGGACCGCGGGGCGACGACACCCTGCGTCACCGGACGAGGGCGCATCCCATCGTGATCCGCACCGGTTCGTACCTCATCGCCGGTCACCTGCATGCCGAGCCGGGAGCCGATCCGCTGGAGAGCCTGCGCCTTCGCCCGGCCATGGTCCCGCTGACCGATGCGTGGCTCGAGTACTGGCCGGATGGCTCGCCGAGGCGCCACGGCGTCGGGACGATCATCGTCAACCGCGAAGCAGCCGACACGATCGAGCTCGTGACCGACGACGACCTGGTGGAAGGGCTCCTGGCGCCGCACTCGAGGCCACATTCCGCGTCCGCGTAGCCTGCATCCCGCACAGGTATGCTCGCGGGCATGTGGTCAGACGTCATCGTCGAGCGCGGTCCCAACGGCGCGATCGCCGACGCCACGCGGGCCGGGCTGGTCGCGCGCAGCGATGCGGAGGTCGCTGCGGCCGTCGCATGGGTGGATGCCCACGAAGATCTCGTCGCATCGCTCGCTGGCGACCGGGGCCGGGACGAGGAGGCTCGCGCGAGCTTCCGCGAGGCCCAGCGCGTCCGAGAGCTGCTGCGGATCCGGGCCTACTCGATCGAGACCGATCGAACGTGGGCGAGCCTCCCGGAGGCGGATCGGGACGCACTCCTCACGCTGGTGGAGCGGGCCGGGCTGGGCAGGTCCCCGGAGGCTGCGATCACGGCCATCGGGATGATCCTCAACCAGCTCGTGGTGGCGCGCCTCGTCGCGCTGGCGACGGCCACGAAGCACGCCGAGGTGTCGGCGGCGAGGCGATGATCGCGCTGCCGATCCGGTTCCAGCTCGACGTCATCGCCGAGACGGGAGGGGACCTCCGGGTCCCGGGCGAGGTGCTGAGGGTCCTGCGCGAAGCGTCCTCCTGACCCGTCGCCACCAGTCGGCGCGTCAAGCTCCTCGCCCACGCGTGACCCTATCCCGTGTCGCCGCGGCGCATGGAACGTCCGGCCAGGAGCTGACCCGGATCCAGGTGCGCGTCGTCCAGGCCGCAGCATGACCTGGACGGCATGGTCGCCGAGAGCCTGCGCGCGGGCAATTCGGTCACGGCTCGGGTCGGATCAGCGGCGTCGCATGCGATCCCAGCGCCATCTCCAGGAACGCCAGCACGTCTGCGCGCTCGTCGATCAGCTTGCTCACGGGTTTGCCGGCGCCGTGGCCCGCATCGGTGTCGATCCGGATGACGATCGGCGCATCGCCCGCCTGCGCCGCCTGGAGCGCGGCCGTGAACTTGAAGGAGTGGCCGGGCACGACCCGGTCGTCGTGGTCGCCGGTGGTCACCAGGGTGGCCGGGTATGCCACGCCGGGCCGGATGTTGTGGAGCGGCGAGTACGCGAGGAGCGTCCGAAACTGATCCGGGTCGTCCACGGAGCCGAAGTCGCTGGTCCAGCCCCAGCCGATGGTGAACTGGTGGAAGCGGAGCATGTCCATCACGCCCACCTCCGCGATGGCAGCGCCGAGGAGCTCCGGGTGCTGCGTGATGGTCGCGCCCACGAGCAGGCCGCCGTTGGAGCGTCCACTGATCCCGATCCGCCCGGGTCGCGTCCAGCCCGATGCTGCCAGCCATCGCAGGCACGCGGCGAAGTCATCGAACACGTTCTGCTTGTTGGCCAGGCGCCCGGCGTCGTGCCAGGCCTTCCCGTACTCGCCACCACCGCGCAGCGACGCGACGGCGAGCAGTCCGCCTCGCTCCAGCCAGGTCAGCCACTCCGCCTTGAACGTCGGGCCGATCGGGATCTGGAAGCCCCCGTAACCGTAGAGGAGCGTGGGCACCTCGCCGTCCGGCGCGATCTCCCGATGTCGCGTGAGGAAGAGCGGAACCAGGGTCCCGTCATCGGAGGTGACGAAGACCTGCTCGGTCACGAAGTCGGCCGGGTCCCACGCGAGCGCGGGGCGCTGCACCTCGCGCATGGCTCCATCGGCCATCCTGACGGCGAGGACCGACGCAGGCGCCGCGAAGCTCATGAAGGTCAGGTACAGATCCTCGTCGGTGCGCCGCCCGGCCGCGTCGACGATGGTTCCAATCCCCGGCAGGCTCACGTCGACGACGTGGCCTCCATCGGGCTCGAAGATGGTCAGCCGATGGTGGGCATGGTGGAGGTAGACCGCCGCCAGCCGGTTCCCGACGAGGCACACGCGCTCGAGCGCATCGTCGCCCTCCGGGATGATCTCGCGTACGTCCTCGGCATCCTCCAGATCCACGGCGACAACGCGGCCCAGTGGCGCGTCGCGATCCGTGAGCAGGAGGAGCCTCCCGTCGATCATGCCGATGGGCTGGTAGCTCGCGTCGGCCGCGTCGAGCAGCGGCCGCACGATGGCCGCATCGACCCCGCCCGCGAGGTCCGCGACGTAGATCCGGTTCTCCGGGTCGGTGCCGCGCCAGACGCACAGCACCAGGAACCGGCCATCCTCGGACACCTCGGGCTCGAAGCCCCACTCCGGCTCGTGCGGCGCTGCGAAGACGAGCCGATCCTCGGCGGCGTCCGTCCCGAGGCGGTGGTAGCGGAGCTCCATGTTCCGGTTCGGCGCGTCGTAGGCGGCGTCTGCCGCCGGCTCCGGGTAGCGGCCGTAGAAGAAGCCCGCGTCGTCGTGGGTCCATGCCGCCGAGGAGAACTTGCTCCACGCGACCCGATCGGGCAGCTCCTCGCCCGTCCGGACGAGCCGCACGCCCCAGGTGCGCCAGTCCGAGCCTGCGTCGCTCGTGGCGCAGGCGACGAGCTCCCCGCTCCGGGCGACCGCAATCGCCGCGAGGGCCGTCGTCCCATGGTCGCTCAAGCGGTTCGCGTCGAGGAGCACCCTGCCCTCGCTCTCGGGCCCGTCGGCCACCCAGAGCACGTCCTGGTCCTGGAGGCCGGTGTTCCGGAGCTGGAACCACGTGTCACCGCGGCGCCACGGAGCGCCTGCACGCGGGTGGTTCCATGCCTCCGCCAGCCGCGCGCGGATGGATCGCCGTGCCGGAACGCCGTCCAGGACGCGCGCCGTCAGCTTGTTCTGGGCGGCGATCCACTCCCGACACGCCGGCGCGTCGCTGTCCTCGAGCGGGCGGTATGGATCCGGGATGCGGGTGCCGTGATAGTCGTCGACGCTGGCGTCGGTCGGGGGCACCGGGTAGGTCAGCCTGATCATGGATGCCATCCTACGGTGCCGCGGACAACGAGCACCCTGGGCGGCGCCAGCTCGCATGACCTCCCGGCTCGCGCGACCTGACGGCGCACGCCGACGCGGCACCGCCCGCATGGGTTACCGGCGTGACCTCCACCAGACGGCTCCCGGCATGCCGTCACCCGAGTCCTCGTTCCAGCCGGCGTTCGTCAGGCCGACGGCGATCTCGATGGAGTCCGACGCCGCGGCTGCGGAGGGCAGGAAGCCATCGAACGCACGCTTCTGGGCTATGCAGCGCCATGAGGCGGCGCTCGCCGACTCCCAGATCCCGCCACGGCAGCCTCCGCCGTCTGACGGGCCGACGGCGAGAAAGCCGTCGGGAGTCGTCGTCACGCTGAGGATCTGGCCACGTCGCGGCTGCTCTACCTTCGCGGACGCCCAAGCCCCGTCCCCGGAGACCCACCATGCCCGTGCCCGCGACGACTCCTGTGACCCATCCATGCCGACCGCCACGATGACGTTCTCCCGGGCTGCGGTCGCGCCTCGACCTCGCCCTTGGGCATCGTGACGATCCTGCCGCCGCAGCGGCACCGGCGGCTCGCCTTCTCCGTTCGTTCGAATGCCGTTCGCAGGCAGGTCCCGCAGACGGCGACGTCGCCGGGCCTGGGACCTGTGTCGCGGGGGCTCACGCGGTCATGCTACTGGGTCCGGCATCAGTCCGATGACAGGCCGGCACCTGGCGGCCCCGTGCGGCGGCACGAGCCCAACGAGCAGACGACCGGCGATCAGTCCGGACACACGTCCGGGACCCGGAGAGCGCATGATGCGCCGGGCACGCAAGCCCTCATCACCCGGGAGAGCACGCCGATGGACAAGAAGGCCAAGACACCCAAGAAGCCGAAGACGGCCAAGCCCAAGGGCACGAAGACCGCCTGAGCGAGGGTCCGGCCGCCTGGACGGCGGCTGGAGCACGTCGGCCGTCGGCGCCTGCCGCTACGGTCCGGGGGGCTCGTCGGCGTCGCTGCTCGCTGCCTGCTGCGCCCGGTAGGCCGCGAGGTCCTGCTTGGCCTTGCGGTCGATGAACGGGATCACGAACGGCACCATGCACAGGCCGGCGACGAACAGCGCGACGAACAGGACGACGATGCCGTCCGCGAGGCTGGGGGCCAGCGTCTCCACGAGGAACACGCCGAGGGCGTATCCGAGCAGCCCGGCGGGCAGCGAGAGAACGAGCAGGATGTTCGGCAGGTACCGCATCTCGAGATCCGAGCCCCGCGCCGGTTCTCCGGGTGCTAGTAGCGACGCCGGGACGTGGTCTCGTCCTTGACCGGCTTGGGCTCACGGCCGGGGCGAGGGGGTCGCGGGGCGGTGCCGGGGGCCATGTCGGGCTGCCGCGGAAGGGGTCCGCGAGCCCGGGCCGAGGCGACCTCGAGCGCGAACTCCGCGGCAACCGCGGACGGGATGCTCCCCTCCCAGGCGCGCTGGATCTCCACCATGCGCGCGGACTCCGCGGCGCGCCGCTCGCGCTCGCTTCTCGAATGCTTGGTCATCTTCCCTCGATCTCGTGCCGTTCCCGGGCCGGGAAACGCGGGGGCAATCGTACGACTGTTCGGCCGATGACGCGAGCGGGCGCCCCGGTGGGCCGCCCGGCGTGCGGCATGGCGCCGGCACGAATACCATCGACCCATGTCGAGACTCGAGCTCCCGGGCACGCACGGCCGACCGCTGGTCGCGGATGGCGCCATGGGGACGGCCCTGTTCGCCTTGGGCCTGCCGGCCGGCGAGGCTCCCGAGGCCTGGCTCCTGGGCGAGGCCGGCGCGGCCGCCATCGGCAGCGTCCATCGCGGCCACGTCGAGGCCGGCGCGAGGCTCCTGCTCACGTCGAGCTTCGGGGCGAACCCGCTGCGGCTGGCCGGATCATCCATCGAGGGCCGGAGTGACGAGGTCTGCCGCGCCGCCGTCGCGGTCGCACGCCGAGCCGCCGGAACAGATGTGATCGTCGCCGGGAGCCTCGGGCCTACCGGTGGCGTCCTGGCGCCCTACGGACCGCTCGACCCGGCGGCGGTGCGGGCCGCGTACGCCCAGGAAGCCGCTGCCCTGGCCGCGGCCGGCGTGGACGTGCTCTGGGTGGAGACGATGATGGATCTCCAGGAGGCCCTGGCCGCCGTGGACGGCGCCCGCGAGGCCGCCCCCGAGGTCCCGGTGGTTGCGACGCTCGTGTTCGCCAGGGGTCGGACCATGTTCGGAGACCGGCCGGCCGATGCCGCAGCCGCCCTCGCGGAGCACGGCGTCGTCGGTGTCGGCGCCAACTGCGGCGACGGGTTCGCCTCGGTGGAGGACGTCATCGAGGCGATGGCCGGCGCCGTCCCCGGCCTGCACGTGATCGCCAAGGCGAACGCGGGCACGCCACGGCGCGAACCCGACGGGCGGACGGTCTACCCTGCGACCCAGGACGAGGCGGCGGCCTATGCGCGGCGCGTCGCCGACGCCGGCGCGACGATCATCGGCGGCTGCTGTGGGACGACCGCGGCTCACATCGGCGCGATCGCGAACGCGCTGTCCGGAGCCGCAGGGACTCAGTAGCCCCGGACCTTGCTCCCGATGCTGCGCGCGGCCTGGGCCAGCATCCGCTCGATCTCCTCGGCCGGCGCGTCATCGCGCAGCCGCAGGCGGATCGTCACCTGGGAGGTGCTGGTCGTGCCTGGCTCTACCGTGAACGAGCCCTCGTAACCGGAACCAGGGCGACCCCACTCGATCCGCCTGGCGCCGGCGTCCGGCAGGAAGCGCGTGGGCTCACCCATGGCCTCCGCATCGGGATCGTCCGCCCCGTCGATCGCGATCGACTCCACGTGGGCGACGGTAGGCAGGTAGTCGGGCAGGTGGACGGGGTCGGCGAGATAGGCAAAGGCGGCATCCGCTCCGACGCCGACGGTGAACGTGCGCTCGAAGTCCACCAGGTGCCCTCGCCAGCTCGTGTGCGGGCGCCGGCTGGCTGACGGCGCCCTGACCTCCTCAGTGTGCCGTACGCGGCGAATCCTCTGGGGCGACGGAGTCGGGGACGGGTCCGGGCGCGGGACCGGGAGACGGCCGGACAATCACCGGCTTGCGCAGGCGGGCCGCGAGGACGGACCATACGGCGATGGGACACCCGTGGCCGCTGTTCGACCTGCGCCTTCGCACCCCGCGCCTCGAGCTGCGCCTGCCGACCGACGACGACCTGCTCGCGCTGGCGGCCGTCGCCCGAGCGGGTGTCCACGACCTGCCCGGAAGCCCCTTCCTCGTCCCGTGGGACGAGCTCCCCTCCCCTGCCTTCGAGCGGCAGTTCCTGCTCCACTGGTGGCATGTGCGTGGGAGCTGGTCCCCGGGCGACTGGACGCTCGGGCTCGCGGTCCTCGCCGATGGGCGCCCCATCGGCATCCAGGACCTGATGGCCAGGGACTTCGCGCACCGGCGGACCGTGCTCACGGGGAGCTGGCTGGGGCTCGAGCACCAGCGCAAGGGCTATGGGACGGAGATGCGCGCCGCGGTCCTGTGGCTGGCCTTCGAGGAGCTCGGCGCGCTGGTCGCCGAGTCCGGCTACGTGGACGGCAACGAGGCGTCTGCGGGGGTGTCCTCCAAGCTCGGCTACGTCCCCAACGGCGAGCGGCTCATCGCACCCACGGGAACGGCCGTCACGGAGCACGAGGTCAGGGTGACGCCGGAGACGTGGCGCCGGGACCGGGTCCCGGTCGCGATCGAGGGCCTGGAGCCGTGTCGCGGACTGTTCGGCGAGCGGGACCTCCCGGCCACGGCCTGGGCGACGGTCTGAGGCATCGGGACCTCCGGATGACGACGATGGGCCGCACGGACCACATGCGAAGCCTCCCTGCTGCCTATCCTCTGCGCGCATGACCGACGTGGAGATCCCCGTGGCGACCGAGCCGGTCGGGCCGATCGAGGACCCGGCCACGGACGAGGCCGCCCCCGTGGGCGGTCGGCCTTCCCGTCGGAGGCGCGTCCTGCTCGCCCTGCTGGTCATCCTGGTCCCGGTGATGCTGGTTGGCGCGGCCGCCGGCGGGCTCCTCGCCTGGGACGCGGGCTACGAGGGAAGGGTCCTGCCGGGTGTCCACGTGGGCGACGCGGACCTGTCCGGCCTGGACCGGACCCAGGCGGGTGCAGCCATTGCCGCCGCCTATCCGTACCAGGACGGCAGGGTCGTGCTGCGCACGCCCGACGGTGACGTCGCGATCCCGTACGCGGGCTTCGGGCGGCGGCCGGACGTGGACGCGCTGGTGGACGAGGCGATGGCGAGTGGCCGGGTCGCCGGCCTGCCCGAGCGCACGCTGGCCCAGCTCCGCCAGGCGGTGGAAGGGACGACGATCGAGCCGCGCGTCGTGCTGGACGAGTCCGCGCTGGTCGCGGCGGTGACGGCGGCCCTGCGCCCGCTCGAGCGCGACCCGGTGGATGCCACGATCGCGATGCGGCCCGTCGGACCGGTGACGACCACGGCGCGAGCCGGCCGGTCGGTCGACCCGTCCCCCGTCGCTGCTGCGGCCGTGGCCGCGGTGACCGGCACCGACGCCCCGCCCGAGGTGTCGCTGGCAGTCGAGACCGTGTCGATCGCCCCCACCATCGACGACGAGGCCGTCGCCATCGCCCGTGTACGCGCCCAGCGCATGATCGACGACGTCCGGGTGGCGTATGGCAAGAAGTCGTGGACGATCAAGGCGGACACGGTGCGAGGCTGGATCCGGTTCGAGGAGCGGGCCGGCGGATCGGTCGTTCCGGTGGTGGATCCGAGCGACGCCTCGGCCACCCTGGCCAAGGCGACCAAGGCCGTCGAGAAGGCGCCCGTCGACGCCATCATCCTCAGGAACCGGAGGGGGAAGCCGGTTGGCGTCGTTGCGAGCAAGGATGGTCGTGCGCTCGATGTCGACGCCACCGTCGCCCGGATCGCGGCCGAGATCGAGGCCCGCGGTACCGGGCGCCCGTCGGCCAGGGTCGCGGTCGCCGTCGCCAAGACCTTCCCCAAGCTGACCACCGAGGAGGCGCAGAAGATCGCGCCGGTGATGGTGAAGCTGGGCAGCTGGACCACCTGGTTCCCGATCAGCGACAGGAACTACTTCGGCGCCAACATCTGGCGGCCCGCGCAGATCATCAACGGCACGGTGCTCGCGCCGGGC
Organism: uncultured Chloroflexia bacterium; assembly: GCA_963700245.1. GTDB lineage: Bacteria > Chloroflexota > Limnocylindria > Limnocylindrales > CSP1-4 > CAIXZV01. Next base: position 9,145 of record CAVOWV010000025.1, read on the forward strand.
GAGACGTTCGACTGGTGGCGGGCGATCTGGCCAGTGACGCCCGCCCGCGGGTTCGGACCCGGGAGGCGTGATCCGCTCCAACTACACGGACCCCACGGGTGCGCTCGGCGGGGGCATGTGCTCGAGCTCCACCACGCTGTTCAACGCAGCCCTGCGGGCCGGGACTGAAGATGGGCGCGCGCTCGAATCACAAGTACTACATCAACCGCTACCCCCTTGGCCTGGATGCGACGGTCTCGATCATGGGCGGCAGCCGCCAGACCATGTCGTTCACCAACGACACCGGACATCCGATCGTCATCCGCGCGTTCAAGATCCGCGGGTCCGGGGGCCGCGGCAAGGTCCGCTACCAGATCTGGGGCGCCCCCGATGGGCGCAAGGTGGAGATCAGCCGACCCTCGGTCTCGAACGTGCGCAAGGCCACGACGAACGAGGTCAAGGTCACGACGCTGCGCCGCGGGGTGCGCGAGCAGGTGGAGTACCCGTCCAACGGGATGGACGTGCTCGTGACGCGCGTCGTGCGCAATGCCAAGGGACGCGTGATCCACCGCGACGTGTACCGCACCCACTACGTCCTGTGGAACGGCCGGATCGAGGTGGGCGCGTAGGACGCGCTCGCGTCGCTGGCAGGCCGAGGTGCGGCTGGTGGCGCCCGGGTCACCTGCCCACGTACGCCGCGAGGTGTTCCCCGGTGAGGGTCGATCGGGCAGCGACCAGATCGGCAGGCGTGCCCTCGAAGATCACCCGGCCACCGTCGTGGCCGGCGCCGGGGCCGAGGTCGATGATCCAGTCGGCGTGCGCCATGACCGCCTGGTGGTGCGCGATCACGATGACCGACTTGCCCGAGTCGACGAGCCGGTCGAGCAGGCCGAGCAGATGCTCGACGTCCGCCAGGTGGAGACCGGTGGTCGGCTCGTCGAGCACGTAGACGCCACCCTTCGTGGCCATGTGGGTCGCCAGCTTCAGCCGCTGCCGCTCGCCGCCGGACAGCGTCGGGAGCGGCTGGCCGAGGCTGAGGTAGCCGAGCCCGACGTCCACGAGCCGGACGAGGATGGCGTGCGCGGCCGGTGTGCGCGCCTCGCCGGCGCCGAAGAACACCTCGGCCTCCGTCACGGGCATCGCGAGCACCTCGCTGATGTCGCGGCCGCCGAGGTGGTACTCCAGCACGGAGGCACCGAACCGCTTCCCCTCGCACTCCTCGCAGGTGCTGGCGACGCCGGCCATCATGCCGAGGTCGGTGTAGATGACGCCGGCGCCGTTGCAGGTGGGGCAGGCGCCCTCGGAGTTGGCGCTGAACAGGGCCGGCTTCACGCCGTTCGCCTTCGCGAACGCACTGCGGATCGGGTCGAGCAGTCCGGTGTAGGTCGCCGGGTTGCTCCGCCGCGAGCCGCGGATCGCCCCCTGGTCGACCGACACCACCCCGTCGCGTCCGGACACCGAGCCGTGGATGAGGGAGCTCTTGCCCGATCCCGCCACGCCGGTGACCACGACCAGGACGCCGAGCGGGATATCGACATCGACGTCCCGCAGGTTGTGGGCGCTGGCGCCGCGCACCTCCAGGGCCCCGGTCGGGACCCGCACCGAGGGCTTCAGGGAGGCCCTGTCGTCGAGGTGCCGCCCGGTCAGCGTCCCGCTGGCCCGCAGCCCGTCCACGGTCCCCTCGAACACCACCTCGCCACCCGCGGTGCCGGCGCCGGGGCCGAGATCCACGACGTGATCGGCGATCTCGATCGACTCCGGCTTGTGCTCGACGACCAGCACGGTGTTGCCCTTGTCCCGCAGCTGCAGCAGCAGGTCGTTCATCCGCGCGATGTCGTGCGGGTGCAGGCCGATCGTGGGCTCGTCGAAGACGTACGTGACATCGGTGAGCGACGACCCGAGGTGGCGGATCATCTTCGTGCGCTGCGCCTCGCCCCCCGACAGCGTGCCCGACGGGCGGTCCAGGCCCAGGTAGCCCAGCCCGATCTCGACGAAGGAATCGAGCGAGTGTGCGCAGCTTCGCCAGCAGCGGCGCGACCGACGGTTCGTCCAGGCCGCGGACCCACTCGGCGAGGTCGCTGATCTGCATCGCACAGGCGTCGGCGATGCTGATCCCGTCGATCCTCGAAGACCGTGCCCCCTCGTTGAGCCGCGTGCCGTCGCACTCGGGACAGGTGGTGAAGGTGACCGCCCGCTCCACGAAGGCGCGGATATGGGGCTGGAGGGTGTCGACGTCCTTGGCCAGGAACGTCTTCTGGATCTTCGGGACCAGGCCCTCGTACGTCAGGTTGATCCCGTCGACCTTGATCCTGGTCGGCTCCTTGTACAGCAGGTCGTGGAGCTCGGCCTTGGTGAACCTCGCGATGGGCTTGTCGGGATCGAAGAAGCCACAGCCGCGGTAGATGCGGCCGTACCAGCCGTCCATGCTGTAGCCGGGAATGGTGAGGGCACCCTCGTTGAGCGACTTGCCGGCGTCGTACAGGGCGGACAGGTCGAAGTCGGTGACACTGCCCATGCCCTCGCAGCGCGGGCACATGCCCCCGGTGATCGAGAAGCTCGCCTTGACCGCCTTGCTGGACCCACGCTCGACGGTGATCGCCCCGGCGCCGTGGGCCGAGGCGACGTTGAACGAGAACGCCTGGGGCGAACCGATGTGCGGCCGGCCGAGCCGGCTGAAGAGGATGCGCAGCATCGCGTTGGCGTCGGTGGCGGTCCCGACCGTCGAGCGGACGTTGGCGCCCATCCGCTCCTGGTCGACGATGATCGCCGTCGTCAGCCCGTCGAGGACGTCGACGTCGGGCCGGGCCAGGGTCGGCATGAAGCCCTGCACGAAGGCGCTGTAGGTCTCGTTGATCATCCGCTGCGACTCCGCGGCGATCGTGTCGAAGACCAGCGAGCTCTTGCCCGAGCCGGAGACGCCCGTGAACACCGTCAGCCGGCGCTTCGGGAGCTCGACGCTGATGTCCTTGAGGTTGTTCACGCGAGCGCCGTGCACGCGGATCCGGTCGTGGCTGTCGGCCGCGTGCGGCGCGGTCAGGTTGCGTGTGCGCTCCTCCCGGCCATGCGCATCGTGTCTCCGTCGGTTGTCAAGGGCCGGCGGATCAGCCGTCCGAATCCAGGTACGCGAGCACCGCAAGCACGCGGCGGTGGTCGTTGCGCGAGTCGGGCAGGTCCAGCTTCCCGATGATGCTGCTGATGTGCTTCTCGGCCGCGCCCTCGGTGATGGACAGCGCCGTCGCGATCCCCGCGTTCGTGCGGCCCTCGGCCATCGCGGCCAGGACCTCCCGCTCGCGCGGCGTGAGCGCGGACAGGCGGTCGTCCTGGCGGCGGCGGACCATGAGCTGGGCGACGACCTCGGGGTCGAGCGCGGTCCCGCCGGCGGCGACCCGGCGCAGGGCATCGAGGAAGTCGCGGACATCCGCGACCCGGTCCTTGAGCAGGTAGCCCACGCCGCCCCCGCGATCGGCGAGGAGCTCGCTCGCGTACTGGCGTTCCACGTACTGGCTCAGCACGAGGATGGGCGTCCCCGGGACGAGCCGTCGCGCCTCCAGGGCCGCCCGGAGTCCCTCGTCGCGCTGCGTCGGCGGCATCCTGACATCCACCACGGACACGTCGGGGTGGTGTTCCACGGCCGCGCGCACGAACGATGGCCCGTCGCCGGCCTTCGCGACGACGGTGGCGCCGGACTCCTCGATGAGCCGCGTGAGCCCCTCGCGCAGCAGGACCGAGTCCTCCGCGATCACGACCCGCAGACCTTCGATCGACATGCCGCGATTCTGCAGCACGCGGCGCCCCGCCGGGGCGTCGAACCCGCGCCGGTGGTGGGGGTAGCCCCACCCCCAGGACGCCCGCTGCCCGGCTGGGAGCGGCGGGTCGCCGCGTCTACGGTTGGGGCATGCTCGCTCGCCTCGACACGCCTCCCGGAGATGGAACGATGCGCCGAACGCGGCCGGACCTCAACGCGCTGCGCGGGATGGTAGGGTCGGACCGATGACCGCCGGAGTCCCTCCCGCCCCCGTGGCCCCTGCGGGTCGAACCCGCCATCCGCTCACGACCTTCCTGCTCTCGCCAATCGATCCCGCCACCTGGCGGGCGGTGTTCGCGATCGGGAGTGGGCTGTTCATCCTCGTCTTCGCGATCTCGGTGATCGGGACCCTGTTCTCCGTGGGTGGATCGCTGCTGATCGTCCTGGTCGGGTTCCTGTTCGTCGCCCTCGGCATCGAGGCGGCCCGGATCACCGCGACGATCGAGCGCTGGCGGATGACGATCATCGACCCACGACCCCTCATCCCCCATCCGTATCGGACGGCCGAGGTGACACCGAGCGAGCCGTACGGGCCGTGGATCCGCCGCCTGGCCGAGGCCGCGTTCCTCGACGCCAGCCGCTGGCTCGACGTGGTCTACGTCCTCGTGGCGCTGCCGCTGGCCGTGATCGAGTTCACCGTGGCCGTCACCCTCTGGTCGCTGTCCGTGGGGCTCCTCCTGACGCCCCTGATCCTCGTCCTCCCCCAGCCCGCGACCCTGGGCATGTTCCTGGACCGGCTGCCGGTCTCGCCCGAGGCGGCCGTCGGCGTCACGTTCGTCATCGGCCTGGTGCTGCTGCCCGTCGCCGCCTCCGCCACCCGCGGCATGGCGATCCTGCATCGCTACGTCGTCGAGGGGCTGCTGTGCATCAGCCCGGCGGACGCGCTCCGGCGGGACAACGAGCGCCTCCGGGGCAGCCGCTCGGCGGCGGTCGAGCTCGAGGCATCCGAGCTGCGCCGCATCGAGCGCGACCTCCACGACGGTGCCCAGCAGCGCCTCGTCATGCTCGCGATCGACCTGTCGCTGGCAGAGGACAAGGTGGACAGCGACCCGGCGGCCGCCAAGGTGCTCATCGCCGGCGCTCGCGACCAGGCCCGCCAGGCGCTGGGCGAGCTCCGGGACGTCGTTCGTGGCACGGCGCCGGCCATCCTCCTCGACCGCGGGCTCGCGGCGGCCCTGAGCGCGGTGGCCGGCCGGAGCCCGGTCCCCACGTTCGTCGACAGCCAGCTCGCCCCCAACGAGCGACTCCCCCATGGCGTCGAGCGCGCCGCCTACTACGTCGTCTCGGAGGCCCTTGCCAACATCGCGAAGCACGCCCGGGCGACACGCTGCGACATCCGCGTGCTGCGCCAGCCGGGATGGCTCCTGGTGGAGGTCCGCGATGACGGCGCCGGGGGCGCCGCCCTGGTCCCCGGTGGCGGCCTCGCCGGCCTGCGTGACCGCGTCGAGGCACTGGACGGCCAGCTCGAGCTGCTGAGCCCGGCCGGAGGGCCGACGAGGATCCGGGTGAGCCTGCCCGTCCCCGTGGCCTAGGGAGCACGCCGCACTCACAGGTGGAGTACAGTATCGAACAGGCGTTCTACTGTGCGGAGACCGGCGATGGCGGACTGGCTCGTGGAGATCTCGACGGACCCGCGGCGATACCCGGTTGTCCACCACCGGCACCTCAACGGGACGCTCCGCGCTGAGCGGGACCGGACACCGTCCGTGACGCTGGACCACGAGGGGCGCCGCGTCGAGCGCTGGACGTACGCCTGCGCCTGCGGCGAGATCTACGCATGGGACCGCCGGCCGGCGGCGTGACCTGGACCCAGCGCGCTCGCCGGGTGGACGTCCGCCCCGTCTACCCAGCCGCAGCAGGCTCCACGGGATGGCGCAGCATCGTCCGCAGACGCTCTGGCGCCGATCGGTTCGGGTCGCCGAGGTAGATCTCGTGGTGGGCCCCGCAGGGCCGCAGGCCCGCGCCATCGATGGCGGCGTGGAGACGCTCGATCGTCGGGCGCTCGGCCGAGTACGGGCCGACGTGGAGCACCTGCGCCACCCGTCCCTCGTCGAGCGTCCCGAGGCGCAGTCGCGAGGCTGCCGATGGGGGCATCTTCGCCAGGCCCGCCTGGTAGGCCACCTCGAGCTCATCGGCCGTCGCGGCCGCCGGCAGGACGATCAGCAGGGTCCAGCGCCAGCCACCCCGGTCCGCATCCAGGATCACGTCCAGGTCCGTGGCCCCGTCCTCCGTCCAGTAGAGGCCCTCGAGCGGGCCCACCTTCTCCTCCACCCCACGCCGCTTGAGCGCGAACCGGAGGGCGTAGGCGGTGCCGTACAGGCCGGGCATGATGGGGCCGAACGCGTCCGGGCCGACGGCGCCCTCGCCGTCCGCCATCACCGCCCGGGACGGCGGCAGATCGAGGAAGCGCACCACGCCGGGCCTGCCGGCGAGCTCACCGGCACGGTTCGCGGGTGTCTCGAAGATCGGGCCTGCCATTACCCGGAGCATGAGGCCCCCTGCGTGCACCCGACAGGGCCGAGCGGCCTCAGGAGTCCGCGGCCGCCTGGCGCATCGTCGGACTCTCCTGGACGGCCCAGCCATTGCCATCCGGGTCGCTGAAGAAGAAGAACGAGTTCCAGTCGTCGCCCTTGCCGTCCGCGAAACCCGACCCGTCGTGGTGCTGGATGGCGCTCACCGCGACGCCCCGCCCGGCCAGCAGCGCGTGGGCGGCCTCGATGTCCGCGACGCACAGCTGGAGGCCCTTGAGGCTGCCCGGTGTCATGTCGGCGAGACCGGTCCCGATGGTGACCGAACAACCAGAGCCCTCCGGCGTCATCTGGACGACCCGGAAGTGCTCGTTGGGCGCATGGTCCACGTCGACCGGGAACCCCACCTGATCCGCGTAGAAGGCCTTGGCGCGGTCCACGTCGGACACGGGCACGACGACCACCTCGAGCTTGAACTGCATCTCCGGCTCCTCTGACTGTCGGGGGCGAGGGGTCAGGCGCCCAGGCGGGCGACCAGCTCGTCCAGCTGTTCGAAACCCTCGGCCACGCCGCCCTCCATCCCGCTGGCGATCATGGCATCGCTGGTCCCTGCCGATCATCGGGACAATGCCAATGAACGCCGGATCGGGCCCGGTGTCAAGCCCGACCAGACCGCGCCGGCCGCTACGGCAGCGGATCGCCGGCCGTGAACCGCTCCATCAGGCGGGTGTAGCCGGGCAGGCCGCGCTCGTAGCCGATCGCCCAGAACCCGGCCCCGGCCAGGCCTACGCTCGTTCGCCAGTGCCATCTTGGGGGCCAGGGTCGCGGGCGAGTCGACGTAGACGCCCTGCCAGGTCGGCTCGGAACCGGGGGTCGTGGTGGCCGGGGAGGCGCCAGGCGACGGCGGGCCGACGGTGCCGTCCGAGCCCAGCAGGTAGACCTCGACCTGCTCGATCTCGTCACGCACCGGAGTGATCGACGGATCGGCCAGCAGGTCCACGTGGCTGCGCGGGAACCAGGCCTCTCCCCTACCCGTCGATGGCGCCCCGATGACCGGCCCTGCAACGGGCCACTCCACGCCGTACAGCGGCAGGCCGAGCAGCAGCCGGTCTGCCGGCACGCCCAGTGCCGCGTACAGGTCGAGCGACCTGCGCAGCGACTGGACACCACCGTCGCTCCGGTCCAGGGGCGATGTGGCGCCCGGATCCGAGCGGCCGGTCCGGTAGTCGTAGCCCATCATGAAGATCCGGTCCACGTCCGCCGACGCCGCCGCCACGGCCATCGCCGCGCCGAGCGCGTGGGCGCCGGTGGCCACGGACACGGTGTCGCCCGGATCCTCGGCGAGGACGGCCGCCCGGAGATCCGTGACGAACCCGCCGAAGGCCGGCACGAGCGTCGGGTCCAGCGCCTCGATGTCGACGTTGATCCCGTCCACGCCCAGGTCGGCGGCCAGGGCGACGAGGGACTCGATGACCTTCGCCTGGAGCTCGGGGCTCTCCAGGAGCTTGCGGTTCCGCGGTCCACCGAAGCTCGTGTAGACGAGCTCCACGCGCGTCCCCCGTTCCCGCGCCTCACGGATCAGGCGCCGGCCCACATCCCCGTTGATCAGGCGATAGCCGCGCTGATCCGTGTTGATCGCCCCCTTGGCCGTATGGGTGACGCTGAACAGCGCAAGCGTTGACAGCGGCGTGCCAGCGACGTGTTGGGCGATCCCCTCGTCGTCCATCTCCCAGTACGGGAGGAAGCCGTAGAGCTCGTGACCGGGGGCGGTGGCTGGGCTGGGCTGGGCTGGGACATCCACGGCGGGTGCCGCCGTTGAACCTGGAGCCGCCGGCGTGGACGTGGGCCCAGGGGCCGACCCGCAGGCCGCAAGCGCGATCACGAGGGCGGCCGACACCAGGAGTCGGATCCGGCGGGTACTGCTCACCGGGTGAGCCTGCGGCCGATCGGGCTGCCGGTCAAATGGCCCCCGACCGCCACTGGCCGACTGGCGCTATGCCGCCGCTGCGAGAAGACGACCTATGCCTCTTGACGGTCCGCAACCCGCGGCAGGACCATTCTGCGAGGACTGGAGGAGTGGCACACATGAGTCTCCAGCAGATGAGCCCCGTCCCGCCGCCGTCGGTCGCACTCGAACGGCGCGCACTGGCTCTCTGGCCCCGCCTCGACCGCACCGCCCTGCGGCGGTGCCACCAGGACCCGTCCCGGATCGCGGCCCTCGTCTCCCGGCGCACCGCGCTTTCGCCGGATGTGATCAAGCAGATGCTGCTGATGCCATTCGTCTCGGACGACGAGGTCTCGACCTGGTTCGGCTGACCTCGGCGACCCTCGACGCGGTTCAGCTGGCGGAGGACATCTCGGGTTGGCCCGCCGAGCCCGATCGGCCGTTGCCGGGCACGCCGTCGCCCGATCGGCCGTTGCCGGCCTCGTCGTTGCCAGGCGCGCCGTCGCCCGCCTCGAACTGCAGCCGGTAGAGCCGCGCGTAGAGTCCGCCCTGGGCCAGGAGCTCGTCGTGGCTCCCGAGCTCCACCAGCCAGCCATCGTCCAGCACGGCGATCCTCGTCGCGCCACGGATCGTGGACAGGCGGTGGGCCACGATGATCGTGGTCCGCCCCTTCTCCAGGCGCTCGAGCGCCTCCTGCACGAGGCGCTCGGACTCGTTGTCGAGCGAGCTCGTCGCCTCGTCCAGCAGCAGGATCGGCGGGTCCTTGAGGATCGCCCTCGCGATGGCGATCCGCTGGCGCTGGCCGCCCGACAGCCGGGACCCGCGATCGCCGACCATCGTCTGGTAGTCCGCCAGGGAGCGCCGTGATGAAGTCGTGCGCGTTGGCCGCGCGAGCAGCCGCCTCGATCTCGGCCTCCGTGGCGTCGAGACGCCCGTACCGGATGTTGTCGCGCACGGTGCCGCCGAACAGGACCGCCTCCTGGGCCACGAGGCCGATCTGCTCCCGGAGGCTCGCGGTCGTCAGCCCGCGCACGTCGTGGCCATCGAGCCGGATCGCCCCCGACGTGACGTCCCAGAGGCGGGGCAGCAGGCTGACGAGCGTCGTCTTCCCGGAGCCCGACGGACCCACCAGGGCCAGGATCTCGCCGGGCCGGACGTCGAGCCTGACGTTCCGCAGGACCTCGTTGACGCCGTCGTAGGCGAACGAGATGCCGTCGATCTCGATGGCGCCGGACACGCCCTCGAGCACGATGGCGTCAGGGGCATCCTGGATCGTCGGCTCCGTGTCCAGGATCTCGAACACCCGGGTCACGGCTCCCGTGCCCTCGCGGAACTGGCCGTACAGGCCGGCGATGCTCGCGAGGCTGCCGCCGATGGTGATCCCGTAGAGCAGGAAGCCGGTCAGCGTCCCGATCCCGAGGTTGCCGTCGATCACCTGGTGACCCGTGTACCACAGCAGGACGATCACGGCCCCGAAGCCGAGGAACCCCATCAGGGCCCCGAAGCTGGCGCGCCACAGGGCGAGACGCGTGCCCTTGGCGACGACCCCGGACAGGTCGGCGTCGTAGCGCTCCACCTCGAAGTCCTCGCGGACGTAGCTCTTGACCACCCGGATCCCGCCCAGTGCCTCCTCCGCGGTCCCGGTGCTCCGGGCGATCGCGTCCTGGACCTCGGTGCTGACGCGCTGGAGCGGCCGGCCGAACACGATGGCCACCGCGATCAGCGCCGGCGCGAGGAGCACGGCGACCAGGAGCAGCGTCGGGCTCAGGAGGAACAGGATGACGACGGAGCCGACGAGCCCGATGACCGATGACAGGAGCGAGGTCGTCGTCTGCGTGAGCATCGTGCGGACGAGGGTCACGTCGCTCGAGAGGCGCGAGACGAGCTCGCCGACCCGGCTGCCGGCGTGGAAGTCCAGCGAGAGCGTCACGAGGCGCGCGAACAGCTCGCCCCGCATCTGGGCCACGATCCGCTCCCCCACCACGCCCAGGAAGTAGGACTGCACGAAGCCGCCCAGTGACTGCGCCAGGAAGAGGACCACGAGCCCGACGATCAGCGCGTCGAGCGCGGCGGAGTCCCCGCCGGCGACGACCTCGGTGACGAGCCCCGCCACGACCAGCGGCACCAGCAGGGCGAGACCCGACCCCAGGACCAGCCCGACCAGGGCCAGGCTGAACAGGGCGAGGTGCGGCCGCAGGTAGCCGAACAGGCGCCGCCACGGGACCCCGCTCACGATCCTGACCCGGCGCGCGACCTCGCCCGGGGTCGGCTGGCGGTCCGGTGAGGGCTCCATGCCGCCGATCATGCCACGGGCGACCGTCAGGCCCGGACGAGCGCCCTGTGACCGGACGAGCGCTCCGCCGCGGCGCGCGGCACGACCGGTGGCGGCAACGGCTGCGCGACCCCGGCGAACTCCAGGACAACCTCGGAGCCCAGCGCCGACCGAGGCGAGGCATGATGTGACCCGCCGACGCGCCCACCGCGCTGCGGACCGAGTCCAAGGCCGCGATGGCAACGAGCCAGACTGGTCGGCCCGGCTTGAACGGCGACGAGGTGAGGGTCATGACATGAGGCGCAACGACAGCGGCGGCGCCGGCCCGGAGGGCGCACGAGCCCACTTCGCTGCCCAGGATGACGAGCCTGTACCCGGTGCTCGTTGGCGTGTTCGTCGGCCTGCTGCTCATCAGCAACGTGGCCGCCGTGAAGCTGATCGCTGTCGGCCCGTTCATCACCGACGGCGGTGCGTTCCTGTTCCCCCTCGTCTACATCGTCGGCGACGTGTTGAGCGAGGTCTACGGCTGGCGAGCGGCCCGCAAGGCGATCTTCCTCGGCTTCGGGATGGCCGTCCTCGCGGCGGTCACCTTCCTCGTCGTACAGGTCGCTCCGCCCGCCGGTGCCTGGGAGAACCAGGAGGCGTTCGAGGCGATCCTCGGGTTCGTCCCACGAATCGTGCTGGCGAGCGTGCTTGGCTTCCTCGTCGGGCAGCTGCTCAATGCCTACGTGCTCGTGCGCATCAAGGAGCGGACGAAGGAGCGGCATCTCTGGGTTCGGCTCATCGGCTCGACGGCCGTGGGCGAGCTCGGCGACACGCTCGTGTTCTGCACGATCGCGTTCTACGGCGTCATCACGGGCCTGGAGTTCCTGAACTACGTCATCGTCGGCTACGGCTACAAGACGCTGCTCGAGATCGTCCTCCTGCCGATCACCTACCGCGTCATCGCCTACGTCAAGCGGCGCGAGCCGTCCTACGACCTCCAGGCAGCCCTGCGCGAGGCGTAGGCCGGAGCCTCGCGCGACACCCGGCGCCGCCTCCGTCTTGCCTCCAGCGCGTACGCTGGCGTTGCAGCATCAGACCCTCGAGCCACCGGAGATCGCCCAATGACCCGTTGCGTCCTGCTCCTCGGCACCCCCAAGGGCGCCTTCATCCTCGAAGGCACCACCGATCGTCGCGACTGGCGGCTCCGCGGCCCGGTCTGCGAGGGCTGGCCCGTCCACGACATCTCGGTCGACGCCTCGACGGGAGCGCTCCTGGCCGGCGCCGGCAGCCCCTGGTACGGACCGGCCGTCCTGCGCAGCGACGACCTCGGCGAGACCTGGACCCCCTCCAGCGAGGGGCTCACCTACGGAGACGACGGCCCGAAGGTCGTGACGGTCTGGAACGTGACGGCCGGCCTCGACGCGATCTACGCGGGTGTCGAGCCCGCCGGCCTGTTCCGGTCCACGGACGGTGGGGCGACCTGGTCCCACGTCGAGGGGCTGACGAACCACCCCAGCCGGGCGGAGTGGGCAGCCGGCGCCGGCGGCCTGATCCTGCACACGATCATCCCCCACCCCACCGACCCGGCGCGGATGTGGGTCGCCATCTCCGCTGCGGGCATGTTCGAGACCCGGGACGGCGGCGCGACCTGGGAGACCCGGAACAAGGGCGTTCGCGCCGACTTCCATCCCGAGAAGTACCCCGAGTTCGGCCAGTGCGTCCACAAGGCCGTCCTCGCCGCGGGCGACGGCGAGCGGCTCTACCAGCAGAACCACTGCGGCGTGTACCGCTCCACGGACGGCGGCGTGGCCTGGGACGAGGTCACCGACGGGCTGCCCTCGCAGTTCGGCTTCGTCATGGCGGCCCACCCGCGCGACCCGATGACCGTCTGGAACATCCCGCTCACCGAGCCGGAGCAGGGACGCATGATGCCCGGCGGAGCGGCGGCGGTCTGGCGCACCAACGACGGCGGGGCGACCTGGGTCCGCGCCGGCGAGGGCCTGCCCCAGGAGGATGCCCACATCGGCGTGCTGCGCGAGGCGATGGCCGTGGACCGGCTCGATCCGGTCGGCGTGTACTTCGGCACCAGCACCGGCCAGGTCTACGGATCGGCCGATGAGGGCGTCACCTGGGCGAAGCTCGCCGACAACCTGCCGCCCATCTGGTCCGTGGAGGCGCACGTCGTTGGCTGAGGCCCCGCCGGCGGCCGTCGTCCACCTGCCACGTTCGCTGGTCGCCATGTTCCCGGGTGCCGAGCGGCAGGCCGAGGCCCGGGGCACCACCGTCCTCGAGGTCGTCACGGACCTGGACCGCCGCGTGCCGGGTCTCGCGAACCGGGTGCTGGACGCCGGTCCGGTGATCCGGACGCATCTCAACGTCTTCGTCAACGGAGAACGGGCGACCGTCACGACCCCCGTCCCACCCGGGGCCGAGGTGCACGTGATCCCGGCGATCTCCGGGGGCTGATCCTCAGCGCGAGGCGTTGCGCTCGTCCCGCCAGCGGAGCCAGGGCTCCCCTTCGCCCAGGGCCCAGTCGGGGCCGTTGAACCCGAGCGTGAACTGGGTGAACCCCATCTCCACGCAGCGATCAGCGTCCTCGAGCAGGAAGCGGTCCCGGTCCTCCGGCTCCACGCCGAGTCCCCACTCGATGTCCGCGGGATCCCTGCCCTCCGCGTCGCACCACCGGCGGAGCGCGTCGACCTTCGGCACGAGGTCCGCCGGCTTGTCGGGGAAGGCCGCGTGCCAGCCGTCCGCGTACCGGGCGACAAGGCGCAGCGTCCGCTGCTCCCCCACCCCGGCGATGAGGATGGGCATGCGGCGCACCGGGGGCGGGTTGAGGCGCTCCAGCCGGTGCAGGATCAGCGGCATCCCGCGCTCCAGGGCGCCCAGCCGGTCCCCCACCCGCCCGAACTCGTAGCCGTACTCCTCGTAGTCCCGCCGGAACCAGCCCGCACCCAGCCCCAGCACGACCCGGCCGCCGCTGACGTGGTCGACGGTGCGGGCCACGTCGGCGAGGTACTGGGGATTGCGGTACCCGATCGCGGACACCAGCGGCCCCAGCTCGATCCGGCTCGTGGCCTCGGCCCAGGCCGCCAGCACGCTCCAGCACTCGAAGTGCGGACCCTCGCGGTCGCCGTAGAGCGGGAAGAAGTGGTCCCAGTTGTAGACGACGTCGTATCCGAGTCGCTCGGCGTCCATCGCGGATGCGCGCAGGCCTGCCCACGATCCCTGCTGCGGGTGGACCTGGGCGGCGATGCGGATCGGGCGCATGGAGGCTCCCCTGTGGCTCGCTTCGGCAGACCGATGCTATCCCGTGCCGGCCCGCCGGCCTCGAGACCCACCCAGGAGGTCGGCAACCTCGTCCACGGATGCGCGCTGGTCGTCGGTCTGCAGGTGGCCGCGGTCGTGCGCCGACGCGTGGGCGAACCGCTCGAGGCGATCGCGCAGGTCGCGCAGACGCCCCAGCTGGCGCGCCTCGATGGGCGGCCACCAGGATGGCACCGCTCGCCGGTCCATGAGCGCGACCAGGTGGCCGAGGCAGATCGGCGCCGTCGCAACGGCTTCGGCCCAGGCCGGATCCTCCGTCAGCCGGACCAGTCCCTCCACGACCCAGGTATCGGACTCGGCGAGCCGGATGCAGGCGGGGCAGGCCGGTGGTCGGGCAGCCTCAGCCGCCCTCCGTGAACGCGTCCAGCCGCCGGCCGACTGGGTCGCCTCCAGATCGCGCAGACGCGCCACCAGGGTCGCCCGCAGCAGGATCGCCGCCCCCAGCGTCCCGGAGCGCCGCTTGTCGGCGTCCAGCACCGCGCGGCAGTGGTCAAAGCAGAACCCCCGCCCGGCATCGAGGGCCTGGCGGTACGGGACGTCGTTCACGCTCTCCGCCAGGATGGACTCGAGGTAGGCCGACTCGGTCCGCTCCAGCTCACGGCACAGCGGGCACCCCGGCTCGCGGAACGCGTCCGCCAGGTGAACGTCGGCGCCCGTGCGCGCCGGGAGATGGCTCATGCCGCCATGGTGGGGCCTCTGCCGCCGACGCGCACGTCGCGGGCCGCAGGACGATGCCCCAGCTGTCCCGGGACCATCGTTCCAAGCCCGTCCGGGACCATCCACCCGTGGTCGGTCGAGTGCGGTCGGGTGAGGATGAACGTGCACCCGGATGCCGCCAGCCCATCCAAATCGGAGTCAGATCGCCTTGCGACGCGCCCTCATCAGCGCCCTGACGCTCGCGCTCGTGTGGCTGACGGTGCCCGCCACCCCTGCCCTGGCGACCTCGCAGGCGAAGGTCGTGGTGGTGGTGGGCCCGGCAGGCGGCCTGACGGCGCACTACAAGGCCGACGCTGACGCCATCGCCGCCGAGGCCAGGCGCTACACGTCCGACGTGGTCAGGATCTACACGCCGAACGCCACGTGGGCGAGGGTCAAGGCGGCCGCCCAGGGCGCCAACGTGCTCGTCTACCTGGGGCACGGCAACGGGTGGCCCAGCATCTACGGGCCGTTCCAGACGGTCACGAAGGACGGACTCGGCCTTGATCCAGGGTCCGGGGCCGACTCCACGAGAACCGTGTACTACGGCGAGGACTTCATCCGCAAGGACATCCTCCTCGCGCCGAACGCGGTCGTCCTCCTCTACCACCTCTGTTATGCCTCCGGGAACACCGAGCCCGGACTGGCCGAGGGCACCTTCTCTGAGGCCCGGCAGCGCGTGGACAACTACGGCGCCGGGTTCATCGGCGCTGGAGCACGGGCCGTGTTCGCCGAGGGGCATCCCGCCCATCCCGCCACCTACCTCATCCGCCGGCTGTTCACGACCAACCAGACCATGGAGTCGCTCTTCCGCGGTGGCCCGACGGCGCACGGCAACGTGCTCGGCCCCTACGAATCGCAGCGGACGCCGGGCCTCCAGTTCCTGATGGACCCCGACACGGCCGCGCCATCGGGCTTCTACCGCTCGCTCATCGGGGATGGGGCACTCACCGCGTCCGAGGTGGTTGCCTCGAAGCTCGTCCGGACCGACGCCGATCCCACCGATCCCGCCGCCCCCGACACCACCCCGGTCGAGGCCTGGACCCTGGCCACGAGCGGCGCCTGGCTCTCGCCCAACGGCGACAACGTGAGCGACGGGTTCGCCGTCGCCGCCCGCTTCTCGGAGTCCGCGGCCGCCACGCTGCGGATCAAGAACAAGGCCGGCAAGACAGTCAAGAAGCTGTCATCCACCGGCGAGATCGCCCGCCTCGCGTGGAACCTCAAGGCCGCGGACGGCGCGCTCGTCCCAGACGGCGCCTACACCTGGTCGCTCCGCGTCGTCGACGCGTGGGCCAACACGGCGTTGACCAGGAGCGGGACGTTCACCGTGGACGGCACGGCACCCGTCTCGCGGGCCGTACCCGAGGCGACCGCTGGCGACAACGGCTGGTTCGTCTCGCCAGTCTCGATGACCCTGACCTCGAAGGACGCGCTCTCCGGGGTCCGGTCGATCGCGTGGCGGATCGACGGCGGGACCACCACCGGCTACGACGGGCCGGTTCGCATCACGGGCGACGGGGTCCATGCGCTCGAGTACCGGGCCACGGACAAGGCCGGGGTCCGGGAGGCCTGGAAGTCGGTCGAGCTCGGGATCGACACGCGGGGGCCCGTCGTGACCCTCGTGCCGTCCGGGACCGCGGGTGATGCGGAAGGCACCTGGCGTGGACCCGTCACCATCGAGGCGGCGATCAAGGACGCGACGTCTGGGGTCAGGGCGAAGCGGTTCAGCGTGGATGGCGGCGACACTGCCGCCCTGGGCACCGACCCCATCAAGGTCAAGGGCGACGGGTCGCACACCGTCGCCGTGACCGCCGTGGACAAGGCCGGCCACAAGACATCCACGACGCTGGACTTCGTCATCGACACGACGGCGCCCGTCATCAAGCTTCCGGCCGCCACCGAGCCCGTTCCGACGGTGACCCCCAACGGCGATCGCAGCGGCGAGCAGGTCACGATCCCCTTCTCCGTCTCGGAGCCCGGATCGGTCACGGCCGTCGTCACCTCGCCCGACGCCAGCGCAGTCCGCACGATGGCTGCGCCCATGGCCGACGGCGACAACGCGCTGGAATGGGACGGCCGGACCGATGCCGGCAAGCCGGCGGCCGACGGCCGGTACCTGGTCACGCTGACACCGCGCGACCTCGCAGGCAACGCCGGCAAGCCCGAAACGATCGAGATCGACGTCTACGCCGCCCTGGCCGCCCTGACCCGATCGCCGAAGGTCTTCTTCCCCCAGGATGGCGACTCGCTGGCCCAGAAGTCGACTGCCACCTTCGCCCTGCGTTCGCCGGCCAGCGTCACGATCCAGGTCGTCGACAAGGACGGCTCCGTGGTTCGCACCGGGATGACGGACAAGTCACTTCGGGCTGGATCCAGGAAGTGGGCGTGGAACGGCAAGACCGATGCCGGCACCTTCGCCCCGCGCGGCGCCTACCGGATCGTCGTTGCCGCAACCAACGGCACGCAGCGGGCCGTGCAATGGGTCCCGGTCCACGCGGATGCATTCAGCCTCTCGTCGTCCGTCGCGTCCGCGGTTCGCGGCACCGCCTTCAAGGTCACGGCCGTCAGCGCCGAGCGACTCTCGACGGCGCCCCGCATCGTGGTCCGCCAGCCGGGCCTGGAGCCGTGGTCGGTCAAGATGACGAAGCTGAGCTCCACGACCTGGACCGCCGACGTCAAGCCCAAGAAGGGCGGCGAGGCCGGCACGCTGACCCTGGTCGTCAAGGCGACCGACGCGAAGGGCGGCGCCAATGCAAGCACCGTCAGGATGGTCCTCGAGTAGCGCTACCGGGACCGGGGGTCGGGACAGGGGTCGGGACGCCGTTCCCCGCTCGATCGGGCCTCACGGCCTCGTGCACAGGGGGGTTGCATCGTGTGTCAATAATGTAGTTGTCAATTCCTCCTTCCCCGGCTGGGGCGTCCCGGAGGCGACCGACGGTGGCGATGCGAACGGCCCGAGGGCACAGCCTGCAACGGCGCATGGAGATCCTGCGCCGGCCGACCGCAGGCCTTGACGCATCGTGCGGCGCCGGGAACCCGGTGACCCGGCCCCGGGCTGGCAACCTTTCGAGCGACACAAGGGCCGGCGCGCTACGGCGGTCGGGGCGGTAGCCCCCACCGCCAACCCGACGGAGCCGGCAGTGCGTCCGGTTCCGGAACCAGATATCCGACGGGCCGTCGTTCTAGGGAACGGCGGCCCTCGCGATTCCCGGGACCGCTAGACTCGCGAGGCGATGTCAGAACCCCCGATCCCCGATCCGCACGCCACGACCGGCGTCCGGTCCACGACCCCCGAGGAGGCCGGCGACGTGCGCGCGATGCACGCGGCCAACCGGCTCGCGTGGGACGAGGCCGCCGAGCGCTACGAGGGCTGGTTCGAGGAGGCGGTCGAGCTCATCCGGTCCGGCGGCTGCAACCTGTACCCGGTCGAGCAGGACCTCATCGGCGACCTGCGCGGCCGTTGCCGCCGCGCGATCCACCTGCAGTGCGCCGGGGGTCGGGACACGCTGTCGCTCTGGAACCTGGGCGCAGCCGAGGTCGTGGGCGTGGACTTCAGCCCGCGGATGCTCGACCTGGCGCGGCGGCTCACCCTCGCCACGGGCGCGCCGGCAACCTGGGTCGAGGCGGACGTGCTCGACGTCCCGCACGAGCTCGACGGCACCGCGGACCTCCTCTACACGGGCCGCGGCGCCATCATCTGGCTCCAGGACCTGGACGCCTGGGCGGCCGTGCTGCGGCGGCTCCTGGCCCCCGCCGGTCGTCTCGTCATCTTCGACGGCCACCCCGCGGAGTGGCTGTTCGACGGCGACGGGCATGGCGGCTGGATCCTCACGGACTACGACTACTTCGGCGGCCCCGAGGCGTCGCGGGGCTGGGCACCGGAATACATCGACCGGCTGTCCATCCCGGAGGACGAGCAGCACTGGAAGTACGCCCGCGCCTGGACCCTCGGCGAGATCATCACGGCGCTGGTGGGCGCCGGCCTGCGCCTCGAGCGCGTGGCAGAGCATCCGGTGGACTGGTGGGCCGGCCACCGCGACGTCCGACCCGACGAGCGCGGCCGCGTGCCCCTGTCGTTCTCCGTCGTGGCGACGCGTGGGGTGTGATCAGCCCCGGATCCAGTTCGTCCCACACGCCCGCCACGCCACGTCAGGTGCGGTTCGGTCCGACCGCGGTGAGCTCACGCGCCATTGACTGCGCACGTTCTGCGCCGGACCATGACGCCATGTCTCACGAGCCGCCCGACGATGACCTCGACGCTCGCGAGGCTGCGCGGGTGCGACGCCGCGACCACGATGCCGAAGCGGCACGCCGGGACCTCATGCGCTCGGGCATGGGCAAGGTGTTCAAGCAGATCCTCGACCGCCAGGCTCGCGACGCCGACGAACCGGCCCCGCGGCGAACCCGCCGCCGGCGCGCCTCACCGCCCTAGCGTGGGCCGATCCCGCTGAACAGCCCGTCCGCATCGCGGACCATCCGGCGGACCTCCAGCACGCATCCCGGGTCGATCGACCCGTACACGTGAGGGTAGATCCCGGCCGGGTCGTCGAACCGCCACGGGCTCCCCGTCCGCTCCAGGTCCAGCGTGAGCAGCAGGAACGGACGCGGGTCATCGCGGTAGAAGCGGTTCGCGACCGCGACCATCGCCTCGTCGCCGTCCGTGCAGTGCACGAACCCGTCCTGGGCGTATGCGGCGGGCAGGTATGGCACCGCGGGGTCGTGGGCCTCCCACACCGCCTCTGGAACGAGATGGAGCGTCGGGCGGGTCACCCGTCCGTGCCGTTCGCCGGCGCGTCCACGCTGACCCAGCGGCGGTCCAGCGCGACCTGGATCACGGTGGGACCGGACGCCGCGAGGGCCGTCCGCAGGACACCCTCGAACGCGGCATCGCTCTCGACCCGCACGCCACGAGCCCCGCACGCCCGCGCGGCCGCCGCGAAGTCCACCGGGCCGAGGTCCGTGCCGGGTGCCGTCGGGCTCCCGTTGCGATCCTGGTGGGCGCGGATCATCCCGTAGCGCTCGTTGTCGAAGACGATCGCCACCACGTGGGCACCCTCGCGCACGGCGGTCTCGACCTCGGCCATGGTCATGCCCATGCCACCGTCACCGACGAGCGCGACGACTCGCCGCTCGCGGTGCACGAGCGACGCCGCGAGCGCGGCCGGGAAGCCATAGCCCATCGCGCCCGAGGTGGGTCCGAGGAATGTGCCGGGTCGCCGGAACCGGAACCCGCGGGCCAGCCACCCTGCGAACGCGCCGGCGTCCGTCGTGACGATGGCGTCCTCGGGCAGCAGCCGGTGCAGGTCCGCGATGATCCGGCCGGGATGGACGCCCGGGCCGCTCCACTCGCCGCCGTCGACGACGGTGGCCTCCTCCCAGGCCGCGCGATCGGCGGCATTGTTCCGGTCGCGCACGGCGACGGGCTTGGCGAGGAGCACGCCCTCCTTCAGGCGCGTGTTGGCCGCCCGCAGGAAGGCCCGGGCGTCAGCCCGGATCGCCAGCTCGGGGGCGGACGCGAAGCCGACGGGACCCGACCGGGGCTCAAGGTCGACGTGCATCCAGCGCTGGTCCATCCCGGGGACCCGGTACCCGGCGGTGGTCGGCTCGCTCAGCCGGGACCCAAGCACCAGGAGGGCGTCCGCGGTCTCGAGGCGCTCGCGGACGGTCCGGGGGCTGCCGAACCCGGTCATGCCCAGGAACAGCGGGTGGTCGTTGGGGATGACGTCACCGCGCCGCCAGCTTGCGATGACGGGCACGTGCAGGAGCTCGGCGAAGCGGACCAGGTCGTTGGAACACCGGGCGCGGAGGACGCCGGCGCCGGCAAGGATGACGGGCCGCTCCGCAGAGGCGAGGAAGTTGAGCACGGCCCGCAGGTCGCCCGCTGACGGCGCCTCGGGGTGTGGCCGGACGACCGGCGCACGCGTGCCCTCGGGCAGCGCCAGGTCCTGGACGTCCTCCGGGATCGCGATGAGCGCCGGCCCGGGGCGGCCCTCCACAGCCGCCCGGACGGCGGCTTCGAGGGTGGCGGCGGCGGTCTCCGCATCGGCGATCTCGCCCGCCCACTTGGCGAGGCCGCCGATCGTGTTGACGAGGTCGATCTCCTGGAACGCCTCGCGTCCGCGGAGGCCGCGGTCCACGCCACCCACGATGACGAACATCGGCGTGGAGTCGGCGGTGGCCGTGTGGATGCCGATGGCAAGGTTCGCCGCCCCAACGGCGCGGGTCCCCAGGCACGCGGCGGGCCGGCCCGTCAGCTGGCCGTAGGCCTCCGCAGCGAACGCGGCGGCGCCCTCGTGGCGGGTCGCCACCACGCGGATCCCGGCCGCCGTCAGGGCATCGAGGATGGAGAGGAAGCTCTCGCCGGCCACGGTGAAGGCGATGCGGACCCCCGCGGAGCGCAGGGTCGCGGCAAGGAGCTCGGCGACGGTCGCCGGTTCCGGCGGGGCGACGGGCTCGGGTTCGGGCGGGGCGACGGGCTCGGGTTCCAGTGGCACCACGGGCTCGGGAGCCATGGCCAGCGACTCCGGACCTGGGGCTGCTGCGGGCTGCGGCTCCGGCGCTTCCGCCACATCCGGCGTGATGACCTCGGGCTCCGGCGCTGTCGCCGTCTCCGGCGTGATGACCTCGGGCTCCGGCACTGTCGCCGGCTCCGGCGTGATCACCTCGGGCACGGGGTCGGCAGGGGCCGGCGGTTCAACCTGGCCATCGTCGGCCGCTGACGCCTCGAGATCGCCGCCCTGCGGAACCGGGAAGTCGACGCGGAACGGGTCCATCGGACACCTCCTGTGTCCGGCCCTGACGGCGGTCCGCCCGGGGCCGGTGCCTGCGGATGGGAAGCTCTGCGTTGTGGTTGAGGAGATCTGGCGCGGAACCAGGTCAGATGGCGCTCGGGGCGGCCACCATGCTGAGCAGCAGGCCGGCCACGACCACCAGGGCGACGATGATCATCAGCATGCGCGCCACTCGCGCTCCGGGCATCGGAATCTCCTAGCGGTAGTTCTCGAACTGCAGCGGGACGTCCTCATCGAGCTCGCGGAGTCGCACGATAACCTTCTGCAGCTCGTCCTTGCTCTTGCCTGCCACGCGGATGGCGTCTCCCTGGACCCGCGGCTGGACCTTGGGGAACTCGTCGCGGATCAGCTTGACCAGCTTGCGCGCAAGGTCGTCAGGCAGGCCACGCCGGAGGTTGATCTCCTGGCGGACCTTGTTGCCACCGGCCGGCAGCACCTCGCCCCAGTCGAAGATCTTGAGCGAGAGGTTGCGCCGGACGGCCTTGCTCTCGATCAGGTCCTTGACCGCCCGAGCCCGCATGTCACTGTCCGTGACGAGGACCAGGCGCGTCTTCTCCTGGACCAGGTCGACGTGGGCGCCCTTGAAGTCGTAGCGCTGCTGGACCTCGCGCCGGACCTGGTCCAGCGCGTTCCGGAGCTCCTGCTCGTCGAAGTCCGACACGACGTCGAACGAGATCTCACCCGCCATCGGCGCTCCTTCCTACCCGGCGAGGTGCTCGCGGGTGACTGTCCAGTGCTTCAGGCGCTCGATGCGCCCGTCCTCCCCCACCTCGGCGGAGAGGAACCCGGCCTGCCGAACCTTCGCCTCGTCCGTGCGCCGGGTCCAGCTGGCGTGCCAGGCGGCGAGGACGGTGTCCCCGGCGACCCAGTGCCGCTCGATAGCGAGATCAAAGTAGCGCTCGGTCTCGGCCGCCTCCAGCAAGTATGCCCGTAGGGCGTTGTGGCCCGCCAGCGGCGGCGCAAACGGGTCGTGGCTCACCTCGGCCGTCTCGGCGAACAGGTCGGTGTAGCGGTCGCCGTCACAGGCCAGCCGGGCGTCCACGAGGGCCTTGAGCAGGTCGAAGCCCTGCGCGTAGGTGATCGTCATCCCGCCTCCAGGAGCTCCAGCAACAGCTCGCCGATGCGGTAGGACCGTCCGCCGCCCATCACCAGGACCACGTCGCGGTCGCGAACGGCCCGCGCAAGCCAGGCCGCGGTCGCCTCGACCGACCCCGGTGCCACCGACGTCTTGCCCGGGGCACGCTCGGCCACGGCCGCGGCGAGCCCGGCGGCGCTGGCGACCGTGGTGTCGGGATCGCGTCCCGCCCAGATGTCGGCGATGGCGATGGCGTCCGCGGCCGCCAGCACCTCGGCGAAGGCGTCCAGCAGCGCGGCGGTGCGGTGGTAGGTCAGCGGCTCGTAGACGGCCCAGACCCGGCGACCAGGCTCCCGCTGGCGGACGGCGGCCAGGGTCTCGCGGATGGCCGTGGGGTGGTGGCCATAGTCGTCGTAGACGACGACACCCCGGACCTCGCCCTTGCGCTCCAGCCGACGTCCCACGCCCGTGAACGACGCCACGGCGGCCAGCACGGCCTCGGGCTCGTATCCAGCCGCCAGGCAGGCACCGATGACGCCCAGCGCGTTGGCGGCGTTATGGCGGCCCGCGGTGGTCAGGCGGACCTCGTGCTCGAACTCGCCCGCCAGCGTGACGCGCAGGAGCGTGCCGTCCGGGTCGGCGGCCACGACATGCCCGGCGAGCTCCACGTCGAGGGGCTCCGGGTCCAGCGCCGTGCGGACCACCAGGCCGGGCCAGTCGTCCAGCCGGCGCACGAGCGTCGCCACACCGGCATCGCCCGTGTTCGCCACGAGCACCACCGGGAGGTCGCCCTCGGCGCGGCCCGCCGAGGCGCGGCGGATCCAGGCCTCGAATGCCGCGATCACCGCGTCCCCGTCCGGGAACACGTCGGGGTGGTCCCACTCGGCCGAGGTGAGGACGATGACATCGGGCCGGTACGGGTCGAAGTTGCCGGCGTACTCGTCGGCCTCCACGACGAACTCCACGCCGGACCCGCGGCGTGCGGTGGCCGCGATCCCGATGCCCGTGATGGAGGCGGGCAGGAGCGCGCCGACGAACGCACCCGGGTCTCCGCCTGCACCCACGAGCGCGTGGACCAGCCAGCCGGAGGTCGTGCTCTTCCCATGCGTCCCTGCCACCGCGATCAGCACGCGGCCTGCTGCGGCATCCGCCACGACCTGCTGCCAGGGCTCAAGCGGGATCCCCAGGGCGCGCGCGGCGAGGAGTTCCGGGTTGTCCGGGTCGATCGCGGTCAGCGCCTTGGTGACGGCCAGCCGCCCGGGGTGTGGCTCCCGTGTCACGTGGGCCGCCTCGTGGGTGCCGGCGACCACGATCCCCGCCGCATCCAGCGCCGGCGTGTACTGGGAGGGTCCCCCGGGGTCGCATCCATCGACCTCGGCGCCCGACCAGGCGGCGAGCAGCGCCGCCGCAGAAGCGCCCGCGCCCTGGGCTCCCACCACGTGGATGCGTTCTCCGGGCCGGATCGGCCGCGCCGGTCGGGCGGGCTCGAGTCCGGCGCCGATCTCGGCCGCCCCGCGCACGCTCACGCGCGCTCCTCGCGCACGCTCACGCAGGTCCCTCCCGTTCCGCCTGCGCGAGGAGCATCTCCAGGGCCGCCCCGGCGCTCGCGCGCTTGTTCCCGCTGCGATCCTCGGACCACAGGAACCGCCGGACCACCGCCGGGCCGAGCCCGGCGACGGCGACATACGCGAGGCCCACCGGCTTGGACTCGGAGCCTCCATCGGGGCCCGCCACCCCCGTGACGCCCACGCCCAGGTCCGTGCCCAGGCGGCTCCGCACCCCCTCGGCCATCGCCAGCGCAACCTGGGCGGACACGGCGCCGTGCGCCGCCAGCACCTCCGCGGGCACCCCGAGCTCCCCCTGCTTGACCTCGTCCGCATAGGCGACGATGCCGCCGCGCAGGTACGCCGATGAGCCGGGCACCTCCGTCAGCAGGTGGGCGACGAGCCCACCGGTGCAGGATTCGGCGGTCGCGACCGTGAGGCCGCGCTCCACGCATCGCGCCTGCAGACGACCGGCAAGGTCGACGAGCGGGTCCGCCATGGCTAGCGCCGGCTGGTCTCGACCGGCGGATCGGGCGGGGCGAAGAGCCAGGTCTGCGGGTTGCTCTGCTTGGATAGTCGCCCCAGGTCCTCGCCGTTCAGGGTGAAGTACGTCGCGCTGGACTTGCCGGTACGGACCTCGACCGACTTCTTCGCGGTGAACGTCAGGACCTTGCCCGGGCTGTAGACGGTTCCGGCGGCGCCCGTCACCTTCGAGACCTTCCCGTCCACCCAGACCTTGAGCCAGGCCGTGGAACCCTTGATGCTCACCACCAGGTTGACACCCTTGTAGACGATGGACACGTTGCGGATCAGCGACGTGGCCTTGCCCTCCGCGGACGTGGCCGTCACCACGATCTTCCACTTGCCCTCGGACAGGTCCAGCGGCGTGTCGAAGGTGCCGTCCGCGCCGACCTTCACGTCGACCGGTCCGACGGTGGGTCCGGCGGGCAGGACCGGGGCCGCGGAGCCGGACGGCGCTGCCGAGCCCGACGGAGCCGGTGACGGTGGCGCTGGCGTCGCGATGGGCGTTCCGTCCGCATTGCCCGTCTGGACGGCCGTGATGGAGACGCCCTGCGGCGTTGGACGTGGTCCCCCGCACGGGTATCGCCCCGTTCTCGAACTGCGCGCCCTCCGCCGGCGACTCGACCGTCAGCGTGGGTGCCTCGATCACCAGGAAGGGCACCGTGATGAACACGCGCTCGGCATTCTCGGAGGACTTGCCGGTCTCCGGGTCCAGGGCGGCGATGTCGAACTGGTTGCGTCCGCGGCGCAGGTCCACGTCGGCAACCCAGCGGCCCGTGTCGTCCGCGGAGACGCGGTACGGCTGCTCCCGGCCCGCGGCGATGACGGTGACCGTCGCGCCGGGGATCGTCGTCCCCCGCAGCTGGTAGGTCGTGGTGTCCTCGCCGACATCGATCACCGCCTGGGGAGGGTTCGTCAGCGCGAGCGTCGGCGGCTTCGAGAAGCGCACCAGCTGGACACCCATGTACACGGCGAACGCGGCGATCAGGACCGTCAGCAGGCCCGCCACGATGAGGACGGGCGAGAAGGTCAGGCCCTGCCGCGGGGCGGCGAGGGGCTTCGGGACCGCGAGCACCGGTTCCGCAGCCACCTGGGTGTCACCGCGCTCCCGCTTCCACTGGCGGATGACGTCCTCGGGGTCGAGGCCCAGGTACAGGGCGTAGTTGCGCAGGAACCCCTTCGTGTAGACGGCCCCGGGCAGCTCGGCGTACTCACCGTGCTCGAGGGCCGCGAGGTAGCGCGCCCGGATCTTCGTGTCGCGCTCGGCCCGATACAGGTCGACGCCCTTGCGCTCGCGGGCCGCGAGCAGGCGTTCGGGAAGCGACGGACCGGCCTCCACCGCGAGCGGCGCGGTCGGCGTCGCGCTGTGCAGCGCGTCCCTTCCGCAACCCGTCTCGCGTCGTCATGCCTCGTCCTCGTCCCCGTCGGGTCCCGGACCGTCATCGCGGCGCAGGACCACGCGGGCGTTCGAGCCGTCGAACGCTCCGACGTACCCCCGCGCCTCGAGCTGGTCGATGATCCGGGCCGCCCGGGCGTAGCCGATCTTGAGCCGCCGCTGCAGCAGCGACGCCGAGGCGCGATCGTACTCCCGAATGACCCCGACCGCGTCCGGGAGCAACCGGTCCGCGTCGTCGTCCGCCAGGTCGTCCACGGAGCCCGTGGACTCCTCGTCGGAGGTGATGATCGAGAGGTCGTAGTGGGGATCATCGATCTGGTCGCGCCAGTACTGGGTCACCCGGCCGATCTCCGGATCCGACACGAACACGCCCTGGAGACGCATCGGACGCGGCAGGTCGGACGGCTGGTAGAGCATGTCGCCGCGGCCGATGAGGTCCTCGGCCCCGGGTGAGTCGAGGATCGTGCGGCTGTCGATCTGGCTGGCCATCGCAAAGGCGATCCGGCTCGGGAAGTTCGCCTTGATGAGACCCGTGACGACGTTGACCGACGGGCGCTGGGTGGCGAGCACCATGTGGATGCCGGTGGCCCGTGCCTTCTGGGCGAGGCGGACGATCGGATCCTCGATGTTCTTGCCCTCGCGCATCATCAGGTCGGCGAGCTCGTCGATCACGATCACGATGTACGGCAGCCGGTCCGCGGGGTCCACCCGGGTCTCGTTGAACGCCTTGATGTTGCGGGCCGTCGCGCCCGCGAACCGCCGGTAGCGGTTCTCCATCTCGCCCACGGCCCACTTGAGGGCGGCCTTGGCGCGCTCGGGCTCGGTGATGACCGGCACGAGCAGGTGCGGCAGCCCGTTGTAGCCCGCGAGCTCGACGCGCTTGAGGTCCATCAGGATCATCCGTGTGTCATCGGGCGTGGCGTTGCACAGGAGGCTGGTGATGAGCGCGTTGACCATGACGCTCTTGCCGGAGCCCGTGGCGCCCGCGATCAGCAGGTGCGGCATCTTGGACAGGTCCACGGCCTGGGCGCGGCCGGCCACGTCCCGGCCCAGGGCGAACGTCAGCGTCGACCCGGACGCCGAGAAGTCCACCTCGTCGAGGATCCGCCGCAGCGCGACGATGTTGAACTCCTTGTTCGGGATCTCGATCCCGACGGCGCTCTTGCCCGGGATCGGCGCCTCGATCCGGATGCTGCGGGCCGCGAGCGCCATCGACAGGTCGTCCTGGAGCGCCTCGATGCGGCTGAGCTTGATGTGCGGGGCCGGCTGCACCTCGTACTGGGTGACCACGGGGCCTGCGTTGCGCCCGATGACCCGCGCCTCGATGTCGAAGCTCGCCAGCTTCCGGACGATGATCTCCTCGTTGCGGGCGTGGATCGCGTCCGCGTTGTCGGTGGTGGCGGCGGTCGGGATCTCCCCGGGGTCGAGCAGGTCGTGCGGTGGCAGGCGCCACTCGACGGCCTCGCGCGTCGGCGGCGAATCGGAGGCGTCGGTGACGTCCTCGGGCCCGCGCGAGACGGGAAGCTCGGGCTCACCGGCGGCGGTCTTCGGCGCCGCGGCGGCACCGGCGGCGGCGCCGGCGGCACCCGCAGCCCGGGCGGGCGCGAACGTGGACGATGTCGGCGAGGCCGACGGCACGGCACTCGGGATCCCGGGGTCCGCCGGCTCTGTTCCCCACACGCCGGTCTGGCCGGGCGCGTCCACCGCCGGGATCCGTGCCCCCCGGCCCTTGCCGGCCGCGGCAGCACCCACGGCCGCCGCGCCGGCGGCGGGCGCGGCGCCCTTCCCGTTGGCCGAGGCAGACTCCGCGGTCTTGGTCGTTCGATCCTGGAGCGTGGAGCCGGCCACCTTCGCCAGCCCGGTGGCGGGTGCGAGCATCGACCGCAGCGGCCGGTCGAACGCGATCAGCAACCCGGCCACCAGCAGCACCAGCGACAGCACGAACGCACCAGGGGTCGTCAGCAGCGGCTGGAGGAAGCCCACCAGGAAGCGGCCGATGCGACCACCCGTCCACTCGTTGATGGCGATGATCTGGAGCAGGCCCAGGAGGCCCACGTAGGCCATCGCGATCCCCAGGAGCGTCCGCCCCCACGGCGCGCCGGGCTCCTTGCCCGGCCCCCACTCCACGTACCAGCCAGAGATGAGCAGCACGAACGGCAGCAGCCAGCGCCCGGTCCCGAAGAACGGCCCGGAAAGGCCGCTCCACCAGTCCGTCAGGCTCCCCTGGCCCGGGAGCAGCAGGGCGATCAGGGTGACGGCGCCCAGGCCGAGCAGGAAGATCCCAACGAGCGAGCGGACGACCGCCGGCGACAGCCCCAGCGACAGCTTCGGGAGCGGCAGGCCGCCACCGGACGCGCGGCTGCGCGCCGTCGAGCGCGGACGCTTCGGGCTGCTGGTGCGTGTCGACCGACGCCGCTGGGTCACCGGCTAGACCTCGACCACCACCGGGAAGACCATCGGCCGGCGCTTCGTCTGCTCGTACAGGAAGCGCGACACGCTGTCCTTGATCTGGACCTTGAGCAGCGCGATCTCGGAGATGCGATCGCCCGGCGCCTCCACGGCCTCGCGGATCCGGCGGATCGCCTCCTCGAACATCGGGTCGTCCTCGTTGCCGTGGACGAAGCCGCGGGTGATGATCTCCGGCCGGCCGACCATCTTGTTGGTCTGCTTGTCGATCTGGACCACGATCATGAACATGCCGTCGTTGGCGAGGGCGCGACGGTCGCGCAGCACGACGTCGCCGACCTCGCCGACCGAGAGGCCGTCGACATAGACGTAGCCGGCCGTGACCGGCTGCCCGCGGCGCGCGCTGCCATCGTCGAAGATCTCGATCGGCGTCCCGTTCTCGATGATGTACACGTTGTCGGGCAGGACGCCGGTCTCGATCGCCAGGCGGCCGTGCTGGACCTGCATCCGGAACTCGCCGTGCATCGGGATGAAGTAGCGGGGCTTGGTGAGCCCCAGCATCAGCTTGAGCTCCTCCTGGCTCGCGTGGCCCGACACGTGGGCGCGCTTGATCGTGTGGTAGTAGACGTTGGCGCCGGCCTTGAACAGGTTGTCGATCGTGCGGGCCACGTACTCCTCGTTGCCCGGGATGGGGCTGGCGGAGACGATGACCGTGTCGCCGGGCTGGATCTCCACGAAGCGGTGGTCACGGTTGGCCATGCGGGCCAGGCCCGCCATCGGCTCGCCCTGGGCCCCCGTCGTCGCGATCACGAGGTTGGGCGGCGCGTCCTTGATCTTGTCCTTGGGGACGATGCTGGAGGCGTCGTACGTGAGGTAGCCGAGGTCCGTGGCGATCCGGAAGTTCTGCTCCATGGACCGACCGATGACGGCGGTCTTGCGCTTCATGTCCGCGGCGGCGTCGAGCACCTGCTGGAGGCGGGCGATGTTGGCTGGCGAAGGTCGCCACGATCACGCGGCCGTCGAGCGGCTCCATGATCTCGCGGAACGCCTCGCCCACGATCCGCTCGGACGGCGTGTAGCCGGGGTTCTCGGCCCGCGTCGAGTCCGACAGGAGGCAGATCACGCCCTCTTCGCCGAGGCGCGCGAGGATGTGGAAGTCGGACAGCTGCCCGTCCACCGGGGTGTGGTCGAACTTGAAGTCGCCGGTGTGGACGACGATGCCGACCGGCGTCCGCAGGGCGATGCCCATCGCATCCGGGATGGAGTGGCCGATCCGGAACGGCACCGCGGTGAACGGCCCGATCTCCAGCTCGTCGCCCGGCTCCATCGCGATCAGCGGGTTGTTGTGGAGCTTGTGCTCCTTGATCTTGTTGCCCAGCAGGCCGCGCGCCAGGGTGCTGGCGTAGACCGGGACGCCCGGGAACTCCGGCAGCACGTACGGCAGGCCGCCCACGTGATCCTCGTGGGCGTGGGTGATCAGGAAGGCACGGACCTTGTGCCGGTTCTCCTTGAGGTAGGTCACGTCCGGGACCACGAGGTCGATGCCGAACATCTCCTCGTCGGGGAACATGAGCCCGCAGTCGATGACGACGATGTCGTCGCCGTACTCGAACACGTAGCAGTTCTTGCCGATCTCCCCTACTCCACCGAGCGGGATGATCCTGAGCGGGATGTTGGGGTCGGCCATGGTCGTCTCGATCTGCTTGGGGGTCAGAACAGGGTGAGCTGGGGGGCGTCGTCGGCCGCGGGATCGGCGGCCGTGAGCGGGGACGCATCGGGTTCCGTGGGCTTCGGCGTCGCCGACGGGTCTGGCTGGGCCGGAGCGGCCGCCTGCGCCGGCGCGGCCGGCCTGGGGGGCGTCGCCGGTGCGGAGACGCGGCGCTCGCGGGCTCGCAGGAGCACGGACGGGACGCTCGCCATGTCCTCGAAGCTCTCGCGCTCGATCGCGGGCGACCGGAGGGCCGCCGCCGGGTGGTACATCGCGAAGGCCAGCGCCGCGCGAGCGCCGGTCTCGGGGTCGGCCGGGACGCTGGTGCCGTGGACCTGGCCGATGCGGGCCCCGGGCATGAACGTGCCCATCGAGTGGCGGCCGAGGGTGACGACGACCGCGGGATCCAGCGCCTCCAGCTGGCGACGCAGGTACGGGGCGCAGGCCGCGATCTCGTCGGGCTGCGGGTCCCGGTTGTCGGGTGGGCGGCACTTCACCACGTTGGTGATGAACACGTCCTCGCGCTGCCAGCCGATGGAGCCCAGGAGCCGCACGAGCAGCCCCCCGGCCCGGCCGACGAAGGGGCGGCCCTCGCGGTCCTCGTTGAAGCCCGGGCCCTCGCCCACGAACACGACCTCCGTGTCCGGGTCGCCCTCGCCCGGGACGGCGCGCGTCCGGCCCTCGTGCAGCCGGCAGCGGGTGCAGTCGAGGACCTCGCTCGCGATCTGCTCGAGCGCCGCACGGCGCTCGCCGCGGGTCACGCGGGCGATCCCCCGGACGCCGTCGCGACCGCGCGCTCGCTGCCCTTGCGGATCCAGCCGCGCTCCACGAGCACCTCCGCGATCTCCACGGCGTTGGAGGCCGCACCCTTGCGCAGGTTGTCCGAGACGACCCAGAAGGCGAGCCCGCGGTCATCCGGGATCGACGGGTCCTGGCGCACCCGGCCCACGAACACCAGGTCAGACCCGGCGGCGTCCATCGCGAGCGGGTAGACGTTGTTCGCCGGGTCGTCCTGGACCACGACTCCCGGGGTGGCCGCGAACAGCTCGCGGGCGCGGTCCGCGGTGATCGGGTCGCGGGTCTCGACGTGGACCGCCTCGGAGTGGCTCACGAAGACGGGCACGCGGACGGCGGTGCACGAGACGCGCAGCTCCGGCAGGTGCAGGATCTTGCGGCTCTCGGTGACGACCTTCCACTCCTCTTTCGTGTAGCCGTTGTCCAGGAACACGTCGATGTGCGGCAGGGCGTTGAAGCCGATGACGTGCGGATAGACGCTGGCGACCTTTGACGCGGCCCTCGGCGTGGGCCTTGACCTGCTCCTCGAGCTCCACGATGGCCTTCTGGCCGGTGCCCGCAACCGCCTGGTAGGTGTCCACGACGATGCGCTCGAGGCCAACCTCGTCGCGCAGCGCCATGAGCGGCGGCATGAGCTGCATCGTCGAGCAGTTCGGGTTGGCGATGATCCCCTCGTGCCACGCGAGATCGTCTGGGTTCACCTGGGACACCACGAGCGGCACGTCCGGGTCCATCCGCCAGGCGCTCGAGTTGTCCACGACGACGCAGCCGCGCTTGGCGGCCTCGGGTGCCAGCTCCTTCGACGTCCCGCCGCCGGCCGAGAAGATCGCGATGTCGATGCCCTCGAAGGCCTCGGGTGTCGCGAGCTCCACGGTGATGTCCCGACCGGCGACCGACATGGTGGTGCCGGCCGAGCGCGCCGATGCCAGGAGGCGCAGCTCCGTGTATGGGAACTGCTTCTCCGTGAGGACCTGGATCATGGTCCGTCCTACGGCGCCGGTGGCGCCGACAACGGCGACGGTGAGCTTCTCGGGGCTGGTTTCAGGCACGGTCCGACCTGCTAGCGACGGGTTGTCGGGCACGGCGCGAGTATACCAGCGGGCCCCGGCCGAACTGGACGCCCGACCGGACGCCACGTCTCGATTGCGCACCCCCTGTTGCGCGGCGGCAGCGCGACGTCATGCGTCCCACGCAACAATCCGAGTCGCCCGGGGTGGCAACGTGCGCCGCACGCACGTGCCTGCCGCGATCGCGCCCGAATCCCCCGCTCGAGCCGTCGTCGACGTGCTCGCCGCACAGGATGACGACCACCGCGGCCCGGAACCTTGCCTCCCACGCACGCCAGGCCCGTCGCCAGTCGAACGGAAGCCCGTCACCGCGCCGGACACGAAGAAGCGCCCCCGGGCCGAAGCCCGGGGGCGCTGTCGTGCGCTTGGGGATGCGGCCTACTTGGCGAGATGCCGCTGCATCGCCGCCTTGCGGGACAGGTTGACGCGACCCTGGCGGTCGATCTCGGTGACCACCACCATGACCTCGTCGCCCACCGACACGACGTCCTCGACGGACGGCACGTGGTAGTCCGCGAGCTCGCCGATCCGGATGAGGCCCTCCTTGCCCGGGAGGATCTCGACGAAGCAGCCGAAGCCCATCAGGCGGGTGACCTTGCCCAGGTACAGGGCGCCGATCTCGACCTCGCGGGTGAGGCTCTCGATCCACTGGATCGCCTTGCGCGAGTTCTCGCCGGAGACGGCCGCGATCTCCACGGTGCCGTCGTCCTCGACGTTGATCTCGGTGCCGGTCTCCTCCTGGATCTTGCGGATCATCGATCCACCCTTGCCGATGATCTCGCGGATCTTCTCGGGGTTGATCTTGATCGTGATGATCCGGGGGGCGAACTCGGACATCTCCTCGCGCGCCGAGGGCAGGACCGAGGTCATCTTGTCGAGGATGAACAGGCGGGCGGCGAGCGCCTGCTTGAGGCCCTCGCGGATGACCCGCTCGTCGATGCCCTTGACCTTGATGTCCATCTGGAGGGCCGTGATGCCCTCCGTGGTCCCGGTGACCTTGAAGTCCATGTCGCCGATCGAGTCCTCCTTGCCGAGGATGTCGGTCAGCACCACGAAGTTGCCGGTCTCGCCGTCGAGCACGAGGCCCATGGCCGCGCCGGCCACGGGCGCCGAGATCGGCACGCCCGCATCCATCAGGGCGAGCGTCGACCCGCAGGTGGACGCCATCGAGGTGGAGCCGTTGCCGGCCACGACCTCGGAGACGAGGCGGATGACGTACGGGAACTCCTCCTGCGTCGGGAGGACCGGCAGGAGCGCCCGGGCGGCGAGGTTGCCGTGCCCGATGTCGCGGCGCGACGGGCCGCGCATCGGCTTGTTCTCACCCGTGCTGTAGGGCGGGAAGTTGTAGTGGTGGAGGTAGCGCTTGGACAGCTCGGGGCTGATGGTGTCGATCCGCTGGACGTCCGAGGACGGCCCGAGCGTGGCGACGGTCAGCGCCTGGGTCTGGCCGCGGGTGAACAGGCCGGAGCCGTGCGCTCGCGGGAGGAGCCCCACCTCGACCGAGATCGTGCGGACCTCGTCGGTGGCGCGGCCGTCCATGCGGACGCCCTCGCTGAGCACGAGCTGGCGGACGACCTTCTTCTGGACGAGCCCGAACAGGCTCTTGCTGAAGCGGGCGTCGCGGCGGGCGGCCTCGAGGAGGCGGGCGGCCTCGTCCTTGTCCGTGCGGGTCGCACGGGTCGCGGCGGCGATGCCGTTCTTGAGGGCCTCGATCCGGCCGGGCAGGTCGTTGCCGAACCAGATCAGCAGGTTCGCCGTGGCCTCGGCGTCCGGCAGGGCGCGGTGGTTCTCGGACAGCTCGACGCCGAAGAAGTTGGCCAGGGTCCCGAGCTTGTAGTTCTCGAGATCCGGATAGCCCTCGCGGGCGATGACCAGCGTGTCGAGGTAGGAGCCCTGGGCCACGCGCGTGCCGTCCCCGAGGGCCTCCTCGAGGAAGGCGATGTCGAAGCCGACGGAGTGGCCGACGAACGGCGCGTCGCCGACGAACTCGAGCGCCTTGCGGGCGGCCTCGGCCGGGCTCGGCGCGCCCTTGACGTCCTTGTCGGTGATGCCGTGCATCTGGTTGCCGACGATCGGGCGGCCCGGGTTCACCAGGGTGGACCAGCGGTCGGTGATCTTGCCGCCCTTGACGCGCACCGCGGCGACCTCGACGAGATCGGCCATCTTGGGATCGGTGCCCGTCGTCTCGACGTCCACCACCACGAACTCGCCGCCCGCCTTCGCCATGTCGGCGAACTTGAGCACGGAGTCCGTCAGCGGCTCGAGGTACGGCAGGAGCTTGGGCTTGCCGACGAGCTCGCGGAGCTTGTCCTGGATCTCCACCAGGGGCAGGAGCGCGCGCTGGGCGAACAGGATCGCCTCGGCCATCACGTCCTCGGGGAGGATCTTGACCCCGGCCTCGACCATCATGATCGCGTCGCGGGTGCCGGAAACGACCAGGTCGAGCTCGGACTCCTGGAGCTCCGTGAAGGTCGGGTTGAGGACGAACTCGCCGTCGATCCGGCCCACGCGCACGGCGCCGACGGGGCCCTGGAACGGGATCTCGCTGATCGTCAGCGCGGCCGAGGCCGCGATGGTGCCCAGGATGTCCGGGTCGTTCTCCTGGTCCGTGGACAGGACCGTGATCACGAGCTGGACGTCGTCCTTGTAGCCCTCGGGGAACAGCGGGCGGATGGGGCGGTCCGTCAGGCGGGCGGCCAGGGTGGCAGCCTCCGACATCCGGCCCTCGCGCTTGATGAAGCCGCCGGGGATCTTGCCGGCCGCGTACATCCGCTCCTCGAACTCGACGGTGAGCGGGAAGAAGTCGAGACCGGGGCGCGGCAGGCTGCGGTTGGCCGTCCCGAGGACGAGCGTGTCGCCGTAGCGCAGGGTGACGGCGCCGCCGGCCAGGCCGGCGAGCTTGCCGGTCTCGAGCGTGAGGGTTCGACCGCCGAACTCGATCTCGAGCGTGGTGGGAGTGGACACGGGTGAAACGACCTCCTTGGTCGTGCGTGCGAGGATGCCTTGCGGCGGGTGGGGCCGGGGTTCGCCTGCTAGCTGCGGCCGGATGCGACCGACCCCGGGTCTCATGCCCGGGGTCGTGATGCGGCGAGTCCTAGCGGCGAAGGCCGAGCGAGCCGATGACGGCCCGGTAGCGCGGCGGATCCTTCTTCACGAGATACGCGAGAAGGCGCCGGCGCTGACCCACGAGCTTGAGGAGGCCGCGGCGCGAATGATTGTCCTTCGGGAAGCGGCGGAGGTGCTCCGTCAGGTCCCGGATCCGCGCCGTAAGGAGCGCGACCTGGACTTCTGGGGAACCCGTGTCGCCGTCCTTGACGGCGTACTCGGCGATGACCTCTTGCTTCTTCTCCCGCGCGAGCGGCACTCGATCCTCCGACACGAACGATGGCGTGACTACACAATTTGTACTTCGACCCGCGGAGGATAGCAGGGGCATCCTCAACGGGCAAACGTCACCGTCGGGGCGCCACGGCTGTCGGCGCCCTCAGCCGGCGAGCGTCATCGCCCGGTCGGGACGCAGGAGGAACGGCGGCAGGAATGCCGGGATGTTCGAGAACGGCAGGACGTCCGGGTGGAGATCGATGCCCAGGGCCTCCCGCATGAACGTCCGCCGTCGCTGGATCCGCGACCAGGCATCCGGGTACGCGGCGGCAAGCGCCGCACGCAGGTCCGCATCCGCGAGGGCGATCCCGTCCTCGATGTTGGTCGTGAACCACGGCGTTCCGGTCGCCGGAATGATGTCCACCTGGAGCGCCATCCCGGAGCGGAGCTCGACCGCGGAGCCGGGGAAGACCGGCGAGCTCACCCACTCGTCCAGGCCAAGCAGGTGCCCTGGGTTGAGGCCGATGCCGAAGAAGGGGTCGCCGAGCCGGCGATCGATGATCTCCTGGAGCACGCCGCCCCGCTGGCCGACATGCAGCGCCCCGTACCACTCCGCGACCGCCTCGAAGTACGGGGCGACGAGCCGCTCGACGTAGTCGCCAACTCCGGCCGGCAGGCCGGTGGCATCTTCGACGACGAACCCCGCCCGGCAGTTGAGCGCACCCCACACCCCGAACGCGACGGTGAGCGGGTCGCCGGCCGCGATGACGCGATCTCCAGGGCTCAGGAGGCCGAGTGCCGCCCGCGGCCCGGCCGTGAGCATCAGGTGGCACGACAGGGGCATCCCGTTCCAGTTGAGCAGCCGGACCGCCTCGGCTTCGGTCATGCCGGGCCGCAGGCCCGCGAGCAGGCGTCGGATGCCATCCGACGTCTGGCAGGCGGCGTGCTCGAACACCGCGAGCTGGTCCACATCGTTGACCGCGCGGAGCCCGTCGGCCGGGTCGATCAGGAGGTCATTGGCATTCTCGACGACGCCGCCAGGCCCGGTGAGATCCCGCAGCGTATCGGCGATGAACGCAGGGACCTCGATCCGCGAGCGGTCCGCGTAGGGCTTCCAGCCGAGGACACCGACGCGGCTGCCGGTGCCGATCCCCTCCCCCGCGAGGATCTCACCCAGCGTGCGCGAGCGGTCCCTGGGCTGGGAGGGCAGGCTGAAGTCCTGGAACAGGTGCCGCCGCACCTCCAGCGGCGCGGCGCCCGCGGTGCCCCAGCACTCGTTGCCCACCAGCATCGCCGGTGGATCGTCCGGACCCAGCACGAGGAGCGCCTCCTCGAAGCGTGGGTCGAAGCCGGTCAGGAACGCGAGGTTCGCGCTGTGCTCGCGGTCGGCGTACACCACCAGCCGGTCGTAGCCGCGACGATCGGCTCGCTCGCGCAGTGCGCCCACGCGGAGCCTGTACGTGGCGGCAGGAACCTCCGGACGGACCACCGGCATCCCGAAGTCGGGCAGCTCGATGTCTCCAAGGCGGGCGGTGGTCATTGGGATCACCCGCCCGGCCGGGAAGGGTCCCACGGCTGGACGGCCGCCGCCCCCCGCTCCACCACGAGGAACCTGCCCGACTCCACGTCGAGCCACGGGCCGACCTCGCCGTCGGGCCATGTCACCCGGATCTCAGCCCGGTTCGCGGGCCCGAGGCCCAGGTGCATCCAGCCCAGCTGACCGCCGCTGTGACCGCCACCCACCACGAGCTCGCGGCGCACGTCCATGTCGCCGATTCTAGTGTCGACCAATGCCCCGATGGCATCTCGATTCCCCCCGTCCTGCCGGAGCCGGATCGCCGCCCAGCCGCCCATCGGAGCCGCGGCATCTGCGGTTCCGGAGCCGGCGTTCCGCCACACCCGTACCGGCTCGCCCACATTCACCATGACCAGGTCCAGCATCCCGTCCAGGTTGAGGTCGGTCAGGGCCGCGCCGCGCGCCCGACCGTAGTTGAGGACGCCTGCCATCTCGGCACCCTCGGTGAACGTCCCATCCGGCTGGCCGAGGAACAGGTTGCTGGGATCACGGGCGGCATAGTCGGGCATGGCGCTCACGTTCCCCTTCGTGACCAGGAGGTCCATGAATGCGTCGTTGTTGACGTCCGTGAACTCGGCATGCCAGGCGGTCGATGGCCGCACGTCACCGCCCGTGAACGGCTGGGCCGCCGTCACGCCCCGGCGGCGCGCGATGTCCCGGAACGTCGGCTGCTTCGGGCCCAGCGTGAGCGTCTGCAGCTTGTTGTCACCCTGGCTGGTGAGGTAGTACTCGGGCAGGCCGTCGCCCGTCAGGTCCTGGGCGGCGATGCCCATGCCCCAGATCACCATGCGCACCCAGCCGTCGGCCGCGGTATAGGCACGCGGTGCCTCGCCCGCGGCGATCCTCCACAGCTGGTCCGAGCCGGCGGTGTAGTAGTGGCGGTCGTTCGTCACGCGCAGGTCGCGCCGGCCGGAGCCGTCCCAGTCGCTGAACAGCATCGACAACGTGCAGTACCCGGGCTCGAGCGTGATCGGGGCCCCGTACCCCTTGCCCGCGGCGCTGGGCCGGTAGAGCTCGCTCGTGGCGCAGGCGTTGGCCGGCTCACCCGAGGGATCGAGCTCGAGGTAGTTGCCGATGGCGAGGGTCGGCAGCGTCTGATCCACCTCCCAGGCCGCCGAGAATGCGGTCGTCCACGCGGAGGGCGGCAATTCGAGCCCCCACGCCTCGTTGGCCCGCTCGAACCGGCAGTCCCCGAGGCCGCGCAGCATGAGCGTCTCGCCGACACGGAGGACAGCGAGATCCGTGTGCCCGTCCGCGTCCACGTCGAGCGGATAGGCGCCGGTGACGCCGGTGACCCCGGTCACCTCGTCGGCAGTTGGCGTGAACGCCAGCTCGCCCCCCGCGTCGCTGCGGTTGCGGAACAGCTGCGCTGCGTTGGCGCCACCGGCCACGTACAGGTCCGCGCGACCATCCTCGTCGCAGTCCAGGACGGCCACCCCGCCACCCGTCGCGAACGCCGGCCCGCCGTCGTACGTGTGGACGACGCCGGCCGTCGCCGTCTCCTCCACGAACCGTGGCGCGCCAAGGGCCTGCGAAGGGGTCGGCACCCGGCCGATGACCACGACACCCGTCACGGCCACAACCGCCACCACGCCCACGATCACGGCCGCGACCACCGTCCGGCGTCCGCGGCGGGTCACGACCCGGCCGTCCCATCGAAGTAGCCCCGGGCGGCATTCCAGGCGTCGATCCCGACCTTGGATCCGATCTCACGGCCCGTGAGGTCGTCCGCGGCGATGTGGATCCCGCCCCAGAGGCGTGATCGACCCGCCTCGTCGGCGGCGTCGAAGTACGTCGCCCACTTGAGCGGAACATCGGTCGTGGGCCCGCTCTCGAACTTGAGCGAGTTCGCCTTCGCCGTGTGGCCGCTCTCGCCGCCGGGAAAGAACTCGCTCCCCGTCATGGCCGCCACCACCTCTGCCGCCGCGCGGCTGAACGTGCTGTGGCCCGAGACGTAGCCCGGGAAGGCGGGCGTCACGAACGTCTTCATCTGGTACGGGACCCACTCCGCCGCCAGCCTCCAGCCGACGCCGGCGGTGTCGGCCTTCGGGTTCTCGGGGTAGGCCTGCCAGGCGCGGACCGCGATCTCGCCCTCGTGCCCCTTGAGCGCCGCGTGGCGCTCTCCGGGCGCCGTCGATGCGCTCGTGATGACCTCGACGAGGCCAGCCTCGAGCGGGAGGCCCTCCGGGTTGTAGGCAGGCTGGGCCGGGTCGGTCGACTGGCCCTTGCCGCCCATGTACCGGATAAGCGAGATCGGACGTGCCGAATCGTAGTGCCCCTTGAGACCCCAGGCCGCGATTGCCGCGTCATGGACCGCGCCGTTGAGAGCGAGATAGAGCTTCGTGTCCCATTCGAGGCGGTCCAGCTCGGGGCCCGCGCCGCCCAACCGGAGATCCGGGGCAAGCGCATCCGACACCGAGTTGGCGATCACGTTCCAGTGCCCCGGTGGGGTCTCCGAGCTCGGCCCATCGGCCCAGAACTCGGCCATCACGCGCCCGTAGTCGCCCTGGGCCACGACGACCGGCGGGTACGGCTGGCCGGTGGCCGGGTTGAGCGCGTGTCCGGTGCCGTCGTTGGTGCCCAGCGGGTTGGCCCCCTTCGCCCCGGGCGAGATGTCGATCGTCGCGCCGTCCCCCGGGTCGAGCTGGCTGTTGAGCCGGATCACCTCCAGGACCTGCGCCTTGAGCGCCGCATCGGTGGTGGCATCGCCCAGCAGGGGCGGCGGCCCGGGGTCGATCGGCGTGCCGGCGTCCCCGCCCGGGGGCAGCGCGAATCCCGTGACGTGTCCCCAGTGCGGGCCGAGCGCCTGCTGGAGCCCGTTGGCGACGGGGATGCCGTTCTGGGACACCAGGTTCGCGATCCGGAGCGGCTGCCAACGGTTCGGATCTGCCATCGTCGTGCCCGGCTCGGCCACGATCATCGGCGCGTTGACCGGCGCGTAGTCCGTCGGCGCGTACCCGCCGTACTCGTTGGAGCCGTCGGTGGCGGCGGCCGCGAGCACCGCGTCGGCGATCCGGTTGCCCACGGCGGCCGGCGTGTCGCCTTCCGACGAGGTGACGTCCAGCGAGTAGCACAACGAGTCCATGAGGTCCGCGAACTCGGAGAGGGAGACGTCACCCCCTACCGCGGCGATGTACCGGCTGGTCAGCAGCCGGTAGGCGGCGTAGCTCATCGCCTCGTTGCGGGCTGCGGCCACGTCACTGGCCTGGTGCTTCTCGGTGACCACGTAGCCCCGGGCGGTGTCGTCGTACGCCGCCCAGGCGTCCCACATGGCCACGGACAGGTGGAACAGGTTGCGGGCATGGACGGGCGGGTTCGGGATCGCGCGCCGGATCGAGTTGAGCAGCGCCTCGTCCCACCGGCGTGCGATGGACCAGTCCGGGTTGGCGATCGGCGGGCATGAGGGCGCCGCGGGTTGCCACGGCCGCAACGCGGCGAGTCCAGCCACGGCGGCGAGCATGACGCCGGCGACGATCCCCACCGCCAGCACCCCGCGCCAACGTCGCGGGCGACGCGGTCCGTCCCCATCCGGGGCGTCGGGGCGGACGGGCACGACGCCGGCCTGGACCGGGGTCTCGTCCGGCTCCGGGCCAATCGCCACGCTCACGGGCCTGCTCCCTCCATCACCTGGCACGACCGGGCCGGCCGGAGCTCGCCGGATCCTCCCGTGCATGGTAGCCCCGTCGCGGCGCCGTGCTTCCGACGCTTCAGCCCTGCGCCGCGGCGAAGAGCCGCTCGATCACGCGCAGGTTCGCGATGGCATCCTCAGGGCCCACCGGGGCCGGTCCACCCGCGAAGACGGCCTCGGCGAAGGCGTCTGCCTGGCATGCGTACTGATCGGCGGTCGGGAACTCGAGGGTCTCGGTCGCGGGGGCCACGGGCGGGTCACCGCCCTGGGTGATGTAGATCCGCGTGGGACGGTCGGGCGGGATGTTGAACGGGATCTCGATCTCGATCCGGCCATCGGTCCCGTAGACGTGGACGCGCTGGTCGGGCTCCACGAGGGTCGCGCAGGTGAATGACGCCAGGCCGCCCGGAAACGTCATGTGCCCCGTGGTGAGGGTGTCCACGCCGCTCACCGGGTCGCGCACGATCGCCGCCGCGACGTCGTCCGGCTCCGCGCCGAACAGGAGGCGCGAGAGGCTCACGGAGTAGCAGCCGATGTCGTACAGCGCGCCGCCGCCGTACTCGAGCACGTTGCGGATGTTGCCCGGATCGTCGAGGAAGTAGGAGAACCAGCTGTCCACGGCCTGGAGCCGCCCGATCCGCCCAGAAGCGACGATCTCCACCACCGCAAGCCAGCTGGGGTGATGCCGGTACATGAAGGCTTCCATCAGGAGCCGTCCCGATGCCGCTGCAGCGTCTGCCATCCGGCCCGCCTCGGCCGCCGTCAGCGCGAGCGGCTTCTCGCACAGGACGTGCTTGCCGGCCTCCATGGCCCTGATCGACCACTCCGCGTGAAGGTGATTGGGCAACGGCACGTAGACCGCGTCCACCGACGCATCGGCAAGCAGCGCCTCGTAGGAACCGTGGCTGCGCGGAATCCCGAGAACCTCAGCTGCTGCGCGCGCGCGACCGCCATCGCGCGACGCGATCGCGACCACCTCGCCCGTCGTGGACCTGCCGATCCCCGGGATCACCTTCTCGGTCGCGATCCGAGCCGTCGAGAGCACGCCCCAGCGAATCCTGTCCACGCCAGCCTCCAACCGCTCCGTGTTCCGCCCCCGGCCAGCTCGCCGCAAACCACTTGACAGCGGCGACTGCGTAGGTCAGTCTCGCATAGATTTGAGAGAAAGGAACACAAACTCGGTGAAGCACACCAGGGTCGACCTCGGCCAGCGGAGCGAGAGCGTGCGACGCGCGAACCTGAGCGCGATCGTCCGCTGTCTCCATGACGATGGGCCCCAGTCGCGCTCCGACCTCGTCGCCCACACTGGCCTCACGCGCAGCGCCATCCGCGACCTCGTGGGCGAGCTCGTGGCGTCGGGTCTGGCGACCGAGGATCGCGACGTCCACCTCGGCCGTCCCGGTCGACCCTCCCCGGAGGTCAGCCTCGTGCCCGAGGCCGCGGTCGCGGCAGCGTTCTCCCTGGGTGTCGACACCTTCTCCGCGGCCGTGGTCGGCCTCGGCGGACAGGTTCTCGGCCTCAGGCGGATGGATCGGCCGCGAACGCACAGCACCGTCGAGCAGGTCGTCGATGATCTCGCCGGCATGCTGGAGGCGCTGACGGCCGGTGGCTCCGACCTCGACCGCCTGGCCGGCGTCGGCGTTGCGGTCGCCGGTGTCGTCCGCAGCCGCGATGGCCTCGTCGAGACGGCCCCGAACTTGGGCTGGACGGGCGTTCCCCTCGGCCGCCGGCTCGCCGCGCGACTCGACCTGGGCGCACCCATCATGGTCGCCAACGAGGCCGATGTCGGCGTGCTTGCCGAACACCGCCGCGGCGCAGCCGCCGGGATCGACGACGTGCTGTACATCCACGGCGAGGTCGGTGTGGGTGGCGGGCTCATCGTTGGCGGGCGACCACTCGATGGCGCGGCCGGCTACGCCGGTGAGGTCGGCCACCTGCCAGTCGTCCCGGACGGCGCCCCGTGCCGCTGCGGGTCCTTCGGCTGCTGGGAGACGGAGATCGGCGCTCATGCCCTGCTTGCCCGCGCCGGCCTTCCGCTCGACGCCGGCCAGGAGGGCGTCGACCGCCTGTTCAACGCGGCGACGTCCGGCGACCCCGTCGCCCTCGCCGCGATCGAGGCGACGGCCCGGCCGCTCGGGGCCGGTCTGGCGGGCCTCGTGAACATCTTCAACCCCCGCCTCGTGGTCCTCGGCGGCCTGTGCGGCCGGGTCCATGCCTTCGCCGGCGACACGATCTGGCGCGAGCTGGCTCGCCGAAGCCTGCCGGCACCGCGCTCCATGGTGCGGGTCGTTCCTTCGATGCTCGGCGCCGACGCTCCCCTGATCGGGGCCGCGGAGCTGGCGCTCGAGCCTGTCCTCTCAGATCCCGCGGGTCCGATCGGAGCACACGACGGCCTTGCCGAGCTGGCGAGCGCCTGACGATGGGCCGATCGATGGTCTGTGCGATCCAGCCGCCTGCGGGCGGCAACCAGCATGAAAGGGGTGCGCCAGCGCGGTAACCTATCGGCGGCCTATGGCCAACTGGGGCGCGGAGTCCGCGATGTCCGCGGGCGTCCGCACGAGGAGGAGTAGAAGCGCATGGGAATTCGCAAGCTTGCGGCCGTCGCCGGAGTGATGGCGGTCGTATTCGCGGCCTGCGGCGGTAGTACCGCCACGACCGCACCCGCCACGGCCGCCCCCGCGACCGAGGCTCCGGCCACCGCGGCGCCGGCCACCGAGGCACCGGCCAGCGAGGCCGCCGCTGCGTGCACCGTCGGCGTGTCCTGGAACAACTACCAGGAGGAGCGCTGGGCCAAGTGGGATGAGCCGGCGATCAAGGCCGCCATCGAGGCCGGCGGCGGCAAGTACATCTCGAACGACGCCAAGTCGTCGGCCGAGACCCAGGCGTCCAACGTCGAGAACCTGATCTCGCAGGGCGCGAACGTCGTCATCGTCCTCGCCCAGGACGGCACGGCCATCAAGCCGTCCGTCGCCAGCGCGATCTCGAACGGCGTACCGGTCATCGCCTACGACCGCCTGATCGAGGACCCGCAGGCCCTCTACATCACCTTCGACAACAAGCTCGTCGGCAAGATGCAGGCCGAGGCGCTGCTGAAGGTCAAGGACGCCGGCAACTTCGTCGTCGTCAAGGGCAACAAGGCCGACGCAAACGCGGACTTCCTCCGCGCGGGCATGGTCGAGGCGGGCCTTCCGGCGGCAGGCGAGAGCAGTGACAAGCTCAAGAACGTCGGAGAGGGCTACACGGACAACTGGGATCCGGCCAACGCCCAGAAGGCCATGGAGCAGTACCTGACCGCCAACGACAACAAGATCGACATCGCATTCGTGCAGAACGACGGCATGGCCGGCGGCGTCATCGCGGCGCTCGCCGCTCAGGGCCTCGCAGGCAGCGTCCCGGTCTCCGGCCAGGACGGCGACCTCCCCGCCCTCAACCGGGTCGCCCTCGGCACCCAGACGGTCGACGTGTGGAAGGACGCCCGCGAGCTCGGCAAGGCGGCCGGTGAGGCAGCCATCGCCCTCTGCGCGGATCCGGACATCAAGAAGGTCGCGGGTGTCGTCCAGTTCGCCTCCCCCGGCGGCAACGACATGACCTCGATCTTCCTCACCCCGATCCCGATCACCAAGGACAACCTGAATGTCGTGCTCGACGCCGGCTGGATCGACCAGGCGACGCTGTGCAAGGACGTTCCGGCGGGCACAGTCGCGGTCTGCGGCTGAGCACCGCCCTAGGGTGATGTGACAGCGCCCTGCGTCCGCGGCA
The DNA here is from genome assembly GCA_963700245.1 of uncultured Chloroflexia bacterium. Taxonomy (GTDB): domain Bacteria; phylum Chloroflexota; class Limnocylindria; order Limnocylindrales; family CSP1-4; genus CAIXZV01. Next base: position 53,210 of record CAVOWV010000025.1, read on the forward strand.
TCTGCCCGGCGCAGGGCGCTCCTTCTTCCTGACCCAGGCCAGAGGGGCGCCTTGATGAGCGAGGCTACGACGACACCGCCCACGGGAGACGTGGAGGCAACTGCCGGCGTGCGAGCGACGGGAGGGGAGCCGCCGGGCGGCCGGTCGTTCCGTTCCACGCTGTCCGCGCTCGAGCTGGACACGCGCCTGCTCGGCATGATCGTCGCGCTGGCGGTGATCTGGGTCTTCTTCAACATCCTCTCGGGCGGGGCCTTCCTCACCCCGAGGAACCTGTGGAACCTGTCCGTCCAGAGCGCCTCGATCGCGATCATGGCGACGGGCATGGTCCTCATCATCGTCTCCCGCAACATCGACCTCTCGGTCGGGTCGATGCTCGGCCTGATCGGCTACGTGATGGCGATGATCCAGGTGATCTGGCTGCCCCAGGTGTTCGGGGTGAGCTACAACGAGCCGTGGATCTGGGTCGTCGCGCTCGCCGCGGGCATCCTGCTCGGTGCCGCCATGGGTGCGGTCACGGGCTCGGTCGTCGCCTACCTGGGCGTCCCGTCCTTCATCGTCACCCTCGGCGGGCTCCTGATCTGGCGCGGCCTGATCTTCCGCTTCCAGCAGGGCCAGACGCTGTCCCCGCTCAACGAGATCTTCCAGCTGCTCGGCGGCGGCCCCAAGGGTTCGCTCGGGGCGACCTTCAGCTGGATCCTCGGCGTCATCATCTGCGTTGGGATCATCTACACGCTGTGGGCGGGCCGTCGCCGCAAGAAGCGGTATGGCTTCCCCGGCCGTCCGCTGTGGGCCGAGGTGGTGGTGGGCGTGATCGGGTGCGGCGTCGTGCTCGCCGTGGTCTACCTCGCCAACAGCTACATGTGGCCGCCCGCCCTCGCCGCCCAGTGGGCCAAGGAGACCGGCAACGTGATCCCGCCCGGCGGCATCCCGACCGGTATCGCGATCCCGGTCGTGATCATGCTCCTGGTCGGGCTCGTGATGACCTACCTGGCGACGCGCCGGCGGTTCGGGCGCTACGTCTACGCGATCGGCGGCAACCCCGATGCGGCCGAGCTGGGCGGCATCAACGTCCGCGCGACGATCCTGAGAACGTTCATCCTCATGGGCATCCTCGCGGCGATCAGCGCGGCGGTGCAGACGGCGCGCCTCAACTCGGCAGTCACCAACCTGGGCGTCCAGAACGAGCTCGATGTCATCGCGGCAGCCGTCATCGGTGGCACCTCGTTCGCGGGCGGAATCGGCACCATCCCTGGCGCGATCCTGGGTGCCGTCGTCATGCAGTCGCTGCGCTCGGGCATGCTGCTGCTCAACGTCGACTCGCCGACCCAGGATGTCGTGGTCGGCATGGTGCTCGTCGCGGCCGTCGGCTTCGACTCCTACCTCCGGCGTCGGGCCGGCTGAGCGCGGAGGGACTGACCAATGACAACGATGACCCCTGCCGCCGAGGCCCAGCCGCTCACCACCGGCGTCCCGCTCGCCGAGCTGCGTGACATCCATGTCGCCTTCGGCGGCGTCCACGCGGTCGAGGGCGTGTCGATCGACCTGTACCCGGGCGAGGTGGTCGGACTCGTCGGCGGCAATGGCGCCGGCAAGTCGACGCTCATCCGGACCCTGTCGGGCGCCCACCCGGCGGACAGCGGCGAGATCCTCATCAACGGCGAGCCTGTCACGATCAGGAACCCGCGCGACGCGAAGGCCTACGGGATCGAGACGATCTACCAGACGCTCGCCCTCGCCGACAACATCGACGCCGCGGGCAACGTGTTCCTCGGCCGCGAGCTGCGCACCCGTGTCGGCTCGCTCGACGACGCGGCGATGGAGTCGGCGACCCGCAAGGTCATGGGTCGCCTGAACCCGCGCTTCAAGAACTTCAAGACCCCCGTGAAGTCGCTCTCCGGCGGCCAGCGGCAGGGCATCGCGATCGCCCGCGCCGTCCACTTCAACGCCCGGATCCTGATCATGGACGAGCCCACCGCGGCCCTTGGCCCCGCCGAGACCGCCCAGGTCCGGGAGCTGGTCCTCCAGCTCAAGGAGGAGGGCATCGGGATCTTCCTGATCAGCCATGACATCCACGACGTGTTCGATCTCGCCGATCGGATCACCGTCATGGCGACCGGCAAGCTGGTGGGCACCGTGGACCGGCACGCGGTCACCAAGGACGACGTGCTGGGCATGATCATCCTGGGCAAGATGCCGGGCGAGGTCACCGAGGCCGACGCCGCGGCGCTCCACACGTAGCCGGCGACTCGCCGCCGGGCAGACCGCGAGGGCGGTGGGAGTGCCTGGCCGCCCGCCGACGGACGGTCAGGCGCGGTGGAAGACCGGCGCCAGCGCCGGATACAGCGACCGGTATCGCGCGTGGGCTTCCGCGTAGCGCGGCACGTCCTGCCCTGGCGAGGCCGCCAGGGTCGTGAGCACGACGGCATCGGCCGCCTCCTCGACCGTGGCGAACCAGCCTGACCCGACGGCGGCCAGCAGCGCGGCCCCGTAGGCGGCGCCCTCGGTCGTTGCCGGCAGCACGATGTCGGCCTCGAGCACGTCCGCGAGGATCTGGCACCAGAGCGCGCTCGCCGTCCCGCCGCCCGACGCACGCACCTGGGCCGGGACCGGCATCCCGGCCCCCACCATGAGGTCAAGACCGTCCCGCAGGCCGAACGCCACGCCCTCGAGGACCGCCCTCGTCATGTGGCGCATGTCGTGGGCGAGCGTCAGGCCCACGAACGCACCGCGCGCGAGGGGATCCGGGTACGGGCACCGCTCGCCGGTCAGGTACGGGAGGAACAGCAGGCCGTCGCTCGCCGCGGGCACCGACCCGGCGGCGGCCGCCAGGCGGTCGAAGGGCTCTCCCGGAGCGATGGCGTCCCGGAACCAGCGCAGGCTGCCTGCGGCCGACAGCATCACGGACATGAGGTGCCAGCGGCCGGGAACCGCGTGGCAGAAGGCATGCACCCGGCCGGCGGCATCGAAGATGGGCCGGTCGGTCGTCGCGAACACGACGCCCGACGTGCCGAGCGAGAGGGCGACGCGGCCCGGCACCACGGCTCCGACGCCCACGGCGTTCGCCGCCTGGTCGCCGCCGCCGGCGACGACGGGCGTGCCCGGCCGGAGGCCCGTGGCGGCAGCGGCCGACGGGGTGACGGTCCCGGTGACCTCTGGACCCTCGTGGGTCGGCGGCATCCATGCCGGGTCGATCCCGAGCGCGTCGAGGACCTCCCCTGACCAGTCGCGGGCGGCGAGATCGAACAGGATCGTCCCGGCGCCGTCGGCCTTGTCGAGCGCGAACACACCCGTGAGCCGGTAGCGCACGTAGTCCTTGGGCAGGAGGACGTGGGCGACACGCGCCCACGCATCCGGCTCGTGGTCACGGACCCACAGCAGCTTCGGCGCCGTGAAACCGGTGAGCGCATCGTTGCCGGTGATCTCGACGAGGTGCTCCGGGCCGAGGGCAGCCCGGATCGCATCGCACTCCGCGGCGGTCCGCTGGTCGTTCCACAGGATCGCCGGCCGGATGACGTCACCGTCCGCGTCGAGCAGCACGAGGCCGTGCATCTGGCCGGTGAGGCCCACCGCGGCCACATCGTCCCCCGTGACGCCCGCGGCGCTCAGCGCGCCAGCGATCGCCTCGGCGGTGCCGTCCCACCACAGCTGGGGATGCTGCTCGCTCCAGAGCGGGTGCGGCTGCTCGAACGGGTACTCCGACGATGCCATGCCGACCACGCGGCCGGCGTCGTCGATGACGATCGCCTTGGTCGCGGTCGTGGAGACGTCGATCCCGAGGACGACGCCCATCGCCTCAGCCTCCCGCCGTGCGGTCGACGGCCCAGACGCTGCGATTGACGAGGTTCTCGAGGCGCTCCTGGCCCCCGGACACCGGTTGCGGATCGATCTCGCCCGAGGCGACACGCGCCTCCAGGTCGGCGAGGCTCGTCCCGCCACCGAGGATCGAGGCCCCAAGGTCACCGTCCCAGCCGGCGTACCGGGCGTCCTTGTTGGCTGCCAGCTCGCCGCGCTCGACGAGGTCCGCCGCGACCAGCAGCGCCCGGGCGATGGTGTCGAGGCCGCCGATGTGGGCGTGGAACAGGTCCGTGCGGTCGGTGCTCTGGCGACGCAGCTTGGCGTCGAAGTTGAAGCCGCCCGGCGCCAGGCCGCCGCCCCGGATGATCTCGTACAGCGGGAGCGCCAGGTCCTCGACCGAGTTCGGGAACTGGTCGGTGTCCCAGCCGTTCTGGGGGTCGCCCCGGTTGGCGTCGATGGAGCCCATCACGCCGTTCGCGACGGCATAGGCCACCTCGTGGTGGAAGCTGTGCCCCGCGAGCGTGGCGTGGTTCGCCTCGATGTTGCACTTGTACTGGCCGGCGAGCCCGTTGCGGGCCAGGAACCCGTGCACGGACTGGGTGTCGTAGTCGTACTGGTGCTTGGTCGGCTCCATCGGCTTCGGCTCGATCAGGAGCTGGCCCTCGAAGCCGATCTTGGCCTTGTGCTCTGCAACGAGATGGAGGAAGCGCGCGAGCTGCTGGCCCTCGCGGTGGAGGTCGGTGTTGAGCAGCGTGTCGTAGCCCTCGCGGCCGCCCCACAGCACGTAGTTCTCGCCGCCGAGGCGCTGGGTCACCTCGAGCATGTGCTTGACCTGCGCCGCGGCGTAGGCGAAGACCTCGGGATCTGGATTGGTGGCCGCGCCGGCCTGGTAGCGCGGATGGGTGAACAGGTTCGCGGTGCCCCACAGCAGGCGGACGCCCGTCCGCTCCTGGTAGCCCAGGGCATCGTCGACGAGGGCGTCGAGATTGTCCCGGAACTCGGCGAAGCTGTCGCCCTCGGGCGCAACGTCGCGATCGTGGAAGCAGTAGTACGGGATACCGAGCTTCGTGAAGAACTCGAAGGCGGCGGCCATCTTCATGCGGGCGCCGGCCATCTCGTCGGCCAGGGTCAGCCACGGCCGGTCCATCGTGCCGATGCCGAACATGTCGCGGCCATCCCAGGCGAACGAGTGCCAGAAGCAGACCCCGGGCCGGAGATGATCCTCCATCCGCTTGCCCAGGACCATCCGGTCGGGCTGGTAGACCTTGAAGGTGAGGGGGTCCGTCGAGTCTGGGCCTCCGTACCGGATCGGACTCGTCACCTCGGTGAAGAACGCCTCGCTCACACCCGTGCCTCCTGTCCCGCCCGCCGCCCGTGAAGCGGCATCCTGCCATTCCCGATGTTTGTCAGACCGTAGCACATATTATGGCGACCGAGGAGCGGTGGACGCAACTCGCGGTCACGCATCTCCGCCGAAGGCGACACGGACCCAGGGTGCCGGTGGAGTTCCGATCAGGCGCACCGAACCCGCGTCGATCACCGCCTCGTCGGTTGCACCGGCGTGGACCGGCCCGACCTCCACGGGGTAGGTGCCGTCCGGCGGCAGGGCCACCGGCAGCGGGAAGCGCAGCAGGCTCCCCTGCCCTGCCGATCTCGCCACCGCCATGCCGGCGACGCAGTGCGCACGGCCCAGGAGCTGCGACTGCCCGGGCCAGGTCCCCGCTCGCGATGGCGGCACGGACCTCGGTGCTGCGGACGGGACGGCCATCGAGCTCGAACGGCGGCACCACGATCACCTCGAACCCCTGCCTCGCGCCGAGGACGGCAAGGGTCGTGGGCGTCCCCTCGCGCCGGTACCCGAACGCGGCGTCGGGCGTCATCAGGAGTCCGGCCAGGGGCGCGCGGGCGGCGATCATCGCCACGAACGCCTCGTGCGTGGTCTCGCGCAGACGCTGGTCGAAGTGGACGACGACCGTCGTGTCCACCCCCGCGGCGGCCAGGCGCTCGAGGCGCTCGTCCGGATCGCACAGCAGCGGCGGCGCGGAGCCGGTGATGATCTCGTCCGGGTGATGGTCGAAGGTGATCACCACGGGACGCGCCGATCGCCGCGCCGCCTCGGCCACGAGGTGGTCCAGGAGGTACGCGTGGCCCAGGTGGAGGCCATCGAACACGCCGACCACCACGAACACGGGCTCATCCGAGCGAGGGAGGTGGTCCAGGCCCCGCGCGACGTGCATGCTCAGGCGGGCTCGACCGCCGGCGCCGCCTCGACGTCGCGACGGACGGGGCGACCCGACTCGGCGGGTCGCTCGGCGAGGACCTTGTGCGGATGCAGGGCGCCCGCGACGGCTCGGCAGACGGCGGCGATCTTCCCGTCCGGACCCACGGCGAGCACGAGCGGGGCGTCGCGGACCACGAGCGGCGCCTTGGGGGCCGTGATGAGGCCCTCGCCCAGCCGGCGGACCTCGTCGAGCGTGATCACCGCGTGCGGCAGGTCCTCGAGACCCGCATCGATCGGCAGCAGCACCCGCTCGATCCCGGCGGGGCCGTCGGCCGCGTGCTCACGGAGCGTGTCGAACGAGACGGCGTTCTCGAGCCGGAAGGAGCCCGACGCGGTTCGGACGAGCGCGCCGAGGTACGCGCCGCTCTCGAGCCGCGCGCCGAGATCGCGCGCGAGGGCCCGGATGTAGGTCCCGGCCGAGCACTCGACGTCGACGACCGCCACCGGCCGCGCCGGGTCCGAGGCGTCCCACTCCAGCATCGTCGCCTCGTGGATCACGACGTCGCGCGGCGCCAGCTCCACGACCTCGCCACGGCGGGCCATCTGGTAGGCGCGGCGGCCCTCGATCTGCACGGCGCTGTAGACCGGCGGCACCTGGCGCAGCGGACCGACGAACGCGGCCAGGGCCGACTCGACCGCCTCGCGGCTCAGCGCCGGACCGTCGATCGGGGTGCGGTCCCCGTCGATGTCGTCGGTCGTCGAGGACTCGCCGAAGCAGATCGTCGCCCGGTAGCGCTTCGCGCCGGAGAGGTGGTACTCGACCAGACGCGTCGCGCGACCCAGGAACACCGGCAGCACGCCCGCGGCGAACGGATCCAGCGTCCCGCCGTGGCCCACGCGCTTCGTGGACGAGAGCCTGCGCACGAGACCCACGACGTCGTGGGAGGTGGGCCCGGACGGCTTGGCGACGATCAGGACGCCATCCAGGCCTCCGCGGCGGTCGCGCGGGCTCACCGCCGGACCTCGCTCACCAGGCGCTCCGCGACCTCGCGGGCGGCTCCCACCGCCTCACCCAGGGGCAGCGGGATCGACGCACCCGCGGCCCTGGCATGCCCGCCGCCGCCCCACGTGCCCGTGAGCACGGTGGCGTCCACGCCGCCCGGCTTCGTCCGCACGGACAGCCGCGTCAGGCCGTCCTCCTGCTCCTTGAGCAGCATGGAGACCTCGGCGGTCTCGGACTGGGCGAGCAGGTCGATGATCCCCTCCGAGTGCGCGGGGATCGCGTCGGTGTCCGCGAGATCGGCCAGGCGCAGGGTGGACCAGATCACCCGTCGGTCCGGCGTGGTCTCCAGGCGGTCCAGCACGCGCCCGAACAGGCGCAGCTGGGTGTCCGGCTTCGTCCGGTACAGGCGGCGCGAGATGTCCGACAGCGGCGCGCCGGCGGCCACCAGCGCCGCCGAGACGGCGAGCGTCCGCGGCGTCGCGTTGGGATGGGCGAAGGTCGCCGTGTCCATCACGATCCCGGCCATCAGGGCATCGGCCAGCGCGCGGTCCGCGAGATCGAGCGGCAGCCCCAGGCGCACGGCCAGCAGGGCGACGAGCTCGCAGGTCGCGGCGGCACCGGGGTCGATCCAGTCGGCATCGCCCGCCGTGCCGTTCGAGGCGTGATGGTCGACGATCACCCGCGGCAGCCCCGCGAACAGGTCAGGATGGCGAGCCGCCACCTCCCCAACCCGCTCGGCCGACGCACAGTCGGCGAGGACGAGGAGGTCGTAGGTCGCCGCCGGGTCCGGGTCCGTGCGGAAACGGTCGATGCCGGGCATGAATCCATAGAGCGGCGGCATCGGATCCGTGCACACGGCGGTCGCGCGGCCGCCCAGGGCCTCGACGATCAGGCAGATCCCCAGCACGGCCCCCAGCGTGTCGGCATCCGGGTGCTCGTGACTGACCGCCAGGACGTTCCGGGCCGCGCGGATGCGCGCCAGGACGGGCTCCGGGACGGCGTCGCGGGCGAAGACCGACAGGTCCACCGGAGCGCTCATCCCTTTGTCTTGCCCCCGGGCTTGCGGCTGGTCCCGGTGCGGTGGCCCGCCCCGCCCCGGGCGCGCGGAGCCGGAGCGCCCGTGACCGGCTCCACGCCGCGTCGACGAGCTGCGGACGGCGGGTGCCGGCGGGATGTCGGGGAGGCCGGGCGGCTGGGCATCGGACTCCACGGGCTCCGCGTCACCCTCGTGGGGCAGGCGCTTCACGGGCGTGGGCAGGGACTCGTTGAACGGCGTGATCTCGCCCGGTTGCACGCCCAATTCCAGCTCCTGCAGCAGGTGGAGCACGCGGGTGCCACGCTCCGCCGAGTCGTCGAGGTGGATGTGCAGCGCGGGGATGCGCTTGATCCGCAGGCGCTTGCCAAGCTCGTGCCGCACGAAGCCCATGGACGCCTGGAGGGCGCGCACGGTCTCGGTGCGGTCCGTCTTGCCGCCGATGACGCTGACCCAGACCTTGGCATGGCGGAGGTCGGGCGAGGTCTCGACGTCGGTGATCGTCGTGAACCCGATCCGGGGGTCGGCAAGCTCCTTGGCGAGGAGCGTGCCGATCTCCTGGCGCAGGAGCTCGTCCACGCGGTCGGTACGCTGGCTCATCTAGGTTCTGCCACCCCTACCGTCGAACTGCCGTTCGCCCTTCCGTGGTCCGAGGCGACGCGCCTGCGGGCCATCGGACCGGGGACCTCAGCCGGTGACCCGGCTGCGGACCTGGTTGGTGAAGCACTCGATGATGTCGCCCTCGGCCAGGTCGTTGAACCCGGCGAGGCCGATGCCGCACTCGTAGTTCTGGGCGACCTCGCGGACGTCGTCCCGGAAGCGCCGGAGCGAGTCCATCTTGTCGGTGGCGATGATCTTGCCGCCCCGCCAGACGCGCGCCCCGCCGGCGCGGACGATGCGCCCGTCCGTGACGAAGCAGCCGGCGATGACGGTGCTCTTGCCGACCTTGAAGATCTGGCGGACCTCCGCGCGACCCTCGATCACCTCCACGATCTCCGGCTCGAGCATGCCCTTGAGGGCCGCGTCGATGTCGTCCGTGAGCTTGTAGATGATGTCGTAGAGCCGGACGTCCACCCCCTCGGCCTCGGCGGCGCGACGGGCGGTGTCCGTGATCCCCGTCGAGAAGCCGACGACGATGGCGTTGGACGCCGTCGCGAGCATGATGTCGTTGTCGGTGATGTCGCCCGCGGCCTCGAGGAGGACGTTGATCTTGACCTCGTCCGAGTTGAGCTGCGCCAGCGCCTGGGTGATGGCGCCCAGCGAGCCCGCCACATCGGTCTTGAGGATGATCCGCAGCTCCTTGGCCTGGCCGGCCTGGATCTGCTTGTAGAGATCCTCGAGGGTTGCACGGCCCGATCCCGCACCCGCCTCCGCGGCGGCCGCGATCTTGCGGGCCTCCACCTGGTTGCGCGCGATCATCACGTCCGGGACGACGCGCAGCACGTCGCCGGCCTCCGGGACCTCGGACAGGCCGAGGATGACGGCCGCGGTCGCGGGCCCGGCCTTCGGGATCCGCTTGCCGGCCGAGTTCTCCAGGGCCTTGATCTTGCCGAACGTGTTCCCGGCCACGACGACGTCGCCGACCCGGAGCGTGCCGGTCTGGACGATGATCGTCGCGACGGCGCCACGACCCTTGTCCAGGCGAGCCTCGATGATCGTCCCGATGGCGTCGCGCTTCGGGTTGGCCTTGAGCTCCTGGAGGTCCGCGACCAGCAGGATGATCTCGAGCAGCTCCTCGATGCCGACGCGCGTCTTGGCGGACACCGGCACGAGCGGCGTGTCACCGCCATAGTCCTCGATCACGACGCCCGCCTCGGCGAGCTCGGTCTTGACCCGGTCCGTGTTCGAGTCGGGCTTGTCGATCTTGTTCATCGCGATGACGAGCGGGACCTTGGCCGCCTTCGCGTGGCTGATCGCCTCGAGGGTCTGGGGCATCACGCCGTCGTCCGCCGCGACCACGATCACCGCGATGTCGGTGACCTTGGCGCCGCGGGCGCGCATGGACGTGAAGGCCTCGTGGCCCGGGGTGTCGAGGAAGACGACGCGCTTGCCGTCCTTGGTGGTGACCTCGGACGCGCCGATGTGCTGGGTGATGCCGCCTCGCTCCCCCGCCGCGACGGTCGTCGAGCGGATGGCGTCGAGCAGGCTCGTCTTGCCGTGGTCGACGTGACCCATGACGGTCACGATCGGCGCTCGCGGGACGAGGTTCTCGTCGTCGTCGGCCTCGTCCTCCCAGAGCTGCTCCTTCGCCGCCTCGGCGGGAGCCGCACCCTCCTCGTCCTCGTCGCCGGCCGTGACCGCGGTCGCCTCCGCGACCTCGTAGCCGAGCTCCTCGGCGACCAGGGCAGCGGTGTCGCGGTCGATCAGCTGGTTGATGGTCGCGAAGATCCCGCTCTTGATGAGCTCGCGGATGACGTCCGCCGGGCTGGTGCCGAGAAGATCGGCCAGCTCCTTGACGGTGATCGTCGCCGGCAGCTCGATCGCGCCGCGCTCGCTCGGATCGACGACCGCGACCGCGCCCGGTGCGAAGCCGGTCCGCCGCGGCGGCTTGCGGGGCCCGCGACGGCCGCGGGTACCGCTCCTACTCCTGGCCATGGGCTCCTCCTTCGTTCAGATCGGGGTTGGCGTCCGGCGAGCCCGTCTGGGCGCCGATGACGCGGGTGGTGGCTTCGATGGTGGCGAATGCCGCCGGGCCGGCGGCGAGGGTCTCGACGAGGTCCGTCGGGATGGACGTCTTGAGCGCGCGCTCGAGAGCCCGCTTCCGGCCGGCCAGGTCCCAGCACGCGGCATCCCGGCAGAGGTAGGCTCCTCGCCCGGGCATGCGGCCGGTGGCATCGATGGCGACCTGGCCCGTTGGCGTGCGAACGACGCGCACGAGCTCACGCTTCGGCCGAGGCGTGCGGCAGGCGACGCAACTCCGCTCGGGGAACGTGCGCGGCGGGGATGGCCGGGTCCGACCGGCCGCCACCGGGCCTACGACGCCACCTCCTCGGATGACTTCTTGCGGGTCCGCTTCGCGGGCGCCGCTGCCTCCGGAGGGGCGTCGGCAGGTGTCTCCTCGGGGGGGAGCACAACCGCCTTGCGGGTCCGCTTCGCGGGGGGCGCCGGTTCGTCGAGTCCGCCGGCCGGCTCCTCCGGGGCGGCGGCATCGGCAGCTTCGACCGTCTCCGCTGCCGGCTGGGGCCCGGCGTCCGGGGCGACGTCGGGCTCGGGATCAGGGGCGGCCTCGGGTTCGGCATCCGGGGTCGGGCGGAGCCTCTGCCGCCACCACGTCGCTGCGGATGTCGATCCGCCAGCCGGTGAGGCGGGCGGCCAGCCGGGCGTTCTGTCCCTCCCGGCCGATGGCCAGCGAGAGCATGCGCTCGGGCACCGTGACGTTGGCGATCCGGTGCTCTTCGTCGATCACGACACCAAGCACCTGCGCGGGCGACAGGGCGTTGGCCACGAAGACCGACGCGTCGTCGTTCCAGGGGATGACGTCGATCTTCTCGCCTGCCAGCTCCGCGACCACGGCCTGGACGCGCGCGCCCCGCTGGCCAACGGTGGCACCGACGGGATCGAGGCCCTCCTGGCGCGATGCCACGGCCACCTTCGATCGCGAGCCGGCCTCGCGGGCGATCGCCTTGATCTCGACGGTACCGGAGTGGATCTCCGGCACCTCGAGCTCGAACAGGCGGCGCAGGAAGCCCTTGTGGGTCCGCGACACGAGCACCTGCGGGCCGCGGGCGGTCCGCCGGACCTCCAGCACGAACGCCTTGACCGGCTGGCCGATGCGGTAGTGCTCGAGAGGGCTCTGCTCGCTGGTCTGGAGGACGGCCTCGTCACCCTTGCCGACGTCGAGGATGATCGCGCGCGGCTCGACGCGGCTCACGGACCCCGTGATCAGGTCGCCCTCACGGGCGGCAAGCTGGTCGAAGCGCTGGTCCCGTTCCACCTCGCGCATCCGCTGGAGGATGATCTGCTTGGCGGTCTGGGCTCCGATCCGGCCGAAGTGGTCCGCGTCCAGCTGCTCGAGCTCGATGACCTCTCCGGCACGGGCCTCGGGGTGCGTCACGCGCGCCTCGTCGACCGTCACCTCGACCATCGGATCCTCGACCTCGTCCACGACGTGGCGGCCGCGGTACACGCGGATCTCCCCGGTCCCGGGCTCGATCCGGACGAAGATGTCCTCCTCGCTCGAGACGCGCCGGTAGGCGGCCTGGATCCCCTCCTCGACGGCGCGGATCAGCGCCTCCTGGGGGACCTGCTTCTCGGCGTTGAGCTGGAGGAGCGCACCGACGAAGTCACGACTCATCAAGCGCCTCCATGCTCTCTTCGCTCCACGAGCACCGCTTCGACACAAAGAAACGTGGGTTGGTCACCCACGTTCGGTGGCGGCCTCGATGTATTGGCGGGGAGTATACACCCGGGCCCGTGGACCCTCAATCGCGACGATCCGCTTCAGGCAGGCGTCGGACCAGGCTGCCGCACCCTGGCCTCGATGCCGGAGACTCATCTCGTCCGGGCCGCCGGGCGGCCATCCGGAGATCGCGGTCTCTCGCCGTCCGCCGCCGGATCCCGTGCGAGCTCCGCGGGCGGACGTCCCATCCGGACGGGCGCGGCGGTCCGAGACGGCACGCCTGCCGGATCCCGCGTCCACGATGCCCCGCGTGGCGATCGCATGTCGCCTCAACGCAGCGGTGGACGATGCCCGTGGCTCGGAGGCCAGGGCCACGCGCCGGAGCCGGATCCGGCGCCTGGCGAACCCGTCACGAACCGCGACTGGCTGTGGGGCGCCATCGTCGTCGTCGGTATCACCATCCTCGGCGTCGCGAGCATGATCTGGGTCCTCGCCAACCTGGTGTTTGCGTGCTGCGGCACGCGCCCCGCACCCGGCTTCTAGCCCGCGACTCCGGCCTCCGCCCGCCCGTACCGCCGCTCCACGTAGGCTTCCATCAGCTCGATGAACTCGTCGACGATCCGGTCGCCACGCAGCGTCCGGTCCAGCTTCCCGTCCACGAACACCGGCGCGACCGGTGCCTCGAACGTGCCGGGCAGGCAGATCCCGATGTCGGCGTGCTTGGACTCACCGGGGCCGTTCACCACGCAGCCCATGACCGCGACCTTGAGCTCCTCGACGCCCGGGTGCGTCTCGCGCCATTCGGGCATGCGCCTCTTGATGTGGTCCGTGATGTCGCGGGCCATCTCCTGGAAGAAGGTCGAGGTCGTCCGCCCGCAGCCGGGGCAGGCCGAGACCTGGGGCAGGAACGAGCGCAGACCCATCGACTGCAGGACCTGCTGCGCGACCTCCACCTCGAGCTCGCGGCCGGCGCCGGGCTCCGGGGTGAGCGAGACCCGGATCGTGTCGCCGATCCCCTCGTTGAGCAGGATCGCGAGACCCGCCGTGGAGGTCACGATGCCCTTCATGCCCATGCCGGCCTCCGTCAGGCCGAGGTGGAGCGGGTAGTCGGAGCGCGGCGCCAGCCGGCGATACGTGTCCACGAGGTCGCGCACGCCCGAGACCTTGGCCGACAGGATGATCCGGTCGTGGCGAAGGCCCGTCTGCTCGGCCAGCTCCGCGGAGCGCATCGCGGACTCGATCATCGCGTCGATCATCACGTCGCGGGCCTCGCGAGGCTCCGCGGCCCTCGCATTGGCCTCCATCAGGTCCGTCAGCAGCTGCTGGTCGAGCGAGCCCCAGTTCACCCCGATCCGCACCGGCTTGTCGTGCTCGACGGCGGCCCGGACGATCGTCGTGAAGTTCTCGTCGTGATACTTGGTCCCGACGTTGCCGGGGTTGATCCGGTACTTCGCCAGGCCTGCGGCCATCGCCGGGTGGTCCACCAGCAGCTTGTGGCCGTTGTAGTGGAAGTCGCCGATGACCGGCACGTCGACGCCCAGGTTGTCACGCAGCTTGCGGATCATCTCCGGGACGGCGGCAGCCGCCTCGTCCGTGTTCACGGTCACGCGCACGAGCTGCGAGCCGGCATGGGCGAGACGGGCGACCTGGAGCGCGGTGCCATCGGCATCCGCGGTGTCCGTGTTGGTCATGGACTGGACCACGACCGGGTGGGCGGACCCGACGAGCACCCCGCCGACGTCGACGGAGACCGTCGGCCGGCGCAGGGGCCGGTGCGCGTCCGGCGATGTCACGGCGTCCCGCCGCCGAACTGGCGGGCCACGTCGAACACCGTGATCCAGATCAGGAAGGTGAACAGGGCCACGAACCCGATCGCGTACGTCAGCTGCTCGGCGCGCAGCGAGATCCGCTTGCCGTAGCGCGGGATCGCCTTGAGCAGCAGCATGAGCATCCGGCCACCGTCGAGCGGCGGGAACGGCAGGATGTTCACGAGCGCCAGGTTGGCCGAAAGGATGCCGGCCACGTAGAGCACCATGACCAGGCCGCTGACCCGGAAGGTCTCACCCAGCGACGTCGCGATGCCGATGGGGCCCGAGACCGGCGGCGCGGCCGTCGGGTCGGAGGCCACGGAGCCCACCAGGCTGGCGAGGCCGTCGATGATCAGGCCGAACCAGCGCATGGTCTCGGCCCACCCGATGCTGAGCGCCTGGGCCAGCGGGCGGCCGGTGTACTCGCCGAGGAACACGAACTCGAAGCCCCCCTCGCCGGCCTTGATGCCCAGGGCGCCCTTGCCGGCGTCAAGCTCGGCCTGGGTGCGCAGGGTCGCCTGCACCTCCTCGCGCGCACCATCTGCCCGCAGGATGCCGAGGGTCACGGTCCGGCCGGCGTTGGCCCGAAGGTCGTCGATCGGCGACACGTCGTCGTACGAGCCGAAGAAGTCGTACCCGCTCCCGTCGAGGCTGACGAGGGCGTCGCCGCCCTCCAGCCCCGCAACGGCGGCCGGCGAGCCCGCTTCCACCGAGTCGAACTTGAGGCCGATGGTGGGCGTCGCGAACCAGGCGATCGTCGTGAAGATCGCGAGCGCGAGCAGCAGGTTCATGAACACGCCGGCCACCAGGATGACCAGCTTGACCGGCAGCCTCGCGCGCCCGAACGAGCGCGGGTCGAAGCTCTCGCCGCCGTTCTCGTCCTCGAGCTTGACGAACCCGCCGATCGGGAGCCAGTTGAAGGTGTAGTCGGTACCTTGCGGATCCTCCGAGGTCTCGAGGACGGCCTCGTGGGCAGCCTCGTCGGCCCGCGTGGCGGCGAGGGCCTCCTCACGCGCGCGGCGGTACTCCGCCGTGTCCGCGGCCGACACGCCGCCGCGGCCCAGCTTCCTCGCGCGCGGCGGGAACCCGATGCCGAACTCCAGCACGCGGACCTTCGCGATGCGGGCGGTGATGAAGTGGCCGAGCTCGTGGAACAGCACGAGGCCGCCCAGGACCAGGATGAACAGGACGATGGTGACGAGGGTGTCGAAGATCGCCGTCATGCGGCACCTCCCAAGGGACCGGTCGCGAAGGCGGCGCGGACCTCGCGGTCCAGCTCGACGAGCGCGGGCACGTCGGGCGCCTGGTCGGGTCCCTCGCCGAAGCGGCGCACGGCCGCCTCCAGCAGGCGCGGGATGCCCGGGAAGTCAAGGGTGCCGTCGAGGAACCGTGCCACAGCCACCTCGTCGGCGGCGATGAGCGCAGCGGAGGCTCGCGACCCGACGCGGCCCGCCTCGCGTGCGATCCGCAGCGCGGGGAACCTCGACTCGTCCGGGGCGCGGAAGTCGAGCCGCGCCGCAGCGACCAGGTCCGGCGGGGTCGCCGGCGACGGGAGACGGTCGGGGTGGGTCAGGGCGTATTGGATGGGGAGACGCATGTCCGGGGTTCCAAGCTGGGCCTTGAGAGAGCCGTCCACGAACAGGACGGCGGAGTGAACGACGCTCTGCGGGTGGATGACCACGTCGATGGCGTCGTAGGTGACATCGTAGAGCCAGTGGGCCTCGATGACCTCCAGGCCCTTGTTGGCGAGGGTCGCGGCGTCGATGGTGATCTTCGCTCCCATGGTCCAGGTCGGATGCCGCAGGGCCTGATCCGGGGTGATCCCGGCAAATCCGGCCGGATCCAGGTCGAGGAACGGGCCGCCAGAGGCGGTGAGCACCAGGCGCGCGATGCCTGTCTTCGGTTCGCCCACGAGGCACTGCCAGATGGCGGAGTGCTCAGAGTCGATGGGCCGCAGCCACGCGAGCGGGGTCGCCAGCGGGTCTGCCGCATCGGCCGCGGCCCGGGTCGCGGCCTGCGTGCCGGCCTCGGCCATCACGAGGTGGCCGCCCGCGACGAGCGTCTCCTTGTTGGCCGTGGCGACGACCTTGCCGGCCCGCAGCGCGGCAAGGGTCGGGCGCAGCGACACGACGCCGCCCGTGCCGACGATCACGAGATCCACGTCATCGCGCGTGGCGAGCTCGACCAGCGCCTCCTGGCCCCGGACGCGGGTCACGCGGGAGGGCAGGTCGAGCTCCGCGGCCTCGTCGGCGAGGGCCACGGCCCGGGGATCGAGGCGTCGGGCCTGGGCCTCGAGCTCCGCCGCATCTCGGCCGGCGGCCAGGGCGTTGACCTCGAACCGGTCCGGGTGGGCCTCGAGGACCTCGACCGTCTGACGGCCAATGCTGCCGGTGGAGCCCAGCAGCGCGACGCGGACGCGCCGGCCGTCAGCGAACCAGCGCGACGACATACAACGCGACGACTGGGCCCGCGAACAGGAACGAGTCGATGCGGTCGAGCATCCCGCCGTGGCCCGGGATCAGGGTCCCGGAGTCCTTCGCGCCGGCGGCACGCTTGAGCATCGATTCGGCGAGGTCACCCGCCTGGGCGGTGAGGCCCAGCACCGGCCCGAGGATGAGACCCCCGACCGGGTTCTGGCCGACCGCCGCGAGCATCAGCATGGTCACGATCGTGCTCGCCACCACGCCCCCGATGAGACCCTCGATCGACTTCGAGGGCGAGATGTGGGTGAGGAACTTGTGGCGACCGATCTGCCGGCCCACGAGGTAGGCGCCCGTGTCGTAGCTCCACACGCCGAGGACGAGCAGCAGGATCCAGCCCCGCTCGGCCCCGATCTGGGCCAGGGGCGCTCCCTCAGGGATGGCGGGACCCGTGGACGCCACCTGGAGCACGAAGGCGATCAGGCCGACGTAGACCGCTCCGAAGACCGTCGCGAACCAGGCGACGAGCCCGTCACGCGGGTCCTGGCGCGAGAACGCCCCAACCCCTGCGAGCACGACGCCGATGGCCACGAGCAGGATGCCCTTGTCCCCCACCGGCTGGAACGCCGCTTCGAGCACGAACGCGATGGCGAGGGCCGTCCCGAACAGCGGCAACGACTGGTACCCGGCCATCTTGAGCAGCCGGAACACCTCCCACGCTCCCAGGGCCGCCACCACGACCAGGACCGCCGTGATGGCCGGCAGCCCGATCAGGAGGGCGATGAGCAGGACGGGGACGAGGACAAGCGCGGAGAGGGCCCGGGTCTTCATGGGTGCAGCCTACCGGCTAGCGGCCGAACCGGCGGCTGCGGCGGGCGAACTCGAGGAGGGCCTCGTCGAATGTCTCGGGTCCGAAGTCCGGCCAGAGGCAGTCGGTGAACCACAGCTCGGCGTACGCGGACTGCCAGATCAGGAAGTTGCTGATCCGCTGCTCGCCGCCGGTTCGGATCACGAGGTCCGGGTCCGGCATGCCCGCCGTGTACAGCGCCTCGTCGATCGTCCGCTCGTCAACCTGGTCCGCGGGGACACCGGAGGCGGCGATCCGCCGGAAGGCGTCCACGAGCTCCGTGCGGCCGCCGTAGTTCCAGGCGACATTGAGCTGGAGCCGCGTGCCCTCGGCGGTACGCGCGAGGGCGTCCGCGATCGTCTGGCGGGTGTCGTCCGGGAGCTCCTCGAGCCGCCCGAGCATCCGGACGCGGACACCCTGTGCGGCGAGCTCGTCGGTCTCACCCGCGATGGCCCGGGCCAGGAGGTCGAACAGGCCCGCCACCTCGTCGTCGGAGCGGGCCCAGTTCTCGCGGCTGAAGGCGTAGAGGGTCAGCATCGGGATCCCGCGCCGGACGGCGTGCTGGAGGATGCGACGGACGGCCTCCACGCCGGCCGCGTGACCCTCGAACTCGGAGATCCCCTTGGCCCGGGCCCAGCGGCGGTTGCCGTCCATGATGACGGCGACGTGCCTGGGCCGGTCCTCGTCGGGCAGGAGCGCCGCATCCGCGGGAGGCACGTGGGCCTCCGGCGCGACGCCGTCACCCACGTCGTCGTGGGTGATCGGCGGAACGTCGGTCGGCCGCGCGAGCGTACGGTCGGGCGCCTGCGCCACTAGACCTCCATGACCTCCTGTTCCTTCACGGCACCAAGCCGGTCCACGTCGGCGATCGCCCGGTCCGTGATCTTCTGGAGCGTCTCCAGCTGGCGATGGATCTCGTCCGTCCCCAGCACGCCGTCGCGCTCCTCCTTCTTGAGGTGGTCGGCTGCATCGCGCCGCAGGTTGCGGATCTCGACGCGTGCCTCCTCCATGCGCTTGTGGACGGTCTTGACGATGTCCTTGCGACGCTCCTCGGTGAGCGGCGGGATATTGAGGCGGACGACCGTGCCGTCCACGTTCGGCATGAGGCCGATGTCGGACTTCATGATCGCCTTCTCGATCGCCCCGAGGACGCCCCGGTCCCAGGGCTGGATGACGACCTGGTGGGGCTCCGGGACGCTGATCGACGCCAGCTGGTTGAGCGGCGTTGGCGTGCCGTAGTAGTCGACGTGCAGGCGCTCCACGAGCGCCGTGGACGCGCGTCCGGTCCGAAGCCCGTGGAAGTCGCGGTCCATGACCTCCACGGCGCGGAGCATCTTGCGCTCCGCCTCGGCGAGGATCTCACTGGTCATCCGGTTGCTCCTCCGGTCTGAGCGGAGATGAGTGTGCCCACGCGGTCCCCGCGGGCAACCCTCGTGATGTTGTCGGGCTCGTTGAGATCGAAGACCACGATGGGCAGGTTGTTCTCCATGCACAGGGAGACTGCCGCGGCGTCGAGGACCTTCAGCTGGTCGCGAAGGACGTCGTGGTAGGTAAGGGTCTCATAGCGGCTGGCGTCCGGGTCCTTCATCGGGTCCGCGTCGTAGACCCCGTCCACCTTGGTGGCCTTGAGCAGGACCTGGGCGTCGATCTCGACGGCACGCAGCGCCGCCGCCGTGTCGGTGGTGAAGTACGGGTTCCCGGTCCCGGCGACGAAGATGGCCACCCGGCCCTTCTCCAGGTGGCGCACGGCGCGCCGCCGGATGTACGGCTCCGCGATCTCGTTCATCGCGATGGCCGACATGACCCGGACGGGGATGCCGGCCCGCTCGATGGCGTCCTGGAGGGCAAGGCCGTTCATGACCGTCGCCAGCATGCCGATGTAGTCGCCGGTCGCGCGGTCCATCCCGCGGGCCGACGCGGCCAGCCCACGGAAGATGTTGCCGCCGCCGACGACGATCCCGACCTGGACGTCCATCGCGTGGAGCGTCGCGACCTGCTGCGCGACGAACGCGCAGAACGCGGGGTCCACGCCGTACTGGCGCTCGCCCAGGAGGGCTTCGCCGGAGAGCTTGAGCAGGATCCGGCGGTACCGGAGCCGGCCTTCGGCGGGGGCCGTCGCCGGCCCCTCGCCCGTGCCGGTCTCGCGACCGGCGTCTGTCACATCTCCTCCCCGAGCGCGTAGCGGACGAAGCGGCGGACGCGGATGTTCTCGCCGATCGTCGCGATCTTCTCGGTGACCAGGTCGCGGACCGACCGGTCCTCGTCGCGGAAGGGCTGCTCGAGGAGGCAGACCTCCTTGTACCACTTGGCGAGCTGACCCTCGACGATCTTCTCGCGGATCGCCTCGGGCTTCGCCTGCACGGACTCGTCGGCGGCGAGGGCCGCCTTCTTCGCGAGCAGGACATCCTCCGGGATGCGGTCGACGTCGACATACTGCGCGGCGAGGCCGGCGACCTGCATGGCGAGGTCCCGCACGAGCTTCTGGAACTCGTCGGTGCGGGCCACGAAGTCGGTCTCGCAGTTGACCTCGATCAGCACGCCGACGCGGCCGCCGGTGTGGATGTAGCTGGACACGAGGCCCTCGCGGGCGTCGCGGCCGGCCTTCTTCGCCGCGGCGGCGAGGCCCTTCTCGCGCAGCAGCGCGACGGCCTTGTCCATGTCGCCGCCCGTCTCCTCGAGCGCGCGCTTGCAGTCCATCATGCCCGCGCCGGTCCGCTCGCGCAGCTCCTTGACGGCATCCGCCGTGATCGCCATCTGATGTGTGCTCCTGTGTTCGTGCTCGACGCGCGGTCGGGCCGCGCGGGTGGGTGTCGGTCGTGCCGCGCGGGCGCCAGGGCGCGCGGGCGGCTGGTCCGGGGTGACGGCTCTTGCCGCGTCCCCGGGCCGGGATCAGCCGGCGGCCGGGGCCTCCGGGACAGCCTCTTCGGTGACGTCGAGGACCGCGTCGGCCTTCGGGGCACCGGGCAGGAGGTCGTCGTCCGAGTCGGGGTCGAACGAGAGGGTGGCTCCGGCCGTCAGCTGGGCGACCAGGTCGGCCGCCGCGGACTCGTCGAACGCGGCCTCCTCCACCGCGGACGCGGCCTCGGCGGCCTCCGGCTCTGCCGAGGAGTGCGCCGCGCGCTGGCGGGCGCCCTCGATCGCCGCATCCGCGACCAGCTGGCAGAGCAGCCGGATCGACCGGATCGCGTCGTCGTTGGCGGGGATGATGTAGTCGAGCTCGTCCGGGTCGACGTTGGTGTCGCCCGTGCCGACGACCGGGATCTCGAGCTTGTTCGCCTCGGTGACCGCGATGCGCTCGCGGTGCGGGTCGACGATGAAGATGGCACCCGGCTGGCGCTTCATCTTGCGGATGCCGCCAAGGGTGGCCTGGAGCTTGTTGAGCTCCTCGGTCAGCAGCGCGGCCTCCTTCTTCGGGAGGCGGTCGAAGTCGCCGGCGAGCTGCCGGGCTTCGAGCTGGTCGAGCAGGCCGATGCGCTTCCGGATGGTGACGAAGTTGGTCATCATGCCGCCGAGCCAGCGCTTGGTGACGTAGGGCTGGCCGGCGCGGATCGCCTCCTGCATCACCGGCTCCTGCGCCTGCTTCTTCGTGCCGACGAAGAGGACGCTCTCGCCACGGGCGACCGTCTCGGTGACGAACTCGAGCGCCGCATCGAGGCGCTTGACCGTCTGCGCGAGGTCGATGATGTGGATGCCGTTGCGCTCCGCGAAGATGTACGGCTTCATCTTCGGGTTCCAGCGGCGGGTCTGGTGTCCGAAGTGGACGCCGGCCTCGAGCAGCTGGCGCATCGAAACGGTGGGCACTGGTGGCCTCCTGCGGTTCTTGCCTCCGCGGATCCCCGTCGGGAGCCTCGTGCCGGCGCGCATTCGGCCGGTCGGTGGGCACCGTCCCGTGCGGGCTGGTGATCCGCGTGTGTGCTCCGTCCGGCTGGGTGCCGTCACGGGCGTGATTGACCACCGCGGACGTGCCGCGGCGGCCGGGAGTGTAGCACAGCGGGTGTCCGGCGACCCGGCGCGGGTCCCGCTGCCGAGTGGATCCGTCAGGGCCGGATGCCGCGATGGTGGCGGACCGACGGCTGTCCGCCGGGACCCGGGTCGATCGCCACCAGGTCGACCCGCAGCGGCAGGGCCGGCAGGCGCCGGCCGTCCGGCAAGGTCCCGGTCTCGAGAAGACGGCCGCACGCGCGGCGGAGCGCGGTGCGCTTGCGGTGGTCGAGCGTCTCCTCCGCCAGGCCGAAGTCCCGGCGTCCGCGGCGGCGGACCTCGACGATGACCAGCGCGGCCGGCGGACCCGGGTCCACGCCCAGGAGGTCCACCTCGTCACGCCCGAGGCGCAGGTTCCGGGCAAGCACCGTCCAGCCGGCGGCCTGCAGCCGGGCGGCCGCCAGGTCCTCGCCGGTGTCGCCGATCCGCTGGGCCGCCGTGGACGATGCTCGCTGCATCCCCGGAGAGTGACGGGCGCCGCTTACCGCCCGCTTGTCTCAGCAGGAGACGATCAGGCCTCTTCCTGGGCGATGTACTCGTCGACCCCCTGCTCGAAGGTGCGGCCCGGCACGATGTCCATGGTGTAGTTGGAGTCCGAGGCCGCGAGCTCGGCGTGCTCCGCGACGAACGGCTCCCATGCCTCGGCCTCGGCGAGCGGGATGGCGATCATCAGCCCGGTCCGGCCGTCGGCCATGAACCGCGACACGGTGTCGACCTGCTCCTTCGACAGGCCGCTGGCCTTGTGATGCCCCGCGATCGCCCCGACGGCCGCGCCACCCAGGACCGCCCCGATGCCGATGGGACCCGACACGACGGCGAGAACCGCCCCCAGCGTGCCTCCGACGGCCGCACCGCGTCCGGCTCCCGGCTCCGAGGACTTCATGCCCTCCACGGTCACCTTGCCGCCCATCTCCTTGTGGACCAGCGCCATGTCCTCGATCACGATCGCGTTGCTGTCGCGCCCGGACACGATCGCGTCGAACGCGGCCTGTGCCGGGGCCTGGTCCGGGAAGCCCAGGAAGATGAGGCGCGTGCGCTTCGGCTCGCCCATGTGGATGGCCCTCCTCGTGTAGCGCGCCGGTCTCGCACGACGCCGCAGGTTCCGGTCATTGTGCCCGAGCGAACCCCGGGACGCGCGGCTCGTGGCGGGATGAGCCCCCGTACCACCGGCCTCTCAGAGCGTCGTCGCCAGCACGTCGAGTGGGGGCGCGTTCCAGGCCAGCTCATCGGCCTCGCCGGGCTCCTCGTCCATCACGGGCACGCCGTCGAACAGCCCGAGCTGGTCGCCGGCCAGCAGGACGTGGAGCGCCTGGAAGCTGCGCCGGTGGTGGGGCGTCAGGCCGTGGGCGCGGATGGCGTCCCGGTGCTCCTGCGTCGCGTAGCCCTGGTTCCGCTCCCAGCCGTACTGCGGGTAGCGGACGGCGAGCCGGCCCATCATCCGGTCACGCACGGTCTTGGCCACCACGGAGGCACAGGCGATCGAGTAGACCAGCGCGTCGCCGTCCACGATCGCCGTGTACGGCCCGACCTCTCGTTCGAAGCCGGCGATCCGCAGCCCGTCGACGAGCACGTGGTCGTGGTCGCCGATGCGCGCGATGGCCCGGCGCATCGCCAGGTGGGTGGCGTGGTAGATGTTGAGGCGGTCGATGTCGGCCACCGATGCGGCTCCCACGCCGATGGCGACCGCACGCCTCCGGATGATCGGGGCGAGACGCTCCCGCTGCGCGGCGCTGAGGGTCTTCGAGTCGCGCACCCCGGGGATCCGGTGGCAGTTCGGGGGCATGATCACCGCGGCCGCGATCACGGCCCCACAGGTGGGCGCCACGCCGACCTCGTCGACACCCACGACACGCATCGCACCATCGCGCCACAGGGGGCGCTCCCAGCGGAGGGTGGGGACGATCACGGCCATCGCCTCGATCGTACCCCGCCGTGCGTCGGGGACGGGCGGCAGGAGCGTGACGCGCCGGGACCGGCAGGCCCGTGGGCCGTCGGGAGCCCGCCGGCCCTGCCTGGGCGACAGGCATCGAGCTCAGGCTTCCTGCTGCGCCCGGTACGCCTCGACGCGCATCCTCGAACGTGTTGGTCGGCGTGATGTCCACCTCGTACCGGCGATCCGGTGCCTCGAACTCGACCGCGCCCGCGACGAACTCGTTCCAGCGATCGACGTCGGCGGCCGGGATCGCGAACACCAGCCCGGTGCGGCCCTCCGCCATCAGGTCGGACGCCGCCTTGATGTCCTTCGTCTTCATGCCGCTGTCATGGATCCCGGCAGCAATGGCTCCGATCGCCGCTCCGCCCGCGACGGCCGCGAGGCCGACCGGCCCGGTCAGCGCCGCCAGCACCATGCCGACACTGCCACCGAACAGCGCTCCGCGCTTCGCGCCCGGGTCGACCGACTTGTCGCCCTCGATCTTGACGTTGCCTGTCCTCGTCCTTGATCACGAGGGCCCAGTCGGCGACCGCGATGGCCTTGCTGTCCTTCGCCTCCTTGACCAGCTCGAGGATGTTGCGCGCGACCATCTCCTCGTTGAAGCCCAGGAAGACGAGGCGGACATCGCCCAGCGTGCTCACGGGATGCATCCCTCCATCGCGGGCGTGCTCAGTCGACGCCGTTGGGCCAACGGTACGGCGGCGCGGGCGGCTGCGCCACCCCGAGCCGGACGACGATCGGCGCAGGACATGAAGCGACCCCCACCGAAGGCGGGGGTCGGAGGGATCGCTGGGGCTGGCCTGCAGCCAGCGGCGAGGCTAGCGGCGCTCGCGGAGCGTGGTCGCGGCCTTGCCGACGCGGTTGCGCAGGAAGTACAGCTTCGCGCGGCGGACCTGGCCGTGGCGGACGACCTCGATCTTCTCGATGCGGGGGCTGTTGAGCTTGAACGTCCGCTCGACACCCACGCCGGACGCGATGCGTCGGACGGTGATGGAGGACGCGATGCCGCTGTTCCGCATCCGCATCACGAGGCCCTCGAAGACCTGGATGCGCTCGCGGGTGCCCTCGACGACCTTGGCAGACACCTTGACCGTGTCACCGGGGGTGATCACCGGCAGGTCGGTCCGCATCTGGTCCTGGACGATCTCGTTGAGCACGTTCACGGGTTGTGGATCCTTGTTCGGTCGTCGGCAGCCGCGGCTGCGGGGGTCACGGGTTGCGGGACGGCGAGCCACACACGGCACGGCCGACGGCGGAGGATAGCACGCCAACGGCCACGTGTCAGGCTGCCGCAGCCGGGTGTCGCGGGCCAGTCAGCCGCCCGACTCCACGGCCGCGCCGCGGCCGGCGTCCGGGCCACCGGGTTCGACGGCCTCCGCGGCCGCCTCGGCGCGGAGCTCACCGAGGAGCCGCGTCTCCTCTTTGCTCATGACCCGCCCCTCGAGCAGGTCCGGCCGCCGCTCGATCGTCCGGCGCAGCGACTCCCTGAGCCGCCACTTCCGCACCTGCTCGTGGTGCCCCGAGACGAGCACGGGCGGCACGGAGACACCCTCGAAGGTCGCCGGACGGGTGTACTGCGGGTACTCGAGGAGGCCGGCTGCGAACAATTCCTCCGCGATCGACGCCTCGTCGATGGCGCCGGGCAGCAGCCGCAGGACCGCGTCGATGATCACGAGCGCCGCGAGCTCGCCGCCGGTGAGCACGTAATCGCCGATCGAGAGCTCCAGGTCCACCATCGCCCGGATCCGCTCGTCCACGCCTTCATAGCGGGGACACACGAAGACCAGGTGCGATCGATCCGCCAGGTCGTGGGCGATCGCCTGGCGGAAGACGCGGCCGGCGGGATCGAGGAGGATCACCGTGGAGTCCGGGCGCCGGAGGTCGCCCAGCGCCGCGGCCACGACCTCCGGGCGCAGGACCATGCCCGCTCCCCCGCCGTAGGTGTAGTCGTCGACCGTCCGATGGCGGCCCGAGGCCCCAGCCGCGCAGGTCGTGGACGCGGACGGTCGCGAGGCCGCGCTCCTGGATCCGGGCAGGGATGCTCTCGCCCAGGGGGCCCTCCACCATCGGCGGGAAGAGCGTCAGGACGTCGACCTCGAGGGCCATCAGGCGTCGTCTGGCGACGGGTCCGGGGCGGGCGGCGGTGCCACGGGCTCCGGCGCGGGCTCCGGGGCCGGCTCCGGCGCTGGTTTCGAAGTCGCCTTAGGGGTGCCCTTGGCGCGGGGCGCCGCGGCGTCCTTGCCGCCCTTCTTCGAGGCGGCAGGATCCACGGGCTTCCG
Organism: uncultured Chloroflexia bacterium; assembly: GCA_963700245.1. Taxonomy (GTDB): domain Bacteria; phylum Chloroflexota; class Limnocylindria; order Limnocylindrales; family CSP1-4; genus CAIXZV01. Next base: position 78,869 of record CAVOWV010000025.1, read on the forward strand.
GACCGGCCCGGTGCCCTTCGGCGGCTGGGCGGGACCCTTCGGCTTCGGCTGCTTCTTCGGTCGGCGATCCCGCGGCCGGACATAGTCCTCGTCGTCCACCGGCCGAGCGTCCATGTCCAGGGCGTCCATGTCCACGATCATCTCGCCGCGTTCGGGCGCGAGCTCCGTGACGATGCCCCTCACGCCCGGCACGTCGATCTCGCCCCGCGGGCCGCGTACGACGAACACCTCGGCCCCACCGGCGCGGTAGATCTCCACGATCCTGCCGAGCTCCTCGCCGGCCGTCGAGCGGACCGCCAGACCCTCCAGCTCGTGGAAGAACCAGCGGCCGGGCTCGTGCTCCTCGACGGGCGCGTCGATCTCGAGGTAGAGGTTCCGCAGGTCGTCGGCGGCCTCGCGGCTCGGCGCCTCGGCAAAGCGCAGCCACCAGCCGGGCCCGTCCGCGACGGCGGATGCCTCCGCGATCGTCAGCGCCCTGTCCGTGCCCTCGATGTACAGGGTCGTGCCCACGACGAAGCGCTCCTCGGGGCGATCCGTGAGGAGCTCGACGCGCACGTGGCCGCGCAGGCCGCGAAGGCCCCGCACAAGGGCGACGACCAGCCGCGCCGGAGCGGCTCCGGACGCGGCGCGATCAGGTCCGCCGGACGCGGCGGGACCGTCGCCGGCGGTGGGTTCGGGAGCCAGGGCCGGCTCCTACTCGATGATCTCGAGGCTGACCGGCTCGCCCGTGCGGGCGGACGTGACCTTCAGCAGCGTGCGCAGCGCCTTGGCGACGCTGCCGTTCCGCCCGATGACCTTGCCCATGTCGGACTCGGCCACGTGCAGCTCGATGACCATCCCGTCCTCGCCGTTGACGACCTCGACCGTGACGGCATCGGGATCGTCCACGAGGGACTTGGCGACGTACTCGACCAGCTCAGCGGCTGCCATCGGGCGGCCTACTTCGCGCCGGGCAGGACGCCCGCCTGCTTGAACAGGCGTCGGACCGTGTCGCTGGGCTGGGCGCCCTTGGACAGCCAGTCCTTGGCCTTGGCCTCGTCCACGACGAGCTCGATCGGGTCGGTGCGCGGGTTGTAGTGCCCGATCGTGTCGATCGAGCGTCCGTCCCGGGCGGAACGGCTGTCGGCGACGACGAGCCGGTAGGTCGGCTGCTTGGTCGCCCCGACACGAGTCAGGCGAATGCGAACGGCCATGTGGTGCGCTGCTCCTCAATGTGGGCGGGTCCTTGGGCGAACCCGCGTGCTTGGGCTGTGGTGGTTGGCGGTCGGGTGATGGACCCGTCAGTTGCCGGTCACGCGAACGATCACGGTGCTGCTGTCGATCTCGTCACCCGGGATCGTGGTGCCGATCACGTTATCGAACGCCTCGAGGTACGGCTTGAGATTCGCGTCGTAGTCCGCCCGGTCCGCGGCCGGGACCATGCTCTCGATGAAGCCCCGCATCGCGGCGACGTCCAGCCAGAACAGGGCGGCGTGCTCCTTGCCTGCCTGGGTCAGCGCCGTGCTGAAGCGCTCGGTGTCGGCGAGGGACTCGCCGGCGCTCGCGTCGATCACGCTCTTCACGAAGTCGGTCCCGATGCCGATGACCACGACCTGGTCGGTCACGGCATAGGCGAGCTTGAGGTCGGTCGGGGCCGCGACGGCGCCCTCCGACATCTGGCCGACCAGGCCGCCGAGGCCGGACAGGTCGATGACCGTGATGGTGGTTCCCTGGTACGGCTCCTCGGAGACGGACAGGCCGGCCTGTGCGCCGCCGAGCTGGATGAGGGCGTTGAGCTGGTCGAGCAGCTTCTCGGCCGCGGCGGCGTCGTTCGGGACGATCACCAGGCCCCCGGCGATGTCTGCGCCGTCGAGCGTGACCGCGACGCCGGCCTCGCCGATCCAGCCCACGATGGCCTCGGGGCCGCCGAGGAGCGCGAGCGCGTCGTCCAGCTGGGTGATGGGCTCCTTGAGCTCGGGGACGTCGGCGAGCTGGTCCTTGAAGGAGGTGAGGGCCTTGCCCACGTCGTGCCCCTCGACAAGGAACACCGTGGTCGGCGGCACCACGCCCGGCAGCTTGGACTCGGCGTTGGTCGCAGGCCCGGACGTCGCCACGTGCGGCGAGCGGCTCTCCATGACGAATGCGCCGTCCTCGGCGCTGACGGCGGCCGCGACCCAGGGCGGCGTCAGGCCCTCGAGCGAGATCGGCAGCGACGGCATGGCCTCGGTGACCGACCCGGCGAGGTCCGTCGCGCTCTTCGCCACCGTGGCGAGGTCGACGTAGGCGAAGCCGAGGCGGTCGCCGGTGACGGATGCCTCTGCCTCCTGGAACTGCGCGTTGGTGTTGAGGCCCGTCTTGCCGTCGGTGTCGATCACGGCCTTGACGGACGTCGGGTCACCGATGGCCAGGACCGGTCCGACCACGGCGTAGGCGGCGCTCATGCCCTTGGCGTCCGCGCCGGCGGCAGGCTCGACGATCGTGATCGTCACGCCGTCATAGGTCTCGGTCGTGGTCGCGGCACCGCTCTTCGCGGCCAGGCCGTCGGCCCACGCGGTCGCCTTGGCGGCGTCCTCGACGCTGAGCAGCACGACGGCGCGCGCGGCCGCCGGATCGGCCGTCGACGGGAGCGGGCCGGCGCTGGCGCCGATCTGCCCGCCGAACCACGGCTCGATGTCGCTCTTGTAGCTCTGCTGCCCATCCGTGGCCTGCCCGACGAGCACGTCGAGCGCCTCCGAGAGCTTGATGGGGAACGCGGCCTGGTCCTCGAATCCCGGGAAGGCCTTCATGATCTCCGCGAGCTCCGCGGACTGGCTGCCCGGGAGATCCAGGCGCATCTCCGCGTAGGCCACGCTGTCGGCCGGCGTGTACGCCAGCACGACGGGATCACCGGAATCGCTGGTGAGGAGCGCGGTCGCGCCGACGGCGGTTCCCGCGACGAGCAGGACGACGAGGCCGGCGACGAGCCACTTGAGCTTGCTGCGGCCCGGCCGTGCGCCGGACGTGGCGGACTCGAGGGGCGCCGTCGCCACGGGTGCGGGCGGCGGCTCGGCGGCCGTGGGCTGCACCACCGGCGGCTCGACCGTCGGCGGCTGGTAGACCTGGGTGGGTTCCTGGTCGGTCATGTCTGTCACTCCCGCCTAGCGGCGTCCGAGGAGCTGGCCCATCGCGGCCCGGCGTCCGCCGGTCCCCGAGAGCTGCTTCATCAGCTTCTGCATCTCGCCGAACTGTTTCACGAGCCGATTGACCTCTGGCAGCGAGGTCCCGGACCCGTTCGCGATCCGGCGGCGGCGCGAGGCGTTGAGGATCCCGGGGTCGCGACGCTCGCGCGGCGTCATCGACAGGATGATGGCTTCGACTCGCTTCAGATCGCCCCGGTCCACCGCGGCCTGCGCCTCGTTGGCCATGCCGCTCATGCCCGGGATCATCCCCATCAGCTGGCCCATGGGGCCCATCTTCTGCATCTGGCGCATCGAGGACAGCATGTCCTCGAGCGTGAACGCGCCCTTGCGGACCTGCTCCTCGAGCTTCGCCGCCTGCTTCTCGTCGAACGCCTCCTGGGCGCGCTCCACGAGCGTGAGCACGTCGCCCATGCCCAGGATCCGGCTGGCGAGACGATCCGGGTGGAAGACCTCGAGCGCGTCCGTCTTCTCGCCGGTGCCCAGGAACTTGACCGGGATGCCGGTGACCGCCCCGATGGACAGCGCCGCGCCGCCACGGGCATCGCCGTCGATCTTCGTCAGGACGAGGCCGGTCACGGGAACGGCGCCGGCGAAGCCCTGGGCGACCGTGACGGCCTCCTGGCCGGTCATGGCGTCCACGACGAGCAGCGTCTCGACCGGCCTGGTCGCGTCGGCGATCTCGCGGATCTCCGCCATGAGCGCGTCGTCGATCGTGAGGCGGCCCGCCGTGTCGATGATCACCGTGTCGCGGCCGATGCGCTTCGCGTGCTCGATGCCCTGCGTGGCGATGTCCACGGTGGGGGTCCCGACCGGGGCGCGATAGACGGCGATGTTGAGGCTCTTGCCCAGCGTCTCGAGCTGGTCGGCGGCGGCCGGCCGGTACGGGTCGGCGGCCACGAGGAGGGGCGCCCGGCCGAGCTTGACGATGTGCTTGGCGAGCTTCGCCGCGGACGTCGTCTTGCCCGAACCCTGGAGGCCGACGAGGGCGATCACGGCCGGATTGCCCACCAGCCGGAAGGTCCGGTCCCCCGCGGACAGGAGCGCGGTCAGCTCCTCGTGGACGATCTTGACGACCTGCTGGCCGGCGGTCAGGCTCTCGAGGATCTCGGCGCCCAGCGCCCGCTCGCGGACCCGCGCGACGAACTCCTTGACGACCTTGAAGTTGACGTCCGCCTCGAGCAGGGCGAGCCGGACCTCGCGCATGGCCGCATCGAGGTCCGCTTCGGTCACGCGGCCACGACCGGTCAACCCGGCAAGGGTCTTGCGGAGGCGGTCGCTGAGGGTGTCGAACATGCGGGGGCGGGGACCCTTGTGACTGATGGTGGGGATCAGGCCGCACGACGGACGCCGGGCGGGTGGTGCGCGGGTTCTGGCGACACCGAGGCGTGGCGAGTGTACGCCATGCCTCACGCGGGCGCCCCCGGGCCGAAGGTCCCATGACGTGTAGGCTCCGCCGGTGACCCTCGACCCGCTGCTCGACCCCGTGCCGCCCACGCACGCGGAGCTCCCCTCCCCCGGTCTGCGCCGGAACCGCGCGTTCATGCTGCTGTGGGGCGCGGCGACCGTCTCGGTGTTCGGGTCGTTCGTGACCCGCATCGCGCTCCCGTTCGTCGCGATCGAGACGCTCCGGGCAGGCCCCATCGAGATCGCCGCCCTGCGCGCCGTGGACCTCGTCGCGGCCCTGCTCGTAGGGTTCGTCGCCGGGGCGTGGGTTGACCGGCTGCGACGCCGGCCGGTGATGATCTGGGCGGACCTCGGTCGGGCGGTCCTGCTGGGGTCCATCCCGGTCGCGGCGGTCGGCGGCTGGCTCACGCTCGCCCAGGTGCTGCTGGTGTCGTCGCTGGCAGCCGTGCTCACGACCTTCTTCGACGTCGCGGACAAGGCGTACCTGCCCACCATCGTCTCGCGCGCGGAGCTGGTGCGCGCGAACGGGGCCCTTGCGGCCACCTCGAGCGCGGTGGAGTTCCTGGCGTTCGGTGCCGCCGGGTTCCTGGTGAAGCTGCTCACGGCGCCGATCGCCATCGCCGTCGACGCCTGCTCGTTCGTCGTCTCCGCGGTGTTCCTCGGCGGCATCCGCCGCCCCGAGCCGCCGCCACCGCCCGCGGCGGACCGCGAGCCGATCGGCGCGGAGATCCGCGAGGGGATGCGGATCGTGGCCCACGACCCGGTCCTCCGCGGGCTGCTGTGGGGAACCCTGGGCCTGTCCGCGATGTGGGGCGTGTTCGGGTCGACCTGGCTGCTGTTCGCCACGGGCGAGCTGGGCCTGGACGCGGCCGTCATCGGCGTCGTGGCGGCGCTGGGCGGGTTCGGGTCGCTCGTGGGGGCCCTGTTCGCCGAGCGGGCGGCCGGGACGCTTCGGGCTCGGCCGGCTCGTCGTGGCGTCGCTGCTGGTCGCCGCGCTGGGGAACCTGCTGATCCCGCTCGCCCCGGCCGGCATGCCGCTCGTCGCCGTCGCGTTCCTCGTGGGCCAGCAGCTCATCGGCGACACGGCCGTGACGGTCTACGACGTCACCGAGATCTCGATGCGCCAGGCGCGCGTGGAGGACCGCCACCTGGGGCGGGTCAACGCGACCGTGCGGGTCGTGATGGTGCTCGCGACCCTCGTCGGCACGGTGGCCGGCGGTCTCCTCGCGGAGGCCATCGGGCTGCGTGCGGCGGCATTCCTCGGGCCGCTGTTCGCGCTGGCCGGGGCCATCGGGCTGTATCGCTCGCCCGTGTGGCGCGTCGGTCGCGTGGACGAAGCGCGGCGGACGCCGGTCGCGTGACCGCGTTCCGGTCACGCCGACGCCGATTGAGGGAGCCCGAAGGATTCACCGCCCCTCAGCTCTCGCCGAGGACGCGCTCCATGAAAGCGTTCACCCAGTCCCGGTAGGCGTCCGGGCAGGTATTGATGACCTTTCCGTGTCCCGCGCCCTCGCAGGCGTGCATCTCGACCGGCACCCCGGCGGCGAGCGCGGCGTCGTACAGCACCTGGGCGTTCAACTCAGGGACGATCCTTGCTGTCCTTCGTCCCGTAGCTGATCGCCAGTGGTCGGTCGCCCGAGATCCGCGATCGCATCGAGCGGGTCGGCGTCGCCCAGCCAGGCGCCGGTCCGAGCCCAGAAGGCCGCCATCGTGATCGGCAAGGTGAGCGCGACGGGCTGGAAGAGCGGCTGCTCGGCGCCGAACTGCTGGCTCGAGGGGGTTCCGAAGGCGCGCATGTGCCGACTCCAGCACCAGACCGGCGATCCTCTGGATCGGTGCGCGCCAACTTGGCCGCCGCCGCAGCGCCCGCCGGAATCGCCGAGCGACCGCGATCTTCGACGGCCGCTTGGTGCGCTCGAGCCAGTCCAGCATGGCGCGAACATCGGCGGCCTCGGCGAACGCCGAAGGACATCCAGTCGCCGCTGCTGCGACCCTGAGCTCGTGTGTCGATGAGGAGCAGGTTCCAGTGTGTCGTGGAGCGGGACGGCATAGCGCAGCGCGTCCGACTTGGAGACACCCCAGCCGTGCACGATGACGACGGTCGGCGCCGAGGCGGCATCGCCGTCGCCCGAAGGGATGTACCAACCGGCGAGGCGCACCCCGTCCGCCGAGACGACGTCAGTCCCGGCTGTGCCCGCGCCGTGGTTCGGACAGTCCGTGAGCCAGTTCGGGTTGTCGTCGGGGAGCTGCTCGTCGAGCGCGATGTCGTAGTTGACGGCCTCGTACGCCCAGCCCAGTTCGGCCGGCGTCGGGCAGCCGTGCTTCTCGGCGTCGCCGTACATGAGCGTGGTGGAGGCGATGTAGCCGATCGCCGACGCCCAGACGAGGCCGGCCACGAGCACGACACCTGCCAGCAGCACGAGGATCCGCCGTCGGCGCGACCGCCGTCGCGGTGAGCCTTCGGGAGTGGCTGTCGCTGTCCCTGACATCATCATCCCCTTCGCAGTTCCTGCGATGACTCCTGGCGCCGTCTGGTGGCGGGCTCCTCCGCCATTCGCGACGCAGAAGCGTTGACCAGACCGCTCCTGAGGTCCACCCCGAGTCCGCCTGCGGTCCGGACCGAATTCGTCATCACGGCACGACCTCGAGCACTGCCACGGCGTCAAGGGGGATGGCGTCGTATGCCCCTGGCTCCAGGATCACGATGCCGTCGGGCAGGAAGAGGTACTTCCCGGCCGGGAGCTCGCCCAGCTCGCTCGCGTTCCCGAGCTCGCCGCCGCTGCGGAAGCCGGACGAGATGTAGGTACTGACAAGGTCGCCGTGGAGGACGGCGTCGAGGTGCTCGTCCGTGAGGCCGACCAGCCCGGGAGGTTCGGCCTCGCCCCCGCCGACGGCGCCCCCGCCGACGAACATCAGTTCCGAGCCGTCAGATTCGACGTTGAGGTAGACCATGCCTGCGTGCACGGTCGTCGGTTCGAGCCGCACCGAGTCACGGGTAACCGTCGCGTAGACGGTCTGCGCGCCTGACGGAATGACGAGTGCGGATTCGCAGCCGGCAAGGCTCGCCGTCACCGCGAGTGAGAGCGCGGCGGAGGCGACGAGCTGCCGCCACCGTGTGACCATCCTGCCGTCCCTTGCCGGCGCCGCCTGCTCCTCGCGGTACTCGCGCCGCAGCGAGTCGGGTCCCGACGCGAGCTCTTGATTCCCGGCCCAGACGCTGTTCATGGGACCTCCATTCGTCCCCTAGGACGCGCGGGCACCCCTCTTGTTACCACGCCGTCCCAGTCGATCCCGGCTCGCCGGCCGGTCGATGGCGGCGACCGCAAGACGACTCCGGACCCGCAGAGGAGTCCGGTGCGACGTAGCGCAGTGTTCGGTGGTCGCGTTGTGCGGCGGCGCGAGCCAGGAGCGGTCGTGAGCCGTCGGCCCCCAGACCGGGATCAGTCGAACAGCGCCTGCACGAATGCCTCGGGGTCGAAGGGCAGCAGGTCTTCCGCCTTCTCCCCTACTCCGACGAACCGGACGGGAACGCCGAGCTCCTTCTCGATCGCGAACACGATGCCGCCCTTCGCGGTCGAGTCCAGCTTGGTCAGGACGACGCCAGTCAGGCCGACGGCCTGATGGAACGCCTTCGCCTGGGCCAGGCCGTTCTGGCCCGTGGTCGCGTCGAGGACGAAGAAGGTCTCGACCCGGGCCCCGGGGATCCGCTTGTCGATGACGCGGCGCACCTTGGACAGCTCGTCCATGAGGTTCGACTTCGTGTGGAGGCGCCCGGCCGTGTCGGCGATCAGGATGTCGGCGTGGCGGGCGACGGCGGCATCGAGGGCGTCGAACACCACCGCCGCCGGGTCCGCGTTGGGCGCATGGGCCACGATCTCCGAGTCCGTCCGCTGGGCCCAGATCCGCAGCTGGTCGATGGCGGCGGCGCGGAAGGTGTCGGCCGCGGCCAGCACGACGCGCCGTCCCAGGGCACGCTCGCGGGCCGCCAGCTTGCCGATGGTGGTGGTCTTGCCGGTGCCGTTGACGCCCACGACGAGCACGATGGCGGGCGCGCCCTCGGCGGCCGGGACGGGCTCCCAGTGCTCCGCGTCGCGGACGGCGAGCAGGCCGGCGAGCTCGGCGCGGACGGCCTCCTCGGCCGAGACGTCCCTGCGCTTGCGGGCGCGCTCCACGAGGTCCATCGACAGCGCCGCCCCCACGTCGCCGGTGATCAGGGTCTCCTCGATCTCGTCCCAGTCCGCGCCGCCGGCCGCGCCAAAGGCGCCCAGGAGCCGGGCGCCGAACCCCATGCGGGACTTCTCGAGCCCGGCCTCGAGCTGCTCCCGCTCGCGCTCCCGGCGGGCGGCGTCGGCCTTCTCGGGGCTGTAGTCGGCGCCCCAGGCCCACTGGACGACGGGTTCGGGCGTCGACGGCGGCTCGGCGGCGGCAGGCTGCGGGACGCTCGGCGGAGCGGGCTCGACCTCGGGTTCCGGCACGATCTCACCGAGCACGTCGGCCGCGGTTTCCCCGGGTGCAGCGGGCGGCTCGGGCTCGCGCGGGCACGTGCACGGGCTCCACGATCCCGCCGCCGCCGGTCAGCGGGTGAAGGGCGGGCGCGGCGGCGAGCGGCACCTCGAGCCGTCACGGCCTCGTCCGGCGACTCCTGTCTGCCACTCGTCGCCGACGACGTCGTCGGCGACTTCGTCGGGCTGCTGCGGCTCCTCCGGAGGGTGGTCCTCCGGCTGTCCGCCGCGTCGGAAGAAGCGCATCAGCTGTGCTTGTCCTCCCGACCGTGCTCCTTCACCTCGGGCATCGGGACGATCGGGGCCGGGTCGACCTCGCCCCAGCCGCCGAGCAGCGCGCCGGGTGCCTCGGCGAGATCCCACTCGAGCTCGTTGGGCTCGGGGACCGCATCGTCGGGCGAACCCTGCTTCCACTCGTCGCCGATCAGGTCAGGTTCCAGACCGCCCTCCGGATAGAGCGATCGAACCATGCCCTCGGGCACGTCGGCCGCCTCCTCGGCAGGCTCCTGCTCGGGGTTCTCGCCCTTGTGATCATGATGGAACAGCGGCATCAGTCTCTCTCCTCCGGATGTCCACCCCGGTCGCCCGCGGGGACCGGGTGGGCCTCGGGACGGCGGTGGCTGGCGATGGCCTGCGCCTCGTCGAGACGCAGGCTGATCACGCGGCTGACCGAATCGTCGCCGACCGTGACCCCGTACAGGGCGTCGGCGGCTTCGATCGTGCCGCGGTTGTGGGTGATGACGATGAACTGGGTCCGGGCAGCGAGCTCCCGCAGCGCCTCGGTGAAGCGTCCCACGTTCGCCTCGTCGAGCGCGGCATCGACCTCGTCGAGCACGCAGAACGGCGCGGGGCGAACCTCGAGCATGGCGAACAGGAGCGCAACCGCCGTGAGGGCGCGCTCACCGCCCGAGAGCATCGACAGCGCCTGCGGCTTCTTGCCCGGAGGGCGGGCGGTGATCTCGATGCCCGTGGCGGACAGGTCGGCCGGGTCGGTGAGCGAGAGCTTCGCGAAGCCGCCGCCGAACAGCTGCTGGAACCGGGCGTCGAAGGCGACCTCGAGGGCGGCGAACGTGGTCCGGAACTGGTTCGCGATGAGGACGTCGAGGTCTGCGATCAGGGTCCGCGTCTTGCCGATGGCCTCGCGCAGGTCCCTGTCCTGCGCATCGAGCGTCTCGAGGCGCTCGCGGACGGCCCGGTACTCGTCCACGGCGAACGGGTTCGCGGCACCGAGCTCGTGGAAGCGGCGACGCAGCGTGGACAGCCTGCCGGGCGAAGGCAGGTCCGCATCCGCGGCGTTTGCCGCCCAGCGCGGGGCGAGCAGGTCCAGGGCAGCCTCGAGGGCAGCGGTGTCGCCCGCCTCGGCCGGTGCCGCGCCCGGGTCATCGGTCCCGAGATCGGTCTCCGGCACGCCGTCGGAACCGGCGTCTCGAACCACACCCTCGGCGTCGGCCTGTCCGCGTCCGGCTGGGCCGGCGAGGTCCGAGACCTCCACGCCTGCGGCCATCGCCAGGTGCCGGAGCCCCACGTCACCAAGGCCCGCGAGCTCCACCAGCAGCTGCTCGCGCAGCGAATCGAGGTTCAGGCGCCCTCCAGCGCGGCCACGTCCGCGGCCCGGGCCCGGTCGTCCGCGCCGAGCGCAGGCGCTCCCGGGCGGCCATCGCGTCGCGCTCGGCCTCGGCCAGGCGGGTCCGCTCGGCGCGGTCGTCGGCGAGCAGCGCCTCCAGCTCGTCGCGGGCCTGTGCCTCCCGGGATGCCGCGGCCGCGAGCTCGCCGGCTACGGCGTCGCGCTCGTCGCCGGCCGCCCGCTCACGCTCGGCGAGCGCCGCCAGGGCGCCTTCCGACGCTGCGATCCGACCCTCTCCCAGCGCGATCGCGGCCTCGGCGCGAGCCCGGCGTGCCTCGATCTCGCGCCGGGTGCGCTCGTGAGCCGCGACATCGCCGGCGACCCGGTCACGGCGCTCGCGGAGCTCAGCGACACGTGACTCCCAGGCGGCGATGGCCTCCTGCTCGCCTGCGGCGGCCTCGCCGGTCGGACCGTCGGTGACGGGACGGGCATCCATCGCTGCGAGGGCGGCAGCCGCGCGATCCATCTCGAGAGCGAGGCGGTCGGCCTGCGCGGCGTGCCATGCGGCCTCCCGCGCCGCCGCCTCCAGCTCCCGGCCCGCGGAGCGCTCGGTGTCCTCCGCGCGCCGCCGCCTCGCGGCCGCCGCCGACTCGGCGACCCGGGCCGCCTCGAGCCTCTCGCGCGCCTCCGCTGCCGCGGTCGTCGCCGCCTTCGTCGCGTGCTCCGCGGCCTCGGCCTCGGTCTCCAGCGACGCCGCCTCCCGTGCCAGGCGATCCGCCTCTGCCCGCCGCTCCAGGGGCGAGTCGCCGCGCCCGACGCGCACCGTGAACGCGTCGACAACCGCGCTCCCGTCGCGGGTCACGGCGAGCCAGCCGACAGGCAGGACGGCCTGCACCTCGAGGGCGGCCGCGAGATCCGGTGTCCAGACGGCACGGCCCAGCAGCGCCCGCACGGCCCCATTGGGATCCCGGCGCACCGCCTCGGTGAGGCGGCCACCCGCAACGGCGGCCAGGGTGTCATCCAGCCGGCGCAGCTCGCCCGCCGTCCCGCCGCCCGCGACCTTCTCGGCGGTCGCCAGGCGCTCCCGCACCACCACGTGCCCGCGCTCGCCCGCCAGGGACGTCGCGCCTCCCCGCTCGACGACGTACGCGCGGGCAAGGTCTCCCAGGGCCGCCTCGACGGCCGCCCGCAGCGACGGCTCGATGCCGAGGTCCTCGTCCACCCGCTTGCCACCGAGCTTCCGCGCGGCGCGGGCGATCCCGCGATCCTCCTCCTCCTCCAGGCGCCGGGCGAGCTGCTCCAGGCGCCCGCGGGCACCCGCGAGCATCGACCCGGCCCGGGCGGATCGTTCGGCCACCGCGCGGCGGGTGCCCTCTGCCGTATCCGCCGCCGAGCGCGCCGCCTCGCGCGCGGCGACTGCCGCGGCTTCTTCCGCCGTCGCCGCTTCCAGCGCCGTCCGTGCCTCCTGCAGGGCCGCTTCCAGCCCGGCGCGCCGGCTCTCGGCCTCACCGGCGTGCGCCCGCTCATCGGCCGCCCGTCGCAGGGCGTCCGCGTGGCGCCGGCGCGCCGTCTCGGCCTCCGCGGCGCGCGCCGACTCGGCACGTCGCAGCGCCGCCAGCTCGTCGCCTCGGGCCCGCGACGCCGCACGCAGGGAGCCGAGCTCGGCCAGCGCCTCGGAGAGCGACCGGTCGGCGTCACCCAGCGCGGCCTCCAGCTCCGCGTCCCGCTCCGGCACCGGCTCCGCCAGGATGCGCCGCTGGACCGCCACGTCGGCGTCGGCGGCGGCGCGCTCGTCTGCGATCCGTTGCCGATCTCGCACAGCTGCGGCGATCTCGCCCGTCGCCCGCGCCTCGCGCAGCCCGAGCGAGGTGAGATCGGCACGCGCCGCCTCGTGCACCACGCGGCGCTCACGCTCCTGCTCCGCGCGCTCCGCCATCGACGTCGCGATCCCGGCCACGGACGACTCGGCTGTCTCGAGCGCCTCGAGCGAGCGCTCCGTCTCGAGACGGAGGGCGTCCCGGCGCCGGTCCGCGTCCGCGGCACGCCCGGCGGCCTCGTGCCAGCGTCCATGCGCGGCGGCGATCAGCGCCGCCGCCAGCTCCTCACCGGCCGTGAGGCGGGTCGCCTGCTGCTCGGCCAGCTGGCCGAGGCGCCGCGCCTGCGGTCTGAGCTCCGCCAGGATGTCCTCGACGCGCGCCAGGTTCGCCTCGGCCTCGGCGAGCTGGTCCTCGGCCTTCCTGCGCCGGCGCTCGTGCCGGCGGACCCCGGCAACCTCCTCGAACAGCGGCCGTCGCTCCTCGGGACGCAACGCGAGGGCCTGGTCCACCATGCCCTGTCCGATGAACAGGAACGCGTTCTCGGCGATGTTCGCCGCGTCCAGCAGGTCCTGGAGGTCGCGCAGGCGGACCCGCTGCCTGTTGAGCAGGTAGTCGTTCTCGCCCGACCGGTAGAGGCGCCGGCCCAGCTCGACGACGGCGTACTCGACCGGGAGCAGGGCGTCGCCGTTCTCGAGGACGAGGGTCACGTCGGCCATGCCCTGGGCGCTCCGCCGCTCGGACCCCGCCCAGATCACGTCCTCGCTCTTGCGGATCCGCAGCGAGCGGCCCTGCTCGCCCAGCGCCCAGCGGAGCGCGTCCGCCAGGTTGGACTTCCCCGATCCGTTGGGACCGACGACCGCGCTGATGCCGGGCCCGAACTCGACGAGGGTCCGCTCGGCGAACGACTTGAACCCCTGGACGCGCAGGGCCAGGAGGCGTGCCGGTGCGCTCACGTCGCGCTGGTTCGTATCGGTGCCCGGCGCCCCGGCAGGCTGCCCGGTGGCGGCCTTGGCAGCGCGTGCCGCCTGCCGCTCGGCCCGCAGCGCGTCGAGCGCCTCCGCGGCCGCCGACGTCTCGGCGATGCGCCGGGACGGACCCTCGCCCACGCCCAGCACCCGGCCGTCCACGACGACCTCGATCCGGAACTGCTTCTCGTGATCTGGGCCGACCGCCTCGAGCAGCCGGTACTGCGGCCGGTCGCCCGTCGTCCGCTGGGTGTGCTCCTGGAGCCGGCTCTTGGGGCTCTTGAGGGTGCTCAGCGTCGAGTCGGCGGCAAGCTCCTCCGCCGCCAGGCGGTGGATCCAGTCGCGGGCCGCGTCCCAGCCAAGGTCCAGGTAGATGGCCCCGACGAGCGCCTCGAACGCCGACGCGAGGAGCGACGGGCGCACGCGACCGCCGCGCTGGGCCTCGCCCTCACCCAGGAACATCAACGAGCCAAGGTCCAGGCGCACGGCGAGACGCGCGAGGCCCGGTGTGCTCACGATCGCCGCCCGGCGCGCCGAGAGCACACCCTCGTCGTCGGCGGGGTGGCGCAGATAGAGCGCCTCGGACACGGCAAGGCTGACCACCGCGTCCCCGAGGAACTCCAGCCGTTCGTTGTGCCCCCGAGCAGCGTCGGGGTGCTCGTGGAGCCAGCTGCTGTGGACGAGCGCCTGCGCCAGCAGGTCGCGATCGCGGATGGGTAGCCCGAGGCGCTCCGTCAGCGCGTCGGCCGGGTGCATCTCGCCCCGGGCTGCGCCGCTAGGACGCGCGCTCGTCGATGTATTCGACGGCGTCCCCGACGGTCCGGATCTTCTCGGCGTCCTCGTCGGAGATCTCGGTCCCGAACTCCTCCTCGAGGCTCATGATGAGCTCGACGAGGTCCAGGGAATCGGCGTTCAGGTCGTCGACGAACGAGGCCTCCGGAGTGACCTCCGCCTCATCCACACCGAGCTGCTCGATGACGATCTTCTTCAGCCGATCGTACGTGCTGGCCACTGAGCCCTCCTCAAACCGGGGTGTCCCGACGGGTTGCATCCTGGTCCCGGGCCACTCGCCCGAGCACTCCGTTCATGAGCCGTCGCATCGGATCGCCCGAATACGTCCGGGCCAGCTCGACCCATTCGGCTATCGCCACCGGGGCCGGCGTCGCGGGCGAGTGTAGCACTTCACACAGGCCGCAACGCAGCAGCGCGCGGTCCATCCGGGCGAGCGAGACGACCGGGTACTGGGGCGCCGCAGCCGTGATCCGGGCGTCCAGGGCGTCCCGGTACAGGACCACGTTGCCGACGATCTCGCGGGCCAGACCGGCGACGTCCGGGTCTCCCTCGGTGCCGAGGTGCCGCTCCAGGATCGCGTCGGCGGTGCGTTGCCCGAACTCGGCCTCGAACACGGCGGCGAGCGCCAGGCGACGTGCAGCCCGGCGGCTCCGCGCCCGGTCGTCGCTCGCGCGGTCGCGCCGGGAGCGGGGGCCGTCAGGCCCCGACGCCATCGACCAGGACTGTGACTCCGCCGAGCTCGAGGCCCAGCAGTCGCACCACCGCGCCGCCGACGGCATCGCGGACCTGCGTGGTGAGGGCATCGAGAGGCTGGCGCGGGCGGGCGATCAGCCAGATGGTGACGTGGACCCGGCCGTCGCGGACGCGGACACGGATGGGCGATCCGCCCACGATCCTGTGCAGGCGCGAGCCGGCGCGGCCGACCCTGATCACGCCAGGCACCTCGAGGGCGGCGAGGAGCACGGTCTCGCGGATCACGCTGGGCCCTACGGACAGCGCGGTCATCAGGCGTCACCCTCCATCGTTGCTGCAGCCTCGCTCGACTCCGGCGCGCCTGGCGACGCCCCCGTGGCGAGCGCCTCGGCGATGCGCTCGGCGACCCGCTCGCGCGCCGTGGTGGCGCCGACGCGGACGGCATGCTCGATCATGCGCCGCTTCGCCCGTCCGTGGGTGATGATCACGGCGCCCCGGACGCCGAGCAGCGGCGATCCGCCGACGACCTCGTAGTCGAACGACGTGCGGATGCGCGCGATGCCGGGACGCAGCAGCAGGTACGCCAGCCGGCCCCGGATCCCGCTCCGGAACTCCGTCCGCAGCTGGTCGAAGATCAGGCCGGACAGGCCCTCGAAGAACTTGATCACGACGTTGCCCAGGACCGCATCGCAGACCACGACATCGGCGACCTGCGCGGTCAGGTCCTTGCCCTCGACGTTGCCGATGAAGTTGAGATCCGTCTCGTCGATGAGCTCCGTGGCGCGCTGGATCCGGGCATCCCCCTTGCCCTTCTCCTCGCCGATCGACAGCAGGGCCACCCGGGGCCGGTCGACACCCAGGACGCGCTCGCTGAAGATGGCGCCCATCTGCGCATACTGCGCCAGGTTCTCGGGCGTGGAATCCGGGTTGGCCCCGATGTCGAGCAGGACGAACGGGCGCTCGGTGCCGACCATCTGGATCGCGAGCCCCGGCCGGTCCACGCCGCGCAGGCGGCCCAGGCGCAGGACCGCGGCGGCCATCCCGGCGCCCGTGTGGCCCGCCGTCACGACGGCGTCGGCCTCGCCGCGCTTCACGAGCTCCGTGGCGACCAGGATCGACGCGTCCTTCTTCTCGCGCAGCGCCATGGCGGGATGCTCGTGCATCTCGATGACCTGCGACGCGTGTCGCGTCTGCACGTTGGCGGGCCGGTCCACGAGGTACGGGGCCATCACGGCCTCGTCGCCCACCAGGATGACGGTGTCCTCGGCATGGGAGCGCGCATACGCGAGCGCTCCGGGGATCACCTCGCTGGGACCGTGGTCGCCACCGACGGCGTCGACGGCGACCCGGACGCCGGTACGGTCCGGGCCTGCCGGTACGGGATCGCTGGTCGTGGTCACGACCCGGTGTCTAGGACTCCTCGCCCGCGGACGACCCGCCGGCCGGCTTCAGCGCGATCGCCTGGCGGCCGTTGTACCACCCGCATGCCGGGCAGACCCGGTGCGACAGCTTGGGCTCGTGGCAGTGCGGGCACTCGACGAGCTTCGGCAGGGTGAGCGCGAGGTGGCTCCGGCGCTCCATCTGTCGCGCGTGAGCGACCTTTCGCTTCGGCACACCCATGGCGGTACTTGCTCCTTGTGCAGCTGGTGACGCGGGCAGGCCCGCGAGACGGTCTCGTGATCCCGGCCGACCGCTCGGGGCGCGCAGACGCGCCGGCGCCGGACGGGTGGCCGAAGGCGGAGTCTACCCGCTCTCGTCTCCGGCGTCGAACCGGAAGGCACGCAGGGCTTCGAGGCGGGGGTCGACAGGCCCATCGTCGTGGGCGTGGCCGGCCTGCAGGCGCTGCCCGCACTCCACGCACAGGCCCGGGCAGTCGGGCTCGCACAGGGGCGCGATGGGCTCCTGGAGGCAGATCGCCTCGACGACCAGCGGCCGCAGCTCGAGCTCGTGGTGATCGGTGAGGCGCGCCCCTTCCGGGTCGCCATCCTCCTCGAGCGGGACGGGGGCTCCGCTGGCGAGGTCGATGGACGGCAGGACCTCCTCGTCGATCCGCAGCCGCAGCGGGATCAGGACGGGTCGCAGGCATCGGGCGCACTCCCCCGCCATCACGGTGGTCAGCTTCGCGGCCACGACCAGGCCGCGGTTCGTGCGCGAGACACGGACGCTGCCGTCCACGGGTTCGGCGAGCACGATGCCCTCCCCGGGATCGACGGCCACACCCTCGATCACGTAGTCGCGGATGGTGCCGGGCAGCTCGGCCATCAGCCCGGACACCGCGAACGTGAGGGGATCACCGTGGGTGTCCACGGGATAGCCGTGCGGGCCGGTACCGGTCATCGCCGAGGGGCCGGCGAGGCTCCCTCCTGCGCGTCCAGCTCCTCGTCGCCGTAGACGTCCGCGGGCGCATCGACGTCGTCCTCGACGTCGACCGGCGCGGGCTCCTGGGCCTCGAGATAGGCGGCGCGGCGTTCGTCGAGCATCTGCAGGCCACGCGTGATCCCACCCAGGACGTGCGTGACCTCGGCCTCGAGACTGCTCAGCACGCTGGCGGCGTACTCGTCGGCACCCTGTCGCACGTCGGCCGCCTGGTCCTCCGCCTCGGCGACGATCCGGCGACTCTCGTCCTCGGCCGCCTCGGTCAGTCCGCGCTCCCCGATGAGGTACGCGGCCTGCTCCTGGGCGCGGACGACGATCCGCTCGGCCTCCTCCTGGGCCTTCTCGATGATCCGGCTGCCTTCCTGGTTGATCCGCTTGGCGGCACGGACCTCCTCGGGCACGGCGACACGGAGCTCGTCGATGAGGTTGAGCGCGGCATCACGGTCGATGATCGCGTTCTTGGTCATCGGCAGGTTCTTGCCGTTCGCGATCAGCGACTCGAGGCGCTCGACGAGAAAGATGATGTCCAGCGGACGGCCTCCCCTGGGCTCTCCGCCCCGGCGGGGCGTTGCGTGGATTATGGCACGCCCGGCGGGCCGGCCGACCGCTGGGACGACCGCCAGGGACGGCCGCTAGGTCGACTCGTTGCGCAGGGCGAGCCGGCCGGCCAGGGCGTCGACCGCCGCTGGCGGCAGCATCTCCGACACGTCGCCTCCGAACTGGGCGATCTCCTTGACCAGGCTGGAGCTGATGTAGCTGTGCTGGAGGCTGGTCATGAAGAACACGGTGTCCACGTCGGCTGCCAGCTGCTGGTTGTTGTGGGCGAGCTGCAGCTCGGCCTCGAAGTCGGCGATCGCCCGCAGGCCGCGCACCAGGAACGTCGCGCCGACCTCGTGGCAGAAGGCGACGGTCAGGCCGTCGAAGGTCGCGACCTCGACCCGACCGGCCAGGTCCGGCTCGGCGTCGAGGACCGCGCGGATGACGGCGACCCGGTCCTCCGCGGACAGCATCGGGGCCTTGCGCGGGTTGCCGAGGACCGCGACGATCACGCGGTCGAAGACATGCGCGGCGCGCCGGATGACATCGAGGTGCCCGTTGGTGATCGGGTCGAAGGACCCGGGATAGACCGCGACCTTCACGCCTCACCAGCCTCCTGTGGTCCCCTGCGCCGGTAGAACGTCAGCGCCGTCTCACCGAAGCGCCGTTCCCGTTCGGATGCTAGCAGTCCGATGCCGGGCGGCGGCGCATCGCGCCAGAAGTGCTTGGACACGACGACGCCTCCCTCGCGCACCACGGGGCCGACGATCTCGAGCACGCGGACGAGCGATGCCGTGTCGACGTACGGCGGATCGACGAGGACGATGTCGAAACGGGCTCCGTCGCCGTCGGCCGCTCCCCCCGCGGTGGCGGCCAGCCAGGCCACGGCGTCCTTGCGCACGATCGTCGCGCCCGCCTCCAGGCCCGTGCGCCGGAGGTTCTCGGCGATGACACGCACGGCACCGGCATCTCGCTCGATGAACACGGCCGAGGCCGCGCCGCGCGAGAGGGCCTCGATCCCGCCCGCGCCGGACCCCGCGAACAGGTCGAGGACCGCCGCCCCTTCGAGCTCCGGCTCCAGGATCCCGAACAGCGTCTGCTTGACCCGGTCCGTGAGCGGGCGGGTTCCAGGGCCAGGAGCGGCAAGACGGACCCCCCTGGCGGACCCCGCGATCACGCGGCCGGCGTCGGCCATCTCAGGCGGCGCTCGCCGGGTCGCCATCGTGGACACGCGTCAGCCAGCCCCCGGTCAGCTCGCGATCCAGCTCGGGATGGGCGTCGAGGCGGCCCGCGTCGTCGAGCAGGCGTTCGGCCCACTCGCGGGCATGGGTCGCGAGGCCGCGGTGCTCCTGGCTGGACAGCGTCGCCACCCGCAGGCGGGGCAGGCCGCTCTGCGCGAGGCCCAGGACATCGCCCTCGCGACGCAGCTCGAAGTCCTTCTCGGCGAGCTCGAAGCCGTCCGAGGTCCCCGCCACCGCCCTGAGGCGCTCGTGCTCGGTGGTGCCCTCGGCCGCCTCGCTCACGAGGACGCAGTACGAGGCGTCGGTCCCACGTCCGACGCGACCCCGGAGCTGGTGGAGCTGGGCAAGACCGAAGCGCTCCGCCCCCTCGATGATCATCAGCGACGCCTGGGGGACGTCCACGCCGACCTCGACCACCGTCGTGCCCACCAGCACGTCGAGGCCGCCGTCGCGGAAGCGGGCCATCTCCGCGTCCCGGTCCGCCGGCCGCATGCGCCCATGGACGAGGCCGACCCTGAGCGGCGCGAGCAGCTCCGTGAGGCGGGCGTACTCGGCCTCGGCCGCGGCGGCCCACGCCGTCTCCACGTCCTCGTCCGGGAGGTCGTCGTCGCCGACCCAGCCAGCATCCCCGTTCCCGGTCGTGTCGGCGGCCGCGGCCGCGGGCCCGATGCGCGGGACCACGACGAACGCCCGGCGGCCTTCGCTGGCCTCGGCGCGAACGCGCTGCCACGTGCCCTCGAGGTCGTCCGGGCGGCGGATCCCCGTGCGGATCGCGATCCGACCCTCGGGGGCGGTGTGCAGGGTGGACACGTCCAGGTCCGCATACAGGACCTGGCCCAGGGTTCGCGGGATCGGCGTCGCCGTCATGAGCAGGACGTGGGGAGCCCCTCTCGTCGCCTTCGCCTCGAGGGCGCCCCGCTGCTCCACGCCGAAGCGGTGCTGCTCGTCGACCACGGCGAGCGCGAGGTCGGCGAACGCCACGCCCTCCTGGAGCATCGCGTGCGTGCCGACGACGACCCGCGCCTGGCCGGTGGCCAGCGCCTCGTACGCGCTCTTGCGGCCCTTTGCGCCGAGCGAGCCGGTCAGCAGGATGACCTCGATCCCGATCTCCTCGAGCAGCCCGCCGACGACGTCGTGGTGCTGCCTGGCCAGGAGATCGGTGGGGGCGAGCAGCGCGGCCTGCCGCCCATCGAGGGCGGCCGCGGCCAGCGCCCAGGCCGCCACGGCCGTCTTGCCCGAGCCGACGTCGCCCTGGACCAGCCGGAGCATCGGCACGTCACGGGCGAGGTCGTCGCGGACCTCGTCGAGCGTGCGAACCTGGTCCGGCGTGAGCGAGACGCGGTGGCCAAGCTTGCGCGAGATCGCGACCTCGACGGAGGTCCGGATCCGCTCGTCGTCCGCCCGCGAGACCGGGACCGCTTCCGTGTGGGCACGCCCTCGAGCCCTCCGCCGCCCGACCATGCCCAGCTGGAGCGCCAGGAGCTCGTCGAAGGCGAGCCGGCGCAGCGCCGCGTCCCGTGCCCCGAACGTCGTGGGGTAGTGCGCGGCCTCGAGCGATTCCGCGATCCCGGGGAGGTCCTCGCGGACGCGGATCTCGTCGGGCAGGTACTCCGGGTAGGCGTGGCCGGCGGCATCGAGCGCCTGGCGCATGGCCGTGCGCAGCCGGTTTGCCGTCACCCCGGTGGTGAGCCGGTAGACCGGCACGATCCGCCCGACATGGAGCAGGTTCGAGGCGTCGGCAGGCTGGAAGTCCGGACCCTCGAAGACGACCCCGCCGTAGCGGTGCTTGATCCTGCCGGACACCAGCAGCTCGTCGCCCGGTCGCACGCGGCGCTCGACGAACCGCCGCCCGAACCAGGTCGCCGTTGCGGTGCCGGAGCCGTCGGCGAGGTGCGCGGTGGTGACCTGGACCTTGCGCCGCCAGGACTGCTGGACCCCGATGTCCAGGACGGTCACCCGGGCGGACGCGACCGTCCCGTCATCGAGGTCGCGAAGCTCCGCGAGGCGCCGGAGCTCGCGCAGGTCGTCGTACCGTCGGGGCAGGTGGAACAGCAGGTCCCGGACCGACTCGACGCCGAGCCGGCGCGCGTGCCGCCGGAGCGACGAGACGCCCGTGATCCCGGACAGTCCGACGGGAGAGGCGAGGATCTCGACGGGATCTCGTGGCGCGGTCGCGGCAGCCGTCGGCCGGAGGGAGCGGCTCCCACGGGCAGGTCCGGCTCGCCTGCGCTCGCTCACTCGGCGGAGATCAGGTACCGGTAGTGGGGCTGCCCGCCGTGGGCGAGGTCCACGCCCTCGAGCCCGGGGGCCGCCTCGCTGATCCGCTGGGCGAGGACCTCGGCGGCGTCGAGCGTGGCGTCCTCGCCGTAGTAGATGGTCACGACCGCGAAACCGGGCTCCAGCCGTGCGAAGGCCGCCAGGACCGCGCGATCCGGGTCGTTGTCCGCGGCGAGCAGCCCGTCGTCGGGATCCAGCACGATCGTCTGGCCCTTCTTCACCTTGTGACCGGACACCGTCGCGTCCCGCACCGCCTCCGTGACCTGCAGCGTCTGGAGTGCCCGGCCGGCGGCCGTCATCGTGGTCGCGTTGTCGGCGGCCGATTGCAGCGGGTCCAGCTCGAACAGCGCCGCGACACCCTCCGCCACGTTGCGGGTGGGCACGATGTGGATCGGACGGTCCGTCATCGACGCGACCTGGCGAGCGGCGAGGACCACGTTGGGATTGTTGGGCAGGATCAGGAGCTCGTCCGCCTGCGTCCCCTGGACCGCCTCGAGCAGCTCCCCCGTGGACGGGTTGGCACTCTGGCCACCGCGGACGATCCGGAACGCGCCGTATTCCCGGAAGTGGGCTGCCGTGTCCGTGAGGATCGCCGCCAGGCCGTCCGACGGGGCCACGGCAACGACACCCATCGGGAGCGTCGTGGCCGGCTCGACCTCGTCGTGCGGCGCGCCGACGCCGGCCCGGGCGACTGCCGTGGCCGCCGGTGCGACCGGGGAGCCGGTCCCGCCGGCCTCGCCGACGAAGGCCGCGGCCTTTGCCTCGCGGACGTCGTGGGCCTGGCCGTCGAGGTTCTCGATCGTGATCCGCGACAGGGCGCCCAGCGACAGGCCATAGGCGATGACGGCGTCCGGCCGTTCGTTGTGGACGTGGACCTTGATCATGTGCGCGTCACCGGCCACGAGGACGGACTCGCCGAGGGTCTCCAGGTGCGCCTGGATCTCGACCAGGTCAAGCGGCCGGCCGGGACGGGCGCGGACGAGGTAGACGGTCTCGTACCCGAACTCGGTCACGTCCGTGGGCGCGGACGCGGCCTCGCGACGCGGGCCTCCGGCTGTGGCCGCGGGCGCGGTCGCGGTGACGCCGGATCGACCCCGGGCGGCCTCCAAGGCGCCCTCGAACAGGCGGAACAGGCCCTGACCGCCCGAATCCACGACGTGCGCCTCGCGCAGGATCGGCAGCAGCGACGGGGTCTTGGCGACCGACTTCTCGGCTGCCTCGACGACGGCCGCGAGGACGCTCTCGACGTTGTTGTCGCGCTCGGCGGCGGCGACCGCGGCCGCGGCGGCCTCGCGGATGACGGTCAGGATCGTGCCCTCGACCGGCCGGGCCACGGCCTTGTAGGCAGTCTTCGCGCCAAGGTCAAGGGCGTGCGCGAGGTCGAGCCCGTTGAACCGGCGCTTGCCGACCATGCCGGCCTCGATGCCCTTGAAGATCTGGCTGGTGATGACGCCCGAGTTCCCGCGGGCGCCCATCAGCGCACCGAACGACGCGGCTTGGGCGATGCGCTCGGCGTCGGCGTCCGGCCCCGCCTTGTCGGCTTCCTCGAGCGCCGCCTTGACCGTGGCCAGCATGTTGGTGCCGGTGTCGCCGTCCGGGACCGGGAACACGTTGAGCGCGTTGACCTCGTCGACGTTGGCCTCGAGTCGCGCCACTGCGCTGCGCAACGCCGAGAGGAAGCCGGCGCCGTCGCAGGATCGACGGGGCATCAGGCGACGTCCGTCCCGCTGGCTGCGAGGTCCGACGGGCCCGGGTCCGCCGGGTGCGGCTCCGCGGCCGGCGGGATGCCGTGTTGGTGAACCATGCGTCCGATCCGGATGGACACGCGGTCGGGCTCGCGATCGAGGGCGTGATGCAGCGTGTAGCGCACCGCCGACTCGACCTGGCGTGCCACCTCCGCGATGGGCAGCCCGTACGCGACGGTCAGGCGGAGATCCACCGTGAGCTCGTCTTCCACCTCGATGTGCAGGCCGGGGTGCGCGAGGCCCAGCCGCCCGAGGACCCGGCCCACGGGGCCTCCGCCGGCAAACCCGGTAACGCCATAGGCGGACAGCGCGGCAGTCCTGACAAGGTCACGGATCGCCCGCTTCGTGACGAGCGAGCGACCGGGCAGCGGTTCGGTCACGCGGGCGACATCCTCCTCGCGGGCGCGGTTCCTGCGCGTCGGCGCGGGTCGCGGCAACACCCCTCCGGAGGCAGCCGGAGGCTGTGCTACGATACCACCCCGCTCGCGCCGGTCCCCGGTGCGTGCACGTTCTCCGGCCCGTTCGAAGGATCCAACCAGACCATGGCCCGTGCTTGCGTCATCTGTGGCAAGGCGTCGATGGGCGGCTTCAACCCCCAGTCGTCGGGGATGAACCGCGTCCGCGCCCACCGCCGCTACCAGCCGAACCTCCAGGTCACGACGTTGCCCGCGAAGAACGGCGGCACCGAGAAGGTGCTCGCCTGCACGCGCTGTCGTCGGACCATGACCAAGAGCGCCCGCTAGCCCTCGCCCAGGGCCCAACCGGGAGCCGGTCGCGATCGCCGCGACCGGCTTTGCTGTGTCCGGGACCTGATCGGCGGCTCCACGTGGCGCTCAGCGACTCCGCCTGGAGTCGGATCGGCATGGCTGACGAGGGGATGACGGCCGGAATCGACAGGATCTGACCCGAGCTCTGCGACAGGCCCGGCATCCCGACCCCGTGCCGAGTCAGCAAGGGGCCCGCACGCGTGCCGAGTCATCAATGGGCCCGCTCTGCTGGAGCTACCGAGTCAGCAAGGGGCCCGCACGCGTGCCGAGTCAGCAAGCGGCCCGCACACCGGCGGAGTGAGAGCGCGGCCAGCGACGCAACCGGGCGGGCCGGATGCCTGGCTCAGCCGGCGGGCTGGTCCCCCGCCGCCGGACCCTTGTCGGCGGTGTCGAGCCAGATCGTGAACGGCCCGTCGTTGACCAGCTCCACGTCCATCTCCGCGCCGAACTCGCCCAACTGGGTGCGGATGCCCTCGACCTCCATGCCGGCCGCCACGCGCAACCAGAGGACCTTCGCCAGGGCCGGCGTGGCCGCGTCGGTGAACCCGGGCCGCCGGCCCCGGCGCGTGTCCGCGTAGAGGGTGAACTGGCTCACGACCAGCGCCTCGCCGTCCACGTCGAGCAGCGAGCGGTTCGTCCGCCCCTCCTCGTCCTCGAAGATGCGCAGCTCGCAGATCCGGCGCGCGAGCCAGTCGGCCTGCGCCTCGTCGTCGCCGCGACCCACGCCGAGGAACACGAGCAGGCCGGGACCGATGGATCCGGTGACGCGCTCGCCGACACGCACCTCGGCGCGGCTGACCCGCTGCAGCAGCGCACGCACGGCCGGACGCCTAGGAGGCGAGCGTGGCGGCGCGCGCCGCGGACGCGATCGAGCGGATCCGCTCGACCTCCGCCGCCATGTCCGCCGCCCGGTAGAGCGCGGAGCCGGCGACGATGACGTCGGTGCCGCCCCGTCCGATGACCTCGGCCGTCTCGGCGTTGCCACCGCCATCCACCTGCACCTCGCAGGCCCCATCGGGGGCCAGCCACCCGCGCGCCGCGGCCGAGCTTCGCCTCGGCCACGTCCGTCATGAAGGCCTGGCCGCCGAAGCCGGGCTCGACGGTCATCACCAGGACGATGTCGAGCAGCTCCCGGTAGCCGTCCAGCGCCGCCAGCGGCGTCCCTGGCTTGACCGACAGACCGGCGGACCTTCCAGCCTCCCGGATGCGCTCGAGCGCGGGGCGCACCTGCGGGGCGTCCACCTCCACGTGGAACGTGATCGAGTCGCAGCCGGCGCCCAGGAACTGGTCCGTCCAGCGACCCGGCTCCGCGATCATCAGGTGGGCGTCGAACGGCAGCCGGGTCACCCGGCGGAGCGCCTCGATCATCTTCCAGCCGAAGGTGATGTTGGGGACGAACCGTCCGTCCATGACGTCGAGGTGGATCCTGTCCGCCCCCGCAGCCTCCGCCCGGCGGATCTCGTCTCCCAGCGCGGCCAGGTCGCTGTCGAGGATGCTGGCCGCGATCAGGACGCCGGCGGGGCGCCGGCTCGGTGTCTCCAGGGTCATGGCTCCCCCACCCCGGCCGGGACGGGCTCGGTGCTGCGCTCGCCGCGGAGGGCCGCGGCACTCTGGGCGACGAGTCTCTCGCGCCGCCGCTGGACGACGATGGGCGTGGGCTGCCCGGCGTGCTCCGCGGCCAGCTGGCCGCAGGCGGCACCGATCTCCGTGCCGCGGTTGAAGCGGATCGTCGTGGCGATGCCCGCCGCCCGGAGACGCTCCGCGAACCGCTCCACCCTCGGGATCGGGGTGCCGGTCCAGGGCGTGTGGGCCACGGCGTTCATCGGGATCAGGTTGACGTGGGCGAGCTCACCGCGGAGCAGGTCGGCCATCGCTTCTGCGTCCACGTCCGTGTCGTTGATCCCGTCGATCATGGTGGCCTCGTAGGTCACCCGGCGGCCCGTCACCTGCGTGTGCTCGCGAGCGGCCGCGACCACCTCCTCGACCGGCCAGCGCCGGTTCAGCGGGACGAGCACGTCGCGGAGGGCATTGCGGGCAGCGTGGAGGCTGATCGCCAGGGTGAACTGGGGACCCAGGGCCGTCAGGCGCCGGATCCCGGGCACCACGCCAGACGTGCTCACGGTGATGTGCCGGGCACCGAGTCCGAACCGTTGCGGGTCGTTGAGCGCGGCGATGGACTCGAGGACCCGGTCCAGGTTGAGCAGCGGCTCGCCCATCCCCATGTACACGACGTTGGTGAGGTGCTTCTCGTCCGCGGCCAGCCGCCGGGCGGCACTGCGGACCTGGTCCACGATCTCCGCGGTCTCGAGGTCCCGCTCCATTCCCAGCTCACCGGTGGCGCAGAACGGGCAGCCCACGGCACAGCCGGCCTGGGAGCTGATGCACAGGGTGTGGCGCTCGCGGGAGTCGGCCCGGGCCGGGTAGTGCATCAGCACCGATTCGACGAGCAACCCGTCCGAGAGGCGGTGGACGGCCTTCTCGGTGAGGACGCCGTCCGTGTGCCGGATCTCGCTCTCCTCGACGGTGTCGAAGCGGAACGCCTCGGCGAGCTCCGCGCGCAGCGGCCCCGGGAGCGTGAGGACCTCGTCGAACGATGCCTCGCGGCCGCGCCACGCCGCGTCCAGC
The DNA here is from genome assembly GCA_963700245.1 of uncultured Chloroflexia bacterium. Taxonomy (GTDB): domain Bacteria; phylum Chloroflexota; class Limnocylindria; order Limnocylindrales; family CSP1-4; genus CAIXZV01. The sequence goes on from CAVOWV010000025.1 coordinate 105,332, forward strand.
ACCTGCCGGGCCCGGTACGGAGGATGGCCGCGTTCGGTGAGCCAGGCGGCCAGCTCGTCGGGAGCGAGCCCGCCGATGCCCGGGCGCTCGTCACGCGGGCGGCTGGCGGAGGGGGCGGGTCGGAGCCCGAAGAACGGGACGACGGCCGGCTTCTCGATGGTCATCGTCCCCGATGATGACATGGGCAGCGGCATGGCCGCGACGGACGACGGGGCGCGGGACGTCATCCTCTCCCGGGCCTGCCTCGGAGCCAGTCCTCGCCGGTCATCGGGCGCTTGCCCTCGGGCGTCACCGACTCCAGGACCAGGCGGCCGTCCGGCGTCGCCAGGGCCGGGCGATGTCCGTCACGGACCATGGTGCCCGGGACGTCGTCCGGCTGCGAACGCCCGACGGATGCCGCGGTGACGACGAGCCGCTGCCCGTCCAGCTCCGTGAAGGTGCCCGGCCAGGGAAGGTAGGCGCGGACGCGCCGCTCCAGCACGGCTGCCGGCTCGGCGGGATCCAGTCGCCCATCCTCGCGGCGGAGGGGTCGCGTGAGCGTCGCGCCGTCCGCGGCCTGCGGCATGGCTTGCAGCTCACCGCGCAGCCACGGCCCCAGGCTGCGGACCAGCAGCTCGGCGGCGATCTCCGCGAGGACGGTCTCGAGGTCGGGGGCGCGCTCGGAACCGGTGAGCGGCACGTCCGTGCGCGCCACGACGGGTCCCGTGTCGAGTCCCGCGTCCATGCGCATGAGGGTCACGGCCGTCTCGAGATCGCCAGCGAGGATCGTCGCCGGGATGGGGGCTGCGCCGCGCCACCGGGGCAGCGCGGACGGATGCAGGTTCAGCGCGCCGTGGGGCAGGTCCAGCAGGGCCGGCGGCACGATCTGCCCGTAGTCGGCGAGGACCGCGAGCGCCGGCCGCAGGGCGAGGATCTCGGCGATCGCCTCGGGGGCTCGCAGCCGCGCCGGGGTGAGCACGGGCTCGAGACCCAGCTCAGCCGCCAGGGCGCCGATCGGCGTGGGGGTCAGGACCTGCCGCCGCCCGACCGGGCGTGGCGGTGCCGTGACCACGCCGACCAGCTTGACCGAGGGGTGCTCGGCGAGTCGCCGCAGGGCCGGCACGCCGAAGGCCCCGCTGCCGAGGTAGACGGTCCGGACGGGGTCGGATGCGTCCCCCCCTGGGACCGAGGCCGTTCGATCGAGGCCATCGGTCCGAGGGTTCACGCCAGGGCGCTCGTGGCCCCGCGGACCTCCGCGTCCTCGTCGTCGTCCTGGCCCACCGGGATGAGCTCGTCCATCGACTCCAGGTAGTCGATGTAGAGCTTGCCGTCGAGGTGGTCGAGCTCGTGCTGGAGCGCGCGCCCGAGCAGCCCGGAGCCCGCGACCTTGATCTTCTTGCCGACGCGGTTCCGGGCCACGACCCAGACCTTCTCGCGGCGCGTGACGTAGGCGACGTAGCCAGGGATGGAGAGGCAGCCCTCGAGGTCGCGGTCGTCGCCGCTCGCGCGGACGATCTCGGGGTTGACGAGCTCGTGCAGGGTGCCCTCGACCTCGATGACACACGCTCGCACGGCCTCGCCCAGCTGGGGGGCGGCAAGACCGACGCCGGGAGCATGGCGCATCGAGTCCGTCAGGTCGTCGAGGAGCTCGTGGAGGTACTTGCCGAAGCTGTCCACGGTCTCGCCCTTGAGCCGGAGGCGCGGGTCGCCGAGGAGGACGATGGGTTTGACGCTCATGGTCGGGCGAGTATAGCCAAACGACCGCCTGGACCCATCGGGCCGGCGGTCGTGGGAGGGTGGCGATCGCGCGTCAGGTGCTGGTGACCGCCACCCTTGGACTCCTCGGCCGCGACTTCGCGGCGTCCGCGGCTAGGAGCCGGTGCCGGCGGTCGCGTCCGGCGCGTCGGGCGCGTCCGGCGCGGCGCCAGGCGCGTCCGGCGCGGCGTCGAACGCAGCCTCGGCTTCGGCGACGGGATCGGGTGCCGCCTCGGACGCGGCGCCATCGACCGCGTCCTCCGACCGCAGCTCGCTGGCGATCGACTGGGCCTTCTCTGCGAACCGCTGGCCATACTCCGTCGTGAACACGGCGGCACGCTGCGCGGCCGGTCCGGCCTTGACGGCAGCCACGGCGGCCAGCTCGGCGGCCTTCGCCCCCACCTGGCGGGCGACCGGGGCGGCCTGGGTGGAGATCTGCGCGATCATCGCCTCCAGCTGGGCCATCCATTCGCCACCGCGAGACGCGCCCGGGGCGCCCTCTGCCGCCGGCGGCGCGTCGGCGAGCGGCTCGTCCGCGACGGACTCGGGGTCGGGCGTGTCGGTGTCGTGCGGAGTCTGCTCGGTCACTGGGTGCCTCCTCGCGGGCGGGGGTCAGGCGTGTCGATGGCGAACGGCTCCATTGTCGCCGTTCCGTCGATTTGCGCACGTGCGGGTGGTTTGCGTGTCGGCGCCGCCGGACCGGGGCGTCAAAGCAGCGACTCCGGGTCCACGTCGATGCTCCAAGGGGCACCCGGTACCGGGTCAAGCAGCGCCACCGGGTCGGCGCCGCGCAGGATCACGTGGAACCGCCAGCGGTCACCGCGACGGGCGACGTACGCGGGCGCCGGTCCGGCAACCTGGACCCGCAGGCCCCGGTCCCCCGCTGCGGCCCGGAGCCGCTCGGCCATCGCAGTCGCCACTCGCTCGGCCTCCTCTCGCCCGGGGAGGCCGACGGTGAGCTTGACGAGCCGCCCGAACGGCGGCGACCCGAACCGCTCGCGCAGCGCGAGCTCCTCGTCGTAGAAGGCGTCGGCATCGCCCTCCACCACGGCCCGGATCGCGCGGTGCTCCGGCCGGTAGGTCTGGATGAACGCCGTCCCCGGGCGGCCCCCGCGGCCCGCGCGGCCCACCGCCTGGGCCAGCAGCTGGTAGGTACGCTCCGAGGCCCGCTCGTCGGGGAGGTTGAGCGCGATGTCGGCCGAGACCACGCCGACCAGCACGACCTCCGCGATGTCGAGGCCCTTGGCGACCAGGCTGGTCCCGACCAGCACGTCCGTCCGGCCCGCGGCGAAATCGTCCAGGACCCGGTCCGCCGCACCCTTGCGCTCGACGATGTCGCGGTCCAGGCGTCCGACCCGCAGGTTCGGGAACCGCTCGCGGACCTCGCGCTCCACCCGCTCCGTCCCGCCCCCGAGATAGCGGATCCGGGGCGACGTGCACCCGGGACAGCGGGTGGCGATGGGCCATGCCCGCCCGCAGTGGTGGCAGCGGAGCGTCGTCCCGGCCTGGTGATAGACGAGCGGGCGGTCGCAGTCCGGGCAGGCCTGGACCGTGCCGCAGTCCCGGCACATGACCACCGTCGCGGTCCCGCGACGGTTCAGGACGAGGATCGCCCGGTCGCCCCGCCCCGGGTCGAGCCCCGCCAGGGCACCGGCCAGGGCGTCCGAGAGCAGCCCGCGGTTCCCCGCGGCCAGCTCCTCGCGCATGTCCACGGCGGTGACCACCGGCGCCGTGCCGGCCGCGCGCACCGGCAGCACCGCCCGCCGGTACCGCCCCGCCCGTGCGTGACCCATGGTCTCGACAGCGGGCGTGGCCGAGCCGAGGACCACGGCTCCGCCGGCGATCCGGGCGAGATCCAGCGCCGCGTCGCGGGCCTGGAATCGGGGCGTCCGGTCGCTCTTGTAGGCCGCATCGTGCTCCTCGTCCACGATGATCAGGCCCACGTCAGCCAGCGGAGCAAGCAGGGCCGTCCGGGTCCCGACGACGAGGTCCGCCTCGCCGGCGCGGATCCGGCGCCACTCGTCGGCCCGCTCCCCCTCGCCCAGCGCGGAGTGCATGACGGCGATCCTGGCCGCGAGGTCCGCCCGGAGCCGGTCCACGATGGGCGAGGCGAGCGCGATCTCGGGGACCAGCAGCAGCGCCGGCCGGCCGGCGGCAAGCGAGGCGGCGATGGCCTCCACGTAGATCGCGGTCTTGCCGCCGCCCGTGACTCCGTCGAGCAGGATCGGTGTCGGATCGCCCGCGGCCAGTCCGTCCATGACCAGCCGGACCGCCGCCCCCTGGTCCGGCGTCAGCGAGGACCCCTCCGGTCGCGCGCCGCGGGTCGGGGCGGGCCGGCTCGCGAGGGGCCGGCGCGGCCGCTCGCGGACCTCGGAGCGCAGGAGGCCACGGCGGACGAGTCCGGCAATGGACGATGAGCCGTGACGCTCGACGACGGGCGCGGCCGGCAGGCCCTCCCCGGGAAACGGCTCGGTCGACGCCAGCTCCACGAGTGCCGCCTTCTGGCGGTGCCCCAGCGGCCGTCCCGGGAGTCGATCGCCCCCGGCGATCGATCCCGCCGCGGCCAGACCGTCGTCCGTGATCCACAGGCGCCGCTCGTAGCGGGGTCCCACGGCGGCGCCCAGCAGCGTCCAGGTCAGCTCCACGAGGCCCTCGTCAGCGAGTGCCCGAAGGCGCCGCAGCAGGGCGGCCCGGCCCTCGGGACTCGTGAGATCGCGCACGGCCCGTGCCCTGCCGGCCAGCTCGTCGAGCAGGTCGACCTCGAGCGGCGACAGCCCGGAGCCCTCGAGACCCATCCGTGCCTCGCCGGCCGGCGTCACCTCCGCCATCAGCTCGAGGCGCTCGAGCATCCCGGGCGGCAGCATCGCGCGGATCACGACGGCGAGCGGGGCCAGGTACCGAGTCGACAGCTCCGCGGCAAACGCGAGCGAGAGGGCCGGCAGCAGCGGCCCATCGGAGCGGACGCGGGCCGCGATCGACCGCACCTCACCGCCCTCGGGAGCCGTGCCCTCGCCCACCACGATGCCGATCGCCTGTCGGCCGCCACGCCCGAACGGCACCAGCACCGCCTCGCCGGGCTCGAGATCCCCGAGGCCGGGGGGCTCGAGGTAGGTGTACGTGCGCGGCCCGGGTCCGGCGGGTGCATCCACGGCCACCTCGACCAGGCGGCCGTCGACCGGCGCGGGCAAGCCGCCGCCGAGATCCAGGCCGAGCGTGGGCGGCACCGCGCTCCCCTCAGCCGACGCGGATCCGCCGGTCCGCGTTGCGGCGCTTCTCCTGCTCGATGATCGCCTCGATCTCGGCGGCGGTACGCTCGACCTCGCCGGTCTCGTTCACCACGACGCGGTCGTAGTCCCCCTGGCGCGCCAGCTCGATGGCGGCGTTGCGCTGCCGGATCTCCAGCTCGTCGGCGGTCTCCGTCGCGCGCGAGCGGAGGCGCTGGAACAGGGCCTCCAGCGACGGCGGCACGAGGAACACGAGCAGCGCCTCGGGCACGCGCTGCTTGACCACCATGGCGCCCTGGACGTCGATCTTGAGGATCACGTCGTGGCCCTGGGCCAGCGCCGCCGCCACCTCGCGACGGGGCGTCCCGTACCAGTTCCCATGGACCTCGTTGGCCTCGAGCAGCTCGCCGGCCTCGCGCAGGTCGCGGAACTGGGCGCGGGTCAGGAACTGGTAGGACACGCCGGGAACCTCGCCGGGCCGCGGGGCACGCGTGGTGCAGGTGACGACATAGTGGTAGTCGGGCTCGCGCGGGCGGTCGCGGAGCGCATCGATGATCGTGTCCTTGCCCACACCGGATGGACCGCTGATGATGACCAGCAGCGCCCCCGGGGCACCGAGCAAGGCCTTCGGTCCGGTCATGCGCCGCCTCCCATCGGCCGCCGCCCGACCGACGTCTCGGCCGCCCGAAGGCCCTCCAGCACCGATTCGAGGGCATCCGGGAGCGGCGCCTCCACCCGGATCAGCTTCGACGACGACGGCGACACGAGCTCCAGCCGCCAGGCGTGGAGGAACAGGCGCTCCAGTCCGTCGGGGCCCTTGCGGGAGGTCCCCGTCCCGTAGACCGGATCGCCCGCCACCGGGTGGCCGAGGGCCGCCAGGTGGACCCGGATCTGGTGGGTGCGGCCCGTGACCAGGTCGAGCTCGAGGAGCGTCCAGCTCGCGAAACGCTCCCGGACCCGGTACCCGGTCGTCGCCGCCCGGCCGTCCGGCACGACGGCCATCCGCCTGCGGTCCTTGGGATCGCGTCCGATGGGGGCCTCGATCCGGCCCACGGCCGCCGAGACGGAGCCCAGCGCCAGCGCCAGGTAGGTCTTGCGGACGCGGCGCGCCTTGAGCTGGGCCATCACCGACGCCTGGGCGGCGTCGTTGCGGGCGACGATCAGCAGGCCCGAGGTATCCCGGTCCAGGCGGTGGACGATGCCCGGACGCGCGACGCCCGCGATCCCGCCGTAGTGGTCGTCGCGCGCCATCAGGGCGTTGACGAGCGTGCCGCGCCAGTGCCCGGGCGCCGGGTGGACGACCAGGCCGGACGGCTTGTTCACGATCAGCAGGTCGTCATCCTCGTAGGCGACCTCGATCTCGATCGTCGGGTCCGGCTCGAGGTGGTACGGGATCTCCGCCGGCGGGACCTCCAGCGTCACCGCGCCGCCGCGAACCTCCGAGTTGGCCCGCAGGCGCCGGCCCTGGTCGTCGACGAGCAGGCCCTCGCTGATGAGCTTCTGCACGTACGAGCGCGAGAGCCCGGTCCGGTCCGCCACGAACCGGTCGACGCGACGGACGACCTCACCATCCGGGACCTGCAGGTGCCGGGGACCCGGGACGATGGACGGCGGCAGCGGCTCGATGCCGAGCCCTGCATCGGGGTCATCGTCCGGCTCGAGATCCTCGTCCTCGGGCAGCACCGCGGGCTCCGCCGGGTCAGTCATCGGCACCCCACTCGGCGACACGCGGGAACACGGCCATCACGATCAGCAGGATGATCGACGTCGTGATGCAGGCGTCGGCGAGGTTGTAGGTGTAGAACCGCCAGCTGCCGATGCCCATGTCGACGAAGTCGACGACGTAGCCGTAGCGAAGTCGATCGATCAGGTTGCCGATGGCTCCGCCAAGGAGCAGCGCCAGGGCGATGGTCGTCACGATCCCGCGCCCCGCCTTCGCGTGGTAGACGACGATGAGGCCGGTCACGCCGATCGATACCACGGCGAAGATCGGCGCGGACTGCGGCAGCATCCCGAACAGGATCCCGGAGTTCTGGCCGTGGACCAGGCGCAGCCACTCGCCGAGGACGGTCATGGCCTCGCCGGGGTCCAGGTTGGCCACGAGCCAGCCCTTGCTCAGCTGGTCCAGCACGACGACGACGATCGCGATCCCGGCGAACAGCGCCCAGCGTCCTGCGGACGGGCCCCTCCAGGCTTTCGCCGGATGCGCGGTGACCTCCTGGTCACCGGTGCCCTCGGGGTCGTGGGTGCCCTCTGGGCTGGCGTCGGCGCTCTCGTGCTCGTCGCCGATCCCCGCCTCCCGGGTGAGCCCGTCCTCCTGGTCCGACTGCGTCATCGGGTCAGGCATCGCCGGCGCGGCGGATGGCGATCCGTGCCTCGCCGCGCTCCAGACGGACGGCAGCCACCGGCAACCCCGGCGGCGGCGTCTCTCGCCGCAGCTCGTCGGCGAGGGTCTCCCGGGCGACGGCAGGCCATGTACGGCTCGAGGTCCGCGACCGGGCCGTCCACCCACAGCACGATCCGGTCGTCGAGGTCGAGCTCGGCCTCCTTGCGCAGGTCCTGGACCGCGCGGGTCAGCTCACGGGCATCACCCTCCGCGACGAGCTCCGGTGTCAGGGTCGTGTCGATGACCGCCACCAGACCATCGTCGTGGGCGACCGCGGTGCCGGGACGCGGCGTCGCCTGGATCTCGACCTCGTCGGCAGCGAGGATCTCACCCGCGATCGTCACCGTCCCGTCGGCGTGGATCTCGAAGTGCCCGGCCCGGGCGGCGGCCATGACCTCCGGGATCTTCGCTCCCAGCCGCCGGCCGACACGCGGCAGCAGGACCTTGACGCCCCGGTCCACGAGCTCGGACTCGTCGCCGATCCGTTCCACGACCTTGACGTTGGCCTCGACGCGGACCAGCTCGAGCAGCGCGTCCAGCTCCGCCACCTCCCGGCCGGGCAGTGCAAGCCAGAGCCGGGCGAGCGGCTGGCGCATCTTGAGGCCGGCCTGGCCGCGGAGGGTCCGGGAGAGATCGACCGCCCTGCGGGCGACTGCCATCGCCTCCTCGAGCGCCTCGTCGCGAAGCGGGGCCAGCTCCGTCGAGGGCCAGGGGGTCAGGTGGACGCTGTCGGGTGCCGTCGGGTCGATCCCGCCGACGAGGTTGCCGTAGATCGCGTCGGAGAGGAACGGGAGGATCGGCGCGACCGTGCGGGCCATGGCGACCAGTGCCTCGTGGAGCGTGGCGAACGCGGCGTCGCGCTCCGCGCCCGTGGCCCGCGACATGCGGCGCCGCGACAGGCGCAGATACCACGTCGAGAGGTCGTCGATGTGGGCAGCCAGGACGCGGGTGGCGGCCTCTGCGTCGTAGTCGCGCAGGCGGGCCTCGACCTGTGCCGCCACCCCTGCGGAGCGTGACAGGATCCAGCGATCGAGCGGCGGCCGCTCCGCGACGGAGGGCACGCCTGCCGACGGCGTCCAGCCGGCGAGCCGGGCGTATGTGACGAAGAACGCATAGACGTTCCAGAGCACCAGCAGGCCGCGCCGTGCCTCGTCGGCGGCGTGCCAGCCGAACAGGATGTTGTCGTCGGGCCGGGCCGAGGCGTACATCCAGCGCATCACGTCCACGCCCATGCGCTCGGCGGCCTCGTCGAACTCGATGGCGTTGCCCCAGCTCTTGTGCATGGGGCGGCCGTCCTCGCCGAACAGCGTGGCGTAGCCGAAGATCGTCCTGAACGGCTCCTCGCGCCGCAGGACGGTGCTCATGGCGAGCATCGCGTAGAACCAGTTGCGGAACTGGCCCGGGAAGCTCTCGGTGATGAAGTCGGCCGGGAACCACTGGGCCCAGGTCTCGGGGTCCTCGCGGTAGTGCATCGTGGAGAACGGCACGATGCCCGCGTCCAGCCACGGGTTGCCGACGTCGGTGATGCGCGAGACCGGCTCGCCGCACGACGGACAGGCGATCCGCACCTCGTCCACGAACGGGCGGTGGGGCGTGTGGCCCTCGAAGGCGTCCCAGCCCGCGACGGCGCGCTGCCGCAGCTCCTCCCGTCCGCCGATGACGTCGAACGTCCCGCACGCCTTGCAGTCGTAGATCGGCAGCGCGAGCCCGTAGTAGCGCTTCTTGGAGATCATCCAGTCGCGCATGTTGAGGAGCCAGTCCAGCTCCCGCTCGTAGCCGAAGCCCGGGAGCCACCGGATCCGGTCCACGACCTCCATGATCTGGTAGCGAAGCGAGGCGTCCACCTCCGCCTTCGTCAGCTGGTCCCGCGGCCGGTCGTAGACCTCGCCCATGCTGATGTACCACTCGTCAACGAGTCGGAACAGGAGCGGCGTGCCGCAGCGCCAGCAGTGCGGATAGCGGTGGCTGTACGGCTCGACGTGGTAGAAGAACCGCCGCTGCTCGAGGTCGGACAGGATCGCCTCGCTGATGTCGGGGGCCTCCCTCCCGCTCAGCCAGTCGAACCCCGCGTAGTACCGGCCGTCCTCGTCGATCGGCCCGATCACCGGCAGGCCGATCTCGCGACCCAGCTGGTAGTCCTCCGCACCGCAGCCCGGGGCGATGTGGACGATCCCGGTCCCCTCCTCCTCGCCGACCTCGGACCAGGTGACCACGCGGTGCTCGTAGCCCGCTTCCGCGAACGCCTCCCTGACCGCCGGCAGCTCGTCGAACGGACCCGTGTACCGCCAGCCGGCCAGCTCCGACCCGGCCAGCTCCTCCACGATCTGGAATGGCCCACGGAGCGCCTGCTTCAGGGTTCCCTTGCCCACCCAGAAGTGGTCCCCGCCCTGGCGCACCTTGACGTAGCGCAGGTCCGCGCCAACGGCCGCGGCGACGTTCGCGGCCAGCGTCCAGGGCGTCGTCGTCCAGACCAGCAGCGACTCGCCGGGCCTGTCCACCAGCGGGAGCCGCACCGTGAGCCCTGGATCCTCGCGGTCGTGGTAGCCCTCGTTCATCTCCATCTGGGACAGGCCGGTCCCGCACCGCGGGCACCACGGCATGGTGTCGTGGCCGCGGTAGACCCAGCCGCGCTTGTGGCACTCGGCCAGGAAGCCCCAGATGAGGTCGTTGTTCTCGTTGCTGAACGTGAAGTAGGAACCCCCGACATCGGGCATGCCCAGGCGCCCCACCACCATCTCGACGGTGTCGGTCACGGGTCCATCGGGGCCCTGGATCGTCACCTCGCTGGGTCGGATCCTGCTTGAGCAGGTCACGCAGCCGGAGGAGCTCTGCCGGGTCGTTCCAGTCCATCCAGTAGCCGAGCCGGATGCTCTGCTCCGTCTGGCGTGCCGCGAAGGTGAGCACGCGCTGCTTGCACAGGCTCACGAACTCGGCGATTCCGAACGCCTCGATGTCGCGCTTGCTCTTGAAGTTCAGGTCCCGCTCGACATTGACCTCGACCCACAGGCCCTGGCAGTCGAAGCCGTTCTGGTAGCGCTGGTGCTCGCCGAGCATCGCGTGGAAACGCTGGAAGAGGTCCTTGTAGGTGCGGCCCCAGGCGTGATGGACGCCCATGGGGTTGTTGGCCGTGATCGGGCCGTCGAGGAAGCTCCAGCGCGGGTTGCCCGCGTTCTGCGCGCGGAGGCGCGCGAACGTCCTGCGCTCAGCCCATTCACGGAGCAGGTCGTGCTCCTGGGCGACGAAGTCGGGTCGGGCGCTGACGGGACGGAACATCGGGCCTCGTTGGAGCGCCGGCGCAACCCTTGGGCGGGGCGCGGCGGGCCACCAGTCTATCGGCAATGCCGTGCCGGGCGGGTGATGGAAGGCCGCCCTCGGCCACGATCCCGGACGACGGGTATCATTCCGCGCGATGTCGACTCCGCAGCGGGCGCCTCGCTCGCGGTCCGCGTTCGCCGCGGCCTTCCTGTCGCTGCTCTTCCCCGGACTGGGTCATGCCTACGCGGGAGCCTATGCCCGTGCGCTCGGGTTCGCGGCTGCCCCGCTGCTGGTCCTGGCCCTCGGTGGCGGGGTGGTGCTGCGCTCGGATCGCGCCCAGCTCGCCGGGATGGTGGCCAGCGAGGGGGCGCTGATCGCCATCTTCATCGCCAATCTCCTCGCGCTCGTGTACCGGGTCATCGCGGCCGTCGACGCCTGGCAGGTCGCCCGGTTCCTCAACGCCTCCGATGCTGCCGGCAGCGGGCGCCTGGGCCGCGCCCGGATGCCCGTCAGTCCCCTGTCGATCGCCGGCCTGGTCGCCGTGATCCTGGTCATCGCCGCGGGCCACTTCGCCGTGGCGCGCTATGACGTCATGGCCTACGAGCTGGTGACCTGCGTGTTCGGCGAGGACGGGGGCGAAGCCTGCGGAGACCCGACCGATCCGCCCACCGCCTTCGAGAGCGCGGGGCCTTCGGAGAGCGCCGCCCCGGGCACATCGGACGATCCGGCAGCCAGCCCCACCGCCGTGATCCCCACGCCTGACCCGTCCGCACAGGGCACGCTGGCCCCCACCCTCCCGCCGTGGGATGGCAAGGAGCGGTTGAACATCCTCGCGATCGGGGTGGACGCGCGAGAGGACGGCTCCAGCTTCAACACCGACACCCTGATCGTGGTCTCCATCGACCCCGAGACCAAGCAGGTCGCGATGTTCCAGGTGCCGCGTGACATGGTGGACGTGCCGGTCCCCGACAACGCCCGCTCGCTGTGGGGCTCCGTGTACGCCGGCAAGATCAACAGCTGGTACAACCAGAACCGCAACCGCAAGGACCTGTGGCCGGGCAACAGCGCCCAGACGCGTGGCTTCAACTCGCTCAAGGCCATCCTGGGCGAGCTGTACGGCCTGGACATCCGCTACCACGTCAAGGTGGACTTCGGGGGCTTCCGTGACGTCGTCAACACCGTCGGCGGCGTCCAGGTCAACGTGCAGATCCCGGTCTACGAGAGCCAGTATCCCGCGGGTTCGGGCTACCTCACGCGGCTCTACATCCCGGCCGGCCCGCAGCACATGACCGGCAGCGAGGCGCTCAAGTACGCACGGTCCCGCCACCGGGCGAGCGGCGGGGACTTCGACCGCGGGCGCCGCCAGCAGCGTGTCCTGCTCTCGCTCAAGGAGCAGATGAGCGTCGAGGCGATCATCGCCAACCTGCCCCAGCTGATCAAGGACATCGGCAAGTCCGTCAAGACCGACATCCCCACCTCGGAGCTGCCCAAGCTGCTCGCACTCGCGGAGAGCGTGAACACCAAGGACATCCGGTCCTACGTGTTCTCCCCGCGCTTCTACGCCACCGAGTACCTGAGCTCGCCCCGCGGCTACATCATCACCCCCAACGTCGCCCGCGTCCGCAAGGCGGTCAAGGAGGCGTTCTCCGTGAGCCCCGAGCTGGCCGCCCAACGCGACCGCCTGGGCTCGGAGGCGGCGTCCGTCTGGGCGTACAACGCTTCCGGTCGCGCGGACCTCGCCAACCGGACAGCGGAGTACCTGGCCTACAACGGACTCGAGGCGTCGGCGCCCAACAAGCGCATCACGGAGGCCCTCGCGAAGACGAGGATCGAGGTCTTCAACGGCGCCGAGGCAGAGATGACCGAGACGGTGAAGTTCCTGGAGAAGCTGTACGGGGTGACCGTCGTCCCGGTCACCGACCCCGACGTGAGCGTTGACTTCATCGTCACGCTCGGCAAGGACGCACCCGACAAGAAGGTCGACGCCGTCGGCTGACCTCTGCCCCGCCCCGGTTCGCGACAGCGGGACCCGGACGGCTCGCGAACTACCCCTCGATCGCGGTGAGCCAGTCCCGGTACCTGGGATCGTTGCCGCGGACCGCGGCGAAGTAGTGCTCGCTGATGCTGCGGCTGATCGGCCCGATCACGCCGGTCCCCACCGCGCGGTGGTCGAGCTCGATGACCGGGCTGACCTGCACGCCCGTCCCGCACAGGAAGACCTCGTCGCAGACGTAGAGCTCCGACCGGTCCACCGAGCGGACCTCCGTCGGGATCCCCAGGTCGCCGGCCAGGGTGAGGATCGCCTTGCGGGTCACGCCCTCGAGGATGTCGTCGGACACGGGCGGCGTGATGAGCACCCCGTCGCGGACCATGAACAGGTTGGCCGCGGACGCCTCGGACGCATGGCCGTCGGGCGTCATCACCAGCGCCTCGTCGAAGCCGTTGAGCTCCGCCTCGGACTTCTGGAACGCCATGTTCACGTAGCCGCCCACGATCTTGCCCCGGGCCGGCAGCGCCTCGTCCGCATTGCGGCGCCAGGTGCTGGTCATGACCCTGACGCCCTTCTCGATGTCGATGTAGTTCCCGAAGGGCGCCGTGATCACGTACAGCTCGTGATCGAGGTGGTGGAGCCGGACCCCGATCGCCCGGGTGCTCTTGTAGAACGAGGGCCGGATGTAGACGTCCTCGCGGTAGTGATTGCGGCGGACCGTCTCGAGGACGATCTCGACCAGCTCGTCCACCGGGGGAACGTTCTCCATCAGCAGCATCTTGGCGCTGTTCCGGATGCGCTCGAGGTGCTCGCGGACGAACAGGACGTAGAGGGTCTCCTGCTCGGCGTTCCAGTACCCGCGGATGCCCTCGAAGGTCGCGGTCCCGTACATGAACGCGTGGGTCATGATGCTGACCTTGGCGTCCCGGAGCGGAACATACTCGCCCTCGAAGTAGGCGATCAGGTCATCGATCGAACGAGCCTGGGCGGGAGCGGCCTCGGCGTCGGCCGCGGTCGGCGCGGCCTCGGCCGCGGTGGCGGACGGCTGCTGGGTGAGCATGGGTCGGCTCCAGGTGACGTGCGGCGTGGCGCCGCGCCTGCCTCGTGACCTTCCAAGTCTAGCATCGGGCAATTCGCGCCTCCGCCGTGGCGCCGGGTCCGCCCGATCGGCCACCGGGTCAGCCGAACGGCGGCACGCCCGCGATGGCGAGGGCCACGATCCCGAGGTACACGAGGTACAGCGCCCCGCCGACCAGCAGCGAGCGGCCGTCGAGGCGGCCGCGGCGCCCCATCGGCCCGAAGATGGCCGCGACCGAGACGAAGGCGATGCCGGCCGACAGGAAGGCGATCAGCGAGTCCTCGTCCACGCTCCAGGCGCTCCCGGCGAGCACCAGCGCGACGACCGTCGGGATCGCGGACTGGAAGACCATCGCGCCCGTGATGTTGCCCATCGCGAGCGTGTCCTTGCCCTGGCGCACCCAGATCAGCGAGTTGAACTTCTCCGGCAGCTCGGTCGCGATCGGGGCGATGACCAGGGCCAGGAGGATCTCGCTCACGCCGAGTGCGGCGGCGAGGCGGTCCACGGCTCCGACGAACAGGAAGGCGCCACCGACGATGCAGGCGAGGGCGAACAGCACCTGGATCCCGACGATGCGAAGGCGGGGCGTGGCCGGATTGCGCCGGATCCCCGGGCGATCCACCCGGTGGAAGCGGAGCGGCGCGAGCTCGTCCTGGTGCTCCTCCGCCTCGGCATCGAAGTGGCCCTTCACGTACCAGACGTAGATGCCGATCAGCACCGCGGCCACGGCGAACCGCAGCCCGCCGAGCTCGGGCGGCAGGAAAGCGGTGCCGATGGCCAGCGCATAGGCGACCACGAAGTACCGGATGTCGTGGACGAGCACCGTCGTGTCCACGACCATGCGCGTCCCGGTCGCGCGACGCCCGCGCCAGTAGATGACGCCCACGCCGGTGACGAACATCGCCAGCGTGGAGAGCATGAACGGAGCGCCCAGGATCGCCCCCACGCCCACGTCGTCGGTGGCCTCGCCTCCCCCGCCGAACACGATGGCGATGATCGGGATCATCGTCTCGGGAAGGGCGGTGCCCACGGCCGCCAGCACCGACCCGACGGCGCCCTGCGCCAGGTCGAGCTTGCGTCCGAACCACTCGATCCCGTTGGTGAACAGCTCGGCCCCCAGGAGGATGACGGCGAACGCGATGGCCAGGACGACGATGTCCATGTCAGCTCCCGGTTCCGATGGCGGCCACGATCGAGGCGAGCACGACCAGCAGCACGAGCACAGAGATCAGCGCCATCCGACGGTCGTGGACCGCCAGGAAGCCCACGCCCGCCACCATGACCCGCCCGATGGGCAGGGCGATGATCAGGACGATCCCCGCCCACAGGAAGCCGGCGGGCTCCAGGGCGAGCATCTCCGATGGGATCTGCGCGAGATCGAAGGGTGGGATGGCGCCGTGGTCGAAGGGATCCGTGCCCGTCGCGAGCATGAGGGCGACCCCGACGAGGATGAGACCCATCGCCAGCCACAGGCCGACGACCAGGAGGCGGGCGATCAGCGCCTCGAGGCCGAACGCGGCGCCGGCGCGAGCCGAGCCCGGGGCGGACGCGGTCACAGGCCGAGCGCCCGTGCGGCCATCTGGATGGCCGTGTAGACGAGCACCACGACGAACAGCCAGCGCAGGACCCGGATGTCGATGCGGTGCGAGACGCGCGAGCCGACCGAAGCCCCCACGAACACGCCGAGCGCGATGGGCCCGGCGATGAACGGGTCGATCTCATCGCGCAGCAGGTAGATCACCGCGGACGCGGTGGCCGTGATGCCCATCATCATGTTGCTCGTCGCCGTAGACGTCCGGAGCGGGACACCCATCACGAGGTGCATCACGGGCACCTTGATGATCCCGCCGCCCACGCCGAGCAGGGCGGAGTTGATCCCCGCGAACACGGACCCGAGCATGCCGGCCGGGAGCCGGTGCACCTCGTATCCGGGACCGGCGAGCGAGGCCGTGAACGACAGATCCGCCCCGGCCGCCGCGGCGGGAGCCACGTCCAGGACAGGCGTCGGCCGAGCAGGCCCGGGCACGGGCGCGTCCAGCGACGTCGCCTCGGCCGGATCGACGGCTACGGACACCCTGGGCGGATCCTTGCGCCGGGCCATGGAGACCGCGACCCACACGAGCAGGGCCGCGAACAGGCCGGCGAGCACCTGCTCGTTGATCATGAACGCGATCAGGCCCCCGGCGAGGGCACCCGCGGCCGAGAACAGCTCGAGGGTCATCCCCAGGCGCAGGTTGGCGACGTGCCGCTGGAGGTAGACGGCGGCCGACGCGCTCGAGGTCACGATCACGGACACGAGCGATGCGGCGACTGCCTCGCGAAGCGGCACTCCGAACCCCAGGGTCAGCAGCGGCACGATGAGGATGCCGCCACCAAGCCCCAGCAGGGATCCGAAGGCGCCTGCCGCGATACCGCCACCGAGCAGGACCAGCCCGGTGATCACGGCGTCGTCACCTCCGAGGGTCGGGGCGTTGCTCCAGGGAGCGAGCGCCCCGATGGTCTAGGGGCGGAGGTGCTGCGGCGCGTAGGGCAGCAGCGCCACGTGGCGAGCCCGCTTGAGGGCGACCGAGAGCTCGCGCTGGTGCGCGGCGCAGGTGCCGGTCTTGCGGCGCGGCTCGATCTTGGCACGCTCCGAGAGGTAGCGGCGGAGGCGGTTGACCTCCTTGTAGTCGATTGCGACCGTCTTGTCGGCGCAGAAGGAGCAGACCTTCCGGCGCCGGCGATCGCGGTAGTAGTCGTCGCGCTTCTTCGTGCGGGGGGGCATTGGCGGTATCTCCAGGGTGTGGGCGGTTCACCCGCCGGGGCGGCCGTTCGGCCGCGGAAGGATCGTCAGAAGGGGAGGTCGTCGAGGTCGTCGTCTCTCGGTGCGGCCGGACGGGTGGGCTTGACGGCCCCGCCTCCGCCAGCGGCACCGCCGGCGAAGCCTCCCGACGGAGCGGCGAACGAGCCGCCCTCCTCGTCACGGACGCGGGCATCGAGGCTGATGACGTTGTCGGCAGTGATCTCCAGGGAGGTCCGCCGCTGGCCGTCCTTGGCCTCGTACTCGCGGGTGCGGAACCGGCCTTCGACGAAGACCTTGTTCCCCTTGCGGAACTGCTCGGCAGTCCGCTCGGCGCGGTCGCCCCACACGGTGACGCGGTACCAGTCGGTCTGGTCGTCCGCCCACTCGCCGGTCTGCGGGTCGCGGCTCCGGTGGCTGACCGCGACGCTGAACTCCGTCACGGGGCGCCCGTTTGGCGTGTACCGCATCTCGGGGTCACGCCCGAGGTTGCCGATGATCATGACCTTCGCGAACGCCATCGCCGGCTCCTCTCGCTCAGTCGATGGCCGCGGGCGCGGCCTCGCTCTCGGACTCGTCGATCTGCTCGACGGCCTCGTCCTCCAGCTCCTCGTCCTCGGCGGACGGGAGGTCGACATCCACGTCCTCACCGTCGTCGGCCGAAGCCGCGTCGCGACGGGCCTTGACCGGCTTGATAGCCCGGGTCACGAGGTAGCGCAGCACGTCCTCGGTGATCTGGAGGCTGCGCTCCATCTCGGCGATCGTCTCCGCGGGGGCCTCGAACACGATGATGTGATACGAGCCATCACGGTAGCGGTCGATGGGATACGCGAGCCGTCGACGGCCCCAGGGCGCGACCTTGACGATCTGGCCGCCCGAGGCGACGACGTAGCGTGTGGTGCGGTCGATGACCGCGGCGGCTCGCTCGTCCGGCGCGTCCGGCTTGAGCACGAGCATGAGTTCATAGCGGCGCACGGCCTGCTCTACTCCTTCCAATGGGATCTGCCCCGGTGACGGCATGCCGGCACGGAGCCGAAAGGACCGGGGGAGGATAGCACGGGCGACACCCCCAGCCGTCTGCCGTGTCCCTTGGCCGCCCTGCCGGGCCTGCGGCGCGGCGTGGGACGGCTGTGTGCCGTATTCTCACGCCGTCACCGATGCCCATGGCGGCACGTCAACTTCGGGGAGAAGCGTGCAGTTCTCGATCCTCCTGCTCAGCGCCGAACGCAGGTCGGTGCAGCCGCTGGCAACCGCGCTGACCTCCACGGGGCACAGCGTGACCGTCGTCACGCGCCCCGACGAGGCGGTCAAGGCGGCCGCGGGCTACAGCCTGATGATGATCGACTCGGTGACCGCGCCCGCCACCGTCGGCGACGTGGTCACGATGCTGCGTGCCGGCGACCGGACCGCCCGACTGCCGGTCTTGGCGGTCGCCCAGAGCGGCCAGCTCGACGAGACCATCGCGCTCATCGAGGCCGGCGCGGACGAGGTGATCGCGAGGCCGTTCGACCAGCCCGAGCTCATCGCCCGCTTGGAGGCCCTCTCGCTGCGGTCGCAGGCTACCGGCAGTGGGCCTGGACCCGGCGGCGCCATCGGGGACGATGGCCGTCACCGCCTGGTAGCCGTGTTCAGCCCGAAGGGAGGTGTTGGCACGACGACGGTGGCCACCAACCTCGCGCTGATCGTCGCAGAGGCGCGTCCCAACAAGGTGCTGCTCATCGACCTGGACCTGTCGTTCGGCCAGATCGCCCTGCACCTCAACCTGCAACCCAAGCAGACGCTCCTCGAGCTGGCGCGCGACGAGGCAGCGCTCCACGATCCGGAGCTCTTCCGGACCTACGCGATCCATCATGCAAGCGGACTCCATGTCCTGGCGGCGCCTCCGATGCCATCCCTCGGAGCACTCGTCACGGCCGAGCATGTCGAGCTTGCCCTGACGCGGGCTCTCGAGGCCTATGAGATCGTCGTACTCGATGCGGGTACCGCCATCGACGCCCGGCTCACGTCGGTCTTCTCGATGTCGGAAACCGTGGTGGTGCCGGTGGTGCCGGAGATTCCGGCCCTCAACTCCGTCCACATCCTTGTTGACCAGCTGTCCGACACCGGGATGCTGGGTGGCCAGACGGTCTTCGTCCTCAACAACGCGTACGCCCGAGAGCTGCTCAAGCGGACCGACGTGGAGACGGCGCTCGGATCGAAGATCGGCGCCGACCTGCCGTACGACCCGATTGTGTACCTCAAGGCCGTGAACGAGGGCAACCCCGTCATCCGCAGCGCTCCCAAGTCACAGGCGGCAGACAAGCTGCGCACGCTCGCGACCTTCGTCTTCGGAGCCGCCTTGGTGCCGGTCGGAGGCGTTGTCGCCAAGCCCGCGAAGAAGGGCCTGTTCGGCCGTCGCTGAGCCGCGCCACGCCGCGCGCGGCGCGTGATCGGTGGTGGGGGCGGAGGGAGTCGAACCCTCACCTGTGCCGGGTTTAAGCCGGCTGCCTCTTCCAGTTGGGCTACGCCCCCGCGCGATCGACGAGTCCTCCGGTACGCCGACGGACTCCGGTACGCCGACGGACTCCGGTACGCCGACGGGCTCCTTGAGCTCGATGTCTCCTGCCGGTATCGCAGGCATCCTGGCCTGGACCACCCGACCACCGCACAGGGTATGCGAGGTCGCGGGGCGAATGGTAGGGCCTGCAACGACCCCAGGGCGAGACTGTGGCCGGTCGGCTCGCCCCGCCGCCGGGCACGATCCGCGAGTTGCTGGCGTGACCCCGCTAGCGGACCGATCCCGCCTTGACGTCGATCCGACGGCCAGCGACGCGCGCAGGCACCCAACGACAGAGGCACACGCCCTTCGGACAGCCGGCATGGGGAAGGCGCGTCGCCTTGATCTCCTCGGTGATCCGAACGACGAGGCCGCTGTCGACATCGCACGCCTCGCAACAGGCAGCGCCCACCAGCTCCACGTCTCGCCCGAACTCCCGTTGCGACTTGAGCTCGGCCGACATCGCGTCGCGGTACATGTCGATGATCTCGTCGGTGACAGGATCGGCCGCTCCACGCTCGCGGAGGAGTGCCTGGACGTGCGCCCGACGGATCGATGCTGCCTCGGCGAAGCGACGCTCCCAATTCGCGGCCACGAAGGCACGGTTGGCGGCCCCCAGATACAACGCCCGGGCCGCCTCGACGCCCTCCTCGGTGGCCGTCACGCGGCCGATCCGCTCGATTGCGGCCGGGGACGCACCGACCGCGGATGCCTGGGTCAGCCAGCGGTCGCGGATCCGAGCCAGTCGGGCCGTCACCTTGATGCGGCGCTGACCTGCCTCGAGGGCCGCCGCGGCGGGCACGGTGAGGTAGAGAACGCCACCATCGAGGCGCTTGACCACGATCCGCTCACGGCAATGGCTGCAGCGACGACTGGCGGTCGGCCGGGGTTCCAGCAGCACCGCGCACGACGGACATGCCGCCAGAACCGCCGGCTGGCGAGGCTGGCGCGGGGCACGCTTCGGATGGACCGCACCACTAGGAGCGACGCGGACGCGCGGGGGGGGCGGCGGGTCGGAGGACCGCTTCCCCGATGACTTCGAGCGCGTCGACGCCGCCTTGATGTCGGCGGCCGGCGTGCTCTCGCTGTCGGTCTTCGTTACCGAAGTGCGCCGTGCCCGCGTCACTTTCGCCGGGCCGACTGGCGCCGCGAGCGACTCGTCCGCGACCGGCGCCGTTGTCTCGATCGGCGCCGTTGTCTCGATCGGCGCCGTTGTCTCGATCGTCATCGGCACATCGACCTCGCGGAGCGCTGCGGTCGCCGGGCTCGCCTCTCGGTCCGGGTCGGGTCCGGTCTCGTTGTCGGTTCCGTTGGTCACCGAGCGGTCCCACTCGTCCTTGACCACGACGACCGATCCCCGACGTCGGACGGCCGGGCGAAGTACGTAGTCGTCATCGGGAGCCATGACCGGCACTCCGGCAGCCGTGCTCCAGAGGACCTCGACGTCCTGGTGCGGGCTTCCGGATGCGGATGACGCGGTCGGCTCGGGCGCCTCCGCCGGATCGACGGGCAGGCCAGCCGTCACGTGGGGCGCCTCCGCCGGATCGGCAGGCAGCGCCTCCGCCGGATCGGCGAGCGCCTCGGCCGGATCGGCAGGCAGCGCCTCCGCCGGATCGACGAGCGCCTCGGCCGGATCGGCAGGCAGCGCCTCCGCCGGATCGGCGAGCGCCTCGGCCGGATCGGCAGGATCCGCCGGATCGGCGGGCCCCTCGGCCGGGTCGACGGATCCGTCGGGATCGGCGGACTCCTCGTCGTCGATGAACGTGCCCGCACGCTGCGCCAGCAACCGTTCGAGACGGGCGACGCTGCCTTGACGGGCCAACTCGAGCTCGAGCTGCTCGGCCTTCGACGGGCGCTTGAGCAGCCCCTGCAGGCGTGCCACGCGCTGTACCTCCCCTACCGGCGTGCCCTTGGACCGGTCCGCGGGCGGATCCTTCGCCGAGGGCGGACATAGAGGGTAACAGCGTGATGCAACTCGATCACCGCCGGTGTGTGCAATCCCGGTGCCGGAACGCACCGCTCCGATGCCGCATCGGCCTTCGCCCGGGCCTGTGATCCACCCTGACACGAGACAACCCCCAGGGGCTGGGCACCCAGGGGGTTGCGATACGAGTCAAGATGGAGGCGACGATCGGATTCGAACCGATGAATAGAGGTTTTGCAGACCTCCGTGTTAAGCCACTTCACCACGTCGCCAGAGTGGCGCCGGTCACGCTGTCGACCGGCCGATGGAGTTTGGCTGCCCCTCGAGGATTCGAACCTCGGCTAACGGATCCAAAGTCCGCTGTCCTACCGCTAGACGAAGGGGCAGCGGTGCCGGTTCTGATACTCGTGACGGGGAGGAGTGGAGCGGAAGACGGGACTCGAACCCGCGACCCTCACCTTGGCAAGGTGATGCTCTACCAACTGAGCCACTTCCGCTCGATGACCGACCTGGGTATGGTGCCGAGAGCCAGATTCGAACTGGCGACACCGCGATTTTCAGTCGCGTGCTCTACCAACTGAGCTATCTCGGCCCGGTCCCGGGTCCCCGCGGGGGCCCGTCGGCGCGCCGGAGAATAGCACGTCCCCCGAACGGGCGGCAACCGCAGGAGGCTCACGCGGGCGGTCCCGGGGGAGGGTCTCGCAGGACGGCGGCCTGCGCCGTCGGATCCAGGACCAGCGAGACGTCAGCCACCGGCGGCTGACTCGTGAGCTCGCGCAACCGGTTGATCCGGTCCAGGGCCGGCGGGTGCGTCGAGAACAGCGAGCGGCTGGTGCCGGTGGCGGCCTTGATGGGGTTCTCGAAGTAGAGGTGCTGGGTCGCGCGGTTGGCGACCTCCAGGGGCTCGGTGTCGAGGGCGATCTTCGCGAGCGCCCGCTCCAGCCCGTACGGGTTGCGGGTGAGCTCCACTCCCGAGGCATCGGCGAGGTACTCGCGCTGCCGGCTGACGGCCATCTGCACCAGACGGGCAGCGATCGGGGCCAGGACCGCGAGGATCAAGGCCGCGATCATGATCACCACCTGCATCCCACCACCCCCGGAGTCGGATGAGCTGCGCCGTTGCCTCCCCACCCCGCCCCAGATCGAGAAACGCAGGAAGAAGTCGGCGAGGAGGGCGATCGAGCCCACGAGCACCCCCACCATCAGTGAGAAGCGGATGTCGAAGTTCCGGACGTGGCTCAGCTCGTGGGCCATGACGCCCTGGAGCTCCTCGCGGTCCAGCTTCTGCAACAGGCCGACGGTGATGGCAACCGACGCGTGCGCCGGGTCGCGTCCCGTGGCGAACGCGTTGGGGGCGGTGTCGTCGATGAGGTACACGCGGGGCATCGGCAGGCTGGACGCCACCGCCAGCTCCTGGACGACGTTCCACAGCTGCGGCATCTCCGCAGCGGTCACCTCGCGCGCGCCCGACGACGCGAGCACCAGGGAGTCGCCCATGTAGTAGGAGGCCAGCGATGCGACGAGGCCCACCCCGACCGCGATGGCCAGCGATGGCAGGGCGGCCCGGGGATCGCCCGTCACGGCCCACCCGATGAGCAGTCCGAGCAGGCCCAGGAGCACCACGACAGCCAGGGCGAGCAGGACGGAGTTCCGCTTGTTCGCCCCGATCTGGCCGTAGAAGGTCGATGCCATCGGGATCAGGCCGCCGCCAGGCGCACCACGCTCAGCTGAGGGTCAGGTCCACATTGGGGACGGCGTCGGCCTCGGGCTCCGCATCGAAGAACTCGCGCTTGGTGAAGCCCAGGGGACCGGCGATCAGCACGCTCGGGAATGGTCTGGATGGTGTTGTTGTAGTCCAGCACCGTGGCGTTGTAGTGCTGGCGGGAGAAGCTGATCTGGTTCTCGGTCGTGGTGAGCTCCTCCTGGAGCTGGATGACGTTCTGGTTCGCCTTGAGGTCCGGGTAGTTCTCGACGACCGCGAACAGCGAGCGAAGGGCTCCCGTGAGCATGTTCTCGGCGGCGGCCTGCTGGGCGGGACCCTGGGCGCCTGCCGCGACCGCGCCGGCGCGGGCCTCGGTGACCCGCGTGAGCACGTCCTGCTCGAAGCCCATGTAGCCCTTCACGGCCTGCACGAGGTTCGGGATGAGGTCGTGCCGGCGCTTGAGCTGGACCTCGATCTGGCCCAGCGCCTCGTCGATGCGGTTGCGCCGCGTGACGAGCCCGTTGTAGATGCCGACCAGGACCGCCACGATGACGATGACGATCACCAGGATGATGAGCAGTTCCATCTGGCCTCCCTGCCTGAGCGGGCCGACACACCCCGTTCGCTCAGCATAGCGCGGAGGCCCGGGCAGGTCGCACTCGATCGGCGCCCCCACGGCGCAATGGAGCAGTGGCCGGTGAGGGGGTCGAACGCGGACGTCCTCGGAGCCGGCGAATCCTCCGCGCTGCCGTGTGCTCCCGGCTCCCCTCCTGCTCACGGACCTCCGCTGTCACTCACGACCAGGCGCGTGCGTCCCACACCTGCGACACGTCGCCGGACGAACGTCCCGCCCCGGGCGACGCGGGATGGACACAGCCTCCGGCCATGGCGACCGAGAGAGAGATGGGACTGCCGGACGATCCCAAGCTGGGGGCAGAGCACGGCTCCGGCGCCCTGTTTCGCCCAGACGTCGAGGGACTCCGCGGCGTCGCGATCCTGCTGGTGCTGCTGTTCCACGCAGCACTCCCGATCCCCGGCGGCTTCGTGGGCGTCGACGTGTTCCTGGTGATCAGCGGCTTCCTGATCACAGGCCTGCTCCTGCGGGAGCGGGAGACGACAGGCCGCATCGGGCTGATCGCCTTCTACGGGCGGCGCATCCGCCGACTGCTGCCGGCCGCCGCCGTCGTGATCGCGGCTGGTCATGCCGCTGGCGTTCGTCGCGCTACCTCCTCTCGATCGGCCGAGCGCGATGACCGACGGCGGTGCCGCGGTGCTGTGCGTCTCGAACATCCGATCCGCCATGGGCGCGGGGGACTACTTCGCGGCGGTCGGGACGCCGTCACCCTTCCTGCACTTCTGGTCTCTGTCGCTCGAGGAGCAGTACTACCTCGTGTGGCCGGTCCTGCTGCTGATCGCCGCGAGGTGCCGGCGGGCCCGGCTGGCTGCTGGGATCACGCTGCTGGCCCTGCTCGTCGTGAGTCTTGCGGCGTCGGTCGTGATGACGGACGTCGCGCCGACATGGGGCTTCTACTCGCTGCCCTCTCGCAGCTGGCAATTCGCGGCGGGCGGCCTGCTGGCGGTCGCGTCGCCCTTCCTGCGACGACTCCCTACCCGACTCGTTGGGGTAGCCGGCTGGTCCGGCGTTGCCGGGCTCGCGGTCGCTGCGGTCGCCATCGACGGCAGTACGCCGTATCCCGGGCTGCTGGCCGTCCTGCCGACCGGCGCCGCCGCTCTCCTGATCGTGTCAGGCGACCGGAGATGGGGCCCGGGGATCCTTCTCCGGCTGACGCCGCTGCGCTTCCTTGGCCGGATCAGCTACTCGCTGTACCTGTGGCACTGGCCGATCCTCGTCCTGCCGATCGCCGCCGGCATTGTCCTCGAGCCAACCGGCACCGTTGGGCTCCTTGCCCTGGCCATTGGCGTCGCCTGGCTCAGCTGGGCCATCGTGGAGGAGCCCTTCCGGAAGGCCCATGTACCCCGCCGTACGATGACCCGGCTGTCGCTCCAACTCGGGACGGCGGCCATTGTCGGGGTCGTGGCTTGGTCAATCACGCTCGAGGCGACCGCCAACGCTGCCATCGCCGGCATCGGTGACGGCTCTCAATCGAGGGCGACCACGACCGCGATGGACGAAGCACCGGCGAGCGTGAGCGGCGCGGTGGTCGGTTCCACCCGTGGAGGGGATGGCAAGCCGCCGGTCGCCGAAGCAGCATCGGAAGCTACGACCGGACCGAGCTCGTCCGCGAGCGGCTCCACCCGGGCTCAGCCGACTGCTGGTGCGCTCGTGGAGTCGCCGCTGCCGTCGCCCACCTCCTCGACACTCGTCGCCACCGGGCGCGGACCGGCCATGGTCAAGTGGCGGCAGATCCCTGCGGAGCGGCTCCCAGGGGACACTCGGCTGCCGCGCGATGTCCAGCCTGCCCTCCGCGACGCACGGACGGATCGCGAGCGTCTCGCCGATGACGGATGCTTCACTTGGCTCGAAGGAACGCAGCCCACCGATTGTGTCTACGGCGATGCCCGCGGCGACACCACGATCGTGCTGATCGGTGACTCGCATGCCGGGCACTGGTTCCCGGCCTTCAACGTCCTGGCAAAGCGCAACGGATGGCGCCTGATCCCCCTCGTCAAGGCATCCTGCCCGTTCATCGACATGCGCGTGTACCACCCGTTCGCAGCGCGCGAGTACACCGAGTGCGCCGCCTGGCGAACGCGGGCGATCCGGGCGGCCAATGCGGCCCGACCCGATCTGGTCGTGGTGGCCACCGCCTACCGCGGGATGAGGCCGATCTGCTGCGGCCGACGGCTCCGCGAAGGCTCAGGGCGAGGCCATGGCGCGCGAGATCGGCCGCCTGCGGGCGCCCGCCGCGATCATCGTGGACAGTCCTCGGACCAACACTGACGTCCCCGGCTGCCTGTCCCGGCATCCGACCGACGTCCACGAATGCGCGATCCGGCGCTCCGAGGCCTTCCACGCCACATTCGGGACCCGAGAACGCGTCGCCGCCACGCGGTCCGGGGCGGCAATCATCGATGTCGTCGCGGCCGTCTGTCCGTCCACGCCGTGCCCCGTCGTCCGGGACGGGATGATCCTGTATCGGGACAACCACCACCTCACCGCGACCTTCGTCCGGACCCTGGCTCCCGCCTTCGACGCCGCCCTGCGCCCGCTCCTCGCATCCGGTTCACCGGCAACGCCGTCCGACGCCCCGTCCATGTCGCCGGCACCGGCGGCCTCGCCGTCAGCCTCCGCGCGACCGACGGTCGCAGCCGCACTCCCCGCACCATCCCCAAGTGCAGCGACATCCGCCCCGGCGATCGTGGTGCGCGCAGACGTCGGTCCGGCGTCCGCCGGCCTCGGCGGCATGGAGCCGGTCGTGGCGACGCACCCGACCGACCCCACCGTCTTCGCAATCGCCTACGAGCGCCGGTTGCCCCGGGCCGTCTGCAGCGGGGCGTCCGTGGAGGCGGCGCTCGCGATATCCCGCGACGGGGGCCGGTCCTGGGCCGCCACACCACGCCGACCCTGGGACGGCTCCGCCCGCGCTTCCAGCTACCACTCCGCGGTTGCGTGGGGCCCCGGGCCTACCCCAGGAACCGCGCGGCTGTACTGGGCCGGCACGACGACCCGGCGCTGCGGCGGGGATCTTCGGGTGGCCGTGGCCTGGTCGGACAACGCGGGCAAGACCTGGTCAAAGCTGCGGGTCCTTCGCTCGACCCCGGCCTGGGTCGGCGGAATGCCGGATATCACCGTTGACGGGAACCCGCGCAGTGCAGGCTATGGGACGGTGTGGGTCGCGTACAACTACCCGCTGGCAAACGGCCGGGGCTCGGGCCTGCGGGTCGTGGCATCAGCCGATCGCGGTCGGACGTGGCGCGACATCGGGGTGCCGCGTGCGGTGGCGCCAGCCGGTTTCCCCGCCACATGGCGCTTTGGGTACCGGATCCGGACTGGACCGGATGGGAGCGCGGTCGTGTCGTGGTACCAGGCGGACCTCAAGCGGTGGAACCCCGCCCACGTCTTCGAGCGTGGCACGCTCGCCAACGTCGGCCGAATTGGGTTCGCGGTTGCCAGGATCACCTTCGATGGCACACACCTGCGGGCCCTGGGATCGTCGATCGCCACCACGGTCTCGCGGAACCCCTGGACCCTTGGGGACAGGCCCGCGCCCGGGACGCGCACGCACACATACCTCGATCCGATGTGGAGCCACGGACTAGACGTCGACCCGGTTGGCGGCGACATCTACCTCGCGATTGCCGACTATGCCCGGGGACAACGGCGGCCCCGCCGGTACGGTCCGCATCGGGCGCAGCACCGACCGCGGACGCTCATGGACGTGGACCGCCCTAGCGCCCCCACCCCCGAGCCGCAACCGTGCCCAGTCGGTGTTCCGGCCAGGGATCACGGTCCGGGCCGGCGTGGTGGTCGTCGGCGTGCGCACCATCGACGACGTGGCGGCCGCCGCGGTTGGCGCCGACGCCCGCATCGGAGCCGCGTGGGCCGTCTCATCCGACCACGGCCGGACGTTCACGACTCCGGCAATGATCCCCGGGTCGAGATGGCGGTCGTCGGTCCTGGCGGCGTGGGTGAACGGACCGGGCACCCGCGACCGCCTCACCCTCGCGTCGGACGGAACCGCCGTGTATGCCTACGGGGTGGGACGCGGGGCGGCGACGAGCCGGATCGCAGCGCCCGGCACCGTCCAGGTCGCGATCATCCGGTCACAGGCTCCGATGCCGCCGGTCAGGACCAGATGTCGCTCCTGTCTCGCCGACGGGTGACGGAATTGGCACACAGCCCGTCGAGGGTCAAGCGAGGCTCTTCGGGCAAGGCCGCAGTACTGGCAGGACGACGAATCGCCCCCTCACGACCAGCCGCCAGAGCGGCGGTTCCGTTCGTGGAGACGGTGGTGGGCGGTGAGGGACTCGAACCCCCGGCATCCTCGGTGTAAGCGAGGCGCTCTGACCAACTGAGCTAACCGCCCGCGGAGCCGCGGCAGGAACCGGTAACACGAACGGGCGGCCTGTCGGCCGCCCGCTTGACGATCAGGTGAGTGGTGCCCAGGCCGGGACTTGAACCCGGATGAGTTGCCTCATACGCCCCTCAAACGTACGCGTATACCAATTCCGCCACCTGGGCTGGTGCACCTTCGCCGAGCGGGTCGGGGTTCCCCGCGAGAGGGGGTGGTACCGAGGGAGGGAGTCGAACCCACACGACCTTGCGATCACTGGTACCTGAAACCAGCGCGTCTACCATTCCGCCACCTCGGCCCGACCTTGGACCGGCCCACCCGAGGGCTCACCGGTCCGCGGCGAGGCGCCATGCTAGCACATCCCAATAGCGGTCGCCGGTGTCCGCGATGAGCCGCGGCGTGACCCCGTCGAGGCCGCGGGCGAGCGTGACGTCGTCGTTCCACGCCAGGGGCAGGAGGGGTTGCTTGCCCGCCAGGTCGGCTAGAAGTGCCTTCCACGCGGCCGCGCGCTCCTCCGGCGTTCCCGGCTTGCGGGCAGCCTCGAGGAGCGGGTCGAGAGCGGGATCCTGGTAGCCGGCGAGGTTCGATCCCGAGGCACGGACCTGGGATGTCGCGAGCAGGGGGTACAGGTCGGGTTCGAGACCCTCGGCGATGTCGACGACGGCAGCGGTGAAGTCGCCGGAGCGCAGGCGCGTCGCGAGATCCGGGGCCTGGACTTCGACCAGTCGAACGTCGAATCCGAACGCCTTCCACGAGGCCTGCACGAAGGCGGCCACCGACGCCAGGCGTGGGTTGGTTTCCGGCGACACCGTGAGGAGCTCGAGCTTGTAGGCGCCCTTGCCGCCTGGCGCGACCCACTCCCCGCCCTTCTTCGACCAGCCGGCGGCCTGCATGGCTTTCGCGGCAGCCTTGGGGTCGTGCTTGACCGACCCGACGGACGCGCTGTCGTAGGCCCAGGACGTCGGGGGCACCAGGCCATCCGCACGGGTGGCGCTGCCGCCGAGGACCTCGGACACGAGCGCGTCGCGATCGATGGCGGCCAGCATCGCGGCACGCACCTTCGGGTCGCGCAGCTCCTTGTGGGCCGGCCGCACGTTGAGGAGGACCGTCGAGAGCGTCGTGGTCGGGTACGCGAGGCGATCGATCCCCTCCTCCTGGGCGAGCTCGCCGAGGAGCGCTCCGGACAGGCCCGACGCGGCATCCACCTCGCCGCTGCGCAGGCCCTCCGCGAGGGCGGCCTGATCGCCGTAGAACCGCACCTCGATCTCGTCGAGATACGGGCTGGGGAGGCTGGCGCTCGGCCGCGGGAATGGCGTCGCGAGCGAATCCATCGACGGCGCCGCATCACCGCTGGCCGCCGGATCCTCGACGACGGGCGCCATCACGCCCGACGCCGGCACCAGGGTCGCCCGCTGGTCGTCCACGTCGGTGATCGCAAACGGACCGCTGCCCACGGGCAGGCGTGCGAAGTCGCTCGTCGCCAGGTCCGCCAGCGGCACGTTCCCAAGGAGATGGGCCGGCAGGAGCGGCTGGGTGGCCGCGGCGAGGACACCGCCGATCGGCGTGCCGAGGGTGAGTCGCACCGTCCTGGCGTCGACCGCCTCGACCGTGACGTCGGCCCAGGCGGCGGCTCCGGCGCCGGCGGCTTCCGGGCTCTTGAGCGCCTCGATCGTGTACACCACATCGTCGGCCGTCACGGGCTCACCGTCATGCCAGACCGCGTCGTCGCGGATCGTGAACGTCCATGTCTTGCCGGTCTCGTCGCTCGACCAGGACGACGCGAGGTCGGGCTGGTAGGTCGTGCCCGGTCCCAGCCGCACCAGGCCCGAGAACACGAGCCCGACGAGCGTGCGCTCAGCACGGCTGCGGGCCGTGACCGGGGTGATCGATTCGGGTACGCCGACGACGCCTTCGCGGTAGACCACGGGCGGAGGCATCGTGACCTCGGCCGCAGGCTGCTCCGACGAGCGTGTGGCCGCCTGGCGGGGTAGCGCGACGATCCCGCCCAGCACGACGAGCACCAGGACGAGGGCCACGACGACAGCGCGGTCGCGACGGTTCACGGCGTAGGTTCAGGCTCCGCGGTCGGGTCAGCCGCGGTCAGCCGACGAAGACGAAGGCCACCAGCGCGAACAGGACCCACAGGACCAGCAGGAGGATGGTGAACTGCCACAGGCGGCGCTCCACGCCGCGCCGGCTCCGGTAGACGGACGAATCTCCACCGAACGTGCCCGACAGGCCGGTTCCACGCGCCTGCATCAGGATGGACGCGATGAGCGCGATGCTGAGCAGGATCTGGCCGATGGCCAGGATCGGATTCACGTGTCGTTGAACCTCCGTGGGATGACCGACCGGGATGGTACCAGACCTTGCGCCCGGTCCCCGTTCGTCACCCGGGATCGAGCAGCGAGCGACCGGTCATCCCGTCCCAGCGGGGCAGACCCGCGAGCTCCAGGATCGTGGGTGCGACATCCGCGAGGATGCCGTCCCGCAGGCGACGACCCGCCAGCGCCCGGCCCATCCCCAGGAGCGGCACCGGGTTGAGCGAGTGCTTCGTGACGGGCGCTCCGGCGTCGTCGATCATGTCGTCGGCGTTGCCGTGGTCGGCCGTGACGAACAGGGCCGCACCCGGTCCATCCGCGTCCGCCGCCTCGAGCGCGGCGATCGCGTCGAAGATCTGGCCCAGGCAGCCGTCGATGACGCCGAGCGCCGTGACGGTGGCATCCCACACGCCCGTGTGACCGACCATGTCGGGGTTGGCGAAGTTGGCCACGATGAAGTCGTACGCCCCCGACCCGATGGCCGCGACCAGCTCCGCGGTGACGCCGGCGGCACTCATCTCGGGCTGGAGGTCGTAGGTGGCCACCTTGGGCGACGGCACGAGCTTGCGCACCTCGCCGGGCCAGGGGGTCTCCACGCCGCCGTTGAAGAAGTAGGTGACATGCGCGTACTTCTCGGTCTCGGCCACGTGGTACTGCGTCCAGCCGGCCTCGCTGAAGGCCTGGGCAAGCGACCGAGCCTCCTCCGGGCCGAAGGCGACCAGGACGGGCAGGCCGGATTCGTACTCGCTCATCGTGACGACGAGGCATGTCCGACGGGGCCGCCCGGCCGGCGGGGCTGGTGCGATCGAACGCGTCGAACGCGGGCTCGGAGAGGGCGTGCGTCAACTGTCGCGCGCGATCGGCCCGGAAGTTGACGTGCACGATCGGGTCACGGTCCCGCAGGGATCCGTCGGCACCGTCGATCGCCGTCGGCATCACGAACTCGTCGGTCTCGTCCCGGGCGTACGCCTCCTCGATCGCCGAGGCGGCGGCGGTGGCGTGGAGACCCTCTGCATGCACGATCGCGTCGTAGCCGCGCTCCGTGCGCTCCCATCGCTTGTCACGGTCCATCGCGTAGTAGCGGCCGCCGACGGAGGCGATGCGGGCGTCGGGGTGGATCTCCGCCAGGCGGGCCTCGAGGTCGAGCATGAACCCGAGAGCGGAGCTCGGGGGCGTATCGCGGCCATCGAGGAGCGCGTGGACCTTCACGGACGGCACGCCGAGGCGCGCCGCCAGCTCCACGAGCGCGACGAGGTGGCGATCGTGGGCGTGGACGCCACCGGGCCCGATGAGGCCGACGGCGTGCAGGCGACCGGTCTCCTTCGCGCGCTCACAGGCGGCGATGAGCGCGGGGCGGGCGTAGAACGAGCCGTCGTCGATGGCGGCGTCGATGCGGGGCAGGTCCTGGAGCACGGGGCGGCCGGCGCCCAGGTTGAGGTGGCCCACCTCGGAGTTGCCCATCTGGCCCGCGGGCAGGCCGACGGCGTCCTCCGATGCACGCAGGGCCGCGTGCGGCCACGTGGCCAGCGCTGCTCGCCAGCGCGGCATCGCGGCGGCGGCGATGGCGTCCTTCGCCGGGTCCGATCCGATGCCGAACCCGTCAAGGACGACGAGGACGATGGGCCGCGGCCGGTTCCTCCCCGTCACGAGGCCAGGCCGCGCGCCTGCGCGGTGATCCCGGCCCGGGCGGCGATGCCGGCCATCTCGTCGGGCTTGAGCGAGGCGCCGCCGATGAGCGCGCCATCGACACCGGGCTCGGCGAGGAACTCCCCGATGTTCGCCGACGTCACGCTGCCGCCGTAGAGCACGGGCGTGGCATCGGCGCCGTCGCCCCAGCCGAGGCTGCGCAGGCTCGCCCGGATGGAATCGGCCATGGCGGCCGCGTCGGCACCGAACGCGTTCTTGCCGGTGCCGATGGCCCACACGGGCTCGTACGCGATGACGATCCCCGCCGCGACGAGGGCCGCCGGATCGCGTCCCTCGAGGGCGCCCTTGAGCTGGCCGTCCACGACCTCGGACTCGCGTCCGGCCTCGCGGTCGGCAAGGACCTCGCCGACGCACAGGATGGGACGGAGGCCACCGGCAACGGCGCGGTCCAGCTTCTTGCCGATCAGCGCGTCCGTCTCACCGAAGTACGCGCGACGCTCGGAGTGGCCGAGGATGACCCAGGTGGCCAGGCCTGCCAGCATCGGCGCGGAGATCTCGCCGGTGTAGGCCCCGGCCAGCTCGTGGTGGACGTTCTGGGCGCCGACGCCCACGTCCTCGCCCGCCAGCGCATCGCGCACGGCGGACAGGCTCACGTACGGCGGGCAGATGACGCGGGTGACCCCGGCCTCCCGCGTCCGCGACGCGATGGTCCGCGCGAGCTCGGCGGCGTCGGCGGGGGTGGTGTTCATCTTCCAGTTGGCGGCAATCACGATCGGGCGGTTCATGCCCGCATCATGCCAGACGAGAGCGCCCATTCCCCCGGCCGACCGGCCCCCTGCCGCCCGCCGCCCGGCCCGGACCGCAACGGCCGGGAGACTCCCCGGAACCGGCACCGGATGGCCGGGTCCGGTACCGGCGGCCGACACCCTCGTCATCGTGGAGGGCAAGGCGCTCCATGCGGTCCAGCGACCGCTGGACCGCCGAGCGGTGGAGCTCGAGACGCTCGGCGATCTCCGACAGGGACGCCTCGGGCGTCTCCCGGCGCGCCGCGGCCACGGCCCGCACGGTCGTCGACTGCTCCGCAAGCCGGCCGTCGGCGTCGAGCGCGTCGATCGCCTCCAGCTGGCGGCCGGCGGCTGCGACGGACCGCTCGAGGTTGGCGCTCTCGGCGTTGAGGACCCGGTTGAGCTCCCCTCGGAGCGTGCGGGCAACGCTCCGTGCCTCGAGCTCCAGGAGCGCCGCGCTGGCACCGATGCGGCCCAGGAACGAGGCGATCGACTCCGAGCTCTTCCAGGTCACGACGCCTGATCCCCGGCGCAGGCGCCAGGAGGCAGGGAGATCCACGTCGCCCAGGCGCGCCGCGAGGACCGGCGCCTCGTCGGGCGGCACCACGAACTCGAGATGAGCCCGCCCCGCCGCGAGGCTCAGCGAGCCGCGGGCGAGGAACCGGCCACGCAGCCAGGCCGTCCGGCAGTGCTCGGGCGCGGTCGTCCAGTCCAGGTCGGTCACCGGCAGCAGGAACACCCGGCGGGACGCTCCCCCACCCTCGCGGGCGTGGCCACCGAGGCGGATGACCAGGCGGGCGACGGCCGGCTCCCGTGCGTGGACACGCGGGCCGAGACCGGCGATCTCGGCCCGGCGATCACAGGCCCGCGACGGGTCGATGGCCGCCACCTCGGCGCGCAGCGCGGCGACGAGGTCACGCTCCGTCTCGGACATCGGCGCCTGGTCAGGAAGCGCGACCGACGCGCGTCACGCCCTGCCGTCGCCGATGGCCACCCTCTCGCTCCCAGATCCCGATGATCGTGCCGGCAAGGCGGTCCGGGTCGTGGCGGTGGGCGTTCATCGGGTCGACAAGGTCGTCCAGGACGAGGCGCGGCCCCCCGCCCGCCTCGCCGGCCGGCGGCCAGCGGAGCCGCACCGGTTCGCCGAGCCAGCCGTCGGGCGCGCGGGCGTCGAGACGGTTGTTGGCCAGCACCACGTCGGGCAGGTGGCCGGCTCGGTGGCGCTCGAGGGCCTCGACGTGGTCGGCCAGGTCGTAGCCTCCGGTCTCACCCGCCTGGGTGGCCACGTTGCAGGCGAACACGACGAGCGCGCCCGAGGCGTCGATGGCCTCGCGGATCCCCGGCACCAGGAGTGCCGGCAGCAGGCTCGTGTAGAGGCTGCCGGGCCCGAGCACGATGATCTCGGCATCCGCGATCGCCCGCACGGCGTCGTCGCCGGCGCGTGCGTCTTCCGGGGTGATCCAGACCCGCTCCAGGTCGCCGCACCGGGCGATACGACTCTGGCCCTCGACCTCCGTGCCATCGCGCAGCCGCGCATGCAGGTTCAGGACGGTGCCGGTCGCGGGCACCACGCGGCCTCGGACGGCGAGCACCCGGTTCATCTCGCGCACGCCCTCCTCGAAGTCGCCGTCCTCGAGCGCGACCATCGCCGCCAGGAGCAGGTTGCCCACGGCGTGCCCGCCGAGGCCGACCGAGAGTGCCTCCGCGCCGCGAACCGGCGGCAGTCCGGGATCGGCTCCGCGTGCCGGTGTCGGCTCGGGGCCTGGAAAGCGGTACTGCAGCAGGCGGCCCATCGCCGGCTCCGCGTCCGCGAGGGCAACGATGCAGTTGCGGATGTCGCCGACCGCGGGGATCCCGAGCTCGGTTCGCAGCACGCCCGACGAGCCCCCATCGTCGGCGGCGGTCACGACGGCGGTGATGTTCGAGGTGTGCTCCTTGAGGCCGCGCAGGAGGGCGGACAGGCCCGTGCCGCCCCCGATGGCGACGATGCGCGGCCCGCGGGCCAGGAACCGCTTCTGGTAGATCACGTCGACCATCGGCTGGTCGCGATCCCAGGGCGCGAACGGGTCCACGAGCGCACGAACGAGGCGATAGGCGCCGTACAAGAACAGGGCCAGGCCGACCGAGCCCGCGACCAGGCCGCGCACCTGGTACGGGAGGAACTGGAGGGTCACCAGGTCGAGCAACGACATGACCGGCCCGCCGGGCTCCGCGCTGGCCGTCACCTGGCGGATGACATGGGCGACCCCGATGGCGAGCACCAATAGCCCCAGGAACGCGAGCAGGAGCCACCGCTTGACGCCGATGCCGACGGTCAGCCAGCGGCGCAGGTTCACCGCTCGAGCTCCCGGTGGAAGACGGCGACGGGTCCGAAATCCCGCCTTCGCAGCCAGGCGGCGAGCTCCTCCGACATCACCACGGACCGGTGACGGCCGCCGGTGCAGCCGATGGCGACGGTCAGGCGGGTCTTGCCCTCCTCCGTGTACGCCGGCACGAGGAGGTCGAGCAGGCCCTGCAGACGGTCCAGGAAGGCGTCTGCGACCGGCTGCGCGAGGACATAGCCACGCACCTCGGCCGTCAGGCCCGAGAGCGGGCGCAGCGCCTCGATGTAGTGGGGGTTCTTCATGAACCGGACGTCCAGCACGAGGTCTGCGTCGAGCGGCACGCCGTACTTGAAGCCGAAGCTGATGAGCTGGATCGACAGCCGATCCGACCCTTGGACGTCGCCGAGGCGCGCGAAGATCCGCTCCCGCAGCTCCCGGAGCGACAGGTCGCTGGTGTCGAGCACCACGTCGGCCTGGGCGCGCACGGAATCCAGCATCGCCCGCTCCAGGGCGATGGATGCGGCGATCCCCCGCTCATCGGCCAGCGGGTGGCGATGGCGGGTCTCCGAGAAGCGCCGGATGAGGACGTCGTCGCGGGCCTCGAGGAAGATGATCACCGGCCGGATCCCTCGCCCCTCGAGCGCGCCCCGCATGGCCCCGAAGGCGAGGGGGACGTCGCCGGTCCGCACGTCGAGCACGATGGCCGTGCGCCCGTAGCGCACCGGCTCCGTGGCGACCAGGTCCGCGAGGTCGCGCAGGAGCTCGCCGGGCAGGTTGTCCACCACGACGTAGCCGAGGTCCTCGAACAGCTTGGCGGCCGCGGTCTTGCCGCCGCCCGACATGCCGGTCAGGACCACGACCTGCTGGTCGTCCGGCTGGTCCTCGGCGGCTGCCCCGGGCCCGCCGGTCCAGGCCGGGTCGCTGACGTCCGCGGCCGGCTGGTCGATCGGTCCCTCGTCGCGCGTCATGCCACCTCCCCGAGCCTCACCGACCCGAGCGCCGGATGAAGAAGATCGTGCCCTCGTAGAGCAGGTACATGGTGCCACCGAGGGCGATCAGGGCTGATGAGGTCGCCGCCCGGCGTGATCCCGGCGGCGAACACGGCGATCGCGAGCAGCGCGATCCGGCGCGATGCGGCGAGCCGCTCGGAGGTCACGATCCCCACCCTGGAGAGGCCGTACAGGATGATCGGGAACTCCAGGACCAGCCCGAAGGCGAGGAACATGGTCGTCACGAAGTCGAAGTACGGGCCGGCGGCCAGGTTCGCGACCAGCCGATCATCGGTGAACGAGAGCAGGAAGGTGACCGCGAACGGCAGGATCATGTACGCCAGCCCCACGCCGAGGGCGAAGAACACGAGCGCCAGCGGGATCCAGGGGCGGACGGTCCGCTTCTCGGAGGCCGTGAGGCCGGGGGACACGAACGCCCAGATCTGCCACAGGATGACGGGCATCGCGAGGATGATCCCGGTGACGACGGAGATCCGGAGCGCGATGACGAAGGCGTCCCCGGGCCCCAGGACCTGGACGATGCCGGTCGGGAGCGGGTCGAGGAGGACGTTCCGGATCTCCTCCCAGAACCAGAAGCCCACGACGCTGCCCAGCGCGACCGCGATGATCACCTTGACCAGGCGGTCTCGGAGCTCGGCGAGGTGGCCGACGAGCGTCATCTCCCCGGCGGCGGGCGCAGGGCGGGCAGTCGCCTCGGACGCCTGGGGAGCGGGGGTCGCCAGGGGCGCAGGCATGGCGCCGTCTTGAGCGGCCTCGACCTCGGCCATGCGGGAGGGTTCCGGCAGGTCCGGAGTCGCTACGTGGACGGGGTGGGCTGCTGCTCGTCCACGGGGGCGAGCTCGGCGGGCGCGTCGACGGCCGTCTCGGGCACCGCCTCGGCGACCTCGGGGGCGGCGGCGGGAGCGACGTCGATCGGCGACTGGCGCGACGGCGCGGCCTCCGGCCTCGGCGCGCGAGGCGCGGCCTCGAGCGCGACGGCGCTGGCTCGGCCACGGCGGCGCGACGGGTGCGACCGCCACGGCGGCCGCGACCGGCGGGACGGGGGCGGCGATCGGGGCCGGCTGCGCTGTCTCCGCGGCAGGCGTCTGAGCCGGGGCGGGCTGCGCGGGAGCAGCGGGTGCCGGGTCGAGGCTGGTGGCCTCCTTGACGTCCGTCGCCGCCTTGCGGAACTCCCGGATGCTCTTGCCCAGCGCGGATCCGACGTCGGGAAGCTTGCCCGGGCCAACGACGAGCAGGGCGATGATCAGGATGATGATGAGCTCACCGGGTCCGATCCCGTTGATGAACGGCATGGCCTGCCTCGACCTCGTTGCAGGAGCGGTTCCACTCCGTGGGTTGGCGGGCGTCAGGGTAGCACAGCGAGGCTCGCAGCCCAGCCGGCAGCGGCCTCCGCGAGGCGTTCCGCGGGATCCGTCGGCCCGCCGGCGGAGGGTGCACCGAGGGCCGCCCGCGCGATGCCGCGCGACACGTTGACAAGCAGGCCCCCGCCTGTGCCGCCCGCGGCCGGAGGCGCCGTCGCCGGCCCGTGGACGAGCGCAGGAGCCACCTCCCCGCCCTGGGCACCGACGCCCGGGACCAGGAACGCAAGACCCGGCGCCAGCGCCCTGATCGACGCCATCTCGGACGGCGCCGTGGCGCCGACCACGAGGCCCACCGTGCCACCCGGACCCCACGACGTCACGAGCCGTGCGACCCGTGCCCAGAGCGGCTCCGCGGGGTGCCCTGCGTCGGGATCCGGCGCGACCGGGAGACCCTGCAGCTCGCCGGCGCCCGGGTTCGAGGTGCGGCAGAGGACGTAGGCAAACCGGTCGCCGCGCTCGATGAGGGGTGCGATGGCCTCCGCCCCGAGGTAGGGGTTGACCGTGACGGCATCGGCTCCGAGGACGTCGTAGAGCGCCACCGCCTGCCTCGCCGCCGTCGATCCGATGTCCCCGCGCTTTGCATCCACGATGAACGGCACGTGGTCGGGAACCATCGCACGCAGCCGCTCGAGCGCGGCCACGCCCGCGGACCCGTGGGCCTCGAAGAAGGCGAGGTTGGGCTTGACGGCGGCTGCGTACGGCAGCGATGCCTCGACGATCATCCGCGAGAACGCCTCGATGCCCTGCAGGGTCGGCGCGAAGCCCGCCGGAAGGGCGCGCGGGGTCCGGGTCGACGCCGACGCACAGGACCGTCCGGGTCGCCGCCGTCCGCGCCGCGAGCCGCTGGAGGTAGGGCGCCGTCACCGGCCGGAGTCGGGCGTCACGAGGCTGCCGGGGACGCCGCCGGCGAACCTGCGGGTCCGACGGTCGGCTCGGGAAGCTCGTCAGCGGGGACATGCCAGTCCGGCCGGGAGACGCTGTCGAGGCCGGCATTCGTCGTGAGGTTGATCGTCTTGGCGACGGTCCACGCGGGAGCCGAACCCTCGAGCTGCGCCATCCGCAGGTCCACGACCTGGCCCGAGACGTGGAGGTACGCGACCTGGTCGCCGGCCGGCGACCAGGAGGGAGCCCAGCTGTCGCCATCGGTCGTGAGCTTGAGGATCTCCGCGCCGCTGGCGGCGTCCAGGATCACCACGTCCGTCCCGAACGCGCTCGTCCGCGTGGCGGCCAGGTACTTCCCGTCCGGCGAGTACGCCGGATGCAGGTAGCCCGGACCCGTGATCGCGCGGGCCTTCTTCGTCTCGGGCGTGTAGACGTAGATCCGGGGCGTGCCCTTGGCCCCGTCGCGGTCCGCCCGCACGTAGGCCAGGCGCTTGCCGTCGGGCCGCCAGGCCGGGTCCTGGTGGCCCAGCGGCGCCTTCTGGTCCAGGCCGGGATTGCTGACCTTCTCCGACTTGAGGCTGTACAGCTTGAGCGTGACATCGCTCTTGCTGGGATCGGGCAGGTCGCTGGTCATCGCGATCGTGGCGCCGTCGGGCGAGACGACGGGACCCTGGATGAAGCCCATCCACTTGAGCTTGCCAGCCGGGTCGACGAGCCCGTCGAGCACCCTGGTCGCCTTGCCGCCAGACGTGGGGATGCGCATGATCGAAGGGACGTCCATCTTGTACTTGCGCGTCTGGCCGTCGATCGGCCACGCCCCCTCCATCTTGCGGGTCCTCACGAAGTACACGGCCGACCCGTCCTCGGAGAACGAGGGCATGGAATCGTTGCCGTCGTCCGTGAGCTGGGTCGCCTTCGCCGTCCGCCTGGAGCCAGATGTTGCCGGCCTTGGCGTAGACCAGGGTGCCCGGGATCTCCTGCCCGGGCTCCTCGGTGGGGACCACCACGACGTCCGACGGCGTGGGCGTCCGCAGGACCTTGGGGTCGTCGGTCGCGCCGGGCCCGGCGTTCCCATTGCCCGTGCTGCCGCCGCCGAACGGCAGGTTCCCGTTGACCAGCGACAGGGTGACGAGCCCGATGATGACGAGTCCGACGATCGACAGGATCGCGGCCAGCG
Organism: uncultured Chloroflexia bacterium; assembly: GCA_963700245.1. Lineage (GTDB taxonomy): Bacteria > Chloroflexota > Limnocylindria > Limnocylindrales > CSP1-4 > CAIXZV01. The sequence continues at coordinate 144,423 of CAVOWV010000025.1, forward strand.
GCGTGCCGGACGGCAGCAGGCCGTACGGGTCCTTGCGGCCCGGAGGCCGGGCGGCGCGCGGACGATCAGAGCCCGGTGAGCGGGTCATGCGATGCCTCCGGGGACGGCGACCGACGGGCCGGGTCCAACGGGCACGCCGGCACGGCCGGCGGCGCGATCGAGGACCTCCCGGGCTCGCGGGTGGGAACCGGATGGAGCGACGTCCCGGACCTCGAGCTGCAGGGTCTCGAGGCCTCCGAACGCGCGGCTGGCGAGGCGGGCGACGACATCGACACGGTCACCCTCCGCGAGGGCGAGTGCGAGGTCGGGCCGACCGAAGGCGATGCCATCGATGACGTCGCGCTCACGACGCAGGACGAGCTGGGTGTGGCCGCCGCTCGCGGCGCGGACGCGCTGCACGGTGAGCCCGAGCACGGCCACGAGCGGCTCGGGGTTCCCGGGACCACAGGGGGCCAGGCGTGCGAGGTCTCGATACAGCGCGTAGTCGACATAGGCGGCGGGGAGTGCGAGGTCCACCTCGAGCGGCGTGCGCGGGTCGACGGAGACCCCCGGCGGCGACGAGGGCGAGGAAGCGCTCGGTGAATTCGGGCCACCGGGCGACCGGCAGCTCGAAGCCGGCGGCGGCGGCGTGACCTCCGAAGCGGATGAACAGGTCCCCGCATGCGCCGAGGATCTCGGCGAGGTTGAGCCGCCCGTCGCTCCTGCACGAGGCACGGATCACATCGCCGATCGGCGTCCCGATGACCGCTGGCCTGCCCGTCTCGTCCGCGAGGCGACCGGCGACGAGACCGATGATCCCCACCGACCAGGGCCCGTACAGCAGCACGGCGGGGGCGTCGGGGCCACCACCGACGGTGACCGCTTCGACGGCCGGGCCGGTCTCGGGCAGCAGTGGCGCCTGGCCGGGCACGGCGGCCGGGTCCGGCAGCCCGAGCGCCGAACGCGCCTCGGCGATCGCGGAACGCATCATGTCCCGACGGGTCACGTTGGCGGTCTCGAGGAGGGCGGCGAGGCCGGCCGCCTCCTCGGGCGTCTCCGCGAGCAGCAGGCGGGCCGCGTCGAGGGCCTCGCCCACCCGTCCGGCCGCATTGAGACGCGGGGCGAGCACGAAGCCGACGGTCTCGAGATCCACCGACGCCGGAGCGACACGGGCTCGCTCCAGCAGCGCGGCGATCCCGGGACGGGGCGCCGTGCGCATCCGCTCCAGGCCGAGGCGGGCGATCGCCCGGTTCTCGCCCATGATCGGGGCGACGTCCGCCACCGTCCCGATCGTGGCCAGCTCCGCCAGGTCGAGCGCGTCCGCCTCGGCAGCCGCGAGGTCCCCGAGCAGCAGGCGGGCGACCGTGAAGGCCACGCCCGAGCCGCTGAGCTCCGGGTCCGGATACGAGGAGTCGGCGCGATGGGGGTTGACGATGGCGACGGCCGCCGGCAGCACCGGGGGCAGGTGGTGGTGATCCGTGACGATCACGTCGATCCCCTGGACACCGGCCTCGGCGATCTCGGCGACGCTCGTGGAACCCGTGTCCACCGTCACGATGAGCGTGATCCCGGCGGCTGCGGCGGCGTTCACGGCCGAGAGCGACAGGCCGTGACCCTCGTCGAGGCGCGACGGGACGTACGGCGTCGTCTCGATCCCCAGGCGGCGGAACGCGATCACGAGCTGGGCGAGGCCGGTGAGGCCATCGGCGTCGAAGTCCCCGAAGACCATCACGTGCTCTCCGGCGGCGCGGGCGCGGGCGACGCGGGCGAGCAGCGCCTCGGCATCGGGCAGCAGGCGTGGGTCATTGAGCCCCGTGATGGCAGGACCGAGGAACGCGGCCAGCGCACGGGGGTCCGCGATCCCGCGGCGGGCCATCACCGTTGCCGCGAAGGTCCCGACACCCTCAGCGCGAGCCGCGGCACGGAACTCCGCATCCAGCCGGAGCGGATCCGCGAAGACCCAGCGATGGCGTGCATCGATCATCGCGAGCAGGATGCCATGGGCGGCTCAACCGCGACTTGCAGGACCAGTGGCGCGGCGCGCCGCCGGTGTCGCGAGGAGGATCCGGGTCCCGGGGACGGCCGGGTCCCGGCGATCACGTCGCGGCGCGGCGGCTCGGGCGAGCCGCGGCGTCGCGGAGCCGCCGGCGATCCTCCCACTGGTGCCAGACCACGAGGAGGGGGCTCGCGTTGAAGATCGACGAGTACGTCCCCGAGATGATCCCGAGGAGCAGCGCCAGCACGAACGTGCCGATCGCATCGCCCGCGAACAGCAGCAGGGCGAGCAGCGTGATCACGACGGTCAGGCTGGTGGTGATCGACCGCCCGAACGTCTGCAGGATCGAGTGGTTGACGATCCGGTCGAACGGCTCGCCGACGTGCCGGGCACGGTTCTCGCGCACGCGGTCGAAGACCACGATGGTGTCGTGGACCGAGAAGCCGATGACCGTGAGCATCGCGGTCACGAACAGGCCGTCGATCAGCATGCCGGTGAACGTGCCCAGGATGGCGAACGCGCCGACGACCACGAGCACGTCGTGGAGCAGCGCGACCAGCGCCGTGACGCCCATCTTGAAGTCGCGGAACCGGTACGTGATCCAGAGCATGATGCCGATGGCACCGAACAGGATCAGCGTCAGGGCCTGTGTGATGAGGTCGCTCGACACCACGGCGCCCACGGCGCTCAGCGACTGCTGCTCGACGATCGGGCCGAGCTCCTGTTCCAGGGCAGCGCGCACCTCGCCCAGCTTGCCGGACGTCGGCAGGTCGCTGCCCGGGACGGCACCGGGTGCCGCCGACGGGGATGCCTCCGGGCTGGCCGATGCGGTCGGGGCTGGCCGATGCGCCGGGGCTGGCCGATGCAGCCAGGGCTGAGGCGGCTGGGCTGGCCGATGCGGCTGGGCTGGCCGATGCCCCAGCGGATGCGGCGGGGCTCGCGGATCGCGTCCGGCGACGCCGATGGAGCGGCCGAAGGGACCGGCGCGATCACGGCAGCGGGAGCGGAGAGGGCCGCCTCCTTGGTCCGGATCTCGATGAAGCCGTCGCCGGTCTTGGTGACGGAGGAACCGAAGCCCTGGCCCGCCATGACCTCCTGCACCTGCTCCGGAGTGACGTTCTCGTCGGCAAAGCGGATGGTCCAGACCGTGCCGCCGGTGAAGTCGATGGCGAACTGCAGGCCGACCTTCCCCCCGGTGAACGGTCCCATGAGCAGGAAGATCAGGCCCGGGATGGTGATGAGCAGCGAGAAGGCGAAGAACCAGTTCCGCTTGCCGATGACGTCAAACACGACCGCGCGCCTCTCCTCGGACGCCGCGGCCGGAGGTCGGACGGGCCAGGAACTCCTCTTCGGTGACGCCGTAGAGCGACGCCTTGCGGGCCCACGGCTGGGCGACCACGATCCGGAGCACGGAGCGGGTGACGATGACCGCGGTGAACAGGGACACGAGCACGCCGATGATCAGCACGAGCCCGAATCCGCGGATCGTCGACGATCCGAACAGGAACAGGATCGTCGCGGTGATCAGGCTCGACACGTTGGAGTCGAGGATCGAGTTCCAAGCCCGGTTGAAGCCGGCCTCGACCGCCGACGGCAGGCTCTTGCCCAGCCGCAGCTCCTCCTTCATCCGCTCGAAGATCAGGATGTTGGCGTCCACCGCCATGCCCACCGAGAGCACGAAGCCCGCGATGCCGGCCAGCGTCATCGTGACCGGGATGAGGCGGAACAGCGCGAAGACAATCAGCGTGTAGAAGATCAGGGCGCCGCTGGCGACGACGCCGGGCAGCCGGTAGTGGACGATCATGAAGAACATGACCATCAGGATCGCGATCACGCCACCGACGAGCATCTGGGTCAGGAACTTGTCGCCGAGCGTGGGGCTCACGGTCGTGTTCGCCAGCTCGGCGATCGGGAACGGGAGCTGGCCGAACTCCAGGATCGTGACCAGGTTCTGGGCTTCCTGGAGCGGGTAGCCGCCGATGCCGCCCTGCGAGATCTGGACCTGGCCATTGGGGATCGAGTCCTGGATGACCGGGGCGCTGATCACCTCCCCGTCGAGGACGATCGCGAAGTAGGTCCCGATGTTGGCGGCGGTGAAGTCCGCGAACTTCTGCCTGCCCTGGTCGCCGAGCGTGAAGTCGACCGTCCGCTGGCCGGTCTCGTCCGCACCGATGCTGGCCGACGGAGACCTGGTCGCCGGAGAACAGGACGCAGTTGATCTTCACGTCGCCTTCGCAGGGCTGCGCGATCCACGCAGGATCCAGCTTCTGGCCCGCGCCGGCCGGCGTGCTGCCGAGCGGCACGAAGTCCAGGCGGCCGGTCGTCCCGACGAGGTCCCGGATCTGGTCCACGTTGGTGACGCCGGGCATCTCGACGACGATCCGGTCGTTGCCCTGGACGACGACCTGGGGCTCGGCGACGCCGGACTTGTCGATCCGGTTGAGGACGATCTGGCGCATCACGGCCAGGTCCGCCGCGCCGGGCACCTTGCCCTCGGCGGGAAGCACCTGGTACTCGATCCTGAGGCCACCCTGGAGGTCGAGGCCCAGCTTCGTCTCGAGCGTGCGGCCCTCGGTGGTGCCAATCGACGGCAGGGGCACGGCCACGAAGCTCAGCACGAGGGCGAGCAGGCCAATGACGATGATCAGGATCGGGGCAACGCGACGCATCGGGGCGGGATGATA
>CAVOWV010000026.1:0-68068 GCA_963700245.1 uncultured Chloroflexia bacterium
CTGGTCACTGGAGATACGCAGCACTACGAGAACAAGACCTATGTGGATGGCCGCGGCGCCTTTTACCTGAAGGGGCTCATCAAGGGGGAATACCTTCTGACGGCCAGCGCTGATACCCGTGAAAGCCGATCGGGGATCTCTCAGCAATTTCACGTCCAAGGATCCCCGGTATCTGCTGCGAAAGATCGATCCGGACCGCTACTATCCGGTCTACGGCGACGACAGCACCATGGTGGAAGACGCCCCGACCTATGGGAAATTCTATGTGCGCCTCGAGCGGGCAACTCCCATATCCTCTGGGGTAACTTTCGGACCCAGTGGACCGGCAGCGAATTGACCCAGTTCTCCCGCGCACTCTACGGGGCACAATTGCTGCTGGATACCAGCAGCATTACTCAGTACGGTGAAAAGCGGGCGACGTCAGCGCCTTTGCCTCCGAGCCGGGGACGCTGCAGTCCAGGGACGAGTTCCGCGGGACCGGCGGCTCGCTGTACTACCTCCGGCATATGGACATCACGACCGGTTCGGAACGGGTATGGGTGGAGGTGCGCGACAAGGATTCAGGCCTCGTGCTGGAGCGCAGGCAACTGGTTCCGACCCAGGACTATGATGTCAACTACCTCCAGGGTCGGTTGCTGCTGAATGCCCCGCTTCCGAGCGTCATCGACGGAAGCTCGATATTTGCCTCCAGGGGCCAGCTGTCGGGCAACCTCCTTTACCTGGTGATTACCTATGAGTACGTTCCCGGCCTTACGTCGGTTGGGGGCTATGGGAGGGAGTCCAGGGACACTGGTGGCTCAACGACAACCTGCGCCTGGGGTTGACCGGCTACCGCCAGGGAGAAAACGAGCAGGAGCAGCGTTTGGGCGGCATTGACGCCACCATGCGTTACACGCCCGGTACGTATTTCAAGGCGGAAATGGCCCGCTCCGAACGAGACCCGGCGCAGGCCAGCAGGACTCCTTCAACGGCGGATTCGATTTCATTCCCATCGGCACCGCGGGCGAGACGGCAAACGCGAAGCGCTCGAGGGGCAGGTGGATCTTTCGGATGTAGCGGCCAGCCCGAAGGGGAAGGGGAGTTTCTACTGGCAGGACAAGGACCGGGGATTCTCGGGGCCGGGCCAATTGACCCCCGGGGAAGCGGAAAGCAGACGGGGCGGCCTGATCGATCTGCCTGTCGGGAAGAACGTCCAAGTGGACGTGAAAGTGGATGACCGGCAGGCCATCAGCCAGGATGCGCGCAGTGCGGAGGGCGTTCTGTTCTTGGCAGATATCCGGAGTGGCGGCTGGGGATGGGGGTGCGCAACGACAATCGACGTACGGATGTAGCGAATGCCAGCGCAATTTTGTCCGAAAACGGTGAGCGGACGGACCTTCAGGGGAGGATTCATTACAAGCCTCTCGTGGAAGGAGAGGATGGAAAGCAGCAACCCGCTAACTGGGATCTGTACGGTTCCTGCAGGGAACGGCCCAGAAGACAGGCAACCGCTCTGAAAACGATCGCGCAGGACTGGGGGGCGGCTGGCAGGCGACCGACCGGCTTCGCATGACCGCAGAGGCGTCGCAGGGTGACGGCGGTTTTGGCGGGTTGCTGGGGGCCGATTATCGGGTCAATGATCGCAGCAACGTCTACATGAAATACACCATGGAGACGGAACGGCCGGATGTCAACAGCCGGGGGCGCTACGGCACGGCCGTCACGGGAGCCAAGTACAAGGTGAACGACCAGATGGCCATTTACGGGGAAACGAAAGCCACGCATGGTTCCGGAGCCGAGAGTCTGTCAATGCCTATGGCCTTGACATCGCCCCCAATGATCGTTGGACCTATGGTATCAAGGGGGAGTGGGGCGCCATTCGGACCCGGTGGCGGGGACGTTCGCCGTCGGGCCGAGGCTCTCTGTCGCATACAAGCAGGACAAGACGAAATATGCCGGCAACCTGGAATACCGCCATGAAGACAGCGACAACAGCGAGCGCCATGTCTGGCTCGTTCGCAATGCCATTTCTTACCAGGTGGTGAAGGACTGGAGAGCCATCGGCAAAGTCAATTTCTCGGTCAGCCAGAATAACCGGGGGGCGTTCTATGACGGGGATTACGTGGAGCTTGTCCTGGGCGGCGCGTACCGTCCCGTGTTGAACGACCGGCTCAATGCCCTGTTCAAGTACACCTATTTCCAGGACACACCTACGGCCGGTCAGGTTACGGCCAGCAGCCTGACACCGGACTATTCCCAGCGCAGCCACGTCCTCTCGGCAGACGCGATCTACGACCTTTGCAGTTATCTCTCCGTCTGGGGGGGAAGGCGGCGTATCGCTACAGCGAGCTCAAGCCGAGCAAAACAGTCGGTGACTGGTTTGACAGTCAGGCCATGCTGGGAATTGCGCGGCTCGACTTGCACCTGATCCGGAAGTGGGATTGGTTGGTGGAATACAGAGCGCTGGCCGTAGACGCCGTCGAGCTCCGCCCGGAAGGCCCCCAGGACCGAGTCGAGGGCCGCGAGGATCGCCACCGCCGAGTACCGGGAGAGCTCGTAGCTGACATTGACGTTGAGGAGCCAGCCAGCCGCGACACCAAGGAACAGTCCCACGAGGGGCAGGAGCACGGGCGGGCAGCCTCCGTCCGGAAGAACGTCGGGCCTACGCTACCAGAGGATCGCGGGACGCCGCCGGTCAGGGGGACGCACGCCGGCGTCGTCATGGGGTCGTGGTCTCCGCCGGCGTCGCGGTCGCTGCCGGCCTGGGCGTCTTGGCGGGCTTGGGCGTCTTCGCCGGCTTCGGTGTCTTGCCGGGCTTGGGCGACTTCGTCGGCTCGGGCGTCGCCTTGGGCACGTAGGTCCCGCTGTGATCGTCGGCCAGGATCACCCGCTGCACGGTGTCCTCGCGGCCGGCGAGGAGGCTGCGCAGGAGCCTGACCTGGCCTGGGATGAGGTCGGTCTTCCGCAGCGTCGGCGTGTAGAAGCCGAAGATCCCCGTCCACGACGCCGGCTGGGTGCGCATCGTGAAGCCGTTCTGGTCGTCCAGGCGCAGGACGAGCGCGCGGGCGCCGCTGCCGACGTCGGCCGGCCGGAGCGAGCCCAGCCGGAGGGCGGCGTCCAGGGTCACCGGGTCCAGGGTCGAGCCCACCTCGAGCACCATCGATGCCAGGCGCGCGTCGAGCACCGCGGGCAGGTCGGCGGTCGCCCCGAGATCGTCGGCTCCGAGCTCCGCGAACAGGCGGCCCTCGCCGTCGACGAGGAACCGGCGCGAGCCGATCCTCCAGACCAGCAACGCCTGGCGCTCGTCGACCGCCACCCGCACCTCGTCGGGCAGGGCGACCGAGACCGTGGCCCCGCTCAGCGCCGGGATGTCCGCCAGGCGCTGCTCCAGGACGGCTGCGCGGATGGTGAAGACGTTGGTGCCGTCCGGGATCGCGAGCGCCTCGAGAATCCGCTCCTCGCCGGTCCAGGTGGCGCCGGTGACGGTCGTGCGCCGGGCGGTGAAGGCGTCCGACGAGGCGAGACCGTAGATGGCAGCGGCCCCGGCCAGCACGGCCAGCAGGGCTCCGGCACGGACGGGCGTGAGGCCCGCGGACGCCCGTCGCACGGACCGGGTCTTGCGGACACCGCCTCCCGGGCGCGCGCCCGGGCGCAACGCGGACGGACGGGTTGGCCGCCCGGCCGGCGACTGGCGGCTCACCGCGGCAGGTCCCCCGGCGTGAGGCGGTGCCGGACCCGCGACCGGTCGCGCGCGATGGCAAGGTCCACGACGCGGCGGCAGACCGCGGCGAAGTCATAGCCACCCTCGGCACACAGGGCGGGGAACAGGCTGATCGGCGTGAAGCCCGGGATCGTGTTGATCTCGGACACGACGAGGGTCTCGCCGGCGAGCAGGAAGTCGATCCGGGCGAAGCCCTCCGCCCCGACGGAGCGGTAGGCGTCGCGGGCGAGCTTGAGCATCGCCGCCCGCTCCAGCGGCGTGACCCTGGCGCTGGTCGTCGTCTCCGACACGCCGGGCGTGTATTTCGCCACGTAGTCGTAGAACTCGTGGCCGGACCTGATCTCGCCCGGGCCGTAGAGCTCGATCTCGTCGGGCTCGTTGCCCAGCACGGACACCTCGAGGTCCCGGGCGCCCGCGAGATAGCGCTCGACCAGCGCCAGGTCGTCGTAGCGGAACGCCTCGTCGAGTGCCCCTGCCCGCTCCGAGGCGGCATGGGCGAGGGTCATGCCCACCGAGCTGCCGAGGCGGGCCGGCTTGACCATGAGGCGCGGGTCCCCTCCCCCTGCCGCGAACGCCTCGAGCTCGGCCAGAACGCCGCCCGGGTCCGCGGCCCAGCGCGCGGCGCGGACCTCGACCCAGTCGGTCACCGGCAGGCCGAGGCCGCGCACGAGCCGCTTGAACAGGGCCTTGTCCATGCCCACGGCACTGGCGGTCACGCCGGAGCCCGTGTAGGCGAGCCCGGCCGCCTCGCACAGGGCCTGGGCGGTGCCGTCCTCGCCGAACGGGCCGTGGAGGGCCAGGAAGACGACCGGGCGCGCCACGCGCTCCGCGAGCCGCTCGAGGGCCTGGCCGGCGTCGAACGGGCCCGTGGCCCCGAGCGCGCCCGGATCGTCGTAGTCCGCCTGGGGTCGGCCGTCGCGCCGGAAGCCGTCCGGGAGCCGCCACCAGTCACCACCGAGGTCGATGAGCCACGTCTCGACGGGATACCCGGACGCGACGAGGGCGTCGGCGATCGCCGATCCCGACACGATCGACACGTCGTGCTCGGCCGACGGGCCACCCAGGACCACCGCCACGGGCGTCGTGGCGGGATCGTGGGCCAGCGGCGGCACGCTCACTTCGGGATCAACCCGGGCATCAGGCGGTCTCCTCGGACGCCGGTGGCGACCAGTCACCCACGAACTCGATCTCGAAGTCGAGGTCGATGCCGTGGTGGACCCGGACCTGGTCCCGCACGTGCTCTGCGAGCGTGCGGACGTCGGTCGCGGTTCCGTGCGCGTCGTTGACGATGAAGTTGGCGTGCTTCTCGGACACGACCGCGCCGCCGACACGGTAGCCCTTGAGGCCGAGGACGTCGACCAGGCGCCCCGCGGAGTCGCCCGGCGGATTGCGGAACACCGAGCCCGCGGACGGGATGCCCAGCGGCTGGTGCTCGCGCCGCCAGGTGCGGATGTCGTCCAGGCGTGCCTTGATGTCGGCCGGGTCGGCGGCCCGCAGGCGGAACACGGCGCCGAGGACGATCTCCGCGGGACTGATCGCGCCGGCGTTGGCGTCCTTGAAGCGGCTGTGACGATAGGAGAACCCGAGCTCGCCGACCGGCAGCACGGCCTCCGTCCCATCGGCGAGGAGGACCGTCGCGGACTCGAGGACGGACGCCGTGTCGGAGCCGTGGGCGCCGGCGTTCGCCCAGACCGCGCCGCCCACGGTTCCCGGGATCGCGAGACCGTACTCCAGGCCCGTCAGTCCCGCCCGTTGGGTCTCCGTCGCCGCGCGCGCCATCGGGACGCCGGCGTCCGCGTGGTAGTGCTCCCCATCGAGCCGCGATCCCTCCGCACGGGCCGCGATGACGAGGCCGCGGAACCCCGCGTCCGCGATCACGAGGTTGCTGCCCCGACCCAGGAGCAGGAACGGGATCGCGTGTGCCCGCGCGAACCGGACGAGGCCGCGGAGCTCGAAGGCGTTGTGCGCGACGGCGAACAGGTCCGCGGGCCCGCCGGTCCGCATCGTCGTGTGGCGCGCCAGGACCTCGTCGCGGACCGTCTTCACGCCCAGGCGCCGCTGGATCTGGGACCCCGTCGCGATGGCGTCGAACGCCGGGCCGCCGGTCACGGACGCGACCCGCGGGCAACGGCGTCGATCTCGGCCCCGGTGGGCAGCGGCGCCCGGCTGGCGACGGCCATCACCAGGTCTGCGACCGCCACCGCGGCGTCCGGGCGCGCGACCTCGCGAGCCGCGGCGGACATGACGGCGTGGCGGGCCGGATCGGCGAGAAGCCCGGCGACCTCGACCAGGCGGTCGGCGTCGAACGCCTCGTCCTCGATCAGGATCGCGGCCCCGGCGTCCGCGAAGGCCTCGGCGTTCAGGCGCTGGTGACCGGCGGCGTGCGGGTACGGGACGATCGCGGTGGGCAGGGCGAAGGCGGCGGCCTCGGCCAGCGTGGAGGCCCCGGCCCGGCCCACGGCAAGGTCCGCCGCGGCGAGCGCGGCCGTCATGTCCTCGTGCAGGAACGGGAACGGCCGGTAGCGGTCGCGAAGCTCCTCCGGCAGCGCGGCCCGCGCGGTGAGGGCATCGGCATAGCCGGCGTCGCCGGTGACGTGGATCACCCGGACCCGTCCAGCCAGCCGCGGCAGCGCGCCCCACACGGCGTCGTTGATCCGCCGCACGGCCTGCGACCCGCCGAACACGAGCAGGATCCGCTCGCCCGGCCGGCCACCGAAGCGCTCGCGGGCCTCGTCGCGGTCCACGTCTGCGAGCGACCGGATGGGCGTGCCCGTCACGTACGTGCGCTCGACGCCCAGGGCGGCGCCCGTGGCCGGATGGCTCACGGTGACCACGGTGGCGAGTCGCGCGACGAGCCGAACGCTCCGGCCCGGGATCACGTTGCCGTCCCACAGGACGCTGGGAATGCGCAGGATGGCCGCCGCCAGGAGCACCGGGATGGCCACGTATCCGCCGGTGGTGAAGATGGCAGCCGGGCGCCGCGCGATCAGCAGCGCCAGCGCCTGCGGGATCGACAGCGCCAGGCGCACGGGATCGAGGATGAGGTGGATGTCGCGACCGGCCGAGCGGAGCGAGCGCAGCCACAGCAGGCGCAGCGGGATACCGGCCGGAGGGACGATGTCCCCCTCGAGCCCGCGGTGTCCGCCGAGCCAGCCGAGCTCAGGCGCCGCGGCTCGAGCGCGGAGTGATCGGGCGACGGCGAGGGCCGGGTAGATGTGACCGCCCGTCCCCCCGCCCGCGATCAGCAGGCGCATCGTTCCAGGTTCCTTTCTCGACCGTCTCGCGGGACACCGACAGCAGGATGCCGATGGCCGCGAAGCTGATGATGAGGCTCGAGCCGCCGGCGGAGACGAACGGCAGCGGGATGCCCGTGACGGGGATGAGCCCCACCACGACCGCGATGTTGACGAACGCCTGCAGGCAGATCCAGGCCGTGATCCCCGCCGCAAGCATCGCCCCGAAGGTGTCCGGCGCGCCCAGGGAGGTGCGGATCCCGAGGAACCCGATCGCGAGGAACAGGACGATCACGAGCCCCGCCCCCACGAGGCCGAACTCCTCGCCGATGATGGCGAAGATGAAGTCGTTGAAGGCGTTGGGAAGGAAGAGCCCTCCCGCCAGCCGGCTCTCGCCCAGGCCTGCTCCGAAGACGCCGCCCAGCGCCAGCGCGAAGAAGCCCTGGATGCTGTGGAAGCCGAGGTCCGACGCGGAGTTCCACGGATCCAGCCAGGCCGTGACGCGGTCCATCTGGTAGCCGCGCATGAACATCAGGACCACCGCGGGTACGGCCGCCATCGCCATCGCGACCAGGTGGACGACGTTGGCGCCCGCCAGGAAGAACATGGTGAACGCGGTGAACGCCAGGATCGAGGACGTGCCGAGATCCGGCTCCAGCAGGACGAGCACCACGACCGGAACGGTGATCACGAGGAACGGCAGCGTGCCGGTCAGCAGGCCGTGGACGGCGGTGCCGCGCTTGGCGAACCAGTGCGCGAGGTACACCACGAGCGCGAGCTTCATGATCTCCGCGGGATGGACCGCCGGCAGCGGTCCGATCTTGATCCAGCGGGCGGAGCCGCCGACCACGATGTTGATCGGGTCGACGAACACGAGGAGGAGGCCGGCGATGCCGATGAGGAACAGCGGCAGGGAGGCGACCCGGAGCCAGCGGTAGTCGACCCGCATCATCACCACCATGGCGACGAGCCCGAGAGCGGCCCACTGGATCTGGGGACCCACGATCGCGAACGCGTCGTTCCCCTTGGACAGGTAGGCCTTCATCGCGGACGACGAGTAGACCATCAGGATCCCGATGGCCGCCAGGGCGACGGTCGCGACGAGGATCCCGTACTCCGGCTCGTGACGCTCGCGCTTGAGGGTGTTCGCCCGCGTCCGGTCCTTGGCCGGGGCGCGGACGGTCGTGAGCGGCACGGTGCTCATGCGGGCCTCCCGTCGCTGGACTGGCCGGTGGCACGCGCGGCGGCGAGCCGGCCCACGGACTCGATGAAGGCGCGGCCGCGGGCCGCGTAGTCCTCGAACATGTCGAACGACGCCGCGGCCGGGCTCATGATCACGGTCGCCACGGTGCCCCCCGGGGCCTCGCCCAGGGCGAGGTGGGCCAGGGAATCCGCGACGGCCACCGCCTCGTCCATCGTCGCGGCGCGCGCCGTGCGGGCAAGACCGGCCTCGCGGAACAGGCCCTCGAGGGTGGGGCCGCTCTCGCCGATCAGGACCGCCGCCGCGGCGGTCTCCCCGACGACACGGGCCAGCCCGGAGAGGTCGTTCCCCTTGTCGCGGCCGCCGGCGATCAGCACCACGGGCGCCGGGAAGGCACGCAGCGCCGCGATCACCGCGTCCGGCTGGGTCCCCTGGGAGTCGTTGACGAACCGGACGCCGTCGACCAGGCCGACCGACTGGAGCCGGTGCTCGACGCCCGTGAAGGCCGCCGCCGCCCTGCGGATCGCGTCCGGGGCGACGCCGAACAGCATCCCGACCGCGATCGCGGCCAGGGCGTTGGACACGTTGTGGCGTCCCGGGATGCCCAGCTCGTCCACCGGCATGACCCCGCCGCCCGGTCCGGCCTGGGCCACGCCACCCCCGGCGAGGGGCAGGCGCTCCACGGCCGCCGCCACGATCCAGCCGTCCAGCACGCCGAGACCACCCGGCACGGGGCGGTCGTCCCGGTACAGGACCGCGGGGGCGGTCCCCAAGCCGGCGTACCCGCCCACGACGGGATCCTCGAGGTTGAGCACCAGGGCGCCGTCCGGGTCCACGAGCTCGGCGAGGCGGCGCTTGACCCGCCGGTACGCCTCGAGCGAGCCGTGGCGGTCGAGGTGGTCCGAGGTCACATTGGTGTAGACCGCGACCGTGGTGCCGCGCGAGAGGGCCGGCAGCTGCAGCTCGGACAGCTCGACGACCACGCGGTGCCCCGGCGTCAGCTCCGGCAGGCGCTCGACGAGCGGGGTCCCGATGTTCCCGCCCAGGATCGCGGGATGGAGCGGGTCCGCGGCGAGGATCGCGTGGGCCAGCGACGACGTGGTGGTCTTGCCCTTCGTCCCGGTCACGCCGATCGTCGGCGCCGGGCAGAGTCGCAGGAACAGGTCGGACTCGGACACGAGGGCCGGCGTGGCCGCGTCGCCCGCAGCGCGTGCGGCCACCAGGGCCTGCAGTGCGGCCCGCAGGCGTGGCTCGGTTGTCGGGTAGTCCGGCGTGATCGAGGGTGAGGTCGCGACGAGGGCGGCGTCGGACCAGGTCGATGCCGGGTCAACGTCCGGGCCCAGCCGCAGGGTCACGTCCCGCCCGCCGAGCTGTTCGATCGCGGCCGCCAGCTCCAGCTCCGTCCGCCCGTCGTACACCGTCACGCGGGCGCCCACGTCGTGCAGGAACCGGGAGAGCGCGATCCCGCTCCGGGCGAGGCCGAGCACGGTGATCGGGCGGCCCTCCAGCACCCCCGCGTGGATGTCCGCCATGGCGAGCGTGTCGAGGTCGATAGGACGGACGGCCATGTCAGGCGAGCGCATTGATCGAGGCCATGAACAGCGTGACGCCCAGCAGGCCCGCGAGGATGGCCACGATCCAGAACCGGAGCGTGATCTTCTCCTCGTCCCAGCCGCCCAGCTCGAAGTGATGGTGGAGCGGCGCCATCCGGAAGACCCGCTTGCCACCGGATGCCTTGAAGTAGCCGATCTGGATGATGTCCGACATCGTCTCGACGACGAAGATCAGGCCGATGATCGGCAGCACGAGGATCTGGCCCGTGATGAGGGCGATCACGGCGAGCACCGCCCCCAGTGAGAGGGATCCGGAATCCCCCATGAACACCTGCGCCGGGTGGACGTTGAACCACAGGAAGCCGAGCAGCGCGCCGATGATCAGGGCGCACAGGAACGCGATGTTGGGCTGGGCCGGCACGTTGAGGAGCGCGATGATCATGAACGACACGAAGGCGAAGGCGAGCGTCCCGCCCGCCAGCCCGTCGAGCCCGTCGGTGATGTTCACGCCGTTCGATGCCGCCACGATGGCGAACGCCGCAAACGCGATGTAGACGACCGGATCGATCGCCACGTCGCCTACGAACGGGACCCGGATCGCGGTGATGTCGTAGGTGGTCTGGATCTGGAAGGCGACCACGATCGCCACCACCGTCTGCCACAGCAGCTTCTGCCGCGCCCGGATCCCCTCGCCGGTCCGCGCGTTGAGGTAGTCGTCCGCGGCGCCGAGGAGACCCACCAGGGCCAGGGTGGCCAGCGGGGCGATGATGCCGCCCTGGACCGGCCAGCGCAGCAGCATGAAGATCCCGAGCACGACCAGGATGACCAGCAGGCCACCCATCGTCGGCGTCCCCGACTTGACCTGGTGACTCTCGGGACCCTCCTCGCGGATCTGCTTCGCGAAGCCGAAGTGGCGCAGGAGCCGGATGTACGGTGGCATCAGGATGACCACGAGCGCGAACGCGAGCAGGAGGCCCTGGATCAGCTCCAGGGTCATGACGACGGCTCCGCGTCCGCGGGAGCGGCCAGGCCGTCGACCACGCGTTCGAGCTCGACCCCGCGGGAGGCCTTGACCAGGATCACGTCACCAGCCGTCGTCGCGGCCCGCAGCAGCCCGACCGCCTCCGGTGCGTCACGTGCGACCAGGACCCGGTCCGGGGCCATGCCGGCGGCCAGCGCCCCATTGGTGATCCCGGCCGCTGCCCCGCCCGGCCCGCCGTCGACGACCAGCAGGAGGTCCAGCTCCGACGCCGCGGCGCCGATCGCACGGTGGGCCGCCTCGTGGGCGTCGCCCAGCTCCCGCATCTCGCCCAGCACGGCGACGTGGCGACCGGGCAGCCCGGCCAGGAGGTCGAGGGCCGCACGCATGGACCCGGGCGAGGCGTTGTAGGCGTCATCCACGATCGTCAGGCCGCGAGCCCGCACGATCGCCGACCTGTGCGGCGCCGTCGAGGTGACGGCCAGTCCCGGCAGGATCTCGTCGAGGGTCATCCCGGCGGCGAGCCCCGCAGCAGTCGCGGCCAGGGCGTTGTGCACGGCGAGCCTGCCGAGCGACGGGATCGCGGTCTCGCGCTCACCGGCTGGTGTACGCAGCCGGAAGCGCATCCCCGCGAAGCCGGCGGTCACGATGCCGTCCGCGGTGACGTCGGCGCCCGGCGCGAACCCGTACGTCACGACCCGTGCGCGCGTCCGCCCCGCCATCCGGGCCACCCGCTCGTCGTCGGCGTTGAGAATCGCCACGCCGCCGTCGGCGGCGGCCGGCAGCGCCTCGACCAGCTCCGCCTTCGCGTCCTCGATCGCCTCGATGCTGCCGATCCGGGAGAGGTGGACCGGCTGGACGGCGGTGACGATCCCGATGGAGGGCCGGCCGATCGCCGCCAGGCCGCGGATCTCGCCGCCCACGTACATGCCCATCTCGAGGACGGCCGCCTCGTGCTCCGGGCCGAGACGCAGGACCGTCAGCGGCATGCCCACCTCGTTGTTCTGGTTGCCCTCGGTCTTGAGCGTCTCGAACCGCTGGGCGAGGACGCCGGCCACGGCCTCCTTGGTGGACGTCTTGGCGATGCTGCCCGTGATGCCCACCACGAGCGGGCTGAACCGCGTGCGCCAGGCCGCGGCCACCGCGTGCAGGGCGACGAGGGTGTCGGGAACCTCGATCAGGGTCACATCGCCCAGCGTGTCGTGGGCCGGCTCGCCCGTGTCCGGGCCGCGCGAGACGAGGATGGCGGCCGCGCCGGCGGCGCAGGCGGCGGCAAGGAACCGGTGGCCGTCCGTGCGCTCCCCCGGCAGGGCGACGAACAGGTTGCCGGGCTCCACGAGGCGGGAGTCCACGGCCGCGCCGCGGACCCGGCGGTCACTGCGACGGATGAGCCGGCCGCCGGTCGCTGCGAGCAGGTCGCCGGCGGACAGGGCGGGCTCGGGGGCGAGTGGCCGTCCTGGATCCGTCACGGCGTCGAGTGTCGCACGGGCGGCGGTCACGGGTAGTCCGCGACGACCGGGGCCGCGTGCTGCTCGGGGACCAGGTCGGGCGTGTTGATCGCGTTGTGGGCGATGCGCCGGAAGAGCTCGAAGGACATGACCGGCATCTCGAGGAGGCCGCGTCTCACGACCGTCGGTGTGCCCTCCTCGATCCGCACCGCGACGACGAGGTCCGGCCGGCCGGGCTCACGGGCGACATAGCCGATGAACGAGTAGTTGAACAGGTTGACCTTCCACGCCTTCTTCTCGTTGTCCCAAATCTGGGCCGTCCCGGTCTTGCCGCCCACCTCGAACCCCGGGATCAGCGTCCGCGAACGGTAGAAGTCCACCTCGCTGATGACGTGGGTCATCAGCTTGGTGAGCGTCGACGAGAGCTTCTCGGACATCACCCGACCGCGCGTGATGGGGGATGTCTCGCGGTCGCCGACGAACTTGACGACGCGGGGCTGGACCAGCACGCCGCCGTTGAGCATCGCCGAGTAGGCCTGCGCGAGCTGGATTGGCGTCACGGCAACGCCCTGGCCGAAGGCGCCGTTGGCGAGGTCGATCTGGCGCCACGGGGTCACGCCCGGATCACGCATCAGGCCACCAACCTCGTTGGCGACATCGATCCCCGACGGCTCGCCGAAGCCCAGCGTGCGCCACTCGTCGAACAGCCGGACGCTCGAGGCCTTGAGATTCTTGCGGAGCTTGAGGGCGACCTTGGCGGCGACGACGTTGCGCGAGTAGGCCATCGCGTCCTCGAAGGTCATCACGCCCATCGACTTGTGGTCGGCGTTGTCGACGCGGGCGCGACCGCCGTCGAGCCGCAGCGTCCCGATGTCCTTGATCTTCGACTTCGTGGTCACCGTCCCGTCGCCCAGCGCGGCGGCGGCGGTCATCATCTTGAACACGGAGCCTGGCTCGTACACCGTGGACACGATCGGGTCCACGAAGACGCCGGGGTCCTCGGCCGCGATGGCCTGGTAGTCGTTGGCATCGAACGAGGGATAGCTCGCGTAGGCGACGACCTCGCCCGTGTAGGGATCCATCACCACCGCGGACACCCGCTTCGCCCGGTCGGCGATCCAGGCCGACAGGAGCTCCTGCTCCACCGCGACCTGGAGCGACGCGTCGATGGTGAGCGTGAGGCTCTGCCCCGGGTAGCCTTCCTCGAGCACCGTCGAGGTGTCCGGGACCGCGTTGCCCGAGGCATCGCGTTCCGCGGCGACCACCGTCTTCAGGCCGGCCAGGTCGTCCTGGTAGTACTGCTCAACGCCGTACTGGCCCGCACCCTCACGGTTGACGAAGCCGAGGAGATGGGCGGCGAGGGTCGTGTCAGGCCCGCCGCCCGCCTGCGGGTAGAGGCGGACCTGCTGGGGCTCGAGGATCAAGCCCGACAGCTCGGGGTCCGTGCCGGCGGACATGGCGCGGATCCGGTCGGAGATGGCCGGGTCCAGGTCACGCGCCAGGACGACGTACTCCTTCTCCGAGGTCATCCTGGCCGTCAGCTTCTCCGCCGGCTCTTCGTCAAGGCCCAGGAGCTCCACGAGCTTCGCGGCAACCTCGGCGCGGCGCTGCGGCTCCAGGAGCTTCGGGTTGGCCGCCAGCAGGTCCCGCGACACGCTCGTCGCGAGCACCACCGTGCCCGTCCGGTCGTAGATCGAGCCCCGCTCGGACGGGATCTCGTAGCGCATCGACGACTGCTTGACGGCCATCGCCGACAGCTCGTCGGCACGGACGACCTGCCAGTAGGCGAGGCGCGCGCCGAGGCTCCCTGCCACCACCACGAAGGCGATGAGCAGGAGAAGCGCCCGAGTCCGCGAGTCCGTCCGGCCGAGCATCGATGTGGCCGTCGCTAGCGGGCCGGGAGGATCATCGGCTCGGGCAACGGGCCCAGACCGGCGTCGATCGCCTGCTTGCGGATGGCCGGCGCCTTGCCCAGGCGGTTCAGCTCGTTGCGGAGATCCGTGGCACGGGTATCGAGGCGGCGATGCTGGATGGACAGACGGTCAAGCTCGTAGCCCGTCGCCGACACGCGGATGTCCTGGGACAGGGAGAAGAACGCCCCGGCGAACGCGACGACGATGGCGGCGAGCAGGATGGAGATGCGCGACGGACCGCGACGGGCACGGACGGCCGCCCGCGTGCGACGGCGGGTGAGCGTGGGTGCCTGCAGCTCGACGCGGGGACGCCGCGGCAGGACGATCGTGCGCTGCCGTGTTCCCTGGTGGACGGCCACTCGTCAGTCGCCCAGGGCGTAGTGCAGGCGCGGCGTGCGCGTGTCGAGGAAGGCGAAGCGATCGGCGATCCCGGCAGCGCCGAGGTCGTCGGTGCCGGCCTCGTATTCGGCTGGCGCGTATTCACGCTGGCGGCGCTCGTGCAGCTCGTGCTGGCGGCGGCCATAGCTCTTGCGGCGGTTGTTCTGGTTGCGTTTGCTCACGGGACTCCTCCTCCGTGGGCGGACCGGCATGCGAGCCGGGAACGACGGGTGCGCGGGTCGGCGCGTGGGCGGCCGGGCTCTTCTCGGGCGCCTACCTCCGATCGCTCATGCGGCAAGCCGCTCGGCGGCACGAAGCCGCGCGCTCCTCGCACGCGGGTTCGTGGTGATCTCGTCGTCCGTCGGCGTGAGCGACGGCCTGGTCACGAGGCGGAGACGCGGCGCCTTCCCGCAGACACAGACGGGGGCCTCCGGCGGGCAGGTGCAGCCGCGACGCTCGGCGGCGAGGAACCGCTTGACGATCCGGTCCTCGAGCGAGTGGTAGGACAGGACGACGATCCGTCCGCCGGGGCGCAGCAGGTCGACGGCGGCTGCGAGGCCCTCCTCGAGCGCGTCGAGCTCCTCGTTGACCGCGATCCGGAGCGCCTGGAAGACCCGCGTCGCCGGGTGGATCCTGCGGCGAACCCGCGGGTTGGGAGGCGAGATGCGCTCGATGAGCGCGGCCAGCTCCTCGGCTGTCGAGATCGGGGCCGTCTCGCGGGCCGCGACGACGGCCTTCGCGATCTTCCACGCCGACGGCTCCTCGCCGTACTTGCGGAACAGGGCGGCCAGCTCGTCGGCGGAGAGCGTCGCGAGCAGCTCGGAGGCCGGCACGCCGCGCGTCGTGTCGAAGCGCATGTCGAGCGGACCGCCGGCGCGGAACCCGAAGCCCCGCTCGCGGTCCGCCAGCTGGAACGATGACAGCCCGAGATCGAACAGCGCGCCGTCAACGGCACCGAAGCCCGCCCCGGGTGCGACCGCGGCCAGCTCCCGGAAGTTCGCACGGCGCAGGACCAGCCGGTCGCCGTAGCGGGCCAGGCGGATCCCGACGCGCTCGATCGCGACGCCGTCCGCATCCAGGCCCAGCACCCGGCCATCGGGGCTGGCGGCTTCCAGGATCCGCTCGGTGTGCCCACCGCCGCCGACCGTCGCGTCGATCTGCAGGCTGCCGGGCGCCGGGGCCAGGGTCGCGATGACCTCGGCCGGCATCACCGGCAAGTGCCCTTCCTGCATCTCTCCTCCACGGTGTGGTTGCGGATCCCGGGCGGACCCTGGAAGCGCGTTTGGTGCGACGTCAGATCCCCAGGCCGGCGATGGCGGCGGCGAAGGCGGACGGATCCTCGAGGCCCTGGCTGTACTCGTCCCACCGCGCCGGGGCCCAGATCTCGGCGTGGTCCCGGCTGCCCAGGACCATCGCGTCGCTCTCGAGACCCGCGAACGCCCGGAGCCCCTGCGGGACGAGGACGCGACCCTGGCGGTCGAGCTCCGTCTCGAAGGCCCCGGCGAACAGCTGCCGCTGGAGCAGCCGCGCGTTGGGATCCGTCATGGGCAGGCTCCCGACCTTGGTCGCGAGCTCCTCCCAGGCCGGCATCGGGAAGATCGCGAGACAGGTGTCGAGCCACCTCGCGACCACGCAGCCACCGTCGAGCTGGGCGCGGAAACGGGCAGGGACGGCGATTCGCCCCTTCTCGTCGACCGCGTGCCGGTACTCGCCGGTGAACACCGCGCTCCCTCACTCCCCTGACATCGAGTGGCGCCGGGGCGGGTCATCAACCGGGGGGCCGTGGCCCGCTGGGCCGACCACTTCCCCACTTTCCACCACTTTGCGCCACTTGTGGGCATTCTAGCGCCTCGGGCTGGCGCGTCAATGGCGAATCCGCACGCGGACCGGCGATTGCGTTGCGAGATCGCGGCGCGAAATCGGGTCGCGGGGGTGCGCGGGCTCCAAGGGCGTCCCCGGCCCTGCGGTGGCCGGGCGTGCGCCCACCGGGGGCGTGCGGCGGCGGAATGCGCCAGTGAGCCAACCGGTGCCCCCGCCCGGCGCCGGGCTGCGACCCTGTCCCGTTCCCGCCGCGGCCAGGTGGGCTGCTCTGGGGCGCTACCTCTCTGGCGCTACCTCTCCGGCGCTACCTCGTGGGCGGCGGCATCCGGATCGGATCGCCAACCCGCAGCCGGGTCTCCGGGTACTTCGGGTTCAGGCGATAGATGGTGGCCAGCGAGTGCCCGAAGTAGTTGGCGATGCTGAACAGGTTGTCCCCGGACCGGACGACGTAGATGTAGCAGTCCTTGCGGTTCGGGCAGGGTTTCAGGAGCTTGTAGCGGGTGCTCGTGGGCGTCGCCGTCGGCTTCGGCGAGGCTGTCCTGGCTGGCACGGGAGTCGGCGACGGGGTCGGAGACGGCGTGGGACTCGGGGACGGCGTGGGACTCGGGGACGGCGTGGGACTCGGGGACGGTGACGGCGCTGGCGTGGGGGTCATGGACGGCACGAGCGCCACGCTCGCCGGCACCTCCGTGGGGACGGGCGCCCCGGTGGCGGCCGGGACGTCAGGTGTCGGCGTGGCCACGACGGCGATCGCGGTCGGCGACTCGCCGACCACCGGCATCGCGATCCCGCCCCGCTGGACGACGAAGGCAAACGACAGCCCTGCGCTGAGCACGAGGATCAGGAGGGCTGCGATGGTCGCCTTCGGGAGCTCCGGGATTCCGCGCCCCGCCGGCGACGATGCGTCGGTGGCCCCGCGGAGGTAGCGGGGGCAGTCGGCATGGGCTTCGCGAAGGCAGACGAGCTCCTGCTGGCGGAGGGGCTGCGGCCGCGGTGCGCCGACGGCGATGCACGTCTGTTCGGCGCCCGGGACGCTGGCCGGGGCAATGAGGGTCCCATGCAGGTCCCGGCGCAGGAACGGGCAGACCGACGGGTCCAGGGAGCGCGCGATGTCATCCGACTTGAGCACGACGGGACGGGTCGGGACGGGGCCGGCGTCCTCCGCGACGTGCAGGGGGTCGGCCGCGAGGGCCGCGGGAGCGTCGGCCTCGCCGGAGATCGGCAGGGCGGCATCGCCGGCGCCTGGCGCACCGGGATCCGGCGCTCGGCCTCCTTCGACGGGTTCTTCCCTCAGCTCGAATCCCTCCCGGTGGAACCGGCACTTGGCCCCGATCGGGGCGAGTCTAGTACCTCCGGACCCTTGCCGCGCCCGAATCGCGGGTGCTAGGCTGCGCGTCCGTCGGGGCCGACACATGGCCGCGGCGGTACCGTTGCCACCGGCCCCAGCCCCTGGCACCGCCCCAGCTGACCGGAGAGACCGAGCCAAGTCCCATGGCGCTTCCCCTCGCCGAACCCACGCCGCTGCACAGCCGAGAGTCCGACAAGTCACATCTCGCGCCCCACCGGATCAAGCGCTGCGTGTATCGGCGCCTGATCTCGCTGGACCGGCCTACGGAACGGCTGTACGAGGTCGAGTGCCTCTACCCGGATCGCAAGGTGCCGATCCCGCTGGGCGACCTGGACACGAGCCTGCCGATCTGCAACGCGTGCACGGCGCCAGGCACCTTCCGCGCGGACGAGGACTAGCAGGGGTTCGCCAGCGAGGCGGCCTGTAAGCCGAGTTGAGGCGTGGGGAGGTTTGTGGTGTTGGATGTAGGAGATGTGGGGTGTGGTGGGGAGTGGGTGAGGGGTTAGAGGGGGGGGGGAGAGTAGGTCTTACCGCGGCTTGCGTGCGCGCGATGGTTCAGGATCCCAGATGGAGAAGGCCGCCAAGGTTGCTAACCGAGCGGCCATACTGAGCAGATCTAGGCCAAGAAGGCGCGACACTCTGCCCACCGCGACGAGGTGGAGAGCGCTGAGCCGCCTATCGTGCCGGCCGCGATGAGATCGCGGAAGACAGCGAAATACGCGGGATCGCGCGAAGGTGAACGCGCGATCGGCCGTGTAAGTGCTGCTGATAGAGAGAAGCAGAAGGAGAGCGCTGCGGCGTACTACGCTGCGCAACGGGAGGAGCTGAAGGCTGCGGCAGCGCTCGCTACGCCTCGGACCCGAGGCCGAAGCTACGGCGCCGCTTACAGAGAAGAGAAAGGGGAGGAGTAGAAGGCTAAAAGAGAGGAAAGCTGAGAGGATATGAAGGCGTACAACGACGCCTACAAGGAGACAGATCGAGAGGAAACAAAGGCGAAGAACGATGAGAACCGCGCAGAACAACGCGAAGAGACCAAGGCGTACAGCGCGGCGTACCACAGCAATGGCGAGAAGGTGGACGACAAACAGCGCAACTACATCGCGTTGCAACGCGAGGAGCGAAGAGAGAGGAAGAGGGATTGGGTAAAAGAGAAAAGAGAGGATCAGCGGGCGTACAACGCGGCTTACAACGAGGCTTACCGTGCTGCTCAACAGAGAAGATGCGTGAGCACTCACGCAAGGGCCGAGCTGTCCGCCGTGGGGCCGTTTCTGCACCACGCCTCGTGCCAACACGGTCCGTCGACTCGCGTGGCAGACCAGCGACTACCTCTGCTACCTCTGCGGGGTGCAGTTGTGCCGCGGTACGAGTCTGCACATGGACCATGTGGTGCCGATCGCCCGGGGCGGAGAGAACTGCGCCGAGAACACAGACCGGCCTGCTAGACTGCAATCTACGCAAGGGCGCGAAGACGCTAGAGGAGTATCTAGCGGCTGCTCAGTAGACAGCGGCGCGATCGGGCGGCGCGCCAGGGCCACAGAGAGAGGGCGACGACATCTCGCCACCGATGACGCCGTCGTCGGCGACCGTGCGCCGGTAGGAGATCAGCGCGCGGCGCATGGCGGCGCCGTGGGGCGACGGCAGGATGCGGATGCGCTGCTCCTGCTGGGCGACGAGCAGGGCGTTCACCAGCTCCTGACGGCTCGGCAACGCTAGCTGAACAGGGTACAGCCGCGACGGTGGTGGACGGCAAGGTGGTTCCACAGGGCCTCGCCGAGCTGGTCGACGTCGATCACGACCTGCGTAGAGCGGTCGAGGTGGAGCAGGTCGGAGATGGCCGCGTGCAGCCATTGCACGCCGGCTCGAGCCCGGCCGGCAGCCGGTCGATCGACTGCACCTCGACACGGTCCTCGTCGTCCCGCTGGGTCGACAGGACGCGTGCCCGCTCGGTGGCGGCGATGCTGTAGATCGTGGTCACCGTGGCGCCTCCGCGAACATCGAGTCGACCTGGTCGACGCTGAATAGCCGAAGCCGACGCGGGCGAACTCGGCCTCGTACTCCTGGCGTTACAGCTCGGGATCCATCTCCCGCCGCTCGCGATCGAGGAACTCGGCCGGGATCGTCGACACCTCGTCGGACCGCACCTTGAGGAACGCCGAGCCATCGGGCGGGCTGGTCGCCAGCTCGTAGAACGGGCCGACCGAAGCGCCGGGCGTGGACTGGATGATCATCCTGCCGCCGGTCGCCGCCACCAGCGGCCCGCAGCGGCGACCTCCGCTCGCCAACCATGCGGCGAACGAGGACAACGAGGTAGCAGGCGAATACACGGAACACCTGGCCGACCAGGGCAGGCTGAACAACCGGCTGCAGATCGCGAGTCGGAGCAGGCTAGAGGAGTACTGCCAGAGCACCTCGCCCAACGCCCAGAAGCAGAGCAGTGCACGGAAAGACAACTCGCTGAACTGGCGAAGGCTCGGCGAGAAGATCGCGGACGCGGAGCCCGGCTAGAGATAGCGCAATGGATCGACAGCGCCGACGCAATCGGTCGCGCCCACTAGCGGCCTCGACGAGCACGTGTCGCGCCACTCCGCGAGCAGCTCGACTGAAGAGCAACGGCGGAAGGCCCGACGCCCGCTCGAAAGTCTGCGAGACGACGGACGGGATCGCCGTGGCGGCCGTGGCACGACCGCGAAGAAGGATGTGGCGCTACGACGCCTCGAGGGGCAGGCGGCTGGCCCGGGCAGCGGCCGCGACCTCACCCCGGCGACCACGGCGGCCTCGAACGCCACCCGGTTGTCGGCGACGCAGACCGCGCACCGCCGGGGCAGGCTCAGCGTGCGACTGTGGCTGACGTAGTCGGCGGCTCGCCGCAGGAGGACGGGGTCGTCACCGAACCGCCAGACCGCTGTAGTGCTCGCCGCAGGAGATCCCCCGATAGGCAGGGTAGCGCGACTCGAGCTGTCTGTGCCGGATGGCGCTAGCGTGGCGATGGTCTACGACGATCGTGCTGCCCACGGCTCGCTCCGACGGCTCAGCGGCCACTCTGCGACGGCGGGCAGTGCGCACCTGAAGCTGAGACAGCTTCTGCTGCGTTTGCGTTGGTGTGCGTGCGTCTGTGGCGCTCTGGGTGCGCTGTGTGCGCTGCCTCGGCTTTACGCTGAGAGATTGGGTCACTCATGGGTGCGGAGCTGGCTCCGCTAGCTCTTCAATCCTCTAAAGATTGCCGAGCACCACTCAGTTTGCCGGACTATCGGCATCGGGGTTCCACCAGCCTGCCACGAACGTCCCGTCGATCAGCTCGGATCTCCATCGACTTGCTCTCCTCGATGATCCGGCGAACCGGGAGCGAGTGACTACCATCCGTTCGGGTGCTGAGCGAGGTTTCGCGCTACAGCAAGTGGAGAACCTCGCGCGGCTTCTCGCTCATGCCGCTGTCGTGGCGGGCTGGCCGACCGCGTGCTCGGCGCTGGCTTGACGTCCATGGCCACCTCGTTGACGCCCTCCTATGTTTTGCTCTCCGGGTGCTAGAGTTTGCTGCGTTTCGCGACTCCGGTCAGGAACTCGACGAGCTGGCGTTCGCAGCGCATGACGTCACTGAGCAGGTCTTCGCTCAGATATTGCCGGGCGCTAACGCTTGCCGCCGGTTTGATCTGAGCTGCGCGCTCTTGGACGCTAAGCGCTCGATGATGGCGCGGGGTTGGTGGCGGTGAGGTGGCGGTAGGTAAGCGCTGGTGTGGCCGGCAAGGGTACGCTGTGGTAGCGAGTGATGTGCGCACTCTCCTTGAGTGCGCTGCTCGGGGCGTTGAGCCGTTCGGGGCGACCGCGAGGGCTGAGAGACTGCCGAGATCGACGAGCCGTGCGGTTTGGGTTCGAGCTTCGCGGGCATGTTGCGAGCGATGGCGGCCTCGTAGGTGCTGGCAGCGTGCGGCGCCGCGATCTGTGCTGTCCAGGTCT
The DNA here is from genome assembly GCA_963700245.1 of uncultured Chloroflexia bacterium. Taxonomy (GTDB): domain Bacteria; phylum Chloroflexota; class Limnocylindria; order Limnocylindrales; family CSP1-4; genus CAIXZV01. The sequence continues at coordinate 21,526 of CAVOWV010000026.1, forward strand.
CGACGTTGAAAAGTTGACGCGCTAGCGCGAGCTGTGGATGCGGATCTCGTCGGCTGATAGAGCTCGCGATGTCGGCGCATCGCACAGGTCATCGTGAAAGTGGTCATGGCCAGCCCCGCTGCTCGCGAGGTTAGAACATCGAGGGCGAGCTGCGGGGCCTGCGAGTTGTTGCGCTAGGTCGGTGCTCGTCCGTCCGGCGAGCGCGTCAGCGGCACCGAGTGTACTGGGCGATGCAAGGCACCCGGTGTGGTGCCGGCGCCCGCACCCGCCAACCGGAGCGCCCTCCGGTGCCGGCGAGCGCGGGGTGGCCTAATAGAGGGGCGCCTCATCACGGTCGAGATGGCGGCGGGCGTTACGCTGCGCCACCCTGCGAAAGACCGGGGACTTGAGCGCTCGGACTTCCGCTCGACGCCGTCCGCGTTGCCCGCGCCGGCGATGACACTGCCCTCAGCCCGCGAGATCGCTGACCGAGCCGAGACGCGCGACCATCCCGCGTTGCCGCCTCGCTGCGCTGAAGTGTAGGTGAAAGACGCGATCGGCTAGGGGGCCTCGAACAGCGACGCAGGACGAGTGCCGTCACACCTGAAGCCGGAGTCGGTCGAGATCTCCAGACGCGGTGCGACTGCGAGCGTGACTTGCACCTTCGGAGGTCACATGGATCCCTCTCTGTGAGTCACGCCGCGCTGCCGCCGCACGCATTGAGAGCTCAGCGCATCGCGAGCAGCGAGACTCTCTCCGGCCAGCGATGATCGGCCGGACGGCCGTCCGCAAAGATCTGCCGCTGGCTGAGTCGGTGACTGCAAGCCTTGCCGGATGGCCCGGCGATCTAGAGCCGTGGTCTGCCCGGACGGTCAAGTCGGCGAGTAGAGGACGTCGCTGAAGATAGAGAGCGCGTGCGGTCAGATCGACGACGTCGACAGGCGCGACATCGCGGCGGGGTGTGCGAGCGAGAGAAGAGGTGGCGTTGTGGCGGTTGACACGTTGCGGACTTAGTTCTCCACGTAAGGAGCCCCTGGTACCACGCACTTCGCCACTGTCCTGCTCAGCCGGAGCTGGCGCCATGGAACGTGACGCACCTGCATGGTCGGAGCCGCGCCCGACGTGCCCGCGTTCTCGATCTCCCGCAGTTGGACCTTCGGCCCGAGGCGGTCCCACTTAGAGACCTCTGACTCCTGGGCCATTCGCGGTATGCGAACAGGGGCACGCCGGACCTCTGCGTCCTTCTCATAATGACCTTCTCCGTGAGGAACCGGCCAGCTTTCCTCGCCCTCGATACTCTCGGTCTAGACGGACGGCTCGAGAAGAAAAAAAAAAAAAAAAAAAAAGAAAAAAGCGCGCTCCCCGCGAACTCTTCAATCGTGAGCGCCGACGAGATCCGACCTCGGCCTCGCCGAGTTGCCAACGATGGCGTAGGTGACAAAACGTCCCGGTGTTGCAGCCCGGGCGCCGGCGAGCACCCTCGTGAGCCACGTGCCGAGGCGCCCGTGAGCAGACCGATACCTCGACCAGCCACGTCGCCGACGATGACCTCGCCAGGACCTCCGCCAGCAAGCCAGGTCGCTCTCCGCCGTTTCATGCCTGTCAGCGTGAGATCGCCTCCGACGACGGGATAACTAACCCTGCGCTCCTCGACGCCCCCGTTCCACCAACTCCACGCGCCCTGTTCCCACGCGACTGCCGTGATGACGATCTCGACGGCGCGATCTCCATGCCGCCTACATCCCGACTCCGAGGCGCTGGCTCGCGATCGACGACAGCGCCCGCAATCCAAAAAAAAAAAAAAAACACCACCAAAACACCCCTTCCGCCCCGCCCGCCCACAAGACACCCAGACAAAAAAAAAAAAAAAAAAAAAAAAAAAAAACAACCAAACCAACAAACCCACCCCCGACACTGGCGCCAAGTGAGACCGCGCCTCATCGGACGCGGCCTTAACGACCTCGCGCTGCGCGGCTAACCTCGCTCCGAGTTCTCCACGCAGGCATCCACGCGCCCGTGACCTCGGCATTGCCTTCTTCGCATGCATCCCCCCCACAACCACCACCACCCAAAAAAAAAAAACACAAAAAACAAAAACAACCACACCCAAAAAAAAAAACAAAACCACACAAAACCAAAAAAAAAAAAAAAAAAAAAAAAAAAAAAAAAAAAAAAAAAAAAAAAAAGGAGAAACGAAGCGACGGCGAGCGTAGCAGAACGCGCCGAGGCCCGAGGGTTCGGACACGAGAGCGGGCGTTCATGTCAAACGCGATCATAGGGCGGCCGGAGCAGGCGGAACCCCAAAAAAAAAAAGAGAGAGAGGAGAGAGGGAGCGCCGCAGCGAGCGCCGGCCAAGCGCGCCAGGCCGCGCGGGGACGAAAAAAGAAAGAAAAAAGAAAAGGAACGGAAGAGAGAGAAGACCCAGAAGAAACACCCACCGCCCCGGGGCCCCCCGCGCCCGCCGGCCGACAAGCCGACCCGAGAGACCCGAAAACCGAACACGCGCGCGAGATGCGACCGACGCGCACGAAAGCGGAGCAACGACACGCGACCCGAAAAGAGAAAGAAAAAAGAGAAAAAAAAAAAAAAAAAAAAAGAAAAAAAAAAAAAAAAAAGAAAAAAAACAAAAAGAAAAAAAAAAAAAAAAAAAAAAAAAACAAGAAGAAAAAAAAGAGAAAAAAAGAAAAAAAGAGAAAAAAAAAAGAGACAGAAAAGAAGAAAACAGAAACAAAAGAGAGAGCCAGAAAAAAAGAGAGAGAGAAAAGAACAAGACACGAACAAAGAGAAAGAGAAACACACAACGAAAAAAAAGAGAACAGAGAGCGCGCGAGAAGAGAACGAGAGACGGCGACGAGCGAGGAGGGGAGGCACAGCCGCCCGGCGAGCGCCGCGGGAGGGGCGCGGGCGCCGAAAAGCGAACACAAAGGAGCAAACGGCCGAGACACGCAAGACGAGACGAAGGGCCGACACCGCGCGCCGCGCGCCCCGCGCGCGGCCCCAAGACGCCGAGGACGACAACGCACACCGAAAACAAACAGACAAACAAAAAGAGAAAGGACAAAAGACACGAAGACACGACGCCGGAGAAACCCGACACAAGCGACCAGGGACGGCGCGCGCACCCCGCCCGCGAGCGACCACGCGACCCGCCGCGCGAGCCCGGCCGACCCAAAGGAGCCGAGAAAGAAGAAGCAGACAGCGCAAGGAGAGAACGCCAAGAAAGGAGAGACAAACACGACAGACGGCGCGCAACAACACAAACAAAACGAAACGCAAGAAAGAGACGAAGAGACAGAAACCGCGAACAAGCGAAGCGCGACCAGCCCGGAGGCCACCGGCGCACAGCCCGGGACGCGACGAGACAGCGCCCGCCGCCGACCGGCGACGGCCGCGCCCCGCCACCCGCCCCGCCAGCGGGCCCGCCAGCGCGCGCGCCGGCCCCCGCGACCCGACGCCGCCCGGCGCCGCGCCGCGCCGCCCCGCGCCAGCCCGAGGGACGCCGCGCGGCGGCGCGCGAGAGGCGAGGCGGGCGCACGAAGAAACACCCAGACCGACCACGCCCCCACCGCACACCGCGCCCAGCGCACCCAGCACGCCACCGACCACCCCCGGGCCCACACCGGCGCGCCACCCCCCACCCCCCCCCCCCCCGCCCCGCCCCCCCCCCCGCCCCCCGCGCCCCGCCCCCCCGCCCCCCCCCCCCCCCGCGCCCCCCCCCCCCCCCCCCGCGCCGCGCCCCCCCCCCCCCCCCGCCCCCGCCCCCCCCGCGCCCCCCCGCCGCCCCGCGGGCGGGCGCTGCCGCGTCCCCGGGCGGGGCCCGCGGTACGGCCGCGCCCGGGCCGCGCCCCGCCCCCGCGCGCAGGTCCGCCGCCGGCCGCCTCGCCCCCTCTCTCTCCTCTCCCCTCCCTTTCTCCTCTCTCTCTCTCTTTCTCCCTCTCTCTTTTATCTCTTTTCTCATTCCCTCCTTTCTCCTCCCTTCCGCTCTCCCCCCCCCCTTCGCCAGCGAGGCGGCCTGTAAGCCGAGTTCTGTACCGCGGCTTGCGCCGCGGCGATGGTCATCCATCTGGGGCCGCCGGTTGCCCGACGGCTCATGCAGCCGACCCGAGGGCTGGGCAGCGCACCTCTCCCCCCGGCGAACCGGGGTTGCGCCCTCCTATTTGGCCTTGCTCCGGGTGGAGTTTGCCGCGTTTCACTCCGGCTCCGAGGGGCCGGCATCGTCACTGTGGCACTGGTCCTCGCCTCACGGCGGACGGGCGTTACCCGCCACCCTGCGCTGGGGAGCTCGGACTTTCCTCACGCCGTCCGGTTGCCCGGCCGACGCGCGACCATCCGGCCGCCTCGCTGGCTCGCGCAGTGTAGGCGCGATCGCGTCAGGGGGCCTCGAAGAGCAGCACCCGGCCCGCATCGCTCGTGAGCCTGAGCCGGCCGGTCCCCGTGTCGATCGCGTAGGCCGGCCGGTTCTTGATCACCGCCAGGATCGCCGCCTCCTGCGTGGCGAGTTCACCCTCGCACAGGACGAGCGTCTGGTTGACCGTGTCGAGCAGGATCCGGTTGCCGTCGAGGTGGTAGGTGCCGCCGGTCGTGTTGCACCCCGTGTTGACGGTGAAGCGGCGGTCCGTTCCGAAGCTGACGCCGACAACTCCCTGCGGATCCACCGGGGGCGCGCCGGACACCTCGACGAGCTTCCACGGCCGGTCGACCAGGACCTCGCTGGTCGTGAGGCAGCCCGCCGCCACCGCGAGCACCAGGAGACCGAGGGCGGCGATCCGTGCAGGACCGCTCACAGCAGCCCTCGTACAGCCTCGGCGACGGCCCGCCCCAGTGACGCATGCCCGACCGGCGTGAGGTGCACCCCGTCGGCCGGGTCCACCGCCGCCACCGGCCCGGCGTCAAGGAACGCCACGCCCTTGAGCTCTGCGACGGTCCGGTAGAGGGCCGCGAACTGCTGGCTCCTGGCGCGCGCCTCGCCGAAGCCCCACAGCTCGGAGGTCGCCGTGCGCCCGCCCAGGAGCGGCGGCGCCACCAGCAGCACGCGCGGCCGACTGCCCTCGGGTCCGGTCCCGGAGAGCAGCGCAAGGTCCAGGAGCGCCCCCGCGCCCGCGGCGATCTCGGCGGCCGACCTCCCGAAGATCGACTTGAGGTCGTTGGTCCCCAGCATCAGGACGAGCACGTCCACCGGTGCGTGGGAGCGCAGGCACGGCAGCAGGTAGGCGCGCCCGTTGCGGCCGTCGAGGTAGGGATCGTCCCAGATCGTCGTCCGGCCGTTGAGACCCTCCTCGATCACGTCGGCGGTCCCGCCGAGCTCCGCCGCGAGGACGCCCGGCCAGCGCACGGACCGCGCGAACCGGCCTCCGGTGGCGGCGTCGTAGCCGTGCGTGTTGGAGTCCCCGTAGCAGACGATCGTGGGCATCGTGTCCTCCCCTGACGATCAGCTCGGGAGTGACCCGGCGAGCCCGGGCCACCCGCATCGGCCCACCCGCGGCCACACGGTCCAGCGCCTCGTTGGCGAGGCGGTCCGCCGTCGCGTTCTGCGCCCGCGGCACGTGGGTCGCGGACCAGCGCCTGAAGCCGCCCAGCATCGCCTTCGACTCGGCCCACAGCGGCTGGAGCTTGGCGTCCTTGACCCGCCAGCGGCCGTGGAGCTGCTCCACGATCAGCTTGGAGTCCAGGAACAGGTCCACCTTCTCGGCGCCCAGGCGCTGGGCGAGCTTGAGGGCCTCCACGACGCCCGTCCACTCGGCCACGTTGTTGGTCTGGTGGCCCAGCGCCTCGGAGATGGTGGCGTCCGGGGACGCCGCGGGATCCAGCGCGTCGGAACGCGACCCGTCGATGAGCGCCGCGCCGAGCGACGCCGGGCCGGGGTTGCCCCGGGCCGCGCCGTCGGTGCGGATCACGAGGTGCGGGATGACCGGGAGCGTGACCGCCTCCGGTCCCGCCCCCTCGTCGGGCTCGCTCAGACCCGCCGTCCCGTGATCGCCGAGGAGACCTCGAGGATCGCCTGCGTGATGTGGATGTCGCGCGGACAGGCGTCCACGCAGTTGAAGATCGTGCGGCAGCGCCACACGCCGTCCTTGTCGGCCAGGATCTCGAGGCGCTCATCGGCGGCGTCGTCGCGCGAGTCGAAGATGAACCGGTGGGCGTTCACGATCGCCGCCGGGCCCACGTACTCGGGCCTCGCCCAGAACGACGGGCACGAGGTGGTGCAGGCCGCGCACAGGATGCACTTGGTCGTGTCGTCGTACCTCGCCCGGTCCCTGGCGGACTGCCGGCGCTCGCGCTCGGGCGGCATCGAGTCGTTCTGGAGGAACGGCTGGACGCTCCGGAACTTGGCGAAGAAGCCCTCCATGTCGACGACGAGGTCCTTCATCACCGGAAGCCCGGGCAGCGGCGCCACCGTGATCTTCTTGCCGCCCAGCTGGTCCACCCGGATCTTGCAGGCGAGTCGGTTGCGGCCGTTGATCAGCATCGCGTCCGATCCGCAGACGCCGTGGGCGCAGGATCGGCGGAACGTGAGCGTCCCGTCCTGCTCGTACTTGACCTTGTGGAGGAGATCGAGGACGCGGTCCATCGGGCCGGCCTCGACCGTGTAGCGCTCCTCGTGGGGCTTGGCGTCCCGCTCGGGGTCGTAGCGGAGGACTCGCAGTTCGACGGTCATCGGTCGCTCCCCCGCCCTAGTAGACACGAGGCTTGGGCTGGAACTTCGTGATCGTGACCGGCTTGTAGGCCAGCTCGACCGCGCCGTCGGCGCCCTTCGTCGCGAGGGAGTGGGTCAGGAAGTTCACGTCGTCCCGGTCCGGGTAGTCCTCCCGGCTGTGGGCGCCGCGGCTCTCCTTGCGGTTGATGCAGGCCGCGACCATCGTCTCGGCGCAGTCGAGCAGGTAGCCCACCTCGCGCGCCTCGAGCAGGTCGGTGTTGAAGACGGTGCCCTTGTCGTCGACGCTCACGTTCTCGTACCGGGCGCGGAGCTCGGCCACCTTGGCGCGCGCGCGCTCCAGGCCCACCGCATCGCGGTAGACCCCGGCGTCGTCCATCATCACGTCGGCCAGCTCGTGGCGGAGCGCCTCCTTGCGCTCGCCCTTGGCGCGGCCACGGATGGCCTCGATCTCGGCGCGGACCGGGTCCATGACCTCCTCGGTCACGACCGGCAGGTCCTGGCCGCGGATGTCCAGCGCCATCTGGCGGCCGGCCCGTCGCCCGAAGACCAGCAGGTCAACCAGCGAGTTCGTGCCGAGGCGATTGGCGCCGTGGACGGACACGCAGGCCGCCTCACCGGCCGCATACAAGCCCGGGACCACGGTGTTGGCCGCGTCCCGCGTCGCCTGGGTCAGCATGTTGGTGGGGACACCGCCCATGGCGTAGTGCGCCGTCGGCTGGATCGGGATCGGGTCCGTGTAGGGCTCGATGCCCTGGTACACCCGGACGAAGTCCGTGATGTCCGGCAGCTTCTCGTCGATCATCTTGCGCCCGAGGTGGCGCACATCGAGGTAGACGTAGTCCTTGCCGTCGATGCCGCGACCCGCGCGGATCTCCTGGACGATGGCCCGGCTGACCATGTCGCGCGGGGCCAGCTCCATGAGCTTGGGGGCGTAGCGCTCCATGAACCGGAAGCCGTCGTTGTCGAGGAGGTAGGCGCCCTCGCCGCGCGCGGCCTCGGACAGGAGGATCCCGATGCCCACGATCCCCGTGGGATGGAACTGGTAGAACTCCATGTCCTGCATGGGGACGCCGTGCCGGTACGCGAGCGCCACGCCGTCGCCGGTCAGGCTGTAGGCGTTCGAGGTGACCCGGAACATGCGGCCGAAGCCGCCGGTCGCGAGCAGCACGGCCTTGGAGCGCAGGGTCACGAGCTCGCCGTCGGCGATCCGGTACGCGACCACGCCCGCGGCACGCCCGCCGGCTCCCAGCTCCCCGCCCTCGGTGACGAGGTCCACGACGTGGTACTCGTCGTAGAACTTGACCCCGTGCTTGAGGCACTGCTGGTACAGGGTCTGGAGGATCATGTGGCCCGTGCGGTCCGCGGCGAAGCAGGCGCGCTTGACCGGGCCCTCGCCGTAGTTCCGCGTGTGGCCGCCGAAGCGGCGCTGGTCGATGCGCCCGTCGTCCGTCCGGTTGAACGGGAGCCCCATGTGCTCGAGCTCGATCACCGTCTCGATGGCCTCGCGGGCGAGCACCTCGGCCGCGTCCTGGTCCACCAGGTAGTCGCCACCCTTGATGGTGTCGAACATGTGCCACTCCCAGTGGTCCTCCTCCTGGTTCCCCAGGGCGGCACACACGCCGCCCTGGGCGGCGCCGGTGTGGGAGCGGGTCGGGTACAGCTTGGTCAGGACGGCGCTGTCCACGCCGGCCTTGGCGAGCTCGAGGGCGGCCCACAGGCCGGCGCCGCCGGCGCCGACGACGAGGGCGTCGTGGTCGCGGATCATGCGGGCACCTGCGGCATCGGGAGGGTGACGACGACCATCGTGCCCATGGCGAACAGGACGATGCCGACGAGGTACAGGAGCATCGTGAGGAAGGTCCGCAGGCCGCCGGTCGTGTAGTCACCGATGACGGTGCGCAGGCCCATGAAGGCGTGGAACAGGACGAACGTGAGCATCAGCCAGTCGATCGTCCGCTGGGCGATGCTGGCCCAGCGGGCCGTCACCCAGACCGCGTCCTGGATCGCGGGGTCGTACACGAAGTGGACGATGATGTAGTGCGCCAGCGCCGTGATGAACAGCCCGATGCCGGTCAGCCGCATCAGGTACCAGATGGAGAGCTCCCACCCGGATCCCCGCGGCTTCGCGCGACCGGAGCGCGTGATCTCGTAGCTCATGACCCGAACCTGAAGGGCGGCTCAAGCCCGAAGGCCGGGGCCATGATCTGGATGAGGATCGGCAGCCCGATGAGCACGAACAGCACCCAGCTGAGGTACCAGAGCTGCTTGTGGTAGCGGGTCATCGACGGCCAGAAGTCCATGATGATGATCCGGAGCCCGTTGAGCGCGTGGTACAGCAGGGCCGCGCCGAGGAGCGACTCCATCACGCGCCCGAAGGGGCTGGCGTAGATGGCCAGCACCTCGTCGTACAGCTCCGAGTTGACGCCCACGAGCCAGATGTCCAGGACGTGGAGCAGGATGAACGCCCAGATGGCGACACCCGAGATGCGGTGGAACGCCCAGGCGAGCATTCCCTCGCTGCCCCGATACCGCAGGAGCATGGAGCCTCCGTGTCTCCCGGCCCGCTCGTCGCGAGTCGCTCTGGTTCCGGTGGCCCGGCCGGTCAGCCGAGCCGCGCGATGATGGCGTCGGCGAACTCCCGCGTTCCGGCGGGACCGCCGAGGTCGTAGGTCGTGTCCTTGCCCTCCGCGATGACCTCGCGGAGCGCGGTCTCCACCCGGACGGCGGCGTCCTGCTCGCCAAGGTGCCTGAGCATCAGGACGCCGGACAGGAGCAGGGCCGTCGGGTTGGCCTTGTTGAGGCCCGCGTACTTGGGCGCCGAACCGTGCACGGGCTCGAACACGGACGCTTCCGTGCCGATGTTGGCACCGGGCGCGACCCCGAGGCCGCCCACGAGGCCGGCGCACAGGTCGCTCACGATGTCGCCGTACAGGTTGGGCAGGACCATGACGTCGTACAGCTCCGGCTTCTGCACGAGCTGCATGCACATGTTGTCGACGATCCGGTCCTCGAACTCGATCCTGCCCGCGTAGTCCGCAGCCACCGTCCGGCAGCTCTCGAGGAACAGGCCGTCTGACATCTTCATGATGTTGGCCTTGTGGACCGCCGTGACCTTGCGACGGCCGTTGGCGACGGCGTACTCGAACGCGAAGCGGGCGATCCGCTCGGAGGCGGCGCGGGTGATGATCTTGATGCTCTCCGCGGCGTCCTTGCCGACCATGTGCTCGATGCCGGCGTAGAGGTCCTCGGTGTTCTCGCGCACGATGACCAGGTCAACGTCCTCGTAGCGCGTCTGGAGGCCCTTGATGGACCGGGCGGGCCGGAGGTTGGCGTACAGGCCAAGGACCTGGCGCAGGGTGACGTTGACGCTGCGGAAGCCGGAGCCGACGGGCGTCGTGATCGGGCCCTTGAGGGCGACCTTGTTGCGCCGGATCGACTCCAGCACGTGGTCCGGGAGCGGGGTCCCGTACTGGGCCATGACGCCCTCGCCGGCGTCCTGGACCTCCCATTCGAAGGCGACGCCTGAGGCGTCAAGGACACGGCGGGTGGCCTCCGCCAGCTCGGGACCGATCCCGTCGCCGGGGATGAGCGTGACTTGGTGGGGCATGGGCCCATTCTAGCCACGCACCGGGGCGCGCGGGGGTCCTTCGGGGCCCCCCAATCGGCTGGGCCGGTGGTCGCCTGCACAGGGGCCATCCGGCCATGGGCATCGCCACGACGCCCGGCTGAGATGGCCGTGTCGAGCCGGGGGGCTGCCTCCGGCGACCCACGCCCGAGGGACCCCAATGATCCGCCATCCCCGCACACTCGCCGTGCCGGTCCTCATGCTCGTCGCCCTGCTCGCCCTTGCGGCGTGCGGCGGCGGTTCCACGCCCACCGCAAGCTCGGAGCCGGGCGCCACGCCGGCAGCGGCAGCCACGGCCGCACCCGAAGCGACCAGCGATGCCGCGGCCACCCAGGCACCCGCAGCCGGGGGTGCGGTCAACCTCGGCGACGCGGCCGCGTCGCTCGAGAACCTGGACAACTACTCGTTCAAGATCGAGATGGCGGCCGAGGGCGGCTCCAAGGGCATGATGGGCATGGTGGCATCCGGAGGCGCGATCGTGATGGAGGGAGCCCTCCAGCTCAAGCCCGTCGAGGCCGCCGACATCACGATGACCTTGGGCGACGGCAGCCAGTCGACGGAGATCGGATACCGGATCATCGGCGACAAGGCCTACATGAACCTCGGCGGCGACAGCTGGATGGCCGCCCCGGCCGACGACGCCGCGGCCGCCATCGACTCGCTCAAGCCCGACAAGCTGCTGAAGGGCTACGCGACGGCCGACATGAGCAAGGTGGGTGAGGAGGACAAGAACGGGATCCCGACCATCCACTACCAGTCGACCGCGGACCCGGGTGTCGGCGGCATGCTCGGGCTGCCGACGGCGACCTGGACGATCGACACGTGGCTTGCCAAGGACGGTGGGTTCCCCGTCTCCGCGTCCATCGTCGCCGAGGGCAAGAACGACGCGGGCGAGGCCGGCAAGTTCTCGATTTCCGTAGACGTCACCGGCATCAACGATCCGAACCTCAAGATCGAGGCCCCGGCGAACGTGCAGGAGATGCCCGGCTGAGCGCCGGCACGAGTCGCTCGACGCGCCGGCGGACCGCCCGCCGGCGCGTTTGCGTGCCCCGGCCGCACGGCACGCCGCTATGATCGGACTCCGCCCAGGACACCCTGGTCCGCTTCCCCGGAGGTCTCGCCCGTCGCGTGAAGATCCACGAAGCCGACGCCAAGTCGCTGCTCGTCGCCCAGGGGCTCCCGGTCCCCGCCTGGGAGGTCGCCCGCACACCATCCCAGGCCCGCGCCGCCGCGGTCCGGTTCCTGACCGACCCCGGCAACGCCACCGGCAAGGTCGTGATCAAGGCCCAGGTCCTGGTGGGCGGCCGCGGCAAGGCCGGCGGCGTGAAGCTCGCCGCCACGGCCGATGAGGCCGAGGAGGTCGCGGCCCAGATCCTGGCGCTCGAGATCAAGGGCCTGCCGGTCCGCCGCGTGCTCGTCGGGCCGGCCGCGGAGATCGTCAAGGAGTACTACCTGTCGGTCCTGCTCGATCGCGCCACCCGGCGCCTGATGTTCATCGGCTCCGCCGAGGGCGGCGTCGAGATCGAGCAGGTCGCCGTGGACAACCCCGGGGCCATCGTCTACGAGCACACCGACCCGCTGCTGGGCCTGCCGGACTACGCGGCCCGCGAGCTGGCCTTCAAGATCGGCTTTGGGCCGCACTGGAAGGCCGGGGCCGCCATCGCCAAGGGCCTCCTGCGCACGATGCTGGCCAACGATGCCGACCTCGTGGAGATCAACCCGCTCGCGGTGATCCGCGAGCACAGCGCGGATGGCACGCCGGTCGAGCGGCTCGTCTGCCTGGACGCCAAGATCACCCTCGACGACTCGGCGCTTGCCCGCCACCCCGGGCTGGAGGAGCTGCGCGACCTCGATGCGGAGGATCCGGCGGACGTCGAGGCGCGTCGCTACGACCTCACGTTCATCAAGCTCGACGGCGACATCGGCTGCATGGTGAACGGCGCCGGCCTGGCGATGACCACGATGGACCTCGTCAAGCGGGCCGGCGGCGAACCGGCGAACTTCCTCGACATCGGCGGCGGTGCGAAGGCCGACCGAGTGGCCGCCGCCATGCGGCTGATCCTGGAGGACCCGAACGTCAAGGCGATCCTGGTCAACATCTTCGGCGGCATCACCCGCGGCGACGAGGTCGCCCGTGGACTGATCGAGGCCCGGGCTCAGCAGGAGCGCGAGGTCCCGATGGTGGTCCGGATCGTGGGCACCAACGCGGCGGAGGCCGCGGAGCTGCTGGAGGCGGCCAACTTCGTCACGGCCGCCACACTGGACGATGCCGCGGCGAAGGCCGTCGCGGCGGCGAAGGGAGCGGCGGCGTGAGCATCCTGATCGGGCGCGACACCCGCCTCGTCGTCCAGGGCATCACCGGGCGCGAGGGTGAGTTCCACAGCCGCGCGATGCTCGAGTACGGCACCCCGCTCGTGGCCGGCGTCACCCCCGGCAAGGGTGGCCAGACCGCGCTCGACGGACAGGTCCCCGTGTTCAACACGGTCGCCGACGCGGTGCGGGAGACGGGCGCCAACACTTCGTGCATCTTCGTGCCCGCCGGCGGTGCCCCCGATGCCGTCCTCGAGGCCGTCGCCGCGGGCGTCGGAACCGTCTTCTGCATCACCGAGGGCATCCCGGCGCTGGACATGATCCCGGTCGTCGAGGCGGTCCGGCTCGCCGGCGCCCGGCTCATCGGGCCGAACTGCCCCGGCGCCACGTCTCCCGGGCGGGCCAAGGTCGGCATCATCCCGGGCTCCATCCACCGCGAGGGCCGGGTCGGCGTAGTGTCGCGATCGGGCACGCTCACATACGAAGCGGTCCAGGCGATGACCGACGCCGGCCTCGGCCAGTCCACCTGCGTGGGCATCGGCGGCGACCCGGTCATCGGGACGCAGTTCCTGGACGTCCTGGCGCTGTTCGCCGCGGATCCCGAGACCGAGGCGCTGGTGCTGATCGGCGAGATCGGCGGGGCGGCCGAGGAGGAGGCGGCGGCCTGGGCGGCCGAGCACATGGCCGACGTCCCCAAGGTGGCGTTCATCGCCGGGCGGACCGCCCCGGAGGGCAAGCGGATGGGCCATGCCGGCGCGATCATCTCGGGCGGCCGGGGTACCGCAGCGTCCAAGGTCACGGCGCTCGAGGCCGCGGGCTTCCGCGTCGCAGGCTCCCCCACCGAGCTCCCGGCGCTGCTGCGGGAGGCCGGGTACCGGGGCTAGGCATGCGCCTCGAGGACATCCGCTACCTGTTCGGCTACGACCGCTGGGCGACCCGGCGGATCCTTGCCGTGATCGACAACGTCCCCGACGAGATCTGGGGGGCGGCCGGGGTCGTGGGCGACCGCGGTCTCGGCGCCATCCTGGTCCACCAGCTCGGTGCCCACCAGCGCTGGCGGCTGGGGCTCGGCGGCGACGACGAGGCGGCTTCCGCTGCGCGGCCCGAACGCCAGCCACTTCCCTCACCTGGGGCCATGCAGGCAGCCTGGGCGGTCGAGTGGGATGCCCTCGATGCGTGGCTTGACACCCTCGACGATGCGTGGCTCGCACGGGTCGACAAGAACGTGCCCTTCTGGCAGATGCTCGCCCACGTGGTGAACCATGGGACCCAGCACCGCTCGGAGGCGGCGGCGCTGCTCACGGCGGCCGGTCGGTCACCCGGCGACCTGGACATGATCTTCTACGCCATGGAGATCGCGCGAGATCCCGCGTGAGCGACCCGCTAGACTGGCGCGATCGCCACCGCGGAGGCCGCGGCGGGCCAACGGAAGGAGGATCGGCGCTCCGGCGCCTATGAGCAGTCTGATGGACCTCGTCGCGGGTGACGTGCGCGACATCGTCCTGGTGCTCTCCGTCGACGACATGGCGGCCTTCGACGATCCCGACCGGTTCGTGGCGCACCTGCCGCTCGGCGGCGGCCTTGATCCAACCTGGCTGGACCTGTTCAGCGAGGCCGTGCGCTCGGTGACCGGGAGCGAGGAGCTCGAGGACTTCCTCGATGCCCGGTCGGACCTCGAGGGGGCTGCCTCGGTCGAGCGGATCGTGGACCGGGTGGACCCGGCCTGGATCGAGGAGGTCGCCCAGCTTCCCGACACCCAGCTGGGCGCGCTGGCGGGACGCTGGATCGAGCTGCTCGAGGAGGAGCTCGGGCTGCTCCCGCGCGAGGAGAAGCCGTGGATCCGGGACCTCGCCGGGCGCATCGTCACGTTCTGCAGGGCGGCCACCGGGGCCCGGGACGTGGTCTTCGCCTGGGCCTTCTAGGCCCCTTGGGCTCCCCTGCGGCGAGCGATCCGGCCCTCGCCGCCGTCACCGGGCTGGGTCAGCATGGCGCCATGACTGCGACCATGACCCCCACCTCCCCGACCGAGCCCACCCCACCCACCGACCCCGCCCTCGCGGAGCCCCCGCTCGCCGAGCCGCCCTCGGGCGGCGCCCTCCACGGCTTCGACCCGATCGCGCACCGGGCCTTCAAGGCCCTCAACCGCTACTTCATGATCCCGATCCACCGGGCGGGGCTTGGCGCGTGGCTCGGATCACCCCTCGGCGGCTGCATGCTGCTGCTGCGCGTGCGGGGACGCAAGAGCGGGATCGTGCGCGAGACGCCGCTCAACTACCTCGTGGCCGACGGCTCCGTGTGGATCATCGCCGGCTTCGGACCCGCCACGGAGTGGTATCGCAACCTCCTGGCGGATCCGTCCGTGGAGGTCCTGCTGCCCACCCGCCGCCTGACCGGCACCGCCGTCGAGGTCCGGTCGCCCGCCGTTCGCGCCCGGATCATCCCCGCCCTGATCCGGGCTACCGGTCTGCCGTCGTTCCTGGCAGGCGTGAACCCGTGGACGGCGACGGAGGCCCAGATCACCGACGCGCTGGACTTCGTGCCGCTGATCCGGATCGACCCAGCCGACGGCTGGCTGGAACCCGGGTCCGGACGATCCCGGCGGTCGGGCGTGGATCTGGCGCCAGGCGCTGGTCCTCGGGGTGTCGCTCCTCGTCCTGCGCGCGCTGCGCCGCTCCTGCGCTGACGCCGCCCACCGACTGGTCGGCCGGGTCGCTTCGGCACCCCGGGCTGGTCAGCCGGCCGGGTAGCCCAGCGCGGCCCAGGCGGGCCCGCCCGGCGCCTCGATCAGCTCGACCAGCACCCCGTGGCACGACCGTGGATGGATGAAGGCGACCGGGCCCTCTGCGCCCTTCCGGGCGACCGTGTCGATGAGCTCGATCCCGTCCATCTCCAGCCGCATCAGGGTCTCGGAGATGTTCGCCACCTCGAAGCAGACGTGGTGGAAGCCCTCGCCCTTGCTGGCGAGGAACCGGGCGACGCCCGTCGTGTCGTCGGTGGGCTGGACCAGCTCGACCTTGGACTCCCCCACCGGCAGGAAGGCGATCGTCACGCGATCGTGCTCGATGGGGAGGACCAGGTCCACCGGCAGGCCGAGCATGTCCCGCCAGAACCCGAGCGACTCGTCGAGGTCGCGGACGATCACGGCGACATGGTGGACCTTGCCGAGGTGGCGGATCTGGTCCGGGACGCGGGCGGCGGCTCCGCTCGATTCGCTCATGGCTCGCTGCCTCCTGCTAGACCGTGATGAGCTCGCGGTGGACGCCCCAGACCGACCGCAGCCGATCTGCGATCTCCCCGACCGTCGCGTAGGCGGCGACAGCCTCGATGATGGACGGGAGCAGGTTCGCCTCCCCGCGGGCCTCGTCCTCGAGCCGGCGCATGGCGGCCTCCCAGGCGCTCGCGTCCCGTCCAGCGCGGACCCGCCGGAGGCTCTCCACCTGCCGGCGCTCCCCTTCCGGGTCGATCCGGAGCAGCGCCGGTCGGGTGCCGGCCTCGTCGTCACGGAACCTGTTGACACCCACGACGATCCGGTCACCGCGCTCGATCTCGCGCTGGACGCGGTACGCGGACTCCTGGATCTGGCGCTGCTGGAAGCCTCCCTCGATGGCCGCGAGCGTGCCTCCCATGGCGTCGATCTCGTCCAGGTAGGCGGTCGCGGCCGCCTCGAGCTCGTCGGTCAGGGACTCCACGAACCAGGAGCCGGCCAGCGGGTCCGGGGTCTCGGTGACGCCGGCCTCGTGGGCGATGATCTGCTGGGTCCGGAGGGCCAGCCGGGCGGACTCGACCGTCGGCAGGGCGAGGGCCTCGTCGCGGGAGTTGGTATGCAGGCTCTGGGTCCCGCCCAGGACCGCCGCGAGGGCCTGCAACGTCGTCCGGACGACGTTGTTGTCGATGGACTGGGCGGTCAGCGACGAGCCTGCCGTCTGGGTGTGGAAGCGGCACATCATCGACTTGGGGTTCTTCGCCCCGAACCGCTCCTTCATGATCCTGGCCCACATCCGGCGGGCGGCGCGGAACTTGGCCACCTCCTCGAACAGCTCGGACCAGGCCGCGAAGAAGAACGACAGCCGCGGAGCGAAGTCGTCGACGGCCAGGCCCCGGCCGACAGCGGCCTCGACGTACGCGATCCCGTCGGCCAGCGTGAACGCGAGCTCCTGGGCGGCGGTGGCCCCTGCCTCGCGCATGTGGTAGCCGGAGATGCTGATCGTGTTCCACCTCGGGAGCTCACGCGAGGCGAACTCGAAGACGTCCGTGACCAGGCGCATGGAGGCTCTCGGCGGGTAGATCCAGGTGCCGCGAGCCACGTACTCCTTGAGGATGTCGTTCTGGGTGGTCCCCGAGACGCGGGAGCGGGCAACGCCCTGCTTCTCCGCGGCCGCGACGTACAGCGCCAGGAGGATGGGGGCCGTGGCGTTGATGGTCATCGACGTGCTCACGTCGCCCAGCGGGATCCCCGCGAACAGGGTCTCCATGTCCGCGAGCGAGGAGACCGGGACGCCGACCCGGCCGACCTCGCCCTCCGCCTCGGGGGAGTCCGAGTCGTAGCCCATCTGGGTCGGCAGGTCGAAGGCCACGGACAACCCCGTCTGGCCCTGCTCGAGGAGATAGCGGAAGCGCTCGTTGGTCTCGGCAGCCGTCGCGAAGCCGGCGTACTGGCGCATCGTCCAGAAGCGGGAGCGGTACATCGTGGCCTGGACGCCACGGGTGAATGGGTACTCCCCCGGCAGCCCGAGGTCCCGGTCCGGGTCCAGGGCCGCCACATCGGCCGGCGTGTAGACGTCGCCGACCGGGATCTCCGAGGTCGTGACGAACGCCTCGCGGCGCTCCGCCGAGGCCGCGACGGCCTTTGCCCTGGTCGTCGCCCGCCATCGCTCGACAGCCGGGTCCGCGCTCCTCGTGCCGTCGCCACTGCCGTCGCCGACGCCGTGGGACCCCTTCGCCTCCAGGTTCACCCGGTCCTCCGCTAGCTGATCACCACGAGCAGGTCGCCGATCTCGATGTTGACACCCACCGCGACCCCCACGCGTTCGATGGTGCCATCCCGCGGCGCCCGGAGCTCGTTCTGCATCTTCATGGCCTCGACGACCAGCAGCTGCTGGCCGGCCGTGACGGCGTCGCCCGCCTTGACGGACACGGCGACCACCTTACCCGGGATGATCGCCTTGACCTGCAGTGGGCCCGCGTGGGCGCTGGACGCGCGTCCCTGGCTCGCCCGCTCCCGCAATGCCGCGATCCGCTCCGACTCCGCGTCGACCACGAAGCGGAACCCGTCGACCAGGACCTCGCGCCGCCGTGTGCCACCCGTGACGACCGTCGACGGTTCGAGGATCACCCGGGTGACAGCCGATCCCATCTCAAGCAGGTAGCGGCCACCGCCCAGACCCCTGATGGTCGCGTCCGACGGGGCATCGTCCACGAGGAGCTGTCTTTGCGCAGAGACACCCTCCGGCTGAATGTCCTGCGGTGCCATCGCCGCGCCGCCCAGGGGCCCACGTCCGACGGTCGGGTTCGTCATCCGCAGCGGGCCCGCGACGGGCGATACGCGGATGGCGTGTGCGTCACCAGGGTGGGACTCGGCGTCGAGGCTGACGCGAACCGCGCGGGGATCGACAGCCGCGAACACGATGTCGGCGTTCCTCGTCAGCTCGGCCATCGGTCGACTCCCTGGCCGCGTCCGCCACGGCGCCACCCGTTGGGTGCGGGAGGCGGTGTCGCACGTCCGTCGCCAGCGGTCGTGGCCCCATGACCCGCGACGACGGGTTCGTCGTCAATCGCGGCCAACCCCACGGCCAGCAGGGCCTTGCGGAGCGCCTCCGCCCGTGCGGCATCGCCGTCCCAATGCTGATCCACCCAGCCTGTCGACAGGACAGCGGCTCGGAACGCCTCGCTCCGGGCGACGAACCGGTGGAAGGGCAGCGTCGTCTGCACGCCGCCGATCTCCGTCTCGTCGAGGGCCCTGCGCAGACGGTCGATCGCGGCATCACGGTCATGCGCATGGACCATCAACTTCGCGATGAGGTTGTCGTAGTCCGCCGGCACGCGTTCGCCCGCCTCGATATGCGTGTCCACCCGGACACCCGGACCGGAGGGCATGACCCATCGCCCCACACGTCCCGGCGTGGGCGCAAACGCGCGCGCAGGATCCTCCGCCGCGATGCGCACCTCGATCGCGTGGCTCGACGGGGTCGAGGCCCGCTCCCCCGCCGCAACGACCTCGGGGCTGAGCGGCCGTCCGGCCGCGATGTGGAACTGCTCGCGCACGATGTCCACCCCGGCAACGAGCTCCGTCACCCCGTGCTCCACCTGGAGGCGCGTGTTGACCTCGAGGAACCAGAAGTTGCCCTCGGGATCGTGGAGGAACTCGCAGGTCGCCGCATTGCGCAGCGACGCCGCCTCGCCCAGACGGACGGCAAGCCCGTGCAGGTGCCTCCGCTGCTCGCCGCTGAGCCCCGGTGCCGGCGCCTCCTCGACGAGCTTCTGGTGGCGGCGCTGGAGGGAGCAGTCACGCTCCCCGAGCGCGACCACGTGGCCCTGCTGGTCCGCGAGGAGCTGGACCTCGATGTGGCGAGCCGGCACGATCTCGCGCTCGAGATAGACCGAACCATCGCCGAACGCGGAGAGCGCCTCGCGCGACCCGGACACGAGCGCGGCGGCGAGGTCGCCCTCGCGGGTCACCCGCCGCATTCCACGACCGCCGCCACCGGCGGCCGCCTTCACGAGGAGGGGGAAACCGATCGTCCGCGCGGTGGCGAGGATCTCCGCGACCTGGTCCGGGTGATCGATCGGCGCCGGCTCCAGCGTCCCGGGAACCGACGGCACCCCGACGCGCGCGGCGAGCCGCCGAGCGTTCAGCTTGTCGCCGAGCGCCTCGATGGTGGCCGACGAGGGCCCGACGAAAGCAATCCCCGCATCCTCGGCCGCCCGTGCGAAGGCGGCCCGCTCGGCGAGGAAGCCGTACCCCGGGTGGATCGCCTCGGCATCCGTGGAGCGCGCCGCCTCGATCACCGCATCGATCCGCAGGTAGCTCTCCGCAGGAGCCGCAGGCCCGAGGCGGACGGCCACGTCAGCCAGGCGGACGTGGGCGGCGTCGACGTCTGCGTCGCTGTAGACCGCGACAGCCTCCATCCCCAGCTCGTGACAGGCACGGATGATGCGGACCGCGATCTCACCGCGATTGGCGATGAGCACACGCCGGAAGGGTGCCTCCGCTGGTGTCATCGGGACCTCTCGGGTCGAGTGTCTGTGCGCAAAGACAAGAGCCGGGCCTCAGAGCGGGATGTTGCCATGCTTCTTCCGCGGGTTGGTGTCCCGCTTGTTCTCGAGCACCTCGAGCGCCCGGATGAGGCGGGGCCGTGTCTCGCGCGGCAGGATGACCTCATCGATGTAACCACGTGCCGCAGCGACGTACGGATTGGAGAACTCGGTCTCGTACTCCGCGACCAGGCGCTTGTGCTCGGCCGTCGCATCGTCTGCCCCGGCGATCGCATCCTTGAAGATGATGTTGACGGCACCCTCCGCACCCATGACCGCGATCTCCGCGGTTGGCCAGGCGAAGTTCATGTCGCCGCGGATGTGCTTGCTGCTCATGACGTCGTAGGCGCCACCGTAGGCCTTGCGCGTGATCACGGTGACCTTGGGGACGGTGGCCTCGCAGTAGGCGTACAGCAGCTTGGCGCCGTGCTTGATGATCCCGCCATGCTCCTGGGCGACGCCGGGCAGGAAGCCCGGCACATCGACGAAGGTCACGATCGGGACGTTGAACGCGTCGCAGGTCCGCACGAACCTTGCCGCCTTGACCGACGCATCGATATCGAGCGCGCCCGCCAGCACCGATGGCTGCTGCGCGACGATGCCGACAGGTCGCCCGCCGAGGCGCGCATAGCCGATCAGGATGTTCCCCGCCCAGGCCGGCTGCAGCTCGAAGAACTCGCCGTCGTCGATCACGCGCCGCAGGACATCGTGCATGTCGTAGGGCTTCGCCGATTCGTCGGGCACGACATCGTCGAGCGCCGTGTCCATCCGGTCGTGCGGATCCGACGTCGGAACCATCGGCGGATCGGCGAGGTTGTTCTGGGGCAGGTGCGCGAGCAGCCGCCGGACGTGGTCCATCGCCTCGGCCTCGTCCCTCGCCGCGAGATGGGCGACGCCACTCCGGCCGGTGTGGACGCCTGCGCCGCCGAGCGACTCCGCGTCCACCTCCTCGTGCGTGACCGCCCTCACGACGTTGGGCCCGGTGACGAACATGTAGCTCGTGCCCTCGACCATGATCGTGAAGTCCGTCATCGCGGGCGAGTAGACCGCGCCGCCGGCGCACGGCCCGAGGATGACGGAGATCTGGGGCACGACGCCGGAGGCCAGCACGTTGCGCAGGAAGATCTCGGCATACCCGCCCAGCGATGCCACGCCCTCCTGGATCCGCGCCCCGCCGGAATCGTTGAGCCCGATGACGGGCGCACCCACCTTCATCGCGAGATCCATGACCTTGCAGATCTTCTCGGCGTACGCCTCCGACAGCGATCCGCCGAACACCGTGAAGTCCTGCGAGAAGACGAAGACCAGGCGTCCATCCACGGTGCCGTGGCCGGTGACGACGCCATCGCCGAGGAAGTGCTGGCGATCCAGCCCGAACTCCGTCGCGCGGTGCGTGACGAATGCGTCGATCTCGACGAACGATCCGGGGTCAAGGAGGATGTCGAGGCGCTCGCGCGCGGTGAGCTTGCCCCAGGCGTGCTGGCGCTCGACCCGCACCGGTCCCCCACCCTGGCGCGCCTCCTCGCGCATCCGCTCGAGGCGCGCAATCCGTTCGGCGTTCTTCGACACGTCGTGTGGCTCCCTGCGGTCTCGAGCTGAGTCGTCCTTGCGCAAAGACATCGGGACGCCGCCATCATAGGCACCTCGGTGGCGGATGCGAGGGCCGGATGACATGGTGGCCATGCGCAAGCGATCGATCCACGACCAGCGAGCCGCGCGCCATGTTGCCGCCCAATGAACACGCTTGTTGCCATCGCGTTTCGATCTGCCCGACGCCTCCCTGTCGTCCGCGGGATATCCACAGAACGGTGCACAACTCGGGGTGCCTGTGGACAACCCGCTCCGGAGTTGCGTCCGGCGCTGTAGCATGCGCACACTCTTGGCCGTCATTCGCGGCCCCGGCCGTTCCGCATTTCGAGGTGGTGCCCTTGACGCACGTGATCGCGATCGCCAATCAGAAGGGTGGCGTCGGGAAGACGACGACCGCGATCAACCTCGCGGGAGCGCTCGCAGAAGGTGGTCTGCGCGTCCTGCTCGTCGACATGGATCCGCAGGCGAACCTCACGGCCGGCATCGGCATCAACCTGAACACGATCGAGCGATCCATGGCCGATGTCCTCGCCGATGGACGATCGACGCTCGCCGAGACCATCCTCCCGACCGAGACTGCGGGCATCGACGTCGCGCCCGCGCACATCGACCTCGCCAGCACCGAGGGTGAGCTGTTCACGGCCCTCGGTCGCGAGGCGATCCTGCGGGAGGCGATGCGGGAGGCGATCGACGTCTACGACTACGTCCTCATCGACTGCCCGCCGAACCTCGGGCTGCTCACCGTGAACGGCCTCGTCGCGGCGACCAGCGTGATCATCCCGGTGCAGACCCAGTTCTACGCGATGAAGGGCCTGAACAACCTGGTCAAGGTGATCAACGCCATCCGGCTCAAGCTGAACCGCGACCTGCGGATCCTGGGCCTGCTGCCCACGTTCTACGACGGGCGCACCAACCTGGCGAAGGACATGCTCGACGAGCTGCGCGTCGTCGGTGACCATCACGTCTTCAACACCATCATCCGGAGCACCGTGAAGCTCGGCGAGGCCCCCCTCGTGGGGCGGCCCATCACGTCGTATGCCGGCGGCTCCGAGGCCGCTCGTGCCTATCGCGCGCTCGCCCGGGAGGTGATCGAACTTGGCCAGAACTGACTTCCGAGCTGCGGCCGCCCGCCGGCTCTCCGAGGAGCGCGAGCTTCCGCCCGCAATCGTCAGCCTCCTCTCGCCGGAGACCACGCATCGCTCGACGGGCGTGAAGGTGATCCCGCTCGACCGGATCGAATCGAACCCTGAGCAGCCGCGTCTCGCTTTCGACGAGACGACCCTCGAGGAGCTGGCTGCGAGCATCCGCGAGCACGGGGTGCTCCAGCCCATCCTCGTCCGGCCCATCGGCGAGAACCACTTCCAGTTGATCGCCGGCGAGCGCCGCTGGCGCGCGTCCAAGATCGCCGGCATGGCGTCGATCCCTGCCCTGGTCGAGGACATCGACGACGACACGGCCCTGGAGATCTCGATCATCGAGAACCTCCAGCGCGAGGACATCTCGCCGCTCGATGAAGCGGCGATGTACGACCGCATGATCAAGGACCACGGCTACAGCATCCGCAAGCTGGCGGACAAGCTGGGCAAGGACAAGGGCTACCTGGAGAACCGCCTCCGGCTCGCCGACGCGCCGCCCGAGGTTCGAGAGCTCGTGTCTTTGCGCAAGGACACCCTGTCCCATGCCTACGAGCTGATGAAGGTCTCCGACCCGCGGAAGCGCAAGAAGCTCGCGGACCAGGTGGCCCGCAACGAGCTGTCCCTCGTCAAGCTGCGTGAGCGCATCGAGGGCCGGCCCAGCCGCCAGGCGGTCGACGCCGACCTGGAGCCAGAGGTCGAGGCAGCGGCTCCCGAGCCGGAGCTCGAGGCGGAGGACTGGACCGCCCACCGGGGCACCGCCAGCGCGATCCGCGACGACTCCCTCGTGGTCGCCAAGCAGCAGCTCAACGACGCCGTGGAGGACCTCCTCGACGTCATCCGGAACCCGGAGGTCCTCGCGGCTATCGGCTCCACGGACCGGTCCAACCTGGCCAAGTACCTCACGATCGCCAAGCTCCGACTGGAGAACGCGATTGCCGTGGTGCGGATCGGAGACCCGGATCGGTAGGGTCTCCCCTCCCCGGGCTCAAAGAGAAGCCGGCGCCATGACGGCGCCGGCTTCATGAGTCCTGCCGCCCAACTGGGCGAGGGCGGTGGTGGGGAGATCAGTCACGGGCTCCGGTGCCACGCGCTCACCGGATGGAGGACGATCGTAGCGCATGGTCGACCTCCATTGGTAGACGTACCTCCGTTCGGCGGCACCGGGGACCATTGGTGGTTCCCGGACGCACCGCCGCTCCGGGTGGAGCGCCGGGCTGTCAGACGCCTGATGCGGTCTGCGACGCGCTCAGCGCGCACAGCCAGGCCACCGCCAGGAGGCCGGTGCCCACCGCCTGGACCTCGAAGGCCAGCTCCCGGAGACCGGTCGCCTCGCGGGCTGCAGCCGCGATCCCGAGCACGGCACCTCCGAGCGGGACGAGGGCGGAGACCAGGACCGCCACGGTCCAGCCTGTCGGGGCCCCCAGCGCCAGCGTCGTGGCGACTGCGAGGAACGCGACCACGAGGTGGAGGATCACCACCACGCCCGAGGCCCTCTCCGCTCCCAGCGCCAGGGCGATGGAGCGGTTGCCGGCCTCCTCGTCACGCTCCATGTCGACGATGGCGTTGGAGATGGCCAAGGCAGTGCCTGCGTTCGCCGCTGCGGGCACGACAACGAGGAACAGGCCCGGGATCTCCCCCGTCGCCCCATACCAGCCGTAGAGCGGCAGGAGCGGGACCCCGATCGCGAACGGGAGCCAGGAGAGGGTGGTTCCCTTCGCCCACAGGTCGTAGGCCAGGCCGATGCCGAGCCCGACCAGTGCGAGCAGCACGAGGCCCGGCCCACCGACCAGTGCGAGCACGAGGCCGATGGCCGCCGCTGCCGCCGCCACCACGCGGGCCCGACGGGGCGAGACGATCCCGTCCGGGATGGGTTTGCCGAGCCGGACGCCCTCGTCGAAGGGTGCGTCGACGATGTCGTTCACCGCTCCGATGGCGAACTGGAGGCAGGTCATCGACGCCCCCAGCACAAGGGCGAGCGGAGCACTTCCCCCGGCCACCAGCGCGATCAGCGCCACGACAGCCCCGTCGAGCAGCGACGGGAAGGGATGGACGAGCCGGGCGGCGGCAACGAGGCGGGGCAGGTCGAACGCGGGCGGCCCCGGGGCATCCACCTCGAGAGCGGCCGGCGCGGATCCGGTGGGGGGATCCGGCGCGGTGCCGTCGTCAGACGTAGACGAGCTCGTGGAAGTTGGCCACGAGGTACTCGATCAGCCGCTCGCGTCCATCAGGAACCTGGGACCGGATCCCGGGCACGAGGGCCCAGAGGGCGACCGCCGGCACCATGAGGCGTCCCTCGGCGTCATGTCCCACCGTCGCGGGCGGCCCGCCGCCGGATGCGAACACCCGTTCGAATTCCCGTTCCGTGAGCTTCGCGGCGGCGCAGAAGTCCTCGACCACGCGGGCGACGCCGCGGCGGATCGCCACGTCGCGCATCATCTCGGCGGCCCAGGAGTCGATCTGGGCGTCGGACTGCTCCGCGAGGCGGGTGCGGTATTCGCTGGCATCGACTGAGAGGCCGGTGGCTCCCACGGGTTCTCCTGGGCGGGCGGTGAACAGGATGGAGGATGCCACAACCGGGCGTCAGCCGGAGCCCCCGGTGACCTCGGTCCTGCGCCCGTTCGAGCGACGCGGCATCGCCCTCGCCCAGCGCAGGGCGTGCCCCCTCGGGCCAGTCGTTGAACACCTCGGTCAGCCAGCGCCCGAATGGACCGGGCTCGGGCGGATCTGGGAAGTCGGCCGTCATCGACCGCAGCGCCTCGGCTGTCCGCCGCGTGAGGAACTCCACGGCCTCCTTGGTGGGGCGCCCCTCCGGGACGATCGGCTCGCCGACACGGATCCTGATCCTCCGGCCGACGCCCAGCCAGCTGGTGCCGTTGATGGCCAGCGGGATGACGGGAACGCCCGCCCGCAGGGCGAAGTACGCCGTGCCGTCCGCGAGCGGCAGCAGCTCCCGCTCGCCGCGGTGGATCCTCCCCTCCCCCGCGATCACGATCACCCACCCGTCCTCGAGGATCCGCGTGACCCGGCGGGTCGTCTCGAGCATGTCCGTCTTGGCTGGGCGGTACGGGATGCCGAATCCGGCCCACGAGATGAGCCTGTTGCGGGCGCCCTTCGTCATGTCCTCCTCCTTCGGGCCGAACATGGCGTACTTCGGCGCCGCGGGCAGCGCCGCGAGCAGGACCAGGGGATCCGTCCAGTTGAGATGGTTGAAGCAGTAGATCGCCGGCCCGGTCGCGAACCGCCCGCGGCCCTCGATGCGCAGCCGGAACAGGGCGCGAACCACGAGGATGCAGAACCCCCGGACGAGGCGGACACGGACGGGCCGGTGGACGGGGCCGGTGGCGATGGGCTGCGTCACGCGCCGAGTATGCGCCGCCGCCCGGACGCCGATGGACCGCTCAGCGCGACAGGGCGTCGGGGTCGAGGTCCGCCAGGCTCCCGACGATGTGATCGGCGAGGTCCCGCGCGTTGCCCGTGGGCGGGACGCTCGCGTTCGGGACGAGGACCACGGTCATCCCGGCCGCCTTCCCGGCCCGCACACCGTTCACCGAGTCCTCGACCACCAGGCAGCGCCCTGGCGCAACGCCCAGCCGTGCGGCGGCCAGGAGGTACACGTCGGGGGCCGGCTTGCCGAGCGGCACCTCGTCGGAGGCGACGATCGCGCCCATGACCTCGTGGAGCCCGAGCGCGTCCACGGCCGCGGTGATGACGTCGCGATGCGCCGAGGAGGCGATCGCCACCGGCCAGTCCCGGGCGATCCGCCGCACCTGCGCCGGGGCGTCGGCGATGATCGGCACGGGATTGGCGTGGTAGCGCTCCACCACGCCCGCGACGACCGCGTCCTGGATCGCGTCGACGGTCACGTCCGGGAGCCTGAGGCGCGTCTGCATGATCTCCGCCCACTCCCGCGAGTTGCCGCCCATGCACAGGGCCTGGTCGTCCGGGGTCCACGGGCGATCGTGCGCCCGGGCGAATTCCACCCGGGCCTCGTTCCACCACGGCTCGCTGTTGACGAGCACGCCGTCCAGGTCGAACAGGACGGCATCGAACCGACGGCGTTGGGCGCTCACGAGGGCCAGCGTACCAGCCGAACACCGCCGGTCCGTGACCGTCGGCCCAGCCACGCCGGGCCTCCGGTCGCGCCGGAACCTGACACTGGGCCTGTTCGCCGACACCGGGGCGGGCGATGATGGTCCGCGATACCAGGCGCGGACCGAGAGGGAACGTTTCCGATGCGCGTGAGCCGCGGGCTCCTTGGTTGGGGGGTGTTCTTCATCGTGCTCGGGGCGGTGCCCCTCGCCGTGCAGGCGGGCGCGGTCGACCCCGAGGTGGTCCGGCGCGCCTGGGAGCTCTGGCCGCTGATCCTGATCGGCATCGGGCTCGGCCTGGTGCTGGCACGGACGCGCCTGGCGATCCTCGGCACCCTCGTGGTGGCCGTCACCTTCGGCCTGATGGGCGGGGCGCTCATCGCGACGGGCGTCGGCTCGGTGGGCGGGCTCACCTCGTGCGGGTTCGGCGGCGGACAGGGCGGCGAGGCGTTCCCGACCCAGGCCGGCAGCTTCGGCGGTGACGCCTCGGTGCGGATCGAGTTGAACTGCGGCGAGGTGGACGCGGTCGCGGCGGATGGGTCCGGCTGGAGCGTCGCGGGCACGTCGGACGATGGCCAGCCGCCCGAGCTCATCGGCACCCCCGACCGGCTCGTCGTCCGGGCGCCGGGGCGGAGCGGGGTCGACCTCTCTGCCGATCCCTGGCGCTGGCAGGTGACGCTGCCGCGGGCGGTCCCCGTGACCATGGACCTGTCGGTCAACGCCGGCTCGGGCTCGCTGGACCTCGCCGGCATGCAGGTGCCGACGCTCGCCGTCTCGGTCAACGCCGGCGATGCCCGGGCGGACCTCTCCGGCGCCGCTGGGACGGAGCGGTTCGAGGCATCGGTCAACGCCGGGTCGATGACCGCGCTGCTCCCGGCACCGGCCGGCACCCTTCGGGGCAGCATCTCCGTGAACGCGGGGTCCGCGGACGTCTGCGTCCCCGACGGCGTCGCGCTTCGGATCCAGGCCGGCGACCAGCCGCTGGGCTCCACCAACTTCGACGACCGGGGCCTGCGCCGCTCGGGCGACACCTGGTCGACCCCCGGCTACGACGCGGCGACGTCGCGCATCATGCTCGACGTCAGTGTCAATCTGGGCAGCATCACCCTGGACCCGGAGGACGGTTGTGACTGAACGGCTCTACCGGCACCCGACGGACCGTGCGATCGCGGGCGTCGCGGGTGGCATGGCGGTCTGGCTCGACATCGATCCATCGCTGGTCCGGATCGCGTGGGTGCTGCTCGCCATCTTCTCGGGCGGCATCTTCGTGCTCGTCTACGTCGTGATGATGATCGTGGTGCCGCTGCCGCCCGCCGGCTGGATGCCGCGCCCGCGCTCGGCGGTTCCAGGGCAGGGCTGGCAGCCGGGGTCTGGCGGCTGGACGCCGCCCGGTGGCCCGCCTCCCGGGTGGGGCTCGACCGCCTCCCCGACGCCTGACTGGGGCGCGTCTCCCACGCCACCGCCCCCGGGGTTCGCGGCGGGGGCACCCGGCACGACGGACACGACCGGAGGCTGGCCGCCTCAGGACGGCTCGTCGGCGCCGACTGGCTCCCCCGCCCCGTCGTGGAGTCCACCCAGGGCCGGCAACGCCGGGATCGTGGCCGGCGTGATCCTGATCGGCCTGGGTGTGTGGTTCCTCGTGGACCAGTTCATCGACGTCAACTGGGACCTGCTGTGGCCGGTGGCCATCATGGTCGTGGGCGGGGCGCTGATCGCCGGCGCCCTCATGCGCGGCCGATCGTCCTGAGTCCCATCGAGCGTCCCGACCGCTGATGGACTCCCCCGGCTTCCTGCTGGCCTTCTGCCTGCTCGGCGTCGTGGCCGGCGTCTACCTGCTCTGGCGCGGGCTGGCCGGGTATCGCACCGCGGTCACGCTGGGCGACACCGCCACGTCGAGCATCACGAGCCTCGCGGCCGGCGAGGTCCGGATCACGGGAACGATCGAGCCGGCCGAGGTGACCCTCGTGTCCCCCCTCCAGAGCGTGCCCTGCGTCTGGTACCGGGCCCGGGTGAAGTCGAGCGGCAATGACGAGGGCGAGATCTTCGCCGAGGAGCGCGCGATCGGGTTCCGCGTCCGGGACGCAGACGGCTCGATCCGGGTGTTCCCGGCCGGGGCGCGGATCGGGGCGGCGCAGCGGTTCGCGGGCCAGACCAGCTTCATGGGCGATCCGCCGGCCGGTCTCAACCCGCGGATCGGGTCGGCCTTCGGGCCGGCGACCGGACCCGATCTGGAGACGCCGGAGGGACGCGAGGCCGCGATCGCGGCGCTGC
Source organism: uncultured Chloroflexia bacterium (assembly GCA_963700245.1). Lineage (GTDB taxonomy): Bacteria > Chloroflexota > Limnocylindria > Limnocylindrales > CSP1-4 > CAIXZV01. The sequence continues at coordinate 50,431 of CAVOWV010000026.1, forward strand.
TGACCGTCCAGATGCCCACGGGCGAGGACCCCGTGATCGACGGCGAAGGCGACCCGGGTGGCACGAGCAGGCGCCGCGAGTACGAGGAGGCCCGGCTGGAGCCCGGTGACGTCGTGACGATCGTGGGGACCGCGCTGCCCTTCGGACACCTTCCGGATCCCTTCGGCGCCGACCGCATGGACCGCGCCGCCGACCCGCTCACGGGGCTGGAGGATCCGGAGGTGGCCGCTGCGGTGGCCGCGGCCCGAGCCGCCGGCACCCTGCTGACCCCCGAGGAGGCCTGGGGCAACGCGGCGATCCCGGGGTTCGGGATCGGCAGGCCCGTGCGCGAGCCGGAGCTGGATCCCGGGGCGGATCGGCCGGTCCTCGCCCCGCAGCAGCTGGCCCACGAGGCGGCGGCCCGCTTCGACATCCCCCCGGACACCCTCGTGATCGCCGCGGCCGAGGACTCGCCGCTGCTGATCGTCGAAGGGGCCCCCGAGGCCGCCGTTGCCCGCGAGCAGGGCCGGTTCATGCTCGGCCTCATCGGCGCCGTGCTGGCCATCGCGTCCGCTATCGTCGGCGCCATCGTTATCGGAGGCCTGCCCGCGTGACTCCCGCCACCGCCGCCGCCCTGTTCGCCGTCGCCGTCCTCGGCCTCGTGCTCCTGTTCCTGGTCGTCACGACGTACAACGCGGTCGTCGCCCTCCGGAACAGGATCCGGAAGGCATGGGCGAACATCGACGTCGCGCTCAAGCAGCGCCACGACGTCCTGCCGAACCTCGTCGCCGCCGTGCGCGGGGTGATGGCGTTCGAGCGCGACGTCCTCGAGGAGGTCACGCAGGCGCGGGCCGCCTATCGCGCGTCGGACCCGATCCCGGCCCAGGCGGCGACCTCGGACGCGACCACCCAGGCCGTGCGCCACCTGTTCGCCGTCGTCGAGAACTACCCCGAGCTGAAGTCCGCCGAGAACGTCACCGCGCTCCAGGCGGAGATCGCACGGCTCGAGGACGTCATCGCGGACCGGCGCGAGCTCTACAACGACCAGGTCTTCCGCTACAACACGCGGATCCAGCAGCTGCCGGCGAACCTCCTCGCAGCCATCGCCGGGTGGCGGCCCGAGCCGTTCTTCAAGGCGGGCGACGACGAGCGCGAGCGACCGGCCGTGGACCTTCGCTCGGACTGACGCCCCGGCGCGCGTCACCGGTCCGTCACGGATCGCCCCTAGACTGGCGGCATCACCAGGAGGCGTCCGACCATGCAGTTCCTCTTCCGCCAGCCGTCCATGCCCAAGCCCGGCGACCTGTTGCCCGGGCGCCCGGAACCGATCGTCGATCCGGCGCCGCACTTCGTGAACGGCCGCGCCCTCACGCCCCCCTACCCCGACGGCTTCGAGATCGCCGACGTCGGCATGGGCTGCTTCTGGGGCGCCGAGAAGAAGTTCTGGTCCATCCCCGGGGTCTGGGTCACGGCGGTGGGCTACCAGGGCGGCGGCACGCCCAACCCGACCTACAAGGAGGCCTGCACGGGCAACACCGGGCACGCCGAGGTGGTCCGGATCGTGTTCGACCCGTCGGTGGTCTCCTACGAGCGCCTGCTCAAGACCTTCTGGGAGTCGCACGACCCGACCCAGGGGTTCCGCCAGGGCAACGACACGGGCACGCAGTACCGGTCGGTGATCTTCGCCCACGGCGAGGCCCAGCTTGCGGCGGCAACGGCGTCACGCGACATGTACCAGGGAGAGCTGGCGCGCGCGGGGTATGGGCCGATCACGACCGAGATCCGCGAGGCCCCCGAGTTCTACTTCGCCGAGGACTACCACCAGCAGTACCTGGCCAAGAACCCGAACGGGTACGACTGCCACACGGCGACGGGCGTCGCCTGCCCCGATCGGGCTCGGCGTCCAGACGTAGCGACGCCCCCGGTCGCCCGCGGCCCTGCCGGTCGAGGCGACGCAGGTGCGTAAGCCGGCGGCCGTCACACTCAGGAGGATGCCGTCAGGTCGTCGTGTCCCCGAGTACTTCCGGACGACACTAGCCCTTCCCGATCGAACTGGATCGGTCTGACCTCAGGTTCACGTCCGGGTTCTGCGACGCCGAACATGACCTCGTTGCGCACCGAGGGGTCGACGTTGTCCACGAAGCATCACCGACCGTCTGGTGGCAGTACCACGTCGTTCGGCGCGTAGTAGACGCACTCCACGCCGTCGCCCCTGGCGACGTACCCACTCCTGATCGTGAACCGTGCTCGTGTCATGGTCCTCGTGCCCGTGGCCTCGTCCCAGTTCGGCAGCGACCGATCCCCGCAAGTCGCCTCCCGGATCGCGTTGCCGTCCTCGGTGGCCGCGATCCTCTTCATCGTCTGCGTCCAGGTGGCGCTGCTCGTCGTGCTGGCGAGCTGCTGTCCCTCGGTCACGGCGAGGTCAGTCTTCACGCCGCCGCGCACTGCCCAGGGTCGAACCGTCATCATCGCCTGCGCGGGGGTCGCGACGGTCCTGAGCGCAGGCGTCTTGATCCACATGCTCGAGCTTCGTACCCGGCGGCGGCGGACCAATGGGCCTCTACATGGTCGCCTGCGTCCCGGCGGCCTGACGTTCGTGCTGCTTCATGGTCGTCATGCTAGGCGTGCTCGACGTCAGTGATCGCCGATCACAGCCCGCTCGACGAGGTGATCTGCAGGGCCCTGCTTGCGTCGATCGGCCCTGGCGCCCACTGGCCCTGCCTGATGGGCCGGAGCGCGCAACCAGCCGGGTACGACCCCCAGACTGCAACGGGCGTCGCGTGACCCGATTGGGCTGCAGTTGACCGCTCGCCGAGTCCGGCGACACCATCCGGTCTGCCAGAGCGACGACCGCACCTCCGAGGCGTCACAGGCCCATCCGCGGGCGAGGGTCGTGGTCCACGCACACGAGGGTCCGCGGTGGATCGCCCGCCAGCTGATAGCGAGTCCCGAAGCGTCGGCTTGGCGTCGCCGTCGCTACCTCGAATAGACCCACGCGCCGGTCACCAGTAGACTCAACGTCGATCGAACCTAGGACCTCGATCTCGAGTGGTTCTGGGATGTCGCACCAGCTGCCCGGTAGGAGGCCAGGTTCGCCGCGAGGGTGCTGCAGAACCGCTGCTCCGGCGGCTCGCGGACACGATCGGGGCGGACCGGCGTGGCGGGAGCCCCTTGCAGCGCGGGATACGCTGGGTCCCCGGCAGACCTGCGGTAGCCCCCGCCACGGGCGCCGGACTGGAGGAGCCACGCGATGGCCGAGCACCCGAACGCCGCCCTGGTCCGCCGCGCGATGCAGGCGATGACCGAGCAGGACATGTCCAAGGCGCAGCAGGAGATGGCGATCGTCGACGCCTTCATGGCCGACGACATCGTGTGGCACGAGATTGGCCGTGCCGAACCACGCCGCGGCAAGGACGAGCTCCGGGCCGCCATGATGGGCGGTGCGCGAGACTACTCGATCACGTTCGAGCTCCACGATGTGGTCGCCAACGACGACCATGCCGTTGCCCTGGGCAGCGCGACGGCCACCCGCGGCGATGCGACCCTGACCTATCGGACCGCGGAGATCTTCCACCTGCGCGACGGCAAGGCCATCGAGCGCTGGGCCTTCTCCGACGACACGGCGGCGATCGTCGCGTTCTTCGCGTAGAGCGTCGGCGCGCGGGTCACCACGGAGGACAACGGTGTCGTTCCAGGCGTACCTCGACAACATCGAGGACAAGACCGGCAAGACGCCGCGCGAGTTCATCGCGCTTGCCAGGGAGCGCGGCTACGACGACCCGTCCACGAAGGCCGGGGTGATCGTGGACTGGCTGAAGACGGACTACGGCCTCGGCCGCGGGCACGCGATGGCGCTCGTGTACGTCATCAAGCACGGCGACACGATCGACTCGAAGCACGTCGGAACCGACGGCGTGCACCGCGACGAGACCGACACGCTGTGGCTCGATGGAAAGGCAACCAAGCCGGCCTGACGCGGCCGGGGCGGCTGGCGTCATGTCATCGGCACGTGCCGGGCTTGCCGTCCTTCAGGCTCCGGCGCCCTGCCGCGCGTAGTCGTCGGCATCGAACCAGCCGCGTGACTCGAGGACCCTGTACTCGTCGTCCACGTCCCATTCCTCCCAGCCCGCGACGCGCATCGGGTTCCCGGTCGCCGCGTAGGTGCCCGTGAAGGTCCAGAGATAGACGACGTGCGTGCCGGCGACGCGCAACCCGTCGCAGACGAGGTGGAGGTCGGGCACGTCCGCGTAGAAGCCGGCCGCCATCTCGGCGACGCCGGCGCGACCCTCCCAGGGCCGGCCCCGATTGATGACGATCCGCCCGTCCGGTGCGAAGAACTCCGCGACCGCGGCAGGTGACCCGGAGTTCCAGGCGGACGTGTAGGCATTGGCGACGCGCTGCATGGTCTCCTGGTCGATCATCGGAGTCCTTTCCCAGGTGGCGGGCGTGGGCGAGTTGGCTCAGACGCGGCGGAGGACCTGCGAGGCTTTCGACCCCAGCGGGTCGTGTGGGACGAACCCTAGCGTGCGTGGACGATCGGGCGCAGGCGCATGGCGGCCCATGAGGCATCGATGGCCACCTCGCCGACCGCGTGGAGCGAGTGGCCCGCCACGATGTTCAGGAGCGAGGCGCGGTTGAGGTCGACGCGACCCTGGGCCGGATAGCAGATCCACACGACCGGGGGAAGCGCGATCACGGTGCGGTAGCGGTCGAGGAACCAGCGGACCGATGCTGCGTTGGAGACGAACACCACGGCGACGGTCGCGGCGGCGAACTCGCCGGTCATCCTCACGCCGGGGGGCAGTGGCCCGAGGATCCGCAGCCACTCGTTCGGCGAGAACCAGAGCGATGCGCCGGGCAGGATGAGGAGCGTCTCCGCGAGCGAGTGGCCTGTCACGGATGCGATACCTCCCATGCGTGCCGTCTGCCCGGCCACCGCGAGACGGGCTCGTCGGATCCTAGCGCGCCGACCGGCGACCGGCGAGCGAACGGCCACCGGCGTCGGACGAGGATGCGCGCCCCGGGACGGTGGTGAGGCTCATGATCCGAGAGGCCCTTGATCGTGCTCGCTAGCGCCTCGACGCTTGAGCGTTGCCGGTGGTCTGGGCCGGCGCGAACATGGAGGGCCCTCCGATGGTGCTCGATCTCGGCGGGCAGGGCTTCGTCATCCTGCTCCTCATCTCGCTTCTCTTCGGCGTCATCGCCCAACTTGTCCTCGGGCGCGGGACGACGCGCTGGATGTGGCTCATCGGGGCCATCGCGTGGTTCCTCGGCGGCCTCTGGTTCAGCGAGGTCCTGTTCGAGACGGCGACCGAGGGCGAGATCCAGCCGATCATCGACGGCCTCGCGCTGGACGAGTCGCTGCTGGGCGGGCTGATCGTTGGGACCACGGCTGTGGTGGTGACCTGTTCCCGCTCGAAGCCGGACGCACCACCTCCCGACCGCCTAGGGAGGACCCGCTAGCATGCGGGTATGACCGCCCTCGACGACCTCTGGGACTTCGACGACCCGGCGGCCTCCGAAGCGCGCTTCCGCGCGGCGATCGACGCTGCCGAGGCCGACGGCGACCCCGCCGCAGCCGACGAGGCGCGCACCCAGCTGGCGCGGTCGATGGGGCTCCAGGGGCGGTTCGTCGAGGGCCATGCCGTCCTCGACCAAGTCGACCTCGACCACCCGGCCGCAGATCGCGTCCGCGTCCGATCCCACCTTGAGCGAGGACGGCTTCACCGGTCCAGCGGCGACCCGGCAGCCGCGATCCCGCCGTTCGAGGCAGCCTGGAACCTCGCCAGTGCCCTCGGCGAGGATGGGCTGGCCGTCGACGCCGCCCACATGCTGGCCCTCGTGGACGCCCCACCCGGCGAGGCGGCCTGGCACACGCGGGCACTCGATCTCGCAGACGCATCGCCCGACCCGGACGCTCGAAGGTGGCGCGGCAGCCTCTGGAACAACATCGGCTGGGCCCGCTTCGAGGCGGGCGACCTGGACGGTGCGCTGTCCGCCTTCGAGACGGCGCTCGCCGCGCGCCGCGAGCAGGGCAAGCCCAGGGAGACCCGCGTCGCCGAGTGGTGCGTCGCCCGCTGCCTGCGCGCCCTCGGCCGGCCCGCCGACGCACTGGCCATCCACCAGCGCCTGGCCGTCGAGACGGCGGCGGCGGGCGACCCCGAGGACGGCTACGGGGAGGAGGAGACCGCCGAGTGCCTGCTCGCCCTGGGTCGGGAGGACGAGTCACGGCCGCACTTCGCGCGCGCCGCGGACCTGCTCGGGGAGGACGCATGGCTCGCTGGGCACGAGCCAGACCGCATCGCCCGGCTCAGGCAGCTCGGAGCGGGCAGGAGCTAGTCAGCGTCCTTCGGCGCGAGTGCCGTCGAGGATCCGTCGGAAGATCGCCGCCTGCTCGCGGGCGTCCGCAAGCGCCGTGTGCGTATGGGGCAGCGTGACCGGGTAGCGCTCGAGGATGCGGACGCGGGCCGTCTCCGACCAGCGCCCGACCTCCGCGGCGTGACGGCCGAGGTACAGCGCCTTGATGTCCAGCGCGCTGTGTCCGAACGGGTTCCGGCCCAGGTGCCGCCAGAAGGCGTCGGCGACGAACATCCAGTCGAAGGGGGCGTTGAGCGCGACGAACACCGGGCGCGAGCCCTCGGGGACAACCTGCGCGATCCAGCGGTCCAGCAGCACCATCGCCTCGGCGGGCTCCAGGCCGTCGCGCTCGAGGGTCGCGCGGTCCAGCCGGTGGATCGCCTCGGCGGTCCCGTCCCAGGGCAGACCCGGCTCCGGACGGAGCAGCAGCTCGATCCCCCGCTCCGGGTCGTCTACCAGACATGCCCCAACGGACAGCAGGCTGCCGGTGTGCGGTGTGGGACCGGACGTCTCGACGTCCACGCTGATCCAGGTCTCTGCGGCCAATCGGCCTCCTCGTCGCGGTTCGCTCGCCGGATACTAGCGGGGACCGGAGGCCCGGGGGCGCCGGCGGCGAGTCACCGGCCGATCGGCGGCGAAGAGGTGCGGGCGATGGCGATGGACGAGACGACGAGCTCCGCGGACCGCGCGGCGGCGCTGCAGGGGATCATCCAGTCGGCGCAGCGGCTTGGGGTGGAGCTGGACGAGGCGGAGGCTGCCGGATGGGTCGCCGCGCTCGAGGTCGAGACCACCGGTGGCGACGTCGTCGTGGACGTGAGCAGCGGCATCTTCGGCCACCGGGTCTCGATGCTCGACTTCACCCCGGCCGACCTCGAGCGCTTCCGCAAGATCGGCGAGGTGGTCGGCTTCCCGGACCGTCCTCCCGAGCTCCTGACGGCACTTTCGATCTCCGGCTCCGCAGCCCAGGGCAAGGTCCAGTCGTTCCCGGGCGACTGCGACTACTTCGAGCGGATCCACATCACCGCCCCGACGCGAGCCGACGCCTGCGCGATCCTGGCCCGCGAGATGCGCGAGAAGGCACTCTCGACCCGCGTCGGCCCGACATACCGGCTGTGGGAGGTCAAGTTCGGCAGCTACCCGTTCGAGGGCGAGCGGGCCGGGATGGCTGTCCACAAGGGCGCGCCGATCTCCTGGACGGCCGACGAGGTCGTCGCGGGGTCGTTCGTGGTGCGTCGCGGAGACGTGCCGGTGACCCTGACCTGGGACGAGGTCGCCGTTGAACCGGGATGGTGCAAGCTCGACTGGATCGTGGCCGATCCGAAACGCCGCGCCCTGGCCAACGCGTCGAACATGCTCGACGTGACCTGGGAGGCACCCGACGGCGAGATCACGCCGCTCGACGGCTTCGTGGACCCCTACTTCCAGGAGGTCTACCTGGAGCCGGAGTCCCTGCCGCTGTTCCAGAAGCTGATCGGCGAGCTGGCGACCGACTCCGTTGAGGTCTACGTCTCGCAGCTTGAGCACGAGGTCGTCAAGTACGCCACGAAGGACATCAGCTGGGGCAAGGTCGCGCGCCGGCTCTACAACATCTTCCGGCTCACCGGGCGCTATCCGGAGGCCGTCTACCTGCGCGAGCTGTTCGACGAGCCGACGACCGTGCTGTACCAGGTGGCGGCGATGGTCCGGACCCTGGACGAGGCGGACCGCCCGGGCGCCAGCTTCGACCAGGAGCTGATGCTCCGCCAGACGGACGAGCTGATCATGTCGGCGGTCCAGGCGCTCGAGGGCCGCAGCGAGGCCGAGATGGTCCGCCACCTCCTGGCCCTCCGGGACAACATCCGGGAGCATGGGGGTGTGGCCGGACGCTCGGGCAACGTTGGCGGCGTGAAGGACCAGGCGATGGCGTCCGTGAACGAGTACTTCGAGCGGCGCCTGTTCGAGGTCCCGTCGATCAAGGCCTACGTGGACGGGCTCGTGGCCGCGGAGGCCGCCGCGCACTGACCGGCGGCTTCGGGAGCGACGGTCCCCCAAGCTCGGGCAAGCGGCAGGACAGGCCCGTCGTCCGGGGACTCAGGCAGGGCCGGGGTCGGGTGGCAGGCTGAACCAGAAGGTCGTCCATCCCGCTTCCGAGACCGCGCCGACCCGACCGCCGGCGTCCTCGACGAGGCGCCGCACGATGGCCAGGCCCACGCCGGCGCCCCCGCGCGCCCGGTCACGCGACTTCTCCACCCGGTAGAAACGCTCCCAGACGTGCGGCAGGTCCGTCCCGGGGATCCCGGGGCCGGTGTTGGCCACCCGCACGACGACGCCCTCGGGGTTGCGTTCCGCGACGACGCGGACCGTGCCGCCCTCGGGCGTGTAGCGCACGGCGTTCTGGAGGAGGTTCGCCACCACCTGCGTGATCTCGTCGGAGCGGGCGCGGACCCGCAGCCCGTCGGCCACCACCACCTCCAGCGCGACCGACCTGCGCGCCAGGCTGGGACCGACCAGGTCGGCCGCCGCCCGCACCACGGCCCCGAGGTCCAGCACCACGGGTTCCGGTTGCTCGCCTTCGGCGCCGGCCAGCACATCGAGGGACGAGGCGAGCCGGTTGAGGCGGTCCACCTCCTCCCGCAGCGAGTCGAAGATCGCGGGATCGGGCGGGAGCACGCCGTCGCGCAGCGCCTCGAGGTAGCCCTGCAGGTTCGTCAGCGGGGTCCGCAGCTCGTGCGACGCGTTGATGACGAACTCGCGCCGGATCTCCTCCTGCTCCGCCAGGCGGTCCGCCATGGTGTTGTGGGCCCGCGCCAGCGAGCGCATCTCGGCCGGGCCGGTCTCCGGGACGCGCGCGCTGAGGTCGCCGTCCGCGATCCGGTCGGCGGCTCGGGCCATCGTCTCGATCGGCCGGGCGAGGCGGCGCGCGAAGACCACGGCGAGGGCGACCGCCACACCACCGGCCACGACGGCCGCGACCGCGAGCACCAGGGTGACGCTCTCGTCGAACATCGCCCGGGCATGGTCCGCCGAGTCGCCTGCGGCGACCATGAGCGAGGCGAACACGTCCGCCCCGACGCGCAGGACACCGAAGGCGACGATCGCGAGGGCGACGGCAACCACCGCCAGCAGGGCCAGGAGGATCCGGGTGCCGATCGCGTCCACCCTCATGCCGGTGCCTCCGACCGGGTCACGGTCCCGGCCGCCCGATAGCCCACGCCCCGAACCGTGGCCACGTAGCGCGGCGCGGCGGGGTCGTCGCCCAGCTTCTCCCGGAGCCGCTTCACGTACTGGTCGATCGCCCGGTCCGTGATGTCGCCCTCGCCATCGCCGTGGATCGCGTCCAGCAGCGCGTCGCGCGTCAGCACGCGTCCGTTGGCGTCGAGGAGCGCCCACAGGAGTCGCACCTCGAGGGCACTCAGGTCCACGGGCCGTCCCGCAACGGTGGCGCTGTGCCGGTCCGGGTCGAGCTCCAGGTCGGCGATCGCGAGCCGCTCGCCACGGGCGCCGTCGCGGTCGCGCTCCGTTCGCCGGAGGATCGTCCGGACGCGGGCCACCAGCTCGGCCGGCGAGAACGGCTTCGGGAGGTAGTCGTCCGCCCCTTCGGCCAGGCCGATGATCCGGTCGCCCACCGCACCCCGCGCGGAGAGGACCAGGATCGGGACGTCGCCCTGGGCACGTGCCCTCCGGATGACCGTGAGGCCATCGATCTCGGGCAGCATGAGGTCCAGGACCACGAGGCGCGGCTGGGCCTCGTCGATCGCCCGCAGCGCCGCCGCGCCGTCAGCGGCCGTGATCACGGGGTAGCGTTCCCGCTCCAGGTACGTGCGGACGAGCGTCACGATCTTGGGGTCGTCGTCCACGACGAGGATCGGGGCCTGGTCTCGGGGGGGCATGTGAAGCATCATCGCCCGGCCGATGGTCGACCGCAACGGTGACGGGCGCGTGACACGCCCACAACCGGGCTCGCCGGACGGTACCGTACCGGCGAACCACACCGCAGCGAGGGACACGGATGAGCGCCGAGGTGGGCCCGACGGGCCAGGCTGGGACCACGATGAACGCTGCGGCCAGCGAGGCCGCGATCGAGGCGACGCTCGTGGACGCGCGCCAGTCGCTCGGCCCGGCGAAGCTCGACGACCTGTTCCCGGGCGATGCGGCGTTCCGCGCCTCACTCGTGACGTTCTCGGTCCTGCTGGTCCTGGCCGGCTTCATCGCGTCGTTCGGGCTCTACCAGGACTCGGTCGCCTCGATCATCGGCGCCATGGTGGTGGCGCCCCTTGGCGGCGCGATCATGGCGTTCGCCGGCGCGCTCGTCACCGCGCGAACCCGGTGGATGTGGATCACGTTCCTCCAGGTCATCCTCGGGGCGGCGGCCGTGGTCGCGATCGGCTTCCTCGTGTCGCTTGTCATGCCCCAGCTCCTCGTGCTGACGCCGTCGCTGGAGGCACGGACCTCGCCGGGCCTGCTCGACCTCGGCGTCGCCCTCGCAGCCGGCGCGGCCGGGGCCTACGTCGCTGTCCGGCGCACCGGATCGGACGCGTTGCCGGGCGTGGCGATCGCCGTGTCGCTGGTTCCGCCCCTCGCGACGGTGGGCATCTGCCTCGAGCTGGGGCGCGCGAGCGACGCCGCCGGCGCCCTCCTGCTGTTCACCACCAACTTCGCCGCAATCACCGTGGCCGCATGCATCGTGTTCGTGCTGTCGGGAGCCGCACCCTCGCGCGAGATGCTGCGCGAGCGCCACCAGGTGCGCAACGGCTTCATCGCGGCCGTCATCGCCCTCGTGGTCATCTCGATCCCGCTGGCCGCGAACGCCTTCGAGCGGGCGCAGGAGTACATCCGCGCGACGACGGGCGCCCCGTACGTGCTGGCGTGGATCGGCGACCGGGACCTGGTCGTGAGCGAGTGGGCCGTCATTGGGGACACGGTGTCGCTCACCCTCGCCGGGCCGGACGCGCCGGGCGACCCGGCGACGCTCGCCAAGTCCCTCGCCACGGCCTTCGGCGGGCCGGTCTACCTGGACATCGAGTACGTGCCGTCGGCGCACATCAAGGTGGAAGCGACCCCCTGAGCGGACACTCGAGCGCCCGGTGAGGGAGCCCCGGTGGGTCGTCAGCCGCTGAAGGTCACGTCCTTGGTCTCCGTGACGGCAGCCGTGCGGCCGGGCGCGTCCTGGTACCGCCAGTACAGGTTCGTGTGCGCGATGACCTTGTCCGGCGGCGGGGCGCCCCAGTCGCTCCCGTCCTCGGTCGTGTGGGCGTCACCCACGAGCGTCACGTCGTAGCCGCGCGTGAACGCGCCGTGGATCGTGGACCGGATGCAGGCGTCGGTCTGCGCACCGGCGACGACGAGGTGTCCGACGCCGGCCCTGGCCAGCACCTCCTCCAGGTCCGTGGCCTCGAAGGAGTCGCCGAACGTCTTCTCGACCAGCGGCTCGGCGTCCTGGCGCACGAGCTCCGGCACGTACTCCCAGGCCTCGCTCCCCTTCTCGAGCCCCTCGTCGGAGTGCTGGACCCAGACGATCGGGACGCCTTCGTCGCGTGCCTTCTCGACCAGCGCCCCGATGTTGGCGACGACCTGGTCACGGTGGTAGGCGCCACCGACGACGCCGTTCTGGACGTCGATCACCACCAGCGCGGTGTTGGGTCGATCCGGCAGCGTGGTCACAGGACGCTCCTCTGCGGGTCGCGGCCATGAGGATGCCGCGAGATGGTGTCGTCAAGGAGGGAAGTGGCTGAGGCGAGAGGATTGGCACCGCTCGCCAGATGACTGACAGTTGCCGCCATGTGCCGCCTGAGACCCCCATTCGTGCGTGCAGCGGAGTCTACGGTGTCCAGCGTTCCCGACCTGCTCCAACCGCCTTGGGGTGCCGATTGCGAGTAACCCAAGGCCGCCAGAGGTCACAGCGATGGTGCCACCGCGTAGCACCGCCCAGACCCACCGCCGGCCCGCGGCGCTCCCCATTTCATGGGACGTCGCTCGTCACGCGGAAGATCACCTGGCCCCGGTCGCCCGCTGACCCTGCCGATCGGTCAGGCGCGGGTCAGCGGTGCCGGCGGCGAGTTGTCCGCGATTCGTCAGTCGAAGAAGTACCCGCAGAGGGCGTCGAAGTCCATGTTGCGCCCCACGTCGACCGTCCAGACCGGCCCCGAACCCGTGCGGGGCCGAGTCCTCTGGCGTGCCGGGTGACAATCGCTGCGCGGCAGCGGGTCAGAGCCTACTTGAAGAACATGAAGAGGTTCCGCGCGTACAGGCCCGGGGTGACGAACACGTCGTTGCTGCTCCCGTGCAGGGTGACGTCGATCGCCACGGTGTGGATGCCCGGGCTGACGGGCGTGTTGACGTGGAGGGTGCCGTTGCCAACGCCGTTGGTCGTGAGGCTGCCAACGACGCGGCCCCGCCCGCTCGCGTAGGTGTCGTCGAAGAGCCAGACATCGTAGTGCGTGCGAGGCGCCACCTTCCTGAGTTGGACGGTCAACTCGAGGTGGTTCGGCTTGCTTGCCCAGGCGCTCGATGCGGTCCCGGCGGCCAGAGTATGGGCCGCGTGGCAATGCTTCTCGCCTGGGCAGGTTGCGGCCGGGGCGCCAAGTTGACGAGAGCCGAACGACTCAAACCACGCTTCGCGGCGCCGCGGCGCACCGGCTGGAGACCGGCAGGCGCCGATCTGGCTGGACTGGCCGGAGTAGGAGTGTGCCCAACTGGATCCGCTCGGTCCCGATGGCGATGGCAAGGAGGGCTATCATCGGGTCGGCCAGCGGCCGGATGCGCCGAACTCGGGGACGACCCGATCGGCCTCTTCCGGCGCATCGGTTGGCAGGTGTGTACCCACTCCTGGGTGCATAGCGTCTGCACCGCGTCCGAGTCGGCAGGAGGCTGTTCACGCCGTGGCTGGATCATGATCCGCACCTCTCGATCGGTCCTCGTGATCTCTCTCCTCTGCATCGCCGCGATCGGGACGCCACCGGGCACCGTGGCCGGTGAGCCCCACGGCAGGCTCGGCGCTGGTCTCCACGCCGTGGCGGCCGGCAAAGCCCCTGATCGCTCGATCGTCAGCCGCACCAGGGATGGTCAGCCCGAGGTGGCCGTTTCCGTGGAGCTGGCCGGGGAGCCGAGCGGCGTCACCCGCGGCCGGCTCCGCTCCGCTGGCCTCGATCTTCGTGGGACGTGGCGCCACACGACCGAGGGCTACGTGCGGCCGCGCCAGCTCGAGAAGCTCGCCGGCACGCCAGGGGTGGTCGCCGTACGGGCGATCCGGGCGCCACTGGTGGACGGCTTCGTGGGACCGGCGCCGGCGCTCCATGGAGCGACCGCCTGGCAGACGGCCGGTTTCACGGGTGAGGGTGTGAAGGTGGGCATCCTCGACGGTGGCTTCGACGGGTTCGCTGCCCGCCAGGGCTCGGAGCTTCCGGCGTCGGTGCGGGCACTGTGCTTCCCGGACCTGGGGGTGTCGTCCCCGAAGCTGGCTGACTGCGCGGGAGACTCCCACGGCACAGCTGTGGCCGAATCGATCGTCGACATGGCCCCGAACACGGAGCTGTTCGTCTCGAACGCCTTCTCGCCGGCGGACCTGGCGGCGGCAGTCGCGTGGATGACCGGCAACGGCGTCCGCGTCATCAACTACTCGATGTCGTCCAGCTACCTGATGGACGGGATGGGGGACGGAACCAGTGCCTACTCCGACTCGGACTACGCCCTTCTGGATGCCGCGGTGGCTGGCGGCGCCCTGTTCGTGGCTTCTGCGGGCAACTCCGGCGACGCCTACTGGGGTGGGCCTTCAACCGACGCGGACCAGGACGGCACAGTCGAGTTCGGCCCGGGCATGGAGGACAACAAGCTACGACTGACGGGAAGGCAGGGGGTGCTCGTCAGCCTCCGCTGGGCCGACCCTGCCTCCGACTACGACGTGGGGCTGTGGAAGGACGGGATCCTGGTCAGCGGCTCCGCTGAGGATCAGGCCGAGACGGGAGACCCTGTCGAGATCTTCAGCTACCGGGCGTCTGTCTCGGGTACCTATGTCCTCGGCATCGAGCACAACGGCGGGCCGGAGGCTCCGCTCCTTCGCCTGATGATCAATGGGGCCGGACCGTTGCAGCTGCACACGACCGCCGGCTCGCTGGGGACACCGGCCGACTCGCGCAACCCCGGGATGGTGACCGTCGGGGCCGTGGACTACCGCACGCCGACCGCGATCGAACCGTACAGCTCGCAGGGACCCACCCTCGATGGGCGAATAAAGCCCGACCTCGTCGCGGCCGACTGCGCGCCCACGACGATCGAGTCCGAGTTCTGCGGGACCAGCCAGTCGGCACCCTTCGCGACGGGCGCCGCTGCCCTGCTCCTGGAAGCCGACCCGTCGCTGACGCCGACGGCGCTAGCGGCGCTCCTGAAACAGCGGGCCATACCGCTCGGATCGCCGGTGCCCAACAACGTCTTCGGCGCCGGTCGCCTGGCTCTGGGCCCGATCCCGGCGCCGCTTCCGACGGCCGCCACCTTCGTCTCGCCGCCGGCATCGGGAACCGCCGCAGCACCGCTCCTTGGCCAGCCCACCGTGGCCATCGCCGATGCCGCCGGACGCCGGACCGTCACAGGTCCAGGCGCCACGATGCCGGTGACCCTGTCGCTGGCGCCTAACCCGACTGGGGCCATGCTGACCTGCGCCGGCGGCACCACGCAGACTGCCGTCGCCGGGATCGCCGCCTTCGCTGGCTGCTCCGTCGACCTCGCTGGGACTGGCTACACCCTCCGCGCCGATGTGCCGGGCCTCGCGTCCGCGACGTCCGCCCCGTTCACCGTAGTCGCGCCCGGCGCTCCGCCCGAGATCGCCGTGGCCGTGTCACCCACGACGGTCACGTTCGGCAAGGCGCTGGCGGCGACGATCGGCGTCGCGCTGCCGCAAGGCGCGAGCCTCCCGGCCACCGTCGAGTGGTCGATCGACGGGCGAACGTGGACGGCCGCCAGCGATGCCGTCCTCGATCCGGCCGGCGCTGGCCGGGCCACAGCCAGCCCACGCCGTCACGGCTACTGGCGCGCTCGCACGGTCTTCCCCAACGGCTCCGTTGCGGTGAGCGCCGCAACCCTGGTCCGTGTCAACGCCAGCGCCACCCTCGCCTCCTCTGTGCCATCCGGGCGCACTGTCACCCGCACGACCCGGATCACGGTGACCGAGACGATCCGGCCGGCTGGCGCCGACGTGGCGCGCGGAAGGGCGCGTTTCGACCTCTACCTGCTCGTCGGGTCGCGTTGGGTGCGCAAGCGGACGCTGTACGCCAACGCGGATCCGGCATCCGGACGGGCGCGCGTCACCCTGACCCTGCCCTCGGCTGGACGGTGGTGGGTGCGCTCGCGGGCCGAGCCCACGGCCACGAACGGCGCGTCGACCTGGACGTCGGGCGTCAGATACCGGAGGCTCTGATCAGCAATCGCGCCGCAGGCCCGAGGCATTCCCTAGACGGCTAGCAGGGTTGCCGCGGCCTCGGCGGGTCCGGCAGCGGCCGCAAGTCCGTACGCAGATGGTACGTCCCGAGAGTGGATGAGACCATCCCAACAGGCGGGAGGGCCTATTTCGTGCTTGGAGCAGTGGCTCCGGCGAGAGGATTCGAACCTCTGACCAAGTGATTAACAGTCACCCGCTCTACCACTGAGCTACGCCGGAGCGAGATCCACGCTCAGTTACAGCAGGTAACTGGCGTTTCGGCCGGTTAGTACTTGACCGCTATGCTGCTAGAGCAGATGATTGCGACCTTGGCAGGAACCGCAGTCAGGAGACCTAGCGATGCGATCGGCACCAACCGACCCGGCAGAGGATAGCGCGACCGCTGACATTCTTGCCAACCTGGCGGCCTTCGCTCGGTCCCTGCGGGCCGTCAACCGCTCCCCGGCCACAATCGAGTCCTACGCCACCGGCGTGACCCAGCTCGACGACTACCTGCGCGATCACGGGATGCCGCGTGCCGTGGCGTCGATCCGGAGGGAGCACATCGAGGCGTTCATCGAGGACATCCTCGCCCGTCGCCGCGCGACGACGGCTGCCAACCGCTACCGCTCGTGCCAGCAGTTCTTCCGGTGGCTGGTCGAAGAGGGCGAGATCCCGGTCAGCCCGATGGCGCGCATGAAGCCGCCGCACATCCCTGAGGAGCCGCCGACGGTCCTCCGGCAAGACGACAAGGACGCGCTCTGGAAGGCGACCTCCGGCACAAGCTTCGACGAGCGGCGCGACCGGGTGATCCTGCGCCTCTTCCTGGACTCCGGGATGCGCCTCGCCGAGCTGGCCGGGCTGCGGCTCGAGGACATAGACCAGGATCTCATGGTGGCGCACGTCATCGGCAAGGGCAGCCGCCCGCGGGCCGTGCCCTACGACCGGGACGCGGCCAAGGAGCTGGACCGGTACGTCTTGCGCGCGCGCAGCGCGCACCCGCACGCGGACCTTCCGTGGCTCTGGCTGGGCAAGAAGGGCAGGCTCAGCGGCTCGGGGATCGCCCAGGTGATCAAGCGGCGCGGCGCCGAGGCCGGGCTCGACGGGCTGCACCCACACCTGTTCCGGCACACCGCGGCCCACGAGGCGCTAGCCGGCGGGATGCAGGAGTCCGACGTCATGCGGATCTTCGGCTGGCGCAGCCCGCAGATGGTTCGTCGCTACGGCGCCAGCGCCGCGGACGAGCGCGCCCTCGCCGCGTACCGGACCCTGCGGACCGCGGACGATGACTCCGATCGAGGACTACCCTGCGGACAGTCGAGGGCCAACTGCTCCGCGATCCGGGAAGATGCTGCGGATGATCCGCGACCAAGAGGACACGCTCGCCCGTAACACGCGGCACATCCTTGAGCTGCGGGCGGTCGCGGAGCAGCTCGCCAGGCGCTCGAGCACCGGTGACCAGAAACGAGAAGGTCGGCGCCACAGCCGGCTAGGCGTCCGAGCCCGCCATATGCGAGCAGGGCGTGTCGCAGGCGGAGATCGCGCGGAGACCGGGGTGCACCTGGATGACGGTGCATCGCTATGTCGCTGGGATGCCGAAGGGTTCCCGAAGGGGTCACATAACGCGTGACACGGTGATTTCGTGGCGCCATTAGCAGGAACATAGCGCCGCCATCCTCGGATGGTGGATGCGGCGCAGCGGTCACTCAGGAGCAGGCTCGGCGGCTATCGGACCGCCGCCCTGTATGACGCCCACGAGATCAACGCGAAGGCCCGCGCGACCTACCGCGAGTCCTTCCGCGCCGGCCACGCCTGCCGCCTGTGCCCGCCGTTCGTCATGCCCGCCGGACTCCCCGAGCCGGAGATCCGCCGCCGGGCCGACGCGCTGCGGAGCGCGCACTTCACCCGCCTGAGCAT
>CAVOWV010000027.1:0-31703 GCA_963700245.1 uncultured Chloroflexia bacterium
AGTAGGAGAACGGGGCAAGATCACGATCTCGAAGGCGATCCGCGAGCAACTCGCGATCTACGCCGGCGACGAGGCGGTGCAGCGCGTGGAGGACGGCCGGATCGTGATCGAGATCGTGCCCGGGCGGCACGCGCGGTCGCTCGCGGGCGTGCTGCGGGAGCACGTGGGGCGGTGGCCTGCGGATGAGTCCTGGGAGGTGCTCCGGGCGGCCGCATGGGAGAGCCCGGATCCGGCCTGGGACCTCGCTGACGAAGAGCACGGCGGTTCGCCGGAGTGATCGCCATCGACACCTCGGTGCTGGTCAGGTACGTCGTCGGGTCGCCGCCGGACCAGGCGCGGGCCGCCAGTGCGCTGATCGAGGCGGGTGAGGAGATTGGGATCTCGCCGGTGGCGCTGGTCGAGTGCGCGCACGTCCTCCGGACCCAGTACGCCGTACCCCAATCGCACGTGATCGACGCGCTGATCGCCTTTGTCCAGAGGGAGAACGTGCGCGTCCTTGGCGGGCGGACCGACGTCATCGTCGGGATGCTGGTGCGCGCCCGCACGCTGGCCGGTCGGCCGATTCCAGACGCCCTGATCGTGGCTGCCGCGATGGGCGCCGATGCCGTGGCCCTCGCCACGTTCGACCGGGGCCAGGCCCGTTTCGGGTTCCCGGTGGTGATGCCGTCGGGCGACGCGGGGCGGTAGGCCGCCGCCTCAGCGCGTCGGGGCCAGCGGACCCTTCAGCCCGATCCAGTCCGGGACCGGCTTGTAGCCCAGGGCGAGGTTCACGGCGCGCATGGGCTCGTTCTCCTCGTCGTTGCCGGTGTCGAGCGCCTCCAGGCCGTGCTCGATTGCCCAGGCGATGGTGGCCCGCTTGAGCGCCATCGCGATGCCGCGCCCCCGGTAGGCACGCCGGACGGCGGTCATGTCGTGGTAGGCGACGGTCGTGCTGGCGGCGTCGTAGATCAGGCTGGCGTATCCGACGACATCGCCGGTGGCTTCGGCGACGGCGATGAAGAACGCATCCTTCGGGATGCCGACCCGGTCCACGTCTCGGGCCACGAACGCGTCCAGCGACCCCACGTCGATCGGCTCGTCGCCCGAGGGGATATCCGGGAAGGTTTCCAGCGCCGTCTGCCACACGCCCTGGACCAGCTGGGGCCGCTGCGCAAGGGTCGTGAGCAGGATCCCGGCGGGCGCCCGGACGCCCGGCGGCTGCATGCCTGCCAGCTCTAGCCGGACCATCTTGTTGCGCTCGATCTCCAGGAACCCGCGATTGGCAAGGAAGCGGTGTCCGTCCTCGTGGACCTCGGACAGCTCGGTCTGGAAGCCGGTCTTGCCGGCCTCGCGGGCGACGATGCTCGCGGCGTCGTATAGGTCCGATCCCAGGCCCCTCCCTCGGGCATGCGGGAGCACCCAGATCCCCAGCCAGTAGCGCTCGAACTCGGGGCCGTACATCCAGATCCGGCCGGTAGTGGCTGTCCCGACCGCGTTCCCCTCCGCGTCCAGCGCGAGGAAGCGGGCGCCCTGGCCCGGGTAAACCTTGCCGTCCCAGGCGATCTGCTCCAGCGAGTCGGTGCTCTCCGGCGCGACCGTGTTGCGGATTCGGACGTAGTCGGCCAGGGCCGCGTCGTCGCCGGGCCCGATGCGCCGGATGGTCGTGGCCATCAACGCCGCACCTGCCCGAACTCGGCGCGCAGCGGCGCCAGGACGTCCCGGTGCGCGTCCTCCAGCGCCTGCGGTCCCAACGCTGCCGGGATGCCCACCACCATTTCGGTGGCCCTTGCCGCCACCATCGCCCGTGCCTGGACGAGCGCCCGTGACCGCGCAGCCGCATCGGTGCCGGTGTGCACCTGGCCCACGAACTCGAATGTGGCCGGGTCGCGGCCCTCGGCCTCGAGCGCCCGGAGGATGGCCTCGCGACGGTCGGCGAAGTACTCCACGTTGCCGGCCTCCGTGCCCGTCAGCAGCCAGCCGGCCGCGCGCCGCGCCGCCAGCGCGATGCCACGTGGCTTCTGCCCGCCCAGGAAGATCGGCGGGCCCCCTGGGGTGAGGGGCGGCGGGGCGTTGACCGCACCGGCCAGCGGGTAGAACGGGTCCGGCCGCGTGACGCCGGGCGGGGCCGCCGCGTCCGGCGAGAACAGCGCCTTCAGCACCTCCACCGCGGAGACCAGCCGGTCGATGCGCTCGCCGATGGGCGGCAGCGGGATCCCGAACGGCTCGTGCTCGCCCTCGAACCAGCCGGCGCCAAGCCCCACCACGAACCGTCCGCCGGTCGCGTGGTCCAGGACGGTGGCCGCCTTGGCGAGCAGCACCGGGTGGCGGAACGTGTTCGACAGCACGGCGTGGCCGACGCGCACACCGGGCACGTGGTGGACCAGCGTCGCCAGGAGCGTGAACGCCTCCAGCGACGGACCCGGCACATCCGGGTCCATGTCCGTGAGGTGGTCGTTCAGCCACGCGCCGTCCCACCCGCCGAGCTCCCCGGCGAGGCGCCACGTGGCGTCGAGCGTCGCCCAGTCGACCCGCTGCGGGGACGTCTTGAACGAGATCCGCAGCGGCATCACGCGCTTCTCCTAGCCGACGTCGCCCGAACGTGCCTCCAGGGCGCGACGGAGGGCCGCCCCGCTGGTGACCGCGCCCTCGGACGCCGACGAGACGAGCGCGGCGTACTTGGCGAACGCGCCGGTGGTGTACTTCGGTGCCGGCGGGGTCCACCGGGCGCGGCGCTCGGCGAGGATCGCCTCGTCCACCTCCAGGTTGACCGCCTTGGCCTCCACGTCGACCGTGATGATGTCGCCCTCTTCGACGAGGGCGATCGGCCCGCCGACGGCGGCCTCCGGGGCGACGTGCCCGATCATCAGGCCATGGGTGCCGCCGCTGAACCGGCCGTCGGTGATGAGCGAGACCGCCTCGCCGATGCCCTGGCCCTGGATCGCGCCCGTGACGCTCAGCATCTCCTGCATGCCGGGACCGCCGACCGGCCCCTCGTAGCGGATGACGACGACGTCGCCCTCGACGATCCTGCGGTCGCGGACGGCGGCGAAGCACGCGACCTCGCTGTCGAACACGCGGGCCGGACCGCGGTGCGAGCGACGCTCGTGGCCCGCGAGCTTGACGACGCAGCCCTCCGGGGCGAGCGAGCCCTTGAGGATCGTGAGGCCGCCGAACGGCTTGATCGGCGTCTCGATGGGCCTGACGACCGCCTGTCCGGGCGTCGCGACGGCGTCCGCGGCGATCCTCGCGATCGTGCGCCCGTCGACGGTCTTCTCCTCACCGTGGAGCAGGCCCTGCTTGAGGAGCTCCTTGGCGACGATGGCGACGCCGCCCGCCTCGTAGAGGTCGCTCGCGAGGTAGCGGCCGCCCGGCCGCATGTCGCCGATGAGCGGCGTGCGATCCGCGACGGCGGCGAAGTCGTCCACCGTCCAGGCGATCCCGTACTCGGCGGCGATAGCCGGCGTGTGGAGGACGGCGTTGGTGGAGCCGCCGGTGGCCGCGACGGCAGCGACCGCGTTCTCGATCGAGTTCCGGGTGACGATGTGCGACGGCCGGATGTCGTGGTGGACCAGCGTCATCACCAGCTCGCCCGCCTTGCGCGCGGCCTCGTCCTTCGCCGGGTCCTCGGCCGGGATGCCATTCAGCCCCGCGGGTGACAGGCCCACGAACTCGAGGAACATCGACATGGTGTTGGCCGTGAACTGGCCACCGCAGGCTCCCGCGCCCGGACAGGCGCCGTTCTCGGCCTCGTACAGCTCCTCGAGGGTGATCTTGCCGGCGCGGTATGCCCCGATCGCCTCGAACACGGTCACAACGTCCGCCGGCTTGCCCTTGTAGGTGCCGGGCATGATCGTGCCGTTGTAGAGGACGAGGCCCGGGATGTCGAGGCGCCCTAGCGCCATCGCCCCGGCCGGGATCGTCTTGTCGCAGCCGACGAGGCAGACGAGGCCATCGAACAGGTGCCCGCGCGCGACCAACTCGATGGAGTCCGCGATGACCTCCCGCGAGATGAGCGACGCCTTCATGCCCTCGGTGCCCATGGACACGCCGTCGCTGATCGAGATCGTCCCGAACTCCATCGGCGTGCCGCCCGCCGCGCGGATGCCCTCCTTGACGAACTCCGCCAGCCGCCGCTGGTTGAGGTTGCAGGGCATCGTCTCGATCCAGGTCGTCGCGACGCCGATGATCGGCCGGGCCAGGTCGTCGTCCGTGAAGCCGACCGCCTTGAGCATCGCGCGCGCAGCGGCGCGGTCCGGCCCGTCGGTCAGCGCGTGGCTGTGGCGCTTGCCGGGGTCGGCGGGGCGGGAGTAGGGGAGCGGGTGGTCGGCGGCCATGTGGGTCCTCGGGACGTGACGGCGATGCGGGACTGTGCCCCAACAGGGTACGGGTCAGGCGCTCACTTGTGGCGCCGCACCTCGACCCGTATCCTCCGCCCACTCGCCCGGACGGCCCCGCGGCGACCTGGGAGGGTGCACCGATGGACAAGACGAAGATGCTCGCGCACGTGCCGCTCTTCGCACACCTGGACAAGCGCGCGCTGGCGCAGCTGGCGACCATGGTGGACGAGGTCGACGTGGACGCGGGCACGGTGCTGATGACCGAGGGCCGGTCTGGGCGCGAGTTCTTCGTCATCGTCGAGGGCACGGTGGACGTCACGCGGGGCGGGCGACACCTGCGATCCCTGGTGACCGGTGACTTCCTCGGCGAGATCGCCCTGCTCGATGACGGGCCGCGGACAGCCACGGCCACGGCGACGAGCCCCTGCCATCTCCTGGTCCTCACCCACCGGGAGTTCGACACCCTGATCGCGGATCACGCCGACGTGCGCGCCGCCGTGATGCAGGCCCTGGCGGAGCGCGTCCGGGGGTTGGACGCCGCCGCCACCTGAGCATCGACGCCATCCAGGCCCGGCCCTCGAGCGACGAGCGCGTCAGGCCGCGGTCGGGTCCGTCGCGGCTCCCGCCAGCCAGGCCTCGACGATCCCGCGCAGGGTCGGCAGCGCGACCGCGCCGTTGCCCAGGACGGTGTCGTGGAACGCACGGATGTCGAAGGCGGACCCCAGCCGCTCGCGGGCCTCGGCGCGGAGCCGCAGGAGCTCCAGCTGGCCCGTCTTGTAGGCGAGGGCCTGGCCCGGGATCACGACGTAGCGATCAACCTCGTTGGCGATGTTGTTGGGCGCGAGGGCCGTGTGCTCGAGCATGAAGTCGATGGCCTGTTGCCGCGTCCAGCCCATGGCGTGCATGCCGGTGTCGACCACCAGGCGCGAGGCGCGCCAGGCGTCGAAGCTGAGCACGCCGATCCGGTCCAGGTCGCCTGAGTAGAGGCCCATCTCGTCGCTGAGGCGCTCGGTGTACAGGCCCCAGCCCTCGAAGAACGCGGTGGGGCCCAGGTGGCGCCGGAACGCGGGCAGGCCCACGAGCTCCTGGGCGATCGCGATCTGGAGGTGGTGCCCTGGGATGGACTCGTGGTAGGCGAGGACCTCCGCCTCGTAGCGCGGTCGTGTCTCTGGATGCGCCGTGTTGACGTAGTACTGCCCGGGCCGCGAGCCGTCCTCGGCCGGTTGCCGGTAATAGGCGATGGTCGAGTGCTCCTCCTCGTGCGGCCCCATGCGAACCACCTCGCACGGCGCCTGCGGGAGTCGGCCGAACCAGTCGGGGATGGCCTCGGCGGCTCGCTCGAGGGCCGAGACCGCCTTGGCGAACACCTCGTCGCGGGTCCGGAAGTGCAGGGCGGGATCGCCCCGTAGCGCGGCGAGCGCATCCGGGAGGTTGCCGGTGCCGATCGTCCGGCCGGCGAGGTCCATCAGCTCCGCGTCGATGCGGTCGATCTCCGCCAGGCCGGTGCGGTGCAGCTCCTCCGGGGTCGCGTCCAGCGATGTGTGTGCGCGGACCAGGCTCCGATAGGTCGCCTCGCCATCCGGCAGGTGGCACAGGCCGGGCCGGTCCGCAGGGCGCGCGGCGGGCCGGATCTCGTCTGCAAGCGTCCCGTGGAGGCGGCCGAAGGCAGGCCGGATGCCGTCGGCGACGATGGCGCGCACGTCCGCCACGAAGCGCTCCCGATCCGCCGTGGACCAGGCCCCGCCGTCCCCGCGTGCCAGGCCGGCCAGCGGCGCGACGAGCGGCCAGTCGTCGTCCGGGCGCGCGAGCAGCTCGGCCAGGATGTCCATCACCCGGCTTACGGGGGCGGTGCAGGCCACGAGCCCATCGGCGAGGGAACGCCGGAGCGTCGCGGCATGCGCGTCCGTGTAGGCGGGCATTGCGCGCCAGCGTTCGAGCAGGGCGGCCGCCTGGGCCGGGTTGCCGGCCGGCTGGTACTCACCCGCCTGGAGGAGGTGGACCGGGATCCCGTCGAGCGGGTCCACGTTCCAGGCGAGCAGCCCGCTGTCGATGAACGTGAGGTCGGCACGGAGCCCCTCGCGGAGGGAGGAGAGCGTGATGGCGTCGCCGGGCCTGTCCGCATCCGGGTCGTCCGCGTCGAGATCGTCCGCCTGCGCGAGGATCGCGGCAAAGCGGGCGCGGGCTGCAGCCTCGCCCTCGGGGGTTGGATCCGGGAGCCGTCCGTCGAACCGCCGGTCGCCGAGCGTCGTCGCGAACAGCGGGTTCGTCTCGAGGAAGGCGTCCCAGTAGGTCGCCGCGAGCGCGTCGACGGGTCGGGTGGCTGCAGGTTCGGTCATGGCGCCCATGCTAGCGGCCGCACCCGGCGCTCGATCAGGGCCTCAACGGAGGCAGTCGCCCACGTCCACGGCGCGGGTTGCCCCGAGCGCCGCCCGGATCCGCGCCCACACCGAGCCAGGCGAGAGCGCATAGCCGACGGCCGGGTCGGTCTTCGACTCCGCGAACACCAGCCCGCCGACGGACCCGTCCTCGAGCACCAGGGGACCGCCCGAGTCACCGGGCTCCACCTCGGCGCGAAGCTCGAGGATGTCGCGGGTCACGCGCTTCGTACCGTAGATGTCGCGGCCCGTGGCGGGGTACGCGCCGGAGACTGCGGCCGGCATCACGACCAGGGGGCCGCCGCCCGCGAAGCCGAGCGCCGCGCCCAGCGTGCCGCGGTCCGGGGTATCGGTGGCGAGCTTCAGGACCGGGCCGTCGACATCGGGGGCATGCAGGAGCGCGACATCCAGGTCGGGATCGAACAGCACGGCGTCCGCATCGGCCACGCCGTCCCCGGTGGTCAGGCGGATCGTGGAGGCGCCCGCCACGACGTGCGCGTTGGTCACCAGGTACCCGGGGGCCACGAGGAACGCCGTGCCCGTCACCTGCGTGTCGCAGGCGCGCGTGACGACGCGGGCCGTGGCCTCCACGGCGCGGCCGGCGATCCGCTCGGCCTGCGGGTCCGTGGGCGTGTCGACCGGCTGGAGGGGGACCGGCTCCAGGCCTACGAACACGTCCGGCAGGCCCGAGTCGTCCAGGGCGCCAGCGATCCGGCCGATCACGTCGATCGGCGGCGGGAGGTACTCGTCGATCGTGCGGACCGCCGTGGACTGGGACGCGGTCTGGGCGAGTCTCGGGAACGGGCTCGCAGCCATGAGACCGCCCGCTAGCCAGATGATGAGCAGCGCCTGCGCCGCGCCGACGAGTCCGCCGGCAATCCGGTCCATGCCGGAGAACAGGCCCTCCCCGAGCCGGTCCGCCATGGCGCGCCCGATCGCGGAACCCAGCACCTCGCCCAGGACGACCGCGCCGAGGATCGCCCCCAGGACGAGCAGCGCGCGCGGGATCGGCTCCAGCTCGGACGTGACCTCCAGGAGCCAGGGCGCAGCGTAGAGCATGACCAGCAGCCCGGTCACCGCCCCGCCGATGCCGCCGACCTGCGGCAAGGCCCCGGTCCGGATGCCGGCCAGAACGGCGAGCACGAGGACCAGGATCGCGATCAGGTCGTACAGGTTGGGGTTGAAATCCACGTGGGCAGTATCGGCGAGGTCCCCGGATCCCGCCTCGGACGGGTCGTCGCCGGCACCTACCCGGCGACGCGGTGTCCCGGCGACCGCGGTGCCAGCCCGGCGACCGCGGTGCCTACCCGGCGACCGCGGTGCCTACCCGGCGACCGCGGTGCCGATGCGCGTGTCCACCCGGGGCGGGTTGGCCGCCTCCCAGGCGGCGATCTCGGCCTCCTTGCCCAGGACGTAGCCGATCTCGTCCGTGCCGGCCATCAGCATCATCTTGCTGAACGGGTCGACGTCGAAGTCCAGGGTCGTGCCGTCTGGCAGCAGGATCCCCTGCTCGGCGAGGTCCACACGCAGCTCCGCGGCCGGATCCGCCTCGACCATCTCGAACAGGGCCGCATGCGTGGCCGGGTCGACGACGATCGGCAGCACGCCGTTCTTGAGCGCGTTGCTCTTGAAGATGTCAGCGAAGCTGGTGGAGAGGATCGCCTGGATGCCCCAGCTGCGGAGCGCCCAGGGCGCGTGCTCGCGGGAGGAGCCGGTGCCGAAGTTGTCGCCCACGAGGAGGATCCGCCGGCCCTGCATCTCGGGGCGGTCCAGGAGCCAGGGCGGGTCCTTCTTGGTGCCGTCCTCGTTGAACCGGTAGTCGCGGAAGAGCGCCTCGGCCAGGCCCTCCTTGTCGGTCACCTTGAGGTAGCGGGCGGGGACGATCTGGTCGGTGTCCACGTTCTCGGCCGCCAGCGGCACGATTGCGGAGGCGAAGGAGCGGAACGGCTCGGCCATGATCAGTACCCCCGCCGACGGTGACCAGGTCCTCGACGCCGGGGAGCGTGCGCGGGTCCGTGACCACGCCGGTGATGGCGCTCGCCGCCGCCGTTAGCGGGCTGGCGAGGAACGTGCGGCCGCCCTTGCCCTGGCGGCCCTCGAAGTTGCGGTTGGACGTGCTGACCGCGTACTGGCCGGGCGACAGCTGGTCGCCGTTCATCGCGATGCACATCGAGCAGCCGGCCTCGCGCCACTCGGCGCCCGCGGCCCGGAAGATCTTGTGAAGGCCCTCACGTTCGGCCTGGGCCTTCACCTGCTGCGAGCCCGGGACGACCATCAGCCGCACGCCAGCGGCGGCGTGGCGGTCCTTGAGCACGCTCGCGGCCAGGCGCAGGTCGCTGATCCGGCTGTTGGTGCAGGAGCCGATGAACACGACGTCCACCGGCTGGCCGGCGATGGCCTGGCCCGGCGTGAGCGCCATGTACTCGAGCGCGCGCTCGAGGCCGCGGCGGGCCTGCGCGTCCTCGAGGTCCTCCGGCCGCGGCACGCGGCCGGTCACGGGGATGCCCATGCCGGGGTTGTTGCCGTAGGTGACCATGGGCTCGAGGGCGGAGGCGTCGATGACGATCGACTTGTCGAAGACGGCGCCGTCGTCGGTGGGGAGGGTGCGCCATTTGGCGACGGCCGCGTCCCACGCGGCACCCTGCGGGGCGTGGCGGCGGCCGCGGATGTACTCGAACGTCGTGTCGTCGGGGGCTACCAGACCGGCGCGCGCGCCGCCCTCGATGCTCATGTTGCAGATCGTCATCCGCTGTTCCATGTTCAGGGCACGGATCGCCTCGCCCCGGAACTCGAACACGTGGCCGGTGCCGCCGCCGATGCCGATCCGGGCGATCAGGGCGAGGATGATGTCCTTCGCACTGACGCCGGGGTTGAGGCGGCCGTCGACGCGCACCTCGTAGGTCTTCGGCTTGCGCTGGAGCAGCGTCTGGGTCGCGAGGACCATCTCGACCTCGCTGGTCCCGATCCCGAACGCGAGCGCCCCGAACGCCCCGTGGGTCGCCGTGTGCGAGTCGCCGCAGACGATGGTCATGCCGGGCTGCGTCAGGCCGAGCTCCGGGCCGATGACGTGGACGATGCCCTGGGTATCGCTGCCGAAGGCATGGATCGGGATGCCGAAGTCCGCGCAGTTGGTCTCGAGCTGCTTGATCTGGGCAGCTGCCTGCATGTGGACCATCGGGAGGCCGCGCGGTGTGGTCGGCGTGCCGTGGTCCGCGGTGGCGACGGTCTTGTCCGGACGACGCACCTGCGCGCCCCGGTTGCGGAGCCCGGTGAAGGCCTGGGGGCTGGTGACCTCGTGGACGAGGTGGAGGTCGATCGCCAGCACGGCCGGGGCGCCCGGGTCCTGCGAGACGACGTGCTCGTCCCAGATCTTCTCGACGAGGGTTCGCGGTTCGGTCATGGCGGCGGCTGCTCTGCTGCGATGTCGGCGGGGAGGGAAGGGTATGAAGAACGCGTCCTTCGGGATGCCGACCCGGTCCACGTCTCGGGCCACGAACACGTCCAGCGACCCCACGTCGATCGGCTCGTCGCCCGAGGGGATATCCGGGAAGGTTTCCAGCGCCGTCTGCCACACGCCCTGGACCAGCTGGGGCCGCTGCGCAAGGGTCGTGAGCAGGATCCCGGCGGGCGCCCGGACACCCGGCGGCTGCATGCCTGCCAGCTCCAGCCGGACCATCTTGTTGCGCTCGATCTCCAGGAACCCGCGATTGGCAAGGAAGCGGTGTCCGTCCTCGTGGACCTCGGACAGCTCGGTCTGGAAGCCGGTCTTGCCGGCCTCGCGGGCGACGCTGCTCGCGGCGTCGTATAGGTCCGATCCCAGGCCCTTCCCTCGGGCATGCGGGAGCACCCAGATCCCCAGCCAGTAGCGCTCGAACTCGGGGCCGTACATCCAGATCCGGCCGGTAGTGGCTGTCCCGACCGCGTTCCCTTCCGCGTCCAGCGCGAGGAAGCGGGCGCCCTGGCCCGGGTAGACCTTGCCGTCCCAGGCGATCTGCTCCAGCGAGTCGGTGCTCTCCGGCGCGACCGTGTTGCGGATCCGGACGTAGTCGGCCAGGGCCGCGTCGTCGCCGGGCCCGATGCGCCGGATGGTCGTGGCCATCAACGTCGCACCTGCCCGAACTCGGCGCGCAGCGGCGCCAGGACGTCCCGGTGCGCGTCCTCCAGCGCCTGCGGTCCCAGCGCGGCCGGGATGCCCACCACCATTTCGGTGGCCCCTGCCGCGACCATCGCCCGTGCCTGGACCAGCGCCCGTGACCGCGCCGCCGCGTCGGCGCCGGTGTGCACCTGGCCCACGATCTCGAACGTGGCGGGGTCGCGGCGCTCGGCCTCGAGCGCCCGGAGGATGGCCTCCCGCCGGTCGGCGAAGTACTCCACGTTGCCGGCCTCCATGCCCGTCAGCAGCCAGCCGGCCGCCCGCCGCGCCGCCAGGGCGATGCCGCGTGGCTTCTGCCCGCCCAGGAAGATCGGCGGCCCGCCCGGGGTGAGGGGCGGCGGGGCGTTGACGGCACCGGCCAGCGGGTAGAACGGGTCCGGCCGCGTGACGCCGGGCGGGGCCGCCGCCTCCGGCGAGAACAGCGCCTGGAGCACCTCCACCGCGGAGACCAGCCGGTCGATGCGCTCACCGATCGGCGGCAGCGGGATCCCGAACGGCTCGTGCTCGCCCTCGAACCAGCCGGCGCCAAGCCCCACCACGAACCGCCCGCCCGTCGCGTGGTCCATGACGGTCGCCGCCTTGGCGAGCAGCACCGGGTGGCGGAACGTGTTCGACAGCACGGCGTGGCCGACGCGCACACCGGGCACGTGGTGGACCAGCGTCGCCAGGAGCGTGAACGCCTCCAGCGACGGTCCCGGCACATCCGGGTCCATGTCGGTGAGGTGGTCGTTCAGCCACGCGCCGTCCCACCCGCCGAGCTCCCCGGCGAGGCGCCACGTGGCGTCGAGCGTCGCCCAGTCGACCCGCTGCGGGGACGTCTTGAACGAGATCCGCAGCGCCATCACGCGCTTCTCCTAGCCGACGTCGCCCGAACGCGCCTCCAGGGCGCGACGGAGGGCTGCCCCGCTGGTGATCGCGCCCTCGGACGCCGACGAGACGAGCGCGGCGTACTTGGCGAACGCGCCGGTGGTGTACTTCGGTGCCGGCGGGGTCCAGCGCGCGCGGCGCTCGGCGAGGATCGACTCGTCCACCTCGAGGTTGACCGCCTTGGCCTCAACGTCGACGGTGATGATGTCGCCCTCTTCGACGAGGGCGATCGGCCCGCCGACGGCGGCCTCCGGGGCGACGTGCCCGATCATCAGGCCGTGGGTGCCGCCGCTGAACCGGCCGTCGGTGATGAGCGAGACCGCCTCGCCGATGCCCTGGCCCTGGATCGCGCCCGTGACGCTCAGCATCTCCTGCATGCCGGGACCGCCGACCGGCCCCTCGTAGCGGATGACGACGACGTCGCCCTCGACGATCTTGCGGTCGCGGACGGCGGCGAAGCACGCGACCTCGCTGTCGAACACGCGGGCCGGGCCGCGGTGCGAGCGGCGCTCGTGGCCCGCGAGCTTGACGACGCAGCCCTCCGGGGCGAGCGAGCCCTTGAGGATCGTGAGGCCGCCGAATGGCTTGATCGGGGTCTCGATGGGCCTGACGACCGCCTGTCCGGGCGTCGCGACGGCGTCCGCGGCGATCCTCGCGATCGTGCGCCCGTCGACGGTCTTCTCCTCGCCGTGGAGCAGGCCCTGCTTGAGGAGCTCCTTGGCGACGATGGCGACGCCGCCCGCCTCGTACAGGTCGCTCGCGAGGTAGCGGCCGCCCGGCCGCATGTCGCCGATGAGCGGCGTGCGGTCCGCGACGGCGGCGAAGTCGTCCACCGTCCAGGCGATCCCGTACTCGGCGGCGATGGCCGGCGTGTGGAGGACGGCGTTGGTGGAGCCGCCGGTGGCCGCGACCGCGGCGACCGCGTTCTCGATCGAGTTCCGGGTGACGATGTGCGACGGCCGGATGTCGTGGTGGACCAGCGTCATCACCAGCTCGCCCGCCTTCCGCGCGGCCTCGTCCTTCGCCGGGTCCTCGGCCGGGATGCCATTCAGCCCCGCGGGTGACAGGCCCACGAACTCGAGGAACATCGACATGGTGTTGGCCGTGAACTGGCCGCCGCAGGCTCCTGCGCCGGGACAGGCCCCGTTTTCGGCCTCGTACAGCTCCTCGAGCGTGATCTTGCCGGCGCGATAGGCGCCGATCGCCTCGAACACGGTCACAACGTCCGCCGGCTTGCCCTTGTAGGTGCCGGGCATGATCGTGCCGTTGTAGAGGACGAGGCCCGGGATGTCGAGGCGCCCGAGCGCCATCGCCCCGGCCGGGATCGTCTTGTCGCAGCCGACGAGGCAGACGAGGCCATCGAACAGGTGCCCGCGCGCCACCAGCTCGATGGAGTCCGCGATGACCTCCCGCGAGATGAGCGACGCCTTCATGCCCTCGGTGCCCATGGACACGCCATCGCTGATGGAGATCGTCCCGAACTCCATCGGCGTGCCGCCCGCCGCGCGGATGCCCTCCTTGACGAACTCCGCCAGCCGCCGCTGGTTGAGGTTGCAGGGCATCGTCTCGATCCAGGTCGTCGCGACGCCGATGATCGGCCGGGCCAGGTCATCGTCCGTGAAGCCAACCGCCTTGAGCATCGCGCGCGCAGCGGCGCGGTCCGGCCCGTCGGTCAGCGCGTGGCTGTGGCGCTTGCCGGGGTCGGCGGGGCGGGAGTAGGGGAGCGGGTGGTCGGCGGCCATGTGGGTCCTCGGGACGTGACGGCGATTCGGGACTGTGCCCCAACAGGGTACGGGTCAGGCGCTCACTTGTGGCGCCGCACCTCGACCCGTATCCTCCGCCCACTCGCCCGGACGGCCCCGCGGCGACCTGGGAGGGTGCACCGATGGACAAGACGAAGATGCTCGCGCACGTGCCGCTCTTCGCACACCTGGACAAGCGCGCGCTGGCGCAGCTGGCGACCATGGTGGACGAGGTCGACGTGGACGCGGGCACGGTGCTGATGACCGAGGGCCGGTCTGGGCGCGAGTTCTTCGTCATCGTCGAGGGCACGGTGGACGTCACGCGGGGCGGGCGACACCTGCGATCCCTGGCGGCCGGTGACTTCCTCGGCGAGATCGCCCTGCTCGATGACGGGCCGCGGACAGCCACGGCCACGGCGACGAGCCCCTGCCATCTCCTGGTCCTCACCCACCGGGAGTTCGACACCCTGATCGCGGATCACGCCGACGTGCGCGCCGCCGTGATGCAGGCCCTGGCGGAGCGCGTCCGGGGGTTGGACGCCGCCGCCACCTGAGCATCGACGCCATCCAGGCCCGGCCCTCGAGCGACGAGCGCGTCAGGCCGCGGTCGGGTCCGTCGCGGCTCCCGCCACCCAGGCCTCGACGATCCCGCGCAGGGTCGGCAGCGCGACCGCGCCGTTGCCCAGGACGGTGTCGTGGAACGCACGGATGTCGAAGGCGGACCCCAGCCGCTCGCGGGCCTCGGCGCGGAGCCGCAGGAGCTCCAGCTGGCCCGTCTTGTAGGCGAGGGCCTGGCCCGGGATCACGACGTAGCGATCAACCTCGTTGGCGATGTTGTTGGGCGCGAGGGCCGTGTGCTCGAGCATGAAGTCGATGGCCTGTTGCCGCGTCCAGCCCATGGCGTGCATGCCGGTGTCGACCACCAGGCGCGAGGCGCGCCAGGCGTCGAAGCTGAGCACGCCGATCCGGTCCAGGTCGCCTGAGTAGAGGCCCATCTCGTCGCTGAGGCGCTCGGTGTACAGGCCCCAGCCCTCGAAGAACGCGGTGGGGCCCAGGTGGCGCCGGAACGCGGGCAGGCCCACGAGCTCCTGGGCGATCGCGATCTGGAGGTGGTGCCCTGGGATGGACTCGTGGTAGGCGAGGACCTCCGCCTCGTAGCGCGGTCGTGTCTCTGGATGCGCCGTGTTGACGTAGTACTGCCCGGGCCGCGAGCCGTCCTCGGCCGGTTGCCGGTAATAGGCGATGGTCGAGTGCTCCTCCTCGTGCGGCCCCATGCGAACCACCTCGCACGGCGCCTGCGGGAGTCGGCCGAACCAGTCGGGGATGGCCTCGGCGGCTCGCTCGAGGGCCGAGACCGCCTTGGCGAACACCTCGTCGCGGGTCCGGAAGTGCAGGGCGGGATCGCCCCGTAGCGCGGCGAGCGCATCCGGGAGGTTGCCGGTGCCGATCGTCCGGCCGGCGAGGTCCATCAGCTCCGCGTCGATGCGGTCGATCTCCGCCAGGCCGGTGCGGTGCAGCTCCTCTGGGGTCGCGTCCAGCGATGTGTGTGCGCGGACCAGGCTCCGATAGGTCGCCTCGCCATCCGGCAGGTGGCACAGGCCGGGCCGGTCCGCAGGGCGCGCGGCGGGCCGGATCTCGTCTGCAAGCGTCTCGTGGAGGCGGCCGAAGGCAGGGCGGATGCCGTCGGCGACGATGGCGCGCACGTCCGCCACGAAGCGCTCCCGATCCGCCGTGGACCAGGCCCCGCCGTCCCCGCGTGCCAGGCCGGCCAGCGGCGCGACGAGCGGCCAGTCGTCGTCCGGGCGCGCGAGCAGCTCGGCCAGGATGTCCATCACCCGGCTTACGGGGGCGGTGCAGGCCACGAGCCCATCGGCGAGGGAACGCCGGAGTGTCGCGGCATGCGCGTCCGTGTAGGCGGGCATTGCGCGCCAGCGTTCGAGCAGGGCGGCCGCCTGGGCCGGGTTGCCGGCCGGCTGGTACTCACCCGCCTGGAGGAGGTGGACCGGGATCCCGTCGAGCGGGTCCACGTTCCAGGCGAGCAGCCCGCTGTCGATGAACGTGAGGTCGGCACGGAGCCCCTCGCGGAGGGAGGAGAGCGTGATGGCGTCGCCGGGCCTGTCCGCATCCGGGTCGTCCGCGTCGAGATCGTCCGCCTGCGCGAGGATCGCGGCAAAGCGGGCGCGGGCTGCAGCCTCGCCCTCGGGGGTTGGATCCGGGAGCCGTCCGTCGAACCGCCGGTCGCCGAGCGTCGTCGCGAACAGCGGGTTCGTCTCGAGGAAGGCGTCCCAGTAGGTCGCCGCGAGCGCGTCGACGGGTCGCGCCGGGGCCGGTTCGTTCATGGCGCCAATCCTAGCGGTCGCACCCGGCGGTCGATCGGGCCTCAGCGGAGGCAGTCGCCCACGTCCACGGCGCGGGTCGCCCCGAGCGCCGGCCGGATCCGCGCCCACACCGAGCCAGGCGAGAGCGCATAGCCGACGGCCGGGTCCGTCTTCGACTCGGCGAACACCAGCCCGCCGACCGACCCGTCCTCGAGCACCAACGGACCGCCCGAGTCACCGGGCTCCACCTCGGCGCGAAGCTCCAGGATGTCGCGGGTCACGCGCCTCGTACCGTAGATGTCGCGGCCCGTGGCGGGGTACGTGCCGGAGACCGCGGCCGGCATCACGACCAGGGGGCCGCCGCCCGCGAAGCCGAGCGCCGCCCCCAGCGTGCCGCGGTCCGGGGTATCGGTGGCGAGCTTCAGGACCGGGCCGTCGACATCGGGAGCGTGCAGGAGCGCGACATCGAGATCGGGATCGAACAGGACGGCGTCCGCATCGGCCACGCCGTCCCCGGTGGTCAGGCGGATCGTGGAGGCGCCCGCCACGACGTGCGCGTTGGTCACGAGGTACCCGGGGGCCACGAGGAAGGCGGTGCCCGTCACCTGCGTGTCGCAGGCGCGCGTGACGACGCGGGCCGTGGCCTCCACGGCGCGGCCGGCGATCCGCTCGGCCTGCGGGTCCGTGGGCGTGTCGACCGGCTGGAGCGGGACCGGCTCCAGGCCCACGAACACGTCCGGCAGGCCCGAGTCGTCCAGGGCGCCGGCGATCCGGCCGATCACGTCGATCGGCGGCGGGAGGTACTCGTCGATCGTGCGGACCGCCGTGGACTGGGACGCGGTCTGGGCGAGTCTCGGGAACGGGCTCGCAGCCATGAGACCGCCCGCGAGCCAGATGATGAGCAGCGCCTGCGCCGCGCCGACGAGTCCGCCGGCCACCCGGTCCATGCCGGAGAAGAGGCCCTCCCCGAGCCGGTCCGCGATGGCGCGCCCGATCGCGGAACCCAGCACCTCGCCCAGGACGACCGCGCCGAGGATCGCCCCCAGGACGAGCAGCGCGCGCGGGATCGGCTCCAGCTCGGACGTGACCTCCAGGAGCCAGGGCGCGGCGTAGAGCATGACCAGCAGCCCGGTCACCGCCCCGCCGATGCCGCCGACCTGCGGCAGGGCCCCGGTCCGGATGCCGGCCAGCACGGCGAGCACGAGGACCAGGATCGCGATCAGGTCGTACAGGTTGGGGTTGAACTCCACGTGGGGAGTATCGGCGAGGTCTCCGGATCCCGCCTCGGACGCGTTGTCGCCGGCACCTGCCCGGCGTCCGCGGTGCCTACCCGGCGACCGCGGTGCCTACCCGGCGACCGCGGTGCCTACCCGGCGACCGCGGTGCCTACCCGGCGACCGCGGTGCCGATGCGCGTGTCCACCCGGGGCGGGTTGGCCGCCTCCCACGCGGCGATCTCCGCGTCCTTGCCCAGGACGTAGCCGATCTCGTCCGTGCCGGCCATCAGCATCATCTTGCTGAACGGGTCGACGTCGAAGTCCAGGGTCGTGCCGTCCGGCAGCAGGATCCCCTGCTCGGCGAGGTCCACGCGCAGCTCCGCGGCCGGATCCGCCTCGACCATCTCGAACAGGGCCGCGTGCGTGGCCGGGTCGACCACGATCGGCAGCACGCCGTTCTTGAGCGCGTTGCTCTTGAAGATGTCGGCGAAGCAGGTGGAGAGGATCGCCTGGATGCCCCAGCTGCGGAGCGCCCAGGGCGCGTGCTCGCGGGAGGAGCCGGTCCCGAAGTTGTCACCCACGAGCAGCACCTTGCGGCCCTGCATCTCCGGGCGGTCCAGGAGCCAGGGCGGGTCCTTCTTGGTGCCGTCCTCGTTGAAGCGGTAGTCGCGGAAGAGCGCCTCGGCCAGGCCCTCCTTGTCGGTCACCTTGAGGTAGCGGGCGGGGACGATCTGGTCGGTGTCCACGTTCTCGGCCGCCAGCGGCACGATCGCGGAGGCGAAGGAGCGGAACGGCTCGGCCATGATCAGTACCCTCCGCCGACGGTGACCAGGTCCTCGACGCCGGGGAGCGTGCGGGGATCGGTGACGACGCCGGTGATGGCGCTCGCCGCCGCGGTCAGCGGGCTGGCGAGGAACGTGCGGCCGCCCTTGCCCTGGCGGCCCTCGAAGTTGCGGTTGGACGTGCTGACCGCGTACTGGCCTGGCGACAGCTGGTCGCCGTTCATCGCGATGCACATCGAGCAGCCGGCCTCGCGCCACTCGGCGCCCGCGGCGCGGAAGATCTCGTGGAGGCCCTCACGCTCGGCCTGGGCCTTCACCTGCTGCGAGCCCGGGACGACCATCAGCCGCACGCCAGCGGCGGCGTGGCGGTCCTTGAGCACGCTCGCGGCCAGGCGCAGGTCGCTGATCCGGCTGTTGGTGCAGGAGCCGATGAACACGACGTCCACCGGCTGGCCGGCGATGGCCTGGCCCGGCGTGAGCGCCATGTACTCGAGCGCGCGCTCGAGGCCGCGGCGGGCCTGCGCGTCCTCGAGGTCCTCCGGCCGCGGCACGCGGCCGGTCACCGGGATGCCCATGCCGGGGTTGTTGCCGTAGGTGACCATGGGCTCGAGGGCGGAGGCGTCGATGACGATCGACTTGTCGAAGACGGCGCCGTCGTCGGTGGGGAGGGTGCGCCACTTGGCGACGGCCGCGTCCCACGCGGCACCCTGCGGGGCGTGGCGGCGGCCGCGGATGTACTCGAACGTCGTGTCGTCGGGGGCGACCAGACCGGCGCGCGCGCCGCCCTCGATGCTCATGTTGCAGATCGTCATCCGCTGTTCCATGTTCAGGGCACGGATCGCCTCGCCGCGGAACTCGAACACGTGGCCGGTGCCGCCGCCGATGCCGATCCGGGCGATCAGGGCGAGGATGATGTCCTTCGCACTGACGCCGGGGTTGAGGCGGCCGTCGACGCGCACCTCGTAGGTCTTCGGCTTGCGCTGGAGCAGCGTCTGGGTCGCGAGGACCATCTCGACCTCGCTGGTCCCGATCCCGAACGCGAGCGCCCCGAACGCCCCGTGGGTCGCCGTGTGGGAGTCGCCGCAGACGATGGTCATGCCGGGCTGCGTCAGGCCGAGCTCCGGGCCGATGACGTGGACGATGCCCTGGGTATCGCTGCCGAACGCATGGATCGGGATGCCGAAGTCCGCGCAGTTGGTCTCGAGCTGCTTGATCTGGGCCGCTGCCTGCATGTCGACCATCGGGAGGCCGCGCGGCGTGGTGGGGGTGCCGTGGTCCGCGGTGGCGACGGTCTTGTCCGGGCGACGCACCTGCGCGCCCCGGTTGCGGAGCCCGGTGAAGGCCTGGGGGCTGGTGACCTCATGGACGAGGTGGAGGTCGATGGCGAGGACGGCCGGGGCACCCGGGTCCTGCGAGACGACGTGCTCGTCCCAGATCTTCTCGACGAGGGTTCGCGGTTGGCTCATGGCGGCGGCTGCTCTGCTGCGAGTGGGCGGGGAGGGAAGGGTACCAGCGCTCAGCGGCAGGACGCCCCAGCGAGCTCCCCGTGCGTCCAGCACGGCCCAGCCCAGCGCCGGTTTCTGTTCGCGGTCAAGGTCGCGGCGCGGATGGCCCTCCAACGGCCTGGATGCCGGACGGCTCTGTGCCCACGCCCAGCCGCACGACCATGAAGCCGACGTGCTCGGACCGCATCTGGACGAGGCCCCAGTCCGACAGGAACGCGGGCGCAGTTCCCGCGATCTCCATCTGGACCTGGTATTCGCCGTCACGAAGCCCGGCGTCGAGGACGCGGTATCTGAGCGAGGACCAGTCGGATCCTTCGATCGCACGGCGATAGCGGTCCTCCGATCCGAACATGTCCGTTCGGATGCTCGGGTAGAGCAGTCCCCAGCCGAGGTCGCCGGTCTTCTCGCTCGCCGTCCGGAGCCAGGCGTCGACGATCGCCTCCGCTGTCGCCGGCGGGCCGCCAACCGCCTCTCCCCGGTCGGCCGGATCGACGATGGGCGGGAGGTAGGAGCACGCGGCGAGAAGCACGGCCGCGACCACCCACGTCGCCCCCTGCGCGGCCGACAGCCTCTGCCCGCGAGGGGTTCTCACCACGGCCCGACGCCCCGCTCCAATCACACCCCCCTGACGCCGCAGCGTCGCACCGTGTGGCCCCGAGGTCAGGTGGAGACAGCCCACCATCGCGGCCGCTGGTCACGTCTTGCACTCATCGATCCGAGACGAGGTGCGAGCGGGAGCCGTCCAGAACGACCCACACCATCGCGGGGCCCGGCCAGACAGCGACCCCGGTGATCGCCGCGAGCGCGTCCGCGGGGTGGGCGGGGTAGGCGAGCCGCAGCTGCGCGCGAACGTTGCCGCGATCTCGCGCGTGGCGCGTGTCCGTCGG
This sequence comes from uncultured Chloroflexia bacterium, assembly GCA_963700245.1. Lineage (GTDB taxonomy): Bacteria > Chloroflexota > Limnocylindria > Limnocylindrales > CSP1-4 > CAIXZV01. Next base: position 20,162 of record CAVOWV010000027.1, read on the forward strand.
ACAATGAGCAGCCGGCTGACCTCCGGTTCATCGCCGAGCGTGCCCAGCCGTCCCAGCTGGAGAGTGACGCCCTTCTCGGTGGACCAGCGGATGAGCTGTTCGAGGCGGCGGAGCTCGGACTGCAGCTCCGTGGCGACGAGGACGCTGGCCTGCCGATCGTGCAGGGCGAGATCGATCCAGCCGCGCGCCGGTGCCGGACCGCGACCTCGGTGAACGGCGTCCAGCGTGGGTGGCGCGCCGCGAGCACGAGCTCGGGCATCTGCCCTGGTGCCGGTCGCGGACTAGTGGCCCGGTGTTCGGGTAGAGCCGCGTGGCGAGGTCCGCGCCCAGCGCCGAGGCGAGCCGCTGGTACGTCTACCGAGGGACGCGGGTATCGCCGCGGCACGTCCTCGTCCGGTGGCTCGAGCGGTCCTCGATGCGCCGGAGGAAGCTGGGATCGACGCCCGCCGCGCGCGCGAGCTGCCGAGCTCAGCCCCGCGTCCTCGCGGAGCCGCCGGATGTCGACCGCGAGGTCGTGATGGCGATGTGCGGCGGCGGCACGGACGGACTTCTCGAACGCGGGAGAGGGCATGGCTCGGATTGAACGACGGGTCGCTTATCGGTGACTCACACGGTGGGATCCAGCCGGGCTTGGCCCGGGCGCTGCCGTCGTCTGGACCAGCAGTCCGGATCTGTGGCCTCGCCAGGCCCAGGACCGGCCGCCGAGTCCGGAATGTGGTGCCTGCAGCTCGGATGGGCGTCGGGTTCGCGTCTGCCCGTCCGGTTACGCCTTGCGACAGAGGGGAATCCCGGACGGGTGGTCCGGGCTGTGCAGCCGAGAGCGGCGCCCGCCGGCCTGCCGCCCGGCGACGTCCGGACGCCCGTCGCCACGGGGACGCCCGGCACCCGGCGCCTGTCCACCGCAGCGACGCCCGCCGCTCCGGACCGGAACGTTGCGGTTCGGTGGTTGCGTCCCTCGTGCGTGTGCGGCTACACTCCGCACACCCGTCATGGGACGGGCTGATTGGAGCCAGGTCGCTTGGACTTCTCCCAGGGTCGCAACCGCAGCCGCATCGCCGTCGTCGTGACGGCGGATGGACGCCGCGTCAACGTGCCCCTGCGCGACCTGGAGCCCCAGGGCGTATCCCCCCTCGACCTTATTCGCTCGCTCCTGGCCGGCCTTGAGAGCCTCCTTGGCCTCCTCATTACCGGCTCCCGGCGGGAGAACGGAGGAACGCGGAGGGACGGTCGCCACTGAGGCGCCCGCCACCGAGAACCAAAGGGACCCTCGCCGGGTGGCGAGGGTCTTTGTATGTCCGGCGGTCGCGGGACCGGCGGAGAGAGGGATCCAGGCAGGACATGACGATGACGAAGGGCGAACCACCGGCCGCCGGGGCCGCGGAGCCGCCGCAGCGTCGAAGCCACGTGCCGGGTGACGGCACCGTGGGCGCTGCGGCGGTCGAGCAGGCACGCCGGGAGATGCTCAGCGGGGTCCGCGACCGGAAGCGGACCCGCATCGGCGCGGACGCGCTCATGGAGGCGCTCATCCTCCAGGGCTCCGACACGCTGTTCAGCTACCCGGGCGGCGTGATCCTGCCGATCTACGACATCCTCGGCGACTACCCGCAGATCCGGCACATCCTCGTCCGGCACGAGCAGGGCGGCGGTCACGCGGCCGACGGCTACGCGCGGGCGAGCGGCAAGGTCGGCGTGTGCATGGGCACCAGCGGCCCGGGCGCCACCAACCTCGTCACCGCGATCGGCACCGCCCAGCTGGACTCGGTCCCGATGGTCGCGCTCACCGGCAACGTGCCCGGGGCGCTGCTCGGCAAGGATGCGTTCCAGGAGATCGACATCACCGGCATCACCCTGCCGATGACCAAGCACAACTACCTCGTCCGCAACGCCGACGACATCCCGCGGGTCGTCGCGGAGGCCTTCTACATCGCGAAGACCGGTCGACCCGGCCCGGTCCACATCGACTTCACCAAGGACGCCCTGCAGCAGGAGACACGCGTCGAGCACCCCTCTCTCGACGAGGTGATCGCCGGTCTGCCGGGCTTCCGCCCCAACACCGAAGGCCATCCCAAGCAGCTCAAGACCGCGGCCCGGGAGATCGCCGCCGCCAAGCGCCCGCTGATCCTCGCCGGTCACGGCGTCCTGATCGCCGAGGCCTGGGACGAGCTCAAGGCCCTCGCCGAGAAGGCGCAGATCCCGGTGGCCTGGACCCTGCTCGGGATCGGCGCCATCGACGAGGAGCACCCGCTCGCGTACGGCTACATGGGCATGCACGGCTGGAAGCACGTGAACCGCGCGATCCAGTCGGCGGACCTGCTGATCGCCATCGGGATGCGGTTCGACGACCGCGTCACCGGCAGCGTCAAGACCTACGCCCCCTACGCGCGGATCATCCACGCGGACATCGACCCGGCCGAGATCGGCAAGAACGTGGCCGTCGAGGTCCCGATCGTGGGCGACGCGAAGAACGTCCTTGCCGGCCTGACGAAGCTGGTCCATGCCGTGGACCCGGCGGTCCGCGCCGACTACCTCGCCCAGCTCCAGGAGTGGCGCGAGGAGTCCGAGGCGTCGTCCTGGCACGGCTCCGGCGGGGCGCAGAGCGGTGTGCTCACCGCCGACCTCGTGGTCGAGCGGATCGGCAGCCTCACCGACCACGTCGCCACCTACGTCGCCGACGTCGGCCAGAACCAGATGTGGCTGGCCCGCTACACGAAGTTCCGCCGGCCCCGCAGCCACCTGAGCTCCGGCGGCCTCGGCACGATGGGCTTCGCCGTTCCGGCTGCCATGGGCGCAGCGCTGGGCAACCCCGAGCGCCGAGACCTGGGCGGTCTGCGGCGACGGCGGCTTCCAGATGACCAGCCAGGAGCTGATGACGCTCGCCGCGGACCGGATCCCGGTGAAGATCGCGCTCCTCGACAACAAGAAGCTGGGCATGATCCGGCAGTGGCAGGAGATCGTGTACGCGGGGAACTACCACTCCTCGCACCTGCCCGGCCCCGACTTCATCAAGCTCGCCGAGGCCTATGGCATCCCGGCGTTCAAGGTCAGCATGCCCACCGAGGTGGATGCAGCCATCAAGGCCGCCCAGGCGGTCGACGGGCCTGCGCTCATCTGGTTCGAGATCGAACAGGAGCAGAACGTGTTCCCCATGATGCCGGCGGGCAAGGGCCTGTCCGACCTGATCGAGACGTGGGGGCCGGAGGAATGACCGCCGACCCGACCACCGCCGCCCACGCCCACCCGGCCCACGTCGGCCAGGACACGCCACCCGACCGCCTGGTTCCGGGCACGGGCGAGGCCCAGCGCCACATCCTGGTCGTGCTCGTCATGGACCGGCCCGGCGTGCTCAACCGCGTCGCCAGCCTCATGCGAGCCCGGAACTTCAACATCGACTCCCTGGCGGTCTCCCGGACCGACAAGGACCACATCAGCCGGATGACGCTCACGCTCCATGGCGATGCCGTGGCCGTCGAGCAGGCGACCAAGCAGCTGTACCGGCTGATCGACGTGCTCAAGGTCCAGGACGTCACGCTGGACCAGCTGGTGGAGCACGAGCTGGCCCTCATCAAGGTGCGCGCGACCGACGCGACCCGGGGCGAGGTCATCACCATCGTGGAGCTCTACAAGGGTGCCGTCGTCGACATCTCGGCCGAGTCCGTGATCGTCGAGGCGCACGGCACCGAGGCGGAGATCGACGCGCTCGTCGCGCTGCTCCGCTCCTATGGCATCAAGGAGCTCGTCCGCACCGGAGCGACCGTCATGCTCCGCGGCGCGGGCTCGATCGAGGAGGCACTCAGGCTGTGAATCCTCCGGTCGATGGCTCGCGGGAGCGTCGCCTCGACCGTCGGAGGGCTCCTCGCCACCTCAACGTCTGAAAGGAACTGGATTCTGTGACAGCCAGGATGTACTACGACGCCGACGCCGATCTCTCGGCGCTCGCGGGCCAGACCATCGCGGTCATCGGCTACGGGTCCCAGGGGCACGCCCACGCGCTGAACCTGCGCGACAGCGGCCAGTCCGTGATCATCGGCCTCGCCGAGGGCTCCAAGAGCCGCTCGCTGGCCGAGGCCGCGGGCTTCGAGGTCAAGACCGTCGCCGAGGCCACGAAGGTCGCCGACGTGATCATGATCGCGGTCCCGGACACGATCCAGAAGTCCGTCTACGACGCCGAGATCGAGCCCAACCTGCGTCCCAACACGCTGCTCATGTTCGCGCACGGGTTCAACATCCGGTTCGACCGGATCCAGCCGCCGGCCACCGTGGACGTGGGCATGGTCGCCCCCAAGGGACCGGGCCACCTCGTCCGCTCCGTCTACGAGCAGGGCGGCGGCGTGCCGGCGCTGTTCGCCGTGGACCAGGACGCCAGCGGCACCGCCCGCGCCCGCGTCCTCGCCTATGCGCGCGGCCTCGGCAACACCCGCGCGGGCGTCCTCGAGACCACCTTCAAGGAGGAGACCGAGACCGACCTGTTCGGCGAGCAGGCCCTCCTCTGCGGCGGCGTGTCCGCCCTGGTGAAGGCCGCGTTCGAGACGCTCGTGGAGGCCGGCTACCAGCCCGAGCTCGCGTACTTCGAGACGATGCACGAGCTCAAGCTGATCGTGGACCTGATGTACCGCGGCGGCCTCAACTTCATGCGCTTCAGCGTGTCCGACACCGCGGAGTACGGCGACTACGTCTCCGGACCGCGCGTCACCGAGGGCGCCAAGGCGGCCATGAAGGACGTGCTGACCGACATCCAGAGCGGCGCCTTCGCGGCCCAGTGGATCGCGGTCCAGGACGCCGGCGGCGAGGACTTCCGGCGCCTGCGCGAGCAGGACAGGAACCACCAGATCGAGCAGGTCGGCGCGGACCTCCGCGCGAAGATGCCGTTCCTGAAGCCGGTCGTGGTCGAGGCGGGCCAGGCCCAGGCCGTGGCGAGCTCCGTACCCGGCGAGGAGAGGTAGCCATGACGTTCGAGGCCATCACCCCCCGCTTCGGCGGCGGGGTACCGGAAGGGTCCATCCGGATCTTCGACACCACCCTGCGCGACGGCGAGCAGGCGCCCGGCGCCGGGCTGACCGCCGCGGAGAAGCTGGAGGTCGCCCGCCAGCTGGCCCGGCTCAAGGTGGACGTGATCGAGGCGGGCTTCCCGTCCGCCTCGCCCGGGGACTTCGAGGCGGTCCGCCGGATCGCGGAGGAGACGAGGGGTGGGATCGCGGTCGCCGCGCTGGCCCGCTGCAAGGACGGCGATCCCCAGCGTGCCGTGGAGGCGATCGGCATCGCCGAGCGTCCCCACCTGCACCTGTTCATCGCGACCAGCGACATCCACCTCAAGCACAAGCTGCGCATCTCCCGCGAGCAGGCCCTGTCCGAGGCCGTCCGCTGGGTGAAGTGGGCCCGCCAGACCCTGGGTCGCTACGCCGAGATCGAGTTCTCCGCCGAGGACGCCTCGCGCACGGAGGACGCATTCCTGCTCGACGTCTACGAGGCGGTCACCGAGGCCGGCGCCTCGACGCTCAACATCCCGGACACCGTGGGCTATGCCATCCCGTCCGAGTTCGGCGCCCTCGTGGGCCGGGTGAAGGAGCGGATCGGCGACGCCGCCGTCATCAGCATCCACTGCCACAACGACCTGGGCCTCGCCACTGCGAACACGCTGGCCGCCGTCCAGGCCGGTGCCCGCCAGGTCGAGGTCACGATCAACGGCCTCGGCGAGCGTGCCGGCAACGCGAGCCTGGAAGAGGTCGTCATGGCCCTCCGGACCCGTCCCGGGCAGTTCCCGAACCTCGTCGCCGGCGTCCAGACCGAGCAGATCACCCCGGCCTCGCGCCTGGTGTCGTACCTGACCGGGTTCGCGATCCAGCCCAACAAGGCGATCGTGGGCTCCAACGCGTTCGCGCACGAGTCGGGCATCCACCAGGACGGCTTCCTCAAGAACCCGCTGACCTACGAGATCATGACCCCGCAGTCGGTCGGGCTGGCCGGGAGCACCCTGTCGATCGGCAAGCTGTCCGGCCGGCGCGGGCTCCAGGGCAAGCTCCGCGAGCTGGGCCAGGAGGTGGAAGGCGACGAGCTCGACGAGCTCTACCGCGCCGCGATCGCGCTCGCCGACACCAAGAAGGAGGTCACGGACGCGGACCTCATGGCCCTCGTCGAGCAGCGCAAGGCCGAGGTGCCGCGCACCATCGAGCTCCTGGGCTGGAGCATCAGCTCCTCGTCCGGCGGGCACTCGGTCGGCTCCGTGTCGGTCATCGTCGCCGGCGAGGCGAAGGCGGGCGACTCCACCGGCAACGGCCCGGTCAACGCGCTGTACAAGGCCGTGGACGAGGCGATCACACCCGTCCTCGGCTGGTACCCGGTCCTCACCGAGTACGAGATCAGGGCGGTCTCCGGCGACGACGACGCGCAGGGCCAGGTGCTGGTCCGCGCCCGCCGCTCGACGGACGAGGGACCCGGAGCCGTCATCGTGACCGGCCACGGCCTGTCCACGAACATCATCGAGGCCTCGCTCGAGGCGTACCTCGTGGCCGCCAACAAGCTCCACGCGGCGGAGGTGGACGGCGTCGCCGTGGCCTCGGTGGGCGGGCGCATCGCGGAGGATCTCCCATGACGGAGGCGGCGGGCGAGGGTTCGCCGCCCACCTACCGCGTCGCGCTGATCCCCGGCGACGGCGTCGGCCCCGAGGTCATCGCCGGTGCGGTGTCCGTGCTCGAGGCCGTTGGCCGGAGGTTCGGGTTCGGCTTCGCCTGGGACGAGCTCATCGTCGGCGGAGCGGGGATCGATGCCTACGGCGTCGCGATCCGCCCCGAGGACGTCGAGGCCTGCCGGGACGCCGACGCGGTGCTCCTGGGCGCGGTGGGCGGCCCCAAGTGGGACGACCCGGACGCCGACGTCCGCCCGGAACAGGCGCTGTTCGCCCTCCGCGGCGGCCTGGGCCTGTTCGCCAACCTGCGCCCCATCACCGTCGCGCCCCAGCTCATCGCGGCCTCGCCGCTCAAGCCGGAGCTGCTCGAGGGCGTGGACTGCCTGATCCTGCGCGAGCTCACCAGCGGCCTCTACTTCGGCAGGCCGTCCGAGCAGCGGGTGACCCCCGAGGGCCGGGCCGCCATCGACACCCTGTGGTACACGGAGGAGGAGATCCGGCGGATCGTCACGCTGGCCTTCGAGCTGGCGCGGACCCGCCGGCGCAAGGTCACGTCCGTGGACAAGGCCAACGTCCTCGCGACGTCCCGGCTGTGGCGCAAGGTGGCCGAGGAGGTCCACGCGGACTTCCCGGACGTGGAGCTGGAGCACCGGCTGGTGGACTCCGCGGCCATGGTCCTGGCCAAGTGGCCGGCGAGCTTCGACGTCCTGGTGACCGAGAACCTGTTCGGCGACATCCTCTCGGACGAGGCGGCGGTGATCGCCGGCTCGCTGGGGTTGCTGCCGTCGGCGTCGCTGGGCACCAGGACGACGGCGCACGGACGCCACGGCCTGTACGAGCCGATCCACGGCTCGGCTCCGGACATCGCGGGGCAGGACCTGGCGAACCCGCTGGGAACGATCCTGTCCGCGGCGATGATGCTGCGCTGGTCCCTCGGCCAGCCCGAGGCCGCCGCGGCGATCGAGATCGCGGTGAGCGACGTGCTCGATGCCGGCTACCGGACCAGGGACCTGCTCCCCGGCGAAGGCGGCGACGAGGTGGCGGTCACGCTGGTCGGGACGAGGGAGATGGCCCGCGTCATCGGAGAGCGGATCGCGATTTGACGGCCGGTGCCCGCCCAGCGCGGGTGACCGGCCAGAGCCCGATCGACGACCCCTCCCCGTAGCGCACAGGACCCACCACCATGACAGACCGACCGGTCATCCTCTACGACACCACCCTCCGCGACGGCACCCAGGGCGAGAACATCACGCTCTCGCTCGCGGACAAGCTGCGCGTCGCGCGCATGCTCGACGAGTACGGTTTCCCGTTCATCGAGGGTGGCTGGCCGGGCTCCAACCCCAAGGACATCGAGTTCTTCGCGGCGGCCCGCAAGCTGACCTGGCAGACCGCGAAGCTGGCCTCGTTCGGCAGCACCCGCCACAAGGCCAACACCGCAGCGTCGGACCCCAACCTGCAGGAGCTGGTGGCCGCCGAGACGCCGGTGGTCACGATCTTCGGCAAGAGCTGGCTGCTGCACGTGACCCAGGTGCTGGGGGCCACGCCGGCCCAGAACCTGGACATGATCGCGGACTCGGTCGGGTTCATCGTGGATCACGGGCGCGAGGCGGTCTACGACGCCGAGCACTTCTTCGACGGCTACAAGGCGGATCGCGACTACGCGCTGGCGACCCTGCGCGCGGCCCGGGACGCCGGCTCCCGGACCCTCGTCCTGTGCGACACGAACGGCGGGACGCTGACCGACGAGCTGGTCCGGATCCTGGAGGACGCCCGTGGGTCGCTGGGCGCCGACGCCGGCGCCGACGAGGTCGTGTGGGGCATCCACACGCACAACGACGCCGAGCTGGCGGTCGCGAACTCGATCGCCGCCGTGCAGGCCGGCGTCCGCCACGTCCAGGCCACCATCAACGGCTACGGCGAACGCTGCGGCAACGCCAACATGGTCTCGATCCTGGCCAACCTGGCGCTCAAGACCGAGCGGGTGCTGACCCCGCCCGGCGGCGGCGACCTGGTCGCCCTGACCGAGCTGTCCAGGTCCGTGGCGGAGATCGCGAACCAGAACCCCAACGACTACCAGCCCTACGTCGGCCGCTCGGCGTTCGCCCACAAGGGCGGCGTTCACGGCGCCGCGGTGGCCAAGGTGGAGCGCAGCTACCAGCACGTGGACCCCACGGCCGTCGGCAACGCCGGGCGCCTGGTGGTCTCGGAGCTGGGCGGCAAGGCCAACACGTCGATTCGGGCCCGCCAGCTGGGCCACGAGCTCGACGGCGTGCTGGATGCCAAGGAGCTGAGCAAGCTCATCAAGCGCCTCGAGAACGAGGGCCTGGCCTTCGAGGGCGCCGAGGCCTCGTTCGAGCTCCTCATCCGCCGCAACTCGCCCGGCTACGAGGCGCCGTTCCGGATCGTGGACTACACCTGCCTCGTCGAGCAGCGGTCCGGCCGCGAGCTCCTCGCGGAGGCGACGGTCAAGGTGGAGGTGGCGGGCGAGATCCTGCACACCGCCGCCGATGGCAACGGCCCCGTCAACGCGCTCGACGGCGCGCTGCGCAAGGCGCTGGGCGCGTTCTACCCGGTGCTGGACAGCGTCCATCTCGTGGACTACAAGGTGCGCATCCTCGACGGGGCGACCGCGACGGCGGCGCGCACACGCGTCATCATCGACTCGCAGGACGGCTCGCACACCTGGAGCACGATGGGCAGCGACACCAACATCATCGCGGCGTCCGCCCAGGCGCTGGCGGACTCGCTGGAGTTCGCGATCTGGAAGTCCGGCGGCCAGCTGCGACGGCGGGACGAGCGCCACTTCACGACCAGCAACGGCAGCGTGGCGGCCGCCAGTCGCGCAGCGCCGCGACCGGCCACGCCCGCCGCCAGCCCGGAGGGAGGCGCGTCGTGACCGATCCCGGTCACACCGATCCCATCCGTCTCGATCGCTGGACGGTGACCTCCGGCTCCAACGTCGTGAGCCGTGCCGCCGTCGTCATGCACGCGGGGTCGCGGGACTGGCAGGGCTCGGCCGAGGGGACCGGGGCGGTCGATGCCCTGCTGCGCGCCGTCGACACGGCACTCGTCGACATCTTGGGCGGGAGCCCGGTGCTCCTCGCCTACGACGTCCACGCGCTTGCCGAGGGCCCGGCCGCGGAGGGTCGTGTCAGCGTGCGGATCGGGCCGCCCGCGGGCGCCCCGGGCGACCGGTCCGGCGGCACGTTCAGCGGCGAGGTCGCGTCCGCCAACACGATCGCAGCGTCGGTCGAGGCGTATGTCGAGGCACTCAACGCGATGCTGGGCGCCGAGGCGTGGTCCGGGGTGGCCGACGCCGCCGCGTCGGCGCTGGGCGGGATGCCCGGTGGGGAGACCACGGCCACGGCCGAGTTCGACGACGAGGCCCGGCCCATCGACACGACGGAGTGGTTCAACCGGTAGCGGGCGGCGGCGCATTGTCGTCCCCGTCCTCGCCCACCGCCGCGCTCGGCCCCGGCATCGACGCCGAGGCGTTCAACCGGTTCGAGGCCGCCGGCTGGGAAGAGCGCGCGAGCTCGTACGGCTTCCTGTCGCCGATGACCCGGCGCGTGGGCGGCACCGTCCTTGCCCTCGCCCAGGTCGCGGCCGGCCGGCAGGTGCTGGACGTGGGCGCGGGTCCGGGGGAGCTGGCGGCGTCCGCGGCAGCGCTCGGAGCGGACACGGTGGGGATCGACGTGGCGCCCTCCATGGTCCGCCGGGCGGCGCTGGCCAACCCGTCCATCCCGTTCCGCGTGGGCTCGTTCGAGGCGATCCCGGCGGGCGAGGGGACCTTCGACGCGGTCGTGGGCAACTTCGTGTTCAACCACGTGGGACGGCCGGACATCGCCCTGTCGGAGGCGCGCAGGGTCCTGCGACCGGGCGGGTGGCTCGCGCTCTCGTCATGGGATGCGCCGAGCCGGAACCGGCTGCTGGGGTTGATCGTGGATGCGGCCGCTACCGTCGATGCGCCACCGCCGGCGGGGCTCCCGCAGGGACCGACCAACTTCCGGACCGACGAGGAGCTGCGGACCATGTTCGAGAGGGCCGGCTTCGTGGACGTGGGGATCAGCCACATCATGTTCGAGGCGGCCGTGAGCGACGCCGGGACGCTGTGGACCGGCGTCCTGGATTCCGCGGTCAGGATCCGGCCCCTGGTCATGGACCAGCCGCCCGCGGTCCAGGCCGCGATCCGCGAGGCCTTCGACCGGCTGGCCGAGGTCCACCGGCGCGCCGACGGGGGACTCGCGATCCCGGTGTCGGTCCAGGTGACCCGGGGGCGACGGCCGTGAGCGGGACGAAGGGCGCCGGCGGGAGCGTCACCGGCGGGAGCAAGGGCGCCGGCGGGAGCGTCACCGGCGAGGGCGTCACCGGCGGGGCCTGGGTGGACCCGGAAGCCCTCCGCGTCGGGTACACCGGCGAGCCCGGCGCCTTCGCCGAGGAGGCCGTGCTCCGGTTCTTCGCGTCACCGACCGCCGTGCCGATGTCCTCGTTCCGTGCCGTGTTCGAGGCGGTGCGCGACGGCGAGGTTGCGGCGGGCGTCGTGCCCGTGGAGTCGTCGCTGCTGGGGACCATCCGCGAGAACCTGGACCTGCTCTGGGAGTTCGACCTGCCGGTCGTGGGCGAGGTGTCCGTCCCGGTGCGGCTGGCGCTGCTCGGGCTGCCGGGCGACCGACTGGAGGACATCACCCGCGTGTACTCCATCTCCGCGGCCCTGGCCCAGGCGGACGAGTTCCTGCGGTCGCGGCCGTGGACGGTCCAGACGACGTACAACACGGCAGGGGCGGCCAAACAGGTCGCGGAGCGCGGCGAGCACGGGGCGGCGGCGGTGGCCTCGGCACGCGTGGCGGCGATCTACGGGCTCGAGGTGCTCGCGGACGACATCCAGTCGGGGACGGACAACCGGACCCGGTTCGCGGTCATCGG
>CAVOWV010000028.1:0-218190 GCA_963700245.1 uncultured Chloroflexia bacterium
GTGGGCCCAGGGGTTCATCCAGTGCCCATAGACTCGTAGCGATAGGCGCACCCGATCGTGGAGATGACTAGTTCAACGCCACTCGGTGATGCGTACAGTGCACCTTGACACGCACTTGCGCTGCGTCCTACGCTACAGTTCGTGGAACCCGTCCGGTCGCTCGCCCGCAGCCTGAAGATCCTCGACATGCTCCTCGAGACCGACGCGGACCCCGTCCTGCGCGATCGAGGCGTCACCGTCCAGGCCATCTCGGCCGAGATCGAGGTCCACAAGACGACCGCCCTGCGGCTCCTCAGGACGCTCATGGAGGCCGGTTATGCGGCGCCCTCGCCCGAAGGCGGCCACGGCTACGTGCTGGGGCCGGCGCTCCGGCGGGACGGCCAGCTGCCGGGCTCGATCGAGCGGCTCAAGGAGGCGGCGCGGCCGTTCCTCGAGGAGCTGGTCGCCCAGACCGGCGAGTGCGCCCACGTCGCCGTCGCGGACGGTGGCCGGGTGCTCGTCATCGACGATGTCGAGACCGACAAGGCCCTCCGTGTCGTCCCGGGCTCGGGGCGCCACGTGGCGCTGCACTCCACCTCGGCGGGGAAATGCCTCCTCGCCTGGGGGCTCGCCGAGGTCCCCTTGACGCTGCCCCAGCGGACCGCTCGGACCATCACGAACCCCGATGCCCTCCGGGCCCATCTCGCGGACGTCCGCGCCCGGGGCTACGCCTTCGACGACGAGGAGAACGCCCCCTACACCCGCTGCATCTCGGCTCCCGTGTTCGACCTCGCGGGCAACGCCGTCGGCTGCATCGGGATCGACGCCCCCAGCGTGCGCCTGACCTTCGAGCAGCTGCCGGAGGCGGCGCGCCACGTGACCGATGCCGCTGCCCGGCTCTCGCGGGCGTTCGGATCCCGCTCAACCTGAGACCCCGGTCCCGGCGGCGAACGTCGCCCGGCCACACCCCAACAGGAGACGTGCAGATGGCAACCCGGCGGCTGACCACAGGCCAGGCACTCATCAACTACCTCGCCGTGCAGCACGTGGAGCGGGACGGCAACGAGGCCCGGTTCTTCGCCGGCCTGTGGGGGATCTTCGGCCACGGGAACATCGGCGGCGTCGCCCAGGCGATCCAGCAGGCCGAGGCGGACTTCCCCTACTACCTCACCCGCAACGAGCAGGCCATGGTCCACGCGGCGGTGGGCTACGCGAAGCTCAAGAACCGCCTGGGCGCCTTCGCCTGCCTGACCTCGATCGGTCCGGGGGCGACCAACATGGTCACGGGCGCCGCGTCGGCCACCATCAACCACGTGCCGGTGCTGCTCATGGCCGGCGATGCATTCGCCGAGCGGGTCCAGTCGCCCGTCCTCCAGCAGCTGGAGTGGCCGGGATCGCAGGACACGAGCGCGAACGACACGTTCCGCCCGGTTGTCCGCTATTGGGACCGGATCAACCGCCCCGAGCAGCTCATCACGGCGCTGCCCGAGGTGATGCGGATCCTCACCTCGCCGGCCGACACCGGCGCCGTGTTCATCGGGCTCCCGCAGGACATCCAGACCTACGCGTTCGACTTCCCGGTCGAGATGTTCGAGAAGCGGGTCTGGTCGGTTCCGCGCAACCGCCCGGACCGCAACGCCGTCGCCACGGCCGCCGACTGGATCCGCGCCAGCAAGCGGCCGGTGATCTTCGCCGGCGGCGGCGTCCGCTACAGCGAGGCGACCGACGCCCTGCGCGCGTTCGCCGAGCAGACGGGCATCCCGGTCGCGGAGACGCACGCCGGCAAGGGCTCCATGCCCTACGACCATCCGCTGAGCCTCGGCGGGGCGGGCGTGTCGGGGACCCTGGCCGCCAACGTCATCGCGCCCGAGGCCGACCTCGTGATCGGCATCGGGACCCGGTTCACGGACTTCCCGACCGCGTCCAAGACTGCCTTCCAGGACCCCGAGGTCCGGTTCATCAACATCAACGTGGCCGAGTTCGACGCCTTCAAGCACGCGGCCGTGCCGCTCGTGGGCGATGCGCGCGCGACGCTCGAGGAGCTCTCGACGGCGGTGGGGGACTACTCCACGGCCGACGAGTACCGCGCCCGGGTCGCCGCCCTCAACCGCGAGTGGGACGCCGAGGTCGAGCGGGTCTACCACCACAGCGTGGGCGAGATCCTCACCCAGGGCGAGGTCATCGGCGCCGTGGAGGCCTCCACCGATCCGCGCGATGTCGTGGTCACCTCGGCGGGCAGCCTGCCGGGCGACCTGCTCAAGCTGTGGCGGGCACGCGACGCGGCCAGCTACCAGGTCGAGTACGGCTACTCCACGATGGGCTACGAGATCGCCGGCGGCGTGGGTGCCAAGCTCGCCGCGCCCGACCGCGAGGTCATCGTCATGGTCGGCGACGGGTCGTTCCAGATGATGAGCAACGAGATCACGACCGCCGTCCAGGAGGGCCTCAAGCTCACGATCGTCATCGTGGACAACAAGGGCTATTCCAGCGTCGGACGGGTGTCGGAGCAGGTGGGCGCCGAGGGCTTCGGCTGCCACTACCGGTATCGCGGCCCGTCCGGCGCCTACGACGGCCCGGTGATGCAGCTGGACTTCGTGAAGATGTGCGAGGGCATGGGCGCGAAGGCCCTCGAGGTCACGACGCTCGACGAGCTCACGCGCCGCGCTGCGCCGATGCCCGCGCCGGGCACCGAGACGGTGTGCATCGTCGTCCAGACCGACTGGGACGAGCGGGTCCGCGGCTACGCCAACTCGTGGTGGGAGATGGCCACGCCGATGGTGTCCGAGATGCCGGCCGTCAACGCCGCGCGCGAGGAGTTCGACCGGAACAAGGGCCGCCAGCGGTACCTGATGATCCCGGGCGCGCCGTTCCAGCAGGGGGGCACGGACCGGTGACACGGCACGTGGGGCCGCTCGTGCGACCCGCGCAGGAGCCAGGCCCCGGACGGCGCGATCCACCGGATCCGTCCGGTGGACGCCGGGTGGCGCTTCGTCTCGTTCGACGTCCACCGGCTCGCGGCCGGGGAGCGGGTCGCGCGCGAAGGCGACGGCCAGGAGGTGCTCGTCCTTGTGCTCGAGGGCACGGCGATCGGTGAGCGTCGGCGGCGTCGGGATGGGCGCCGTCGGGACCCGCGCGACCGTGTTCGACGAGGCGCCCGCCGGCGTCGTCCTGTGCGCGCCCGGCGAGGACGTCGAGGTTGATCGCCGAGAGCGACGTCCTGCTCGGCATCGCGGCCGCCCCCGCCGGGGACGTCCGGCGCACCGCCGTCGTCGCGCCCGAGACGATCCTCGTCGAGACGCGGGGCGAGGGAAGCTCCGAGCGGACCATCAAGAACCTCCTGCCGCCCTCGGCGGAGGCGGGCCGGCTGATCGCCGTGGAGGCGTACACGCCCGGCGGCAACTGGTCGAGCTACCCGCCCCACAAGCACGACACGGACGATCCGCCCAACGAGTCGCAGCTCGAGGAGCTCTACTTCTACCGCTTCGAGCGGCCGACGGGCTTCGCCATCCAGCGCGTCTACACCGCGGACCGGTCGCTGGACGAGACGATGACGGCCGTCGACGGGGACGTGATCCTGGTCCCGCGCGGCTACCACGTCGTCGGCGCTGCCGCCGGCTACGACACCTGGTACCTCAACATCATGGCCGGACCGACGCGGGTCTGGCAGTTCACCATCGATCCCGATCACCGGTGGCTGATGAACTGGGACCCGTCCCGGCCCCGCGAGCGTGCCGGCGACCCGGCGAGGACCCGATGACGGCGGGCGGCCGGGAGAAGGGGACCGCGGTGATGGATAGCCTGCTCCTCCGGGGCGTCCGGCAGACGGGCACGGAGCTCTGGAACGACTCCTGCGGGATCGACGATCTCCCGTACGCGATCGCCAACGGGGCGACGGGCGCCACGTCCAACCCGCCCATCGTCCTGGGGATCGTGCGCGCCGAGGGCCAGACCTGGCGCGACCCGGGCACGCGAGCTCGCGGGCGAGCACCCGACCTGGGGCGAGGGCGACATCGCCTGGCGGCTCGTCGAGGAGGTCGCGACCCGCGGCGCCGGCATGCTGGCGCCGATCCACGAGCGGACCGGGGGCCGGCAGGGACGCCAGTCGGCGCAGGTCAGCCCGACGCTCTACCGGGACGCCGGCGCGATGCTCGCCCAGGCGGCACGCCTCTCGTCGCTCGCCCCCAACATGCAGGTCAAGCTGCCGGTCACGACCGCGGGGCTGGCGGCGCTCGAGGAGGCGACCTACCGGGGCATCGAGGTCAACGCCACGGCCAACTTCACCGTGGCCGGAGCGATCGCCGTCGCCGAGGCCGTGGAGCGCGGGCTGGACCGCCGGGCGGCCGACGGCATCGAGGGTCGCGTTGCACCCGGTCTGCACCCTCATGGTCGGCCGGCTCGACGACTGGGTGAAGGTCGGTCTGCGACCGCGACGGGGTGCTCGCTGACGCCTGGCCGCGCCGAATGGGCGGGCGTCGCCGTCTTCAAGCGGGCCTACGAGATCTACCGGGAGCGCGGCTACCGCACGCGTCTCCTGGGCGGTGCGTTCCGTCACCACCTCGCCTGGTCGCAGCTGCTCGGCGGGGACACGATCCTCACCATCCCGCCGGCCTGGCAGCGCTGGCTCAACGCCTCGGGCCTTCCGCGTGGAGGCTCGAATCGGGGAGCCGGTCGACCCGGCGATCCTCGACGAGCTGTGCGAGCGGGTTCCGGAATTCCGGCTCGCCTTTGAGCCGGATGGCCTCGCGCTCGCCGAGCTCGAGTCGTACGGTGCGTCGAGGCGCACCATGCGCCAGTTCCTCGCCGCGTACGCGGACCTTCACGTCGAGGTTCGCGACGCGATCATCCCGGACCCGGATCGCAAGCCCGTCCCGGCTTGACCAGCACACCCGCACCGGCAGTCACCCGTCAGCCTGGAGGAGCATCTCGATGACCGGCTTCACCCTCAGGGACCCCAACAACATCGGCGTCGCCGTCCTCGGCGCCGGCCGCATGGGCCGGGTCCACGTCCGCAACCTCGGCACGATCCCGAACGCCAACGTGATCGTGGTCGCCGACCCGAACCCGGAGGCCGCCGAGGCCGGGCGGGTGCTTGCCAATGCGCAGCGAGCCGTCCTCGATCCGCTCGAGGCCATCAACGACCCCGAGGTCGAGGCCGTCGTCATCAACACGCCGACGACCATGCACGCCACGCACATCGAGGCCGCCCTGCGGGCCGGCAAGGCCGTCTGGACGGAGAAGCCGATCGCGCAGGAGCTGGCCGACACGGCGAAGATCGTCGACCTGTGGCGCGAGACCGGGCTGCCCGTCCAGGTGGGGTTCATGCGCCGCTTCGACCCCGGCTACGTCCGGGCGAAGGAGCTCATCGACGCCGGCACCCTGGGGCGCATCGAGCAGTTCCGCGCCCTGTCGCGCGACACCAACCCGCCGCCCCTCGAGTTCCTGCTGACGTGCGGCGGCTCGTTCCTCGACATGTCCGTGCACGACCTCGACGTCGCCCGCTTCCTGGTGGGCGAGGTCGAGGAGGTCCACGCCTGGGCATCGGTCCTGTTCGACGACCGCTTCGCCAAGGCGGACGACTGGGACACGTCCGTGATCATGATGAAGTTCCGCAACGGGGCGCTGGGCGTCGTGGAGACGGCCCGGCACTCGAAGTGGGGCTACGACATCCGGGCGGAGGTCGCCGGCGCCGTGGGCAAGGTCGTCGTGGACGGCGAGCGCAAGACCCCGGCCACGCACTTCCGCGACGTGGCCACGGAGAGCGACCTCTACGGCGACTTCATGGACCGCTTCGAGATCGCCTACCGGCGCGAGCTGGAGGTCTTCTTCGAGGATCTCGGTGCGGGTCGCACGCCGAAGCCGGGGCCGGACGACGCCTACGAGACGCTGCGCCTGGCCGTCGCCTGCACCCGCAGCTGGCGCGAGAACCGGCCCGTCCGCCTGGACGAGGTCACCGCGTAGCCCTTCACACCCATCGCGGGCGCCGAGCCGGCCGGCCGGCGCCCGCGGCGCCACACGCTGGCGGGCACGCCATGAGTCGCCCAGGGCCGGCCGGCATCACCGGACTTCGCCGACGGTCTCGCCGTCCAGCGAGTGCTCGATGCCTCTGCGATCAGCGCCGCCGAGGGGCGGCGAGTCCGAGTCGCGGAGATCGTCGCCGCCGGCGGCTAGGGATCAGGCGGCGCCGACCAGCGGTCCCAGCAGGGAGATCGTCTCCGCCACGAGCGCCGGGTGGGCGGCCACCCGGATCTCGACGTCCCGCGGCAGGTCCGCCACGGTCACCACGAGCGTGTCGCCGCCGCCCCCGATCGCCCGCACGCGGCTCCGCGCCACCGCGAGGAGATCGACGCCGTAGTGCGCCATCTGTGCGTCCGAGGTGGGGTCGGTGGCCACGAGCAGCTCCCGGCTGGACAGCACGGCGACGCCGTCGTGCAGCTGCGGCCGGATGTTCCACGGGTCGCCGGCCGCGACGACGAGGCGGTCCGGTCCGGCGGGCAGGACGTCGGTCGACCGCAGCAGCGCCATCCACTTGTGGGGCAGCGTCGCCGGGTCCTGCCCGAGGCCCTCAGGCAGGGCTGTCGCGGCGGGTTGCGAGGAGGTCCGCACCGGGAGCAGCAGCTCGCGCAGCTCGGGTCGGCCGACCGTGTTGTAGCGCACGACGATCGACGGCTCGGGGCCGACCAGCTCCAGGCGGCCGTGCAGCAGGACGCTCCTGTCGAGAACGGCCACAACCTCGGTCAACGGCAGCACGGCCCGCACCCGGGGTCCGCCGGCGTCATCGATCCAGACCCCGATCGCCTCGCTGCCGACGGCGATCACCTCGGTGGGCGTGAGCACCCAGTCAGCCCGCGCCGCGCCGATCGTGCGCGACGATCGAGGGATGACGAACAGCTGCTCCAGGTCGAGGTCGCCCACGTCACGGCGAAGGTCGTCCAGCGCCCCGGGGGGGACCTCGGCCAGCGATGCGGGCCGATGGGGGAGTCGCTCGAAGCGGCGCGTGGAGAGCTCGGCCAGGTCGGCCTCGCTCGCTGGTGACTCCCACGGCTCCGGCGGATCGCGGTCCTCGCGTCGGCTGGCCGTCACGACCCGCAGGGGGGCCGAGCCCGCCGACCTGGGTGGCGCATCGGCGGAGTGCGAATCGGTGGTCGTCATGACGCCTCCTGCCTGGTCCCCCATGCTGCGGCCCCGAGCCTACGCCCGCTCGGCGGCGGGTGCTGCGGCCATTCGAACCGATCGACCGAGCCGTTCGGTGTCAACCTGCACCGGCTTCGGTGGTCGTGGTCGCGCCCGCCCGGCGAAGCCGGGCGCTACGCCGTCAGGCCCAGGATCTCGGTCAGCATCGACACGAACTTCGGCTCGTCCGCGTCCATCGCGAAGTGCACGTTGGCCGGCCTGCGGCTGCGGAACCGGAAGTCGCAGACCGTCCGCCCCACGGACAGCTCGCCGCCGGTCTCCACGTCCACCGGGATGAAGTGGGTGGTGATGACCGACGGGTCGATGACCGCGCACACCGCCAGCGCGTCATGGACGGGTGCGGCCCCGGCGCGGTGCATCGGCTGGGTGGCGTCGTAGCCCTCGATCCGCTTGCTGATGAACCGGTACGCGGCCTCGCCCGCGGGTGTCCCGAGACCCCGCAGTCGCTCGGCGTCCGCGAGCGAGACGAGCGCCCGGTGGGTCGCGTCCAGGGGCACCATCCGGATCGGCCGGCCGCAGTTGACGACGATGCGCGCAGCCTCCGGGTCAAGCCAGATGTTGAACTCAGCCGACGCCGTGGAGTTCCCGTGGTCGTGGGCGCCGCCCATGATCACGATCTCCGGGATCTTCTCGAGGATCCGGGGCTCCTTCTGGATCGCCGTCGCGATGTTGGTGAGCGGCCCCACCGGGACCAGCGTGATGTCGCCGTCTGACGCGAGACAGGTGTCGATCAGCCAGTCGACGGCGTGCTGCTCCCGGGCACGGATCGTCGCCGCCGGCAGGTCCAGCTTGTCCCCGTGGATCAGCGTGGCCGGGTTGAGCTGTGTGGGCTGCGGTCGGGCGAGCGGCCGGGACATGCCGCGGAAGACCGGGATCTCCGGCATCCCGATCCACTCCACGACCCGGAGCGTGTTCTCCACGGTCGAATCGAGCACGGTGTTGCCGTTGACGACGGTGACCCCGACGAGGTCGATGTCGGGGGAGAGGGCCGCAGTCATGATCGCGACCGCGTCGTCGGTGCCGGTATCGACGTCCAGGATCATCTTGGTGGTCATGGGCGCCAGTGTGCCCCAGGGCTACCGGTCGCGCGCGGCCCCGTGTGCCGGCAGGAAACGTTCCACGAAGCGTTCGGCGGCCCGGCCGTCGCACGCACCCATGTTGCGGGCGATGAATGCGTCCCAGGCGGCCTCATCCACGGTGCCCCGCAGGATCGCGGCCGCCGCGGCTTCGGTATCGCGAACCTGGGTCCCGATCATCTCGGTGTCGTAGTCGAGGTACAGCCCCGGGTCCCGCGCATACGCCTCGAGATCGTCCACCAGCAGGACCAGCGGCCGCCGCAGCAGCGCCCACTCGAAGATCGACGAGGAGTAGTCGGTGAGCAGGACGTCGGCGGCGGCCAGCCAGTCGTTGAGGTTCTCGTCCGGCCGGCCGACCACGTCGAAGCCCACGGTGGGCTGCACGGCCGGGTCCACGTTGGGATGGGTCTTGATCGCAAGGACGAACTCGTCGGCGGGCAGCAGGGCGCGCAGCCGCTGACCGTCGAGGCCCAAGGCCCCGGTGCGGTAGCGCCCTCGACCGCGGAACGTCGGCGCCCAGAGCACGACCCGCCGCCCCACCAGGCCGGGGTGCAAGGCCTGAACCCGGGCGCGCGCGGCCGCCATCGCGGTGGCGTCGAAGAGGACGTCGGTCCTCGGCGTGCCCAGCGCCAGGACGCGTGCGACGGGCGTCTCGCAGTGCGCGTGCCCAGGGTTCGCGGCTGGCATCGCCGGAGGCCACCACGTAGTCGTAGTGGCGATGCAGGAATGTCCGCTCCGGCTCGGGCAGCGGCACCACGGTGTCCACCCCAAACCGTTTCAGCGCCCCTGCCGCGTGCCAGACCTGGACCACGGTGGTTCGCCGGCGGTGCGGCGCCACGTGGATCGGCAGGTAGGCGTTGTCGACCACGACAAGGCCCGCCGTGCGGACGTGGTAGGTGCCCCGGATGGTCCGCGCGAAGTAGCGCAGCTTGGCGCCCGAGGCCGTAGCCGTATGGCTCGAGGAGGAGGACGAGATCCGTCGCCGGTCGGAGCCGATGGATCGCGTCGTGCAGGGCGAGCAGGTTGCCCTCAAGCACGCCGAGTCGCGCCGTGGCGAGGACCACCCGGCCCGGTCGGGCGGGGAACCGGTCGAAGACCCAGCCCAGCAGCCGCAGGACGAGGCTGGCCAGCCGGTACTCGTTGCGTGCTCACCCGGCCCCGGCAACGTCGTGGCGCTTCACGTCCACCACCTGCCCCGTGAGGTCCGAGCGGAGGAGCCGCAGCGTCGCGTCCGCCACGTCGGCCGCGCCCAGCATCTCCGAGCGATCCTCGTCAGGGAAGGCGACGCGGCGCAGTGGCGTGTCCGTGCGCTCGGGGCTGACGGCGTTGACGCGGATCCCGTCGGCCGCCCATTCGTCCGCCAGGCCCTGGGTCATGTTGACGACCGCGGCCTTGCTCGCAGAGTAGGCGACGTAGTCCGGGCGACCCCGGGTGAAGGAGCTCGACGCGAAGAACGTGATCGAGCCGCGGCTCTCGCGCAGGTACGGATATGCGGCGCGTGCGACATTGAGGCTGCCGGTGAGGTTGACGTCGATGACCTGGGCCACGACTGCGGGATCCGTATCCACCAAGGGCCCGATTCGCAGCACGCCCGCCGTGCACACGACGTGATCGAGACCGCCCATGCGGTCGGCCGCCCGGTGAGCGAGCGCCTCAACTGCCACGTAGTCCCGGACGTCCAAGCCGGTCGACGTGCCCGCGACCTCGCACGTGGCGCCCTGATCATGAGCCTGCTCCGCGATGGCCTTGCCGATGCCGTTGGTGCCGCCGACGACAAGGATGCGCGCCCCGGACAGGCTGGCTGTCGGCACCAGGTCCGGTCCGGGCACGAGCACCGACATCTGGAGCATCCGGTCCGCCATCACCATGTCGATCCGGGTCGTGATCTTCATGTTGATCTCATCGCCCGCCACGGCGAGCATCCGGGCCTCGGGCACGTAGCGAAGGACCAGGCTGCAGTCGTCGGAGGCGGACAGGTCGCCAGCCGCCTCGGCTGCGACGTAGGCCTTGGCCAGCACGCCGACCCGGAACGTCTGGGGCGTCTGGCCCCGGCGGTAGCGGGAACGATCCGGGATCTCGGCCACGTCCTCGCCGTCCACGATCACCAGCGTGTCCGCGCTCGGGATCACCGTGTCGGTGGCGTCCGCGCGACCCGAGATGATCGGCTCGACCGCCCGCTGGATCACCTCCAGTGGCAGCAGGGGCCGGACCGCGTCGTGGACGAGCACGACGTCCTCGTCGGCGCCTCCGAGTGCTGCGAGGCCGTTGCGGGTGCTCTCGTTCCTGGTCACCCCGCCGGGTACCACCACGACATCCATGGGGAGTCGGGCCTCGTCGATCAGGCGCCGCGTCTCGTCGAGCCAGCGCGGATGCGCCACGACCACCAGTCGCTCGATCCGTGCTCCGTGGAGCCGCCGCAGCGTCCGGAGCAGGATGGGTTCTCCGGCCAGCCGGATGAACTGCTTGGGCAGTTCACCGCCGAACCGGTTGCCGTCGCCGCCCGCGAGGATGATGGCGTGGATCTGCATCGGCCGAGTTGGTCTCCAGGCGCTCGCTCGTGTGGCGACAGGGTAGCCCCCGTAGGCGCTTCCCGGCGCCGCGCTGGGTACCATGCCGCCATGCCCGCTACCGTTCCCCGTTGAGCCATGCGCCACCGCGTCGTCCGCACCATCGTGGTGCGCATCGGTTTCGCCGTCGGTCGGCTGCGCGGGCCTCGAGCCCGCGTGGTGCTCGCCACGAGCCACACTTCCGCGCTCACGGGCAACCTGCGGTTCATCGCCGAGGAGTTGGGTGCGACCCACCCGGAGATCCCGATCGCGACGCTGACGCTCCGGCGCGGCGGTCGTCTGCAGCGCCTCGCCCCACTGATCTCCACGTTCATGGCCGGGTACCACCTGGCCGCCTCGCGCATGGTGGTCGTCGACGATTACTTCTTCCCGATGTACGTGATCGCCCCGCGACCGGGGACCACCCGCGTGCAGGTCTGGCACGCGGCCGGGGCGTTCAAGCGGTTCGGCTTCTCGGTGCTGGACAAGAGCTTCGGCGCCGACGAGGACCTCGTGAGGCACGTGCGGATCCACTCCAACTACAGCCTTGCGCTGGTGTCGTCGATGAGCGCCGCCCCGCACTACGCGGAGGCGTTCGGGCAGCCGGAGGAGATCTTCACGTCGCGGATCGGCATCCCGCGGACGGACCTGTTCGGTGATGCCGAGCGCCGGACTCGTGCCGAGGCGAGGGTCCGGGCCACCTACACGCTGCCACCCGGCAAGCGCGTGATCCTCTACGCGCCCACGTTCCGCGGCGAGACTGTGCGCCATGCACGCTACGCGGATCTCATGGACCTCGAGGTGATGCACCGCGTCCTCGGCGAGGACCACGTCCTGCTGCTCAAGCTCCACCCGTTCATCCGCAGGGCCATCGCGATACCCGAAGCGCTCCAGGGCTTCGTGATCGACGCCTCGGGCGATCCGGATGTCAACGAGCTCATGCTCGTGAGCGACATCCTGGTCACGGACTACTCCAGCGTGATCTACGAGTTCGCCCTGCTGGGCAGGCCGATCGCCTTCCTCGCACCCGATGACGGCGCCTACGACGAGGAGCGAGGCTTCTACTTCGACTTCCGGAGGGATGCGCCCGGACCGATCGTCGACACCACCGAGGAGCTGGCCGCGCTGATCAGGGCAAACGCGTTCGACCTCGAGCGTGTGGCCGCCTTCCGTGCCGCCTCGTTCGACGTGCCACCCGGCGGGGCTTCAGCCCGGCTCGTGGACCGCGTGATCCTGCCGGCGCTGCGAGGCGAAACGGTCACTGCGGCGTCTGTCGAAGCCGACCTCGGGGCCTCAGCCGGCGGCTGACGTCCCATCGCCGGCCCCGATCCGGCGCAGCTTCCAGCCGACCCACGCGCAGAACGCGGCGCCCACGGCGACCCACGCGAGGAGCAGTCGCCGCCAGCACGATCCCACCGATCAGCAGCGCGACCAGCTCGCCGATCCGGTCGAAGCCCGTGACCCGGACCGTCAGCTCGTTGAGCTGCGTCTTGAGGTCGCGCACCTGGCCGGCCATCACGCCGGCGTCAACCGAGTTCTGGTACAGGTTGGCCCCGAGGGTCGCGGTCCTCCCCTTGAACGAATCGAGCGTCCGGGCGAGCTCATCGAGGTTCTGGGACGCTCCGGCGAACGGCTGGCTGCCGAGGATCGAGATGTTGAGCGCGCCGGCCAGCGCTCCCATGCTGGCCGATGCCGTGTCGAGCACCGCCTGCGCCTCGGCCATCGCCTCGCTTGACGTCTGGAGGGTCGTGCCTCCGTTCTGCACGGTGATCGCCAGCGACTCCATCGTCGCCGAGAGGCGGGTCAGCGAGGCCGCGATCCGGGCCTGGTCCGCCGCCAGCCGATCGTCGAGGTTGCGCGCCGCAAAGGCGCCGAGGACGAGGGCCACGGCAATCACGCCGGCCATGAGGACACCGGCCAGTCCGAAGACCAGCATTCCCGTTCCGAGCCGCCGCCGGTTGAGGCCAAGCCATTCCATGCCGAGATGGTACGCGTTCCGGGCCCGCGCGGACGACCACCGCCACGCCCGGAGGCCCGCTACGCTCATCGTCACGCAGCAGGAGGTTCTGGTGGAGCGCATCGGGTTCGTTGGGTTGGGCACCATGGGGGCGGCCATGGCCGCGAACCTGCGCCGGGCCGGCTTCGAGGTCACCGTGTGGAACCGGACGCCCGGCCGTGCCGCGGACCTCGTCGCGCAGGGTGCCTCCGAGGCCGCCACGCCGGCCGATGCCGCCCGGGTCGCGGACGTCGTGGTGACCTGCGTCTCCGACACCCCCGATGTCGACGCCGTGCTGTTCGGCCCCGACGGCGTCGCCGACGGCCTGGCGGCCGGCGGCCTCGTCATCGACTGCTCCACGATCTCCCCGGCGGCAACCGCCGGGTTTGCCGCGCGCCTCCGGGAGCGAGGCGTGGGGTTCGTGGACGCGCCGGTCTCGGGCGGTTCGGAGGGTGCGAAGAACGCCACGCTGACGATCTTCGTCGGCGGCGAGCCCGCTGACGTGGAGCGCGCCCACCCGGTCCTCGCGGCGATGGGCAAGACGATCACCCACTTCGGCCCTGCTGGAAGCGGCCAGGCGGTCAAGGCCGTCAACCAGGTCGTGATCGCCGGCATCTACCTCGGCGTGGCCGAGGGCATGATCCTCGCGATGAAGGCCGGGCTGGATCCCGAGGCGGTCGCGGGCGCCCTCGGTGGCGGCGTGGCCAAGAGCTGGATCCTCGAGAACCGGAGCGGGAAGATGATCCGCAACGACTACCCGCTGGGCTTCCGCACCTCGCTCCATCTCAAGGACCTCGGGATCGCCCTCGAGCTCGCCCGGTCGACGGGCGCGACCCTGCCCGTGAGCGCCCTCGCGGCGCAGCTCGAGTCCGGGCTGGTCGCCCGCGGCTACGGCGACGAGGACATGTCCAACCTCGCCCGCGCCATCCGCTCCCTCTCGGGCATGGAGGGCTAGGCCCGGAGACGCGGAACGGGCCGCGCAGGGCGGCCCGTTCGGGGTTCGCGGGATTGAGGCCGGTCGACCGGCCACGGCTCAGCTCAGCGCAGGTCCCAGCGACGGGGTCAGGAGGAGGGGATCCCCCTCGCGGTCCGCGTACTTCGGGCGGAAGCGATCCGTGTCATAGGCGGCCAGCTGGACACGGCGCGGCGGCTTGGCGGTCTCCGCCAGCGAGACGTGGCTGTACTTGCCCTCGCGGATCGCGACCATGCGCCCGCCGATGCCGTCCCGGATGAGGTCCATCGCCACGTTGGCGAAGGTCGTCGCGACCATCGAGTCGAGCATGTCCGGCTCACCCGAGCGCAGGTCGTACGTCAGGTCGGACTCGACGGCCTCGATGCCCGTCAGGGCCTTGAGCTCGGACGCGAGCACCTCGCCGACGTTCATCTTGTGCCGGTGGCCGAAGGCGTCCGCCTCGCCGACGTCCTGGATCTGCGCGCCCTCCCAGATGGCGCCCTCCGCGGTGATCACGATGGCGTACCGGCTGGGGTTGTTGCGGTAGTCCTCCTTGAGGATCTCCGCCAGCGCCTTGATGTCGTAGGGGAACTCGGGGATCACGCAGCGCGTGGACGTGACGTAGGCGGTGTACAGCGCCGTGAAGCCGGCGTCGCGGCCGAAGATCCGGAACACGCCCAGGCGCTCGTGCGAGCCGAGCGTCGTCCGCTGGCGGTTGAGGACCTCCTTGGCCCGCGTGATCGCCGACGAGAAGCCGATGCAGTACTCGGTCCCGTTGACGTCGTTGTCCATCGTCTTGGGGATCGCGACGAGGGGCAGGCCGCGCTCGTACAGCACGGACGAGAACGAGAGCGTGTCGTCGCCGCCGATGGTCACGAGGTTCGTGAGGCCCAGGTGGTCGATCGTGTCGAGCACGTGGTCCGTCAGGTCGTAGACGCCCTCGGACGTCTGCTTGTCGGCGACGGACTTCGGGTCCAGCCAGGACGGCAGGGCCTTGGCGCGCATCTTGCGCGGGTTCGTCCGCGACGAGTGGAGGATCGTGCCGCCGGTCCGATCGATCGTCCGGGTGTTGGTCCGGTTCAGGACGCGGACGTACTCCGGGTCGAGGTCCGTGCCCCGGCGCTGGTGGGTGAGGCCCTCCCAGCCGCGGCGGATGCCGACGACCTCGTACCCGAGATCCGTCGCGCGATACACGACGCTCTTGATGACCGAGTTGAGGCCGGGAACGTCGCCGCCCCCGGTGAGGATGCCAATTCGTCGAGGTGCGGCCATTGGGGCTCCGAGTGGTCCCGGCCACGGGCCGGGCGAGACTGGTTGGTGTCGGCGGCGCACAACGCCTGCGCACTTGGGCCGTGGCCCGGCTCGCCGGGGACACGGCGCGGGCCCGGGGCAATCCTAGCGCGTCGGCAGGTCGCTATGATCGCTGGTATGAACTACGAGCTGTTCATGGGCGAGGCGCTCGCAGAGGCGCGGCAGGCGGCAGCTCGCGGTGCGCCGGCCGTCGGCGCGATCGCCGTCATGAACGACGCGATGGTCGCCCGGGGGGCGAACCGGGTGGGTGAGGCCTCCGATCCGACAGCGCACGCGGTCGTCGCGGCCCTGCGCGAAGCCGCCCGTCGGCTGGGCTCGACGCGACTGTCGGACGTCACGATCTTCACCACGATCGAGCCGTGTCCCATGTGCGTCGGCGCGCTGCTGGAGTGCGACGCGGCCGCCCTGGTCTACGCGGCTCCCAATCCGGTGTGCGGTGCCGCCGGCACGGTGATCCAGCTCGCCGACTCGCCCGGTCTCGGGCGGCGCCTCGACGTCGTGGCCGGCATCCGTCGCGCCGAGGCGGAGGAGCTGATGGGCACGCTCGAGGGCTCGATCTCCGGCGCCTGAACCAGCCGGGGCCTCCGCCGCCTCCCACCGCCCGGCCCCGTCGCCCCCCGCGTCGACGACCCCCGGCATCCGCGACGGCAGCACCGGCACCCGTCGCCATGGTGTCGACATGCCCGGGAGTCCGCGGGCCCGACCCTCGAGCGCATGCGATCGCCCGTCGGTGTCGACAGGCCCGTGTCCGGCCCCGTTGGGCCCCCGGCGCCTGCTGATCCGAACGAGGCCCCCTTGGACCCGTCAGGCAGCGCCTTGCTATCCTTCGCGGCGGAGAGGTGTCCGAGTGGTTGATGGTGCCGCTCTCGAAAAGCGGTCTGCGCAAGCAGCGTGGGTTCGAATCCCACCCTCTCCGCCAGCGAACTGGTGACGACCCGACGAGTGATCTCGTCGGGTCGGTTATTCTCTGCGGCGGAGAGGTCGCCTAGTGGCCTAGGGCGCCGCACTGGAAATGCGGTATGGGGCAACCCATCGCGGGTTCAAATCCCGCCCTCTCCGCCAGCCCCCGGTCGGCTGTAGGGCCGTGGACGGCGCCGGCCCCTTCGCGGCTCGCCTCCGGGCGGCCATCCGGGGCGCCCCTGCTATGATCGCCGGGCCGTGCTAGGCGGGGAACTAGCGGTGCCCTGTACCTGCAATCCGCTCCAGCAGGGCTGAATTCCCTCCCGAGGTCGGCGCTTCTCGAGAGCCGACGACGTACGCGACGTTGAGGACCGGGTCCCGCGCGACGGTGACTCGTGAACCGTGTCAGGTCCGGAAGGAAGCAGCACTCAGCGCTGATTGCCGGGTGCCGCGGAACGGCCTGGTCCGAGCCGCGTGCGCCGCTGGGCGCGGGGACGTCCGCATCGACGGAGGGTGCACGGCACTACCTACTCGGCCGCGCCCGGCCGCAGGAGCGTCCAGGAGCTGCAGTTGCCCCAAGGGACCACCCACCAGGCCCTCTACCGTCGATGGCGCGCCCAGACGTTCTCCGAGATCGTCGGCCAGGAGGCGGTCGTCGCCACGCTGCGCAATGCCGTGGCCACGGGCCAGGTGGCGCACGCGATCCTGTTCACTGGACCGCGTGGCACCGGCAAGACGTCGCTCGCGCGGATCCTGGCCAAGGCGCTCAACTGCGAGAACCTCGCTCCCAACGCCGATCCCTGCGACGCATGTCACGCGTGCAACGCCATCCGCGAGGGCCGGGCCCTGGACCTGGTCGAGATCGACGCCGCGTCCAATCGCGGCATCAACGACGTCCGCGAGCTGCGCGAGCGCCTGAGCTACGCCCCCACCGACCTCCGGCGCAAGATCTACATCCTTGACGAGGCCCACCAGATCACGAAGGACGCCTGGAACGCCCTCCTCAAGTCCCTCGAGGAGCCGCCCGACTTCGTGACGTTCATGTTCGCGTCGACTCACCCGCAGGACTTCCCGCCGGCCATCCTGTCGCGGCTCCAGCGGTTCGACGTCCGGCGTCTGACCGTCCCGGAGATCACCGGGAAGCTGGAGCGCATCCTGGCGGCCGACGGCCGCGAGGCGGATCCGGACGCGATCCGCGTGATCGCCCGCCTGGCCGCAGGGGGCATGCGCGACGCGGAGTCCATCCTCGACCAGCTGCTCGGCTCGACGGCAGGCCGCATCGAGGCCGACGCCGTACGGGACCTCCTGGGACTCGCCGACGCCGAGCTGGTGGACGGGTTCGTCGCCGCGCTCGCCGGCGGGGACGCCGCGGCGGGCATTGTCCTCCTCGACCGCCTCGAGGAACGGGGCCGGGACCTGCGCGTGTTCCTGGACCAGGTTGTCGACACGCTGCGCGAGCAGCTGCTCGCGGACCTGGCAGCCCGCGGCACCGCCGAGCCCGGGATCGCCGCGGCGGCCCGTCGCCTGGCCGGCATCGACCCGACGCGTCTCGGCCCCGGTGGCCTGCGTCTGCAACTCGAGCTCGCCTTGCTCGAGCCGGCGCTCGCCCGGGCCGCCCAGACGAGCCCGCCCAGCCGCTCCGGCACGGTCGCGACTCAGGCAACGGCCGCCGCCGCGCGGGCGCCGGCCTCGCCTCCCCCCGCCGCCGAGGCTGAGCAGCCGCGGAAGCCGGCCCCGCGGCCGCACGTGGCGCCAGCCCCAGCTCCGGCAGCCCCAGCCGCCATCGAGCCGCCAGCCCGCCCCGACACGGTCGACGCGCGCGTGCCTGCGCGCGCGCCGGCCCCGGTCACGGATCCCGCCGCCGGCGTGACCGTCAGCGACGCCACCAACGACGACCTCGAGCGCCTCCGCCAGGGATGGGCCGCGGTCGTGACCACGATCACCGAACGCAACCGTGCCGTGAAGCCGCTGATCACCGTCTGCCTGCCGATCGGCGTGGAGGGCAACGTCGTGACCCTCGGCTTCCCGGAGGAGCAGGGGTTCCTCAAGGACGTCGCGGACCGTCGGCGCCCGCTGCTCGAGGAATGCATCGGCGCGTACCTCGGACACGATGTCGGGGTGCGCTGCATCGCAACGAACCTCGACCTCGTCGCCCCGATGCCGGACGACCAGGAGGCGGCCAACATCCTCGCCGAGGCGCACCGGATCTTCGCCGAGGACCGTCTCGACGTGCCAGACGTCACCTGAGGCAGCCGACGACTCGCGCCGCGCCCGCACATGGGCGAGACTTGGGGCCACACCTGGATCGACCATCAAGCCCCAGACCGGAGGACCCGCAGCCATGGGCATGAACCCGCAGAAGATGCTGATGCAGATGCAGCAGCAGATGGCGCGCGTCCAGGAGGAGCTCGAGACGGCCACCGTGGACGGATCGGCGGGCGGCGGGGTCGTCAAGGCCACCGTGACGGGCAAGCAGGTCCTCGTCGGGCTCGAGATCGACCCGGCGGCGGTCGACCCCGAGGACGTGGAGATGCTCCAGGATCTCGTCATGGCCGCCGTCAACGAGGCGCTGAGGGCCAGCCAGGAGCTTGCCGAGCAGAAGATGGGCGCGGTCACTGCCGGCCTGCGCATCCCCGGCCTGGGCTGATCGTTCTCCCGTGTCCAGCGCCGTCATCGAGCCCGTCGCGCGCCTGATCGAGGCGTTCGCGCGCCTGCCAGGGATCGGCCCCAAGACGGCCCAACGGCTCACGTACCACCTCCTTCGAGCCCCGGACGCCGAGGCCCGGTCGCTGGCCCGCGCGCTGATCGCCGTTCGCGACGAGGTCGTCTTCTGCTCCACCTGCTTCAACATCAGCGATGCGCCGCTCTGTCCCCTGTGCCGGGATCCCGGCCGCGATACCGGCCGGATGTGCGTGGTGGAGGAGCCGCTGGACGTCCTGGCCATCGAGCGGACGGGGGAGTTCAAGGGCCGGTACCACGTCCTGCATGGTGCGATCAGCCCGATCGACGGCATCGGCCCGGAGCGCCTCAAGGTGCGCGAGCTCCTCGCGCGCGTCGATGAGGCAGCGGCCGACGGCCGGCCACTGGAGGAAGTCATCCTGGCCACGAACCCGACGCTCGAAGGCGAGGCGACCGCGATGTACCTCGGCGAGCGACTGGAGGGTCGAGTCGGCTCGGTGACCCGCATCGCCCGTGGGCTGCCGGTGGGGGGCGACCTGGAGTACGCCGACGACGTCACCCTGATCCGCTCATTCCAGGGCCGGAGGGCCATCTAGGTGCGCGAGCTCGTGTTCGAGATCCTGCTCCGGCTGTCCAAGGCGCTGGCGGCGGCGATCGTCGGTCTCCTGATCTGGATCATCGCCGTTGGACCGCTCGGCGCCGAGGGCGACGTGGTCCTCGCCCTCCTGTGCTGGTTGAGCGGTGCGGCCTTCATCCTCCTCGTGGAGGAGAGCCCGATCTGAGGGCATGAACGGGGCCATTGGGTCACGCCGCGGCCCGTTTGACACGCCTGTCGAGGTTCCTTACCATCCGTCCTCGCGCCTCACGAACCCGAGGCTCGACGGTCGCCCGCCGGGCGGGCATCACCCCCGACACCCCGTTTGACACGGGGAGCGAACTGCGCCAAACTAGGCAGTCCGCGCTCCGAGCGGTGAAGGCCGGGCGCTGCACCTTAACAACTGAAGAGTGGTAGGAACTTCAGCACGAGAACGTGCCTGGACCAAGCTCTTGACATTCAACTCGATGGCAACATCGAGTTTTCGCGGAGAGTTTGATCCTGGCTCAGGATAAACGCTGGCGGCGTGCATGAGACATGCAAGTCGAACGAACGAGCTTGCTCGTTAGTGGCGAACGGCTGAGTAACGCGTAGGTGACCTGCCCCGAAGTGGGGGATAACTGCCCGAAAGGGTGGCTAATACCGCATGTGGCGACGCTTTCATTGGCGTCATCAAAGCCGCGAGGCGCTTCGGGAGGGGCCTGCGTCCGATTAGCTCGTTGGTGGGGTAACGGCTCACCAAGGCGACGATCGGTAGGTGGTCTGAGAGGACGATCACCCAGACTGGGACTGAGACACGGCCCAGACTCCTACGGGAGGCAGCAGTCGGGAATTTTGCTCAATGGGGGAAACCCTGAAGCAGCAACGCCGCGTGCGGGATGAAGGCCTTCGGGTTGTAAACCGCTTTTACCAGGGACGATAATGACGGTACCTGATGAATAAGTCACGGCTAACTACGTGCCAGCAGCCGCGGTAATACGTAGGTGACTAGCGTTGTCCGGATTTACTGGGCGTAAAGAGCGCGCAGGCGGTCGTTCAAGTCGAGTGTGAAAGCCCCCGGCTCAACTGGGGAGGGTCATTCGATACTGATCGACTTGAAGGCAGGAGAGGGAAGCGGAATTCCCGGTGTAGTGGTGAAATGCGTAGATATCGGGAGGAACACCAGTGGCGAAGGCGGCTTCCTGGCCTGTTCTTGACGCTGAGGCGCGAAAGCTAGGGGAGCAAACGGGATTAGATACCCCGGTAGTCCTAGCCGTAAACGATGGACACTAGGTGTTGGTGGTATCAACCCCACCAGTGCCGAAGCTAACGCATTAAGTGTCCCGCCTGGGGAGTACGGCCGCAAGGCTAAAACTCAAAGGAATTGACGGGGCCCCGCACAAGCAGCGGAGCGTGGGGTTTAATTCGATGCAACGCGAAGAACCTTACCAAGGCTTGACATGACCAGGAATCCGGCGGAAACGTCGGCGCCCCGCAAGGGGCCTGGCCACAGGTGTTGCATGGCTGTCGTCAGCTCGTGTCGTGAGATGTTGGGTTAAGTCCCGCAACGAGCGCAACCCCTATCGTGTGTTGTATCACTCACACGAGACTGCCGAGAGAAACTCGGAGGAAGGCGGGGATGACGTCAAGTCAGCATGGCCCTTACGTCTTGGGCTACACCCACGCTACAATGGCCGGTACAACGGGCGGCGAAACCGCGAGGTGGAGCAAATCCCTTAAAGCCGGTCTCAGTTCGGATTGTAGGCTGCAACTCGCCTACATGAAGCCGGAGTTGCTAGTAACCGCCGGTCAGCATACGGCGGTGAATATGTTCCCGGGGCTTGTACACACCGCCCGTCACGTCATGAAAGCTGGCAACACCCGAAGCCGGTGGGCCAACCCGCAAGGGAGGCAGCCGTCGAAGGTGGGGTCGGTGATTGGGACGAAGTCGTAACAAGGTAGCCGTACCGGAAGGTGCGGCTGGATCACCTCCTTTCTAGGGAGATCCGAGTCAGGACCCTTACGGTGAGGTCCTGGCGTTGATGGCTCCCAGGTTGATCGCCCGATCGTTTGCCCTTCTAGCCATGTGAGGGGTGCCGGCGCAAGCCGGAGATCGACAAGCGACATGGTGAGACACCGTAACCGGGCACGGTCGACCGGTGTTGTTCCTACCACTCTTCAAGGGTTACGGTGCGGCCGCCCTGCCTGACAACCGGTGAGGCCGGCCTCCAGGGCGCATAGCTCAGCTGGTTAGAGCGCGGCCCTGATAAGGCCGAGGTCCCTGGTTCGAGTCCAGGTGCGCCCACCACTTCCCGCCGACTCTTGGGTCACGGGGACGTAGCTCAGCTGGCAGAGCATCTCCTTTGCAAGGAGAGGGTCAGGAGTTCGAGTCTCCTCGTCTCCACCACCACTTCCGCCGGCCGCAATCGGCAACGACAATTCGAATACCTCGGGACCACCCGAGACAACCGGGTCCAACCCCGCGACGAACGACGGTTCGCAGGCAGGTCCTCCGAACCGTCTACGCGTGTCAGGATCCATCAGATCCCCTGATCCGTGCGCTCCACAGACGGAGCCCACCGACCAGCGGATCGCTGGGACCGCCAGGAGCCCTGCTCCTGTTGGTCGAACCGCTTCGGCGGTGCACCTTAACAACTGGATAGATGACGGCAGTAGAGAAGATCGAGGGCGTTCGACCGCGAGGTCGAGGGCCCGAGGATCAAGATTTCGCCGTGAAATCAAGGAGAACCCCGATCACGATCCCGTCCCGCACTGGCCACCTGGTCAGATGCTGGCGGAGGTCAAGCTACACAGGGCACGGGGTGGATGCCTTGGCGCCAAGAGCCGATGAAGGACGTGGCAGGCTGCGTTAAGCCCCGGGGAGTCGCGAGCAGACGTTGATCCGAGGATGTCCGAATGGGGAAACCCGGCTGGGGTCATGCCCAGTCACCCATGGTTGAACACATAGGCCATGAGGAGGTAAGCCAGCGAACTGAAACATCTCAGTAGCTGGAGGAAAAGAGATCATTCCCTGAGTAGTGGCGAGCGAAACGGGAATAGCCCAAACCAGTTCAGCGTGATAGACGGCAGTCGTTTCTGAACTGGGGTTGTAGGAGTCGAACATTGGAGCCCTGCCGGGCTCCTGCAGAGTTACAAAGCCGGTCGCTAGTCGAACACACCTGGAAGGGTGGGCCAGAGCGGGTGATAGCCCCGTAGGCGAAAGCGAGTCCGGCCTCTGGATCGACCACCTGAGTACCACGTGGAAGGTCTCTCATGTGGGAAACTAGGCGGACCACCGTCTAAGGCTAAATACTCTTGGCGACCGATAGCGAACAAGTACCGTGAGGGAAAGGTGAAAAGCACCCCGGAAGGGGAGTGAAATAGTACCTGAAACCACGTGCCCACAAGCAGTCAAAGGGTGTTGCCGCGCAAGCGGTAGCCTGATGGCGTGCCTTTTGAAGAATGAGCCGACGAGTTACTTGCATGTGGCAAGGTTAAGTCTGAGAAGGACGTAGCCGGAGCGAAAGCGAGTCTGAATAGGGCGCGAGTCGCATGCAGTAGACCCGAAACCGAGTGACCTATCCATGGGCAGGTTGAAGCGAGAGTAATGTCTCGTGGAGGACCGAACCCACCAGCGTTGAAAAGCTGGGGGATGACCTGTGGATAGAGGTGAAATGCCAATCGAACTCGGAGATAGCTGGTTCTCCCCGAAATAGCTTTAGGGCTAGCCTCAGGCGTTCAATCGCGGGGGTAGAGCACTGGATGGGCTAGGGGGCTTCCCGCTTACCAACCCCAACCAAACTCCGAATCCCGCAATTCTAGAGCCTGGGAGTCAGACTGCGAGGGCTAAGCTTCGTGGTCAAAAGGGAAACAGCCCGGACCGTCAGCTAAGGTCCCTAAGTCCATGCTAAGTGGTAAAGGATGTGGATTCGCATAGACAACCAGGATGTTGGCTCAGAAGCAGCCACCATTGAAAGAGTGCGTAACAGCTCACTGGTCAAGTGGATCCGCGCCGAAAATTCAACGGGGCTCAAGCATGGCACCGAAGCTACGGACTTGCCGCAAGGCGAGTGGTAGGGGAGCGTTCCGCTCAGCTGTGAAGGTCGACCGTGAGGACGGCTGGAGCGTGCGGAAGTGCGAATGTCGGCATGAGTAGCGAGATGTGGGTGAGAATCCCACACGCCGTAAGCCTAAGGTTTCCTGAGGAAGGCTCGTCCACTCAGGGTTAGTCGGGCCTAAGCCGAGGACGAACGTCGTAGGCGATGGACATCCGGTTGATATTCCGGAACCACCAAAGGATCGTTTGCACCGCAAGGTGTCGCCCCGGGGTAGGAACCTGGGGGCTGGCCGGCACTGCCGGTCGAGCCCAGGATCTGATCCAGGGTGAGAGCAAGGGCATGACACGGAACGGTAGTTCGAGCGCGTTTTGGCTATACGCGTCTAAGCCGGTAGGGGGAGGAGACAGGCAAATCCGTCACCTCATTTCAACCCCGAGCAGCGAATGAAAGGGCATTAGTCCGATTCGAGTGAGCCGATCCGGCAAGAAAAGTGTCTAGCGAGATCCGAGGTGCCCGTACCGCAATCCGACACAGGTAGGCGGGTAGAGAATACCAAGGCGATCGGGAGAACCCTCGTTAAGGAACTCGGCAAAATGGCCCCGTAACTTCGGGAGAAGGGGCGCTTCGCAACTGCTGCTTGCAGTGGTTGATCGAAGCCGCAGTGAAATGGCCCAGGCGACTGTTTAGCAAAAACACAGGTCTCTGCGAAAGCGAAAGCTGACGTATAGGGGCTGACGCCTGCCCAGTGCTGGAAGGTTAAGAGGAGGGGTGCAAGCTCTGAATCGAAGCCCCAGTAAACGGCGGCCGTAACTATAACGGTCCTAAGGTAGCGAAATTCCTTGTCGGGTAAGTTCCGACCCGCACGAATGGCGTAACGGTCTGGGCGCTGTCTCAACGAGGGATCCGGCGAAATTGAAATACCTGTGAAGATGCAGGTTACCCGCGCTAGGGCAAAAAGACCCCGTGGAGCTTTACTGCACCCTGACATTGGATTGGGGTTCAGCTTGTGTAGGATAGGTGGGAGGCTGAGAAGCTGGGGCGCTAGCCTCGGTGGAGCCGACCTTGAAATACCACCCTGGTTGGATTTCGGTTCTAACCGCGACCCGTAAGCCGGGCGCGGAACAGTGTCAGGCGGGCAGTTTGACTGGGGCGGTCGCCTCCTAAAGTGTAACGGAGGCGCCCAAAGGTTCCCTCAGGCTGAATGGAAACCAGCCGAAGAGTGCAAAGGCATAAGGGAGCTTGACTGCGACACCTACAAGTGGAGCAGAGACGAAAGTCGGGCTTAGTGATCTGGTACCTCCGAGTGGAAGGGGTATCACTCAACGGATAAAAGCTACCCCGGGGATAACAGGCTGATGGTGCCCAAGAGTTCACATCGACGGCACCGTTTGGCACCTCGATGTCGGCTCGTGGCATCCTGGGGCGGAAGTACGTCCCAAGGGTTCGGCTGTTCGCCGATTAAAGCCGCACGCGAGCTGGGTTCAGAACGTCGTGAGACAGTTCGGTCTCTATCCAGCGTGGGCGTAGGGAACTTGAGAGGAGCTGCTCCTAGTACGAGAGGACCGGAGTGGACGAACCGCTGGTGTGCCAGTTGTCCCGCCAGGGGCATCGCTGGGTAGCTATGTTCGGTTGGGATAAGCGCTGAAAGCATCTAAGTGCGAAGCTCGCCTCGAGATGAGGTTCCCCACCGGGTTAACCGGGTAAGACCGCAGAGAGACCATCTGTTTGATAGGCGGCATGTGGAAGTCCGGTGACGGATGAAGCTGAGCCGTACTAATGGTCGAGGGCTTGACCTCTATACCAGCACCTGACCAGGGGTCAGCGTGCCGGGAGGTCGGGATCTCCAAGGCAAGTCTTGATCTTCGATCGACTGGCGCCGGCGTCGCGTGCGACGTCCGTCGCTGCCGTCATCTACCAGATGCATACGATCCCGGTGACTCTAGCGGAGAGGCCACACCCGTTCCCATCCCGAACACGGAAGTTAAGCTCTCCAGCGCCGAAGATACTGAGAGGGCAGCCTTTCGGGAAAATAGGTCGTCGCCGGGATTGTTGCATTTAAGGACCGGTCGATCGCGTTGCGGCGGGCCGACACCGCGACGTCGCGTCGGCCGCCTGGCGCCAAGCGTCGGATCCCGGTCTGGGCGGTATCCTCGACGCGATGACCGAGAACGACAAGACCCTCGTCGATCGCGACTCCGGGGCCACGTCCGTTCCGCACGATCCTCGAGGTGGGCCGGACGATGTCGTGTACCGGGCCTGCCCGTATCTGATCGCCTCGGCCGGCACCTGGCGTGGCGCTCATCCGACGCGCGACCATCGGTGCAGCGCGACGCAGCCCCACGCCGCACCCGCGATCGCCAAGCAACGCAGCCTGTGCCTGACGCCGACACACGTGAGCTGCGCGACGTACGTTGCGGCGCAGGCGATCGAGGCTGACCGCGTCGGCGCCGGGCAGGCTGCTGGGAGCGACCTGTGGCCGGAGACGCGCTCGATCGTGCTGGCCCTCGAGCCGGGACATGGACGTTCCGCCGCGTTCCGGGGCTCGTCGCGCAAGGGCGGGGGCCAGGCGGTCCTCGTTGGCCTGATGGTCCTGGCATTCCTGGTGCTCGTCATCGCGCGGACCGCGCCGCAGTCTGGCTCCCGTGCGCCGCAACCGGGTTCGGGTG
Organism: uncultured Chloroflexia bacterium; assembly: GCA_963700245.1. Taxonomy (GTDB): domain Bacteria; phylum Chloroflexota; class Limnocylindria; order Limnocylindrales; family CSP1-4; genus CAIXZV01. Next base: position 25,929 of record CAVOWV010000028.1, read on the forward strand.
CCTCGCCCTCGGGTCCGGCGGGAGCCGCCGCGCCTACCGCGCCACCCACCGCCGCGCCATCGGTCGCGGCCTCCGTCGCCCCCAGCGCGGCCGCTGGTGCCTCACCGTCGACATCGGCGGCCCCGGCCGCGTCGTCACCACCGCCGGGCGCGTCGCCCGCTGCGAGCGCGACGCCGGGGACCGGACCCAGCGCGACTCCCGCCGCCACGACCTACAAGGTCAGGTCCGGTGACACGCTGAGCGGCATCGCGACCCGGTTCGACACCACCGTGAAGAAGATCAAGGTGGCGAACGGGCTCACGTCGAACACCCTCCGGATCGGGCAGGTGCTGGTCATCCCCTGAAGCACGGCATCGGGGCCGGGCCTCAGCGCTGGCATCCGCGGCAGTACCCGGTCGGAAAGCCGCCGGCCTTGACCTCGGTGATCCGCGTACCACAGCGCGGACACGGCTGGCCGCCGCGGTTGTGGACGGCGAGGTGGTCGCGCACCTGTTTCTCGAAGGTGGGCGGCACTCGCTCGCGAAGGAGGGCGATCGAGGCCTCCAGGGTCGCCCGCATCGCGCGGTGGAGATCATCGACCTCCTCGGCCGCGAGCGTTGACCGCTTGCGGAAGGGCAGGAGACGCGCCTCGAACAGGATCTCGTCGGCATAGGCGTTGCCGATCCCGGCGACGAACGCCTGGTTGCGCAGCAGGTTCTTGAGCTCGCCGGGGTGCCTCCGGATCCGGTCCCGCCAGGCCTCGAGGGTGAGTCCCGGATCGAGGGCGTCGGGCCCCATCTCGTCCGGGCCGCGGCCGGGGACGGGACGCTCGACGCCAGCGGGCAGCAGGTACACCTTCCCCATCTGGGTGGGATCGCGGTAGCGCACGGTCACGGGCACATCGCCGGCCGGCAGCCAGGCGGCGCCGGCCGTCCAGGGCGCGGCGTCGGCCGGGGCGCCGGTGCCCGGGTCTCGCGGCCCGAAGATCACCTCCAGCGCTGTGGACGACGGCGCCTTCTCGCCACGCCCGGCGAGCTGCAGGCGACCGGTGAGCATCGGGTTGATCACGACCCGATCGCCGTCGAGGTCCAGGTCGAGGAACTTGCCCACGCGCGCTACGCGCGCGACCCGCTGGCCGGCAAGCGCAGCGAGCTCCGCCGGGGTCCCCCTGACCGCCAGCGGCGAGAGCGCCCGGATGCCCGCGACCGGCCGGCCCGCAAGGGCGGCATGGAACGCGTCGGCGACGACGGCGAGATCGGGCAGCTCCGGCACGGAGAGCGATTGTACCGGCGGATCAGGGGGTGCTAGACTCGCCCGGCCCATGGGCACGGACAGTTGAAGAGCATCGTTCCAGGACTCGTCGAGCGCGAAGGAGCGGACCGCCGGCCAAGCCATCCCCGATCCATTCCCTCTCCAAGACGGCCCCGGGCGTGACTCGGAGGCCGTTCGTGATTCCAGGGCGGAATCCACGATAGGAGACAGGATCACCTTGACCGAAGAGCAGCAGGGCGGGACCGCACCGGAGCCGGAGGCCATCGCCTCCGAGGAGACACCGGCGTCCGAGGAGACCGTCGCGGCGATCGCCGTCGCCGACGAGCCCGCCGCCCCCGAGACCAGCCCCGAACCCGTTCTCACCAGCGAGGAGGACGTCGCAGACGCTCCACCTGCCGCGGAGGAGGAGGACGAGGAACCGGCCCCAGTCGTCCGCCGCACCGGCCCCGAGCCGACCACGATGGAGGAGCTGCTCGCGGAGCAGGACACCGACATCAAGAGCTTCAAGCACGGTGACGTCGTCGAGGGCACCGTCGTCCGGATCGACAAGGACGAGATGCTGGTCGACATCGGTGCCAAGTCCGAGGGCGTGGTCAGCAACCGCGAGCTCTTCGGCCGGCACGGCGAGTCGCAGCCGGAGATCAACATCGGCGACGTGGTCCTGGTCTACGTCCTGCAGCCGGAGTCGCCGGAGGGCCACGTGGTCCTCTCGCTGCGCCGCGCCGGGCTCGAGCGCAAGTGGCGCTCGATGCAGGAGGTGTTCGAGGCGGGCACGATCATCGACGCGCCGGTCATCGACCACAACAAGGGTGGCCTGATCGTCGACTGCGGGATCCGCGGGTTCGTGCCGATCAGCCAGATCGTGGACTTCCCGCGCCGCCCGCAGAACGAGCAGCCGCGTGACGCCGCCCAGGAGATCGCCGAGAAGCTGCAGCCCTACATCGGGCGCAAGCTCCGCCTCAAGATCCTCGAGGTCAACCGGAAGGCCAACCGGCTCATCCTGTCCGAGAAGGTCGCCCTCTACGAGGAGCGCCGCGAGAAGCGGGACGAGCTGTTCAGCAGCCTCCAGGTCGGCCAGAAGGTCACCGGCAGCGTCCGGTCGATCGCTCCGTTCGGCATCTTCATCGACCTCGGCGGCATCGACGGCCTCGTCCACAAGAGCGAGCTCTCGTGGAACAAGGTCAACAACCCCGAGGCCGGGTACAAGGTCGGCGACGAGGTCGAGGCCGAGGTCATCGACATCAACCACGAGCGGGGTCGGATCAGCCTCTCGATCCGCCGCCTCCAGCCGGATCCGTGGGAGTCGACCGTCGCGGACTTCAAGGTCGGCGACGTCATCGACGGCACCGTCACGAAGCTCGTGAACTTCGGCGCCTTCGTCCGCGTCCGCGAGGGCCTCGAGGGCCTCATCCACATCAGCGAGCTGTCGCACCAGCGCGTCGCGCACCCGGGGGACGTGGTGCACGAGGGCCAGGTCCTCAAGCTCAAGATCATCAGCCTCGACTCCGAGCGCCATCGCCTGGGGCTCAGCCTCAAGCAGGCCGAGGAGGCCCCGGTGCGACCCGTGCCGGAGGCCGGCACGATGCAGGCTCCCACCGGCGAGCGCCGCGAGCGCCGCGAGCGCCGCGAGCGCCCGGACCGTGGCTACACCCCGTCGGACACGCAGTCGGAGCCGGAGGGCGGGATCGACACGACCCTGGCCGCCGCCTTCGCGCAGGTCCGCAACCAGCTGGCGGCCGCCGAGGCCGCCGGGACGCCCGCCCCGGCGCCCGCAGCCGACGCCGAGGAGCTCGTCGCCGAGGCCTTCCTCGCGGACGCCGTGGCCGGGGAGCTCGCCGAAGAGGCCGTCGAGGCCGAGGCGGAGGCCGTCGAGCTGGCCGAGGAGGCCATCGCCACCGAGGCCGTCGCCGAGGAGCTCGCCGAGGACGCCGAGGCCGCCGAGGCCGTGGCGGATGATCTCGCCGAGGACGCCGTCGCCGTGGAGGCCGAGGCCGTCGAGCTGGCCACCGAGGCCATCGCCGCCGAAGGCATGGCCGAGGAGCTCACGGAGGAGGCCGTCGCGGCCGAGACCGTGGCCGAGGAGCTCGCCGAGGAAGCCGTCGAGGCCGAGGCCGAGTCCGTCGAGCTGACGGAGGAGGCCATCGCCACCGAGGTCGTGGCCGAGGAGCTCGCCGCGGAGGCGTTCGTCGCCGAGGAGCTCGGTGACGAGGCCGTCGCCGACGAGCTCACCAAGGACGCCATCGCCGCCGAGGTCGTGGCCGAGGAGCTCGCCGCGGAGGCGTTCGTCGCGGACGCCGTCGCCGAGGAGCTCGCCGCGGAGTCGTTCGTCGCCGAGACCGCAGCCGAGGAGCTGGTCGAGGAGGCCGTCGAGGTCGAGGTCATCGCCGAGGAGCTGGCGAGCGAGGCCATCGAGGCCGATGCCGTGGCCGAGGAGCTCGCCGCGGAGTCGTTCGTCGCCGAGACCGTTGCCGAGGAGCTGGCCATCGAGGCCGTCGTCGCGGAGGTCGAGGCCGTCGGGCTCGCGGAGGACGCCGTCGTCGCCGACGCCGTCGCCAACGGGCTCGCGACCGAGGCCGTCGCCGAGGAGGCGGTCGCCGAGGAGCTGCTCGAGGAGGCGGTCGCCGAGATCGCCGCCGAGGACGAGGCCGGCAAGGCCTGATCATCCGGGCTGTCGCCCCGTACGCACCCGACGACCCGCCGGACCCCGGCGGGTCGTTTCGATTCCTTCACCGCAAGGACAGCCCCCGCATGCATCCCAGGTGGCCCCGGCGACGAACAATGGACTGGGGATGCCGGGCGGAGCCCCGGCGCCCCGGGCATGCCTGGCGGGAACAACCGTCCCTCACAGATCAGGTGCTAGGATGGCCCTCAGGTCGCCTCAGCGACCAGGGAGAAGGCTCGACCCGATGGATCAATTCGACAAGTTCACGGATCGCGCGCGCAAGGTCCTGACGCTCGCTCAGGACGAGGCGCAGCGGTTCAACCACAACTACATCGGCACGGAGCATCTCCTGCTGGGTCTCGTCCGCGAGGGCGAGGGCGTCGCCGCGCGCGTGCTCGAGAACATGAACGTCGAGCTGCCCAAGGTGCGGACCGCGGTGGAGTTCATCATCGGCCGCGGGGACCGCCCCGTCGTCGGCGAGGTGGGCCTGACGCCGCGCGCCAAGCGGGTGATCGAGCTCGCGATCGACGAGGCCCGCCGACTCGGCCACAACTACATCGGCACGGAGCACCTGCTGCTGGGCCTCGTCCGCGAGGGCGAGGGCATCGCCGCGGGCGTCCTCGAGAGCCTGGGCGTCAACCTGGACAAGGTGCGTCACGAGGTCATCCGCGTCCTGTCGCAGTCGTCCTCGGCCGGACCGGCCCAGGAGACCAAGCGCGCGAGCAAGACGCCCACGGTCGACGCGCTGGGGATCAACCTCACGGAGGCCGCCCGCGCGGACAAGCTGGACCCGGTGATCGGCCGCGAGAAGGAGATCGAGCGGGTCATCCAGATCCTTGGCCGCAAGACCAAGAACAACCCCGCCCTGATCGGCGAGCCCGGTGTCGGCAAGACCGCGATCGCCGAGGGCCTCGCCCATCGCATCGTTGCGGGCGACGTCCCGGACATCCTGCTCAACAAGCGGGTCCTGACCCTGGACATCGGCTCGCTCGTCGCCGGCACGAAGTACCGCGGCGAGTTCGAGGAGCGGCTCAAGAAGATCATCGAGGAGCTGCGGAACACCAACGACGCGATCCTGTTCATCGACGAGCTCCACACGCTCGTCGGCGCGGGTGCGGCCGAGGGTGCGATCGACGCCGCCAACATCCTCAAGCCGCCGCTCTCCCGGGGCGAGCTCCAGTGCATCGGGGCGACCACGCTCGACGAGTACCGCAAGTACATCGAGAAGGACGCGGCGCTCGAACGGCGCTTCCAGCCGGTCATGGTGGAGGAGCCCACGCTCGAGCAGACCATCGAGATCCTCAAGGGGATCCGCGACCGCTACGAGCAGCACCACAAGGTCAGCATCACCGACGAGGCCATCACGGCTGCCGCCGACCTCTCGATCCGCTACATCACGGACCGCCACCTCCCGGACAAGGCGATCGACCTCATCGATGAGGCCTCGAGCCGCGTCCGCCTCCGGCACTCGTCCTCTCCGCCCGAGCTGCGCGCGGCGCAGAAGGACCTCGACCGGATCACCAAGGAGAAGGACGCCGCGATCAACGCCCAGGAGTACGAGCAGGCCGCCACGCTGCGCGAGGCGGAGGCAACGTCCCGGGAGCAGGTCGACGCGCTGCGTGCCGCCTGGCAGGCCGCCAACTCGGGTGAGCCCCCGAAGGTGGACGAGGAGGAGATCGCCCAGGTCGTCGCGATGTGGACCGGCATCCCGGTCACGCGGATCGCCCAGGAGGAGTCCGAGCGGCTGCTGAAGATGGAGGAGGTCCTCCACACGCGGATCATCGGCCAGGAGGAGGCGATCGAGATCGTCTCGCGGGCCGTCCGCCGGGCCCGTGCCGGCCTCAAGGATCCCAAGCGGCCGATCGGGTCGTTCGTCTTCCTCGGCCCCACCGGTGTCGGCAAGACCGAGCTCGCCAAGGCCCTAGCGGAGTACATGTTCGGTTCCGAGGACACGCTCATCAAGATCGACATGAGCGAGTTCATGGAGCGCCACAACGTGAGCCGCCTCGTCGGGGCGCCGCCAGGCTACGTCGGGTTCGACGAGGGCGGGCAGCTGACCGAGGCCGTCCGGCGCAAGAGCTACGCGGTGATCCTGCTCGACGAGATCGAGAAGGCGCACGCCGAGGTGTTCAACATCCTGCTCCAGATCATGGAGGACGGGCACCTCACGGACGCCAAGGGCCGCCGGGTGGACTTCCGCAACACCATCATCATCATGACCTCGAACCTCGGTGCATCGAAGATCCAGACCAACTCGTCGCTCGGCTTCCGCCAGCAGGGCGACACGGTCGAGACCCGGGCCGTCGCCTCCTACGAGCTCATGAAGGAGAAGGTCCAGGCGGAGCTGAAGCAGAACTTCCGCCCGGAGTTCCTCAACCGTCTCGACGCCACCGTCGTGTTCCGCAGCCTGACGGTCGAGGAGATCACCAAGATCGTCGACCTGATGCTCAAGCGGGTCCGGGACCAGCTCAAGGCCCAGGGCATGATCCTCGAGATCTCGCAGCCGGCCAAGGAGCACATCATCCGGCTCGGCTATGACCAGGCCTACGGGGCCCGGCCGCTGCGCCGCACGATCCAGAACCTGATCGAGGACCCGCTCGCGGAGCACCTCCTGCTCGGCCGGTACAACCAGGGCGACACGATCTCGATCGACCTGGATCCCGACGGCAAGGGCCTCCTGATCGCCGCGGAGCCCGCGAAGACGCCCGTCGAAGCCTGACGGCGGCCGGAGCGCCGTCGATGTCGCGCACCCAGAGCCGCTACGTCTGCCAGTCGTGTGGCGCCGCCGTGCTGCGCTGGGAGGGCCAGTGCCGGACCTGCGGGGAGTGGAACACGCTCGTCGAGACGGTCGTGCGCGACGCGCCCCGAGCCCGGTCTCGATCCGCGGCTGCGGCGAGCCTGGAGCCAGTGCCGTTGAGTCACGCGGGCGAGGACGACGCCGAGGTTCGCCGCCCGATCGGGATCGGCGAGCTCGACCGCGTCCTCGGTGGGGGGCTCGTCGCGGGTTCTGTCGTGCTGCTCGGTGGCGAGCCGGGGATCGGCAAGTCCACGCTGCTGCTGCAGGTCGCTGCCGGCGTGGTCGGTGGCGGCGCAGCGATCACCGTGCTGTACGCGACCGGGGAGGAGTCCGCGAGCCAGGTCCGCCTGCGCGCGACCCGCCTCGGGCTGACGGGCGGCGCCGTGGGTGACGCGATCCGCGTCGTCGCCGAGACGGGCGTCGGCAGGATCACGGACCTTGCGAGGAACGCCCGGCCCGGGCTGCTCGTCGTGGACTCGGTGCAGACCGTCGTCTCCGAGGAGCTCGACGGGCCGCCCGGGTCGGTCGGCCAGGTCCGCGAGGCCGCCCTGCGGCTCATGGAGGTCGCCAAGACGGAGGGGATCCCGGTCATCCTCGTTGGGCACGTGACGAAGGACGGGACGCTGGCCGGGCCCAAGACCCTCGAGCACCTCGTGGACGTCGTGCTCTCGATCGAGGGCGATCGCACCGGCGGCCTGCGGCTCCTGCGCGCATCCAAGAACCGCTACGGCTCCACGGAGGAGGTCGGAGTGTTCGAGATGCGGGACCATGGCCTCGCCGAGGTCGCCGATCCGGCCCGGGCGTTCCTTGCCGAGCACGACGAGCCAGCGCCAGGCAGCGTGGTCGCACCGGTCCTGGAGGGCTCACGGCCGATCCTCGTGGAGGTGCAGGCGCTGGTGGCTCCGACGACGGCCCCGTCACCGCGGCGCACCGCCTCCGGCGTCGACCCCAACCGCCTCGCCCTGCTGGTTGCCGTGCTGGGGCGGCGAGCCGGGATCGGCCTCGGCAGCCACGACGTGTACGCGAACCTCGCGGGCGGCCTGTCGGTGACGGAGCCAGGCCTCGACCTGCCGCTGGCGCTGGCGCTTGCCTCGTCGCTGCGGGACCGGCCGATCGTGCCGGGGACGGTGGCGATCGGCGAGGTCGGCCTGCTGGGCGAGCTGCGCGGCGTGGGTGGGGTGGAGCGAAGACTGCGCGAGGCCGCCCGATTGGGCTTCACCCGTGCGGTGGTCCCGCGTGCCCGTGGCCGCGCGCCGGCGCCCGTGCCGGGCATCGAGATGGTCGAGGTGGGGTCGCTGGCCGATGCCGTTGCCGTCGCCCTGGTGGACGCTCCACCAGGTCCCCGGCGGCGTTGAGGGTCCCGCGTGAGCCGGCGGCCCGCCGTGCGGCCCTTACCTAGAGGTACCGGCTCGACCGCTGACCCCCGGCCCGCTGCGGGCCCGTTCCGTCGCATGCTAGGCTCGCCCAGCCTCCGCGTTCGTCCCGCGCGCCGGCAGCGTCAGCACTCGCTCGAAGGACCAGCGTGATCCGGACCATCCGTGTCCTCGGCGCGGCACTCGGCGCCCTCGTCGGGCTCGGAATCGCCGCGGCCGGGACTGGACTGTTCACCGGCGTGGAGTACGCCGGGTTCATCCTCGCCGCCTGGACGATCGCTTGGATGGTCGTCGGCTTCGCCGTGCTGCCGTACCTCACGATCGTGCCGGCCCGCTGGCTCGTGAGCCGGGTCCAGGACATGTCCACGGCCGAGTTCGTCGCGGCCGTGCTCGGCCTGTTCATCGGCCTCCTGCTGGGCCTCCTGCTGAGCCTGCCCCTCGCCCAGATCGAGGGCCCGCTGGGCACGTGGCTCCCGCTGGGGATCTCGCTGTTCCTGGGGCTCGGCATGATGGGCCTGGTCGTCGCCAAGCGCTTCGACCTGATCGCGGCTGCCGAGGGTGCGGGCCTGATGCGCAGGCCGGGTGGTGAGCCGGTGCCCGAGGAGACCGGTCCCCGGATCGTGGTCGACACCAGCGTCCTCATCGACGGCCGGATCGCGGAGATCGTGGAGTCCGGGTTCGTGTACGGCACGCTCATCGTTCCCCGGTTCGTGCTCGAGGAGCTGCAGCACATCGCGGATTCCTCGGACGCCCTGAGGCGCAACCGCGGCCGGCGCGGCCTGGAGATCCTGAACCGCATGCAGCGCGATCTCCGGACGCCGGTTGAGATCGTCGAGGATGAGGCCCCCGGCATCGCCGAGGTCGACGCGAAGCTGGTCGAGCTGGCCAAGCAGCGAAGCCGGGTCGTCCTGACCAACGATTTCAACCTCAACCGCGTCGCCGAATTGCAGGGCGTGCGGGTGATGAACATCAACTCGCTCGCGAACGCCGTGAAGCCGGCGGTCCTGCCCGGCGAGGAGCTGCGCGTCCGGGTCATCCAGGAGGGCAAGGAGGCCGGACAGGGCGTCGGCTTCCTGGACGACGGCACGATGATCGTGGTCGAGGGCGGCGCCCGGCTGATCGACCAGGATGTCGACCTCACGGTGACGCGCGTCCTGCAGACCGTGGCCGGGCGGATGATCTTCGCCCAGCCGCGCGTGGACTAGCGGGTGTCCGCGGAGGGCAGCAGCAGCCTGCGGGCGGACGTCGTGGTCGTGGCTGCCGGCGCCTCCCGACGCATGGCCGGCACCGACAAGCTCATGGCGGAGATCGGCGGCAGGCCGCTGCTCGCGTGGACCCTCGAGGCGTGTGCGGCGACACCCTGCGTGGAGCGCGTGGTCCTGGTTGCAGCGCCGGATCGCGCTGAGGAGTGGCGCAGGGCTCCGTGGCTTCCCACCGGCGTGACCGCGGTCGTCGAGGGCGGCGCCAGCCGCGGGCAGTCTGCCGCCGCCGGGGTGCGCTGGCTCGATGCCCTGGATCCGGCGGGACGTGATCGACCCGTCCTCGTCCACGACGGGGCGCGCCCGCTCGTCTCGCCCCACCTTGTGACCGCCGTCGCGGAGGCCGCGTGGCGCCACGGCGCTGCGCTGCCGGTCCTGCAGGTGGCCGAGACCCTCAAGCGGATTGCGGACGGCCTGGTGCTCGAGACCGTGGACCGATCGACCATGGCCATCGCCCAGACGCCGCAGGGTGCGCGTCGCGGCCTGCTGCTCGACGCCTGGACCGCGCATCCGCCCGAGGCTCCCCCGGAGTTCACCGACGAGGCCGCGCTGCTCGAGGCCTGTAGAATCCCCGTCCATGCGATCCCCGGCGAACCCGCGAACATCAAGGTGACGCTGCCCGACGACCTGCGCCGAGCAGAGCGCTCACTCGCCCCGGCGGCCGTCCGCGTCGGCCTCGGTCACGACAGCCACCCGTTCGGTCCCGACCTGGGCCTGCGGCTGGGTGGCATCGAGATCCCGGGTGCCCCCCGGCTCGCCGGACACTCGGACGGCGACGTCGTGCTGCACGCCGTGGCCGACGCCCTGCTGGGGGCCGCCGGTCTCGGCGACCTGGGCCGCCTGTTCCCGGCGGACGCCCGCACGCCGAGGGGCATCGCGAGCGACGTCCTCCTCCGGGAGGTCGCGGCACGGCTGGCCGGTGTCGGCCTCTCGCCCTCGACCATCGACGTCGTGGTCATCGGCGCGCGCCCCCGGCTCGGGGCTCGACTCGATGCGATGCGCGACGCGATCTCGGAGATCCTCGGCATCGAGCCGGGGGCCGTCAACGTCAAGGCCTCGACCGGCAACCTCGCCGGTGACGAGGGCGCTGGCCGTTCCATCTCGGCGCGTGCCGTCGCAACGCTCCGGACCGTCGTCGTGACGATCCGCCTGCAGGACACGCTCACGGGCGAGGCTCGTCCCCTCGAGCCGCTCGAGCCCGGTCACGTCCGGGTGTACAGCTGCGGCCCGACGGTCTACGGCCCGGCCCACGTCGGCAACTTCCGGTCCTTCCTGTTCGCGGATCTCCTGGTTCGCTACCTGCGCTACCGCGGCCTGCGCGTGACGTGGGTCATGAACCTCACCGACATCGACGACAAGATCATCCGAGGCGCGGCAGCGGAGGGCATCACGCACACGGAGCTGGCAGACCGCTACGTCGCCCAGTTCCTGGCCGATGCGGACTCGCTGTTCATGGCTCGCCCGGACGTCCTGCCCCGGGCGACGGAGCACATCCCCCAGATCACGTCGCTCGTGGCCACGCTCCTCGAGCGCGGCCACGCATACGCGACCGATGATGGCTCGATCTTCTTCCGGATCGCCTCCTGGCCCGCCTACGGGAAGCTCGCCCGGCTGGACCCCGATGCGATGCGGGTGGGGGAGCGCGTCGTGGCCGACGAGTACGGCAAGGACGACGTCCGCGACTTCGTCCTGTGGAAGGGCCCCAAGCCCGGGGAGCCGTCCTGGGACACCTCGGTCGGCGCGGGGCGGCCCGGCTGGCACATCGAATGCTCCGCCATGAGCATGGCGCACCTGGGTTCGTCCTTCGACATCCACACCGGCGGTGTGGACCTCGTCTTTCCACACCACGAGGACGAGCTCGCCCAGTCCGAGGCCGCCACCGGGCTGCCGTTCGTGCAGCACCTGGATGCACTGCGCCCACCTCCGGATGGGCGGCGAGAAGATGGCGAAGTCGGTGGGGAACATCGCGCGGGTCACGGAGCTGGTCGAGGCCGGTGTGTCGCCGCGCGCCCTGCGGTACTCCCTGATCGCGGTCCACTACCGGGCGCCGCTCAACTACTCGGATGAGTCACTGGCCGCCGCTGGCGCCGCCGTGGACCGGATCGACTCGCTGCTCGCGGCCTTGGCCGGCTACCACGAGGACCGCGGTGACGACCCCGAGCTGCCGGCGCTCCTCGAGCGGATCCGCGCCGGATTCGAGGCTGGCCTGGACGACGATCTCAACGTCTCGGAGGCGCTGGCCGCGCTGTTCGACGGGGTCCGCGAGCTCAACCGACGCCTCGATGCCCGAACGCTGTCGACTGCCGACGCCGGCCGTGCCACGGCGCTGATCCGGGACCTGGACGCGGTGCTCGGCGTGGCAGCGCCGGTCGGCGACGTCCTTGACCCGGCACTCCAGGCGCTGCTTGACGAGCGGGTCGCCGTCCGAGCCGCGCGCGACTGGGGCGCCTCGGACCGACTGCGCGACGAGCTGCTGGCCCACGGGATTGCCGTCGAGGACACGCGCGACGGCCAGCGCTGGCGTCGCCTGGCAGGGCCGGGTGGCTGACCGCAAGCCGCCCCACGGTGGCCGACCGTCGAAGCCCAAGGGACCAGGCGGCGGCCCGGGTGGCCACGGCAGCTCGCGAACTGGTGGTCCGGGGCAGGATGCACCCCGGTCTCGCCGGGCATGACGGCGCCCGCGATCCGGTGGAACGAGACGGCTTCGGGTTCCGCAACGAGGGTCCTGACCAGCGTCAGCCTCGTCCGTGGGAGGATGGGCGTACCGGTTCTGGCCCGCGCGGAGATCGTGGTGCGTACCCGCCTCGCCAGCACGGGTCGCATCATTCGCGTGGCGCGCCCGCCTACGGCCAGCGCCGCGACGGCCCGCCGCCCGCCTACGGCCAGCGCCGCGACGGCCCGCCGCCCGCCTACGGCCAGCGCCGCGACGGCCCGCCGCCCGCCTACGGCCAGCGCCGCGACGGCCCGCCGCCCGCCTACGGCCAGCGCCGCGACGGCCCGCCGCCCGCCTACGGCCAGCGCCGCGACGGCCCGCCGCCCGCCTACGGCCAGCGCCGCGACGGCCCGCCGCCCGCCTACGGCCAGCGCCGCGACGGCCCGCCGCCCGCCTACGGCCAGCGCCGCGACGGCCCGCCGCCCGCCTACGGCCAGCGCCGCGACGGCCCGCCGCCCGCCTACGGCCAGCGCCGCGACGGCCCGCCGCCCGCCTACGGCCAGCGCCGCGACGGCCCGCCGCCGCGACCCCGATCGTGGTCGACGCCCCGATCATCGTCGACACCCCGGATCCGGTCGACGCCCGACGACGCCGCCGTTCGCGGACGACGACTCCGTACCGATGGAGACCCCGCGACCCGAGCCTCGCCGCGACTACCGGCCGGACCCAGGCCGCCGTCCCTACGCAGGCCCCGACCGCCGTCCCTACGGCGCGCCGGGACGTCCGCTGGCTCCTGGCCAGCGTTTCGTGCCCAGGCCGCCCTTCGCCGGCGACCCGTCGGTTGCCCTCGGTGAGGGCGAGGAGCTGGTCGCCGGTCGTCGCCCGGTGGAGGAGGCGTTCGTGGCACGCCGCGAGGCCAGGCGCCTGCTCGTCGTTCCGCAGCGGCGCATGGCCCTCGAGAAGCTCGTGCTGCATGCGACGAGCCTGCGGATCCCGGTCGTCGAGGTCGAGGGCGGGACGCTGACGGCCGTCGCCGGCTTCGATGGCCACCAGGGCATCGCGCTCGTCGTGGCACCGCGACGCTGGGCATCGCCCGACGAGGTCCTGGCGCTTGCCGCCGAGCGATCCGAGCCGGCCCTCGTGCTGGTCCTCGACTCGCTGGAGGACCCGCAGAACGTGGGCACGCTCCTGCGCAGCGCGGAGGCCACCGGCGTCCACGGCGCCATCTTCCCGACCCATCGCCAGGCGCCCCTGACCCCGGCGGCCGTGAAGGCGTCGGCGGGTGCGGTCGAACACCTGCGGCTCGCCCCCGTGGACGATCTCGCCGGCGCGCTCGCCGACCTGCACGCCCGCGGCCTCCGGATCGTGGGCGCCGACGGCGACGCGGCCTTGACGGCGCGCGAAGCCGACCTGCGGGGACCGATCGCGATCGTCGTGGGCAGCGAGGGCCGGGGCCTGGGGTCTGCCGTCCGGCGCCGCTGCGACCTGCTCGTGCGCATCCCGATGCACGGCCGCATCGAGTCGCTCAACGCCGCCGTGGCGGGATCGATCCTGCTCTACGAGGCGGCCGCCCAGCGCCGGCTCCCGGAGTCCGAGCCCCACGAGCCGGCGTCGGACGCCGGGCCTCACAGGGCGCCCGAGGCGCTCGATCCCGCGGACGAGCAACGAGACGCATCCGGCGATCCGGACGCCCGACCTGCGCCCCTACCCGAGACCGCCGGATCGATCCGTCGCGGGAGCCGACGCACGGTGGCAACGACGCTCGCCCCCGAGGCGGTCCCGAGCCACGGTACGTCCTCGGATGATGTGGACGAGCTCCTCCCCGGGGAGGCGGCTGCGGACCTGGTGGAGCCTGCAACGGACCTCGATTCGGAGCCCGCCGGGGACACCACGCAGGTTTGACGACCCGCGCCTCGGCACGTATCATTCCCCGGCTCGCGGAGTCCTGCTCTTGTTTGACTATGCGCGCGTGCCGACGTAGCTCAATTGGTAGAGCAGCGGTTTTGTAAACCGCCGGTTCCGGGTTCGAGTCCCGTCGTCGGCTCCAACCAGCATCGCAATGGTCCGCGGGCGCACCCCCAGGGGTTCGCCTCGAAACGGGCCCAGATAGCTCAGCTGGCAGAGCACATCCTTGGTAAGGATGAGGTCACGGGTTCGAATCCCGTTCTGGGCTCCATCTCTAGCCAATCCCGGTCCGTCCCCGGCGGCCTGTACCGCCCAAGCCATGGAGTGAGAAGGTCCTGTGGCCAAGAAGAAGTTCGAGCGCACGAAGCCGCACGTCAACGTCGGCACGATCGGCCACATCGACCACGGCAAGACGTCGCTCACGGCCGCGATCTCCAAGTACCTCGCCCTCAAGGGCAAGGCGGAGTACCGCGCGTTCGACACGATCGACAACGCGCCCGAGGAGCGCGAGCGCGGCATCACGATCGCGATCGCCCACGTCGAGTACGAGACCGAGGCCCGCCACTACGCGCACGTCGACTGCCCCGGGCACGCCGACTACATCAAGAACATGATCACCGGGGCCGCCCAGATGGACGGCGCGATCCTCGTGGTCGCGGCCACCGACGGCCCGATGCCCCAGACCCGCGAGCACATCCTCCTGGCCCGCCAGGTCGAGGTGCCGTACATGGTCGTGTTCCTCAACAAGTGCGACATGGTCGACGACCCCGAGCTGCTCGACCTGGTCGAGCTCGAGGTCCGCGAGCTGCTGACCAAGAACCACTTCCCGGGCGACGACATCCCCGTCATCCGCGGCTCCGCGCTCAAGGCCCTCGAGGCGCCCGACGACACGAGCGACCCGGCCTACGCCTGCATCCAGGAGCTGCTCGACGCGGTCGACTCCTACATCCCCAACCCCGAGCGGCCGGTCGACAAGCCGTTCATCATGCCGGTCGAGGACGTGTTCGGCATCAAGGGCCGGGGCACGGTCGCGACCGGGCGCATCGAGCGCGGCGTGATCAAGGTCGGCGAGGAGGTCGAGATCGTCGGCATCCACGCCACCCGCAAGGTGGTCGTGACCGGCGTCGAGATGTTCAAGAAGCTGCTCGACCAGGGCCAGGCCGGCGACAACGTGGGCTGCCTCCTGCGGGGCATCGAGCGCGACGACATCGAGCGCGGCCAGGTCCTGGCCAAGTCGGGCTCGGTCAAGCCGCACACCAAGTTCATCGCCCGGGTCTACGTGCTGACCAAGGAGGAGGGCGGCCGCCACACCCCGTTCTACAACGGGTACCGGCCCCAGTTCTACCTGCGCACGACCGACGTCACCGGGTCCATCGGCCTCCCCGACGGGGCCGAGATGATCATGCCCGGCGACAACGTCGACATGACCGTCGAGCTGATCACCCCGATCGCCCTCGAGGTCGGCCAGCGCTTCGCGATCCGCGAGGGTGGCCGCACCGTCGGCGCCGGCGCGATCACCAGCATCATCGAGTAACGAGACGATATGGCGAGAGTTGAGGCGCGACCGGTGATCCAGCTCGCCTGCACCGAGTGCAAGCAGCGGAACTACACGACGCGCAAGAACAAGAAGAACGATCCCAACCGGATCGAGCTGCTCAAGTACTGTCCCCGGGAGCGGCGGCACACGCTGCACCGGGAGGCCAAGTAGCCCGGGACGGAATTGTAGGGGCGTAGCTCAATTGGCAGAGCACCGGTCTCCAAAACCGGTTGTTGTAGGTTCGAGTCCTATCGCCCCTGCCACCTCCATCGCAGCCTCGAGCGGACGGCCTCGAGGAAAGCGGCCTCCGGCCTCGGAGGGTGAACCGCAAGAACGCAAGTTGAAAAGGCACCCGTGAAGCGACTTCGACAGTTCCTCAAGGAATCGTGGTCCGAGCTGAAGAAGGTCTCGTGGCCGAACCGGATGCAGGTGCGCAACCTGACGGTGCTGGTCTTCGTGGTCTCGTTCGTGGTCGGCCTGTACATCACCGTGGCCGACACGTTCTTCGACATCGTGATCCGGTTCGTCTCCGGCCTGAACGCATGACCGAGCAACCGATCGTCGCGCGGGCGCCCGAGAAGCGCTGGTACGTGATCCACACCTACTCGGGCTACGAGAACAAGGTCAAGGCCAACCTCGAGCACCGCATCGAGTCGATGGGCATGGAGGACAAGATCTTCCAGGTCCTCGTCCCGATGGAGGACGAGATCGAGATCCGCCAGGGCCAGCGGCACACCGTCCAGAAGAAGGTCTACCCGGGCTACGTGCTGGTCGAGATGATCCTCGATCCCGAGTCCTGGTTCGTCGTCCGCAATACGCCGGGCGTCACGAGCTTCGTCGGCAGCGGCAACATCCCCGGGATGCGCAGCGAGCCGATCCCGCTCGACGAGACCGAGGTCAAGCAGATCCTCCGGCACATGGGCGTCGAGACGCCCAAGTTCCGGGTCGCGTTCACGAAGGGCCAGAGCGTGCGTGTCACGGACGGTCCGTTCGCGGAGTTCATCGGCACCGTGGACGAGGTCAATCCGGAGCGCAACAAGCTGAAGGTTCTCGTGAGCATCTTCGGCCGGGAGACCCCGGTCGAGCTCGACTTCCTCCAGGTCGAGAAGCTGTAACGAGGCAGGGAGCGAGCAACACGTGGCCAAGAAGATCCGAATCGTCCTCACGCTGCAGCTGCCGGCCGGCAAGGCGACGCCCGCGCCGCCCGTCGGCACGGCGCTGGGCCCCCACGGCATCAACATCGTCGAGTTCACCAAGTCGTACAACGAGCGCACCGCGGACAAGGCCGGCCAGGTCATCCCCGCGCAGATCACGATCTTCGAGGATCGCTCGTTCACCTTCATCCTGAAGACGCCGCCGGCCCCGGACCTCCTGCGCAAGGCCGCCGGAGTGGACAAGGGTTCCGCGACACCCAAGCGCGCGACCGCCGGCACGGTGACGCGTGAGCAGGTCCGCCAGATCACCGAGATCAAGATGCCCGACCTCAACGTCAACGACATCGAGGCCGGCATGAAGGTCATCGAGGGCACGGCCCGGAGCATGGGCATCGAGGTGGTGGGCTAGCGAGCCCGCCGTGCACCCGGGAGCGACCCCGAACCGGGTGCGACACGAGAGGGGCAGGTCCGCTGGACCGAAGGAGCAATTCGACCATGGCCGAGCACGGCAAGCGCTACCAGGACCTCGCGAAGCTCGTCGACCGCACCCGGGTCTACCCGATCGGTGAGGCGATCGCGCTCGCGAAGGAGACCTCCACCGTCAAGTTCGACCCGACGGTCGAGGCCCACCTCCGCCTCGGGGTCGATCCCCGTCATGCCGACCAGATGGTCCGCGGCACGGTGGTCCTCCCGCACGGCACCGGCAAGATCGTCCGGGTGGCCGTCTTCGCCCAGGGCGAGAAGGCCCAGGAGGCGCTGCGCGCCGGCGCGGACGAGGTGGGCGCCGAGGATCTCGTCAAGAAGATCGAGGCCGGCTGGCTGGAGTTCGACGTGGCCGTCGCCACGCCGGACGTCATGGGCCAGGTCGGACGCCTCGGCCGGATCCTCGGTCGCCGCGGCCTCATGCCCAACCCGAAGGCCGGCACGGTCACGTTCGACATCGAGCGCGCCGTCAAGGAGGTCAAGGGCGGCCGCGTCGAGTTCAAGGTCGACAAGGGTGCCATCATCCACGTCCCGGTCGGCAAGGCCTCCTTCGAGGAGGCCCAGCTGGTCGACAACCTGGCGGCCCTCGTGGATGCGGTCAACCGCGCCAAGCCGTCCGGCGCCAAGGGCCAGTACCTGCGGACGCTCACGGTCGCGACGACCATGGGCCCCGGCATCCGCGTCGATATCCCGGGTGTCCTCGCGGCAGCCGTGGTGTAACCCGGCAGACCCCCGGGCCCGCCATCAGACTGCACGACGCCGTCGAGAGACGAGCGCCGTTATCAAGACAGACGGATCGCCGCAGACAGCCTGCGCCCGCGGAACGTCGGCCCGGCCGAGAGGCCGGGGTGACGCTCGGGGCTTGATCCGCCGGACCGGACCGGTCGTGATCCCTCGGGATGGCGATTGGGGACGACGGCGAGCACGCCGAGGCAGGAGCCCTCGTTTTCACCTCCGGGTGGGACGCGCCCCCTGCTCGCCACGTGGCCCGTCGCAGGGGTACGGATCGGCCGCAGGGCCGTGCGCACCCACCGCCGCGCGCCGGCTGCGCGCCAGGAGCAACGGAGGTCAGAGAGGCTCGATGCCGACCGAGGCCAAACGCGAGACGATCGAGACGCTGCGCGCCGAGCTGGACGCCAGCCGGACGATGATCGTCTCCGAGTACCGCGGCCTCAAGGTGAAGGAGATCACCGAGATCCGGCGCGCGCTGCGCAAGCAGAACGTGAGCTACCGGGTCGTCAAGAACCGCCTGATGCGGATCGCGGCGCAGGACAGCCCTGCCGCGGACGCGCTGTCCCCGCTCCTCTCGGGCCCGTCGGCGATCGCCTTCGGGAACGACGAGTCGGCGACGGCCAAGGCGGTGCTCGACGCGACGCGGCCCTACGCCAAGATCGTGAAGATCACGGGTGGCGTGCTGGGGTCGCGTGCGATCGATGCCGACGGCGTGACCAAGCTCGCCACCCTCCCGTCTCGCGAGGTACTCCTCGCCGAGGTGCTGGGTGCGATCACGGCCCCGCTGTCCACGACGGCCGGCCTGTTCGACGCCCCGCTGCGGGACGTCGCCGGCCTGGTCGATGCGCTGATCGCCAAGCGCGATGGCGCCGCGGCCTGACCTTCACCACGAGACCACCCGCGCCCACACGGGCGCCATCACCAGGAGAGACACCCCAATGGCCACGCTGACCACCGACCAGCTGCTCGAGGCCTTCGAGCAGATGACCGTCCTCGAGCTCTCGGACTTCAAGAAGAAGTTCGAGGAGCGCTTCGGCGTCACCGCCGCCGCCCCCGTCGCCTTCGCCGGCGGCGCCGCCCCGGCAGCCGGTGGCGCCGCCCCGGCCGCCGCGGCCGAGGAGGAGCAGACCGAGTTCACCGCCACCCTGACCGAGATCGGCCCCAACAAGATCCCGGTCATCAAGGTCGTCCGCGAGCTCACCGGCCTCGGCCTCAAGGAGGCCAAGGACCTCGTCGACGCGGCCCCCAAGGCCGTGAAGGAGGGCATCACCAAGGACGAGGCCGAGAAGATCAAGGCCGCGATCGAGGAGCAGGGCGGCAAGGTCGAGATCAAGTAGCGACCCCGGCGATGCGGGTGCCGACCGTCGCGACGACGCGCCGGCGCCCGGTCACCGACGGCGGAGGCGGCATGGCCGCTTGCCCTCCGCCCAGCGACTCGACGCGGCACCCACGAGCGACGGCGACCCTGCCGTCGCTCGTTCGGCCCTGTCCTGGGGTTGACATGCCGCGTGATCGCGGTATCCTACTCCTTCTGTGAGCGCGGCCGTTCCCCCTTCTTCCCACTCCGTCAAGGAGCCGTCCTTCATGCTGTCCGTCTCGTCGGCACCCCTTGCCATGACCCGTTCCGGCCGGATCACCTACGCCCGGATCCACGAGGTTCACGAAGGGATCAGCGACGACAAGTTCGAGGTCCCGAACCTCATCGAGCTCCAGCTCGAGTCCTTCCAGTGGTTCATCGAGAAGGGCCTCCGGGACCTGTTCGACGAGATCAGCCCGATCGAGGACTTCACGAAGAAGGTCATGGAGCTCCGGTTCCTGGACTACGAGTTCGGGACGCCGAAGTACTCCGAGGAGGAGTGCCGGACCAAGGACCTCACCTTCAGCAGGCCGCTGTACGTGCAGGTCGAGCTCCTGATCAAGGAGACGGGCGAGATCCAGCGCCAGCGCGTCTACATGGGCGACTACCCGTGGATGACGGACATGGGGACGTTCGTGATCAATGGCGCCGAGCGCGTCGTGGTCAGCCAGCTCGTCCGCTCGCCCGGCGTGTACTACAGCGAGCTCGAGGATCCCACGACCGGCCGGATGCTGTTCTCGGCCAAGGTCATCCCGAACCGCGGCGCCTGGCTCGAGTTCGAGACGAACAACAAGGACCAGCTGTGGGTCAAGGTCGACCGCAAGCGCAAGATCGCGGCGACGACCCTGCTGCGTGCCGTGGGCTACCCGACCAACGACGAGATCGCCGGGCTGTTCGGCGCGGTCGACATCGACCCCGAGCACCCGTACATCGCGAACACGCTCGACAAGGACCTGACCAAGACGCCCAACGAGGCGCTGATCGAGGTCTACAAGAAGCTGCGCCCCGGCGATCCGCCCACGCCCGACAACGCCCGCCAGCTCGTCGAGAGCCTGTTCTTCAACTTCCGGCGCTACGACCTGGGTCGTGTCGGCCGCTACAAGTTCAACAAGAAGCTCGACGGCGTGGCCGCGCGCATGGACGTGGAGCTGCCGCGCGAGCAGCGCACGATCACCCGCGAGGACATCGCCGCGATCGTCGCCCACCTGATCGAGTCCAACCGTGGCCTGCACGCCAAGGACGACATCGACCACCTCGGCAACCGCCGCATCCGCGCCAACGGCGAGCTGATCCAGAACGCGTTCCGGATCGGCCTCCTGCGCATGGAGCGCGTCGTCCGCGAGCGCATGACGATCCAGGAGATCGACAAGGCGACGCCCAACGCCCTCATCAACATCCGCCCGGTCGTGGCGGCGATGAAGGAGTTCTTCGGCGGGTCCCAGCTGTCGCAGTTCATGGACCAGACGAACCCGCTGGCCGAGCTCACGTCCAAGCGACGCCTGTCGGCCCTGGGCCCGGGCGGCCTGTCCCGCGAGCGCGCCGGGTTCGACGTCCGCGACGTCCACCACAGCCACTACGGCCGGATCTGCCCGATCGAGACGCCGGAAGGCCCCAACATCGGCCTGATCGGCTCGCTCGCCACGTACGGGCGGATCAACGCCTACGGCTTCATCGAGACGCCCTACCGCAAGGTCAAGCGGACCGTCGCCCACGACGACCCGCAGCTGCTCGAGCTGGAAGCGGGCGCGGATGTCGTCGGCAAGGACGGCAAGGTCATCGTCAAGAAGGGCGAGCCGTTCAACGCGGCTG
This sequence comes from uncultured Chloroflexia bacterium, assembly GCA_963700245.1. Taxonomy (GTDB): domain Bacteria; phylum Chloroflexota; class Limnocylindria; order Limnocylindrales; family CSP1-4; genus CAIXZV01. The sequence goes on from CAVOWV010000028.1 coordinate 46,901, forward strand.
CGGCCAAGGAGCTGGCCCGCCAGAAGTCCCTCGCCTTCCCGTGCCGGCCCATCGTCACCGACGAGATCGAGTACCTCCCGGCCGACGAGGAGGAGGAGCACGTCGTCGCGCAGGCGAACTCGCCGCTCGACGCCGAGGGCCACTTCACGGCCGAGCGCGTGCCGAGCCGCTACCGGGACACCTTCCCGGAGGCCCGCCCGGACCAGATCGAGTACATGGACGTCAGTCCCAAGCAGGTCGTGTCCGTCGCGACGGCGCTCATCCCGTTCCTCGAGCACGACGACGCCAACCGCGCGCTGATGGGCTCGAACATGCAGCGCCAGGCCGTGCCGCTCCTCGAGCCCGAGTCGCCGATCGTCGGCACCGGCATGGAGGCCCGTGCGGCCCGTGACTCCGGCCAGGTCATCATCGCGCGTCGCGCCGGCGTCGTGACCAGCGTCACGGCGGAGCGGATCCAGGTCGAGGCGGACAGCGGCGACCTCGACGAGTACAAGCTGCTCAAGTTCGTGCGCAGCAACCAGGGAACCTGCATCAACCAGCGCCCGATCGTCACCGTCGGCCAGCGCGTCGAGGATGGCGCCGCCATCGCGGACTCGTCCTCCACCCAGGGTGGCGAGCTCGCGCTCGGACGCAACGTCCTCGTGGCGTTCATGGCCTGGGAGGGCGGCAACTACGAGGACGCGATCGTGATCAGCGAGCGCCTCGTGCGCGACGACCTGTTCACGAGCATCCACATCGAGAAGCACGAGATGGAGTCCCGGGACACCAAGCTCGGCCCCGAGGAGATCACCCGCGACATCCCGAACGTCGGCGAGGAGGCCCTCAAGGATCTCGACGAGGAGGGGATCGTCTACATCGGCGCCGAGGTACGCCCGGGCGACATCCTGGTCGGCAAGATCACGCCCAAGGGCGAGACCGAGCTGACGGCGGAGGAGCGCCTGCTGCGCGCGATCTTCGGCGAGAAGGCCCGCGAGGTGAAGGACTCCTCGCTGCGCCTCCCGCACGGCGAGCGCGGCAAGGTCGTGGAGATCCGCGAGTTCCGCCGCGAGTGGAACGATGACCTGCAGCCGGGCGTGAACCGCATGGTCCGGGTCTCGGTCGCGCAGAAGCGCAAGATCTCGGTCGGCGACAAGATGGCCGGCCGCCACGGCAACAAGGGCGTCATCGCCAAGGTGCTGCCCCTCGAGGACATGCCGTACCTCCCGGACGGCACGCCCGTCGACATCGTGCTCAACCCGCTCGGCGTGCCGAGCCGCATGAACATCGGCCAGATCCTGGAGACCCACCTGGGCTGGGCCCTGGGTTCGATGGGCTACAAGGCCGCGACCCCCGTCTTCGACGGCGCGACCGAGGCCCAGATCGGCGAGGCCCTCCAGGCCGCCGGTCTGCCCAAGGACGGCAAGACGGAGCTGCGCGACGGGCGCACCGGCGAGCCGTTCGATCGCAAGATCACCGTCGGGCAGATCTACATGCTCAAGCTGCACCATCTTGTCGAGGACAAGATCCATGCCCGGTCCACCGGCCCCTACAGCCTGATCACCCAGCAGCCGCTGGGCGGCAAGGCCCAGTTCGGCGGCCAGCGGTTCGGCGAGATGGAGGTGTGGGCCCTCGAGGCCTACGGCGCCGCCAACATCCTCCAGGAGCTCCTGACCGTCAAGTCGGACGACGTCCTCGGGCGCGTCCAGACCTACGAAGCCATCGTCAAGGGCGAGGAGATCCAGCCGCCGCGGGTCCCCGAGTCCTTCAAGGTCCTCATCAAGGAGCTGCGGAGCCTCGGGCTCAACGCGGAGATCCTCGACCAGAACGACGAGGAGATCCCGCTGGCCGAGGACGACGCCTCCGGCTACCTGCTCCCGGATCTCGGCGGGATCAACCTCGCCGGGTTCGAGGACTAGCCACCCGCACCACCGCACGGAGGGGGATCGGCGTCCGGCCGGCCCGGTCCCCCCTCCCTGAACTGCACGAACGCGCCGCCTGGCCGCGGTGGCGCGGAGGAGACCGATGCTCGAGGTCAACAACTTCTCGGCGATCCGAATCTCGCTCGCCAGCCCGGACCAGATCCGGGAATGGTCGAAGGGCGAGGTGACCAAGCCCGAGACCATCAACTACCGCACCCTCAAGCCGGAGAAGGACGGGCTCTTCGACGAGCGCATCTTCGGCCCCACCCGGGACTGGGAGTGCTACTGCGGGAAGTACAAGCGGATCCGCTACAAGGGGATCATCTGCGACAAGTGCGGCGTCGAGGTCACCCGCTCGAAGGTCCGCCGTGAGCGCATGGGCCACATCCAGCTGGCCAGCCCCGTCAGCCACATCTGGTACTTCAAGGGCACGCCGAGCCGGCTCGGCATCCTGCTCGACATCAGCCCGCGCAACCTCGAGCGCATCCTGTACTTCGCCCTGTACATCGTCACCCACGTGGACGAGGAGGCGCGACAGCGTGCCCTGAAGGCGCTCGACGAGCAGGCCCAGGGTCGTGGCGGCGCCGGCGGAGAGCGTCTCGCCGAGCTCGAGACCAACCTCAAGGCGGACATCAAGCGCCAGTCCGATGAGCTGCGCGCCACGCTCGCGGTCGCCAAGGACGAGATCGAGGCCGCGCGCAACCGCGACACCGACGAGGCGACGGCGCGCGCCCAGGAGGTCCAGGCCGCCCTCGCGGAGCTGGGCACCGGGACCGCCGAGGAGACCATCGCCTTCGTCCCGACGGGCGAGGTCGTGGTCGCGGCCGGTGACAAGGGCGGCAAGGCCGCCACGGCGGCCCTGCGCAAGATCGTGGCCGCGGAGACCGACCGCATCTCGGAGGCCGCCGCGCAGCGCGCCACAGACGAGGAGCGCGGCACCGAGCAGAAGATCCAGGACCTCCAGGCCGCGATGGAGGAGACGCTCCAGGCCGAGCGCGAGCAGCTCTCGCTCGAGGCCGTGGGCCAGAAGGAGGAGCTCCGGCAGGCCCGCGCCGAGATCGAGGCGCTCAAGCCCCTGATGACCATCGGCGAGATGGAGTTCCGCCAGCTCGACGAGAAGTACGGCTCCGGCGCCAAGACCGGCCGCATCTTCTGGGCGGGCATGGGTGCCGAGGCGGTCCGCGACATCATCGTCCGGATGGACCTCGAGGAGCTGTCGCGGTCCCTGCACGCCGAGGTCCGCACCAGCTCCGGCCAGCGGCGCAAGAAGGCGATCAAGCGCCTGCGGCTGATCGAGGCCTTCCGCCGCTCCGGCAACCGGCCCGAGTGGATGATCCTGTCCGTCCTGCCGGTGATCCCGCCCGACCTGCGGCCCATGGTCCAGCTCGACGGCGGCCGCTTCGCGACGTCGGACCTGAACGACCTGTACCGGCGCGTGATCAACCGCAACAACCGCCTCAAGCGGCTCCTCGAGCTCGGCGCCCCCGAGATCATCATCCGCAACGAGAAGCGGATGCTCCAGGAGGCGTGCGACGCCCTGATCGACAACGGCCGCCGCGGCCGTGCGATCGCCGGCACCGGCAACCACCGGCTCAAGAGCCTGTCCGACATGCTCAAGGGCAAGCAGGGCCGGTTCCGCCAGAACCTGCTCGGCAAGCGCGTGGACTACTCCGGCCGATCCGTCATCGTCGTCGGCCCGGACCTCAAGCTCCACCAGTGCGGTCTGCCCAAGAAGATGGCGCTCGAGCTGTTCAAGCCGTTCGTCATGCGGCAGCTCGTGGAGAAGGGCTTCGCGCACAACATCAAGAGCGCCAAGCGCATCGTCGAGCGCGTCCGCCCCGAGGTGTGGGACGTCCTCGAAGAGGTCATCAAGGATCACCCGGTCCTGCTGAACCGCGCGCCCACGCTCCACCGCCTGGGCATCCAGGCGTTCATCCCGGTCCTCGTCGAGGGGTCCGCGATCCAGATCCACCCGCTCGTCTGCACCGCGTTCAACGCGGACTTCGACGGCGACCAGATGGCGGTCCACGTGCCGCTGTCGACGGCCGCCCAGGAAGAGGCGCGGACGATGATGCTCTCGACCGCCAACCTCCTCTCGCCGGCCGACGGATCGCCGGTGGTGGCGCCGACCCAGGACATGGTGCTCGGCAACTACTACCTGACCATGGACGCCGCCGTGTTCAAGAAGGGCGCCCCCGTGCGCAGCTTCGCGACCGAGGACGACGCGGTCATCGCGTACGAGATCGGTGCCCGCGGCCTCGAGTCGTCCAGCCGGATCTCGACCGGCGACGACGACACCGAGCGCCAGGTGAAGCACGTCGCGGCGTCGCTGACGCTGCACGAGCCGATCCTGGCCGTGGTGCGCGGCTGGGACGACGAGGCCCAGGCGCTCACCGAGCGCCAGGTGACGACGACCGTGGGCCGGATCCTGTTCAACCGGATCCTCCCCGATCCGCTCCGCTTCGCGAACAAGCCGATGAAGCGCGCCGACCTCAAGGCGCTCGTCGACCGCTGCTACCGCGACCTCGGACCCATCGAGACCGCCCACCTCGTGGACGGGATCAAGGACATCGGCTTCAAGTTCGCCACGCGTGGCGGCCTGACCATCGGCCTGTGGGACATCGTGGTCCCGGAGTCCAAGCCGGCGAAGATGGCGAAGGCGGACGACGATGTCGCCTCGATCGACAAGCAGTTCCAGCGCGGCCTCATCACCGAGGACGAGCGCTACGAGCAGGTCGTCGAGCTGTGGCAGCGCGTCACCAAGGACGTCTCGGACGAGATGATGGCGGCCCTGGGCGACGAGAACCCCGTCCGGATGATGACGGACTCGGGTGCCCGCGGCAACAAGGGCAACATCGGCCAGCTGGGCGCCATGCGCGGCCTGATGGCCGACCCCTCGGGCCGGATCATCGACGTCCCCGTCCGCAGCAACTTCCGCGAGGGCATGACCGTCCTCGAGTACTTCATCAGCACCCACGGCGCCCGCAAGGGCCTCGCGGACACCGCCCTCCGAACCGCGGACTCCGGGTACCTGACCCGGCGCCTCGTGGACGTGGCGCAGGACGTCATCACCAAGGACGAGGACTGCGGCACGGAGCAGGGGAGCTGGATCATCCGATCCGAATCCGCCGAGGAGCCCGAGGCGTTCCAGCGCCGCCTGGTCGGCCGGCTGGCCGCCGCCGACCTGGTGGACCCGGGCGCCAAGGTCAAGAAGGGCCAGGCGGCCCCGCTCGTCGTCACCCGCAACGTCCTCATCACCGAGGAGGACGCGAAGGCGATCGACGCGGCCGGCATCGACGAGGTGCTGGTCCGGTCACCGCTCGCCTGCGAGTCGCGCTACGGCGTGTGCCGCATGTGCTACGGCCGCAACCTGGCCACCGGCCAGATGATCGGCATCGGCGAGGCGGTCGGCATCATCGCGGCCCAGTCCATCGGCGAGCCGGGCACGCAGCTGACGATGCGGACGTTCCACACCGGCGGCGTCGCCGGTCACGACATCACGCAGGGACTCCCGCGCGTCGAGGAGCTGTTCGAAGCCCGGATCCCCAAGGGCAAGGCGGAGATCAGCCACATCGACGGCATCGTCGAGGTCATCAACAGCGACACCGGCCGCAAGGTCAAGGTGACGAGCCGCGAGGCCTTCGACACCCCGATCGAGCTGCCCGAGGGAGCCGAGCTGCTCGCCGCCCCCGGCGATCTCGTGGAGCTCAACCAGGTGCTCGCCCGGTCGGCGTCCGCCGGCGATATCGCGTCCCCGTTCAAGGGCTTCCTGGCCCGGACCGAGCTGGGTGTCGTCGTCCGTGCCGAGGACATCGTGGAGCGGGAGTACACCATCCCGCACAGCGCCAAGCTGCTGGTCGACGACGGCGCGGAGATCCGCGCCGGCGACGCCATCACGGATGGCCCCATCAACCCGCAGGAGTACCTGGACACCCGGGGCAAGGATGCCGTCCAGCGCTACCTCGTCCGTGAGGTCCAGCGGGTCTACCGCAGCCAGGGCGTCACGATCAACGACAAGCACATCGAGATCATCGTCCGCCAGATGCTCAAGAAGGTCCGGATCGACCAGCCCGGCGACTGCGAGCAGCTGCCGACGGAGCTGATCGACCGCCTGGACTTCGAGGAGGCGAACAACCGCGTCCTCGCGGAGGGCGGCGAGCCGGCGACGGCCCAGACCGTCCTGCTCGGCGTGACCAAGGCATCCCTCAACACCTCGTCCTTCCTGGCGGCGGCCTCCTTCCAGGAGACCACCCGGGTGCTGACCGAGGCCGCCATCAACGGCGCTCGCGACCACCTGATCGGCCTCAAGGAGAACGTCATCATCGGCAAGCTGATCCCGGCCGGGACCGGCGCGCCGCAGAACGTCGCCGCCCTCAAGGAGCGCCAGCGGCGAGCCGCCCTCGAGGCGCTCGCGGGAGAGGCGATCGAGGGCCTCGGCGAGGCGGAGTACAACCCGTTCCTCGAGGACGGGACGCGCCCCGCGGACGACGAGACCGCCGGCCTCGCGCTGGCGGCCACGATCGCCGGCAAGGACGACGAGGACGAGCCGGAGGCGAACCCGTTCCTGGCCGACGTCGACGTCGTCGTCAAGGACGAGGACGAGGCCTTCAACCCGTTCCTGGCCGACGCCTCGGAAGAGGGCTGACGCCGGCCCAGACGACCCCTCCCGACGCCCCGGGCACCCGCCCGGGGCGTTTGACACTCAATTCGGCCGCTTGCTACACTTCGCGGCCGTGGCCTTGAAGGGGCCCCGATCGCCGTGTGCGTCGGGAACCGTCCCCGGAGAGCTCCGACCGGTCCCCAACCGGACCCCCGGTACGGGCGGACCCGCCGGATCGACCACTACTGACAAGACACAACACGAAAGGAGCCGCGTCTCCGTGCCGACCATCAGCCAGCTCGTGCGCCACGGGCGGAAGCCGAAGATCGCAAAGGTCAAGGCTCCTGCGCTGCGCAAGAACTGGAACAGCCTGCGACAGCGCCAGGTGCCCATCCCCGGCGCGCCCCAGAAGCGGGGCGTCTGCCTGCAGGTCCGGACGATGACCCCGAAGAAGCCGAACTCGGCCCTCCGGAAGATCGCGCGCGTGCGGCTCACGAACCAGATGGAGGTCACCGCCTACATCCCGGGCATCGGCCACAACCTCCAGGAGCACTCGGTGGTCCTGGTGCGCGGCGGCCGGGTGAAGGACCTCCCCTCGGTCAAGTACCACATCATCCGCGGGACCCTCGACGCAGCCGGCGTCAAGGACCGCAAGCAGGGTCGCAGCAAGTACGGCGCCAAGGCCGCCCCAGCGATCGGGAAGAAGTAGCAGGATGCCGCGCCGCCAGTCGATCGCCCGCAAGACGAAGTACCAGGTCGAGTCCCACCGCGTCACGGACCGCTTCCGCGCGAAGCTGATGCGCGACGGGAAGCAGACCCTGTCGGACCGCATCCTGCGCCAGGCCCTCGCCCGGGCCGAGTTCCAGGCCAAGCGCCCGGGACTCGAGGTCCTCGAGGCCGCCCTGCGCAACGCCACGCCGATCATCGAGGTCAAGCCCCGTCGCGTCGGTGGCGCCACTTATCAGGTCCCGGTCGAGATCCGGGGCGATCGCCGGATGTCGCTCGGCGTGCGCTGGCTCGTCCAGGCCGCCCGCAAGCGCAACGGCAAGAGCATGAGCGAGAAGCTCGCCGCGGAGTTCGTCGACGCCATGAACGGCCTCGGTGCAGCGGTGAAGCGGCGCGAGGACACCCACAAGATGGCGGAGGCCAACAAGGCCTTCAGCCACTTCAAGTGGTAGTCCGAGCCCAGGGGAGTTAGACCAACCGTGGCACGAGCCGTTCCGCTTCTGCGAACGCGGAACATCGGAATCATCGCCCATATCGACGCGGGCAAGACCACCGTCACCGAGCGGATCCTCTTCTACACGAAGAAGATCTACAAGATCGGTGAGGTCCATGAGGGCGCGGCCACCATGGACTGGATGCCCCAGGAGCAGGAGCGCGGGATCACGATCACCGCCGCTGCTACGACCTGCGCGTGGAACGATCACCGTATCAACATCATCGATACGCCCGGGCACGTGGACTTCACGATGGAAGTCGAGCGGAGCCTGCGCGTGCTCGACGGAGCGGTGGTCGTGTTCGACGGCGTCGCCGGCGTCGAGCCCCAGTCCGAGACCGTCTGGCGCCAGGCCGACCGCTACGGCGTTCCCCGCATCTGCTTCATCAACAAGCTCGACCGGACGGGCGCCAACTTCTGGCGCGACGTGGACATGATCCGCGACCGCCTCGGCGTCACCCCGGTGCCGATCCAGATCCCGATCGGGATCGAGGGCACCTACGAGGGCGTCGTCGACCTCGTCCGCATGAAGGCCCTGGTCTGGCGGGACGACCTCGGCAGCACCTTCGACGAGACGGAGATCCCGGCGGACCTCGTCGACGAGGCCGCCAAGCACCGCGAGCGCCTGCTCGAGGCCGTGGCCGAGGTCGACGACGAGCTCGCCCACAAGTACCTCGAGGGCGAGGAGCTCACCGAGGCCGAGATCAAGCACGGCATCCGGCTCGCCACCCTGCAGTACAAGTGGGTCCCGATCCTCAACGGGTCCGCGCTCAAGAACAAGGGCGTCCAGCCGATGCTCGACGCGGTGGTGGACTACCTCCCGTCGCCCCTCGACGTGCCGCCGACGATCGGCCTCCGCCCGGGGACCGACGTGGAGGTCCTCAAGAGCCCGGACGACAACGAGCCGTTCAGCGCGCTCGCCTTCAAGATCGCCGCCGACCCGTTCGTCGGGAAGCTGGCCTTCTTCCGGGTCTACTCCGGGACGCTCAAGTCGGGCTCCTACGTGCTCAACGCCACGAAGGGCAAGAAGGAGCGGATCGGGCGCATCCTCCAGATGCACGCGAACCACCGCGAAGAGATCGACATCGTGTACGCGGGCGACATCGCCGCGGCCGTCGGCCTCAAGGACACCTACACCGGCGACACCCTCACGGATCCCGATCACCCGGTGATCCTGGAGTCGATGACCTTCCCGGAGCCGGTCATCGAGGTGGCCATCGAGCCCAAGACCAAGGCCGACCAGGACAAGCTGGGCATCGCGCTCCAGCGCCTGGCCGAGGAGGACCCGACCTTCCGCGTCAAGACGGACGAGGAGTCGGGCCAGACCCTGATCGCCGGCATGGGCGAGCTGCACCTCGACGTCCTCGTCGACCGCATGGTCCGCGAGTTCAAGGTCGCGGCCAATGTCGGCAAGCCGCAGGTCGCCTACCGCGAGACGATCCGCAAGGCCGCGCAGGGCAACGGACGGTTCGTCCGCCAGACCGGCGGCAAGGGCCAGTACGGCCACGCCGTCATCAGGGTCGAGCCCCTCCCCAAGGGCGGCGGCTACGAGTTCGTGGACAAGATCGTCGGCGCCACGATCCCGCGCGAGTACATCAAGCCGATCGACATGGGCATCCGCGAGACGCTCGAGTCGGGCATCTACGCAAGCGTGCCCATGGTCGACGTCAAGGTGACGCTGATCGACGGGTCATACCACGAGGTGGACTCGTCGGAGATGGCGTTCAAGATCGCCGGTTCCATGGCGATCAAGGACGCGGTCGCCAAGGCCAGCCCGGTCGTGCTCGAGCCGATGATGCGGGTCGAGGTGACGATGCCCGAGGAGTTCATGGGCGACGTCATCGGCGATCTCAACAGCCGGCGTGGACAGATCGAGGGCATGGACCCCCGCGGCTCGACCCAGGTCGTCCGCTCGGCCGTCCCGCTCGCCGAGATGTTCGGGTACGCCACCGACCTGCGGTCGATGACCCAGGGTCGGGCCAGCTATTCCATGGAGCTCAGCCACTACGCCGAGGTTCCCCCGAACCTCGCGGCCGAGCTCATCGCCAAGTCGAAGGTCTAAGAAGGGTCGGCTCGCCCCAGCGCGAGCGAGCAGCACGGGAGTCCAGCCGGATGGCCAAGAAGAAGTTCGAGCGCACGAAGCCGCACGTCAACGTCGGCACGATCGGCCACATCGACCACGGCAAGACGTCGCTCACGGCCGCGATCTCCAAGTACCTCGCCCTCAAGGGCAAGGCGGAGTACCGCGCGTTCGACACGATCGACAACGCGCCCGAGGAGCGCGAGCGCGGCATCACGATCGCGATCGCCCACGTCGAGTACGAGACCGAGGCCCGCCACTACGCGCACGTCGACTGCCCCGGGCACGCCGACTACATCAAGAACATGATCACCGGGGCCGCCCAGATGGACGGCGCGATCCTCGTGGTCGCGGCCACCGACGGCCCGATGCCCCAGACCCGCGAGCACATCCTCCTGGCCCGCCAGGTCGAGGTGCCGTACATGGTCGTGTTCCTCAACAAGTGCGACATGGTCGACGACCCCGAGCTGCTCGACCTGGTCGAGCTCGAGGTCCGCGAGCTGCTGACCAAGAACCACTTCCCGGGCGACGACATCCCCGTCATCCGCGGCTCCGCGCTCAAGGCCCTCGAGGCGCCCGACGACACGAGCGACCCGGCCTACGCCTGCATCCAGGAGCTGCTCGACGCGGTCGACTCCTACATCCCCAACCCCGAGCGGCCGGTCGACAAGCCGTTCATCATGCCGGTCGAGGACGTGTTCGGCATCAAGGGCCGGGGCACGGTCGCGACCGGGCGCATCGAGCGCGGCGTGATCAAGGTCGGCGAGGAGGTCGAGATCGTCGGCATCCACGCCACCCGCAAGGTGGTCGTGACCGGCGTCGAGATGTTCAAGAAGCTGCTCGACCAGGGCCAGGCCGGCGACAACGTGGGCTGCCTCCTGCGGGGCATCGAGCGCGACGACATCGAGCGCGGCCAGGTCCTGGCCAAGTCGGGCTCGGTCAAGCCGCACACCAAGTTCATCGCCCGGGTCTACGTGCTGACCAAGGAGGAGGGCGGCCGCCACACCCCGTTCTACAACGGGTACCGGCCCCAGTTCTACCTGCGCACGACCGACGTCACCGGGTCCATCGGCCTCCCCGACGGGGCCGAGATGATCATGCCCGGCGACAACGTCGACATGACCGTCGAGCTGATCACCCCGATCGCCCTCGAGGTCGGCCAGCGCTTCGCGATCCGCGAGGGTGGCCGCACCGTCGGCGCCGGCGCGATCACCAGCATCATCGAGTAACGAGATGGCGAAGCAGCGGATCCGGATCCGCCTCAAGGCCTACGACCACCGGCTGCTCGACCAGTCGGCAGCCCAGATCGTCGAGACGGCTCAGCGCACCGGCGCCGACGTCGTCGGACCGGTCCCGCTGCCGACCCGGATCGAGAAGTTCACCGTCCTGCGGTCGCCGTTCATCGACAAGGACTCCCGGGAGCAGTTCGAGATCCGCACCCACAAGCGGCTCATCGACATCCTGGACCCCTCGTCGAAGACGGTGGACGCCCTGATGCGACTCTCGCTTGCCGCGGGCGTCGACATCGAGATCAAGATGTGATGAGCCAGCACACGATTGGCCTCATCGGCCGCAAGGTCGGCATGACGCAGGTGTTCCAGCCGGACGGGACCATGGTGGCCGTCTCGGTCGTGGAGCTCACTCCCAATACCGTGACGCGTCTCCGGACCGACGATCGGGACGGCTACACGGCCGTCCAGCTCGGCGCCGGCGAGCGCAAGAAGCTGACCAAGCCGCTTGCCGGCCAGCTCAAGGATCTCCCCCGGGTGCGCACCATCCGCGAGTTCCGGCTGGACGACGTGGATGGCTACACCGTCGGCCAGCAGCTGACCGTCGGCGAGATCTTCGCCGAGGGCGAGCTGGTCGACGTGACCGGCATCAGCAAGGGCCAGGGCTTCGCGGGCACCGTGAAGCGCCACAACTTCTCGCGCGGTCCCAAGACCCACGGCTCGGACAACTACCGCAAGCCGGGCTCCATCGGCCCGGGCACCACCCCCGGTCGCGTCTACAAGGGCCTCAAGATGAGCGGCCACATGGGACACGAGCGGGTCACGATCAAGAAGCTGCGTGTCGTCCGCGTGGACGCCGAGCGGAACCTGATCCTCGTGCGGGGATCGGTTCCCGGCGCCCCCGGCGCGCTCACCTTCGTCCGGAAGGCCTGACGATGCCGCAGACCACCCTCTACGATCGCACCGGCGCCGCCGTCGGGAGCGTCGACCTCGCCGAGACGCTGTTCGCAGCGCCCGTGAACGAGGCCGTCCTCCACCAGGCGGTCGTCGCCCAGCTGGCCGGGCGCCGGCTCGGGACCAGCGACACCAAGACCCGCGGCGAGGTTCGCGGCGGCGGCAAGAAGCCGTACCGCCAGAAGGGCACCGGCCGCGCCCGCCAGGGCTCGCGCACCGCGCCGCACTATCGCGGCGGCGGCGTGGTCTTCGGCCCCCACCCGCGCTCCTACGAGCAGAAGCTGCCCAAGAAGATGCGCCGCCTGGCGCTGCGCTCCGCGCTGACCGCGAAGTTCGGTGACGACGCCATCCGCGTCGTCGACCACTTCGGCATGGACGCCGAGCCCAGGACCAAGGTGTTCGCCGGCGTGCTGGCGGCCCTCGGCGCGGGCGACGGCCACGAGCGGCGCGTCCTCGTCGTCGCACCCGCGAAGGACGAGATGCTCCTGCGCTCGGCCGCCAACCTGCCGTCGGTGTCGGTGATCCTCGCCGACTCGCTCAACGTCGTGGACCTGCTCAACGCGGACGCGGTGCTGATCGAGCAGCCGGCGCTGGCCCGCATGGAGGAGGTGTACGCGTGAGCGCCCTGACCGCCGCCGACATCATCCTCCGCCCCGTGATCTCCGAGAAGTCCATCGACGAGTCCGGGCGCGGCAAGTACACCTTCGCGGTCCACGAGAAGGCGAACAAGATCCAGATCAAGGCCGCCGTCGAGGAGCTGTACCGCAAGGAGAAGGTGACCGTGGTCGCCGTCAACGTGCTGACGACGAAGTCGAAGGAGAAGCGCCGCGGCACCAAGCGCGGGCGCGTCACCGGCTACACGTCGTCGTGGCGCAAGGCCATCGTCACCCTGGCCCCCGGCCAGAAGATCGAATTCTTCGAGGGGGTGTAGGAATGCCGCTACGAGGCTACAAGGCCACCTCCCCGGGCCGCCGGTTCATGACTCGCTCGACCTTCGAGGAGATCACCACCGACCAGCCCCACAAGCCGCTCCTCGAGCCGATGAAGCGCGGCTCGGGCCGGAACAACCAGGGCCGCCTCACCGTCCGCCATCGCGGCGGCGGCGAGAAGACGCACTACCGGCGGATCGACTTCAAGCGCGACAAGTTCGGCGTGCCCGCCCGTCTCGCGACGATCGAGTACGACCCGAACCGCTCCGCGCGGATCGGCCTGCTCCACTACCGGGACGGCGAGAAGCGCTACATGCTCCTGCCGCACGGCCTCAAGGTGGGTGACATCGTCGTCGCCGGCCCGGATGCCGAGGCCCGCGTGGGCAACGCGATGCCGCTCGCGAACATCCCGCTCGGCACCACGATCCACAACATCGAGCTGGTCCCCGGCAAGGGCGGGCAGATCGTCCGGTCCGCCGGCACGTCGGCCCAGCTGCTGGCCAAGGAAGGCGACTTCGCCACCGTCCGGCTGCCGTCGGGCGAGATGCGTCGCGTCCCGCTGCGCTGCATCGCGACGGTCGGCCAGGTCAGCAACCTCGAACACGAGAACCAGAGCCTCGGCAAGGCCGGGCGTGCCCGCCACATGGGCAAGCGTCCGGAGGTCCGGGGCGTGGCGATGACCCCGCGGGATCACCCGCACGGCGGCGGCGAGGGCAAGAGCCCGACCGGCATGCCGCCCAAGACACCGTGGGGCAAGCCGGCGATGGGCTACCGGACCCGGCGCGGCAAGGCGACGAGCAGGCTCATCGTCCGCAGCCGCCATCGCAAGGCATAGGAGGAGCTAGAGCATGTCGCGATCGGTCAAGAAGGGACCGTTCGTCCAGCACCGGCTTCTCGCCCGGGTGCAGGAGATGAACAAGCGGAACGAGCGCCGGGTGCTGAAGACCTGGTCGCGCGCCTCCGTGATCTTCCCGGACTTCATCGGCCACACGATTGCCGTCTACAACGGCAGGAAGCACGTGCCGGTGTACGTCACTGAGAACATGGTCGGTCACCGGCTCGGAGAGTTCGCGCCCACCCGCACGTATCGCGGGCACGGCAAGAACGCCGATCGGTCCGGCGGGCTGCGGTAGGGGACGGACGTGCGCGTTTCTGCTACTGCCAAGTACCTGCGTGGCTCCACCCGGAAGGCCCGCCTCATCACCGAGGCGATCAAGGGCAAGCCGGTGGAGGAGGCCACCGCGCTCCTGCGGTTCATGCCGCAGGCGGCCGCGCGCGACGTCGCGCGCGTGCTGAAGAGCGCGACGGCCAACGCCGAGAACAACCTGAATCGCTCCGCCGATGAGCTCTACATCGCGGACGCGATCGCGAACGAGGGTCCCACGATCAAGCGGTGGCGTCCGCGGGCTCAGGGTCGGGCATTCCCGATCCACAAGCCCATGACGCACATCACGATCGTCGTGGCTGACCGGGAGGCCTAGGCATGGGACACAAGGTCCATCCGTACGGCTACCGCCTGGGCTACACCCGAACGTGGACTGCCAAGTGGTACGCCGACAAGGAGTACACAGCCCTCCTCCAGGAGGACATCGCGATCCGGCAGCTGCTCGACAAGCGGCTGGCGAACGCCAGCGTGAGCGGCGTGGAGATCGAGCGTGGCATCAACCACGTGACGGTCGCGATCCACACCGCCAAGCCGGGCATCGTCATCGGGCGCGGCGGCCAGAACGTCGAGGTCCTGCGCAAGGACATCGGCGAGCTGTCCAAGCGCAAGGTCAAGCTGGAGATCAAGGAGATCCGCCAGCCCGAGCTGGACGCCTATCTCGTCGCGCTCAACATCGCCCAGCAGCTGACCCGCCGCGTCGCCTACAAGAAGGCGATGAAGCAGTCGATCCAGCGGTCGATGAAGGCGGGTGCCAAGGGCGTGAAGATCGCCCTGGCCGGCCGCCTCGGCGGCTCGGAGATGGGCCGCCGCGAGTGGGATCGCGAAGGTCGCATCCCGCTCGGCACGCTGCGCGCCGACATCAGCTACGGCCAGGTCCACGCCCACACGACCTACGGTCGGATCGGCGTCAAGGTCTGGATCTACAAGGGCGAGATCCCGGTGGAGAAGAAGCGCCGCGAGGCCGCGGCCGCAGCCACCGTCAGTGCCGCGGCCGGCGCCGCGCAGGGGGGCTGACGACATGCTGATGCCCCGACGCGTGAAGCACCGCAAGGTGATGCGCGGCCGGATGTCCGGGATGGCGAAGGGCGGCCACACGGTTGCCTTCGGCGAGTACGGCCTGGCCACCCTCGAGCCGGCGTGGATCACCGCCCGCCAGATCGAGTCGGCCCGGCGCGCCATGACCCGCTCGGTCAAGCGAGGCGGGAAGATCTGGATCCGCGTGTTCCCCGACAAGCCCGCGACCAAGAAGCCCGCCGAGACCCGGATGGGTTCCGGCAAGGGCGCCCCGGATCACTGGGTCGCCGTCGTGCGCCCCGGCCGGATCCTGTTCGAGATGGCAGGCGTCGAGCGCGAGGCGGCCGTTGAGGCCATGCGCCTGGCGTCCCACAAGCTCCCGGTGGCGACCCGTGTCGTCGTCCGCGAGACCGCGAAGGAGGTCACCGATGGAGATCGGTGAGGTCCGCAAGCTCACGGATCGCGAGCTTGACGACCGCCTCAAGGAGGCCAAGCAGGACCTCTGGCAGGCCCGGTTTGCCCTCTCGACCCGCCAGTTGAAGGACTACAGCCAGATCCCGGCGACGCGACGGACGATCGCCCGGATCCTCACCGTCCAGCGCGAGCGGTCCACCGCTCCGCGCTCGGCGGAGTAGGAGCGTCGGGATGCCCACCGCAGGAGCCACCACCCCCGTGAAGGGACAGCGGAAGACCAAGGTCGGCCGCGTCGTCAGCGACAAGATGGACAAGACGATCGTCGTGTCCGTGGAGCGCCTGACACGCCACCGGCTCTACAAGCGCGTCATGAAGGCCTCGACCAAGTTCGCGGCCCACGATGAGCGCAACGAGGCCAAGATCGGCGACACCGTCCTGATCGAGGAGTCGCGCCCCCTCTCCGCCACCAAGCGCTGGCGCCTGGTGTCGGTCCTCTCCCGTGCGGGCGAGGAGCGGGCCGGCGAGGTGATCCCGGCCGAGGAGGCCGAGACCACCGAGGCGATCCACGGCGCAGCCCACCCCGGCAAGCATGCCGAGGGTGAGGAGGGCGACGCGTGATCCAGGCCTCTACCCGTCTCCGCGTCGCCGACAACACCGGCGCCCGGACCATCGAGTGCATCCGGATCATGGGTCGCTCGCGCAAGACCGTCGCCGGGATCGGTGACGTGATCATCGCGAGCGTGAAGACCGCGATCCCGAACGCGCCGGTGAAGAAGGGCGACGTCGTGCGCGCCGTCATCGTCCGCACGTCGAAGGAGATCGGCCGCCCCGACGGCAGCTACATCCGCTTCGACGAGAACGCGGCCGTCCTCATCAACAACCAGGGCAACCCGCGCGGCACCCGGATCTTCGGACCCGTCGCGCGCGAGCTCCGGGACCGCAACTACATGAAGATCGTGTCCCTCGCGCCGGAGGTGCTCTGATGACCACACGGTCCATCGAGCACCGGACGAAGGTGCCCGAGATCCGCAAGGGCGACACCGTGATCGTGCTCACCGGCAAGGACGCCGGGAAGCGCGGCAAGGTGGAGCACGTGATCCGCCGGGACGCCTCGCCGTCACCGGTGCGTTCCGGCTACCGCCGGGTGTCGCTCAAGGGCGGCGTCTACGTGGTCGTCGAAGGTCTCAACATCGCTCGCAAGCACACCAAGCCGCGCCAGCGCTCGCAGGGCGGGCCGGGATCCATGCCGACGGTCGATCCGGGCGGCGTCCTGGATCACGCGATGCCGCTGCCGGTCGCCCGGGTCATGGTCGTGTGCAGCCACTGTGACCGGCCCACCCGGGTCGGCCACCGGACGCTGGACAACGGCACCCGCGTTCGCGTCTGCCGTCATTGCGGCGATCCCCTGGAGGTGAAGGCGTGAGCGGCCAGCTGAAGGAGCGGTACACGACCGAGATCGTGCCCGCCCTCACGAAGCACTTCGAGTACACGAACCCCATGCAGGTTCCGCGGCTCGAGAAGATCGTCGTCAACATCGGTCTGGGCGAGGCCCTCACCAACGCGAAGGCCGTGGACGCCGCGGCCGGCGACCTGCAGCTCATCACGGGCCAGAAGCCGATCGTCACCCGCGCCAAGCGGTCGATCGCGCAGTTCCGTGTCCGGACCGGCAACCCGATCGGCCTGAAGGTCACCCTTCGCGGCGAGCGGATGTGGGACTTCCTCGAGCGCCTCACGCGGCTGTCGCTTCCGCGCATCCGCGACTTCCGGGGCGTTCCGGGCAAGTCGTTCGACGGCCGTGGGAACTACTCCCTGGGCCTTCGGGAGCAGCTTGCCTTCCCGGAGATCGACTATGACAAGGTGGACCGTCTCCGCGGGCTGGAGATCAGCATCGTGACGACGGCGAAGACCGACGAGGAATCGAAGCACCTGCTCGAGCTCCTCGGCATGCCCTTCGCCGGCTAGGGCGCGGGGAGGAGTCCGAATGGCCAAGAAGTCAATGATCGCGAAGGCGAAGCGGGAGCCGAAGCACCCGGTCCAGGGGTATCACCGCTGCACCGTGTGCGGACGTCCGCGGGCGTACATGCGCCGCTTCGCGCTCTGCCGTATCTGCTTCCGCGAGCGCGCGCTCGTCGGCGAGCTGCCCGGCGTCACGAAGTCGAGCTGGTAAGAAGATGAACGTCTCCGACCCGATCGCAGACATGCTCACGCGTGTCCGCAACGCGTCCCGGGCGCGCCACACGGAGGTCCTGGTTCCTGCCTCGCGCACCAAGCGCGAGATCGCGCGCATCCTCAAGGACGAGGGCTTCATCGCCGACGTCAGCGAGGAGCGCCAGGGGCCGACCGCCCTGCTGCGCCTGCAGCTGAAGTACGTCGACGGCAAGGTGCCGGTCGTCTCGGGCCTCAAGCGGATCAGCAAGCCGGGGCTGCGCGTGTACGCGCAGAAGACCGACATCCCGCGGGTCCTGGGCGGCCTGGGCATCGTCATCGTCAGCACGTCGAAGGGGATCATGACCGGCAGCCAGGCCAAGCAGGCCCAGCTGGGTGGCGAGATCCTCGCCTACGTCTGGTAGCGCGATGTCCCGCATCGGTCGTCTCCCCATCACCGTCCCGGCAGGCGTGGACATCACGCTCGACGGGCGCATCATCACCGTGGCGGGCCCCAAGGGGACCCTGACCCGGCAGCTTCCGCCGCGCATGCTGATCGAGCGCGAGGGCGACGTCCTCACGGTCGTCAGGCCGACGGAAAGCAAGATGGACAAGTCACTCCACGGGCTGACCCGCAGCCTCGTGAACAACATGGTCGTCGGCGTGACCAGCGGGTACCGCAAGGGACTCGAGATCGTCGGCGTCGGCTACCGGGCGCAGAAGGTGGGCGACAAGCTCACGCTCGCGCTCGGGTACAGCCACCCGGTCGAGATCGACCCGCCCGCCGGCATCAGCTTCGAGCTCGAGACGCCGCTCAAGCTGGCGGTCGTCGGCATCGACAAGGAGCTGGTCGGCCAGACCGCCGCCAAGGTCCGCGCCACCCGCAAGCCCGAGCCGTACAAGGGCAAGGGCGTCCGGTACGCCGGCGAGAAGGTCCGCCGCAAGGCAGGCAAGGCCGGCAAGATCGGCGGGAAGAAGTAGCCCATGAAGAAGATTGCCGCCAGCCGCACGTCCTCGCGCGTCAAGCGCCACGAGCGGCTCCGACTCCGGCTCTCCGGGACCCAGGAGCGTCCGCGCCTGGCCGTCTTCCGGAGCCTGAGTCACATCTACGCCCAGGTCATCGACGACACCAGTGGCAGCACCATCGCCGCCGCGTCCTCGCTCGACTCGAGCCTTCGCGGCGCCACCGGCACGAAGACGGAGGACGCCAAGCGCGTCGGCCAGCTCGTCGCCGAGCGCGCCAAGGCGGCCGGAGTGGACAAGGTGGTCTTCGACCGGGCGGGCTTCAAGTACCACGGGCGGGTTCGCTCGCTCGCCGAGGCGGCCCGCGAGGCCGGCCTCGACTTCTAGAGGAAACGCCTGTGGCCCGCATCGACCCCAACAAGCTCGCGCTCGAGGAGCGCGTCGTCCAGATCAACCGCGTCGCCAAGGTTCACAAGGGCGGCCGGCGCTTCTCGTTCTCGGCGGTCATCGTCGTCGGCGACGGCAACGGCCACGTCGGCGTCGGCCTGGGCAAGGCCGGCGACGTGCCCGAGTCCATCCGCAAGGGCGTGGAGGATGCCAAGAAGCACATCGTCAAGATCCCGATGATCGGGACGACGATCCCGCACGAGGTCCGGGAGGAGTTCGCCGCCGCGCGCGTGCTGCTCAAGCCGGCCTCCAAGGGAACCGGCGTCATCGCCGGCGGCGCCGTCCGTGCCGTCGTCGAGGCCGCCGGCATCCGCGACATCCTGTCCAAGATCCATGGCTCCACGAACCCCGTGAACGTGACCCGGGCGACGCTCAACGCGCTCACCAGCCTCCGGACCGCGGAAGAGGTGTCCCGCCAGCGCGGCGTCAAGGTCCGTCTCGTCGTGCCCGGCCAGCCCGCGGCGGCGGCGCAGGAGGTGGCTGATGGCCGGTAGACTGCGCGTCACCCAGACGAAGAGCACGATCAGTCATATCGCCCGCAACCGGGCGACGATCCGCGCGCTGGGCCTGCATGGGATCGGCAGCTCGTCGATCCTGCCGGACAACCCGGCAGTCCGCGGCATGGCCCGCCAGGTGCGCTTCCTCGTGACCGTCGAGGAGCTTCCCGAGGGCGCGGACGCGACGACCCCGGAGAAGAGCTGATGAAGATCCACGACCTGCGCCCCGCCGAGGGTTCGGTCAAGAAGAAGACGCGCGTCGGGCGCGGCATCGCGGCCGGCAAGGGCAAGACCGCGGGTCGCGGCACGAAGGGCCAGCGCTCGCGCGCCGGTGCCTCGATCCCGGCCTGGTTCGAGGGCGGGCAGACCCCCCTCCACATCCGGATCCCGAAGCTCCGCGGCTTCCGCAACATCAACGACATCGAGTACGAGGTCGTGAACGTCGGGGCCATCAGCGCCGCGATCGAGGCCGGCAAGCTGCAGCAGGAGAAGGGCGCGCCGGTCACGGTCAATGCCGATCTCCTCAAGCAGGCCGGGCTGGTCCGCCGCGACCGCCTCCCGCTCAAGATCCTCGGTCACGGCGAGGTCTCGTCGCCCTGGTTCGTGCTCGCGGACGGGTTCACCAAGAGCGCCCGCGAGAAGATCGAGGCGGCCGGCGGCACGGCCCAGGTCATCGAGATCCCGACCGAGCCGCTCATGGCGCTCGGCGTCGAGCCGGCCGGCGATGCCGCGCCCTCCGAGGCCCCCGAGGCCCCGGCCGACAACGGCTAGCCACCCGTGTTCGAGGCCATCCTCAACGCGTTCCGGGCGCCGGACCTCCGGCGCCGGATCCTGTTCGTCGCCGGGATCCTGTTCGTCTTCAGGTTCCTGGCCCACGTCCCGGTTCCGGGCGTCGATCGCACGCAGCTGGCGTCGTTCCTCGAGTCGAGCCCGATCTTCGGCCTGCTCGACCTGTTCTCCGGCGGCGGCCTGGCCAGCTTCTCGGTCGTAGCCCTGGGCGTGAACCCGTACATCAATGCCTCGATCATCATGCAGCTGATGACGGGTGTGGTCCCGTCGCTGCAGGCCCTCCAGCGCGAGGGCGAGTACGGCCGGACCAAGATCAACCAGTACACCCGGTACCTGGCCGTGCCGATGGCGCTGCTCCAGGCCTACGGGTTCATGGCCCTGCTGAGCTCCAACAACGTGCTGACCACGCCGTTCGACTTCGGCAGCTGGGAGACCTGGACGCAGATTGCGACGCTGACGGCCGGCTCCATCGTCCTCATGTGGATGGGCGAGCTGATCACCGAGAAGGGGATCGGCAACGGCATCTCGTTCATCATCTTCGCCGGCATCGTGAGCCGGGCGCCGGTCGCCGTCCTCGGGTTCATCTCGAACCCGGACCTGGCCCGGCTGGTCCTGTTCGCGATCCTTGGCATCACCGCGGTCGCGACGATCATCTACGTGCAGGAGGGCCAGCGCCGAATCCCCATCCAGTACGCGTCCCGGGTGCGGGGCCGGCGGATGTACCAGGGAGGCCAGACGTTCCTCCCGCTGCGGGTCAACCAGGCGGGCGTCATTCCGATCATCTTCGCGGTCAGCATCCTGCTGTTCCCGAGCCAGATCGCGAGCTACTTCACGACCTCGCCCGATCCAATCGGGGCGATCGCGCGGGCCATCGTCACCCTGCTGAGCCCGGGATCGTGGGTGTACGTCATCTCCTACTTCCTGCTGACCTTCGGCTTCACGTACTTCTACACCGCGTTCACGTTCAAGCCCGATGAGACGGCGGAGCAGCTGCGCAAGAACGGCGGCTTCATCCCCGGCATCCGCCCGGGACGGCCAACGCAGGAGTACCTGGCCAAGGTGGTCACCAGGATCACCGTCGCCGGGGCGCTCTTCCTGGGCATCGTCGCGGTCCTGCCGCCCCTGATCGGCATGATCTCGCCGTCGCTGAACGGCCTCGCGCTGGGTGGCACCAGCATGCTGATCGTGGTGTCCGTGGTGGTCGAGACGATGAAGCAGCTCGAGGCCCAGCTCCTGATCCGCCAGTACGAGGGCTTCATCAAGTGAATGTCGTCGTCCTGCTCGGAGCTCCGGGAGCGGGCAAGGGCACCCAGGCTCCGTCACTGTCGGAGCGACTCGGGATCCCGGTGGTCGCCACCGGGGACCTCTTCCGTGCCGCCGTCCGCGACGGCACGCCCTTGGGCGTGGAGGCGAAGCGGTACATGGACGCGGGCCAGCTCGTCCCCGACGAGATCACGGTTCGCCTGTTCCTGGAGCGGCTGGGCCGGCCCGACGCGGCCGCGGGGGTCATCCTCGACGGCTTTCCGCGGACGGCCGTCCAGGCGACCGCGCTCGACGTGGCGCTCGCCGAGCGCGGGGAGCGTGTCGCCGCGGCCGTCCTCGTCGACGTCCCGCAGGATGAGCTGATCCGGCGCATGTCGGGTCGGTGGATCTGCCGGACCGCCGGGCACCCGTACCACGAGGTCTTCAGCCCGCCCAGCACGGCCGGTGTCTGCGACCTGGACGGCTCCGAGCTGTACCAGCGCGCGGACGACCAGCCCGACACCGTCCGCAAGCGGATGGATCAGCAGCTCGGCGCGCTGGGCGAGGTCATCGAGCACTACCGCTCCGCCGGCACGCTCTCGACCGTCGACGGCCTGCAGGGGATCGACGAGGTTGCCGTCGCCATCGACGCCGCGCTGGCCGCGGTCGGCGTGCTCCCGGCCACGAGCATGGGGCAGGCAGCCGGCTGAGCATGATCACGCGCAAGTCGAAAGCCGAGATCGCCAAGATGCGCTCGGCCGGGCGCATCGTCGCCGAGGTGCTCGCCCTCGTGGAGGAGAACCTCAGGCCCGGCGTCTCCACCGCGGAGCTGGACCGCCTGGCGGAGCGCCACATCCGCTCGTCCGGGGGCATCCCGTCGTTCCTCGGCTATCTCGGGGGGCGGCGCTACGACCCTCGAGACCCGCACGCCTACCCGGCCTCGACCTGCATCTCCCTCGACGCCGAGATCGTCCACGGGATCCCGGGCGACCGGGAGATCCGCGCCGGCCAGATCGTCTCGGTCGACGTGGGGGTCATCTACGACGGCTGGCATGGCGACGGCGCCCGCAGCTTCATCTGCGGTGGCGAGGCGGCCGGCGGTCCCGCGGCGGCCGGCCTGGTGCAGGCGACGCGGCTCTCGCTCATGGCGGGGATCGCCGCCGCGGTGCCGGGCAACCGGATCGGCTCCATCTCGGGCGCGGTCGAGGATGTCGCCCGCTCGGGCGGCTTCGGCATCATCCGCCAGTATGTCGGGCACGGCATCGGCACCTCCATGCACGAGGATCCGCAGGTCCCCAACTTCCGCTCGCGCTCGCCGGGGATCGAGCTGGCGGTCGGCCACTGCCTGGCGATCGAGCCGATGCTCACGCTCGGCTCGGAGGCCACCCAGGTGCTCGATGACCGCTGGACCGTCGTGACCCAGGACGGGTCGCTGTCCGCCCACTTCGAGCACACCATTGCCGTGACGGCGACGGGACCCGAGATCCTGACGACCGTCTGAGACCCAGGAGAGGTGGGGTTGTCGGATTTGGCCGACTTTGATATCCTCACCGTTCGTGTGTCGGTCCGACCGGACCGACACTCATGCTGAGAAGGACCAGGGAGCCAGGTTGGCGAAGAAGGACGCGATCGAAGTCGAAGGCACTGTGATTGAGCCGCTGCCGAACACGATGTTCTCAGTGGAGCTCGAGAACGGCCATCGCGTTCTCGCCCACATCAGCGGGAAGCTCCGGATGAACTTCATCCGGATCCTGCCCGGGGACCGGGTCCGAGTTGAACTGTCTCCCTACGACCTCACTCGGGGTCGAATCACCTACCGCCTGAAGTAGTCGAGGAACCCGGTGAAGGTCAGAGCGTCCGTCAAGACGCGGTGCGACAACTGCAAGGTCATCCGGCGCCACGGCACCGTGATGGTCATCTGCGAGAACCCCAAGCACAAGCAGCGGCAGGGCTGACGCGATGGCACGTATCGCCGGCATCGACATCCCGCGCGAGAAGCGCGTCGAGATCGCCCTCACGTACATCTACGGGATCGGGCTGTCATCCAGCCAGAGGATCCTCAAGCAGACCAGCGTCAACCCGGACACACGCGTCCGGGACCTCACGGAAGAGCAGGTCAACCGGCTCCGGGAGGTCATCGACCGCACGTTCAAAGTCGAGGGCGACCTGCGTCGCGAGGTGGCGCTGAACATCAAGCGCCTCATCGAGATCGGTTCGTACCGCGGGATGCGGCACCGCCGCAACCTCCCGAGCCGGGGACAGAACACCAAGACGAACGCCCGCCAGCGCCGGGGGCCGAAGAAGACGGTCGGCGCCCGGAAGAAGACGAAGTGACGAGGAACCGCTAAGGCATGGCCGATCGAAAGCGCGCCGTCAAGCAGCGGCGTCGGGAGCGGAAGAACGTCCCCCAGGGACACGTCCACATCCTGGCAAGCTTCAACAACACGATCGTGACGATCACGGATCTCACCGGGAACGTCATCTCGTGGGGTTCCGCTGGCATCGCCGGGTTCAAGGGCTCCCGGAAGAGCACCCCCTACGCCGCCGCGCTCGCCGCGGACGGTGCGGCCAAGCGCGCCATGGAACACGGGATGCGCCAGGTCGAGGTCTACGTCAAGGGCCCGGGTGCCGGCCGCGAGCAGGCGATCCGTTCGCTCCAGGCCGCAGGCCTGGAGGTGAGCGCCATCACCGACGTCACGCCCATTCCTCACAACGGATGCCGCCCGCCCAAGCGGCGCCGCGTCTGAGCACCGAGAGACCATGGCCCGATACACCGATGCTGTCTGCCGGCTCTGCCGCCGGGAAGGGCTCAAGCTCTTCCTGAAGGGCAGCCGCTGCTATTCCAAGAAGTGCTCGTTCGAGCGGCGCCCGACGCCTCCCGGCCAGCACGGCGTCCGCCGCCGCAAGGTCGGCGATTACGGCCTCCAGCTCCGCGAGAAGCAGAAGGTCCGCCGCGTCTACGGCGTGCTCGAGAAGCAGTTCCGCAACTACTTCATCGAGGCCACCCGGCACTCCGGCGTCACGGGCGAGAGCCTGCTGCGCTCGCTCGAGCTGCGCCTCGACAACGTCGTGTTCCGGCTGGGCTTCGCCCCGTCCCGCGCCGCCGCCCGGCAGATGGTCAACCATGGCCACTTCGCCGTGAACGGCGTGCCCACCAACATCCCGTCCTACGCAACCAAGATCGGGGACCGGATCGAGGTTCGCGCCTCGCACCACGAGCGCGAGCAGTTCAAAACGGTGAAGGAGACCCTTCGCTCCCACCAGGCGCCCGACTGGCTGAGCCTGGACGCCGGCAAGCTTGCCGGGTCGGTGCTCGCCATGCCGCGCCGCGACCAGATGCCGCTCGACTTCAACGAGCAGCTCGTGGTCGAGTACTACTCGAGGTAGCCGCCCTCCATGATCGAACTCGAGACCCCGCAGATCGAGCCCGTCGCGGAGGACGGCACGTACGCCAAGTACGAGGCCGGGCCGCTGCAGGCGGGTTACGGCGTCACGCTCGGCAACGCCCTGAGGCGCGTGCTGCTGTCGTCCCTCGAGGGCGCCGCCGTGACGTCCATCCAGATCCGCGACGTGTACCAGGAGTTCTCGACGATCCCCGGCGTCAAGGAAGACGTCACGCAGATCGTCCTGAACGTCAAGAAGCTCCGCCTCAAGAGCTACGCATCGCACCCGGTCCAGCTGCGGCTGATCAAGAGCGGCGCCGGACCCGTCATCGCCGCGGACATCGCGGAGTCGGCTGACGTCGAGATCGTCAACCCCGAGCTCGTGCTCATGACGATCGACTCGGACGACGTGACCATCGAGCTGGACCTCACGGTGGAGCGCGGCGTCGGCTACCTGGCCGCGGAGCGCTCCGAGGCGCTGCCGATCGGCGTCATCGCGGTCGACGCGATCTTCACGCCGGTCCGCAAGGTCAACTACTGGGTCGAGAGCATGCGGGTCGGTCAGATGACCAACTTCGACAAGCTCACGATCGAGATCGAGACCGACGGCACGATCACGCCGGAGGAGGCGCTCAGCCGCTCCGCGGACACGCTCGTGCACCAGTTCCAGCCGTTCGTGACGATCGGCCTCCAGGCCGCCGCCCCGGACCGTGTCGCGACCGGCATCCCGCAGCTTCCTCCGAACATGCTCGACATGCCGATCGAGGAGCTGGACCTGCCGATGCGGGCCTACAACTCGCTGAAGCGCAACAACATCGTCAAGGTCGGCCAGCTGCTGCAGCTCAAGGACGACGATCTCCTGCGGATGCGCAACTTCGGCAAGAAGTCGCTGGACGAGATGAAGGAGCGCCTGCGCATGCGCGGCTTCATCCTCCCGGAGTCCGAGGGCGACGTCGTGCTGGATGACGAGGGCGACGTCGTGCTGGATGACGAGGGCGACGTCGAGGCGCCGTTCGACGGCGACGAGGAGGCCTGAGCCATGTCTTCCCACCGGATCGACGGGCGCAAGCTCTCGCGCAAGCGTGGCCCGCGCCTTGCCCTCTACAAGAACCTGACGGTCTCGGTCCTCCGCTACGAGCGGGTGCAGACCACCGAGGCCAAGGCCAAGGAGATCCGCGGCCGGGTCGAGCGGATGATCACGCTCGCCAAGCGCGGTGACCTGGCTGCCCGGCGGACGGTCGTCTCGGAGCTTCCGAACGAACCGCTCGTCATCGCGAAGCTGTTCGATGTCATCGCCCCCAAGTACGCCGACCGCACCTCGGGTTACACCCGCCTGGTGCACATCGGCCAGCGCAAGGGTGATGCCGCCGAGATCTTCCAGATCGAGCTGGTCTAGCCGGCCGGCATCGATGAGAGTCCGAGAGGGCTCGGCCGTGCGCTACCGCGCGCGGTGTGAATACGACGGAACGGACTTCGCCGGGTTTCAGCTCCAGAGCAACGCCCGGACGGTCCAGGGAGAGCTCGAGGCCGCTCTCGCCCGCCTCGCAGGAGGCGAGCGGGTCGTGGTCGACGGGGCCGGACGCACGGACGCCGGGGTTCACGCCAGCGGGCAGGTGATTGCCTTCACCTACGACGGCGTGGTCCCGGGGACGCAGCTCGGACGGGCGGTGAACGCCCTGCTCCCGCCGGATGTCGCGATCCGCGACCTGCGGCGGGTCCCGGACGGGTTCCATCCACGCTACGCGGCGCGGTACCGGGAGTACCGCTACACCGTCTGGAACGGGCCGCGCAGTCCGCTCCGCGAGCGCAACGCGCTCGGGGTGCGGACCCCGCTCGACATCGCCGCCATGGCGAGCGCCGGGTCGGTCTTCATCGGCCGGCACGACTTCTCGGCCTTCGGTGGCGGGGACCGGCCTCCGGTCCGGACCGTGCACATGGTCCGGGTCCGGAAGGAGGGTCGCCTGGTGACGATCGACGTCCGGGCGGACTCCTTCCTCCGGGGACAGGTTCGGAGGATGGTCGCCGGTCTGCTGGAGATCGGCGCAGGCAAGATCGATGAAGCGGCCCTCCGCGCGGCACTTGCCGGACGGGAGCCGGCCCTGAACGGGGCAGCCGCTCCTGCGAAGGGGCTCTGCCTCCGCCGCGTCGTCATCGGACGACGCCGGGTGGACGACAAGGAAGACGAGGAATGAGCGCGAAGACCTATACGCCTCGAGAGAGCGAGATCGAGCGACGCTGGTACGTCGTCGACGCGACGGACGAGACGCTCGGCCGCCTTGCGACGCGGATCGCGCACGTCCTCGAGGGCAAGCACAAGCC
Source organism: uncultured Chloroflexia bacterium (assembly GCA_963700245.1). GTDB lineage: Bacteria > Chloroflexota > Limnocylindria > Limnocylindrales > CSP1-4 > CAIXZV01. The sequence goes on from CAVOWV010000028.1 coordinate 74,188, forward strand.
CACCTACGCCTCGCACATGGACACGGGCGACCATGTCATCGTCATCAACGCCTCACGGATCACCGTGACCAAGGACAAGCTGACGAGCAAGGTCTACGCCCGCCACAGCGGCTATCCCGGCGGGTTCAAGGAGGAGACGCTCGGTCACCTTCTCAACCGTCGGCCGGAGGAGGTCATCCGCCGGTCCGTGAAGGGGATGCTGCCGCACAACCGCCTGGGAACCCAGATGCTCCGGAAGCTCAAGGTCTACGCGGGTGGAGACCACCCGCACCAGGCCCAGAAGCCCGAGCCGATGGCCTGATCGAGGAGCCCTGATGTCGACGCCTGCGTTCTACTGGGGCACCGGCCGCCGCAAGACGGCGGTGGCCCGCGTTCGCCTTATTCCCGGTGAGGGCCAGATGGTCGTCAACGGGCGGACCCCCGAGGAGCACTTCGGCGGGATCCTCGGTGACGCGGAGCTGTTCCTCCCGTTCCGGGTCACCGGGACCGAGGGCCGGTACAACGTCCTGATCAAGGTCGAGGGTGGCGGGACGACCGGCCAGGCCGGCGCCATCCGCCATGGCATCGCCCGGGCGCTGCTCCAGGTCGACCCCGAGACCAACCGCCTGCCGCTCCGCCAGGCCGGCCTCCTGACCCGCGACCCGCGGATGAAGGAGCGCAAGAAGTACGGCCTCAAGCGCGCACGCAAGGCCCCGCAGTACACCAAGCGCTAGTCGCGCCTGCGGCGATGCCGCCAGACCAGCGATGATGATGCCCGCGCTCCCGGTCCGACCGGAGGCGCGGGCTCTCCATTTCCCCACAGCAACGGGTGGCGGATGACCAGCAGCCTTCGCGGACGAGACCTCACCAGCGCGGCGGGCTCCCCAGCCGAGGACGCGGACGGGCGGCTGTCGGGCGCGCCGGGCGGAGGACGGAGATGAGTGACGAGGCGCTCTACGAGCGTTACAAGGACGCGCTCAAGCGCGGCCACGTCGCATCCCTGCGCGGGCGCTGCGACGAGGCTCTCAATGCCTACGCGGAGGCGTCGACGATCGCACCCGACCGTCCCACGCCCCACATTAGCGCCGGTGCTGCCCTGCTGCGCGCCCGGCGTCCGACCGAGGCGCTCCGCCACTACGACGCCGCGCTGCGGCTTGTGCCCCGCGACGAGGCGGCCCTGCTGGGCCGGGCACAGTCGCTGGCGGAGCTGCGCCGGCGCCGCGAGGCAGCAGATGCATTCGATGCCCTGGCCGAGGTGCGGGCGGCCGACGGAGCCCTCGCCGACGCCGTGGACGCCGCGCGACGCGGCCTCGAGCTGGCCGAGGGCCGCGAACGGCGACGGATGCTCGAGCGGCTGATCGAGCGGCTGCGGTCCTCGGAGCCCGGCGAGCCCGGGAGGCTCGCGCTGGAACGGGCACTGCTCGTCCTCGAGGGGGCGGCGATGAGCTCCACGCCGCCGGCGGATGCTGGAGCCGCGCAGGGCGGAGAGCACGCCCTCGATGGCAGCGCGGAGGCCGATGTCGTCACGGCGCCGGCCGCGCCCCGGCTTGCGCTCGATCGGGACCTCCCCCTGGACATGAGCCTCGACGACCTGAGGTGGCGTGCCGAGACCGCCCTGGACGAACACCAGCCCCAGGCCGTGGAGGCACTGCTGGATCTCGCAGCCGCCGATCTGCGGCTTGGTCGCTCCAGTGCCGCCGCGGATGCCTGCTACGCGGCGCTCTCGATCGATCCGGCCCACGTGACGCTCCACCTCGCCCTCGTGCAGCTGTACGACCTGCAGGGCTGGTCCTCGCTGGCCGTGGAGAAGCTCGACCTGCTGGACCGGCTGGTGTCCCTGGGTGAGGACCCGGAGGAAGTCGCGGTCGTGGCTGCCGCGAGGGCCGGGCGGCCCTGACCGCCCGCTCCTGCGCCGCCACCGGGTGGCTGCGAGGAGCGCGGTCGGCCGAGAGCCCGATGGTAGACTGGCTCGAAGATGCTCCCGTTTGTCGACTCGCTCGTCCGGCAGATCACGCTGACGACCCTGCTCGACATCGCCCTCACGGCGTTCTTCATCTACTGGCTGTTCAGCCTGATCCGAGGTACCCGCGCCGTCACCCTGGTCATCGGGGTGACGATCCTGCTCGGCATCTACGCCCTCGCCCAGTTCCTGGAGCTGCGCCTGTTCACGCAGCTGCTCCAGGCGGGCGCCGTCGTTGGCCTGTTCGCCCTCGTCGTCGTGTTCCAGCCCGAGCTGCGTCGCGGGCTTGAGCGGATCGGGCGCGTGGGCGCCGTCGGGCGGCTGTTCGCCCCGGCCTCGCAGCGCCGCATCGAGCACGTCGCGAGGGAGGTCTCCAAGGCCGCCGGCCGCCTGTCAGGTGAGGGCCACGGCGCCCTGATCGTGCTCGAGCGGGAGACGGGCCTCGAGGAGATCGCGGAGACCGGCGTGATGGTCCATGCCGACCTGTCGCACGAGCTGCTGTGCACGATCTTCACGCCCCGGACGGAGCTCCACGACGGCGCCGTGATCATCCGCGGGGACTCGGTGCTGGCGGCCGCCGCCCTGTTGCCGCTGACCGCGATGACGCTGTCCGAGCGGTTCGGAACCCGCCACCGCGCCGCCCTGGGAATCACCGAGGACACGGACGCCGTGGCCGTCGTCGTGTCCGAGGAGAACGGCCAGATGAGCGTGGTCGAGCGGGCGCGGATCGTCCGCGTCCCATCCGAGGCCCAGCTCGAGCGCGCGCTCATCGGCCTTCTCGAGGCGCCCAACGTCCCTGGGCGCGGTGGGCCCGGGGGCGGCGTGCGCCGGCCCGGTCGCCTGCGCATCGCCCGCCGTGGACGCGTCGTGGCGCAGCCTGTGGCCCCGACCGCGCCGGCCCCGGAGCACCCGGCGCCGGCACCGGAACGCGCCGACGAGGAGGGCACGGCCGCCGCCGCCGTGCCGAGCCCGTGAACGCGGGTCGCGGCCTCCGGCGCCTGGGCCGGGTCATCGTGCACAACTGGCCCCTCAAGCTGGGCGCCGTCATCCTCGCCACGCTGCTGTATGCCGGGCTCGTCGCGTCGCAGGACAGCAACACGTACCCGGGGCCCGTGCCCGTGACCGGTCGAGAACCAGCCCCCCAACACGGTCATCACCAACCAGCTCAAGGACGTGGAGCAGATCCGGTACCTCGCCCCGGCCGACGTCGGGCGCCTCCAGGCCGAGGACTTCCGCGCGACGATCGACCTGGCCAACGTGGAGCCCGACGGCAGCCCGCGACCGTGCGGGTCAACGTCACCGGCGTGGACCCGCGGGTGACGATCCTCGAGTTCCGGCCCCGATCCATCCAGGTCATCCTCGACCAGAAGGTGTCCAAGGAGGTCCCCGTCGTGGTCGACCTTGTCCGACCCGCCCGAGGGGCTCGTGGTCGGCGACGTCACCGTGACGCCCGACGCGGTCCTGGTCACGGGGCCGTCCGCCCAGGTGAACAAGGTCGTCAGCGCGAGGGTGAGTGCCAGCATCGACGCGAGTGCCGTCGACGTGGACCGCGACGTCCAGCCCGACGCCGTGGATGCGGCAGGCGAGGTGGTGACCGGCGTGGACCTCGACCCGGGCCTGGTCAACATCAAGATCCCGGTCTACGAGAACCTCGAGACCCGCACCCTGCCGGTCAACCCGGTCGTCACGGGCACGCCCGGTGCCGGGTTCCGGATCGCCGGCGTCGACGTGGAGCCACTCGTGGTGACCGTCGAGGGCGACCTCGAGCAGCTGCAGGCGCTGGTTGCCGCGGACACGGCCCCGGTGCCGGTCTCCGGGGCGACCCGCGACGTGACCTCGGAGGTCGCCTACGCGCTGCCCTCGGGCGTCGGCGCCATCGGGGCCCAGACCGCGAAGGTCACCGTGCGCATCGAGGCGATCACCGAGACCCGCACCTACACGGCCGGGATCCGGCTCGACGGGCGCCAGCCAGACCTCCTGTATGAGCCATCCGAGACCCAGGTCCTGTTGACGCTGTTCGGGTCCACGGCGGACCTGGATCGGATCGGCGCCTCCCCGATCGTCATCTCGCTCAACGTCGCCCAGCTTGAGCCTGGCACCCATGAGCTGCCGGTCGTCCCCTCGCTGCCGTCCGTCGTCACGGTGGCGGCGATCTCCCCGGAGACCATCGTCGTGACCGTCGAGCCGCGGGCCACGCCGACGCCGTCGCCGGGGACTGTCCGGCGAGCCCAGCCCGGGGGCGAGCGCGCCCGCGAGCCCCGCTCCCTCGGCTGAACCATCGCCGACCCCCGCGGCCTGATCGCGCCGCCACCTTCAGCCCACGAGGACACTGCATGACCCGCCTCTTCGGCACCGATGGCATCCGGGGTGCCGCCAATCTCGACCTTCGCCCGTCGCTGGCGTTCGCCCTCGGACGCGCGACGGCCCACCAGGCCGGCGGCCCCGGCGGTTCGCTGGTGGTCGGGCAGGACACGCGCCGCTCGGGCGACATGTTCGTGGCGGCGATCACCGCCGGCGCCACCAGCATGGGCATGGACGTGCACGCCGTGGGCGTGGTCCCGACACCCGCCCTGGCCTTCCTCGCCGGCTCGGGCGGCTTCCAGGCCGGGATCATGGTCTCGGCCTCGCACAACCCCGCCGAGGACAACGGCCTCAAGGTGCTGGACCCGAGCGGCCTCAAGCTGGACGACGACCTGGAGGACGAGCTCGAGGCGCTCGTCCTGCGCGCTGACGAGCTGCCCGGCGTTCCGCCGGCCGACATCGGCAGGGCCGTGGACGCGTCGGACCTCATGGCCCGCTACGTCGGGCATCGCACGGGACTGGCGTCGGCCGTGGCGGGGACGGGACTGCACGTCGTCCTGGACACGGCGAATGGAGCCGCCTACCGCGTGGGTCCCGAGATCCTCCGCGCGACCGGCGCACGGGTCACGGTCATCCATGACGCCCCCGACGGCGACAACATCAACCACGACTGCGGCGCAACCCATCCCGGAGTCCCTGATGGCCGCCGTTCATGATCTCGGCGCGGACGTGGGCTTCGCGCTCGACGGGGACGCGGACCGGTGCATCGCCGTCGACGGTGAGGGCCGCCTGGTCGACGGCGACCAGGTCCTCGGGATCCTGGCGCTCGAGCGGCTCGCGCGCGGGGCGCTGGACCGCGACAGCCTGGTGGTATCCGTGCTGTCGAACGGCGGGCTCGGCCAGGCGGTCGAGGCCGCGGGCGGCCGGCTCGTACGGACGCCGGTCGGCGACAAGCACATCCTGGCGGCGATGCTCGTCTCGGGCGCGGGCCTGGGCGGCGAGAAGAGCGGTCACGTGATCATCCGGGAGCACGCGACGTCCGGCGACGGCATCCTCACGGCCATCGAGCTGCTGCGCGTCATGCGCGCCGCCGGCGCGGGCCTCGAGGAGCTGGCCCGCGCCATCCCGCTGCTGCCGCAGCAGCAGCGGGCGATCCGGGTCCGTCATCGCGACCAGTGGGACAACGATGACGTCCTGCGGGCGGCCATCGCCGACGCCGAGGCCCGGCTCGCGCCACACGGACGCATCCTCGTGCGTCCGTCGGGGACCGAGCCCGTGCTGCGGGTCATGGTCGAGGGTCCGGATGCGGTCCTCGTGAGCGAGCTGGCCGACGCGATCGCGGCGCTCGCGGGTGAGCGTCTACACTAGCCGCCCGGCGGCAAGGCGCGTCCTGAGGGGAGACTTCCAGAGCACATGTGCGGAATCGTCGGCTACACGGGTCCCCGCGAGGCTGGCCCCATCCTGGTCGAGGGCCTCCGGCGCCTCGAGTACCGCGGCTACGACTCGGCCGGCATCGCCCTCGTGGACGAGTCGGGCGAGATGTTCGTCGAGAAGCGGGCCGGCAAGCTCGCCAATCTGCAGACGGCGCTCGCGGACCGGACCCCCCACGCCGCGCTGGGCCTGGCGCACACCCGGTGGGCGACCCACGGGCGACCCAACGACCTCAACGCCCATCCGCACCAGGACTGCACCGGCGACATCACGGTGATCCACAACGGCATCATCGAGAACTTCCAGGAGCTCCGGGACGGGCTCGAGGCCCGCGGCCACACGCTCACCTCGGAGACCGACACGGAGGCGATCGCCCATCTCGTGGAGGAGGCCTACCGGGGCGATCTCGCCGAGGCGGTCCGCGCCGCGCTTCGGCGCACCGAGGGTGCCTACGCGCTCGTGGTGATGCACAGGGGCGAAGTCAGCCGCCTCGTCGGAGCCCGCCAGAACGTGCCGCTCGTGGTCGGGCTCAACGGCGAGGAGAGCTTCATCGCCAGCGATGTCGCCGCGATCCTGGCCCACACCAACCGCATCGTGTTCCTGGAGGAGGGCGATGTGGCGGACGTGCGACCGTCCGGCGTCGAGGTCACGGACCTCGACGGACGCCCGATGGAGCGCCCGGTGACGATCATCGACTGGTCGCCGGAGGCCGCCGAGAAGGGCGGCTACGAGCACTTCATGCTCAAGGAGATCCACGAGCAGCCCGTCGCCCTGCGCCAGTCGCTGGCCGGGCGGGTCACGCCGGCCGGGCACATCCACGCCCCCGAGGTCGATGGACTCGAGGACGTCTTCCGGCGGGTGACGCGCGTGGAGCTGGTCGCCTGCGGCACGGCCTCCTACGCGGCGCTCGTGGGGGCGGCGGCGCTCCAGGACTGGACCGGGCTGCCGGCCAGGGTGACGGTGGGCTCCGAGTTCCGGTACTCCCCGCCGCCGCTCGACGGCGACACCCTCGTCATCGCGGTGACGCAGTCGGGGGAGACCGCGGACACGATCGTCCCCACCCGCTGGGCACGCGAACAGGGCTGCCCGATCGTGGCGGTCACCAACACCGTCGGCTCGGCCATCACCCGCGAGGCGGACGCGGTCATGTTCCTCCAGGCGGGCCCGGAGATCGCGGTCGCGGCGAGCAAGACGTTCGTGACCCAGGTGACCACGCTGATCGTGCTGGCCGCGGCCATCGCGAAGGCGCGTGGGGCGCTGGACGCCGAGCGCGAGGTGGAATTGGGACAGGCGTTGCGGGCGCTGCCCGAGGCGGCGGCGAGGGCGCTCGAGCTCAACCCCGGCATCGCCGATCTCGCCCGCCGCTACGTCAATTCCCGCGGGTTCATGTTCATCGGGCGCGGCTACTCGTTCCCGGCCGCTCTCGAGGGCGCGCTCAAGCTCAAGGAGATCAGCTACATGCACGCCGAGGGCTATGCCGCCGGCGAGCTCAAGCACGGGCCGATCTCGCTGCTCGACGCGGAGTGCCCGCTGGTGGCGGTCGCCACCCGCTCGCGCATCTACGACAAGCTGGTGAGCAACGTGATGGAGGGCAGGGCACGGGACGCCCGGGTCATCGCCGTGGCCACCGAGGGAGACGCGAGCATCCACCGCTACGCGGACGACGTCCTCTGGGTGCCCGACACGGAGGAGGCGCTGTCGCCGGCGCTCGCCGTCATCCCGCTCCAGCTGTTCGCGTACCACACGGCCGTCACCCGGGGCACGGACGTCGACCAGCCGCGGAACCTGGCCAAGTCCGTCACGGTGGAGTAGGCGATGGTCCGTCCCGAGCCCGCCGCCGACCCGGCCGTGCCGCCCGGCGTCGTGCCGCCCGGGACGACGGAGCTCGGGATCGACATCGTCAAGGTCGAGCGCATCGCGGCCGCCATCGCGCGCTTCGGGCAGCGCTTCGCGGACCGGGTGCTCACGCCACGCGAGCAACGCTACGTGCGCCAGCGCCCGGAGACCTTCGCGGGCCGCTGGGCGGCCAAGGAGTCCGTCTCCAAGGTGCTGGGCCTGGGCGTGCGGGGCGTGGGCTGGCGCGACATCGAGATCGAGCGCCTGCCCACGGGCCAACCGAATGTCGTCCTCCACGGACGCGCGGCGCAGCGGGCCGGGCAGCTGGGCATGGGCCGGATCGCGGTGTCGATCAGCCACGAGGCGGAGTTCGCAGTCGCGGTGGCGTTCGGCGTCCGGGCTGCCGGCGGCAGGTACGTCTTCCCGCTCGACATCGACGAGCGCCTCGACGACCGGGAGCGCAAGCTGCTGGCACGCCTCGAGCGCCTGCGCGAGCTCCACGACGAGACCAGCCGGCTGGAGCCTGCCACGCCCGTGATCGAGGAGGATGCGGGTGGCTGAGCGGCGGCCGGTGGGGTTCGGACGGCGCGCCGACGATGACCCGGCGAGATCGGAAGCCTCGCTGCCGGCCGGCATCGACCGGCTGGACGACGATGCGATGGCGCGCCTGGTCCCGGTGCGCGACACGCGCGGCCACAAGGGCACGTTCGGCAAGCTGCTCGTGATCGCGGGCTCGCTGGACTATGCCGGCGCGGCGCTGCTCGTCTGTCGTGCTGCGGGTCGCGCCGGCGCCGGCCTCGTCACCCTCGCGGTGCCCGAGTCGCTCCAGCCGCTGTTCGCCGCCAAGGTCGTCGAAGCCACGACGATGGCGCTTCCCGAGGACGACGTGGAGGAGGTGGATCCCGAGCCCGCGCTGGCGAAGGTCCTGGACCACGACCACGATGCCCTGGTGATCGGGCCCGGCCTGCGGCCTTCGCTGGCCACGGCCGATCTCCTGCGCCTCATCCTGACGGCGCCCGAGGAGGCGGCGGCCCCCCCGGCGGTCCTCGACGCCGAGGCATTGCGGACGCTCGCATCGGCGGACGAGTGGTGGACCGGCGTCACCCGGCCATGCGTGCTCACCCCGCACGCGGGCGAGTTCGCCCGGCTGCGCGCGGGCAGCGGTCATGATCCGGATGGGGACGGCGATCTCAACGGCGACGACGAGGCCCGCGTGCGGGCAGCCTCGGCGGCGGCCACCGAGTGGAACCAGGTCGTGGTGCTCAAGGGAGCGCACACGGTGATCGCCGCCCCCGGCGGATCGGCGGTGATGGCTCCGTTCGAGAACCCGGCGATGGCCTCGGGCGGCACGGGCGACGTCCTCGCCGGGACGATCGGGGCGCTGCTCGCCCAGGGGCTCGCCCCGTACGACGCCGCACGACTGGGGGTCTACCTCCACGGTCAGGCCGGCGAGCTCGTCCGCGAGCGGATCGGCGACGCGGGCCTCCTCGCGAGCGACCTGCCCGACGCGGTGCCGATGGGCCGCAGGCGCCTGGCGCTGATCGCGGAGCGGCAGCGGGCGGGACGCCGGCTGGGGTTCGGGGCACGGGAAGGGGAGCCAACGCGGGAAGACGCGGAGCCGCCGCACGACGACGCCGCGGGAGGCCCGACACCTGACGCCGGGCCCGACGGAGCCCGGGGATGAGCGCGCCCGCAGCGCCTGCACCTTCCTGCGGCGCCGATGCCGGATCCGGAGCCCATCGAGACACGGCTCGCCCGTGCCGGCCTGCCGCCGCTCGGGAGGATGGCCTGGCTCGAGATCGACCTCGACGCACTGCGGGGGAACCTCGCGGCGCTTCGCGCGATCGTCGGCCCGGATACGCGGGTGGAACCCGTCGTCAAGGCCGACGCCTACGGGCATGGCGCGGTCCCCGTGGCGCTCGCGCTCGAGGCCGCCGGCGCGGACGGCCTCTCGGTCGCGACCCTTGACGAGGCCCTGGAGCTGCGCGAGGCGGGGGTCACGCTGCCACTGCTCGTCATCTACCCGATCCCCCCCGACGCCGTCGCCTCGGCCGCCGGGGCCGGCATCGCCGTCAGCCTGGGTCCGGGCAGGGACGGTGACCGTGTCCTCCGTGCCGCCGCCGGCCTGTCGAGCCCGCTCGAGGTCCATCTCGAGGTGGAGACCGGGCTCGGCCGCGGCGGTGTCCTGCCCGAGTCGGTTGCCGGTGCGATCGCGGTCGTGCGGGCCTCCCCCGGCGTGCGGCTGGGCGGGGTCTGGACGCACCTGGCGGCCGCCGACGACGCCGCGAATGCCCGCGGCCAGGACGAGCGGTTCACCACGGCCCTGGGACTCGTGGATGCCGTCGCCTGGGGTGGGGGACCCGAGGCCGTCCGGCGTCACCTCGCCGGAAGTGGTGGTGTCCTCGGTGCGCAGGTCGCGCGCTGGGATTCCGTGCGCACCGGGCTCGCCATCTACGGCCTGGTGCCGGACGCGCTCGTCCCTCCGCCGGCGATGATGGAGGCCGTGGGGCGCCTGCGCCCCGTCATGGCCCTCAAGGCCCGCCCGGTCCGCGTCCTGGAGCTTCCCGCGGGTCACGGCGTCAGCTACGGCCCGACCTACGTGACGACACGGCCGACGACGATCGCGACCCTGCCGGTCGGCTATGGCGACGGCTGGCGCCGCGCCCTCTCGGACCGGGCGGATGCCCTCGTCCGAGGCGTCCGGGTACCGCTGGTCGGCCGCGTCGCGATGGACGCGGTGATGGCCGACGTGACGGGCGTGCCCGGGGCGCCGGTGACCGAGGACGACGAGTTCGTCCTGCTGGGCACGCAGGCCACCGAGCGCATCACCGCCCTCGAGCTGGCGTCGGCCTGTGGGACGATCAGCTACGAGATCGTCACCGGGATGTCCCGCCGGCTGGCCCGGGTGTACCATGCCGCCGGTTCTGCATCGGGGGCGCGGACGCTCACGGGTGGGAGGTCCAAGTGACGCGCATCGAGCTCTGGAACGGCGACATCTGCGACCTGGAGGTCGATGCGATCGTGAGCCCCGCCACGACGTCGCTGTGGATGTCGACGGGCACCGCGGGCGAGATCAAGCGCGCGGGCGGCGATGCCATCGAGTTCGCGGCGATCCGCCAGGCACCCGCCGCCCTCGGTGATGCCATCGTCACGCCCGCCGGCCGGCTCGCCGCGCGGGTCATCATCCACGCGGTCTCCCTCGAGCGGGGCCGCAGGACGAGCGGGCCCGCCATCGACCGCGCTGCCCGGAGCGCCATGGCGCGTGTCCGCGAGCTGGGTCTGTCGAGCGTGGCCTTTCCGGCCCTCGGGACCGGTGTCGGCGGGTTCCCGCTGGACGAGGCCGCCCGCATCGCCGTGACGGCCGTGCGCGAGGAGCTGGAGGTGTCGCCACAGGTGGAGCACGTCGTGTTCGCCCTGCGCGGAGGCGCCGCCTTCGAGGCGTTCGCGCAAGCCATGGCGGCCGACGAGCCCGCGCCGTCGCGGCCGCTGCTCGCCTCGGATGTCCGGCCTCCGGTCAGCGCCGGCACGCCCCCGGCCGGCCGGCCGGCGCCTCCCGCCCCCGGTGACGAGAGCCAGGCGTGAGCTTCTCCGCGGAACCGGTCGACGAGCGGCGCGATGCCCTCGTGGAAGCCGTCGCCCGGGAGATCCGGTTGCGCGGCCTCACCGGACCTGCCGTGCACTTCCTCGAGGCGAGCCGGCCGTACCGTCCGCTGGGCGCACCTGCGATGCTGTTCTTCGACCCCGTGCTCCACGACCTGTTCGGTGGCCAGTCCGCGTCCGCGACCGAGCTGATGGGCGACGACGTCGGCATCGAGGCCCTGATCGACCGGCTCGAGGAGATCGACGAGGCCGACGGCTGGGACGCCTAGCCCGGCGAGGTCGCTGATAGCATCGGACCGGTGAGCAACGGACCCCGGGCATTCATCGCCCTCGACCGTGGAACTGCCACCACGGCGGTTTCGCTCGTCGGGCGCGTCCGCGGTTCGTGGCGCCTGCTGGGCGCGACCGCCGCCCCATCGATCGTGGATCCCGACGCCGTCGTCGATCGCCTGATGCGCCGCTTCGCCGCCGGCGAGCCGGAGCTGGCGGAGGTTCTCCGGCTCACGGACCCGGAGGCGGCAGCGGATCTGCCGCGGGTCGCGTGCGCAACCACCCAACCGCCGGTGATCGCGGTCGTTGCCGCAACGGCGCGGGTCCTGGGTCCCCTCGCGGCCGCCGCGGCCACGGCCGGGTGGCGGGTCCGACCCCTGGTCCTCGATGGTGTGGAGATCCTGCCCGTCGCCACCGCGCTCGCCGATCGCCGCGTCAGCGCCATCCTCGCCGGCGCATCCGACCCGCCCGGCGCCGACGAACGTGGCCTGCTGCCGGACCTCGAGGCGCTCGTCGCGGCGGCCACGGAGCGACGCCCGGACCTCGTGACGGTGCTCGCGGGCGGCCTGGCCGCTCCCGGCGGGCGGATCGAGGAGCTGTTCCGGCCCGATCGGCCCGGCCCCACCGTCCTGGGTCCGTCGCCCACGGCCGGTGACGGCGAGTCGCTGCGTGACCTGCTGGACAGCCTGCGCGGCGGAGAGCACGACGGTCGCCGGGCTCTCGCGGCGGCGACGGCGACGCTCGCCGATGTCCTGCGCAGGCGCGTGGAGGTCGTGGAGGTCGGCCAGACCGGAGCCTCCCGCTCCGTCGCCGCACCTGGCGCCGGGAAGCCCGAGCCGGCGCGCTGGGCCTCGGTCCCGGCCGCCGCCCTCCTGCCGCCAAGCTTCAGCGACGAACACCTCGACGCCATCGCCGGCTGGCTCACGATCCCGCTGGACCGGCTGCGCGTCCGCGACCGCCTGCGCGAGCTCGCGCTGGTGCCCTGGGGAGACGCGGCGGGTGAGGGCGCCCTCCTCCGCATGGCGGCGGTGCGCGCATCGCTCGGCCGTCTCGTGGCTGCGACCCCGGCCCTGAGCACGAAGCCTGCCGCGGATATCGTGGTGGCCTCGGGCGGCGCCTGGAGCGTCGCTCCTGCCCCGGCGATCGCACTCGCGCTGTCGGATGTCATCCGGCGGCCAGGCGTGCGGGCGCTTGGCTGGGACCACGCCCGGCTGCTCGCTCCCTTGGGCACGATCGCCGATCCCGGCGAGCGACGCCTGATCATGGAGGATCTTCGCGACGATCTCCTGGTTCCCCTCGGCAGCGTCGTGATGCCGGCCGGACTGCGAGCCGGCCGCGTCGCCGGTCACCTGTCCATCACGGGGCCGGATGGGCCGGCGGAGCTGGACCTCGTGCCCGGCGGCCTCGAGCTCGTGGACCTGCCCCCTGGCGAGCGGGCGGTCGTCGAGATGCGCTTCCGCAATCAGGTGGACCTTGGAATCCGGGTGAAGCATGCGGCGGTGGAGGTCGCGGGCGGTCTGGCGGGCCTCCTGGTGGACCTCCGGGACGTCCCCCTGCGCCTGCCCGACCGGCCCGAGCGACGGCGGGACCTGCTCACGGCCTGGCAGGCGGCCCTGTGGGCCGGGATCGACACATGACCACTCGTGACTGGCTCGCCGAGATCCCGTCGCGCCCGCTCCTGGAGCGTGGTCTCGAGGTCCGGTTCGCGCTGCCTCCGGGCGACCGGCCGCTGGTGGAGCCAGGCGCGTCGCTGACGGCTGGAGACCCGCTTCTCCTGCACCTGCGCGATCGCCGGATCGAGGAGGTGGCTCCCGGTCCCGGATCCGAGGATGCCGCGCCGCGGGCAGGTGCTCGCTGGTCCCCACCGCCTGGGCGCCGCCACCGCGAGCACGAGGTGGACGGTGAGCTGCTCGCCCCGCTGCCAGGCAAGCGTGACCGCTGGAGGATCGTCACGGGCGATCATCGCGACCAGCTGACGGCCCCCCTCGGCGGTGAGGTGACGGAGGTCAGGCCCGGTGCGGAGATTCGCATCCGAGCCGCGAGGCCCGGCGCTCCGTGGTGCGTTCGCGGCGGGCTCTGCGGCGCGTGGGCGGCTGGAGCTGGCCGCCGATCCGTTCGGTGAGCTGCGGCCGGGAGGGATCGACGTCGGTCGAGCCGGCAGCATCCTCGTGGTGGGCACCCGGATCGACGCGGAGGCGCTGACGCGGGCGCGTGCGATGGGCGTGCGGGGCATCGTCGTCGCGACCCTCCCCGGCAAGGAGCTGCGCGACTTCCAGGCCTCGGAGCGCCGCCAGCGGGCCGCCCTCCACCCGGCGCAGCCGTTCGGCGTCCTGGCGCTCGACGGGACGGTACGACGCCCGATCGCCGGCCCGGTGGCCGCGCTGCTGGAGCGCATGGCCGGGACCGAGGTCGCGCTCCTCGTCGACCCGCCGGCGCTGGTCTTCGATACGGAGCCCGACGGGCTGCCGCCCCTCCCGCCGGACTGGGTCCGGATCCGGAGCGGCGTGAACGCGGGCCTCGAGGGACGGGTGATCGCCCTGATCGGCATCCGCCGGTTCGCGGCCAACGTGATGCTCGATGCAGCCCGCGTGGCGATCGAGGACGAGCCGCCCCTGGACGTCCCGATCGGCGACCTGGAGCGCTTCGCCTGACCGGCGGCCCTTGGGGCCGTCCGACGCCCGACCACCCCTGGGGGGCGCCAGGCCACGGCGAGGGGCGCCGGGCCACGGCGTGGGACGCCCGGTTCGGCTACCCTCGGAGCGATGTCCACGCCCCTCGTGGCGGAGCGCGTCGTCACGACGCTCGATGCCGCCGACACCCGATCCCTTGCCGCGCGCCTGGCCGTCGCCGCCCGTCCGGGCGACCTGCTCTGCCTCATCGGGGAGCTTGGCGCCGGCAAGACCCAGTTCGCCAAGGGCTTCGCCGTGGGCCTCGGCATCAGCGACACCGTGACGTCGCCGACCTTCGTGCTGATGACCGAGTACGCCGGCCGTCTGCCACTGTTCCACCTCGACCTCTACCGGCTCGACGATGCCGCGGACGCGCTCGCGGGCGGGCTCCTCGACGAGCGCCAGCTCGAGGGCGTCGCCCTGGTCGAATGGGCCGAACGCCTGGGACCGGCGCTCCCTCGGCGAAGGCTGGATGTCCTCATCGACGGGACCGGTGACGAGCCGCGCCGGATCGCCCTGCGCTCGCCGGACGCGGAGTACGCGCGGTACCTGGAGGCCGTGGCGTGAGCGCCGACGGCCCGCTGCTCCTCATCGACACGGCCACGACGCACGCCGTTGTCGCGCTCGGCTCGACGGATGGCCGGCTCATCGAGGAGCGGACGTGGGTGGCCGGCTACCGCCACGGCGAGGAGCTCCTGGTCCGGATCGAGGAACTGCTGCGGGACCGCGCCGTCGCGCCCTCGACCCTCGGCGGCCTGGTCGTCGGGACAGGCCCGGGTGCCTTCACCGGGCTCCGCGTGGGGATCGCGACCGCGAAGGGCCTGGCCCATGCCCTGCGCCTGCCCATCGCGGGCGTCGGGACCGGGAACGCGCTCCTGGCGGCGGGCGGGGCCGCCGCGGCCGGCCCGGTCGTGCTGCTCCAGCCCGCGGGGGCATCAGACCGGGTCCTGTCGCGGGCCGGCGAGCGGCCCGTGATCCTGGCCGGCGGCACGGATCCGGAGCTGCGCCCTGGCGAGCGGGTCGCCGCGGTGGACCTGGCCGGCCGGGCGTCCGACGACGCGGTCGAACTGGGCGACGTGGCCCATGAGGGCCTCGCGGCGGCGATGCTCGCGGCGGGCGCAGCCCGCCTGGCGGCCGGGGACGCGGACGACCTCGCCCGTCTCGTGCCCGAGTACGTCACGCTTCCGCGCGGGGTGCGCGGCGCTCCCGGCGACGACGCCGTCGAGCTCAGCGGGGGCGGGTCGTGAGCGTGCGGACGCCGGTGCTGCGGATCCGTCCCATGACGGTCGCCGACCTGCCGGCGGTCCAGCTCATCGAGCGCGCCTCGTTCACCACCCCCTGGCCGGCCCACGCGTACCGGCAGGAGCTCGAGGCCAATCGCCTCGCCCAGTACCTGGTCGGCACCATCGGCGGAGAGATGGTGGCCTACGGTGGCATCTGGCTGATGGTGGACGAGGCCCACGTGACGACCTTCGCCGTGCACCCGCGGTATCGGCGTCGCCGGATCGGGGAGCGGCTCCTGCTGTCACTGATGGACCTGGCGGCGGACCGCCACGCACGCGAGGCGACCCTGGAGGTCCGCCTGTCCAACCTGGCCGCGCGCCGGCTGTACGAGAAGTACGGGTTCCGGCCGGTGGGCATTCGCCCGCGCTACTACAGCGACAACCAGGAAGACGCGCTGATCATGACCACCGAGCCGCTCGCCGAGCCGTCGATGACCGAGCGGATCGCGCGCCTGCGCGCAG
This sequence comes from uncultured Chloroflexia bacterium, assembly GCA_963700245.1. Lineage (GTDB taxonomy): Bacteria > Chloroflexota > Limnocylindria > Limnocylindrales > CSP1-4 > CAIXZV01. The sequence goes on from CAVOWV010000028.1 coordinate 89,979, forward strand.
AGCTCGATGCCGCCCCGGCTCCGGACGCCGAGCCCGACGACCGTGACGCGCCCGGTGACACGGCAGGCGCAGCGGGCGCGCAGAACGCTCCCGGGGTGGGTGCATGAGCGGACCGCTGCTGCTGGCCGTCGAGTCGTCGTGCGACGAGACCGGGATCGCGCTCGTCGAGGACGGCCGCCGGATCCACGCCAACGTCGTGGCCAGCCAGGTCGCGCTCCACGCGCCGACCGGCGGCATCGTCCCCGAGGTGGCGGCGCGGGCCCACCTGCGCTGGATCGTCCCCGTGCTGGACGAGGCACTCGCCACGGCCGGCGTGACCATGGCCGACGTGGACGGGGTGGCCGTGACCTACGGCCCCGGGCTGGCCGGGTCGCTGCTCGTCGGCATCAACTTCGCCAAGACGCTGGCCTGGGCGCACGGCAAGCCGCTGGTTCCCGTGAACCACCTCGAGGGCCACGTGTACGCGGGCTGGCTCACCGATCCCGGGGAGGCGGAGCGCGAGCTGCCGCCGTTCCCGCTGGTCGCGCTCGTCGTGTCGGGTGGACACACGTTCCTGGTCGAGATGCGGGATCACCTGGAGTACCGGCTGTTGGGCACCACCGTGGACGACGCTGCCGGCGAGGCGTTCGACAAGGTGGGGCGCCTCCTCGGTCTCGGCTACCCGGGCGGTCCGGCCATCAGCCTCGCCGCCGACCGGGCGGTCGAGCGGAACCGGGTCTTCCCGCGCGCCTGGCTGGGCGACTCGTACGACCTGTCCTTCTCGGGCCTCAAGACCGCGGCCCGACGGATCGTGGGCCAGGCGCGGGCCGACGCCGGCCTCCCCGCCGACGAGCGCGAGGGCGGCCCGCTGCCTCCCGCCCTCGTCGCCGAGCTGGCCTGGGGCTTCCAGGACTCGGTGGTGGACGTGCTGGCGACGAAGACGCTCAGGGCGGCCGAGGAGGTCGGTGCCCGCGGGATCGTGATCGGCGGCGGCGTCGCCGCCAACACGGCGCTGCGGGACGCGATCGTCGGCCGGGCCGCGGCGCGTGGGATCGGGATGGTGATCCCGCGGCCGGGCCTGTGCACCGACAACGGGGCCATGATCGGCGCGGCCGGCGCCCGGCGGCTCGCCGCGGGCGTCCGCGCCGGCCTGGACCTCGATGCGCGGCCGTCGCTGCCGCTCGCCCGGTGAGCGAGGACCGGCGGACAAGCGACCTGCGCCTGGATCCGCGGTATGTCCAGCGGCGACTGCGCGACGCCGGCCTGCGGGCGCGCCACAACCTCTCCCAGAACTTCCTCGCGGACGTGGAGATCCTCGAGCGGATCCTGGCCGAGGCGGATCCCGAGCCCGGGCGCGGGGTCCTCGAGATCGGACCGGGTCTCGGGTTCCTCACCGGCGGGCTGCTCGCGGCGGGCGCGCGGGTGACCGCGGTGGAGCTGGACCGGGGCCTCGTCGGCGTGCTCCGGGAGGCGTTCGCCGCCGAGCTGGAGGCGGGCGCCCTGCGGATCGTGGAGGGCGACGCGCTGGACCAGGATCTCGTCCACCTGGTCCCGGAGCCGTACGACGTCGTTGCCAACATCCCGTACCACATCACGAGCCCGATCCTCCACCGGCTCCTGGGCCAGGCGCCGAGGCCCAGGCGCCTCGTGCTGATGGTCCAGCGCGAGGTCGCGGAGCGCGTGGCCGCCGCCCCGGGCGACATGAGCTACCTGTCCGTCTTCTGCCAGTACCACGCCCGGGCACGCGTGGCCTTCCGCGTCCCACGCGACGCGTTCGAACCCGCGCCCAAGGTGGAGTCGGCCGTCCTGGTCCTCGAGCCCTACGACACGGACGACCGCCTGGACGCGGAGGCGGAGGACCACGTGTGGCGCGTGGTCCAGGCCGCGTTCCGAGAGCGGCGCAAGATGATCCACAACGTCCTCGTCCGCCAGCTGCCGATCCCGCCCGAGCGGGTGGAGGCCGCCCTCGACGCCACCGGGATCGACCGGGACCGTCGCCCCCAGACCCTCGCGGTGGGGGAGTGGCTGGCGCTTGCCGAGGCCCTCGGCGACATCCCCGAAGCCCGCTGAGCGCGTCGACCCGCATGGCCGCCGATCCCGCCCGTCGCCTGGAGCCCGTGATCCGGCTCGCCCCGGCCAAGGTCAACCTCTCCCTCGCGGTGCTGGGGACCAGGCCCGATGGCTTCCACGACCTCCACAGCGTGATGGTCCCCATCGACCTCGCAGATCGTCTGTCGCTTGCGGTCGCGCCGCCGGGTGGTGACGACACGCTCCACGTCTCCGGCTACGACCCCGGACCCGTTGCCGGCAATCTCGTCCTGCGCGCGATCGCCGCGGCCCGCCGCGCGGCCATGCCCGAGTGGGGCCGGCCCGAACCGCCCCCGCCCCTGGCCGCCCGCCTCGAGAAGCGGATCCCCGTCGCGGCCGGGCTCGCGGGCGGTTCCTCGGACGCGGCTGCGGCCGTGGACGCGGCGCTCGAGGCCTGGGGCGTGACCCTGGGCCCGGAGGCGCGGCTCCGGCTCGCGGCGGAGCTGGGCTCGGACGTGCCCTTCTTCCTCGCGGGTGGTCCGGCGCTGGTCGAGGGACGGGGCGAGCGCATCACCCCGGTGCCCTGGCTGCGGGATGCGGACCCGGCCCACGATCGTCCCGGGCTGCTGCTGGTCACGCCGTCCTGCGGGATCTCCACGCCGGCGGCCTTCCGGGCGTGGGACGACGGGGCCCGCGTCGCGGGTGGCGCCGCGCGCGTGGCGTCCCTGCACCTGGCCGAGGAGCTGCGCAACGGCCGGCTGCGCGTCGCGGACATGCTGGCACGGGCGTCGGTCCTGGCGGCGGCCAACGACCTGGCGCCCGCGGCGATGGTCGTCGAGCCCGGGCTGGCGCCGTTCAGGCGGGCGCTGCTGCGGCTCCTGGCCCGGCCGGTGGGCATCTCCGGCTCCGGACCCACCCACTGGGCGTTCTATCCTTCACATGCCGAGGCCGCCGCCGCCGCGGAGGTCGTCCGCGGGGCGTTCACCGCCGGCAGCCTGTCGGCACCCGGCCCGCACGAGCCGTTCGTGACGGCGACCCGCATCCTGTCCACCACCCACGCCGGCCCCACGACGGCAGACCAGCACCGGAGGGAACCATGACCCGACATGCCATCGCCACGAGCGGCGCCCCCGGCGCCATCGGTCCGTACAGCCAGGCCATCGCCATCGACGGCCTCCTGTTCTGCAGCGGCCAGCTGGGTCTCGACCCGGCAACCGGGACCCTGGTGGAGGGCGGGGTGGAGGCCCAGGCCGAGCGCTCCCTGCGCAACCTGACCGCGGTGCTGGACGCGGCCGGCCTCGTCTGGGTGGACGTCGTCAAGACCACGATCTTCCTCGCCGACATGGCCGACTTCGCCGCCGTCAACGCCGTCTATGCCCGGTTCATGCCGGATCCGCCGCCCGCCCGATCCACGGTCCAGGCCGCCGGTCTCCCCAAGGGCGGGCTGGTGGAGATCGAGGCGATCGCGGTGCGCGGCGGGCACTGACGTGACGCCAGAACAGGCCCGCGAGGTGCAGACGGCCGTGCGCGAGACCGGCGCATGAGCCTGACTCAGCAGGGCCCGGGACGACCGCCGGTTGACACCCTCGTGGAGCCACCCCAGAATCAAGCCCTCCAGATGACAAGCCCAGTCTCACCATCAGGCGCCGGCGCGGCCGCTCCACCAGCGGCCGCCCTGTCACGGACCCAGCGGCGCCTCGTCCAGTGACCCCACCCAGTCCCGGCGCACCCGTGCGCCGTACGGTCGCGGTCGTGCTCGCCGCCGGTCTCGGCACGCGCATGAAATCGACCACCCCCAAGGTGCTCCACCGGATCTGTGGGCGTCCGCTGGTCGACTACGTGCTCGATGCCGCCGCGGCGGCGACGAGCTCGCGCCCGCTGGTGGTCTACTCGCCGGCGACCGAGGCCGTCCGCGACGCCGTCGCCGAGCGCGCCGACACGGCGCTCCAGGACGTCCCCCGGGGCACGGGCGATGCGCTGCGGGCGGCGCTCGACGCGCTGGACGACGGGGTGGCCGAGATCCTGGTCGTCTCGGGCGACGTGCCGCTCGTACGCGCTGACCTGCTCGCCTCCCTGCTCGAGGCCCGTGCCATGGACCACGCGGCGATCTCGCTCGTGTCCGTGGATGCGATCGACCCCACCGGCCTCGGCCGGGTCGTCCGCAACGAGGGCGGCACCGTCGAGCGGATCGTGGAGGACAAGGACGCGACCGACGACGAGCGGCAGATCACCGAGATCAACGCCGGTCTGTACGCGTTTGACGCCGCCTGGCTGCGGCGCCGGATCGCGGACCTGCGGCCCTCGCCCATCACCGGGGAGCTGTACCTCACCGACCTGGTCGGGTTCGCGCGCGTGGACGGGCGCCTGGTGGCCGCCCTCGACGTGGACGACGACGGCCGGCTGACCGGGATCAACGACCGGGCCCAGCTCGCGCGTGCCGAATGGGACATGCGGGTCGAGACGAACGATCGCTGGATGCGCGCCGGCGTGACGATGACCGATCCGTCCACCGTGTACCTCGACCACGGCGTGGAATTGGCAGAGGACGTCGTCCTCGAGCCGAACGTCATCCTTCGCGGGGCGACCCGGATCGGGGAGCGGACGCGGATCGCATCCGGCTCGCAGATCATGGACTCGGTCATCGGCCCCGACTGCGTGATCTGGGCGAGCGTGATCGAGCGGTCGACCGTGGAGGACCACGTCACCATCGGGCCGTTCAGCCACCTGCGCCCGGGCGCCCACGTTGGCCGCCGTTCGGAGATCGGCAACTACGCCGAGATCAAGAACAGCCGGCTCGGCGAGCACGTGCGCCAGCACCACAACAGCTACCTGGGCGATGCGGACGTCGGGGCGGACACGAACGTGGGCGCCGGCACCATCACCGCCAACTACGACGGCGTCAGGAAGCACCGGACCACGATCGGCGAGCGGGTGTTCCTGGGCGTCGACACGATGCTCCGCGCGCCGGTGACGCTGGGCGATGACAGCAAGACGGGCGCCGGCGCCGTGGTCACGCATGACGTGCCGCCCGGCAAGCTCGCCGTGGGCATCCCTGCCCGCATCCGCGAGCCGCGCCCGATCCCGGTGCCCGGCGAGGATGCCGCGCAGCCCGAGACCCCGGGCGCCGGACCCACTGGGGGAGAGGCCCACGCGTGATGGGCAACACGCTGCTCGAGATCGGGATCATCGTCCTGCTCGTCCTGCTGAACGCTGTGTTCGTGGCGGCGGAGATCGCGCTCGTCTCGCTGCGCCGCAGCCGGGTCGACCAGCTGGTGGACGAGGGCCGTCGCGGGGCCGAGCGCGTCCGGCGCCTGACATCCGACCCGGGCCGCTTCCTGGCGGTCATCCAGCTGGCGATCACGTTCATCGGGTTCCTGGCCTCCGCCTTCGCGGGCGTGAGCCTGGCGGTCGCGCTGGCCGATCTCCTGGTCGGCCTCGGCATGGAGTCCGGGCCTGCGTCCGTCATCTCGCTCCTGCTCGTCACGATCCTGCTGTCGCTGTTCACCATCGTGTTCGGCGAGCTCGTGCCCAAGACGCTCGCCCTCGCGCACCCCGAGGCCTTCGCGCTGCGGCTCGCGGGACCGGTCGACATCCTCGGCCGCCTGCTCCGCCCCCTGGTCGGCGTCCTCACCGCCGCGACGCGGGCCATCGCTCGCCTGTTCGGCGCCGAGGTCACCTCCGAGGCCCGGATCACGGCCGACGAGCTGCGGCTCATCGTCGAGCGTGGTGGCGAGCAGGGGATCCTGGAGGCCGAGGAGGAGCAGATGATCAACGCGGTCATCGAGCTCGGCGGCCGGCGCGTCCACGAGGTCATGGTGCCGCGCATCGCCATCGCCGGGCTGCCGGCGTCGGCGACCTTCGACGATGCGATCGACACGATCATCGCCGAGGGCCACTCGCGCGTGCCCGTCTACGAGTCCTCGCTGGACGAGGTCGTGGGCATCCTGTACGCCAAGGACCTGCTCCCGTTCCTCAAGTCCGACGCAGCCGCCCGAACGAGCGTGCGGACGATGCTGCGGACGCCCGTGTTCGTGCCGGAGTCCATGTCGATCGATGACCTCCTGCACGAGTTCCAGCGACGCAAGGTCCACCTGGCGATCGTGCTCGACGAGTACGGCGGCACCGCGGGCCTGGTCACGATCGAGGACCTCCTCGAGGAGATCGTGGGCGAGATCCAGGACGAGTACGACGAGGAGGAGCCGCTCATCGAGATGCTCGGCGAGGATGGGGCACGCGTGGACGGGCGCACATCCGTCGAGGACCTGCTCGACATCTGGGACATCAAGGTTCCGCTCGAGGACGAGGACGAGTACGACACCGTCGGCGGCCTCGTGTACCACCGCATCGGCGGCGTGCCCACACCGGGCGACGAGATTCGTGTCGACGGTCTTCGCCTCACGGTCGAGACAACCGACGGGCGGCGTGTCGCCAAGGTGCTCGTCGTGCGCGAGCGCCAGGTCACTGACGAGTCTGCGGCCGACGAGGACGAGTAGGCGCCGCCGACGAAGACGGGCGGGCCGAGTGCGGCCGCGGGGTCGCGCCGCCTGGGACCCTACGCGCTGATGACGCCGACGATGATGCCCTTGAGCTTCTCGCGGGCCCCGGGCTCCACGACCGTGAGCGCGTCGAGCTCCGCCAGGCACTCGTCGCGGTAGCGCTGCGCCTCGGCGCGGGTGAAGTCCTGCGCACCCGACCGCTCCAGGATTGCCACGACCTCGGCGATCTGCTCGTCGCCGGGCTCGGGCAGGGCGTACAGCTCTGCCAGTCGGTCACGATCCTCCGGACCGGCGTGCTGGAACGCGTACATGATCGGCAGGGTCTTCTTGTGGCGGGCGACGTCCGTCGGGACCTTGCCCGTCTTCTGCTCCTGCCCCCAGATCCCCAGCAGGTCGTCGTTGAGCTGGAAGGCGAGCCCGAGGGCCCAGCCGAAGCGGCGGTAGCCGGCGATGACCGCCTCGTCGTCGGTCGCCAGGAGGGCCCCGGCCTCGATCGAGGCGGAGATCAGGGCCGCGGTCTTGCGGCCGATCATGTCGAAGTAGAGATCCACCGTCATGGGCGCGTCGGACGCCGACGCGGCGATGTCGATGTACTGGCCCTCGCACAGCATCACGCAGGTCTCGTCGTAGAGGCGCATGAGGCGCAGGACCTTGGCGTCGCTGAAGCCGAGGTCCGTGAGGCGGTGCAGCGCGACCCGGCTGAGGCTGAAGATCAGGTCGCCCGTGTTGATCGCCTGGGGCACTCCATGGAGCGCCCACAGCGTGGCCCGGTGGCGGCGTTCGACGTCGCCGTCCTCGATGTCGTCGTGGACCAGGCTGAAGTTGTGACCGAGCTCCACGGCGGCCGCACCGGGGAGGGCGCGGGCGTGCTCGCCGGCGATCGACGCGTACGCGAGCAGACCCAGCAGGGGACGCATGCGCTTGCCGCGCGGCCCGGCCGACCCGTCGAGCCCCAGGTGGTAGCGGATCATCTCGTACACGCCGGCCGTGGACGGATCGCGGTCGCCGACGACGCGCAGGATCTCGGTCTCGGTGTCCGCCAGGAGCTGGCCCAGGTCGATGTCGTTGGTCACGGTCATGGTGGGTGGAGTGTAGCGGGTTCGGTCATAAACGTGTTCGCCGAAGGTAGCCTGTTGGATGCCCCGCCCGGCGCCATCGTCTGCGGAATGGCCGTTCGGGCCCGGCGCCCCCGGCACCGGCTGAACCCCCGGGCCGATCACCGGCTGAACCCCCGGGGACGCCGCCTCCCGGACGTCCCCGGCCACCAGGAATCACCCCCCACCGATGTTCGGCCCGGCCACGACCGCCTACGGCCCCGACGATCAGGCCGCGGTGGTGTTATCAGCTCCAGCAGGGCTCCCCGTCCCTCGCAGCATCGGTCGGGAGTGATATCCGGTGGGAGTGGGGTGGCCCGCGCGGGGTACCGCCGCCGATGGTGACGCCCCGCGGCCCCGGTGACCAGCCTCCGCCGCCTGCCGGACGCACCCGCCGGGTTCCGCAGCGGGCGACGACGCCCAGCCGCACCGCGCCGAACCCGCCGCCCGCCCTACCGACCCGCCACCCGCCCTACCGACCCACCACCCGTGGCGTCCCGCCGCACGGACGCCCCGCGCGCGGAGTGCTACCGTCGGATCGTGCCTGCCCCGCGCCGCTACGTCACCGATGCCATCGTCCTCTCCCGGTTCGACCTGGGCGAGGCGGACCGCGTCCTGACGCTGATCACCCCCGAGCACGGCAAGCTCAAGGCCATCGCCAAGGGGATCCGCCGCCCCACCAGCCGCCTTGGCGGCAGCCTGGAGCCGTTCGCCGAGCTCAACATCGCCCTGGCACGCGGCCGGACGTTCGACGTCGTCACCGAGGTCCGCGTGGGGCACGCGTGGCTCCGGCTCCGCGACAGCCTCGAGAGTGCCGCCACCGCGTGGTACCTCGCCGAGATGGCGGACCGCAGCATGGAGGAGCGCCACGAGGCCCGGGCCCTGTATGCGCTGCTCAGGCGCGCCTACGAGCTCCTCGATGCGGGGATGGCGCCGGGGCGCGTGGCGCGCTGGTACGAGATGCATCTCGCGGACGAGCTGGGCCAGCGCCCGGAGGTGGACCGCTGTGTCGAGTGCGACCGGACGCTGGAGGTCACGGAGTCGTTCCGCTGGGTGCCGCCGCTCGGCGGCGTGATCTGCGGGCGGTGTCCGGGACCGCCGTCGGAGCGCGCGGCGCTCTCGCTCGATGCGCTCAAGCTGCTCAAGGCCTACCAGCGCCTGGACATCGAGGCGATCGCGGCACTGCGCATCGCCGATGTCGTCGAGCGCGAGGTGGAGGCGGTGATGCGGGACTTCATGCGGATCGCGCTGGAACGCGACCCCCGGTCGCTGGCGTTCCTGGACGAGGTCCGCACCCACCCGGCGCCCCGGGTGGCGCCCGCCTGACGAGGAGGTAGCACCGGTGGTCTTCGACAGCGGCTCCGACGGCGATGCCCATGCCCTGGCGCGCCTGGAGACGGACATGATCGGCTGGCTGACGACGGTCACCCCGGAGGGACAGCCGCAGACCTTCCCCATCTGGTTCCTGTGGCAGGACGGCGAGGTCCTGGTCTACAGCGACCGGCGCGCGAAGCGGAACCCCAACATCGCGAGCAACCCGCGGGTCAGCCTCCACCTCAACGACAACGGCAGGGGAGGGGACATCGTCATCATCGAGGGCGAAGCCCGCGTTGACGCCGCCACGCCGCCCCCCGATGGGAACCCGGCATACCTGGCGAAGTACGGCGCCTGGATCACCGAGTATCTCTCCTCGCCGGAGGAGATGGCGACGATCTACAACGTCCCGCTCCGCATCCGTCCCACGCGCGGCAGGGCCTTCGGGGCATGAGCCGGCGCGGGCAGGTCGTCCTGGCCGCGGGTGCGGCAGCCGCTGGGGCGCTGGTCGCCACGCCGAGGATCCTGGACGCGCTGGTCGCCCGCACGGAGGCCCGGATGTGCCCGCTGCTGCCGGGCCCGGCCACGCCCGTGAGCGATCAGGCACGCGCGCTCCACGCCAGTCTCCGGGTCGCGGATCTCCACGCGGACTCGCTGCTCTTCGGGCGCGACCTGCTCCGCCGGAGCGACCGCGGGCACGTGGACGTCCCGCGCCTCATCGAGGGACGGGTCGCGCTGCAGGTGCTCTCGATGGCGGTGAAGACGCCGCGCGGCCTCAACATCGACCGCAACGAGGACTCGAGCGACGAGATCCTGACCCTGGCGCTGGCGAAGCGCTGGCCGCGATCGACCTGGCGGCGCCTCCTGCCGCGGGTCCTGCACCTGGCCGGGCGCGCCCACGGGTTCGCGAAGGCCTCGGACGGGACCTTCCGCGTGATCGAGACCCGGTCCGGCCTCGTCGCCTACCTCGCCGACCACGCGGCGAACCCGGGGATCACGGCGGGCCTGCTCTCGATCGAGGGTGCCCACGCGCTCGACGGCGATCCCGCCAACGTGGATGTCGTGGCCGACGCCGGCATCCGGATGATCTCGCCGGCCCACTTCTTCGACACGGCCTTCGGTGGCTCCGCGCACGGGATCGAGCAGCACGGGCTCACCGCCAAGGGTCGCGAGATGGTCCGGCTGATGGAAGCCCGCGGCATCCTGCTCGACGTCGCCCACAGCTCCGCCCGGACCATCGACGACGCCCTCGCCGTCTCCACCCGGCCCGTCCTCGCCTCGCACACCGGGGTACGCGGCATCCTGGACAACGCCCGCAACCTGTCCGACGAGCACCTCGACGGGATCGCGGCCAGCGGCGGCCTCGTCGGGATCGGGTTCTGGCCGACGGCGTCGGGCGGCGAGGATGCCGCCGCCATCGCCCGCTCGATCGCGTACGCGGTGGAGCGGGTCGGACCCGGGCACGTGGCCCTGGGCTCCGACTGGGACGGCGCCGTGCCGGTGCCGTTCGATGCGGCGAACACCGTCCAGCTCACCGGGGCGCTGCTGGACGCGGGCCTCGACGAGGACGCGATCCGGGCGGTGATGGGCGAGAACGTCCTGCGGGTCCTCGCGGCGACGCTGCCCGAGGACTGAGTCGGGGCACGTTGGGTTCCGGTACCCTCGGGTCATGCGAACCACCGAACGAACCGTCCTCAACCCGAGCGGCCTCCATGCCCGCCCGGCCGCCATGTTCGTCAAGACCGCCGCCGGCTTCAGCTCGAAGGTCACCCTCGAGAACCTGGACCGCGGGTCGGCGCCCGTCGACGCCAAGTCCATCCTGATGGTGATGGGCGCCGGCGTCAGCAAGGGCCACCTCATCCGGGTGACGGCCGACGGGGCGGACGAGGACGACGCCATCAGCACGATCGAGGCGTTCATCGACGGCGGGATGGGGGAGACCATCCCGGGCTGATCGCCGCGCGCCGGTTGGGTGTGCCGCGGCGAGCCCGGCCCGACCCGCCCACCGGGCGCGACCAGGTCACTCCTCGGGTCGGGGGGTCCCGATCTTGCGCTCCTGCCCGGCCAGGAGCCGCTCGATGTTGTCCTTGTGGAACAGCCACACGAGGCCCCAGCCGCCCACGGCGTACAGGTACATCCACGGGTCCAGCGGGATCACCGCGGTCGCGATCGCTATCAGGATCCCGGCCATCGCCGACCCGATCAGCGACCCCAGGGACGAGTAGCGGGTGACCAGGATCACCCCGATGAACACGGGCAGGATGGCGAGCGCGATGAGCGGCTGGAACGCGAGCAGCCCGCCGAAGGCCGGCGCGACGCCGCGTCCGCCGCCGAAGCCCAGGAACGGGGAGCGGCTGTGGCCGATGATGACCGCCAGGCCTGCCAGGACCTCCACCTCGACCCCGGCCCCGAGGGCACGCGCGAGGAGCACGGCGACCGTCCCCTTGACCATGTCCAGCAGGCCCGCGAGGAGCGCCAGGCGCGGCCCGATGGCCCGCATCGTGTTGGCGCCGCCCGTGCGGCCGCTGCCCATCGTGCGCGGGTCCGTGCCGCCGCTGACCTTGGCCACGATGACGCCGAACGGGATGCCGCCGATCAGGTAGGCGGCGGCCACGATGAGGACGGCGCGCAGGAGGTCGAAGGGTTCCACGGCTGCGGAGTATAGGCCCGGCGAGGATCCCTACGGGCTCGTCGGCCGCGTGGCGAGGGCCTCCACAAGACGATCGGGCCGCCCGGCGAACCAGGCGGCGCGACCCGCGTCCGCCGCGCACTCGTCGACGAGCGCGGCGAGGCACGCGTTGACCGGCGTCGGCGTCCCGGTCCTTGCCCCGGCATCGGCGACGGCGCCGTTGAGCCACCGGGCCTCCGTGGGAACGCCCGCGTCCTGGATCCGGACGTGGAGCCGGAGCGACGGGGACTTGCCGCCACGGGCCCCGGCAATGGCGCGCGAGACGATGGGGCGCCCGACCGCAACGGGCAGGCCCAGTCCGCGCAGCAGCAGCGAGACGTCGGCGCCGGGCAGCGAGACCGGCCGCAGGCCCAGCGACTTCATGACCGCGACGGCCTCGTGGAGCTGGCGCCGCTCGATGGGGTACGTGCGCGGGTCGGCGTAGATGTCGCCGGGGTCCATGTCCAGGATGGCGCTGGTGGCGTTGCCCACGAGGTTGCCGAGCAGCTTGGACCACTTCATCGCCGCGGCGTCCGGGTAGACGCGGGCGGGCAGGCCGGCGCGCGACCAGGATGCCGCGAGGAGGTCTGCGACGGGACCGCCCGCGTCCTCGCCGTCACCCGGGACCACGGCGACGCCCATGCCGCCCGTACGCATCCGCTTCACGCCGTCGGGCAGCGGCTCGACCGCCGTCGTGAGCGAGCCGGCCAGCACCGGCCCGTGGCGTGCCGCCCGGGCCAGCGCCTCGGCGCCCACGCCGTTCTGGACGGTCAGCAGGACGGCGTCAGGCCAGCGGGCCGCGGTCTCGAGCGCACCGTCGAGATGGAAGATCTTGACGGCGAGGACGATGCACGAGGGTTCACCGGCGTCGGCCGCGTCCACGATCCGGCGCACGGGCACGACCTGGGACCCGTCTGGACCCTCGATGCGCAGGCGAGTCGCGTCGTCGCCGCCCAGGACGCGCTGGTCGAGCAGGATCACCTCGTGACCCGCGGCAGCGAGCATGCCGCCCAGGAACGAGCCCACGGCACCCGATCCGATGACCAGCACCCGGGGCAGGGGGCCGGGGTCGGTGGCGCTCACCGGAGCGCACCGGGGCGCTTGGGGACGGGGACGGCGGACACGTCGCTCCTCCTGGGACCGGGGCGGTGACTCCTGGCGAGCAGCCACCCCCGTCAGCCAGAGACCTTACCCGACTGAGCCGGAGGGTCGGACGGGCGACGTCGGTCGGCGGCCGGTCCAGCGGCCGCCGAGGGGGTCTGCTACGGGGCCTGGCGAAGGGTCACTAAGGGGCCGGCGAAGGTCCCGAAGCCATGCTGGCGGCCATGTCCGCCGCCCGGTACGCCTGGGCGAGGATCTCCACGGGATGCCGGGTGCGTACCCCGGTCGCGGTCTCGATATGCCAGCGGCAGGTCTCGGAGTCGCACGCCGCCATCGCCGCGCCCGAGTCCTTGACCTTCCTGAACAGCGGCTCGCCGACCTTCATCGCGATCGGGTACTTCTCCTTCTTCATCCCGTACGTCCCCGCGATCCCGCAGCAGTCATGGTCCATGTCCTTCGCCCGGAGGCCCGGGACGAGCGCGAACAGGTCCAGCGCCGGCAGCCCGATGCCGTGGCTCCGGAGCTGGCACGGCGCGTGGTAGGGGAGGTCCTCGTCGAGGCGTCCGAAGTTGGTGTCGAGGCGGCCCTCCTCGTGGAGGTCCAGGAGGAACTCGCAGATGTCCCACGTGGCGTGCGACACGGCCTTCGTGTCGTCGTCCCGCATGTCGAGCATCTCCTCGTACTCGGCCTTGAGCGTGTGCGTGCAGGAGGTGGACGTTCCGACGATGCGATACCCGGCCCGCGCGTATTCCGCGAGGACCTCGTTGTTCTTGCAGGCACGCTCGCGGGCGTCGTCGTAGAGGCCGTTGCTGATCAGCGGGAGGCCGCAGCACACCTGCTCCGGGATGATCGTCTCGAAGCCGTTCCGCTTGAGCACCCAGATCGCGGCCTCGGCCACGTGGGGCTCGTAGTAGTTGACCGAGCAGCCGTGGAAGTACACGACGGCCTTGTCGGGTCCGGGTCGGCTCTTGAGGGTGCCGCCGTCTGGTCGCCTGGACTGGCGCTTCTTCCAGGTCGACTGGAACGTGCGCTTGGAGAACTTCGGGAACGGCGCCTTGCGGTGGACGCCGAGCGTGAGCTCGAATGCCGACCGGACGACACGGTTGTGGAAGGCGAAGTTCGCGATCGGGGAGAACAGGACGCCCATCGTCCCGACCAGGTCGGTCTGGGCGAGGCCCCAGTCGCGCAGCTTGGGGATCCTGCCCTCGCGCAGCCGCCCGCGGGCCTGGTTGTTCATCTCGGCGATCTTCACCCCGGCCGGGCAGACGGTGGTGCACCAGCCGCAGCCGTTGCAGTAGTCCACCGAGTGATCGGGGGACTTGGGGTTGACCGAGTACGGGCCCTGGATCTGCTGGAGGCCCGCCAGGCGGAACCGCTGGGCCTGGGGGCCGGAGTACTTCGGCCCCGGGAACAGGTCCGTCACCCGCATGACGGGGCAGACGGTGTTGCAGACGTTGCACTTGAGGCATTCATCCGCCGAGGCCGACACGTGCCGGTCCTCGGCCGCCTCCCGGACGAGTTCGGCGATGGTCACTGGTCGGTCCTCACGGCGATCGGCTCGCGTTCGATCGGGGTGCTCGTGGCGCCTGCGGTCAGCTCATTCGCCGCCCGCCAGCCGCTGGCGACGGCGATCCCGTCGCCGCACCGCTCGCGGATCGACCGCTGGCCGGCGAGGAGCGCTCCTGCGACCCGGACGTTGGCGAGGGACGCCGTGCCGTCCGTCCCCGGCCAGCGGCCGGAGGTCGCCATCCGTGCGAATGCCGGCCGCCTCGATCGGGTGGCCGGCGGGGTCGAGCGCATCGGCGACCAGCCACTCCTCGTGCTCGACGGCGTCCACGTGCAGCCCGAGCAGCGGCTCGACGATGTGACCCTCGTGCGTGGCCACGAGCCCGCCGCCCGCGATGCCGCCGGTGGCGAGCACCAGCGCCTCCGTCCGGATGACCTGCGACCGTGCGGCGGCCTCCATCTCCACGGCCGTGACGCGGCCGTCCTCGACGTGGATCCGCGCGACGGCCTCGCCGACCTGCACACGCCCGCCCGCGGCGCGGATGATCTCGCGCAGGACGCGCCAGAGGCGGATGCCCGGGATGCTGGGCGGGACGAGCGGGATCTCGAACGGCTCCAGCGGCAGCCTCGCCCTGAGCTCGGCCCACGCCTCGGCGTGGCTGCTCGAGGCCGACGATGGCCGGCACCGCCACGCGTCCAGGCCGCCCGCCGGCCGCCTTCTTGATCGCTGCCGCGAACCGGGCGATGTCGCCGTCCCGCAGCGCGGGATCATCGAAGCGACGGGCAAGGTGCAGCGCATTGAGGTTGTTGCGGTCCGCGACGCCGTCGAGGTCCACGGTGATCCCGACGACACGATCCGGGTGGTCCGAGCCCATCCAGACGGCCTCGCGCCCGAGGCTGTCGGCGATGGCCGCCGGCCAGAAGTCCTTGTACCCGGCGGGTCCGGCGATCACCAGGATCTCGTCGGGATCCCACGGTCGCAGGGCGGCCGCCTGGGCGGCGGGGACGATCGCCACGCGCCGGGTCCCGCCGATGGCGGTCGGCACGCGTCGGATCGGCGTGTCGAGGGTCCCCACGTAGGGCAGCCCCCCCGCCTCGAGGCGCTCGAGGAGCCACGCGACCGATGGCGCCACGTCCGCGGCGAGGAAGCCGTACGGGTGGTCCTGCGCGGCGAGCGATGCCACGCCCTCGGCGGGGGTCGCGGCCCCGGCGGGTCCGGCGACGTCGAGCCCACCGGAGCCCCAGTGGGTGCTCGCGTGGCCCTTGGCGACCAGGGTGACGGTCGCCCCGGACTCGGCGATGCGGGCCGCGGCGACCAGGCCGGCGAGGCCGGCACCGACGACGACGACGTCAGCGTGCGGCATCGAGGCTCTCCTCGCTCAGCTTGGGGGCGGGCGCCGAGGCCATCGACTCCAGCCCGAGGACGCCCAGGTAGACGCCATTCGTCATCATCAGCTCCTGGAGCTGGCGGCCCTCGGCGATGGGCCGGGTGCCCTTGAAGCGCTCCCGGAAGAAGCCCGTCAGCGCGCGATCGGCGATCGCGGCGTGGTGGGCGGGCGTCCCGGGGGAGTACCCGTCCACCTCGAGGGCGCCCGGCACGGGTTGGCCCGTCGCCGCCGTGCGCGCATCCAGGCGCTCGGCCAGCAGCCCCGCGACGCGGAACATGCAGAACGCGCCCTGGCAGGGACCCATGCCCACCCGGCTCCCGCGCCGGACGTCGTCGATGTCGCACGGCCAGTGGCGGTCGAGGTAGCGTCGACCATCTTCCGGCTCACGAGCTCGCACTCGCACAGCAGGGTCGCGTCGCCGCCACCCTCCTCCTCGTGATCCGCGAGTCGGTGGCCCAGCCAGTAGGTGTGGCCGGCCTCCTGGTCGGGGAGCATCTCGTCGGCGGTGGTGCAGGGGACGCTGATGCCCATCTTGCCCGCGACGACGTCCACGGTCTGCTCGGCCATGAGCCGGTGGGTCGTCAGCTTGCCGCCGACGATCGACACGAAGTTGTCCACGCCCTGGTCGGCGTGATCGAGGATCGCGTGGGCCCGGGAGATCGAGCGGTTGCCCACGCCCGGGACCGCGTCGGCGGGGGGCTGGTAGAGCGGCCGCACGCCCGCGTAGGCGCGCAGGATGCGCATCCGCGGCAGGTCCGGGAACATCTTGGCGCCCTCGCTGACGAGGCGCTCGACCTCCGCCCGGGTGACCTCGTAGTCGTCCGGATCGGGGACCTTGATGTCGGTCGTGCCGAGGATGGCGACGGTGTGGACGGGGACCATGATGTCGCCGTCGGACGAGCGATGGCAGCGGTTGATCACCGCGTCGGTCATCCGGTGGTTGTAGATCAGCATCGTGCCCTTGCCGGGCGTCATCTCGACGCTGACGTTGGCGAAGGCCGCGATCTGGCCCGCCCAGGCTCCGGCCGCGGAGACCACGAACTTGGTCCAGACCCGCGAGATCGTGCCGGTCTGCTCGTCGCGCAGGGACACCTCGGTGATCCGGTTCGCCTGGACCGCCATGCCGATGACGCGCTGGTAGGTGAGCGCCTCGCTGCCGTGCCGGCGAGCGTCGGCGAGCATCGAGTCGATCAGCATCCACGGCTCGATGGAGCCGTCCGGAACGCGGAACGCCCGCCGGGTCTTGGGGTTGAGCGCCGGCTCCCTGGCCAGGAGGTCCGAGACCTTGACCTCGTCGCAGTCCACGCCGCTGGCGTTGCAGTTGTCGGCGAACGCCTCGACGTAGTCGTCGGGGTCGTCGGGCGTCGCGATGAAGTAGCCGCCGGTGTCCTCGATGCTCGCGGGTGCGATCCGCCGCAGGACCCGGTTCTCGTCGATGCACTCGCGGGCTGCGAGCTTGTCCTTGCCGACGTAGCGGCCGCCGGAGTGGAGCAGGCCGTGGTACCGGCCGGTGGTCCCGGTGCCGAAGTCGCTGCGCTCCACGAGCAGGGACTTGAGGCCTCGTCGGGCCACGTCCCGGAGGATCGCGGCGCCGGTTGCGCCACCCCCGATGACGAGGACGTCGACGGTGTGCGGCACCGCCATGATGGTCACCTCGCTGCGTGCCCGTGGGTCAGGGATCGCCCCGGGCGTGCGTCTTGCTCACCGGTGCCCGCCGACTCGGACGGCGGCCCGGTCCACTCTATCCCTTGGGCAGGGAGGCTGCTCCCTCGGCCGCCTCCAGGACCTCGTCCAGGCTCGAGCCCGTGCTCGCCTGGACGGCCGCGATGACGGCCCCCTCCACGATCGGTCCGCGGCTGAGGCGCACGTTCTCGGGGTTGCCGAGCAGCTCCAGCGCGGTCCGCGTCGCCAGCACGGCGCTGCCGAGGTCCGCGAGGACCACGACGCCAGAACCGGCATCGGCCTCGCCGATGGCCACGGCGATCCGGGCCGCATCGGTGCCGATGGCGCCGTCCTCCATGCCGCCGGCAGGGATGATCCGGACGTCCGGCCCGGCCATCTGGCCGGCCAGCTCGGCGGTGCCCTCTGCGATACGGCTGGAGTGGGAGACCACCACGAGCCCGACGCAGGGGGGGTTTGCTGAAGTCACGACCCTTCCCTCATCAAGTGACAGCCCCGACGCCCGGGTGGGCGTCGGGGCTGTGTCCGTTCAGGTCCTAACGGGGACTAGTCGACCCAGGCGAAGGTCCGCGTGACGGCCTTCTTCCACTGGGCGTACTCCTTCTCGCGGAGCTCGGCATCCATCTTCGGAGCCCACTCGGCGTCGCGCGCCCAGTTCTCGCGCAGGTCCTCGATCTCGGCCCAGTAGCCGACCGCGAGGCCGGCGGCGTAGGCCGCACCGAGCGCCGTCGTCTCGGCGACGACCGGCCGGATGACCGGGACGCCCAGGACGTCGGCCTGGAACTGCATGAGCAGGTTGTTGAACACCATGCCGCCGTCGACCTTGAGGGCCGTGAGCGGAACGCCGGAGTCGGCGTTCATGGCGTCGAGGACTTCGCGGGTCTGCCAGGCGGTCGCCTCGAGGACGGCGCGCCCGATGTGGCCCTTGGTCACGTAGCGGGTGAGGCCGGCGATGACGCCGCGGGCGTCATTCTTCCAGTACGGCGCGAAGAGGCCGGAGAACGCCGGGACGAAGTACACGCCGCCGTTGTCCTCGACCGTCGCGGCGAGCGCCTCGACATCCGTGGACTTCTCGATCATGCCGAGGTTGTCCCGGAGCCACTGGACGAGCGCGCCGGTGATCGCGATGGAACCCTCGAGGGCGTACACGGCCGGCTGGTCGCCGATCTTGTAGCCGAGGGTCGTGAGCAGGCCGCTCTTGGACGGGACGATCTTCTCGCCCGTGTTCAGGAGCATGAAGCAGCCCGTGCCGTAGGTGTTCTTCGCCTCGCCGGGGGAGAAGCAGGTCTGGCCGAAGAGGGCCGCCTGCTGGTCGCCCAGGTCGCCCGCGACCGGAACGCCGGCCAGTGCGCCGACGCACGTGCCGTAGACCTCGGAGGAGGCCTTGATCGCCGGGAGCATCGACTTCGGGACGCCCATGATGCCCAGGATCTCGTCGTCCCAGTCGAGGGTCTCGAGGTTCATGAGCATGGTGCGGCTGGCGTTGGAGACGTCCGTGACATGCACGCCGCCGTTGACGCCGCCGGTGAGGTTCCAGATGCACCAGGTGTCCATGTTGCCGAACACCAGGTCGCCGGCCTCGGCCGACGCGCGGGCGCCGGGGACGTTGTCCAGGATCCAGCGGACCTTGGGGCCGGAGAAGTAGGTCGCCAGCGGCAGGCCGACCTTGGCCCGGAACCGGTCCTGGCCGCCGTCCTTGGCGAACTCGTTGACGAGGAGGTCCGTGCGGGTGTCCTGCCAGACGATGGCGTTGAAGACCGGCTGGCCCGTCTTCTTGTTCCAGACGAGCGTGGTCTCGCGCTGGTTGGTGATGCCCACGGCGGCGAGATCGGCGGCGGTGATGCCGGCCTTGGCCAGCGCGCCCGCGATGACCTCCTGGCTGCGGGTCCAGATCTCGTTCGCGTCGTGCTCAACCCACCCGGGCTTCGGGTAGATCTGCTCGTGCTCCTTCTGGTCGATGGCCACGACCGCGCCGGCGTGGTCGAAGATCATGAAGCGGGTGCTCGTGGTGCCCTGGTCGAGGGCTCCGACGTACTTGGTCATGAGGGTTTCTGCTCCCGTGTGTGTGATGGATGCCTAGGCCTGGAACCAGGTGTCGGCAGCGGCCTTGAGCAGGAGATGCGAGGACGTCGCGCCCGGGTCCTGGTGACCCGCACTGCGCTCTCCCAGGTAGCTCGCCCGACCCTTGCGGGCGACGAGCGGGATGGTGGCGAGCATGCCCTGCTCGGCTGCCGCGACGGCCGCGGCGAGGGCATCGGCTGGGGCGTCACCCCGGTCGAGACCCCCGCGAAGCGCGTCACGCGCCGGCAGGAGTGCATCGAGCATGGTCTTGTCGCCGGGCTCGGCTTTGCCCAGGCGCTGGATCCCGGCGATGCCGGCCTCCATCGCCGTGGCGAAGTCACCGAGCTCGATGTCGGCCTTGCCGGCCGTCCCGCCCCCGAGCTGGAGGAAGAACGTGCCGTACAGCGGACCGCTCGCGCCACCGACGGTGGAGACGAGGGTCATGCCGACGCCCTTGAGGAAGGCGCCGACGTCGCCGACGGGAAGCGCCGGCAGCTTGGCCATGACGGCGGTGAAGCCGCGATCCATGTTGATGCCGTGGTCGGCATCGCCGATCGCGGAGTCGAGCTCCGTCAGGTACTCCTTCTCGGCATGCAGCCTCTCGGCGAGCAGCCGGACCCATGCCACCACGTCGTCGTAGCTGATGCGTGACGCGCTGCTCATCGTGCTAAGTCCCGCTCCTGGTTGCGGGGTGGACGGTCAGACGCCCCAGCGGAGGGCGGGGGTGTTGACCGGCGCATCCCAGTACTTGGTCAGCTCGTCGTCGAGCTTGAGCAGCGTGATCGAGCAGCCGGCCATCTCGAGCGAGGTGATGTAGTTGCCGACCAGGCTGCGCGTGATGTTCACGCCGCGCGCCGCGCACATCTGCGCGAGCTTGTTGTAGACGACGTAGAGCTCGACGAGCGGGGTGCCGCCGAGGCCGTTGACGAACGCGAGGACGTTGTCCCCGCTCACGAACGGCATGTCGTCGAGGATGGGGGTCGCGAGCATCTCGGTGATCTCGTCGGCCGTGGCGAGCTTCTCGCGGGACCGGCCGGGCTCACCATGGATGCCGACGCCGATCTCCATCTCGTCGTCCGCGATCTCGAAGGTCGGCTTGCCGGCCATGGGCACCGTGCAGCTCGTGAGGGCCATGCCCATCGAGCGGACGTTGTCCTGGACCTTCTGGCAGAGCGCCGTGACGGTGGCCAGGTCGGCACCCGCCTCGGCGGCCGCGCCGACGATCTTCTCCGCGAGCACCGTGCCGCCGACGCCGCGCCGGCCGGCCGTGTACAGGGAGTCCTTCACCGCGACGTCGTCGGCGATGACGACCGCCGTGACCTCATGGCCCTCCGCGCGTGCCATCTCGGCCGCCATCTCGAAGTTCATGATGTCGCCGGTGTAGTTCTTGACGATGTGCAGCACGCCCGCGCCACCGTCCACGGCCTTGGTGGCCGCGAGCATCTGGTCCGGGACGGGCGACGTGAACACGGCACCCGGGCAGGCCGCGTCGAGCATGCCCATGCCGACGAAGCCACCGTGCATCGGCTCGTGGCCCGAGCCGCCACCCGAGATGACGCCGACCTTGCCGGCGCGCGGAGCGTCCTTGCGGACGACGATGTTCGGCTCCTCGACCCGGATGTAGCCCGGGTGGGCGGCGAGCATCCCGGCGAGAGCCTCGTCGACGACGTTCTCGGGTGCGTTGATGAGTTTCTTCATGCGCGGTCTCCCCGTTGGGATGGAGGGCTCGCCGCCGGGCACCGGAGGGAACCCCGGCGGCGAGCGAGCCGTTCGTCAGGAGGTTGTCGCTAGATCCCCATCACGCCAACCCAGAGGCCCTGGTAGACCAGTGCCGCCAGGATGCCGCCGACGATCGGGCCGACGACCGGGACCCAGGAGTAGCCCCAGTCCGAGGGGCCCTTGCCCGGGACCGGGAGGATCTGATGGATGATGCGCGGGCCAAGGTCGCGGGCCGGGTTGATCGCGTACCCGGTCGTGCCGCCGAGCGACATGCCGATCGAGAACACGAGGAGGGCGACGGACAAGGGCCCGAGGCCGGCGAGGCCGGAGTTGGCGCCGAAGGCGATGACGACGAACACCAGCACGAAGGTGCCGATGACCTCGGAGACGAAGTTGAGCGCGTAGTTGCGGATGTTGGGACCGGTGCTGAAGACCGCGAGCTTGAGGCCCTGGTCCTCGGTGATCTTGAAGTGATCCCAGTAGTGGATCAGCACGAGGGTCGCGCCGATCATCGCGCCGACGAACTCACCGGCCAGGTACACGGGGACCTGGTCCCACGGGGTGGACCCGTTGACGGCGAGGCCGATGGTGACAGCCGGGTTCAGGTGCGCGCCGCTGACCGGGCCAGCGACGACGACGCCCACGAACACGGCGAATGCCCATGCCGCGGTGATGACGATCCAGCCGGCGTTGTTGGACTTCGACTTCGCGAGCAGGACGCCGGCGACAACGCCGTCGCCGAGCAGGATCAGGAGCATCGTGCCGATCGTCTCGGCGAGGAAGACGTTTAGGGCGTTGTATTCCATGCGATTGAACTCCCTCTTGTGGATCAACCCCGGACCCCCGGGGTTCCAGCATCCCTCAGCCCAGCCTGCGGCCCTGCGGCGAACTGCATCGCGCGGCGCGCATGGGCCGTTCGGGCTCAACCTCCTCCGGTGGCTCCTCCTTTCGCAATCCAGCGGATTGGCGGGCCGCGGCGCTCGGGTCGCGCGGCGACCCACCGCTGCAGGCGCGGATAGTCGGACTGTAGGGGCACGGACGCGCGCGGAATCTCAAGACATAGTGAATCCGTTCCGTATCCCTGCCGATACCCGGCCGCATCGCCCGCCGTGGGGACGGGTGCGGCTCTGACGGGGCGCGCGCGGCCCTGACTCCACGCGTGTCCCCGAGCGGCGGCGAACCACCACGGGGTCATTCCGGCGGTTTCCACGAGGGACTGGGACTCGATCGGTGCGATTCCGATCGCCACCTCTGCACGCCGACCATCCAGACGACTCCTCCTCGTGTCATCGGGGGGCGGCGAACCACCACGGGGTCAGGTCAGGAACCTCGCGTCGCAGGCCCGAGTCACGCTCGTCGCAGGCCCCATTGAGTCCGACGCCAGTGGGGGACAGGGCGCCGGACCGCATCGCTCGCCGGCACGGTCTGGCTACGGCTGGGCGGACGGCACGCGGGGCGGCATCGACTGCCGTGCAGTCCCGGTCACGGCGTCCGCGAGACAGCGGATGAGGATGGCGCTCGACGCCGCGCCCGGGTCGAGGTGGCCGGCGGAACGCTCCCCGAGGTAGCTGGCGCGCCCCTTGCGGGCGACCAGCGGGATCGTGGCGGTGGCGCCCGCCTCGGCGGCTTCGGCCATGGCGAGCATCGCGTCCCGTTCCGGGGCGTCCGGCGGTGCAGCCCGCAGCGCGGCCAGCGCCGGAGACAGGGCATCCAGCATGGTCTTGTCGCCGGGGACCGCGCGGCCCAACGCGGTGATCCCGTCGATGGCGCCCGCCAGGGCGATCTCCACGAGCGCCCGCCGGCCGACCTCCTCGTCTCCTGCCCGCTCGGCAAGCCGGGTCCCCGCGGTCATCAGGGCCCGGCCGTAGAGGGCGCCGCTCGCGCCGCCGACGAGTCCCAGCAGGCGACGGCCCGCCGACGTCATCAGCGTTGCGACGTCGCCGGTCGGGATCGCGCCCGACTCAAGGTCGCCCAGGACGGCGCTGAACCCACGGTCCAGGTTGATGCCGTGGTCGCCGTCGCCGATCGCAGCATCCAGCTCGGTCAGCCACAGGCGCCGCTCGTGGATCGCGCGGGCGGTGCACCGCAGCCAGGCGTCGGCCACGGTCATGACCGTGGCCGACGGGGCGCGATCGCGATCGTCGCTCCCCATGGGTCAGTCGCGCGGCAGCTTGGGCAGGGTGCGGGCGCGTTCGGCGGCCGCAGCCACGGCGTCCACGCCGGCGCCACCCGCGGCTGCCACGGCAGCCAGGACCGCACCCTCGACGATGGGCGCCTCGGTCAGCCGGACCAGCGCCCGATCCGCGCGATCCAGCTCATCGAGCGCCAGGTCCACGGCCATCGACGCACTGCCCAGGTCCAGCAGCACCAGGATGCCGTCCCGGCCGTTCGCCTCCAGGACGCGACGGAGCGCGCCCGCGACCTCGAGGCCATTGGTCCCCAGCCGCCCGCCGCTGAGGCCGCCCGCCCCATCGACGGGGACATCGGGCGCGGCCTGCATCACCATCGCGACCACACCGCGCACGACGTCCGCGCTGTGGGCCACCAGGACGAGACCGATCATGCTCAAGCTCCGTCAGGCTTGGCGCCACGAACCGAGGACCGTACCAGGGCATGGCCCACAGGCCGGCGGGCTGCCGGTCCGCGGGGGCGGCGCCGGGTCATACACTACGCTCGCGCATGAGTATCCGCAGCGGCGACCAGCCCCCCTTGCCCAACGCAACCGGCCACCGCGAGGCAGGCGCCGGCGGCCGCTCGGGCGGCGGCCTGGGCAGGAGGGATCCGCGCGCGTCCGCGACCTTCACCGGGGCGGACCTCGCGTCCGTCGTCACGCGCGCCGAGCGCCTCCTCGCCCGCAACCGGATCCTCCTCGACCGCCTCGACGCCGAGCTTGGTGACGGCGATCACGGCGAGAACATGACGGCCGGGTTCGCTCATGCTGTCCGATCGGTCGTCCCGGCGGACCCATCGGACGACGTGGGCGACCTCCTGCGCCAGCTCGGCCACCAGCTGGTGTCGGGTGTGGGCGGGGCAGGGGGATCGCTCTACGGCACCGCGTTCATCGAAGCGGGGATCGCGGTCGCGGGACTCATCGAGCTCACGCCCGAGGACACGGCCCGCGCCCTCGACGCGGCGGCGGAGGGGCTCGCCCGGCGTGGTCGCTGCCGGCTGGGCGACAAGACGATCTACGACGCCCTGCGGCCGGCCGCGGATGCCTTCGCCGCGGCGATCGCGCGGGGCGCGGGTCGGGACGTGGCGATCATGGCGGCCATCCGGGCGGCTCGTGACGGCATGCACGCCACGACGCCGCTGATCGCGCGACGGGGCCTCGCGCTGCGCCTGGGTGAGCGATCGCGCGGCCACCAGGACCCGGGCGCCACCTCGTGCTACCTGCTGTTCCGTGCACTCCTCGCCTCGGGCTCGCGCGACTGATGGCGCCGCTCTCCAGCACGGCCGCCCTCACCGAGGCGGAGCTCCGCAGGAGCTTCGAGGAGGCCCAGCGCCAGGCCGACACGGTCTTCGCGCAGTACCAGCTGAGCCAGCTGCTGGCGCTGGGCGGCGACCTCGCGCTCATCGCGGGGTCGGTGATCGGGGAGCTGGTCCGCGCGAGTGACGCCGTGGCGGGCGCCGTGTGGCTCACGCCTCCTGGCGAGGGCGGCCTCCGGCTGGTCGCCAGCGAGCCGCTCCCGGAGGAGACGCAGCGCCCATCCATCCCGCCCACCTTCCCGTCCGTGGCCGTCGCGCAGGACTGGGCTCGCGCCGGGGGCTGGCACGGCGTCTCGCTCGATGAACGCCGGGACCTGGGCGAGGGCGAGCTGGGTGCCCGGGTGGTCGGGTTCCTGGCCCTGCGCCCCGAGGAAGGCGCGCAGCTGCCCGCCGATCGTGTCCGCCTCCTCGGCCTCGTGCGTCACGAGCTGGCCATCGCCTTCTCGGCCGCCCAGCTGCGCGAGGAGCTGGCAGGGGAGCAGGCGCTGCTCGCGGCGATCCTCGACAGCACCACGGAAGGGATCGTCGCCGTGGACGAGCAGCGGCGCGTGGTGCGGGTCAACCGGGCCGCGGTACCGCTGCTGGGAGGGCGGGTCCCGCCGGTCGGAGAGCTGTGCGAGACGGTGCTGCGCTGCGCAGGCCCCGACGGGTTGCGATGTGGCGAACGATGCGGGTTCGAGGAGGCGCTGGCCAGCCGCGAGGCGCCGGTCGAGGCGGAGCTGCGCATGACCCTCGAGGACGGGACGGAGATCCCCATCGCTGCTGCGTTCTCGGCGATGGCCGGGCGCGAGAAGGGTGCGGTGGTCGTGCTTCGGGACGAGCGCGCCGAGCGGGCCGCGGAAGAGCTGCGGGCGAGCTTCCTCGCCGCGGTCTCGCATGAGCTGCGGACCCCGCTCGCGCTGATCTCCGGCCACGTTGACAGCCTGCTCGGCCTGGGGCTGGACCCGGCCACCGAGCGTCGGACGGTGGAGCGGATCGGCCTCGCCGCCGCGCGCCTCCAGGCCCTGGTGGACGAGCTGCTCGACCTCACGCAGGCCGAGCACGCGAGCCTCGCGCTCCACCGGGCCAGGGTGAGTGTCGTGGACCTCCTCGACGAGGCGATCGGCGGCCTGGGTGAGTGGCCCGGGATGCCTCCCGTCCACGTCACGGTGCCCGCCGCGGTGCCCGACGTCCACGTGGACGCGGTCAGCATCGGACATGTCCTGGCGAACCTGGTCGACAACGCGCACCGGTATGGCGGACCGGGTGCCATCGGCATCCGCGCCCGTCGCCAGCGGAGCATGGTCGTGATCACCGTGGAGGACGGGGGCCCGGGGATCCCGCCCGACGAACGGGTGCTGGTGTTCGACCGCCTCTACCGCGGCCGGACCGCCCGAGACGCCCATCCCGGGGGGACCGGCACGGGCCTCCACGTCTGCCGCCGCCTGGTCGAGGCGCACGGCGGGCGGATCTGGATCGAGCCGGAGGCGGGCCGCAGCGCAATCTCCTTCAGTGTCCCGGTCGCGCGCAGGGCTCACGTCTCGGGTGGGGGAGCCAGGTGAGTCACGGCTCGCGGTCCAGCTCGGCACGTGGCACCCGATCCCCTGACGGTCGCCGGATCGTGCCGCCGCCCGTGCCCGAACGAGTCGTGCCGGGTCGCGGCGAGCTCGTCCTGATCGTGGACGACGAGCCGGAGTTCCGCGAGCTCCTGGAGCTGTGGGTGAGCCGCCACGGGTGGCGGACGGCGACGGCCGCCGACGGCCTGGAGGTGATGCGCAGGTTCGAGGAGGAGGCCCCGGATCTCGTGCTCCTCGATCTCAACCTGCCGGGCATGGACGGCTGGGAGGTCACCGAGTGGATCCGGCGCGTCAGCAGCGTCCCGATCCTGATGGTCACGGCCATGGGATCGGAGTCGGACATCGTCCGGGGTCTCGTCAGCGGCGCCGACGACTATCTCACCAAGCCCATCCGGATGGCCGAGCTGGTGGCCAGGGTGGCCGCCGCCCTGCGTCGCGTGCGCCTCGCGGGCGGCCAGCCCGCGGACGACCCCATCGAGCATCCCGGCCTGCTGATCGAGCCCGCGACCCATCGCGTCGTGGGCGAGGCGACCGAGGTCCACCTGACCCCGACGGAGTTCCGGCTGCTGGTCACGCTGGCGCGCCACCCCGGGGTCCTGCGGAGCCACGCCGAGCTGCTGCGTGGCGTCTGGGGACCCACCTACGGCGAGGAGACGCAGGTCCTGCGGGTCACCATGCGCAACCTGCGCGCGAAGCTGGCCGTTGCGGCCCCGGGCAGGACCTACATCGTCACCGAGTACGGCCTCGGCTACCGCTTCCAGCCGGGCTGAGGGGGCCGGGCCGCGCAGCCCGTCTGCTAGGATCGCCCGCGTTCCATCCAGTCATCGCCCGCCCGTGTCCCTGCCAAGGCCGCGGGCCCTCGGAGCCTCCTCGTGACCGACCCCGCCACCGATCCGAACGCCGTCGCGCCCGCCGTCGCCAACCTCGAGACGATCGTCTCGCTGTCGAAGCGCCGCGGCTTCATCTTCCCCTCGTCCGAGATCTACGGCGGCATCAACGCCGTGTGGGACTACGGGCCCCTGGGCGTGGAGCTCAAGAACAACGTCAAGCGCGCCTGGTGGCGGGCCATGGTCCAGGATCGCAACGACATCGTGGGGCTGGATGCCGGCATCCTCATGCACCCCCAGGTGTGGGTCACGTCGGGCCACGTGGGCTCGTTCAGCGACCCCCTGGTCGAGTGCTCCGAATGCCACCGCCGCTACCGCCTGGACGAGCTGCCCGGCACCGAGGACCTCACCCAGACGGATCTCCGCGACGAGACCGTGACCGCGCGCCTCGGCCTCGTCTGTCCCAACGACGGCAAGCCGCTCTCGCCGCCGCGCCGCTTCAACCTGATGTTCACCAGCCACATGGGCCCGGTGGAGGACGAGGGCTCCATCGTCTACTTCCGCCCCGAGACCGCCCAGGGCTCCTACGTCAACTTCAAGAACGTCCAGCAGAGCTCGCGCAAGAAGATCCCCTTCGGCATCGCGCAGATCGGCAAGTCCTTCCGCAACGAGATCTCGCCCGGCAACTTCGTGTTCCGGATGCGCGAGTTCGAGCAGATGGAGATGCAGTACTTCGTGCGGCCGGAGGAGGGCGCGGCGCAGGCGTTCGAGGAGTGGCTGCCGAAGCGCAAGGCCTGGTACGAGGCCTACGGCGTCGATCCCGCCCGTCTCCGCTTCCGCGAGCACGCGCCGGACGAGCTGGCCCACTACGCCAAGAAGGCGATCGACGTGGAGTACCGCTTCCCGTTCGGCTGGAAGGAGCTCGAGGGCATCCACAACCGCGGCGACTTCGACCTGGGCAACCACGCGCGGTCGTCCGGCGAGAACCTGGAGTACTTCGACCAGGCCAGCGGCGAGCACTTCATCCCGTGGATCGTGGAGACGGCCGCCGGTGCGGACCGGGCCGCGTTCACGTTCCTCATCGACAGCTACCGCGAGGAGCTGGTCCGCGAGGAGACGCGCGTGGTCCTCGGCCTGCACCCTGACCTGGCCCCGTACAAGGTGGCCGTCCTGCCGCTGCTCAAGAAGCGCCCCGAGATCGTGGAGCTCTGCCACCGGCTCCTGGGCGACCTCAAGCGCGACATGATGGCGGTCTACGACGACACGGCCGCGATCGGCAAGCTGTACCGGCGCCAGGACGAGATCGGGACGCCGTGGTGCGTGACGGTGGACGTCGACTCGCTGGAGGACGGCGCCGTCACGATCCGCGATCGCGACACGATGACCCAGGAGCGCGTCCCGGTGGAGGGCGTGAAGCGCCTGATCCTGGACCGGATGGAGGCCGTCCGCCCGTAGCCGTTTCCGGACGCCGCGCGGGGCACTTCCCCGGGCGGTCCCGTGCGTTCCCGCGGTCGCTACGTGGCGCACGACGCCGCGTTCCCCGGTCTGGAGCCGTGGCCCGGCGGGTCGTCTGACTCGGCGTGGTGCCAGGCGCCACGCGTCCCGGTACCGGGACCTTGTGACCCTGGTCGATTCCCGGGATGGTGGCGGGACAGGCCACGTTGCCCGGCGTCCCCGCCGAATGCGCCGTCAGAAACCGGGGACTGTGGCCTCAGGCGCCACGGCGGTCCCTTGCGGCGCTCGGCGCGCTCGCCTATACCGGGGACTGTGGCCTCAGGCGCCACGGCGGTCCCTTGCGGCGTCGCGGCGGCATCTGATGACGCACCTCTGGCCCTGGGCAGGCACCCGGGAGGTGCAGGCAGATGGATCTCGGCTGGTAGGGTCCGCGCCAGGCTGCGACCAGGTGACGTGGTGCACCGCACGGTCGTCCGGTGCGGAGGTGCACCATGCGGGACGCACGTGCCATGGACCCGACTGTCGTCCCGCCCAGATTCACGTGCAGGGACGCGGTCGTCGTGCATCGCTGCTGAGATGGCCGCGCCCATCCATCCGAGGGTGGCCGTGCGGGGTCTGACCGGTCGAGGCGGGCGGTTGCTGCGGGGTGTCGCGGCACTGCTGGTTGCCGCGTGCCTGGTGCCGCTGCCCGCCGTCGCAGCGAGTCCGAGGGACTCGGATCGTGACGGCCTTCCCAACTGGTTCGAGCGGGAGCGGTCGCTCACGAGCCCGTTCCGCAGGGACACGGACCGTGACGGAACCGCCGACCCGGTGGAGGACCCCGACCGCGACGGCCTGTGGAACCGCTACGAGTACCTGGCGGGGACGAATCCCCGGCGCAGGGACACCGACCGTGACGGCCTCCGCGATGGGCGCGAGAACCCCGACCGGGACGGCCTGACGAACCTCCAGGAGCAGGCTGCGCGGACCCATCCCCGACGCTTCGACACCGACGGTGACGGGATCCCCGACGAGCGCGAGGATCCCGACGCTGACGGGCTCTGGACCATCACCGACTTCCGGTCCGCCACGGGGCCGCGGGACGCGGACAGCGATGACGACGGGATCCGGGACGGACTCGAGGACCGCGATGGGGACGGCCTCACGAATCTCGTCGAGCAGCGGCTCGGGACGCACCCGGGCATCCGCGACACGGACGCGGATGGGACATCAGACGGCGAGGAGGACCCCGACGCGGACGACCTCACGACACTCGTGGAGCTGGCGCGCGGAACGGACCCCCTGGACCCGGACACGGACGACGACGGCACGCCCGACGGCCGCGAGACCGTGCCGGCGGCGACCAGTCCGGTCCTGCCGGGCGCCCCCGCCTGCGTCGTGTTCCCGGCGGACAACGTCTGGAACGTCCGGATCGACGACCGGCCGGTGGCGGCGGACAGCGCGACGCTGATCGCGTCCATCGGGGCGTCGCGGTCCTTCCACATGGACTTCGGCTCGTACGCCGGGTACGGCATCCCGTACCAGGTCGTGGACGGGTCGACGCCGCGCGTCCAGGTGGACTTCGACTACGCCGACGAGTCCGACCCGGGCGAGTACCCGATCCCGAAGGCGCCGCTCATCGAGGGCGGCTCGGACCGGCACCTCCTCGCGGTTGATCGCGACAACTGCGTCCTGTACGAGCTCTTCGACGTGCGGCAAGACCGCCGGCGGGCTCTGGCAGGCGGGCTCGGGCGCCCAGTGGGACCTGGACTCCAACGCCCTGCGCCCGGCCGGCTGGACCAGCGCCGATGCCGCGGGCCTGCCGATCCTGCCCGGTCTCGTGCGCTACGACGAGGTGGCCACCGGTGCCATCCTCCACGCGCTCCGGTTCACGGCCCCGCAGACACGCCGATCGTACGTCTACCCGGCGCGCCACTTCGCGTCGTCCTCGACGAGCGCCGCGCTGCCGCCGATGGGCCTTCGCGTCCGCCTGAAGGCCGATGCCGACCTGGCCGGATTGTCGCCGCAGGCACGGGTCATCGCCGTCGCGCTCCAGCGCTACGGGATGATCCTGGCCGACAACGGCTCGCCCTGGTACGTGTCGGGCATGAGCGACCCGCGGTTCGACGACGACGTCCTCCACGAGCTGGACCGCTTCACCGGCGCGGACCTGGAGGTCGTGGACACGACCGGTCTGGTCAACGGCCCGTAGCCCGGACATGAAGCGGCGGGCGATGCTGGGGCATCGCCCGCCGTGACGGATGCAGCCTGGGTACCGCGGCAGGATCAGCCCGCGGCGGCCGCCTACTCCTTCTCGCCGCCCCTGGGATCCACGCCCTCCGGCGGCCACACGCCCTTGAGGTAGGAGTCGATGGCCTGCGCCGAGCGCTTGCCGTCGCCCATGGCCAGGATCACGGTCGCCGCGCCGCGGACGATGTCGCCGCCCGCGAACACGCCGGGCATGCTGGTCATGCCCCACTCGTCGGCGATCATGTAGCCGTACTCGTTGACCTGGAGCTCGGGAGCGCTGCCGGTGAGCAGGGGATTGGCCCGGGTCCCGATCGCCACGACGACCAGGTCGCAGTCGATGACGTGCTCCGAGCCCGCGATCTTGATCGGGCGGCGGCGACCGCTCTTGTCGGGCTCACCCAGCTCCATCTTGGAGCAGCGCAGGCCGGTGACCCAGCGGTTCTCGTCGCCGATGACCTCCTCGGGCGCCGTCAGCAGCTCGAACCGCACTCCCTCGTCCTTGGCGTGGTGGACCTCCTCCTTGCGGGCCGGCAGCTCGTCGAAGGAGCGGCGGTAGACGATCGTCGCCTCCGCGGCTCCCAGGCGCCGGGCGGTCCGCACCGCGTCCATGGCGACGTTGCCGCCACCGACGACGACGACGCGCTGGCCGTGGAGGACCGGCGTCTCGGACTCCGGGTTCCAGGCGCCCATGAGGTTCACGCGGGTCAGGTACTCGTTGGCCGAGTACACGCCCTTGTAGTTCTCGCCGGGGACGTTCATGAACACCGGCAGGCCGGCGCCCACGGCCAGGAACAGGGCGTCGTACTCCTCGCGCAGCTCCGGGACGGTGTAGGTCCGCCCGACGATCGCATCGACCTCGATCTTGACGCCGTCCGCGACGAGGCGGTCCACCTCGGCCTGGACGATGTCCTTGGGCAGGCGGAACTCCGGGATGCCGTAGATCAGGACGCCGCCCGGGGCGTGGAATGCCTCGAAGACGGTGACGTCGTGGCCCTTGTGGGCGAGCTCGCCGGCGGCGGTCAGGCCGGCAGGCCCCGAGCCTACGATGCCGACCCGCTTGCCCGTCTGGACGGGACTGTGCTTGGGGAGCTGGTCCAGGTTCGCCTGGGCCCAGTCGGCCACGAAGCGCTCCAGGTAGCCGATGGCCACCGGGTTGCCCTTCTTGGCGCGGATGCAGACGCCCTCGCACTGCGTCTCCTGCGGGCAGACACGCCCGGTCACGCAGGGCAGGGCGTTGTCGTTCAGGAGGCTCTCCGCGGCGGCGGCCATGTCGCCTTCGCGCAGGGACTTGATGAACCGGGGGATGTCCACCCGGACGGGACACCCGTCCACGCAGAAGGGCTTGGGGCACTGGATGCAGCGCTCCGCCTCGAGCATCGCCAGCTGGTAGGTGAGCCCGAGGTTCACCTCGCCGAAGTTGTGGGCGCGCAGGTCGCCCGCCTGCTCCGGCATCGCGACGCGGTCGATCTGCATCCGCTCCTTGTTGGAGAGCGGGGCCTTGGGTGCTTCGGTGCCGTCCTCGCCGGCCGGCACCGGGGACGCGGGCTCGGTCATGCTTTCACCTCGGTGGTCGCGCAGGCGCCCTTCGCCTCCTGGTCGGCCTGGCGCGCCAGCGCCTGCTGCTCGAAGCTGCGGTAGGTGGTGAGGCGGTCGGCCAGCTCCTGGAAGTTGACGGCATGGGCGTCGAACTCGGGGCCGTCCACGCAGGCGTACTTGGTCTCGCCGGCGACGGTGACGCGGCAGCCGCCACACATGCCGGTGCCGTCGACCATGATCGCGTTGAGCGAGACGGTGGTCTCCACGTCGTAGGGCTGTGTCATCTCGGACACGGCCTTCATCATCGGCACGGGTCCGATCGCGTAGACCGCGTCCACGCCGCCCGCGTCCAGGAGGTCCTTGAGCGCCTGGGTGACGAAGCCGTGCCGGCCATAGGAGCCGTCGTCCGTGCACACGACCACGTCGCCGCAGGCCCGGAGCTCCTTCTCGAGGATGACCCACTCCTTCGATCGGCCGCCGATGACGCTGGTCACGTGCACGCCCTTGTCGGCCAGGGCGCGGACGATGGGCAGGAGCACCGCGGTGCCCACGCCGCCACCGACGCACACGGCGTGACCGGACGCGATGAGATCCGTCTCGCGACCGAGGGGACCGGCGACGTCCTGGATGGTCTCGCCGACCTGCAGGGCCGTGAGCTCGGTCGTGCTGGCGCCGATGGCCTGGATCATCAGGGTGATGGTCCCGGCCTCGGGGTCGTTGTCGGCGATCGTCAGCGGGATGCGCTCCCCGCCCGGACCCTTCCGGACGATGACGAACTGGCCGGGACGCCGGACCTTCGCGATCCGAGGAGCCTCGACGACGAGGCGGACGACGTTCGGGGAGAGCTGCTCGCGCTCGACGACGGGATGCAATGGAACCTCGCTGGCATGACTGGGGTAGGACGCATCATCGCCCATTGCCGGACGATGTGCGCAGGATCGCGCATGCGCGCGCGAGGGCGTTACCCTCCGTTGGCCTCGCTGACCGTGCCGAAGGTCACGACGGTCGGGTGCCGATCGGGCGTCGGGGGGCTGTCCCTCTCGCGGCTCCGTGGACCGGAAGGCTGTCCGCCTACGTCGAGCCGGAGGAGGCGTCAGCCGACGGCCGAAGCGCAGCATCGCCGCCAGGGGCACCGTCGGGCCTTTCGCCCGGGCCGCCCCAGGCGCTCGCTGGGCGGCGCTGCGTGAAGACGAGCCCGAGAAGCGTCAACCCGGTGCCTACCAGGATCAACACGACGACCGTGAAGTAGAGTGCCGCCTCGAGGTCCGGTGCCACGCCCAGCACGATGATGATCGGCGTAACCAACGACACGATCATGTAGAGCACAAAGGCGGTCCCTCCGACGACGTCGCCGGGCGTGAGCTTGGCCTCCGCCATGCTCGTTGCCCAGCTCGCCCGGTACTCGGGCGTGCGGGCGCTCGCGACGAGGATCAGGAGCCAGCCGACCAGGATCAGCGCGCTGCTCAGCACCCAGACCTGGTGGTCGGTCAGGCCGTAGCGGACGAGGGTCACCGGGGCGAGAGCCGCGACGATCGTCAGCATCGCCATCGACACCATCATGCGCATCGGCGCGAGCTCGAGCGGATCGCTGGGGCCACCGCTGCGCACGGTGATGAGCGCCGCAAACCCGACGAACACGCCGGCGATCCCGGCCAGCCCCACGAACAGATCGGCGTCCTGCATTTCCTGACTCCTCATCGCACTCCGTGGCCAGGCGGCTGTCTCGCGTCACGCATCTCCACCGGCAGGCGGCGCCGACGCTGCCGATGGCGGCCCCGCCCGCTCCTCGGTGCGTCGCACCCCCCACGCCGACAGCGGACGCCGAAGACGATCATGAGCAGGAGGATCGCGGACAGGAGCAGGAACAATGCCGCGGCGAGGAAGTAGAGCGCCGCCTCCTGCTCCGGGAGCACGCCGAGGATCACCAGCCCAAGTGCCACGACCGCCGGGATCCAGGTGACGGCTCCCACGGCAAGCTCACCCTTCCACCGCCGCCGCATCGGTGCCTCGGCGATGAACGCTTGCCGCTCCCTCGAGGCGCGCGTGACGACCTCGTCACCCGCGAAGAACACCAGCAGGGCGATCACGCTGCACCCCAGCCAGAGCGCGTGGCCCGTGATGCCGAAGCCGCTGACGGCGACGGGCGCGATTGCGATGATCACCACCGCGATCGCAATCCAGACGACCATCCCGATCATCAGGAGGTCGTACATGTCGCCGGGGCCGCTGCTCCGCAGGGCGATGAGAGCCCCGAACCCCACGAACACGCCGGCGATCTCCGCCAGCGATAGGAACAGCTCCGTGTCCGGCATCTCCGCCACCTCCGCGCATGGCGGGCGCCCGACGGTTCGCGCAGCCGGCCCGGTCCCGGCGCGCTCCGGGTCCCGCCGGCGGCAAGCGTGCGCGCCCCGGCCAGCACGCACCAGATGCAGACGGCCCGCTATGCCCGTGAACGGGGGACGACCTCAGGCGGGCTGCAGGCGCCCCCGTGAGAAGACCATGGCGAGCAGGCCGATCGCGCCCATGTACAGGCCGAGTCCAACGGCGGTGACATAGAGCGCCGCCTCCTGGTCTGGGGCCAGACCCAGCACCACGACGGCGAGGACGAGGACAAGCGAAGCCGAGGGCAGCCAGATCGTGGATCCTGACACCACCACCACGAGCAGGAGTGGTGGCCGGCTGGCTCTGACGAGAGCACGGTCCTCCCGCATCTCCGGCGTGCTCCCGTTCACGGTCATGATGACCACGAAGAGGACGAGAGCGAGGAGGCTGCCCACGAGCCACAGCTCGTGCCCGCCGATCCCGTAGCGGCTGATGATCACTGGCGCGAGCGCGGCGATGACCGCCCAGATCGCGGTCGACACCACCCAGCCGATGTAGGCGACCTCGTGCGCACCACTCGCGCCGCCACTCCGGACACTGATGAGCGCCCCGAACCCGACGAGCACGCCGGCGATCCCGGCCAGCTGCACCAACAGATCGGCATCCTGCATGTCCCGCCACCTCCCGGACGTGATCGGCGAGGGCGGCCAGTCGCCTGGCCGCGATGCGGGCGGCTGCGGTCGTCGGTCGCCTCAGCGCCTCCCGCTGGCGGCAGGATGGGCCGGTCAGTGACGGATGCCTAGGGGCGTCGGTCGCGAAAGGAGCTCGGCCGTGCATCCGGGCGATACGGGGTGACCAGCTGCAATGACCTGCCATAGCCGCCGCGGTCCGTCGCTGCCCGCGACCTTCGAGCGCGTGGGGTCGTGGGCCAGGTTGCGGCTCGGCGCGAAACCTGGCCAGCGGCAGTCGGTCAGCCGGCAGGTGCGGCCGGCGCCGGTGACGGTCAGCCCGTCCGCGGTCTCGGCGTCCCGAGGTCGAGCCGCAGCAGGTCCTCTCCCCACTTCACGTCGCCGGTCAGCTCGAACCCGTAGCGCAGGTAGAACGGCTGCGGAGAGCCTGGGCCGGACTCGCAACTCGTCCACAGCACCTCGGCGCCCGGCCGCGTGCGCAGGTAGGCCACCACGGCGTCGATCGTCGCGGCCCCATAGCCGCGGCCCTGGAACCGCTCGTCGATCAGGAGCCGCCAGAGGAAGTAGGGACCGACGAGATCCTGGTCCGCGGCGAGCCGCTCGGCCGGGATGCCGTCGCTGATCATGACGAACCCGACCAGCTGGTCTGCGTCATGGACCGACCACATGCGCGGACAGGCCCGGGCATCCTGGACGGCGTCCTCGAAGTGGCTCGCCATCGACCCCAGGTACCGCTCCTGCCCGCGGCCGCGCCGCAGGGTCATGACGGCGGCCCGGTCCGCCTCGGTCTCGACGTCCCGGAGCTGTACGACCGCCAACAGGGCTCCAGACGTGCCAGGTGCCGTCAGCCGGCAGATGCGGCCGGCGCGGGTGATTTCCCCTTCGGCCAGTAGAGCTCCTTCTTGACGTGGAACTCCGGGAAGCCGCGGTCCATCAGCGTCCGCTCTGCGTTGAGGATCATCTCGGGGTTGCCGCAGATGTAGACGACGGTCTTGTCCGGCTTCAGCCCGAGGTCCTTGCAGACGGCCGCGATGACCTGCTCCGCGCGGCCCGTGCGACCGGTCCAGCCGGTGTTGCGCGGGTCGGCAGGGCGGGAGATCGTCGGCACGTAGGAGAGCCGGTACGACGGATCCTGCTCCCACTCTTCGAGCTCCGCGCGGTAGCCCAGCTCATCCGCGTAGGAGCAGCCGTTGATGAGGACGGTCTTGCGTGGCTTCCCCTCGGCCATCGTCTCGCGGATCATCGAGATGAAGGGGGCGATGCCGGTCCCCGTCGAGATGTACACGTGCGTGCGTGCGTCGTCGGGCTCGAGCATGAACTTGCCCTTGGGGCCGATCATGCGCATCCGGTGTCCGACCTGGAGGCGCCACAGCGCGGTCGTGAAGCGGACGATGGGCACATGCCGCACGAACAGCTCGTAGCCCTCGGTGTCGGCGGTGGATGGCGCCGACGCGACGGAGTACGGCCGCTGGAGCATCTTGCCGTCGGCGAGGACGCCGGCCGTCATGTACTGCCCGGGGACGAACGGCGCCGCCGGGCCATCCATCTTGACGCGGAAGTAGGCGAGATCCGACGTGAGGTCCGCCCGGTACACCAGGGTGGAGTTGTAGACATCCGCAAAGATGTCGATGACTCGACTGTCGTCGACCACGGGATCGGTCACGGTGGGCTCCTGGAGATCGCGTTTCGGTTCCGGGGGCGCGCGGGCTTCGCCGAGAGTGTACCGCCGGGTCGCAGCACCGATGCGCGGGCTCCGTGGCCGTGGTCCCCGTCCTTCGGCCCCCCCGGCCCGGCCGAGTGGCAGGGGCGGTAGGGCGTTCCGGCCCTGCCTTCGCAACCCCACCGAAACCCGGTTAGCGGAGCCCGGCGGCGTACAATCGTCGGGAACGTCCAGAGGACCGTCGCGGGCTGCGTACCCTCCTGCCCGCCAACATCAAGGAGCCCCGTCACGATGGCCCAGAGCCCAACCACGTCCGACCGGCCGCACGTCGCCGCCAAGCGCTACATCTACGCCTGGGGCGCGGGCACGGCCGAAGGCAACGGCACGATGAAGGATCTGCTCGGCGGCAAGGGCGCCGGCCTGGCCGAGATGACCCTCGCAGGCCTGCCGACCCCGCCGGGATTCACGATCACCACCGAGGCCTGCAACGACTACTTCTCCAGCGGCAAGCAGCTGCCGGCCGGCCTCTGGGACGACGTCCTGGGCGCCGTGAAGCAGATCGAGGAGCGCTCCGGCAAGGGCTTCGGCGATCCGAAGAACCCGCTGCTCGTGTCGGTCCGCTCGGGCGCCAAGTTCTCCATGCCGGGCATGATGGACACGGTCCTCAACCTCGGCCTCAACGAGGAGACCCTGGCCGGCCTCATCGAGCTCTCGGGCAACGAGCGCTTCGGCTGGGACGCCTACCGCCGCTTCATCGGCATGTTCGGGCGCATCGTCATGGACGTGAAGGCCGAGCGCTTCGATGAGCCCCTCGAGGCGCGCAAGCACGCGCACGGCGCCGACGCCAAGGACACCGATCTCACGGTCGAGGACCTCAAGGCCCTGGTCGTCGAGTTCAAGCAGGTCGTCCGCGAGGACACCGGCCGCGAGTTCCCGACCGACGTCTACGAGCAGCTCGACCTCGCGGTCAAGGCCGTGTTCGCCTCCTGGTTCGGCAAGCGCGCCAACGACTACCGCAACAGCCAGAAGATCGCCCACGACCTCGGCACCGCCGTGAACGTCATGAGCATGGTCTTCGGCAACATGGGCGACGACTCCGGCACCGGCGTCGCGTTCACGCGCAACACGTTCGACGGCACCAAGGAGCTGTACGGCGAGTACCTCGTCAACGCCCAGGGCGAGGACGTGGTCGCGGGCATCCGGACCCCGGAGCCGATCAGCCAGCTCAAGGACGAGATGCCCGAGGCCTACGCGGAGTTCCTGCGCATCGGGCACCAGCTCGAGGCCCACTACAAGGACGTCCAGGACCTCGAGTTCACGATCGAGCGCGGCAAGCTCTACATGCTGCAGACGCGCATCGCCAAGCGCACCGCCGCCGCGGCCGTGAAGATCGCCGTCCAGATGGTGAACGAGGGCGTCATCAGCAAGCAGGACGCCGTCGAGCGCATCGAGCCGGCCCAGGTGGACCAGCTGCTCCGCGCCCAGTTCGACCCCAAGGCGATCAAGGCCACCGCGACCGTGGCGAAGGGCCTCAACGCCTCGCCGGGCGCCGCCGTCGGCCGAGCCGTCTTCGACGCCGACATCGCGGTCGAGTGGGTGGAGAAGGGCGAGAAGGTCGTCCTCGTGCGCGTCGAGACGAGCCCGGACGACTTCCACGGCATGGTCGTGGCCCAGGGCATCCTGACGGCCCGTGGCGGCGCGACGTCGCACGCCGCCGTCGTCGCCCGCCAGATCGGCAAGCCCTGTGTCGCCGGCTGCGCCGAGCTGGTCGTGGACTACGGCACCAAGAGCGCCAAGTCCAGCCTCACCGGCACCAGCTTCGCCGAGGGCGACTGGATCAGCGTCGACGGCTCGACGGGCATCGTGTACGCCGGCGCCCTGCCGACGGTCGAGGCCCGCTTCGAGGACCAGCCCGAGCTCCAGACGATCCTGGGCTGGGCCGACGAGATCCGCCGCATGGGCGTCTGGGCCAACGCGGACACCCCCGAGCAGGCCACCAAGGCCCGCTCGTACGGCGCCGTGGGCATCGGCCTCTGCCGCACCGAGCACATGTTCATGGAGGGTGCCCGGCTGCCGATCGTGCAGAGCGCCATCCTCGTCGCCAGCGTGGCGACCCGGGCCAAGGCGAAGTCCGCCGCCGGCGAGGCCCTCAGCGCCGAGGAGCAGGCCGCCGTCGCCCAGTTCGACGAGGCCATGGCCAAGCTCGAGGTCCTCCAGCAGGGCGACTTCGAGGGGATCTTCAAGGCGATGGACGGCCTGCCGGTCGTCGTGCGCCTGATCGACCCGCCGCTCCACGAGTTCCTCCCGAACCTCGAGGAGCAGCTGGTCAAGGTCACCCGGGCCGAGATGACCGGTGGCGCGAGCGAGGACGACAAGGAGCTGCTCAAGACCATCCAGTCGATGCACGAGCAGAACCCGATGCTCGGCCTGCGCGGCTGCCGTCTCGGCATCATGATCCCGGACTTCGTGAAGATCCAGACCCGCGCGATCCTCAACGCGCAGGTCGCCGTCCGCAAGGCCGGCGGGCATCCGATCGCCAAGATCATGATCCCGCTGGTGGGCCACGTGAACGAGCTGCGGGTCACCCGCGGCTTCCTCGAGGTCGAGGCCGACGCGATCGCCAAGGCGGCCGGCGTCGATCTCGACTACAAGTTCGGCACCATGATCGAGATCCCGCGCGGCGCCCTCACCGCCGACGAGATCGCGACCGAGGCCTCGTTCTTCAGCTTCGGCACCAACGACCTCACCCAGATGACGTTCGGCTACAGCCGTGACGACGCCGAGGGTGGCTTCCTGCTCAAGTACGTCGAGGACAAGATCCTCCCGGTCAACCCCTTCCAGACCCTGGACGACGCGATCGCCGGGCTCATGAAGATCGCCGTCGACAAGGGCCGCAGCACGCGCCCCGACCTCGAGCTCGGCATCTGCGGCGAGCACGGTGGCGATCCCGAGTCCATCCACAAGTGCGAGAAGATCGGGCTGGACTACGTGTCCTGCTCGCCGTTCCGCGTGCCGGTGGCCCGCCTCGCGGCGGCGCAGGCAGTGCTCGCGACCTCGCACGACAAGTAGGTTCCGCCTGACCGCCGGGCTTCCGCCCGGTCAACGCGTCACACCGAGGCGCCCTCTCCGGCAACGGAGGGGGCGCTTCTGCGTAGGATCCCGGGCCTCTACGTCGGGCCCGCGCTAGCATTCGGCTCGATGACGGCTCCTGACCTCCCGCCCGAACCTGCGTCCGCCGGTCGCCCCCATCGAGTCGTCGTCGTGGGCGGCGGGTTCGGCGGCCTGTACGCCGCGCGGGAGTTGCGCAAGGCGGGCGACCGGGTAGCCGTGACCCTGGTCGACCGGCGGAACCACCACCTGTTCCAGCCCCTGCTCTACCAGGTGGCGACGGGCGCGCTGTCGCCGGGCGAGATCGCGCAGCCCCTGCGCTCGATCTTCCGGAAGCAGCGCAACACCACCGTCCTGCTGGGCGAGGCGACGGGCATCGACCCGGACGCCCGCGAGGTGCAGTTCAAGGACGGCCTCAACCTCCCGTACGACACGCTCATCGTCGCGACCGGCGCCCGCCACAGCTACTTCGGGCACGACGAGTGGGCACCCTACGCACCGGGCCTCAAGACCATCGACGACGCCACGGAGATCCGTCGCCGCATCCTCATCGCGTTCGAGGCGGCCGAACGAGAGGCGGACCTCGACCGGCGCCGGGAGTGGATGACCTTCGTGCTCGTGGGCGGCGGGCCGACGGGCGTCGAGCTGGCCGGGGCCTTGGGCGAGATCGCCAACGACACGCTGCGCTCCGACTTCCGCTCGATCCGGCCGCAGGACGCGCGCATCGAGCTCATCGAGGCCGTCGACCGCATCCTGCCGATGTACCCGCCCGATCGGTCGGCGTCGGCGGAGGCCCAGCTGACCCGGCTCGGAGTCACCGTCCGCACGCGGACCCGCGTCGTGGACATCGGCGAGGCCTTCGTCCGCGTGGAGGACGAGCACGGCTCCGAGACGATCGGCGCCCGCACCGTCCTGTGGGCGGCGGGCGTGCTCGCGGCGTCCTTCGGGCGGGCCGTTGCCGAGGCCGCGGGCGCGGAGACGGACCGGTCCGGCCGGATTCTCGTTGGTGCGGATCTGGCCATCGTGGGACACCCCGAGATCCTGGTCGTGGGCGACGCGGCCGTGCAGCCGTGGAAGGACGGCAAGGGCGTCCCGGGCGTGGCACAGGGCGGCATCCAGGGCGGCAAGCACGCCGGCCGGGTGGTGCTGGCGCGGCTGAACGGGGAGCCGGTGCCGGCATTCCGCTACCAGGACCGAGGCGACGTTGCCGTCATCGGGCGTTTGCGCGGCGTCACCAACATCGGCTGGATGGGCCCGTTCGGGCGCCAGGGCGGGTTCATCGCCTGGGCGCTCTGGCTGGGGATCCACATCGTCTATCTCATCGGGTTCGCCAACCGGATCGTGGTCTCGGTGCGCTGGGCCTGGTCGTTCCTGACCCGCGGCCGCAGCACGCGCCTGATCACGGGGACACCGGAGGTGCTGCCGATCGAGCGCCCGGAGCCGCCGGCCTAGCAGGGTCTCCGGCCTTGCGTTCCTGCTCCGGGGTCCCAGGCCGCGACGCCCGCGCCCGCGGATGTGGGCCAGGACGCCCGGCGCTGCGGCTTCGGGCCCCCGTTGCTGGGCCGGTCCTTTCAGGCCCCTTGCGGTGGGCGGGATCCCGCGCCCTTGGCGCCCTTCCCTGTCAGATATCACGGCAGGCTGATGTACGGAGCCCGCGGGGCATCTGGGAGCCCGCTGTATCACCCGTCACTGATGCAACGCGCGGTTTCGGGCCTGCGACGCTCGAAGATCAGGTGGGGGTGATATCCGGTGGCACCGCACCCAACGCCGGCACCGCCGGCAACGCCGCAACGCCGCGAGACCGGCCGAGGACTCGCGTCGGGACCGCGTCAAGGTCGTGCATAAGCGGCCTCTGCCATCGTGAGCGCATGACCCCAGCCGCCATCGGCCGATCCATTCGCGCGCTCCGGCACCGCAAGGGCGGGCGTCACGCTGCCTGGCGCTGAAGGCGTGCCTGCAAGTTTGGGCCGATCCATTCGCGCGCTCCGGCACGAGGGGCTGGCGTCAGGCTGACCTGGCGCTGAAGGTCGAGATCGGTCAGTCGGCCATCTCGGGTGTCGAGAACGGCGACCTTGGCACGGTGTCCGCGCGGACGCTCCAGCGGATCGCGGAAGCGCTCGGAGCCGAGCTGGTGATTGCGCTCCGCTGGCAGGGCGGCGACCTTGACCGCTTGACGGACCGACGCCCACGCGGATCTCGTCGAGCGCACCGCGAGGCGACTCGCGTCCCTCGGGTGGGTGACGTACCCGGAGGTGTCGTTCAACCGCTATGGCGAGCGGGGCTCGATCGACATCCTGGCCTGGCATCCCGCCACCCGCATCGCGCTGGTCATCGAGGTCAAGAGCGAGATCACGGCCGTGGAGGAGACGCTCCGCCGCCACGACGTGAAGGCGCGCCTGGCCCCGGCCATCGTCTACGAGCGCCTCGGCGAGCGTCCGGTGGCGGTCGGCAGCCTGCTCGTCGCGCCGGATACGTCGACGACGCGTCGGCGAATCGCAGAGCACGGCGAGACATTCGCCCGGGCGTATCCGCTCCGCGGCCGTGCCGTAGGGCGCGGCCGTGGTCACGATGGCTGGCCCACCCGCGCGACGCGATGGCCGGAGTCCTGCTGCTGCCGCCCGGAGTGACTCGCGCCAGGCGCCGGGTGCGAGTGCCGCGCGCGGCCGAGGAGGGTCTCCGCCCGTGACCGGCCGCGCCCAGCTGGTCGGAGCGTGCGGCCCGAGGGGCGCTCAGGCCTCGAACATCACCATCTGGCGTGCCGCCTCGCCGGCGCGGAGGCGGTCGAAGGCATCCTCGAGGTCGCCCAGTGGCAGGCGACGATCGATGAGGCGGTCGATGGGCAGGCGCCCGGCGAGATACGCCTCCGCGTAGCGCGGGAAGTCGACCGCGGCCACCGCCGACCCATAGTTGGAGCCCAGGATCCGTCGCCCGCCGTCCACGAACGGGAAGGGCTCGAAGGACGCCATCTCGCCGAACCGCGTCAGGCCGACGAGGACCGCCGTCCCGCCGGGTGGGAGCACGCCGATGGCCTGGGCGATCGTCTGCGGGAGGCCGATGGCCTCGAACACGAACTCCGGGCCTCCGTCGCCTGCCGCCTGCCGGATGCCGTCCACGACCGCCTGCGGGTCCGCCGGGTCGGCGTGCACCCAGTGCGTGGCGCCGAGCTGCCCCGCGAGGTCGATCTTGTCCCGGCTGATGTCGACCGCGATGATCCGCCGCGCGCCCGCGAGCTGGGCGCCCATGACGCACGAGAGCCCCACGCCTCCCAGGCCGATCACGGCCACCGTGGACCCGGCGGGGACCTCGGCCGTCTTCACCACGGCCCCGACGCCGGTGGAGACGCCGCAGCCGATCAGTGCCGCGACCTCCGGCGGGACGCCGTCGGGCATGGGGACGATGGCGGTGGCCGGCACGACCTGGTGGGTGCTCATGGTCCCGATCGAGAGGTACGCGAGGACCGGCGATCCGTCGGCACGGGAGATGCGGGTGGTCCCATCGGCCTGGGCGTGGCGCAGGGACGGGGAGCCGGAGCAGAGCCACTGGCGGCCCCGCTGGCACTCCAGGCAGCGGAGACACGGCGCGTACCAGGTGAGCGCCACCGATCGTCCGACGACACCCGGATCCAGCCCGGGCCCCACCGCCTCCACGATCCCCGCCCCTTCGTGGCCCATCACGATGGGCCCCGGCCGCTTCCAGTGGCCGTCGCGGACGTGGAGGTCCGAATGGCAGACCCCGGCCGACGTCATCCGGACCAGGACCTCGCCCGGGTGCGGGTCGTCCAGGCGCAGCGTCTCGATGCTGGTCGGCTCGCCCGCCGCGTTGATGACCGCCGCCGAGATCTCGCGCACCACGCCGCCTCCGGTTGCTCGTGCGCCGGGCCGGCGCGTGGTGCCATGGTGCCGTGGCTAGCCGGTGTTCTGCAGCCCCGCGGCGATGCCGTTGATCGTGGCGCCCACGACGGCCCGGATCGGCCCGGTCGTGGCGAGGTCCTCGCCGGCCTCCTCGGCCCGGCGCAGGCGGCCCAGCAGCTCCACCTGGATGGCCGACAGCGCATCGATGTAGGGCGCTCG
This sequence comes from uncultured Chloroflexia bacterium, assembly GCA_963700245.1. Taxonomy (GTDB): domain Bacteria; phylum Chloroflexota; class Limnocylindria; order Limnocylindrales; family CSP1-4; genus CAIXZV01. The sequence continues at coordinate 133,951 of CAVOWV010000028.1, forward strand.
CAGCTCGGTGGATCGCGCGAGCGCGGGATGACCCTCCAGGAGCCGCGACTGGCCCGTGACGAGCAGCAGCAGCCGGACGGACCGGGCGTACTCGGCCTCGATGAGCCCGCGGATCTCACGAGCCTCGGCGCCGGGCGCAAGGTCCGCGTAGCGCCCGAACGTCGCCATCTCCGCCTTGGCGAGCGAGAGCTCCGCGTTGTCCAGCACCGAGGCGAAGAACGGCCAGCGCCGGTACAGGTCCGCGAGGTGCTCGAGCATCTCGTGCCCGCCTCGCGCGATGGCGGCCTCGAGCGCGGACCCCAGCCCGTACCAGCCGGGCAGGTTCGCGCGTGCCTGCGACCAGGCGAACACCCACGGGATGGCCCGCAGCGACTCGATGTCCGGTGCCGTGCCGGTGCCCGCTCGGCCACCCCCGGCGCGCGAGGTCGGCCGCGACCCGAGACCGAGGCCGCCGATCAGCCCGATGGGCGTCGCCGCCCCGAAGAAGGCCGCGAAGCCGGGGTGTCCGACGAGCGCGCGGTAGGCCGTCCGGGAGATGGCGGTGAGCTCCGTCATGGTCGTCGTGCCGCTCGCAGCCGCCTCGGCGGTCTCGCGTTCGTGCTCGGGCGTGGAGGCAAGGAGCGCGGCCGCGGTGACCTGCTCGAGGTGGCGTCCGGCGATCGTGACGTCGGCGAAGTGGGCGGCGATGACCTCGCCCTGCTCGGTGAACTTGAGCCGGCCGTCAACCGACCCCGGGGCCTGCGCGAGGATCGCCCGGTTTGCCGGTCCACCGCCGCGCCCGATGGCGCCTCCGCGTCCGTGGAACAGCGTGAGCGTGACGCCGTGCCGTCGGGCCACGCCCACCAGCGCCTCCTGGGCCTGGTAGAGGAGCCAGTTCGCGGCCAGGAACCCGCTCTCCTTGGACGAGTCGGAGTAGCCCAGCATCACCTCCTGGGCGTCGCCCCGCGCCCGGAGATGCGCCCGGTAGTCGGGATCCGACAGCAGCGCATCCAGGAGCTCGGCGGCCCCGGCGAGGGCATCGGCCGACTCCAGGAGCGGCACGACGTCGAGGGCGGGCAGGACGGCCGGCAGGTCGCCGATGAGGGGGGTCGGACGGCCGAAGGGCTCGGGCTGCGCTGCGTGGCGCGCAAGCTCCAGGACGTTGGTCACGTCCTAGCGGAGAGGTCGTGAAGCTGATGACGTACCGCCGGCAGGCCTCCACGCCGTAGCGCGCCTGGACACGGGCGATGGACCGGAACGTCGCCAGGACCTCGGCGACCGTGACACCGGCCGAGACCTCGAGATCGGGCTCGGCGCCGGCCGCGATGGCCTCGAGGGCGGCCCGGTGGACCGCCGCGTGCTGGCGGACTTCCAGTGACGCAAGGTGGAACCCGAACGTCGCCACCTGCCAGCGCAGGTCGGCCAGCTCGCCGTAGGCGACTCGCGCCAGCCCATCGGCGACCAGCGCCTCCTGGAGGACCGCCAGCTCGGCATCGAGGGCGGCGGGCTCGCGGTAGCCGCCGGTGCGCGCAGCCGTCTCCCCGGTCAGCGCGGCCCGGGTCCGCCTGAGGCGCTCGGCGATGCCGCCCAGGCGCTGGCGGTACGGCTCATCGGGGAAGCGGCGCCGCAGCTGCCGGGCCGTGTCAGGGAGCTCCTCCGCATCACGGACCAGCGCGGTGTCGAGGGCGCGGTCGAGGCGTGCGGCCGGCACGCGGGCCGCGACGGTCTGCATCAGCCGGCTCGCGACCGCCTCGTACCCGCGCAGGAGGTGGTCCGCCTGGAGGCGCGCCGCCTCGAGCGTCACGTCCGAGGTGACGCCCGGGTGTCCGTCACGGTCGGACCCGATCCACGACCCGAGGCGCAGCAGCGCCGGAGCATCCACCGGCCGCGTGCCGGTCCGCCCGGCATCGCCCGCCACGGCCCCGTTCGGTCCTCGTGCCGCGATCCCGTCGAGCGCCCGGTCGACGGCCCGTCCGAGGCGCGGGATCGCGACGAACAGCGTCTCGTCGAAGATGGCCAGCGCCGAACGCACCTCGTCGAGCGGCGTGGGCGCGATGGCCCGCAGGTCGCCCGTGTGCCACAGCAGCGTGATCTCCTCGCGCAGGCGGCGGCGGAGATCGGCGTCCTCGTCGGGCGTCGTGAGGGGATCGTCCATGGCATCGAGCAGCCGCCGGATGCGGCGCTGCGCGACCAGGAGGGTCCGGCGTCGCGCCTCGGTGGGGTGGGCGGTCAGGACCGGGTGGACCTCCATCCGGGCGAGCAGCGCCACGACCTCGTCACGTCCCAGGCTGGCGCCCAGGCGAGCGACCGCTTCGCCGATCGAGTCGTCGATCGGTCGCCCGTGCGCCCGGCGGGCACGCGTGCGCAGGGTGCGGATCCGGTGCCGCTCCTCGGCAAGGTTGATGAGCTGGAAGTAGATCGTGAACGCGTTGCCGACGGCCGCGAGCTGCCCGAGATCGAGGGTGCCGATCCCGGCGACAAGGCGGTGGAGATCGCCGTCCGACTCCGGGGTGGCCGACGTGTCGTCGCGTCGGGCCGCGATCATCCGGCGGCGGATCCGCTCCACCAGGACGAACAGCTCCGGGCCGCCCTGCTCGGCGATCACCTGTCCCAGGAGCGCGCCGAGCATCCCGACCTCGCGCCGGAGCGGATCGCGAGCGCGTGCGAGCCCGGGGCCCGGCGGCTCAGCCGTCACCGCCGGAAACCGGACCCACACTCGCACGCGCGGATCGGGCTCGGGGTGGGCGCCGGGCGCTGGGTTCCATCTCGCTAGGATGCCGATGCCGGGCGCGCCTGTCAGCCGCTCCTCGGTTACGGTTCGACTGCAAGGGCACCGTCCCGGTACCGGGCCGCAACCGAGTTCGGTGACGGCGGCGCCTAGGCTACGTGGGTGATGGACATGGCGAAGCTCGGGAATGCCCGCGATGCCGGCCCGGAGCCCGGCGCCGGCGCCGGGGCCCAGGGGAGCGGCGACGACCCGGCTGCCGTTCGCGGCGAGCCGTCCGACGCTCCGCACGGCGATGCCCACGACACCGGCGCGCCCGGTGGAGACGCCGCGCGCCCCGTGCCGACACCGCGGCGCCCGGCGCCGACACCGAGCCCCGCACCTCGCCGAGCCCCATCTGCCGGATGCGCCGCCCGCCCACGACCCCGTCGCCCAGCTGCGGTTCCTTCACGAGCTGCTCCGGCTCGCGACCACCGCCCAGACCTGGGAGGAGCTCCTCGAGACCGTCGTGGACGGGACCCGGGTCGCGCTTCGCGCCCAGGTGTCGTCCCTGTATCTCATGGACCGCGACGGGATGTCGCTGACGCTCGCCGCGACCAACGGCATGGACCGGCACCACATCGGCCGCGCGACCGTTCCGTTCGGCGAGGGCATCACCGGGCGCACGGCGGCAACCCGCGAGCCGATCATCGTCGATGACATCGCCGAGGACCCGCGCTTCCTCTGGGTGCGCGGCCTGGACCAGCGGCGGTTCGTCACGTCGATGCTGTCCGTCCCGCTCGCCTGGCATGACCAGGTCGTCGGTGTTCTCAACGTCCAGACGGAGGAGGGCCGCCGGTTCGCCGAGGAGGACGTCGCCCAGCTGTCAGCGATCGCGGACCTGCTGGCGGGGATCCTCGAGAAGGGCCGCCTCCAGCGCGACGCCGAGGCCCAGGTCGCCCAGCTCCAGGCCCTGGACCAGGCGCGCAACGAGCTGATCGCCCTGGTCACCCACGAGCTCCGGACGCCGCTGGCGGTGGTCCGTGCCTACACGGATCTGCTGGCCGAGGAGCCCCAGCTCGACGGCCGGTTCTCCAGGGACCCGGCCCGCCGCCAGACGCGCGCGGCGTGGCACCTCGGGACCGTCGAGCAGATCGAGCGGCTCGACCGCCTCGTCGAACTCCATCCTGGAGTCCGTGCGGGTCGTGCCCGACCTCCCGGCCGATCAGCACTCGATCGACATCAACGAGTTCGTCGAGGACCTCCTCGAGGACGTGGCGCCCCTGCTGCACCGGCACCGGCCCGGGATCGCGCGGTCGCGGCACCTGCACGTCCTGGCGGATCCGGCCCGCCTCCGCCAGGTGCTCGAGCACCTGCTGGAGAACGCCGTGAAGTTCGCACCGCCCGACACCCGGGTGGAGCTGGATTGGGCGCTCGTCGAGGGCGTGGTGCGGATCGCCGTCTCCGACGAGGGACCCGGCATCCCGCCCGAGTGGCGAGAGCGGATCTTCGAGCCCTACAGCCGCCGGGAGACGATGACGGCGCGGGGGTCCGGCATCGGGCTCTACGCGGCGCGTCGCCTGGCGGAATCCATGAAGGGACGGCTGTGGTGCGAACCCGCACCCGGCGGTGGCGCGCGCTTCGTGCTCGCGCTGCCTGCCTCCGTCGCCGCCTGAACGAAAGCGAGGCACCAGAAGGTGATCGGAACGAGACCTCTCCGGATCCTGGTCGTGGACGACGACCCCGCGATGGTGGGAGCCATCACCGCGCTGGTGGGCACCGAGGGCCACCAGGTCATCACCGCCTACGACGGACTGACCGCCGTCAAGCGCTTCCGCGAGGAGCGGCCCGACCTCGTCCTGCTCGATCTCGCGATGCCCGGCCCCGACGGGTTCACCGTCATCGGCCAGCTGCGCGCGTCGGGCAATGTCCCGGTGCTCGTCGTCTCCGGCGAAAGCGCCGAGGCCGCCAAGGTGAAGGCTCTCGGCATCGGCGCGGACGACTATCTCGTCAAGCCGTTCGGCAAGCAGGAGCTCCTGGCGCGCATCTCCGCCGTCATGCGCCGCGTGGATCTTGCGGGCACCGGGCGCGCCGGCTCCGGCGACGGTGCGCCGGGCGTGCTCTCGGCGGGCTCGCTCACCCTCGAGCCGGCCCGTCACGAGGCCCGCGTGGGGGCGATCTCCCTGGGCCTCACCCCGACCGAGTTCCGCCTGCTCGAGGCGCTGGTGCGCGCCGGCGGCGATCTCGTCCCGCATCACCGCCTGGCGCGGGCGGGATGGCCGGCCGAGCCCGATCCCGATCTGCTCTGGCTCAAGCCGCACCTGGCCCGGCTGCGCTCCAAGCTGGAGGCCGTCGGCGGCCCCAGGATCGTGGCGGTGCGCTCGGTGGGGTACCGCATCGAGGCCGACGAGCCAGCCTGAGATGACTCGTATGTCAAACCGCCTAGAGGCCGGGTGCGCCAGCCCGGCGTGACGGGTACGCCGGGCTTGCCGCGTGGCGCCGGTCCGGATGACACGCCACCGGGTCATCTGGACTGGATCCGCGAGGAGCTCGCCTTCGATTCCGCCGGAATTGCAGGTGATCTCATCGTCAAGGGTGGCCGATTGACCCCACGCTGAGTCATGACAGGCTCCTGACCCGGTACGGGGTCGTGACCGGAACTCTGACCCGCGCGGAGTCACTCTCGCGTCGGCCTTCGCGCCGCCTCGCCCGCCGGTCGCGCTGAGCCGATCGCCCGCCGTGGCCACCGCCATCCCCCGGGAATCGAAACGGCCCCGGGGGCGTGCCCGGGGCCGTGTCGTTGTGGTGCCGTCGGGACTCGGCCCGACGGGGAGTGTCAGCCGGCGGCGCGCCCCGAGGCGTCGTGGGCGCTGTCCGCGCACGCAACGCGGCAGCCGCGGGCGTCGCGGCCGGCAATCGGCGCGAAGTGGAACCAGGCCGGGCGGCCGTCCGAGGACGGCTCGAGCCGGCAGCCGCAGGAGGCGCAGGTGACGGGGCCGGCCTGGGGCTCGGATGAGCCCTGGATGCCGCTGGTGTCGAAGGCGGGGTAGGTCATTGGAGCTGGTCCTCACTGGCGGTGGCAGGCCCGCATGGAGCCGGAGGGCTGACGGAACGGGACCGAATCCGTGGGATGCGGATCGTGGACGCTTCGGCGGCGACGCACGATGCCCGAACCGGCGACGCCGCGGTTACGGTTGGGTTGCACCCGTCGTTGGGATGGGAGCTCCGGCACCCGTCGGTGGACCGGCTGCTGCAGCGCCCGAATGGCGGGCGACGAGGCTCGCGGCGGGTCCGTGGGCGACCAGCCGCGCCGCCCGGTGGTCGGTATGCTCGCCGGAGTGGCCCCCACGCCCCACCGGAGCCGTTGATGCCCGACGACACGCTGATCGCCGCCCTCCTGTTCGTCGGCGCCTACGTCCTGATCGCCGTCGAGCGCTGGGACCGGACGCTGATCGCGCTCCTCACGGCGATGGTGATGGTCCTGCTGGGCATCGTGGACCAGCACGAGGCGTTCGCGGCCATCGACCTCAACGTCATCTTCCTGCTCGTCGGGATGATGATCATCGCCTCGATCCTGGCCCGGACCGGGTTCTTCGAGTGGCTCGCGATCCGGTCGGTCGTCCTGTCGGACGGCCACCCGATCCGGCTCCTGCTGATCCTCTCGCTCGTGACCGCGGTCGTCTCGGCGTTCCTCGACAACGTCACCACGGTGGTCCTGATGACGCCCGTGACGCTCTCGGTCGCGCGCCGCCTGGGGGTCTCGCCAGCCCCGTACCTGATCGCGCAGATCCTCGCGTCCAACATCGGCGGCACGGCCACCCTCATCGGTGACCCTCCCAACATCCTCATCGGGTCGGCGGCCGGCCTCGGGTTCGGCGCGTTCCTGTGGAACCTGGCGCCGGTGGTGATCCTGATCTTCATCGCCTTCGCCGGGATCATGGCCCTGACCTATCGCAACGTCCTCAAGGTGCCGGACGAGCGACGCCTGGAGGCCGTGGAGGCCACGAAGGTCCGCGTGATCACCGACAACGGGCTGCTGGTCAAGGCCCTGGTCGTGACCGCCCTGACGATCGTCGGCTTCCTCGCCCACAGCGCACTGGGGGTCGAGGTGGCCACGGTGGCGCTGCTGGGCGCCACGGTCCTGATGCTGCTCGTCGGCGACCAGCCGGAGATGACGCTGCCCCATGTCGAGTGGTCGACGATCTTCTTCTTCGTCGGCCTGTTCATCATGGTCGAGGGGATCATCCAGGTCGGGATCGTGGGCGGGATCGCGGAACGCATCGCCGAGGCGGCCAACGGCGATGTCGCCGTGGCCTCGCTCGCCATCCTGTGGTTCTCGGCCGGCGCGTCGGCCATCATCGACAACATCCCGTACACGGCCACCGCGATCCCGGTGGTGCAGCAGCTGGTCGATTCCGGGATGGCTCCGGACTCACTCTGGTGGTCGCTGGCCTTGGGCGCCTGCCTCGGTGGGAACCTGACGATCATCGGCGCGTCCGCCAACGTCGTGGTGTCCAACATGGCCGACCGCGAGGGGCACCCGATCACGTTCTTCATGTTCCTCAAGTACGGCGCGATGACGGTGGCCGCGTCGATGGTGATCTCGACGATCTACGTCTGGGTCCGCTACCTGAGCTGACGCGCGGTTGCCAACGGCTCACCTGGGCCCGGGCGGGTGCCGCCGGTCCGCGGCCGTCGCCGGACGGCCGCCGCCGGTTACCCTGTGCCCACGCATCGGAGGCAGCAATGGACCTGGGACTGCAGGGTCGGCGGGCGCTCGTCGGCGGCGGGGGATCGGGGATCGGCGGCGGCATCGCGACCGCCCTGGCGGGCGAGGGCGCGCGCGTCGCGCTCATCGGCCGGACCCGGGAGCGAATCGAGGGCGAGGCGGCCCGGCTCGGCGGCGAGCCCATCGTCGCCGACCTGTCCACGCCCGGTGGGCCGGCAGACGCCGTCACCCAGGCCGTCGCGGCCCTGGGAGGCCTCGACCTTCTCGTGGTCAATACCGGGGGGCCGCCAGGCGGCACCTTCGACACGCTGTCCGAGGCGGACTGGGAGACGGCGATCGACGGCACGCTCCAGTCCACGCTGCGCCTCCTTCGGGCCGCCCTGCCGCACCTGCGCGAGGGACGGGATCCGTCGATCCTGATCGTGCTCTCGTCGTCCGTCCGCGAGCCCATCCCGGCCCTGACGACGTCCAACGTGCTGCGCCCGGGCCTCGCCGGTCTCGTCAAGTCGCTGACCGCGGAGATCGCCCCGGTCCGGATCAACGGGGTGGCGCCGGGACGGATCGCGACGGACCGCATCGCGTGGCTGGACGGCAAGCGGGCCGAGGCCGCCGGGGTCACCCGCGAGGAGATCGCCCGGCGAACGCAGGCGGCGATCCCGCTGGGACGCTACGGCGACATCGCGGAGATCGGGCGGGTGGGTGCGTTCCTCCTGTCGCCGGCGGCGTCGTTCGTGACCGGTGCGATCGTGCCGGTGGACGGGGGGATGGTCCGGGCGCTGCCGTAGCGGCGGCGCCGGCTGGCCTCAGACGAGCAGCGAGGGCAGCACCGAGCCGGGGGCGAGATGCGCGTCGAGCCCGGTTCGCCGCAGCACGTCGTCCAGGTCCGCCAGCGTCCCGGGATCGGGCGGCACGCCCGGCGCCCGCACGGTGCTGTGCGCCATCGCCCCACGCCGCTGGTAGACGACCTTGCGGATGGGGAGGTTGAGCAGCGCCTGGTTCTCGAACCGGATCAGCGTCGCGAAGCGGTCGAACACGGCCGCCGCGCCGTCCCGATCACCCGCGAACCAGCGCCGGACCACGGCAACCAGCACCTCGGGGAACCCGAACCCGGTCATCGTCCCGTGGCTTCCGCGGCGGAGCTCCTCGAGCAGCATCTCCCCACCGAGACCGCCGAGCACGATGACATCGGGCGAGCCGGAGACGAGGCGCCCGGCCTTGGGCGGCGTGGGCTCCTCCTCGAGCTTGATGACCCGGCAGCGCGGCGCCTCGGCGGCGAGGGCAGAGGAGGAAGTCGGACGTCATCTGGACCCCGGAGCTCGCCGGGTGGTCCTGGACGACGACGGGCAGGTCGATCGCCTCGGCGACCGCGAGGTAGTGACGGCGCAGCGCGGCATCGGTGGGTCGTGCCAGCGGGGGCGGCGCAAGCATCACCGAGTGGGCGCCGGCGGCCTGGGCCTCCCGGGCGAGGGCGACCGCACGGTCCGTGGACGCATGCGATACCCCCACGCACACCGGGATCGCGCCTGCCGCTGCAGCGAGTGCCGTCTCGAGGACCGTCGTCCGCTCGAGGTCGCCCAGGCGCCCGGCCTCGCCGAGCACCCCCAGGATCGTCATGCCGTCCACGCCCGTGCCGTGCACGAACTCGACCAGGCCGGGGATCGAGGCCGTGTCCAGCGCCCCGTCCGGGGTGAAGGGCGTGGGGACGATGTTCCAGACCCCGCGCAGCGCTCCGATGTCGCCCATGCCACCTCCGCTCGATGTCCAGCCCCGTGAGGCTACAGGATGCTCGAGCTCAGGCGGGCCAGCGCAGCTCCACGGCCGTCCCCCGGCTGTCCACGCTGCGCCCGATCTCGAGGCTGGCGCCGCACGCCCGCGCCTCCGCGCGCATGTCCGAGATCCCGCGTCGGCCACCACGCGCTGCCGCGAGCTCGTCCACACCGGGGCCGTCACCGTCGTCCTGGATCCGGAGACGGACGGCCGCCGCCGACGCCGCGACCGCCACCCGGGCCGTGCACCCCGGCGCATGCCGGACCACGTTGTCCAGGGCCAGCTGGGCGACCCGGAACGCGGCCCGCTCCACGTCCCTCGGCGGTCGTCCGCCGAGCGCGTCGGCTGCCTCCACCTCGATCTCGACGCGCACGTCGGAGCGGTCCTCGACGCGCTCGGCCAGCCACTCGACGCCCGCAAGGAGGCCCATCTCCTCGAGGACGATGGACCGCCGTGCGACGAGCAGCGACTCCACCTCGTCCACCGCGGCGCGCAAGTCGGCGGCCAGGCGCTCCACCGTCCCGCCGTCCTCGGCCTGGGCGAGGGCCCGCCGCAGCGATGGCAGCACCTCCGCGTGAAGGTCAGCGGCGAGCCGGCCGCGCTCGTCCTCCGCGGCCTCCGCGCGACCCGCCTCACGACCCGGGACCAGCTCGTCCACGAAGGTCCGCATGACCGAGAGCGCGTCCCCGGACCGGCCGCCCACGGTCACGCCGGCGGCCTCACCGGCCGCGACCCGGGCTCGAGTCCGGGTGAGCGCGGGCCGCAGGTCGCGCGCAAGCCCCACTGCGAGCAGCACCCCGATGACGCCGAGCCACGCCCACTCCGGGACCCCTCCGCGCTCGCCACCGAGGGTTCGCACGAGGAAGTTGACCACCAGCAGCGACCCCAGCCCGATGGCCAGGAGCCAGGCTGTCGCCGCGACGGCGCGGGGCCGTCGCCCATCGTGGGTCGCATAGGCGGCGGCGATGGCGGGCGGCACGAGCAGGGCAACGACCACGAGGGCGCCGAGGGCAGGGACCGGCGTGCCTCCGTTGTCGGCCATGACCTCGCGCACGAGGCCGACGGCACCCAGCGCCGACGCGGTCGAACCGATCACGGCGGCGCACCAGGCGATCGTCGGCGCCCATGCACGGGTGAGGACGATCACGACGAGCGCTCCGATGCCCCAGAGGTGCGGCACCAGGTCCGAGACCGTCGGGTCCGGGGCGGAGAACGGGTTCAGCAGCCGCAGCAGGAGCGACCCGAGCACGAGTGCCGCCGTGGCGGCGGTCGCGAGGGTAAGGGCCCGGCTCACGCCCTGCCCTTCTCGGCGACCCACCCCTCGCGGAGCGCCAGCACGGCGAGCTCGGTGCGCGACAGCACGCCATACCGGTCGAACAGCCGTCGCAGGTGGCTCTCCACCGTCTTCTCGGTCACGCCCAGCCGCACGCCGATCTCGTCGTTCGAGGCGCCGCCGCACAGGAGCGCCAGCACCTCCAGCTCGCGGTCGCTCGGTCGCCTGGGCGCGCTCCTGATGGCCCGCAGCATGGTCGCCGAGAACGCGGTGCCGCCCGACGCCACCGTCCGGATCGCGTCCAGGATCTCGCCGACCTCGCTCGTCTTGATGAGGTACCCGGCTGCACCACGCTCGAAGGCGCTCCGGATCAGCGGAGGCTGGTCGAACGAGGAGAGCAGCAGGACGGCAGGCCCATCCGCAGGGATCTCATCCAGGAGGCGCAGGCCCTCGGCCTCGCCCGCGAGCTGCACGTCGCTGACCACGACGTCCACCCGGTCTGCCGGAACCGCGAGGGCCGCGCGGGCCTCATCGAGCGTCCGCACGCCACACGCCAGGGCCAGGTCGGGGGCCGCCCGGACGGCGGCACCGACTGCGTCGAGGATCGCCGGGTGGTCGTCCACCAGGAGCACGCGGATCGGTCGGGTCGCCACAGACCGGAGCCTAGCGCCCCCGGCGATGTCCGCGAAGGCCCCCGGTGCGGGCGGGCGTCTCGCTCCTGCTGCGGGATTCCCCGCAGGCCAGGTCGGCCCGGGCCGGCTGGACTCGCTCGTTCCGGGACCGGCGTCAGGGCTGGCGGATGCGGACGTCGTCGATCGCCGCCTCGACGAGGTTGCCCTTGTCCCCATCGGTGGCCGCCATCACGAGGCGGATCGGCTGGCCGGCCCACGCTGCGAGCGGGATGCTGGCGGTCCGCCAGGACCCGTTGACGTTCACCGGCCGCCCGAGAACCTCGAACACGACCGTCTGACTCCCGTCCTCGGCCTCCACCAGGACCCGGAGTGCGTCCTTGGCGGACGAGCCGGCACTGTGGGCGAACGCCCAGCTGAACGTCAGGTTCCCGAACGCCGCCGGGTCCTCCGGCAGCCGGATCACCCTGCTGCTGATCGTGGTCGTGCCGCCGTCCACGTCGTTCGCGCCGGCGGAAGAGCCTGCGGCCGCACCGGTCACCAGGGCGCGGATCCCGGAGACCGTCCTCCCGAGCTGCTTGGCTCCGCCCGACGAGGTGGGCTGGGGGTTCGCGACGGCCCACGGGCCCCGAGGTCGCGGTGTCCGTGCCCGCGGCGTTGCGGACCCAACCCCGGTTGATCTCGAGGTCGTCGAACAGGGGCCCGCAGTTGGCCGCGGCGTACCGGCTGCCCAGGTCGGCGTAGGGGCAGGCCGCACGGTCGATGAGATGGAGCAGCGGCTTCCTGTTCCGCTCGGTCTCGGCGGCGATGAACGAGTCGTCGGGGTAGTGATCCCCCCAGACCGTCGCCTTCTCCGTCGGGAACAGCTCGTAGGTATACGAGAAGATCCGGTGCCGGCCGTACATCCAGTCGATCTGGTCGCCGTCGGTGACGTAGAGGTCCGACGACTGCTTGGCGACGTAGCCGTTCCTGGCTGCCATCGCCCGCCCCAGCGCCACGAGCGCGGTGTGGTCGAGCGCGCTCATGTCGGACGGGATGTTGGTCTTCGTGTAGCCGTACGGCCACAGGATGAGCTGCCCGTTGGTGTGGAGGGTGACGTGGGTCCGGATCTGCTGGACGCCGTTCACCACGCGTCCGTTGACGAAGTCCCGCAGGGCTCGGGTCTCGGGTGCCGAGAACGCGGCCGGGCCGCGGTACGTGTTGGCGCTCCGCTTGCCCGACGACCCACCGCAGCAACCCCAGCGGTATCCGTAGTTGCGGTTGAGGTCCGTGTACATGGCGCTCCCGGCGGCGTCGCGCTGCAGGTTCTTGCGCCAGGCCCGGTACGGCGTGCCGGTGAGGTCGTAGCGCATGCCGTCAGGGTTGAGGGCGAAGATGATGAACACCTCGCGCGTGTCCACGAGGCGTGTCACGGTCTCGTCCGCCCCGTAGTCGCGCGTCAGCCAGCCGAGGAGCGCGAGCGCCTGCTCGGTCGTCAGGTGCTCCCGTGCGTGATGGAGGGCGTCGACCAGGACCTCCGGCTCCGCCTCGTCCTCCGCGACGTTGTCGCTGACCTTGGCCATCCAGATGTCGAGGCCCCGGGCGCTCTTGCCGATCGAGAACAGGGACACGATCGACGGGTAGTCCACGGCGGCCTGCTGGATCTCGGCGACCAGCTCCGGCCAGTTGTGGTACTGGCTGTTGGAGGCGGGCCAGTCCGGTTCCGCGGCCGCGACCGGGGCGGCGGCCGGCAGGACAAGGGCGGTGGCGATCAGCAGGGGAGCGGCGATCCGCGCGAGGCGGACCGGGACGTGATCGAGCATCTGCATGGCGGCAGGGTGGCAGACGATGCGGGGGCGCGATACCACGATTTCGGGCCACTCCCCATGGGACCACCGGTGCGTTCGCCCCCGTGCGATCATCGATCCAGGCTCGGTCGGGTCTTGACAGCACACGGTGATAGTGTCACGATAGCGCCATGCCGGACGACCCGTACAGCCTCAGCGACCTGGCCCGCCTCGCGGACGTGACTCCGCGGACGGTGCGCTACTACGTCGCGCTCGGGCTGCTGCCGTCACCGGAGGCCGCCGGGCCTGCCACGCGGTACGGCGAGGGGCACCTCGCTCGCCTCCGCCTCATCCGGCGCCTCCAGCGGGACCACCTGCCGCTGGCCGAGATCCGGATCCGACTGGAGCGGATGTCCGACGACGAGATCGTCGCGACCGTCTCGGCGCTCGATGCTCGGGAACCGGATCCCTCGCAGGATCCCGGCGACACGCTCGCGTTCGTCCACTCCCTGATGCAGCAGTCCGGTATCCGGCCGGCCGTCGCCGATCGCGGTCCAACTCCGGGCGTGTCCCTGCACCGGATGGCGGTGGCCGAGTCGCTCGACGGCGTCTGGGCTCGGGCCGTGGCGGCTCCGCCGCCGGCGCCTGCGAGCCCGGCCCCCCTTGCCTCGGCCTCACCGGCCGCGGCTGGGGCCGTCGCCGGGTCCGGCTCCGCCTCCGCTCCGCGCCCGGGACCCGACCGGACCACCTGGGAGCGCATCGGCATCTCCCCGGACGTCGAGCTGCACGTTCGACGCCCGCTCGACCGCACGACCAACAAGCGCGTGGACCAGCTGGAGCGGATCGCCCGGGAGCTGTTCGAAGACCACTAGCGATCCACTCTCCGTCTGCGACGCCCGCCAACCCCACCACCCGCGGCCCCGAGAACCGGGACCGCCATCCACGGACCCGCCCCATCCGGGCCTTGATCACCCATCGAGAAGGAGGCCCATCGTGACCCAGCCCAACAACCCCGACCGCCTGGTCGATCCCCGCCTCGACGTCCGCCCTGACCGTCGCCTCATCCGCGCCGGGGGCCGCAGCGAGCGCTTCCTGCTGATCGACGTGACCGCACCCACCGCGGCGCAGGACCCGGCCCGGCGCCGCCCGCCGGTCAACCTCGCCTTCGTCCTGGATCGCTCCGGTTCGATGGGCGGGCACAACAAGCTCACCCTTGCCAAGCAGGCGACGCTCGAGGCGATCCACCGCCTCGAGCGCGACGACCGGTTCGCCGTCGTGACCTACGACACCGAGGTGGACGTCGTCATGCCCGCCACCACGGCGACGCCGGAGGCACGGGCCGAGGCGACCCGCCGCCTGGGCCCGGTCATGCCGCGCAGCAGCACGGACCTGCACGCGGGCTGGCTCACCGGCTGCGAGCAGGTGGCCACCGGCCTCGCGTCCGAGGGCGTCAACCGCGTCCTGCTCCTCACGGACGGGCTGGCAAATCACGGGGTCTGCGATCCCGAGGAGCTGGCGCGGCGCGCCTACGACCTGCGTCGGCGGGGCGTGACCACCAGCACGTTCGGCGTCGGCACCGACTTCGACGAGGCGCTGCTCCAGGCGATGGCCGACAACGGCGGGGGGCACTTCTACTTCGCCGGCGACGTGGGCCAGATGCGGGATCACATCACCTCCGAGGTCGGCGAGACCCTGGAGACGGTCGCCCGCGAGGTCGTCCTGGAGCTCACCCTGCCCGAATCGGTGCGGGTGGAGTCGCTGTCCCCGTTCCGGGTCGAGCAGGGGAGGGGCAGTGCCCGAGTCCTCCTGGGAGATCTCGTCTCGGGGCAGGTTCTCAGGATCGCGCTCCGGCTGACCTTCGACTTCGGCGTCGTGGGCCACGAGGTCGGCGTGCACGTGCGCGTCGCGGACCGCGACGGTGCGTTCGAGGCGGCCAGCCCCGCCGTGGTGCCGGTGACGGTGGCCTGGGAGTATGCCGACAACCCCGCCAACGACACGCAGCCGCGCGACGTGGAGGTGGACCGCGTCGTTGCCCGCCTGTTCGCGGAACGCGCGAAGCAGGAGGCCGTGCGGCTCAACCGCGAGGGCCGCTACGACGATGCCCGCCGGGTCATCTCCTCCGTCGGACATCGCGTGCGCGGCTACGCCGGTCGTGACCGGGAGCTCAACGCCCTGCTCGGGGAGCTCGCGGAGGAGCAGGTCCAGTACGCGGCGCCGATGCCGGAGATGGCCCGCAAGGCGGCGTACTTCGAGTCCAGCAACGTGGCCCGGATGCGCACGCCCGACGGGAAGTCCCGCAAGGCCTGACCGTCGCGGAACCAGCGGACGCGACCCGGCCGATCGACACCGGCCGGGTCGTGTCGTTGCCCGGTCCCCCGATCGCCCGCACGGGCGGGCGAAGTCGGCCGCAGACCCTTGACGGTACTCCCGCCGTGCCGCAAGATACGTTCATGTAATCGATTGCCGACCCACCGGCGGCATCGTGCGCCGGCGCGCGTGGCCTTGCCGGTGCCGGTGGGCGATCCGGGTCGCGGAGGAACAATCTCGATGACCGTCCCTGTCCTCTCCGGGGATCCAGCGGCAACTCCCGACCGACCTGCGGCCGCGCGGCGCCTCCTCCGCCGCGCGGCCGCTCCCGGTCCCGACGGGCTGGTGTGCGCCATCGACCCGGAGTCCGCCGGCTGGGACTGGACCACGTTCCACGTCTACCGTCTCGACCCCGGGCAGCGCGTGACCCGTCCCGCGGACGACAAGGAGCGCCTGCTGCTCGTCCTCGAGGGCAAGGCGTCGCTCAGCGGTGGGGGACGAGGACCTCGGGGTCCAGGGTTCGCGGATGTCGGTGTTCGACGGCCCGCCGCCCCCCGTCCTGCTCGTGGAGCCCGGCCGCTCGCTGGAGGCCGTCGCCGTCACGGGAGCCCTGGTCGCCATCGGCGCGGCCCCCGGCGGCGAGGTCCGGCGCACGGCGCTCATCGCCCCGGAGGACATCCTGGTCGAGGCCCGCGGCGAGGGCAACACGTCCCGCCGCATCCATCACCTGCTGCCGCCTTCGGCCGAGGCCGGTCGCCTCATCGCGTTCGAGGTCTACACCCCGGGCGGCAACTGGTCCAGCTACCCGCCGCACAAGCACGACACCGAGAACCCGCCCGTGGAGGCTCGGCTCGAGGAGCTCTACTACTACAAGTTCGCGAAGCCGGGCCAGGGCTTCGCCTTCGCCCGCGTGTACACGGCGGACCGCTCGCTGGACGAGGCACTCACCCCGATGGATGGCGACGTCGTTCTGATCCCCGAGGGCTACCACCCGGTGGGCGTCCCGGCGGGCTACGACTGCTACTACCTCAACGTGATGGCCGGTCCCAATCGTGCCTGGTTCTTCACCCTGGACCCTGACCATGCCTGGCTCATGAACTGGAGCCCGGCCGCGCCGAAGGCCGAGGTCGAGGCGGCGCGGTGACGTCGACCGGCCACGAGGCCCCGATCCGCGGCGTCTCCATCCTTGCATTGCAGCCATCGATGATCGATTATCTAGTTCTGCACGACCAGCCGGCCAACCCGGGTGCGTCGGCACGCTGACGGAGGATCCATGACTGGCATCGCGACGGTCGACAGCCCGCTCCTGCGGATGGTCGAGTCGACCCCGACCGACTTCTGGAACGACTCCTGCGCCGTCGCCGAGCTGGCGTACGCCGTCGAGCGCGGCGGCACGGGCGCCACCTCGAACCCCGTGATCGTGCTCGAGGTGATGAAGAAGGAGAAGGATCACTGGACCCCGCGGGTTCGCGAGATGATCGCGGAGAACCCCACCTGGTCCGAGGTCGAGCTGACCTGGGCGCTGATCGAGGAGATGGGCGCTCGTGGAGCGGGGATCCTGCAGCCCGTCTTCGACGCCCACGACGGGAAGAAGGGTCGCCTCTCGCTCCAGACGAACCCGGCCAACTACCGCACGCCGGATCGGATGGCCGACCAGGCCGTCCACTTCAGCACCCTGGCCCCCAACATCCAGGTCAAGTTCCCGTGCACCGCCGCCGGCCTCCAGGCGGTGGAGGATGCAACCGCCCGGGGCGTCGTGGCCAACATCACCGTCGTGTTCACGGTCGCCCAGTGCATCGCGGCGGCCGAGGCCGTCGAGCGTGGCCTGCGCCGTGCCGAGGCGGCCGGGATCGACACCAGCCGGTTCAGCCCCGTCTGCTCGCTGATGATCGGCCGGCTCGACGACTGGGTGAAGGTGCTCGTCGAGAAGGACAGCATCGCCTTGGATCCCGACGCCGCCAACTGGGCGGGCGTGGCCGCCTTCAAGCGGGCCTACGGGATCTTCCAGGAGCGCGGCTACCGAACCCGGCTGCTGGGCGCCGCGTACCGCCACCGGTTCCACTGGACCGAGCTGGTCGGCGCGGACGCCGTGCTCACCATGCCCTATCCCTGGCAGGTCCGGTTCAACGGCTCCGGGATCGACCCGCAGCCGCGGATCGACATCCCCGTGGACCAGCACCTGATCGACGACCTGGTCGCGAGGGTGCCGGATTTCGTGCGGGCCTATGAGCCGGATGGCCTGACGCCCGACGAATTCGCGGGCTATGGAGCCACCGTTCGGACCCTGCGCGGCTTCGTCCAGTCGTACCACGATCTCCAGGGTGTCGTGCGCGACATCATGATGCCCAACCCGGACACCAAGTCCGCTTGACCCGACCCGCACCATCTAGGCAACAACACCGCGGCGGATAGTGGAGGAACAACCCTCATCATGGCTATCGAGACTCCCGACAAGACGGCGATCGTGCCGATCCTTTCCCACTGGATCGACGGCACGGCCGTCGAGGTGCTGCCCGAGCAGACCGGGCCCGTGACCAACCCGGCGACCGGCCAGGTGATCGCCCGCGTGCCGCGCGGCGGCCAGGCCGAGGTCGACGCCGCCGTCGCGTCCGCGAAGGCCGCGTTCCCGGCCTGGCGCGACATGCCGCTCATCGCGCGCAGCAACATCTTCTTCCAGTTCCGGAACCTCATGTACGAGAACCGGGAGGAGCTGGCGCGCCTCATCACGCGCGACCACGGCAAGACCTTCCCGGACGCGCTCGCCGAGACCCTCCGCGGCATCGAGACCATCGACTTCGCGTGCGGCCTGCCGGTCCACATGGCCGGCATGATGACCCCCAACGTCTCCACCAGCGTGGACGCGTTCACGTTCCGCGGCCCGCTGGGCGTGGTGGCGGCGATCACGCCGTTCAACTTCCCGGTCATGGTCCCGACCTGGATCTACCCGATCGCGCTGATGACCGGCAACACGGTCATCCTCAAGCCGTCGTCCCACACCCCCGGCGCCACCCAGCTCCAGGCCGAGCTGTGGACGCGGGCCGGTGGCCCCGACGGCACGTTCAACGTCGTGTACGGCGGCCGTGACGCGGTCAAGGCGATCGTCGAGCACAAGGACATCAAGGCGATCCAGTTCGTGGGCTCCACGGCCGTCGGCCGCTATGTCTACGAGGAGGGCACCAAGCGCGGCAAGCGCGTCGGGTCCTACACCAGCGCCAAGAACGCGATGCTCGTCCTGCCCGACGCGGACATGGACCTGGTCGCCGACGCGGCGGTCGCGTCGGGCTTCGGCTCGGCCGGCGAGCGCTGCATGGCCCAGACGCTGATGGTCGCGGTCGGCGACACCGCCGAGCGCCTCAAGCCCAAGATCATGGAGCGGATCGCGCAAGCCTCAAGATCGGCGACGGCATGGAGCCGGGCACCGACATGGGCCCGATCTACACCGACGAGCACCGCCAGTCGGTCATCAACTGGATCAACATCGGCGAGGCCGAGGGCGCGGAGCTCCTGGTCGACGGCCGCACGTTCAAGGGCCCCAACCCGGACGGCTTCTTCCTGGGCGTGACCCTGTTCGATCACGTGACCCCGGAGATGAAGGTCTACCAGGAGGAGATCTTCGGCCCCGTGTTCGGCATCGTGTACGCCGACACGTTCGAGGAGGGCCTCAAGCTCATCAACGACCACAAGTACGCCAACGGCACCGCGGTGTTCACCACCGACGGTGGCGCGGCCCGGCGCTTCAAGCTCGAGGTCGAGGTCCCGATGATCGGCGTCAACGTGCCGATCCCGGTGCCCGCCGGCTACATGAGCTTCTCGGGTGCCAAGGAGTCCGCCATCGGCGACCTGGCGATGCGCGGTGAGGACGGCGTCCGCTTCTTCACCCAGCAGAAGATGGTCACCGAGCGCTGGCCCGAGCCCGGCAAGCAGGGCCCGCTCAGCCTGGTCTTCCCCGGCAACAGCTAGATCGAGCCAATCGAGCCGGCCTCGGGGCGTCCGTCCCGGGCCGGCTCTTTCGTGCCTCACCGGCACTCGCACGCTCACCCGACACAGGCGTCCCGGAACGAGGAGGAACCTCCATGCGGATCGCGCTCCTGGGAGCCGGCCGGATCGGCCAGCTCCATGGCCGGCTCGTCGCCGAGCAGCCGGGCGTCGACGAGGTGATCGTCTACGACGTCATCGCCGAGAACGCCGCGAAGGCCGCGGGGGCGGTCAACGGCCGGGTGGCCGCCACGGCCGCAGGAGGCCATCGCCGGTGCGGACGCCGTGATCGTCGCCGCGTCGACCAACATGCACGCCCCGCTCGTCTCACTGTGCATCGACGCCGGGAAGCCCGTCTTCGTCGAGAAGCCGCTGGCCTTCGACCTCGAGTCGACGGTCGCGCTCGTGGAGAAGGCAGAGGCCGCGGGCGCCGTCATCCAGGTCGGGTTCCAGCGCCGGTTCGACCCGGCCTACGTGGAGGCGAAGCGCCTCCTCGACAGCGGCGAGCTCGGCAACCTGTACATGGTCCGGCTCATCGCCCACGACCACACCCCGCCCCCCGACGCGTACATCCCGGTCTCCGGGGGCCTGTTCCGCGACTCATCCATCCACGACTTCGATGCGCTCCGCTGGCTCACGGGCTCGGAGATCGTCGAGGTCTACGCGACCGGCTCGGTCCGCAACTTCCCGGTCTTCGCGGAGTACGACGACGTCGACACCGGCGCGTGCATCTTCACCTGCGAGAACGGGGTGATCGGGTCGCACGCCCAGACGCGGCACAACCCGCTGGGCTACGACGTGCGCATGGAGGTCATCGGCTCCAAGGACGTCGTGTGCGTGGGTCTCGACGGGCGCACCCCCATCCGCTCCCTGGAGGCCGGCGCCCCGGTCACCGCGAACCCGGCCTGGGACTCGTTCCTCGACCGGTTCGAGGAGGCCTACCGGCTCGAGCTGCTCGAGTTCC
This sequence comes from uncultured Chloroflexia bacterium, assembly GCA_963700245.1. Classification (GTDB taxonomy): domain Bacteria; phylum Chloroflexota; class Limnocylindria; order Limnocylindrales; family CSP1-4; genus CAIXZV01. The sequence continues at coordinate 154,044 of CAVOWV010000028.1, forward strand.
TCCGGGTGGCCCGCGGTGAGATCGAGAGCCCGTGCACCGCGCGCGACGCGATGCAGGCGATGCGGATCGCGTACATGGCCACCAAGTCCCGACTCGAGCACCGCCCCGTCCGCCTGGACGAGGTGCCCTGACCTCCCGAGGGGTTCGGCCCGCTTCTCCCTCGCCGGCGCGCCGCGGCAGCCCCCGCGCGCGCCGGCGTCTCGATTCGTACGGGGGGACTCCCGCGCCGAACCTCGCCTGGAGCGGTTCAACGGTTCGGCGACGGAACGAAGGTGCCGCGCCGAGGACACTCCTGTTCGCTGGGAGACCCGCCACCGAACGCAGGTGGGCGGGTGGCGGTGCGGACCTTCGGGGACCGGACCGCAGCCCCGCTGCACGCCGCCCGACGCCGGCTTGAGTCTTGCCCCCGCGGGGAGATCAGCCCTCGCCGGCCGCGATCTCCTCGATCGTCACGCGGCGACCCTCGCGCGCGGATCTGCCGGCGGCGTCCACGATCCGCTGCACCCGCCACGCGTCGCGGAACGAGGGAACCGCCGTGCCTCCCTCGGCGATCGCGGTCACGAAGCCGCGGGCCATGTTGTCGTGCTCCCGGAACGTGTCCTTGTACGTCTCGTGGACGGACCCGCGCCTGATCCCGTCGTAGAGCCGGTCCGGGATCGGAAGCTCCGCCAGGCGGGGCCGCTCGACGGTCCGGTCCGCCTCCGCGCCCTGGATCCGCACCCCCTCGACCCGCTCGAGGTTGTCCCAGTCGCACGTGACGTGGAGCGTGCCCTCGGAGCCGTGGAACTCCCAGGCGTGGAGCTGGCCGAACTTCGACGGCTCATAGGTGACGGACGACACGTCGATGCTCCCGGTCGCCCCGTTTGCGAACTCCAGCAGGATCATGGCCGAGTCCTCGGCCGGCTCGTAGGGCACGCCGTCCGGACGCGGACTCGGGGCACGGAGCCGCGCGAACACCGCGGTGACCGCCACGACGTCGCCGAACAGCCAGGTGGCGATGTACGACCAGTGCGACGCGAGGTCCCCGGAGACCCCCGCCCCGGCCTCGCCCAGGTCGAACCTCCAGATGTAGGAGCCATCCCGCCCGTAGTCCGCGAAGTAGCGCATGTTGAGGTGGTAGGGCCGGCCGATGTAGCCGCCGTCCACCAGCTCCTTCGTGTACCGCGCGTAGGGCATGAAGGAGTACGTGAACGGGCACATGTTCACGAGGCCGAGGCGCTCCGCCGTCTCGGTCATCTCGCGGGCCTGGGCGCTGTTCATGCCCAGCGGCTTCTCGCACAGGACGTGGAGGCCGCGGACGGAGCGCGGCCATCGCGTAGGGGTGATGGAGGATGTTGGGCGCCACGACCATCACGGCGTCCAGGTCCTCGCGGTCGAGCATCTCCTCGAACGAGTCGTAGGCCTGCGGGATGCCCCACTCCGCGGCGAACTCGCGCGTGTGGTCGCGCCGGCTGCCCCCGACGATGGCCCGCACGTCGGCCAGCGGGTGTTCGCGAGGGCCGGCAGGTACATGGCGTCGACCCACCAGCTGGTGCCCGCGATGCCGATCCGGACCCTGTCGCTCATGGTGTCCCCTCTCCTCGGGTGGAGACGCGCCGGGCCGCGCGGGCCGCCCGGCGCGCGAGATGTCCGGCCTAGACGCCGATGGACCGCAGGTACTCGCGGTTGCGCCGGGCGCTCTCCTTGGGGTCGCCCATCCCGGGCAGGATGTCCTGCTCCACGACGATCCAGCCGTCGTAGCCGATGTCGCCGAGGGCGGCCAGGACGCCCGGGAAGTCCACGCAGCCCTTGCCGAGCTCGCAGAACACGCCGTGACCGGTGGAGGTGAGGCCGTCCCACTCCTCGCGGCGGGACTCGGCCATGACCGCCGGATCGGCGTCCTTGAAGTGGACGTGCCAGATCCGGTCGCCGAACTCCCGGACCGCGTCCACCGGGTTCTCGCCCGTGCCGAACGTCCAGTGTCCGGTGTCCAGGCAGATGCCCAGGAGGTCGGGGTCCGTCATCGCCATGAGCCGGCGGACCTCCGCGCCGGTCTCGATCAGGGTCCCCAGGTGCTGGTGGACGACGGTCCGGATGCCGGCTTCGTCGCGCACCCGGCGGGCCAGCCGGTTGGCGGCATCCGCGTAGATCTCCCACCCCTCGTCCGTGAGGCCCATCTCCGGGGTGATCCGGCCGGCGTTCTTGCCGCGGACCGGGTCTCCGTACGGGTCGTTGCCCAGGACGATCATGGTGTCGGGACCGCCGACGGCGGCGAGCAGCTTCGCGATCTTGACGGCGTCGTCCTCGCCCTGCCGGTGGCGCGCGGGGTCCTGCAGCCAGGGCGTCGAGAAGGACGCGAGCAGGGCCAGCCCACGGCTGTCGAGCTCGGCACGGAGGGCGTCCGGCTCCGTGGGCATGAACCCCCAGTCGCCGAGCTCCGTGCCGGCGTAGCCCGCCTCGGCCATCTCGTCGAGCACGCGGCGGTAGCCGCCGGTCTCGCCCGCGACGTTCTCGATGACGCCCCACGAGCAGGGGGCGTTGGCGATCTGGATCATGTGGTCCACTCCTCGGTGGTCACGCGCGGGCCGTCGTGGCCGAAGCGGTGGCTGGTGCCCCGTCCGGGCACAGGGAGGGGACGCTGTCGGTTGAACGGGAGCCGAGCGGTCATTCCCGGGCGGGCTCCCCGGGCGCGGGGCCCGTGGATTCACGGATGCGAAGGATCATCGGGATGCGGATCGTCTCGGCCTCGCCGGTGCTCTCCGGGTCGTCCAGGGCGGCCGCGATGCGCTCCACGGCCATCCGCCCCATCTCGGCCTTCTGCTGGGCGACGGTCGTGAGCGCGGGCACCACCCAGGATGCGGCGGCGATGTCGTCGCAGCCCACGACGCTGATGTGCTGCGGGACCCGTCGGCCGCTCGCGCGGATCGCCCGCATCGCGCCGATCGCGGTCACGTCGTTGTGGCAGATGACGGCCGTCATGTCACAGCCCTGGGCAAGCAGCTCGGCCACGGCCCGCTCGCCGCCCTCGAACTGGCCGTCGCCGCGGACCTCGACGACGTCAGACGCGTGGTTGGTGCCCCGTCCGGGCACAGGGAGGGGGCGCTGTCGGTTGAGCGGGAGCCGAGCGGTCATTCCCGGGCAGGCTCCTCGGGCGCGGGGCCCGTGGATTCGCGGATGCGCAGGATCATCGGGATGCGGATCGTCTCGGCCTCGGCGGTGTGCTCCGGGTCGTCCAGCGCGGCCGCGATGCGCTCTACGGCCATCCGCCCCATCTCGGCCTTCTGCTGGGCGACGGTCGTGAGGGCGGGCACCACCCAGGATGCGGCGGCGATGTCGTCACAGCCCACGACGCTGATGTGCTGCGGGACCCGTCGGCCGCTCGCACGGATCGCGCGCATCGCGCCGATCGCGGTCACGTCGTTGTGGCAGACGACGGCGGTCATCGGGCAGCCCTGGGCCAGCAGCTCGGCCACGGCCCGCTCGCCACCCTCGAACTGGCCGTCGCCACGGACCTCGACGACGTTCGACGCGGGAATCCCGGCGTCCGCGCACGCCTTGCGGAAGCCTTCGACGCGCGGGAGGTCCGCGGTGAACCCCTCGTAGCCACGCACGTAGGCGAGCCTGCGATGCCCCAGCCCGACGAGATGCTCCACCGCGAGCCGCGTGCCGCCCACGTTGTCACTCGTGATGACGGGTACCGGCAGGCCACTGGGCTCCGCGTTGACGACCACGACGGGGAGGGGAGCGTTGCCGAGCCATTCCCAGCTCTCGTCGGACAGCTGCGAGGAGGCGATGATCAGCCGAGCCACGCCCAGCTCTCGTCGGACAGCTGCGACGAGGCGATGATCAGCCCGTCGACACGGCGATCGACCATGAGGTCCAGGTAGTGCATCGCGCGGTGCTCGTCGTACGCCGCGCTGCCCAGGATGATCGAGTAGTCCAGGCCGCGCGCCGCAGAGTCGGCCGCCTGGACGAGCTCCGGGAAGAACGGGTTCTGGATGTCGGTGACGATCAGGCCCAGCGTCCGCGTGCGCCGCATGCGCAGCGAGCGGGCGACCCCCGACGGGCGATAGCCCAGCTCCTCGACGGCCCGCAGGACGGCGGCGGCCGTGTCGGGCTTGGGGTTGCCGATCCCGGCGAGGACGCGGCTGACGGTCGCGGTGGACACGCCGGCGCGCTCGGCAACGTCGCGGATGGTGGCCGGCGCCGCGCGCTCCACGATCACCACGGGCGATCGGGGAGGGGACCGCGTCGGGCTTGCCGGCTGGGCCCGGCGGCCACGCGGCGGGGCGCCAGGCTGCGCTGCCGGACCACCCGATCGCCCATGCCTGCCTCCGCGGCGTCCTTCGGCCAGGCGCCGTCCCAGCTGGGTGCGAAGGACGGCGCGTAATCGATTTCTCACGTTAGCGGAGCGGACTCGCGTCGTCAAGGTCCGTTGCCGGCCGCCACGAGCCGCGACGGTGCCAGCGCGCCGGTAATCGATTGCGCGCAGCGCGTGGATCGGTCATGATGCGGTGGACCGCCGGACCTTGGGCCCGGCCTACCAGGGCGAGAGGAGCGAGCAGTTGAGCACGGTTCGGCTGACGGTGGGGCAGGCCATCGTCCGCTTCCTGGCGCAGCAGTACGTCGAGCGGGACGGAGAACAGAACCGGTTCATCGCCGGCGTCTGGGGGATCTTCGGCCACGGTAACGTCGCGGGCCTCGGGCAGGCGCTCGAGGAGCTGGGCGACGAGTGGGAGATGCCGTACTACCGGCCGCAGAACGAGCAGGCCCAGGTGCATCTCGCCGCGGCCTACGCCAAGCACAAGAACCGCATGCAGACGTTCGCCTGCACCAGCTCCATCGGGCCCGGGGCGACGAACATGATCACGGGCGCCGCGACGGCGACCGTCAACCGGCTGCCGGTCCTGCTGTTCCCGTCCGACTACTTCGCCAACCGGCTCGTGGACCCGGTCCTCCAGCAGGTCGAGCATCCCGTCGAGCACGACGTCTCGGCCTCGGATGCCTTCCGTCCGGTCTCCCGCTACTTCGACCGGATCTCGCGCCCGGAGCAGCTCATCTCCAGCCTGCCCGAGGCGTTCCGCGTCCTCACGGACCCCGCCGAGACTGGCGCCGTGACGATCTCCCTGCCGGAGGACGTCCAGGCCGAGGTCTACGACTGGCCCGAGCGCTTCTTCGAGCGGCGGGTCTGGCGCGTCCGCCGGCCACGCCCCGAGGCGGAGCTCGTGGACGAGGTGGTGGGCCTCATCCGGGCCGCGCGGCGACCACTCATCGTGGCCGGGGGCGGCGCGATCTACGCCGGTGCCGAGGCGGCCCTGGACGACCTCGCGACCTCGTATGGGATCCCGGTGGCCGAATCGCAGGCGGGCAAGGGCGCGCTGCCCTGGAATCACCCTCAGAACGTCGGGCCGATCGGGTCGGCGGGCGGCCTGGCTGCCAACCGCCTGGCCAGGGATGCCGACCTGGTCATCGGCGTCGGGACTCGCATGGGCGACTTCGTCACGGCCTCCCGGACCGCGTTCCAGGACCCGGACGTGACCTTCGTCGGGATCAACATCAACGGGTTCGACGCGGCCAAGATGCGCTCCGTGCCGCTGATCGCCGACGCACGCGAGGCACTCACGGCGATCGCCGCGGGCCTCGCCGCTGCCGGGCATGCAGGGCGCCTCACAGGAGTACCGCCAGCAGGTCACCGCCCTCAAGGCGGAGTGGGACGAGCGGGTGACCTTCCACCGCACGCCCAGCGGCGAGACGGAGGACCTCGCCCAGCCCGAGGTCATCGGCATCCTCAACGACGCCGTGGGCGGTCACGCCACCGTGGTCTGCGCAGCGGGCTCGCTCCCGGGCGACCTGCTCAAGCTCTGGCGGCCCGAGGACTCGAAGGCCTACCACCTCGAGTACGGCTACTCGTGCATGGGCTACGAGATCCCCGCCGGCATCGGCGTCAAGCTGGCCGAGCCCGAGCGGGAGGTGGTGGTCGCCATCGGCGACGGCACGTACCTCATGCTCAACAGCGAGATCGTGACCGCGGTCGCCGAGGGCATCAAGCTCACGATCGTCGTCTTCGACAACCACGGCTACCAGTGCATCAAGGACCTCGCCTGGGCATGCGGCGTCCCGCAGTTCGGCAACGAGCTGCGGTTCCGTGAGGCCGGCACGGGCCGGCTGACCGGCGGCTACATCCCGGTCGACTTCAAGAAGCACGGCGAGTCCATGGGGGCCCTGGGCATCTACGCCCGGACCGAGGACGACATCCGGCAGGCGATCGCCACGGCGCGCGCCCACGATGGCGTCACCCTCATCCACGTGGCCGTCAGCCCGGAGAAGCGCGCGCCGGGCTACGACTCCTGGTGGGACGTCCCGGTCGCGGAGGTGTCGGCCTCCGAGACCGTGAACTCGGCCCGCGAGCGGTACGAGACCAACGTCGCGCGGCAGCGAGCGGAGCTCCTCTGATGCGTATCGCGACCGCACCCGTCAACTGGAACAGCCCCGACGTCCCGGAGTACCGGGCGTGGCTGCCGTACCCGCAGATGATGGACGAGTTCGTCGAGGCCGGGTACGACGCCACCGAGTGGGGCCCCGGCATGCCGGAGGACCCGGCGGAGCTCAAGGCGGCGCTCGACGCCCGCGGCCTGGACATGGTGGGGGCCTTCGTGGGCCTCGGCTTCCGGGACGCGGACCGCTACGACGCCGAGATGGCCAAGGCCATGGAGATCGCCCGCCGGCTGCACGCCACGGGCGGCAAGCTGCTGATCGCGGCCGAGGCCGGCGACGACCGCCGGCGCGCCGAGGCGGGCCACGTGGACGAGTGCGAACGGCCTCACCGACGAGCAGTGGCGGAACCTCGCCAGGGGCCTCCACGACCTCGCCGACAACCTCGAGCCGCTCGGCATGCGGGTCGTCTTCCACAACCACGTCGGGACGTACGTGGAGACCCCCGCGGAGACCGCCCGGCTGCTCGACGAGACGGATCCCGCCAAGGTGGGCTGGTGCCTGGACATCGGACACCTCGCCTACGGCGGCGGCAACAGCCTCGAGATGCTGGGCACGTACGGCGACCGGGTGGGTCACATCCACCTCAAGGACGTCGACGGCGAGGTGCTCGCGCAGGCCAAGGCGGGTGAGTGGAGCTTCGGGACGGCGCTCAAGGCCTACATCTTCCCGATGCTGGGCGAGGGGATCGCCCAGGTGCCGGAGATGGTCGAGGCGCTGCTGGGGCGCGGCTACGACGGCTGGTTCGTGCTCGAGCAGGACACCTGCCGGGGCGATCCCAAGGACGCGGCCCGGGTCAATCGCGAGTACCTCGAGGGCCTCCTCGCGCACCGCGGCGCGACCGGCTGATGGGCGAGGTGGCGTCGGGCGTCCCTCCCGGCACCCGGCCCTACGCCGACCTCGAGGCGCTCGCCCGGCGCGGGCGCCTCCATGTCATCGAGACGGTCGCCCACAGCGGCGCGGGCCACGTGGGCGGCCCGCTGTCGGCGATGGAGCTGCTGGTCGCGCTCTACTTCCGCGTGCTGCGGATCCGGCCGGAGGAGCCGCACTGGCCGGAACGGGACCGGTTCGTCCTGTCCAAGGGCCACAGCTCCGTAGCCCTCTACACCGTGATGGCCATGCGCGGCTACTTCCCGGTCGAGGAGCTGCAGACGTTCGACACGGGCGGCAGCCGGCTGCAGGGCCACCCGGACATGCTCCTCCTGCCGGGGATCGACGCATCGACGGGCTCGCTGGGGCAGGGGATGTCCGTCGCCCTCGGCCTCGCCATGGGCACCCGTCGTCGCGGGCTCCCGTCGCACACCTTCGTGATGCTCGGCGACGGCGAGACGCAGGAGGGCCAGGTCTGGGAGACCGTCCACGTCGCCCCGCGCTACGGTGCCGGGAACCTCACGGCCATCGTGGACTGGAACGGCATGCAGCAGTACGGCTGGGCGCTCGAGGAGGGCGAGGCCAACCGTGGCAACCGGCGCGACCCGTGGGCGGGCATCGACCTCCGCGGGGCTTTCGAGGCGTTCGGGTGGCGCGTCCTGGAGATCGACGGCCACGACTTCGGGCAGATCCTGGCGGCCTGCGATGACGTCCGGACGGGCACCGGCGGTGACGTCCCCACGGCGATCCTGGCCCACACCGTGAAGGGCCGCGGGATCTCGTTCACCGAAGGCCGCTCCGAGTGGCACGCCCGGCCCGCCACCGCCGAGGAGGCGGCCGCGGCTCGCGTCGAGCTGACGCTCGCGGAGGAGGCGCCATGACGAAGCCGCAGCGCGACGTCTGGGCGGAGACCCTCGTGGAGCTGGCCGCCACCAACCCCGACATCCTGGTCATGGACGCGGACCTCGCCACATCCACGAAGGCCGACAAGTTCGCGGCGGCCTACCCCGACCGGTTCCTCCAGATGGGCATCGCGGAGCAGGGGATGGTCGGCGCGGCCGCCGGGCTCGCCTTCACCGGGTTCGTGCCCTGGCTCAGCTCGTTCGGGATCTTCTTCTCGAACCGGGCCCTGGACCAGGTGCGCATGTCCGTCGCCCAGACCCACGCCAACGTCAAGTTCGGGGCGGCCTACACGGGCCTCGCCGCCGGCCTCGCCGGCAAGACCCACGTGGACGTCAGCGACATCGCCACGCTGCGCGCGATGCCCGGCATGACCATCCTGGCCCCCGTGGATGCCGCGGAGACGGCCGCGATGACCCGCTGGGCCACGGCGACACCGGGCCCCGTGTACCTGCGTCTCGGCCGGGAGTCGGGGCCCGACGTGTTCGGATCGGACTACGTCTTCGAGCCCCGGCGCGTGATCCTGCTCCGCGAGGGGACGGAGGTCCTGCTCGTGTCCACGGGCCAGCAGACGGCCCGGACGCTCGAGGCCGCCGAGCTGCTGGGCGCGGAGGGGATCTCGGCCGGCGTCCTCCACGTCCCGTCGATCAAGCCCGTGGACGAGGCCGGCATCGCCGCGGCGGCGGCCGGCGTGCCGCTCGTCGTGACCGTCGAGGAGCACACCGTGATCGGGGGCCTGGGCGGTCTCGTGGCTGAGATCGTGACCGCCCACGACCCGCGGCCGCTGATCCGCATCGGCATCGAGGACACCTGGGGCGAATCGGCGCCCAATGCGTGGCTCATGGAACACCACGGGCTCACGCCGGAGCGCGTGGCGGAGCGCGTGCGGAGGGTGTGGAGCCGGGGCTGATCAGGACGGCGAGACCGTCCCGGGCGACGACGTCACGGGCACCGGCGAGGGCGACGCGGTCCGGATCGGCGTCGCCGCAGGGGTCGGTGGCGTTGCGGCCGAAGTCGCGAGGTACCGAAGGAGTTCGCGCTCCAGGTCCGGCGCAAGCGACTTCGCGAACGTGGCGGTGAGGTGGCGCGAGTCCCGGAAGACGATCATGCCGTCCACCACGACCGGGCACGGGTCCGCTCGGCACACGCGACCGCTGAGATCGATGACGGCCGCCCCGGTCGCCTGGCTCGCCAGACGTTCGAGTCGCCCCAGTCGGCCGACGAACGCCGCCTTCAGGGGAACGGCGCAGCGGAGCACGTTCGCTGCGTGCCGGGACAGGCAGGAAGGAACGTCGCGCCGGGCGTCGGGCGTGTCGGTGAGCAGGATCGAGCCGTCCGGGAGGGCCTTGATGACGCGTGCCAGCGCAGCGGCACGGGCCGCCATCGACAGGTCCGCCGTGCGGACCGGATGGATCGCGAACCGGCTCATGCTCAGCAGGACCAGGTCGGGCTGGAGCTTCTTCAGCCGGGCGATCGTCCGTGTGCGGAACTCCGCGCACTCCCAGTACTCGCGCTTGAGGGCGACGTTGTTCAAGCGCATGTCGAGGAACGGACAGGCGACCTTGGTGAAGGTCACGACCCGCCAGTGGTGGCGCCGGGCTACGTCCGCAAGCGCCGGGAACCACTGGGCGGCGTGTGAGTCGCCGACCAGTGCGACCGTGACCTTGCCCTTGCGGTCGCCGTAGACGCAGTCCGGCGGAACCCGGACGGGCTCGAACGCGAGGCAGCCGTCGGCGCGCAGGCGCTCCTCGTCGGCGCGAGCCTCGGAGAGCGGGGGCTGGACATCCTTGGGCAGTCGCTTGTGGATGCGCGGGGTCGGCGACGGGTAGGCGGTCGGGGATGGTGTGGCCGAGGGGACCGGCGTGGCCGAGGCGACCGGCGTGGCCGATGCCGGCGCCTGGCTGGCGTCCTCCGGTGGCGCCTCTCCCGACCCTGCGAGGCCGTCCACCGCGAGGAGCGCCTCCATCTCCTCCAGCTCGGCGGCTGCCTCGGATGGATCCAAGCCGTCGATGCCCCCGATCTCCTCGACGATCAGGTCAGCTGCCCGATCGCCGGACGGTTCCACGCCCTCGGTCGTCGCCGCCAGCCCCACGTCGGGCATCAGGCCCGGCACCTGCTCGGCGGCCGCCACGAACGCACCCGACGCGACAACGACCGCGAGCACCGCCGTCGCGCCCGCCAGCACGGTCCGGCCCGGTCGTCGGGCCAGCGTCGGGAAGCCGGTCCGGAACGGCTCCTCCACGAACCGCCAGCTCAGCCACGCCGCGACCGACCGCCAAGGCCACGAGCACCGCCCGCAGCTCGAGCGGTGGCTCGGCCTCGAGGGCGATCAGCGGCAGGACCAGCGCCGGCCAGTGCCAGAGGTAGAGCGAGTAGCTGATCCGGCCGAGGAACCGCAACGGCCACAGGGCCAGGAGGCGCCCCGGCCGGTGAGCCCCGGGTCCCGAGACGATGAGCGCCCCGGCGGCCAGTGTCGGCACGAGTGCCCATGCGCCGGGATAGGCGATGCTGCCGTCGAACGCCAGCGCGGCGGCGCCGAGCGCAGGAACCGCCACCCACCCGAGGCCGGCCGCCAGCGGGCCGGGGATCCGGGCGAGCGGGACGGCCGCGACGGCGATGAGGCCGCCCAGCGAGAGCTGCCAGGCCCGGGTCGGCAGCGAGTAGAACGCCCAGCTCACTGCGGTCCCCGTGACCACGAGGTTCGCGATCAGGGATACGCCGAGGACGATGGCAAGGGCGATCCCGGCGCCGAGGCGGGCCCGGCGCCCCCGGCTTGCCACGAGCACGAGCGCGGGCCACACGAGGTAGAACTGCTCCTCGACCGCCAGCGACCAGTAGTGGAGGAGGGGCGATGGCGTCGTCACCGCCGCGAAGTAGTCGCCTTCGGCCAGCGCGAACCGGATGTTGCCGATGGACAGGGCAGCCGCCGCGGCGTCCAGGGCGACGGCGGCCCGGTCCAGCGGTGCGAGCACGACGAACGACGCCACGAGGGTGCAGGCGAGGGCGACCACGCCAGCCGGCAGGAGGCGGCGGACTCGCCGGGCGTAGAAGGCGGAGAGGGAGATGCTGCCGCTCCGCTCACGTTCGCGCAGCAGGAGGCCCGTGATCAGGAAACCCGAGATGACGAAGAACACGTCGACGCCGATGAACCCGCCCGGGATCCCGACCACCAGCGACGAGTGGTACAGCACGACCAGGAGGATCGCGACTCCCCGGAGACCCTCGATGTCGGGACGGAATGTGTCCCGGCTGTCTGTCCTGGACGATCCGTCCATGTGACCGACCCTGCCCTGGTTCGCTCGGAGTCCCGGCGGGGCGGCGGCCTGGGTGTCGGGGGCGGGACGGACCCTGATCCTTGGTGATCGCCGGCGGCGCGCCGGCCGCTCGTCATGCGGTCTGGCTCCGGCCTGCCGGTGTGACGCTCGAGGGCGTCGGACCGTTGCGGTGGTAGGATGCCGCCCACGGTCGGTGGGCCCTTGCCGCTCGCAATCTCCGCATGTGGCAGGACGCGTGGACACCAGGCCCTCCCCCCGGCGCAGGCGCGGACCCATCCGCCAGGCGCACCCCCGTTCGAGGCACCACCGTGTCGCCGATGCCGTGGTGCTGCTCGCCGGCTTGGCGATCCTCGGCGTGCTGACGATCGGGACCGTCATGGGTGGCGCAGCCACTGACCGGGGGGCCATGCCGGCCGTCTCCGAGTGGAAGTCATTCTCGCCACCGACCGCCGCTGGCTCAGCCCCTCGATCAGCCGCTCCGTCAGTTGCTCCGGCCGCTCCCCGGCTTACTCCGAGGCCAACCAGCCCGGCCGTGATCGCGCTCCCGCGACCCATCACCCCGGCCGTGAGCCCAATGCCTTCGCGCACCCCGCCTGCGACCCCGGACCGAGCGGTGGCTGTGCCCCAATCGACCGTGCCGCGGCCCGTGGCGGCCTTCCTCGGCGACTCCTACACGACCGGTTGGGCGGGCGCGGGCATCGGCAAGCGGGGCTGGCCGGCGATCGTGAGCTCCGCGCACGGCTGGCGGGTCGTCAACCGGTCCGTGGCGGGAACCGGCTTCGTCAACCCCGGCTGGACCGGCCAGCCGGTCCGGACGCGCGTGGCGGCAGTGGTCAAGGCGCGGCCCGGGATCGTGTTCGTCGCTGCCGGCCACAACGACAGACGATTCGGCCGGGCAGCCACCGCCAAGGCCGCCACGGCCGTCCTCCACCGCTTGCGGGATGCGCTCCCGGATGCGGTCATCGTCGTCATCGGCCCCATCTGGGGCAATGGATCGCCGCCGGACGCGATTCGGGGCATCCGCACCGAGCTGAAGCGGAGCGCGACCTCGATCGGCGCCGTCTTCGTGGACCCGATCAAGGACGGCTGGTTCGCCGGCGCCGCGCGGCGCCTCATCCTGGACGACGGCATCCACCCGTCGAACGCCGGCCATCGCCGCATCGCTGGGCGGGTCCTGGAGGCACTGGAGGGGCTCCGCTAGGCCCGGGGCAGGGTGTCCGTCGCATGCCGCCCGCGCCGCAAGGGCATCCTCCGATCGCCGCGCTCGTGGTCGTGGAGCCGGGACCGAGGGCCAGCCCAGGGCCGGACCCGGTTGCCGCCCGGTTTCGGAAACGTGATGTTTGGGGTTGACGCCGCCACCGTCACTCGCTACCGTTGCAATCGATTACGCGGGAGCGCTCAGGCCACCTGACCATGATGGCGGGACCGGGGCCAAACCGTGGCAATCAGCCAAGCCATATTGGCGGAGGAGAAGAGAGCACATGGGTCTGAACCGCATTGGACGGCTGGCTGGCCTGATGGCCGCCGGCGCCCTCATCCTGAGCGCCTGCGGCGGCACCGCGGCCACGGCAGCCCCGGCCAGCGAGGCCCCCGCCGCCGGCGGCGGCGAAACCATCGGGGTCGCCTTCCCGAACAGCGACACGTTCCTGAGCCGCGTCCAGGACGGCATCAAGGCCGAGGCCGAGGTCAAGGGCGTCACCGTCAACATCACGGACGCCAAGGACGACACCGCGGCCCAGCTGAGCCAGGTCGAGAACTTCATCTCGCAGAAGGTCGACTCGATCATCGTGGTCCCGGTCGACACCAGCGCCGCGCAGCCGATGGCTGACGCCGCCAAGAAGGCGGGCATCCCGCTCGTCTTCGTCAACCGCAACCCGTCGATCGCCGGCGTCCCGTACGTGGGTTCCGACTCCCTGTACGCGGGCACCGTCGAGATGGAAGAGCTCGCCAAGCTGGCCGGCGGCAAGGGTGACGTCGTCATCCTCCAGGGCCAGGTCTCCAACGAGGCGGCCGTCCTCCGGACCCAGGGCTGCAACGACGTCGTCGCCAAGAACCCGGGCATGAAGGTCGCCGCGACCCAGTCCGGCGAGTGGGACCGCGCCAAGGGCCAGGCCATCACCGAGAACTGGATCCAGTCCGGCACTCTCAAGGCCGGCATGGTCGTCTGCGCGAACAACGACGAGATGGCGCTCGGCGCGATCAACGCGCTCAAGGCCGCCAAGCTCCTCGACACCGTCTTCGTCGGCGGCGTCGATGCGACCTCCGAGGCCCTCGCCGCCATGAAGGCCGGCGACCTCGAGGTCACCGTGTTCCAGGATGCCGTCGGCCAGGGCAAGGGCGGCGTCGACGCGGCCGTCAAGCTGATGGCCGGCGAGACCGTTCCCGACTACGTGGACATCCCCTACGTGCTGGTCACCCCGGCCAACATGGCCGACTACATGGGCGCGAACTAGGACTGCGACGGCCGGTTCCGCCGGTCGACGCGTTACCCCGAGTGGTACCGTTCGGAGGCTCAGGCTCACTGGGCCTCCGAACGTCGTTTCCGGCCCTGCTGCCCGCGCTCCGGCGCGCTAGCGGGGGCCGCCTGCAAGCGGGCACGTGAGGCAGGGGATGGGTGAGGAAGTACTCCTCCGGATGACGGGGATCTCGAAGGCGTTCCCAGGTGTCCAGGCGCTCGACGACGTCCACCTTGACGCCGAGGTCGGGCACGGTGCATGCCCTGATGGGCGAGAACGGGGCCGGCAAGTCGACCCTCATGAAGGTGCTCGCCGGGATCTACCGTGCGGACTCTGGGCGCATCGAGCTCGGCGGTCAGGAAGTGCAGATCCCGGACAGCGCCACGGCGCTCCGTCTCGGGATCGCGATGATCCACCAGGAGCTCTCGCCGGTCCCCGCGATGATGGTCGCGGAGAACATCTACCTCGGGCGCGAGCCCGTCAACCGCTTCGGGCTGGTCGACAAGGGGCGGATGACCGCCGATGCCCAGGCGGTCTTCGACAAGTGGCAGATCGACATCGACCCGCGCCGGGTGATGAAGACGCTCAGCGTCGCCCAGATGCAGATGGTCGAGATCGCGAAGGCCATCTCGACGGACGCCCGCCTGATCATCATGGACGAGCCAACGTCCGCCATCACGGAGCGCGAGGTCGAGCACCTCCACCGGATGATCCGCTCGCTGCGCGAGAGCGGCGTCACGATCATCTACATCACCCACAAGATGGACGAGGTGTTCAAGATCGCGGACTACGTGACCGTGTTCCGCGACGGGAAGCACGTCGCGACCCTGCCGGCCGCGGAGCTCGACCGCCAGAAGCTCATCACGCTGATGGTCGGCCGCGAGCTCACCCACCTGTTCCCCAAGGAGGAGGTGGCGATCGGCGAGGTGGTGATGTCCGTCCGCGGCCTGACCCGGCACGGCGTGATCGAGGACATCAGCTTCGATCTCCGTCGCGGCGAGATCCTCGGCCTCGCGGGCCTGATGGGCGCCGGACGCACCGAGGTCCTCGAGGCGATCTTCGGCGTCACCAAGGTGGACGCGGGCGAGATCCAGATCAACGGCAAGCCCGTGACCATCAAGTCGCCCGCCGACGCCATCGAGGCGGGGATGGGCCTGCTCACCGAGGACCGCAAGCTGACCGGCATCATGGGCGCGCTGTCCGTCCGGGACAACATGACGATCGCGAACCTCAACCGGTTCAGCCCGGATTGGATCCTCCGCAAACGCCGCATGGAGGCTGCCTGCCTCGCCCAGCGCGATGCGCTCGCGATCAAGACCCCGTCGCTGTCGCAGCTGATCAAGAACCTCTCGGGCGGCAACCAGCAGAAGGTCCTGGTCTCTCGCTGGCTGCTCACGCTGCCCGACGTGCTGATGATCGACGAGCCCACGCGAGGGATCGACGTCGGCGCCAAGTCCGAGATCCATCGGCTCATGTCCGGGCTTGCCAAGGAGGGGAAGGCGATCCTGATGGTCTCGTCCGAGATGCCCGAGATCCTCGGGATGAGCGACCGCGTCCTCGTGATGGCGGGCGGCAGGATCACCGCGGAGTTCAGCCGCGCCGAAGTCACGCAGGAGAAGGTCCTCGAAGCCGCGACGCTCGTCGCGCCGGCAGCCTGAGGCAGGAGAGAACGATGACTGCTGCAGCCCCGACCGCGCGCGGGAACGTCACGCGCGCCACGCTCATGGCCTTCGTCCGGAAGTACCTGATCGTCTTCATCTTCCTGGCGATGTGCATCGTCCTGGCGATCTTCTCCCCGAACAACTCGTTCGTGCAGCCGCAGAACCTGATCAACGTCGTCCGCCAGATCTCGGTCATCGGCCTCCTGGCGCTCGGCGTGATGCTGTGCATCATCGCCATGGGCATCGACCTCTCCCTAGGTTCGGTGCTGGGGCTCTCGGCCGTCGTCACGGCCAGCCTCGTCCAGCAGATCGGCTGGAAGGAGGCGCTCTACGACGGCTTCACGGCGCCGTGGTTCGTCGCCGTCCTGGCCGGCATCACCGTCGGCATCGCCGCCGGCGCTGTCAACGGCAGCCTCATCGCCGTGTTCAAGATCCCACCATTCATCGCGACGCTGGGCATGATGACGATCGCCCGGGGTCTCGCCTACATCTACTCCAATGGGCGACCGGTCAGCACCCTGACCCCGGACTTCCTGTTCCTGGGAGGCGGGGACATCCTCGGCCTGCCCGTTCCGATCATCATCTTCGGGACCGTGGTCGTCCTCACCCACCTCATGCTCAACTTCACCCGCTTCGGGCGGCATGTCTACGCGATCGGCGGTAACGAGACCGCGGCACGCGTCTCGGGTGTCAACCTCGGCCGGACCAAGGTCCTGATCTACACCTTCTCGGGCCTCATGGCCGGCCTCGGCGGCATCGTGATCACGGCCCGCGTCCAGTCTGCGACGCCGGGCCTGGGCCTGGGCTACGAGCTCGATGCGATCGCGGCGGCCGTCATCGGCGGCACCAGCTTCGCGGGTGGCATCGGGACGGTGTGGGGGACGGTCGTCGGCGCATTGATCATCGGCGTCATGAACAACGGCCTCGACCTCCTGAACGTCTCGCCGTTCTACCAGCAGGTGGTCAAGGGCGTGATCATCATCGTCGCGATCATCATCGACGAGCGCAAGAACCGCTAGGTTCGCCTCCCGCGGGCAGCATCCTCGAACCGGGGTCCCTCGCGGGGCCCCGGTTCTGCGAATCGGCCCGTTGACCCCCGGCCGCGTCCGTGCCCTGGACCCCCGGGCCGGCGTCCGTGCCCTGGACCCCCGGTCCGGCGTGGAGCGGTTCTACGGTTCGGTCCCCGAAGATTCGCGCCGTCCCACGCCTCCCGGTGTTCGCTGGCACGCCCCATGAGTCGACAGAGGTGGGCCCCCAGCGGTGCCCGTGTCCGGTCACCGGCCCGTTGAACCGCTGGAGGCCGGGTCGGATCGGCGCCGGCCTCCACAGCCGTGCGGGTCGGGCCGCGGCCCCCGCGACCACGTCGGGACCGACCGCGCGGCCCGAAAGACCGCTCCATCGCAGCGCGTCAATGCAGTGCCAGATCATCCACTTGCATCGCTTCGCGCAATCGATTACATTGGCGAGGATCCGGCCCCACGGAACACCGGGCGAGGGCTGGCGCGACATCCTGAGGAGCCCACGCCGTGAACGTCGCCATCGACTATCCCAAGCTCCACCTGGGCACGGCGCCTGACTCCTGGGGTGTCTGGATGCCCAGTGGCGACCCCCTCCAGACGCCCTGGCAGCGGTACCTCGACGAGGTCCAGCAGGCTGGCTACAGGTACAGCGAGCTGGGGCCATTCGGCTACCTGCCCACGGACCCTGGGCTCATCCGCGAGGAGTACGCGAAGCGCGGCCTGACCCTGACCGGGGGCACGGTGTTCGTGGCGCTCCACAAGGGAGCCGAGGCGCTCGCGAAGGCGAAGGCGGACTGCGACACCGAGATGGCGGTGATCGGTCCCAGTGGTGCGAAGCATCTCGTGATCCTGCCCGAGGGCTACAGTGACCTCGACGGCAACATCACCGGCCCCACGACCCTCACGGACGATGAGTGGGACAGCCTCAACACCGGCATGTCCGAGCTCGGCAAGTACGTGACCGACAAGCACGGGGCCGTCCTGGTGTTCCACACCCATGCCGACAGCCACGTGGGCACCCAGGAGGAGATCGAGCGCTTCCTGGATGGCACGGACCCCGAGACCGTCCAGCTGTGCCTGGACACCGGCCACGTGGCCTACTGCGGCGCCGACAATCTCAAGCTCATCGCCGACTACCCGGACCGCATCCAGTATGTCCATCTCAAGCAGGTGGACCCCGCGATCCAGGCACGGGTCCGCGAGGAGAAGCTGGGCTTCGCCCCGGCCGTCCGCCTGGGCGCCATGGTGGAGCCGCCGCTCGGCGAGCCGGACATGGTGACCCTCCTCGCCGCCCTCGGCGCGCTGGACCGCGACCTGTACTGCATCGTCGAGCAGGACATGTACCCCTGCGACTTCGACAGGCCGCTGCCCATCGCCGTCCGCACCCAGCAGTACTTCAAGACCTGCGGCCTGACCGCCGGCCGGCCGCTGGGCTGATCCGCGACCGACCACGCCCCGGCGAACCCAGCCCGCACCAGCGCACCCAGGAAGGACCTGCCCCATGACCATCCGGGTCGGCATCATCGGCACCGGCCTCATCGGCGAGGACCACGGCCGCAAGCTCGTCAACGTGATCAACGGCTCCACGGTGAGCGCCGTGACCGACGTCAACCGCGCCCGCGCGGAGCAGGTCGCGGCGGACCTCGGCGGGGCGAAGGTCTTCGACACGGGTCTCGACCTGATCGCCAGCGACGATGTCGACGCCGTCCTGGTCACCTCCATCGGCCCCACGCACGCCGAGTACGTGCTCGCCTGCATCGCCGCGGGCAAGCCGGTGATGTGCGAGAAGCCGCTGGCGCCCACCGTCTCCGAGTGCGAGCAGATCCTCGCCGCGGAGGTCGCGTACGGGAAGCGGCTCGTGATCGTGGGCTACATGCGCCGTTACGACCCCGGGTACCGGCAGGTCAAGACGGCCCTCGAGGCGGGGACGATCGGCGACGCGCTGATCATGCACAACGTCCATCGCAATGCCACGGTGGGCGAGGCCTACACGAGCTTCATGACGATGACGGACTCGATGATCCACGAGGTCGACACCACCCGCTGGATGCTCGACGAGGAGATCACGTCGGTCCAGGTCATCCCGCCCAAGCGCACGCCCAAGGCGTTCCCGCACCTCCAGGACCCGCAGTTCGCGGTCTTCGGCACGGAGTCCGGGATCCTGTCCACGGTGGAGTTCTTCGCCAACTGCCAGTACGGCTACGACGTCCGCTGCGAGCTCGTGGGCTCCCTGGGCACCGCGTCCATGGTCAACCCGACCCTGGCGTCCACGATCACGGCAGGCACGCTGGCCGAGGCCGTCCCCGCCGACTGGCGCCAGCGCTTCGGCGCCGCGTATACCGCCGAGCTCCAGGCCTGGATCACCGGCCTGCAGCACGGCGAGTGCGTCGGCCCCAGCGCCTGGGAGGGCTATGCCGCCACCAAGGTGGTCGAGGTCGGCGTCGAGGCCGTGAAGACGGGTGCGCGCATGGACATCGAGTACATCGAGAAGCCGGCGCTCTACCGCTAGCCGCCCCGGCGCGCCACGAGGAGAACGGGATGAAGATCGCGCTCGACCCGTACATGTTCCGGACGACGCCCCTCGCGGAGCTGCCGGGGCTGGTTGCCGACCTGGGCTACCAGTACATCGAGCTGTCACCGCGCGAGGACTTCATCCCGTTCTTCAAGCACCCGCGGATCGACACCGCCGGGGTTCGGGCCTTCAAGCGCGCCCTGGGCGCGGCGGGCGTGGAGGTCAGCTCGCTCCTGCCGCTGTTCCGCTGGTCCGGCCCGGACGAGGACGAGCGGCAGGCTGCGGTCCGCTACTGGAAGCGGTCCATCGAGATCGCGGCGGAGCTGGGCGTCACGCGGATGAACTCGGAGTTCAACGGCCGGCCCGAGAACCCGTCGATCTCCGAGGGGCAGTTCTGGAAGTCGCTCGAGGAGCTGCTGCCGGTGTTCGAGCGCCACGGCGTCAGCCTCGCGCTGGAGCCGCATCCGGACGACTTCATCGAGGACGGGATCGCCGCGGTGAACCTGATCCGGGGCATCAACTCGCCCAACGTGTCGTTCCTGTACTGCGCGCCGCACACCTTTCACCAGGGCGGCAACATGGCTGAGATCATGCGAGCGGCAGGCGACCTGCTGACGATGGTCCACGTGGCGGACGGCTTCGACCACCGTGCCTCGTCCGGCCTGCGCTACATCACCAACCCGCCCGGCAACGCCGTCCGGGTCCACCAGCACCTGGACATCGGGCAGGGCGAGGTCCCGTGGGACACGTTCTTCGAGACGCTGGGTGACCTTCGGTTCGACGGAATCATGACCGTGTGCGTGTTCGCGTGGGAGGACCGGGCCCGAGAATCGAGCCTGCACAACCTCGCCGAGATCAGGCGCCGCACCGCATCCTGGACCCACCTGGGCTGAGCGCCGACGCGACCGCCGGACAGCCCCTCACCGCGACTCGACAGGAGAACCACGCCGTGGCCGACCTCGCCGCCCTGACCGCCGCCGTCGAGGTGGGCAACCGCAAGGCCGCCGCCGTCGCCGAGACCCAGGCGGCCCTGGATGCCGGGCACCGACCCGAAGACCGTGCTGGACGCGATGACCGCGGCCATGGACGTGGTCGGCAGGAAGTTCCAGGAGGGGGAGCTGTACGTCCCCGAGATGCTGATCGCCGCCCGGGCCATGAAGGCCGGCACGGAGATCCTCGAGCCGCACCTCGCCGCCGCCGGCGTGGTCCCCGAGTTCCGTGCGGTCATCGGCACCGTCGAGGGGGATCTCCATGACATCGGCAAGAACCTGGTCGGGATGATGTGGAAGGGCGGTGGCATCGAGGTCATCGACCTCGGCGTGAACGTCGCGCCCGCGGCGTTCGTTGCGGCCGCCCAGGAGCACGACGCTCACCTGATCGGCGTGTCGGCCCTGCTCACCACCACGATGCCCAACATGCGCGGCGTGGTAGAGGCGGTGCGGGCGGCCAACCTCTCGACCAAGGTCGTCATCGGCGGTGCGCCGATCACGCCGGAGTTCGCCCAGCAGATCGGCGCCGACGGCTACGCGCCCGACGCCGGTTCCGCCGTCGACCTCGCCCGCGGCCTGCTGGCCTGACGGCCGGCCCGAGTTCCGGACCCACCACCGAGAGAGGCAGCGATGGAGACCACCAGCAGCGGGCTTCCGACGAGGACGTCGAGGTCGTGCGCGAGCTCGCGGCGCGGGTCGCGGAGCTCGCCGCGCTGCCCGTCCAGCAGGAACGGATCCGCGAGTGGGAGGCCCTCAACGGCCTTCGTCCGGAGCGTCCGATGGCCATGATCGACGAGATCCCGTGGCACGAGCTCGCCTCGGACGTCCCGGGCGGTGACGAGCTGGCGGTCTCGTCGGCGCACCCGTTCACGAGCTGGCTGGAGACCGAGCTCCGGCGGACGCTCTACCGCTGGGACCACCTGCGGGTCGACATGGTGGTCGAGCCGTATGTCGACGTGAAGAAGGTCATCGACCGCCCCGGCTGGGGGATCCGGATCACCGAGGACACCATCGACCAGGGTGGCGCCATCCAGAGCCACCACTACCAGGACCAGCTGGCCAATCCCGAGGACGTGGAGAAGTTCCGGGTCCTGGAGCCCAGCCTCGACGTGGCCTCGACCAACGAGCGGGAGGCCTGGGCACGCGAGTGCCTCGACGGGCTACTCGAGGTCCGGATGCAGGGCCTGACCGCCTACAACGGTGACGAGCTCGCGTTCCCGCTGTGGGACGACATCGAGCAGTACCGCGGCACGGAGCCCATCCTGTACGACTTCGTCGACCGGCCCGAGCACCTCCACGCCATCGCGGATCGCCTCACCGAGGTGCGCCTGGCGGAGCTCGACATCCTCGAGGCGAAGGGGCTGCTGGGCTACGGCAACGACCGGATCCACTGCACCGGCGCCCACACCACGGAGCTGCCCAAGGAGGGTTTCGACCCGGCCAGCCCGCGCACGATCGACACCTGGACCGTGGGCCGGAGCCAGCTGTTCGTCTCGGTCTCGGACGCTGCCTTCGACGAGTTCGTGCCGCCCTACTACGCGCGCTGGTACGCGCGCTTCGGTCTCGGCTACTTCGGCTGCTGCGACCCGCTCCACAACCGGATCGACTCCGTCCGCAAGATCCCCAACGTGCGCAAGATCTCGATGAGCCCCTGGGCGAAGCTGGAGAAGGGCGCCGAGGCCATCGGTCCCGACTTCGTGTTCAGCCGCAAGCCCAACCCGGCGATGGTCGCGATGGACCAGTGGGTCCCGGAGATCGCCGAGAAGGACTTCGCGGACGTGCTGGCGGCGACGCGCGCCAACGGCTGCCCGGTGGAGTTCACGCTCAAGGACATCAGCACCTGCCGCCGGGACCCGGTCCGGCTCTGGGAGTGGGCGGCGATCGCGGAGCGGATGACGCGGTCGTAGGGGGGACGCGTCGAGGGCTCGTCGGCCCGGGGCGCTCGCTGGCCTCGAGGCCGCAGTGCCGAGTCCGCAGTGGCCGAGTCCGCAGCCGGGCCCGAGGCGCCCAGTCCGCGGCGGGCCCGAGGCGCCCAGGGTGCTCATCGCCCGCCGGTCCCGAGTCCGGAGCCGGCCCCTCTCACGCGTCTATGCCGGTTCCGAGGCGCCTGGAGCCCGCGACATCACCAGTGGTGCTATTCCGTGGCCATCCAGCGCCGCAGTGCACCGACGCGGGCAGTTGCAGGTCAACTGATCACCACCGGTGATTACGGGGCGGACAAGCGGCCCGATCGGCGGGGCCCACGCGCATCCGCTACCAGGATCACCCGCAGATAGCACCGCTGGTGATCGGGAAGGGCCCAGGCCAAGGAGGCAGGGGGCCGGCTCGCCGAGCGGGCCAAGGAGGACTCGCAGTTGGGCGTCGACGCCCCCCGCGGACCGGTCGGTGAACCCTAGGCCAGCACGCGGTCCAGGTAGGCATCCCCGAGCCGGCCGTCGCCGAGCGCCGCGCGGTAGGTCGCGATCGTCCTGCGCACCCCATCCTCGAGCGGGGTGAGCGGCAGCACGCCAAGGGCTGACTCCAACGGTCCGCCATCGAACGCGGCGGGGAAGGGGAGGATCCGGTCTCCGAACGTGATCCGACCTCGGGACGATGGCTCCAACCCTGCGATCACCTCCACGATCTCGTCCACCCCGATCCGAGGCCCACCGATGCTGAACACGTCGGCGCCGGGTCGCTCCGCACGAGCCGCGGCGATGAACGCCGCCGCGACGTCCTCCACGAACTGGAACTGGTAGCTCCCGCCGAAGTCCACGTGGTACGGCCGCCCGCCGGCCGCGGCGATCATCGCCAGGGTGGGCTTGGACGTGACGCCCTGGTCCCGGCCGGGGCCGTACGCGGAGTGGGGCCGCAGACCGATGCTCGCGATGCCGCCCGTCTCCCAGTAGACCCGTGCCGCCTGCTCGTTCGCGACCTTGAACACGCCGTAGTGCGAGGTCGGGAAGAGCTCGGCATCCGGGCCCACCACCGCCGACGCGTAACGGTCCCTGGGGCCGTACACGGCCGCGCTGCTCGCGTACACCACGCGTCCGATCTCGAGGCGCCGCGCGAGCTCGAAGGCCGTGGCCGTTCCCTGGACGTTCACTCGCGCACCCGTCACCGGGTCCGCGGCGCACAGCGGAAGCTGGAGGGCGGCGAGGTGGACGATCGCCGTCACGCCAGACCGCCGGGCGGCCGCCTCGATCGCCTCGAGGTCGGTGGCGTCCGCGACCACGATGTCGACCGCGGCCAGCTCGGCGGGCGTCAGGATCAGCTCCAGTCGATCGCGACGGCGGCCGGTGCTGACCACCGTGACCGGTGCACCCTCGCGCACCAGGCCTCGCACGACCCAGGAGCCGATGCAGCCCGTGCCGCCCGTGATGAGGAACCGGTCGTCCGCCATGGTGGTGCCTCCAGCCCGGTTCGGGCGCGGTCGCGTCAGGCGACCTTCGTGTACGCGACGATCTCCATGCCGGCGTGCAGGGCGCTGAGGGCGGGCTGGAGGGCCTGGTGGACCTCGCTCACGCGCCACGCGACGGCCTGCTCGGCCTCCTCCCAGCGGAAGACCATCTGGTAGCGATCCGCGCGCTCCGCCTCGCGGAGGAGGGAGCACTCGATGAGCCCGGGCATGTCGAGGACCGGCGGCCGGTACTCGTCGCTGAAGAAGCGCTCGAACTCGGCCGTCATGTCCGGGTGGACGCTGAAGGTGATGTGCCGCTCGATCACTGCCGTGTCCTCCAGTGCTCCGCGTATCCGTAAGTGGTCTGACCAGTTGACGACTTTATCAGGTCGGCCTAGCATCCCGTCGATGGCAGCAGCACGGCAGGCGAGCGCGCCGGTGATGATCGACGGACCGGACGCGGCCGCGGAACCCACGACTGACCCGGGACCGGCCTGGCCCCAGTTCGCCGTCGTCAACCGGAGCACCCTGCCGGACGAGATCGCCGCCCGCCTGCTGGACCTGATCCGGGCGGAGAGCCTGCGGCCCGGGGACAAGCTCCCGGCCGAGCGCGAGCTGGCCGCCATGATGCACGTCAGCCGGCCCGTCCTCCGCGAGGCCCTTCGCGCGCTCTCGATCATGAACGTGGTCGAGATCCGGCAAGGCGCCGGCACCTACATCACGGCCCTCGAGCCGCAGCAGCTGATCTCCCACCTGGACTTCGTGTTCTCCAAGGATCCGGTCGCCCTCGCCCAGGTGATCGAGACCAGGCGCGTCGTGGAGGTCGGCAACGTCCGTCTGGCGGCAGCGCGGATCACCCCGGCGCAGGTCGCGCGCCTGGAGGCGCTCCTCGCCGAGCTGCGCGGTGCCGTGGCCGACGCCGACCGGTTCAGCACGCTGGACATCGAGTTCCACGATGCCCTGTGCGAGGCTGCCGGCAACTTCCTCCTCGTCCAGTTCATGCGGATCATCAACACCCTCGGCAAGGTCAGCCGGGAGCGGACCGGGGCCTCGCGGGCCACGCGGGAACGTGCGCTCGGCGATCACGAGGCGATCCTCGCCGCCCTCCGAGCCGCCGACCCTGATGGCGCCGCGTCCGCGATGACGACGCATCTCGACCACGTCGAGGCGGCGCTGGCCGGCGCGACGCGCGCGGGGACGCGAACGCCGTGAACATCCACGGATCCCACCGGTTCGAGGCGCCCCGCGAGGCGGTCTTCGCCGCCATCCGGGATCCGCGCGTCCTGATGGCCGTCATCCCCGGCTGCGAGACCGTGGAGGAGGTCGCTCCCGACCAGTACGACGGACGGATCACCCTCCGCCTGCCGGGGATGGTGGGCAGCTACCGGACCCGCGTCACGCTCGTCGACGTGCTCGAGCCCGAGCACGCGGGCATGGACGGAGCCGTCGAGGGCACGATGGGGACGATCACCGGCCACGCCGACTTCGAGCTGCGCGTGGCGCCCGATGGGGACGGTCGAGGGACCGACATGGACTACCGTGGGTCGGGCGTCATCGGCGGACCGCTCGCCCGCCTCGACTCGCGCTTCGTGGAGCAGCTCGCCGAATCGCTGATCGCCCAGGGGCTGCGCGCCCTGGACGCCCGTCTCGCCACGGAGGGCTCCGAGTGACGGTCTCGCACTACCACCTGCCCGCCTCGGTGCCCGAGGCGCTGGGGCTCCTCGCTGAGCATGGCCCGGAGCTGCTGGTCATGGCCGGGGGAACGGTCGCCATGCCGCTCATCAACGAGGGCATCTCGCTGCCCGGGCGGGTCATGGGCCTGCGACGGGCCGGCATGGACGGGATCGAGCGTGCTGGGCGACGAGCTCCATATCGGGGCCACGACCACGCTGACCCGCCTGGCCGGGCTGGACGACGTCCCGCTGCTGCGCATGGCCGCGAGCCGGACGGCGAGCTGGTCCATCCGCAACATGGCCACCGTGGGCGGCAACCTGTTCACCCCGCCGCCGGGCGGGGACGTCGCCACGGCACTGCTGGCGCTGGGCGCCCACGTGGTCGTCACGGGACCTGCCGGACATCGAGCGCTTCCGCTGGCCGAGCTGTGGACCGGCTTCATGACGACCTGCCTGGCCGCCGATGAGCTGGTGACCTCGATCGTGGTCCCGGTGGCGGCCGGCCGGACGGCGTTCGTCAAGTTCGGACGAAAGGCAGCCAATACGCCGTCGATCGTGACCGTCGCGGTGCGCGCCACGCTGGACGGGGAGACCGTGACGGGGGCCCGGATCGCGCTCGGTGCCGCCGGGCCCCATCCGATGCGCATGACGCGCGCGGAGGCCGCGATCACGGGCACGCGCCTGGACGAGGCCGCGATGGACGCGGCCGCGACGGCGGCGACCGAGGACTGCGAGCCCATCACGGACGCCGTCGCGAGCGACTGGTATCGACGGAGGATGGTGGGCGTGTTCGTCCGGCGCGCGCTCGCGGAGATCGCGGCGCCGGTCGCAGAAGGGCGGGCGTAGCGTGGCGTCGGTCATCGTCAGCTTCGAACTGTCGGGCCAGGACGTGGAGGTGATGGTCGCGCCCATGACCACGCTCCAGTCGGTGCTCCGGGACCAGCTGGGTCACACCTCGGTCAAGGAGGGCTGTCGCCAGGGAGGCTGCGGGAGCTGCACGGTCCTCGTCGACGGCGAGCCCATGGTGTCCTGCCTGCTGCCCGTCCAGGACGTGGCCGGGCGCCGCGTCACCACCCTCGAGGGCCTGACCCCCGCGCAGGGCCTCCACCCGGTCCAGCGCGCGTTCCTCGATGCCAACGGCTTCCAGTGCGGCTACTGCACCCCGGGCATGGAGCTGGTGGCCAAGGCGCTGCTTGACCACAACCCGGCACCGAGCCGCGAGGAGATCGTGGACGCCCTGTCGGGCAACGTGTGCCGGTGCACGGGCTACGGGTCGATCATCGACGCGATCGCCGCGGCCGCGGCCGCGGGGCAGGAGGCGGCCCGATGACCACCGCAGCTGACCACCGGGCTGACCACCGTCGGCCGGTCCGTGGAGCGCAACGACGGCGTCGGCTTCGTCACCGGACGCACGCGGTACACCGGGGACCTGTCCTTCCCGCGGATGCTCCACCTCAAGATGGTCCGGAGCCCGCTCCACCATGCCCGCATCCGGGGTGTCGACCTGTCCGCGGCAGAGCGCGTCCCGGGCTTCGTCCGGGCGATCACCCACGCCGACGTCCCGCACAACGTCTACACGATCCTGGGCCTGATCGGCGTGGAGCCCGAGGAGGAGTTCGTCCTCCCGGTGGACCGCGTCCGCTACAAGGGCGAGCCCATCATCGCGATCCTCGCCGAGACCGAGGCCGCCGCGTACGAGGCGGTTGCCAAGGTCCGCCTGGACCTCGAGGAGCTGCCGGCGGTCTTCGACATGGACGAGGCCCTCGCCCCGGACGCGCCGGTCGTGACCCACTGGGGCAGCAACACGTTCATGTACGAGGGCCACGAGTGCCGGCGCGTCCGCTACGGCGACGTCGAGGCCGGCTTCGCCATGGCCGACCACATCGTGGAGGGCGAGTACCGGACCGGCCCGATCGAGCACGCGCCGCTGGAGACCACGGGCGCCGTCGCGGTCCCCGAGGCCAACGGCCGGTACACCGTCTACACCAACACCCAGGCGGTCTACTTCAGCCTCGACAACACCTCGATCATCCTGCAGCTGCAGCCCAACCGGCTCCGCTTCATCGGCGGCACCGTGGGCGGCGGGTTCGGCGGCAAGGTGGACGTGATCGTGGAGCCCCTGGCGACCCTGGGCGCGATGCTCACCGGCCGCCCGGTCCGCTACGTCTACAGCCGCTCCGAGGAGATGCAGGTCAGCTCCACCCGCAGCCCCGAGATCATCCGGATCAAGGACGGCGTGATGGCGGACGGGACGATCGTCGCCCGCAGGGTCACCGGCTACATGGACTGCGGCGCGTACAGCCGCCAGACGCCGTACGCGGTCACCAAGTTCGCCGCCAACGCCGCCGGTCCCTACCGGATCCCGAACGTCTGGATCGACGGCTACTGCATCTACACCAACCGGACGCCGACGTCGGCGATGCGCGGGTTCGGGGTCACCATGGGCACGTTCGCGGTCGAGGTCCAGATGGACAGGATCGCGCGGCTGTGCGGGCTGGACCCGTGGACCGTGCGGTTCCGCAACGCGCACCGCAACGGGGACATCAAGCCGCACCGGAAGGCGACGGCCGACGCGACGCTGATCGAGACCATGCAGGCTGCCGGCGGCGCTCGTGGGTCACGAGCTGGCTCCGGACCTCGCGGCGATGACATCGGCGCCGCGTGACGCAGTCGCCTCCGAGCCGCGAGACCAGCAGGAAGGGGGCCGCTAGCGATGGCCAGGCTGCGCGGTACCGGCATGGCGGCCGTGAACTACCCGACCGGCATGAACCTGGGTGGCGACCCGTCCCAGGCCCTGATCCACGCCACCACGAGCGGGTCGTTCAACGTGGTCCTCGCCGCCGCGGACCTCGGCCAGGGGCTGCGGACGGTGATGGCCCAGATCGCGGCCGAGACGCTCGGGGTCCCGTACGACCAGATCGTCGTCGAGACCGCCGACACCGACACCGGACCCCACGACATGGGCACCTTCGCCAGCCGGGCGACCCACCGGGTGGGGAACGCGGTCAAGGCCGCGGCCATCGAGGCGCGCGACGCCGTCCTGCAGCTCGCCTCCGAGGAGCTGGAGGTCGCCGTGAACGACCTCGTGCTCGACGGCGAAGGGGGTGTGTACGTCGCCGGGTCGCCCGACAAGCGGCGCGCGATCGCGGATCTCGCGTCGCGCGCCCAGTTCCAGTACGGGCGCACGATCGCCGGTCGTGGCGCGTGGATGAAGCCCCGGAGCGAGGTGGACCCGGAGACCGGTGCCATGGACCCGGACTCGACGCAGGCCTACGCGTGCACCGTGGCCGAGGTGGAGGTGGACACGGAGACGGGCATCGTGACCGTGCTCTCGATCCGCTCGGCCTACGAGGTGGGCCGCATGGTGAACCCGGCCCTGGTCCAGGGCCAGATCACCGGCGGCGCCTGGATGGGGATGAGCCACGCCCTGTACGAGACCACGGAGCCCTATTACCCGGTCCGTGACCACAGCCCCAAGGACTTCGCGGAGTACCTGATGCCAGGCCCGGCCGAGCTCCCGGTCATCGAGAGCGTCGTGCTCGAGGTGCCGTCCGCCAACGGCCCGTACGGCGTCAAGGGCGTGGGCGAGATGACCGCCAACTCGCCGATCCCGGCCATCGTCAACGCGATCTTCGACGCGACGGGCGTGCGCGTCGACCACCTGCCGGTGCGCCCGGAGGACATCCTCCGGGGCCTGGACGAGCTCGCGGCCCGCGGCGCCGCGGAGGGAGTCGCATGAGCCAGATCACCACCTGGGACGAGTTCCCGACCGTCGAGTACGTCAAGGGCGTCCTGCGCCAGACCGTGTCCGGCGAGAAGGTCATGGTCACGCGCATCGTCTACCAGGGCGGCGTGATCATCCCGGAGCACAGCCACGAGGCCGAGCAGATCATGCTCGTCGTATCCGGGCGGCTGTGGTCCAAGGTCGCCGACGAGGAGAAGGAGGTCGGGCCGGGCTCGATCCTGATCATCCCGTCCAACTGGGTGCACGCCTTCCGCCAGCTGGGCGACGAGGACGTCGTGTTCTACGAGGCCTTCGCGCCGATCCGCCTGGAGTACCTCGTGGGGTTCAAGGGGCCGGATCCGTCGCTCGCGATGATGCACAAGCGGTTCGACGAGACCGACGAGTCGGACCGGAAGGTCTAGGCGGCCGATGTCGACGATGGCCGAACCCGCCCCGCTCGCGATCCGGCCCGCCCCGTCCACCCGCTGGGACCTCGTCGCCCTGGGTGAGGTCATGCTGCGCCTGGACCCGGGCGAGGGCCGCATCGCGACGACCCGCACCTTCACGGCCTGGGAGGGCGGTGGCGAGTACAACGTCGCGCGGGGTCTCGCCCGCTGCTTCGGGCTGCGGACGGCCGTGGTCACGGCCTTCGCCGACAACGCGGTCGGCCGGCTGATCGAGGACCTGATCCGCCAGGGCGGCGTTGACCAGTCGCTGGTCCGCTGGGTCCCGTACGACGGCATCGGCCGCACGGTCCGCAACGGGCTCAACTTCACGGAGCGCGGGTTCGGCGTCCGGGCCGCGCTGGGCGTCTCGGACCGGGGGCACACCGCGGCCTCGCAGCTGCGGCCGGGTGACGTGGACTGGGACGCGGTCTTCGGGCCGGCCCGGCGGGATCGGCGAGTGGGGCGCGCTGGTTCCACACGGGCGGGATCTTCGCCGGGCTGTCCGCCACGACCCATGCGGTCGCCCGCGAGGCGATGGAGGCCGCGCACCGCCACGGGACCGTCGTCTCGTACGACCTCAACTACCGGCCCTCGCTGTGGGCGGGGATCGGGGGCGAGGCCCGGGCCAGGGAGGTCAACCGGGACCTGGTGGGCCTCGTCGACGTGCTCCTGGGCAACGAGGAGGACTTCACGGCCGCGCTGGGGTTCGAGGTCCAGGGCACCGGGCCGGATCTCGCGGACCTCGATCCGGCCAGCTTCGCGGCCATGATCGACCGGGTGGTCGGAGCCTTCCCGAACCTGCGCATCGTCGCCACGACCCTCCGCAATGCGACGACCGCGACGCGCAACGACTGGGGCGCGGTGTGCTGGGCCGGCGGCGCCTTGTACGAGGCCCCGCGGCGCGAGGACCTGGAGATCCTTGACCGCGTCGGGGGAGGGGACTCGTTCGCGTCGGGCCTGATCTTCGGCCTCCTCGAAGGCCTCGGCCCGCAGGCGGCCGTGGAGTACGGCGCGGCGCACGGGGCGCTGGCGATGACCACCCCGGGCGACACGTCGATGGCAACCCGCGCCGAGGTGGAGCAGGTCATGCGCGGCGGCGGCGCGCGGATCAGCCGCTAGGGAGTCATCGGTCGTGCCCGACGGACGCCCGCGAGGCGTCAGGGGCTGGTGACGTCGACGGGCGCCAGGATCTCGGAGTCCTTCTTGGGCGGGACGAGCGATGCCGCCGCGATCCCGCCGAGCACGAGCGCGAAGCCCGCGATATCGATGGGGCCGAGCGACTCGCCGAGGATGAGCGCACCGGCGACCAGGCCCACCACCGGGGTCGCGAGGAAACCCATCGCCGAGGTGAGGGGACCCAGCGAGCGCGTGATGGACTGGCTGGCCCAGTTGGCGAACGCCGTCGCGAGCGGCCCGCTGTAGAGCAGGATCAGGATGGTGGGGAGCCCCCAGGTGATCTCGCCACCAGGCTCCAGGATCAGCGCGGCCACCGCCACGGGGATGAGCGCCGCGAGGAGCATCCACGGCTGGAGGTCCAGTGGGCGCGAGATCCAGGTGTGCCGCCGGATGTGGATCGTGACGCCCGCCCAGAGGATGGCGTTGAAGACAAGCGCCAGCGTCCCGGCGAGCTCCGCGGGCACGCCCCAGTCGATCACGGTCGGGTTGACGAGGACCAGCACGCCGGTCAGCCCGAGGACCAGGCCGACCATCTCGTTGCGGCGGGGCGCGGTCCGGAAGAACAGCCACATGAGCACCGCCACCCAGAGCGGCATCGCGTACAGGAGCACCGAGGAGCGTCCGGCGGGCACGGCCTGGAGGGCAAGGTTCATGATCAGGACGCCGGCCCCGATCTGGAGGACGCCCACCGAGAGGACGATGGACACGTCCGAGCGCGGCGGCCGCCGGAGCCGTCCCTGGAAGCCCACGATCGCGATCATCGTGAGCAGGCCTGCGATGAGTCGCAGCGCCGCGTACTGGAGCGGCGGCATGTACTCGAGGCCCTGCTTGACCACCGCCCAGTGCACGCCCCACACGAGCGACAGCAGGAAGAGCAGGGTGAGCGCCGCCTTCCGGCTGTGAACGGCTGAGGCCGTCACGGGCCTCGGAGCGGGCGTGGGGGTCACGCTCGAAGGGTACCGCCGCGAACGGGCGCGGCGGGACTGTCACGCGGGCGGCGGGCCAGTGGGCGAGCGGGCGGCTGACCCGTCAGCGACCGTCAGCGACCGGGCGACGGCGGAGGACCCGGCGGCGGGCTGGGCGGCTTGCGCACGAGGGAACCGAGGTCCGCGTCCGTGTCGGACGGCACGATGGGCACGATCCAGACCTGGGTGGTCGAGTCGTCGGCGGGGTGGGATGCCCGCAGATCGGGACCGGGTTGACCGAAGGGGGCGGGCCGCTGGTGGGCCTCCGCCACCGCCACGATGGCGGCCGAGGCGCGGGCCTCGGCGCGCCGCAGGGACGCCTGGCGCGCTCGACGCACGAGCAGCACGGCCAGGACCGCCAGCAGCACGAGTGCCGCCGAGCCTCCGGCCACCATCCGCTGCTGGCCCGCAGCCCGCAGCCCGGCGACCGTCGACCTGATGTCCGCGGTGATCCGCGCCACCGCGTCGCCGTCGCCGGCCCGGACCGCCGGGATGGCCGCCTCCACGCTGGGGACCTGCGTCCCGAACAGGCCGACCTGCTGCGCGATGTCGAGCGGCGAGTCCAGCATCGCCTGCGCGTCAGCGACGTCACGTGCGGCGCTCAGCTGGCGGTCGGCCAGGTCCGCCGCCGCGTCGAGCTCGGCAAGCGTGGTGGCGCGGGCCCAGGCCTCGGCGGCTGGCCCGTGACGGGCGTCGACCCCCGCCAGCACGGCGTCCGTCTCGCCGGTCAGCTCCCAGGTCCGGCCGGCAGCCTCGACGGCAGCCCGCGCATCGCGGAAGTGCCACGCGGCGAGCGGCGCCCGCACGGCGACGGGGACGACCCACCCGTCGGCCGTGGCGGTCAGCTCGTGGTAGGCCAGCCGTACCGCCGCCCGCTCGTCGAGCAGCGCCCGGTTGCCGGCCACGCCGTACTCCACCAGCAGGTTCGACGCCAGGGTCTCGTCCGCGCCTGCGGGCGCCAGGGCCAGCTCGTCGACCGCGTCCAGCCAGTCCTTCCAGGTCGCGACGCTCGTCGCCCGATCGGCCTTCGGGTCCGCCGCGTATGGATCCCGCCGCTCCAGGAGCGCCGAGACGGCCGCGGTCATGCCCTCGTCGCCAGCGGCGCTGGCCACCGCGGTCACGACCCAGCAGGCGGCTGCGTACTGCGCCGCCACGGCGTCACGCTCCTCTTGGGACGCTCGCGGAGCCAGGTAGCGCCACTCCGTCAGCTGCACACCCCCGACCGTCGTCTCGGGTCGCGTGCAGGCCCCCGCCTCGTCGCTGACGGCGCGCCCGGCCCACTCGGCGAGGCCCTCGCTGAGCCAGGTCTCCTTGAACGTGGTCCGGTTGAACCAGACGTGGGCCAGCTCGTGCTCCACGAGCGCCGGCTGGCCGTAGTCCTCGCCCACCGTGATCGTCCCGGTCTTCGCGTCGTAGAACCCTGCGTACTCGGAGCCGGTGGCCGCCTCCTGGACGCTCAGCTTCGCCTCGCTGACCATGCCGGTGCCGGTCAGGCGCTCGAGGAGCGGCAGGCTCGACACGATGTCCGCGCGCACGCCCTTCGCCCAAGCGGGATCCTCGGGCCAGGAGTGCAGGTTGATCTCGCGGCCGTCGTGGGCTGCCAGGGTGTCGGTCTTGTACCCGGCCCGGTTGGTGCCGGTGAAGCAGGCGAACCACCCCTCCGGGTTCGTGATCTTCCCGCTCGAGAGGACACGCTCCTTGCCGACGACCTTCGCCTTGAGCTTCTCGCCGCTGGTGTCCACGCTGAAGCCCTTGGGGAGACGGACCGTCACGGTGCTGCTGTCCGTGCCGTTCGCGACGGCGCAGAAGCTGGCGAAGGCGCGCATCGTGCGGGTCGCGGTCGAGCTCCGCGGCTTGCCGCCCTTCACCGTGTAGGTCAGCTTCACGGTCCGCGACTCGCCGAAGTAGAGCTTCGGGAAGGTCACGGTGACGGCCCGGTAGGCAGCGCCGGGCGTTCCCTTGGCCACCTCGAGCCGCTTCCCGCCGGACACTGCCTTGAGGGACGTCGCCTCGTTCTCGACCAGCGCCGATGTCGTCGTGAGGTAGTAGCGGGTGACGTTGTAGCAGGTGGAGGGGTAGGGGATCGGGAACCAGCCCTCGGTGTACTCGATGCAGGAGTAGGGCTCCCGGGCGTCCGGCGTCCGGTTCGTGACCTTGATGGTGACCGTGACCTGGAGGCGCCCGTTGGCCGGGTCAAGGCGGTAGACGGTCGCCGCGGTCTGGCGGTAGCCCTCGTCCGCCGACGCGTACGGCGGGGCCGCGGCCAGCAGCCCGACGGCGGTGGCGAGGGCGATCGCGAGGGTGGAGACGATCCGGCGCATGTCCGGCACATGGTGCACCGGGGCGCGGCTGGATGCCAATGTCCATCCGGCCCGCGGCGGTGCGCGGCCGGCGGGTTGCGGTGCCCGGGCACGGGCTTGCCGCCAGGCCCGGGGTCAGGCCAGGCCAAGCACGAACCGCAGCGAGGCGTCCACGCGGTCGAGGGCCTCCGGGTTCAGGCGTCCCAGCATGACCCCCAGCAGCTCGACCGGGCGGGTGTAGATCTGGTCGACCTTGACCCAGCCATCGCGATCCAGTCCGCTCTCGTGGCGGGTGACCCAGGCAAGGTACGGCGGCACGGCGTCGGGTCGGCGGCCGCTGCGGGTGGACATCGGGCACACGAGCACGGTCGACGACCGCGACATGCGGTCCGTCTGCACCACGACAGCCGGGTGAGGTCCCTGGATGGTCGCCCCGTCGATGTCCTCGAACGCGACCAGGTGGATATCGCCTCGGCGTCCCCGCGTGGGTGCCGGGCCTCGACCGATCCCTACCATTCCAGCTGCGCCATCAGGCGGGCATGCACGGGCGCCGTCGCGCGGGCCCAGGCCAGGTTCTCCTCCCGATCCTCGTCCAGGGCCTGGTCGATGCGGGCCTGTTCCACCTCGTCAAGGAGCCTGCGCAGGCTGGCGGCGATCACGCCGCTCACGCTGACGCCGGTGGCATCGGAGACGTCCCGCACCGCCGAGATCAGCGGTTCCGGGAGGCTGATGGACAGCTTCGCGAACGGTCCGGCCTCCGTGGAGGACAGGTAGGGGGCAAGGGCGTCGCGAGCGGTCGGCAGCTGGGCGCGTCCGTGGTCTGGACGCTGGTCGTACTCAGTCATGGTTTCAGTATGACCATGAGTACGACTGAAGTCAAGGTACAGTACGACCACTCCATCGAGTCAGCCGGCGTAATCGCTCGGCCGCGGGCGCTCCGGCACTGGCCCGTGCCGAAGCGGGAGCCCAGACTCCGCGCCGTAGAGCGAGTCCCTCCAACACCTGCCCGCGCCAGAGCATCTACTGGACATGGAAGGGCTCGCGCGGGACGCCGCGATGGCAACCTCGATCGTGCAGCTGGCGGCGGCCGGGGACACGGTGGCGTTCGCCCGGATCGTGGCCGCGTACCACGCCGACATGATCCGCGTCGCCTACGTCGTGT
Organism: uncultured Chloroflexia bacterium; assembly: GCA_963700245.1. Lineage (GTDB taxonomy): Bacteria > Chloroflexota > Limnocylindria > Limnocylindrales > CSP1-4 > CAIXZV01. The sequence continues at coordinate 189,022 of CAVOWV010000028.1, forward strand.
CCGGTGGCGACCAGGACATCGCGGACGACGCCGTGCAGGCCGCCTGGTCCATCGCCTGGCAGAAGCTGGACTCGCTGCGCGACCCGGACCGCCTCAAGCCCTGGCTCGTGTCCGTGGCCGCCAACGAGGCCCGACAGCTCTGCCGCAGGGAGCGCTCGCGGTCCCTCGTCCATCTCGATGTCGGCCTGGCCAGCCTCGGCGTCGAGGATCCGGGTGAACCCGACCCGGCCGGGCGAGCGGATGTGCTCGACCTCGACGACGCGCTGCAGCACCTGGCGCCCCACGAGCGCGCCCTTCTCGCCCTTCGCTACGAGGCCGGCCTGGATTCGTCGGAGATCGGCAGCCTCATGGGCCGACCCTCCGCGACCGTCCGCTGGCGGCTGGCCCGCCTGGTGACCAAGCTTCGGAAGGAGCTCTCCGATGCCTGAGCTCGAGCCCTTCGACACGCGCCTCGGGGCCGCCGTCCACGCGTTTGCGGACCGCGCCCAGACGAGCGTGGACGCCGCGGCGACGGCCGAACGGGCGATGCGTTCACGGCATCGCGGCCGGCTCGCGTGGCTCGGGATCGCGGTGCCCGTCCCGGTCTCGATCCTGATCGTCCTGACCCTCCTCGTGCTGGCCCTGGTGGCCTCGCTCGGGATCGGTGCTCCCAGGCGCGGCCCGGATGCTGCGCTGCCGGCCGTGGCGGTCTCGCCGGCCGCGCCTTCGCCGAGTGGGTCCGCGACGCCGGGCCCCGCCACCGACGGCAAGGGCGACGAGGTCGTCGCCGGCACCGCGATCCTCGCGCTCACCACGCCCTACACGGAGTCACGGGCCGGCGATGTCACCCGCCTGCGCGACGGCGTGATCACGGTCACCACGCGGATGTCGGACCCGCGCGTCAGCGGGACGGGGACCTGGCGGGTGAATGCGGACCTGTACCCGGCCACCGGCCCCCAGTGGGGCGCGTACCGCCTCGAGAACGCGGACGGCGCCTGGGAGGGGACCTGCTCGGGCGCGGCATGGGAAGGCGGGAGGGATGAGGGCGGCGCCTGGTCCTGCCGGCTGACCGGCAGCGGCGCCTACGACGGATACAGCTACGTCTTCTCGGCGACCACCGGCGATCCGGGCATCGACGACGTCCGCGGCGTCATCGTTCCCGGCCCGCTCCCGTCGCCCTAGTCCCTGGAGGAATACGACATGCGAATCCCGACTCGCGCAACGATGAGCGTCGTGCTGGCAGGTGCGCTCGTGGCGGCCTGCAGCGGCGCGGCGGCACCCCAGGCACCCGCGGCCGACGGGGCGGCACCCGTGGCGGCCGCGACAGCCGCACCGACGCCAGAGGCGATCACCCCGCCTCCGGCCAGCCCGACGCCAACCCCGATGCCGACGACCGACGGCCAGGGCGCGGAGATGGTCAGGGGCGTGGAGACCGGCGGTGGCCTGATCGAGGACTACACGATGACCAAGGTCGGCGACGTCGACCAGTACCGCGGCGGCGTCGAGGGCTTCACCGACAGGATGAACGACCCCCGCGTCGACGGGACCGTCACATTCGAGTTCGCGGTCGACGCTTACGGCGTTCCCGGGATCGAGTGGGGGAAGATGACGGTCGAGAACAGGGACGGCTCGTGGAAGGGCCCGTGCAGCGGTGCCCACTGGCGGCAGGAGAACGGCGCGGAGACCCGCGACGGCGTTGCATGGTCGTGCTGGCTCGCCGGCGAGCGGCGCCTATGACGGCTACACGTACTACAAGCAGACGAACATGGAGCTGGGGGACGACTTCCTTACGGTCGTCGGGGTCGTCTACCCGGGTGAGCCTCCCAAGGATCGCTGACCACGACCCGCTGATCAGCCGCACCGAACGGCCCCGGAGGGTGCGCCCCCGGGGCCGTTCGGACGTTGTCGGGGCCGACCAGGACGACTTGCCCTCGCATCACGCATGCAGCGAACGTCGTCGAGCGTGGACGAGATAGAGGACGATGACGCTTCGGTTGGCCCGGTCGAGGCCCCGGCGCCCCGGCTCAGGATTCCGCCGGACGACCCAGCCATAGGACCGCCCCGCCCTCGCGCGTCGTCCCGATGATCAACGGTGTGGACCCGACCGTCGTGACCCGCTGGAAGCCGTACTTCGGTGAGGTGGTGTCGTTGCCGGGCTCAATCCTGACGAAGGGCTCCTCCAGCAGCTCCCAGGCGCTGGCGTCCGGGGCCCGCCATGCGGCACCAGCCTGGGCGAAGCCGTGTCCGCCCTCGGGCATCTCCACCTCGGGATCCAGGCCCCAGTACGAGCCCACCGCCAGCAGGCCCGACGGCGCCTTCGCCACGTCCCACATCACGCCGCCCTGGAGCGCGCCCTCGTCGGCTACCGGCGTAGGCCCCGGGAACGGCCAGGCCGCCATGTCGGCCGTCGGCTCCGCCCGCGTCCAGGCCCGTCCGTCCTTGCTGGTCCACGCAATCGGCGAGAGCGCGGCGCCCATCCCGCCGATCGTGCCCTGGAAGCCCACGGCAACGAAGCCATCCTCCGTGCCTGTCACGGCCTGAGGCTCGGCGAAGGCCCGGGTCCCGTCGTCGGGGATGGCCTCCCATGTCTTGCCATCCGGCGAGAACCAGAACGCCGCCTTGGTCAGGTCGTTGGCCGGGACGGTGTCGGCGCCGACCATCACGTACCCGGACGTCCCTGACGCCACGTCGCGCGCACCGCCTCCGACCAGGGCATCGCCCGTCCGGACCCAGTCCAGGCCGTCGGCGGACCACCATGCCATCGGGTGCTGGCCACCCCCCTTGAGCTCCGTGCCGACCGCGACGATCCCGGCCGGCCCGTTCGCCAAGTGGTCAATCGAAGCACCCGTTGGTCCGAGATCCGGGTCGCCCGAGCGTGTCCAGGCGCGGCCATCAGTGCTGATCCAGGTGTCCGGCCGGTCGCCGCTGGAGCCCAAGGCAACGAGGAAGCCTGGCGTCGCGACGATGTCCCATCCATAACCCGGATCCGCCTCCGGCAGCGCCGACGAGGACCAGGTGCGGCCGTCGGGAGAGGTCCAGGCACGCCCGAACCCGACTCCCACGTACGCTCCATCCCACCCCGTGACGGCCTGGGGCCCGGCCTCGGAAGCTGGGTCGGGGTCGACGGCCTCCCAGGTCCACGCCGCGACCGCCGCGACCGACGGGCCGGCCGTCGCCCCCGTGCCGGCTCCCGGCGAGCAGGCGGCACCGGCGAGTGCTGCGGACAGAATGGACGCGACGAGCCCCCGGGGGCACACGATGCGCATCGGCGACCTCCGAGCGGATCGTGGCCCTCCAGGGGCGTCGGGTACCAGTGCCGTGCTTCCCGACCGTGTCCGCTCCCTGCCGGCTGACGATGGACCCGACCGGCTACGGGATCAGGAACGTCACCTGGACCGTGATCACCACGTCCGTGGTGCCGGGCAGGACCGGCGTCTCGGCGGCGGCCCGGTCCGCGGAGGGCGCGGCGCCGGCCATGTTCTCGTACCAGATCGGGGTCGACGCGGACTCGGAGACGTTCGCGACGCCGGAGATCCGGACACCCAGCCCGCTGGCCAGCGTCTCGGCCTTGGCCTTCGCGTCCGCCACGGCGGCCTCGCGGGCCTTGGCCTCGGAGGCCGCACGGTCGGCCACGTCGAAGCTGATCCCCTCGACCGACGTGGCGCCGGCGGCGACGCCGTCGTCGAGCACGTCCGAGAGCTTGTCCAGGTCGCGGACCGTGACGGTGACCATGTTCTGGAGCTGGTAGCCGCGGATCTTGGGGGCCTGGTTGTTGGGGTAGTTGTAGACCGGGCCAAGCGACACGTTGGCGGTCGCGATGTCCTTGTCCGCGATGCCGAGCTTCTTGATCGCGGCGACCACGCGGGTCATCGACTCCGCGGCGGCCGCCCGGGCGGCCTTGGCGGTGCTGCGCTCGACGATCACGCCGAGGCGGACCGTGGCGAGATCCGGGACGACCACGACCTTGCCCGAGCCGGCGACGGAGATCGTGTGCTCCGGGGGCTGGTCCGTGGCCCCGTTGACGGGCTGGTAGCGCTGCGGGGCCATGCGCCCCGGCGAGGACGGGGCCCGCGACGAGCCCCACGAGCAGGGCACCCGCCCCGACGACCATCGCCAGTCGGGTGGGCGTGAGGGCGGTGGATCCGGTGGTGGTCATGGCGTTGGGCCTCTTGCGTCTCGGGTGGACCGGCAGGGTGTCTGCCTGGGTCCGCGTCGCCCTGACGCCGCCGCGGCCCATCTGGTTGCACGAACGTTGCGGAGGGCCGCAGTACACCCGAAGTCGGCCCGCTCGGCCCTTGGCCGTACACGAAGGCGGAGGGATGATCACGTCACGGTCTTCGCCTGGACCGAGGGGTGCAACATGAACACGGATACGACAACGCAGGATGAGGTTCGGGGGAAATGGCTGCTGCGGCGAAGGGGGCCATGGCAGCGACTGGGGGTCATCTTCGTCTGCCTTGACCTCCTGATCGTGGGCATGGTCGCCACTGGCCTTGACGGGGACTCCGGCAGGGGCATCGCGTTCGCCCAGGGCGGGAGTGACGTGAACCCGGTCTCCTTCATCGGGTCCACCTTCGACCACACCGGCTGCCAGACGGCTGCGCTGAGCATCGGCAAGGGCGAGTTCGTGGTCTGCGATGACTGGACCGCCATCACCAACGGCGACAGCACGGCGAAGGTCGTCTCGCTGTACGCGGCGGGCAACCCGGTGATCGACGAGTACACAGGCCCGCTGCCGCAGTCGCTGCACTGGGGGCAGACGATCACGGAGGTATCGGCCGCACTCGGCCAGCCGCGCCGGATCACGGATATGTACGGGACCCCCACCCTCGTCTACATGTACTACGGTGAGAAGTACGGCTCCCTGGAGCTGCAGTTCGACGCCCAGGACAAGCTCTTCCGCATCAACGCCTGCCAGACCCACTAGAGGACCAAGGCGTTCGGCCCGGGGTCCAGCGACGGCCCCGGACCCGTCACGGGAGCCCAGGACCCGGCGACCGTAGGTCCGCGCCCTGATCGGGCCGGACGGCGGTAACTCACGGGACGGACGGACCGGCCCTGGAGGCTGGCGCTCTGCTAGCGTCCCGACGAGGGCCCATGCGCCCCGGGGGTCAGGAGGCACCGCTTGGGGGATCTTGGCGAGCGCGCGGAGCGCGATGTCGAGGCGCGGATCCGTGCGGCCCTGCCCGATGGCGCCCGCTGCTTTGCCAATGTCCGCTGGCTGGCGCCCACGCGTGACGGCGGTGCGGCCCGGAACGGCGAGATCGACCTGCTGCTCGTGCTGCCCCGCCTCGGCATCCTCGTCATCGAGACCAAGGGCGGCCTGATCGCGAGATCACGCTCCGGTCTGTGGTTCGCCGGTGACCGCCAGCTGAAGCCCAACCCGTTCGAGCAGGCGGAGACCTCCTGCCGGACGATGGCCCACAAGATCGAGGCGGACCCGAGGTGGCACTGGGGCGAGCTGGCGATCCACCACGCCGTCGCCTTCCCGAGCACCGACCGCGGCACCCTCGGGGGTGAGGGTCGCGCGCTGGGGCCGGACGCTCCGTCAGCGCTGATCCTGGACCGCTCCGATCTCGCCTCCGACACGGCCGCGGTCGCCGCGCTCGACCGCGTGACGCGCTACTGGACGGGCATCACGACCCGTGACCGCACGCTCACGGAGACCCAGGTCGAGGTCATCTGCGACGTCGTCGAGCCCGAGGTCGTCCTGCGCGCGCTGCTCCGGAGCGAGATCGAGGAGGGCGAGCACGAGCTTCGCGCTCCAACCCAGATGCAGCTCAGCGTCCTGCGCACGCTCCAGGGCAAGCCACGCGCGTCCATCCTCGGCTGCGCGGGTGCCGGCAAGAGCCTGCTCGCGATCGAGAAGGCGCGGCGCCTGGCCGCGGACGGGTTCGACACCGTCCTCGCCTGCTTCAACCAGCCCCTCGCGAGGGCCTTCGCGCGGACCCCGGCGCTCCAGCCGCACATCGAGAGCGGCCGGCTCGTCGTGGGCACCTTCCACGACCTCTGCCGGCGCCTCGCCACCGATGCCGGCACGCTGCCGCCGCAGCCGGCGCATCCGGGTCGCGAGTGGTTCGACATGGAGTCTGCCCGGCGCGCTGGAGCGGGCGCTGCCGACGGTGGGCGGGCGGGTCCAGGCGCTGGTCATCGACGAGGGCCAGGACTTCGACGAGCTGTGGCTGATGCTCCTGGAGCAGCTGCTCGTGGACCCGAAACGGGGCGTCCTCTACGTCTTCCACGATCCGGCGCAGGCCATCTACCGGCCGGACGCCGTGGCGACCCTGGGTCTCGAGGAGTACCCACTGCCCGACAACTGCCGCAACGCGCGGCCGATCCACGACCTCGCCTACCGGTTCTACGACGGGACCCTGCCGGCCGAGGCGGTCCGCGAGGACGGCCGGGAGCCGCTGATCGTCGAGGCCGAGGGGCCGGTGGCGACGGTCGACGCCGTGCGTGCCGCCCTCCACGACCTGGTGCACGTCGAGAAGGTGGATCGCGCGCAGATCGCGGTGCTCACGGGCGTCTCCCTGGAGCACAGCGCCACCTGGAGGCAGCGCCGCTTCAAGGGCGACCTCGTGCTGTGGAACGGCGGGGTTGACGACGAGGGGCGATCCAAGGGCCTCTCGGCCGACCAGGTGCCGGACCAGCCCCCGGGCACGATCCTGTGCGAGAGCATCTACCGCTTCAAGGGCCTCGAGCGCGACGTGGTGGTGCTGGTGGAGATCCGGCCCGAGGACGAGCGCCTGCAGCGGCTGATGTACGTCGGCGCGACGCGGGCCAAGCACCACCTGGTGGTGATCGCGCCGCCGGCACTCGCGGCGTCGCTGCGGTGATGGTGTTCGTCGGGCATGGCTCCAGCGCCGGCTCGTCGCCGTTGCGGCTCGGCCCCGGCGCCGGCTCGTCGCCGTTGCGGCTCGGCCCCGGTGCGGCCTGCCCCGCCTCCGTTGTGGCCTGCCTCGCCCACGTTGTGGCACGGCATATCACCGCTGGTGCTATCTCGCGCCATGTCCAGCCGGTCTGCCGCGTCGCAGCCGCTCGGAGGGCCCTCTACAGCCTCGGGAATCACCCGTGGTGATCAACGGGCGCATAACTCGGACCTGCGCAGGACACTCCTGGGCGGCACGCCCGCCGAGGCCGGGGAATAGCACCAGTGGTGATATCGCGGGGGACGGGGGACGGGGGTCGGGGGTCGGGGGTCGGGTCGGCGGTCGGCGGTCGGGGGTCGGGGCCGGCCGGGACACCAAGCTGCCGCCCCGCGCCGGACCGCTGAGATGAGAGGAGGAGCCGCGTGACCGAGCCGATGCCGCCCGCCGCACCGCAGCCGCCGGCTGCCGCACCTTCGTCCTCTGCCGCACCTCCGCCGGTTGCCGCACCACCGCCGCCCGCGAGCCGGGCGACCGCCCCGACGATGGTCGCGGAGACCAAGGACGGCCCCGGGCTGCTGGTCCGCGCGCTGTGGTTCGTGTTCATCGGCTGGTGGCTGACGGGGATCGTCTCCGCCGTGGCCTGGTTCGCGATGGTCACGATCATCGGCCTGCCGCTGGGCATCTGGCTCGTCAACCGCGTCCCCACGGTCCTCACGCTGCGGCCGCGCACGAGCTACGTGTACGCGTGGACGGACGCCGCCGGGAACGCGCAGACCAGCGAGGTGCGGATCGAGCAGCCCGCCTGGTGGATCCGGGGGCTATGGTTCGTCATCGTGGGCTGGTGGGCGTCGGCGCTCGTGATGTCGCTCGGCTTCCTCCTTGTCGTGCTCATCATCACCATGCCCATCGGGCTGATGCTCTACAACCGGGTGCCTTTCGTGGCCTCGCTGTACCGGTATTGAGAGGGACGGACACATGACGTCGAAGGCCGCCAAGCGCACGCCCGCGCCCGAGCCGGACGCAGAGCTCGGACACCTCCTGGAGGACGCGGCGAACGCTTCGCCGGAGACCCGGATCGAGTACCGGGACCGGGTTGCCGCCCACGGAGCCGACGCCGTCGCGGCCATGGAGGCCTGGGTGGAGCAGGGCCGGTCGCCCGGCTTCGCGATCGCCGTGCTGGAGGTGGTCGCGAAGACGGCCGATGACCTGGGCGCTGCCTCGGCCCTCCGCCGCATCGCGACCAAGGCACCGGACTGGGCGGACATCGCGCAGCAGGCGCTGGCTCGAATCGGGGCGTCGGGCCGTGCCGCCGCTGCGGAGCAGTCCCAGGGGGCCGCGACCGCCGGTGGCGACGTGTACATGGCAACGGGGACGCCGCCGCCCGCCGCGGGGCCGTGCACGGTCCCGAACCGCGACGGTTCGGAGTGCCACAACCCCGGCCGCCACCCGATCGAGGACGGCTGGGCCTGCACCACGCACTGGAAGGCCGCGACACGCCAGGCCGAGCCCGCGTGAGGGAGGCTGCGAGCGGGAGCACCGGTCCGCGAGCCGAGCCGGTGGGGGAGAGAGCGCGGGCTACCGTCGGTGGCGTCGCCGCTTGCGCTTCGGACGCTGCTCGCCGGGGGCGTACTCCGGCAGCACGGACGGGCCTTCGATGACGGTGATCGGCGGATCCTCGATCGCTCCGATCGCCATGCCGATGATCCGGTGCGCGCTCACGACCTGGACCCCGAGTCCGGATCGGGTCCTGGCTTCCACACGGAGTCGATCGGGATGGTGCCCGGCTCCGATGAGGGCCAGCGCTTCATACAGGATCTCGCGGACGTCGTCGCTTGCCTGCCGCGGTTCATCGTCCACGAGAACCACGAACGAGACCGGACCGTCACCTGCAGGATCGTATCCGCGGTCTTCCAACTTGCGGATCCATCGGGGCGGCCGTCGGACTGGCGGCTTGCCGTCGATGACGAGATCGACGCCATCGACCATCCGGCCGGCATCACGGCCGGGGGTTACGTGGACCGCCCACTCGGCGAGGCGATCAGCGCGTTCCGTTGAGATACCCATTTCGTTCGCGCTTCGTGGCGCGCCGTGCGGAGATTGGCCGCATTCTACCGCGCCGGTACGTGCAGACAACGAAGAGGACCCGGCCAAACTCACCTGGCCCTCACCTCGGGCTTACGCGCGGATTGCCATGCAACCTGTCACAGCGGGCCTCGATGATCGGGCGCGAATGATGACCCTCAGCCCGGTACCGGGCACGGACCCGGCTTCCAGCGGTGCTACGGATCGGTGCCCGAACGAATTGGGAGTGCAGCGGGGCGCCTGTTCGCTGCATCGGCCCTCCAGGGAACAAGCGGCGGCGTGGCGCGGTGGGGACGTCCGGTGACCGAACCGTTGCCCCGCTCGGAGCCCAGCTTGGCGCCCGAGGAGCTCACCGAGCAGCTCACCCCCGAGCAGCGCGCGATCGTCGAGGCGGACGACGGTCCCGTCGTGGTCATCGCGGGCGCCGGGACGGGGAAGACGCGCGTCATCGTGGAGCGCGTCCGCTGGCTGCTGGCCACCAAGGGCGACACCACGCCGGCCGGCAACCCCATCCCCGCGGAACCGGCCCCGCGGCACGGCAATCCCTTCGACGGCCCCCTCGCGCCGGAGCAGATCCTCGTCCTCACCTACAACGTCAAGGCCGCGGCGGAGCTCGGCCAGCGCCTGGACGCGGTCGTGGGTCCGGCCACCCGCGCGCGCATGTCGGTCAGCAACTTCCACAGCTTCTGCCAGCGCATCCTCACCGAGAACGCCGCCGACGCCGGGCTCCCGGCACGCCCGGACGTCCTCGACGGCATCGGCCAGCTGCTCCTCCTGCGCGAGATCACGCCCACCCTTGACCTGCGCTACCACGCGGACTGGGCCCTGGGCGGCCTGGTGGGGTTCATCAACCGCGCCAAGGACGAGCTGGTCAGCCCCGACGACTTCGACGCCTTCGTGGAGGCCGAACGCGACCGATACGAACTGGACCACGGCAGCTTCGACGCCGCCGCCGAGCGCCTGGACCGCACCGGCCACCTGCAGCCGGTGCGCATGGTCCGGGGCGAATACGCCAAGGTCCGCGCCCGGGAGCGCGCAGAGGACGCGGGCTTCGAGGTCAAGCCCTACCGGCACGACGAGCACGAGCGCACGGCCGAGCGGGAGGCCCGCCGCAACATCATCGGCACGGGCGCCCTGGTGAGCCGCGACCGCCTGGACGCAGGACCAGCTCGCGCGCATCGACGAGCTCGCCGCCACCTACGTGGAGGACGGCGCCGCCCTGGAGGTCATGCGCCTCGCCGAGATCGGCCGCGTCTACCGCGCCTACGAGGCGACGATCGCGCAGCGCGGCCTCCTCGACTTCGGCGAGCAGATCGCCCTGGTCGCCCGCCTGTTCAAGACCCGCCCCAACGTGCTTCGAAGGTGGCAGCGCCAGTACCGCTACATCCTGGTGGACGAGTTCCAGGACGCCAACGTCGCCCAGATCGAGCTGATCGAGCTCCTGGGCCGCACGCCGGACCGGCCCGACAACGTCATGGTCGTGGGCGACGACGACCAGTCCATCTACCGCTTCCGGGGCGCCAGCTTCGCCGCCTTCGCCGAGTTCGACACCCGCTTCTCCCGGCCGCCCGCGCATGCCGACGCCGGCGCGCCAGACCCCGCGCCCCCGCGCCACCTCGCCATCGAGCAGAACTTCCGCAGCGTCAACCACGTCCTGGCCGCCGCCAACCATCTCATCGTCCGCAACGAGACCCGGTTCGCGCCCGACAAGCGTCTCCGGACCGACAAGCCCGACGGCGCCCCCATCGAGCTCCACGTCTGCGCCGGGCCCGAGGACGAGGCCGTCGCCATCGTCGATGCCATCCGCGCGTTCCATGCCGCCGGCCGCGCCTGGAACGACATCGCCGTCCTGTACCGCAAGCACAAGCACCGCGACGCCATCGTGGACCGCCTCAAGGCCGAGGACGTCCCGTTCACCATCGTCGGCGGCTTGAGCCTCTTCGAGACGGCGGAGATCCGGGACCTGGAGCAGGCCCTGCGTGCCATCGCGGACCCCACCGACGATGCCGCCCTCGTGCGGATGATGACCGGCGGCCCGTGGCGCCTGGACGCGCTGGAGATCCTCCAGGTCAGCCGCGACGCCAAGTTCGATCGCAGCCACCTGTTCGCCGCCGTCCGCCGCCTGGTGGACAGCGGGGAGGTCAAGCTGCCCCCGCTCGACGGCGGCAACGGCAACCACGGCGGCAACGGCGCGAACGGTGGCAACGACACCGACAACGGAGCAAACGGCGACCTCGGCGCGGCCGACGGCGCGGCCCCGGCCGAGCGGCGCGTCCCCGTCGATCCCGCCCTCCGCGCGAAGCTGCGCAACCTGCTCGGCGCCATCGAGGAGCTCAACCCGCGCACCTGGCGGGACGGCCCGCACTCCATCCTGGAGCGGTACCTGGAGCTCAACGGCACCGTCCTGGACCTGCTGGCCACCGGCACCCTGGAGGCCAAGCGCTCGGTCGTCGCCATCGCGAGCTTCATGCGCTTCACCTCGGACTGGCAGACCGCGAACCCCGGGCGAACCCTGGCCCAGTTCATCGAGTACCTCGAGGCGTTCAAGGCCGCCGGCGGCGAGCTGCCCACGAGCGTGGAGCTGTCCGAGGACGTCGAGGGCGTGCGCCTCATGACCCTCTACCAGGCGAAGGGCCTGGAGTTCCCCGTGGTCGTCGTGCCGGACCTGGTCGAGGGCGAGTGGCCCGTCAAGGAGCAGGGGAGCGGCTGGTTCCCGCGCGAGCTCCTGCGCGAGCAGGTCCCCGGCGGCAACCTCCACCTCGACGAGGAGCGTCGGCTCCTGTACGTGGCCATCACCCGGGCGCAGGAGCGCGTGCTCCTGTGCACGCACGGGGGCGCGGGCGCGAAGAACCAGAGCGTGTTCGTGGCGGAGCTGCTCGAGGGGCGGGGGCCGGAGCTGACCGTGATCGACCGGACGCTGGACGAGGCCGACGCCGAAGCCGACGAAGCCGACGCGACCGCCGCCGAAACCGACGCTGCCGAAGTCGACGCCGAAGTCGACGGGCTTGCCGGTGCCACCGCCGCCCTGGCCGCCGCCCGACGGGTCCTCCCGCTGCCCTCGTCGCGCGAGCGGCGCCTCGCGCTGCGCCTGCGCGCATCGGAGGTCATCGGCCTGCTCGAAGCCACCGCGGCCGAGGACCCCGAGGCCGACGACGCCCGGGCCCGGTTCGAGCAGCAGCTGGTGGACATCGGCCGGTCCGCGGCCATGTCGGCAGACCAGGCCCGTGCCGCAGGGCTGGACCCGCTCACCTTCCGGACCATCGCGCTCGACAGCGGGGCCGGCGCGAACCTCCTGTCCGTGGCGCCCGTGCCCGGCCACTTCTCGTACAGCAGCCTGTCCAAGTACGAGGCGTGTCCGCTGCGGTACGCCCTCGCCTACGTCTACCGGATCCCGGAGCCCGCCCGGCCCGTGGCCGCCTTCGGCTTCGGCTCCACCGCGCACGCCACCTTCGAGGCGTTCACCCGGGAGCGTCGCGAGCGCGCCGCCCGGGGCGAGCCGATGCCCACGCGAGCGGACCTCGCCACGCTCTTCGCCGCCAACTGGCACCCGGAGGCCTTCCCCGACGCCGCCGCGGAGGCCGGCTACAAGCGCCGCATCGACACCATGCTGGACAACTTCTGGTCAGGCGAGCTGGAGGGGGTGGGGGAGGCCCTGCACGAGGAGCTGGACTTCGAGCTCGTCCTGGTGCCCGACGACGGCAGCGCGCCCGTGCGCATCCACGGCGGCATCGACCGGATCGACCGGACGCCGGACGGCGGCATCGAGGTCATCGACTACAAGACCGGCCGCATGTCCAGCCAGAAGGACGTCAGCGAGAACCTCCAGCTGACCATCTACGCCCTGGCCTGCCGCGACGCCCTGGAGCTGGGCACGCCCGAGCGCGTCACCCTCTACTTCACCGAGACCGCCCAGCGGATGTCCACCACGCGCACGGACGAGCAGCTGGACGCGGCCCGCGTGGAGATCCTGGAGCGCGCGGCCCGCATCCGCTCGGGCGACTTCGCGGCCACCCCCGGCAAGGCCTGCCAGTGGTGCGACTATCGGGCGATGTGCCCGGAGCGGGTGTGATCACGGTGCCTGCTCGGGGCAGCAACTTCCCCACCTTGATGTCAGTACTCTGATCAGATGATTGGCGACGCTGACTTGGATATCCGGCGGGCGGTCTTCGCCTGGCTTACCGACCATCGTGAGGTCCACGGGGAGACCTTCACTCGGGAGGAGCTCTCCAACTTCCAGTATCAGGGCGTCCGCGTTCCCCTGGTTGGGCCCCAGGGGATCTGGAAGCCCGCGGTCTGCGAGTTGCCGATCTCGATCGCCACGATCGCCGGTGGTCCCTACTCCGACTCCTTCGACGAGACCTCGGGGACGCTTCGGTACTCCTATCGAGGCACGGATCCCCAGCATCGAGACAACCGGGGCCTCCGACAGGCGATGGGCGCGCGGGTCCCGCTCGTCTACTTCGTGACCATCGAGCCAGGGGTCTACGCGGCGCAGTATCCGGTCTTCATCGTTGGAGACGAGCCGGCGGCCCTTGCCTTCAGCGTCCAGGTTGATGACATCTCATCCATCGACCGCCTTCGCACTGACTACGTCGCCATCGGCGAGTCAACCGATGCGCGGCGGGCATACGTCACCCGGACAGTTCGGCAGCGAGTTCATCAAGTCGCGTTCAGGGAGCGGGTCATTCGCGCCTATCAGCAGCGATGTGCTCTATGCCTGCTGCGCCATCAGGAGCTCCTCGACGCCGCTCACATCACGCCGGACAGCGAGGAGACTGGCGATCCTGTCGTCAGCAATGGCGTGGCGCTCTGCAAGCTGCATCCGCAGCGTTTGATCGCTTCTTCTTTGCCATTCGCCCTGACTACGTGGTCGAGGTCCGCCCGTCGATCCTCACGGAGGTGGACGGGCCGATGCTCGTAGTTGGACTACAGCAGATTCACCAGAAGCCGATCTTCCTGCCCCGAAGACTCGGCGACAGACCAGATCCGAATCGGCTGGAGCGCCGCTATGAGGAATTCCGACTAGCGGTCTGACCTTGCTGGAACCAGCAACAGTATATGGTTGATGCTATAGTCGCCTCGTCCACACAAGTCCGATCCCCAGGTGGCCAGTGATGCCCGACTTCCTTGACGAGATCGTTCGCGAGCGGTCTGCCGGCAACCCGGAGTTCGCCCGGCTCGTCGACGCTGCCGCCCGGCGCAGGGCCGTCATCCGCCAGCTCGCGGCTCGACGGGCATCGCTCGGACTCTCCCAGACCGCCGTCGCCGCCCGGATGAGCACGTCCCAGCCGGTGGTGGCGCGCCTGGAGTCCGGAGATCTCGACAGCCGTCTCTCGACCATCGAGCGGTACGCGGCAGCAGTCGGTCTCGAGGTCGAACTCGTGGTGCGTGAGCCCGTCCCCGGTGTCGCCGCCCCCAGGCTCGCGGAGCGGAGGTGATGGTGGGGTTGTCGGCCCTCGGTTGACTGCTGGTTGTCGTCTTCGTCGATCGAGGGCGGATCCGCATCATCAGCACGCGGCGAGCAGCGCCGTCTGAGCGCCATGAGCACGAAGAAGCCGGTCGCTGATCCGGACATCGAGCCGGAATACGACTTCCGGGACTCGGTGCCCAACCCGTACGCAGAGCGTTATCGGGAAGGCCACGTCCCGCTGGTCACACGTTCCGACGGGTCAGGGGAATCGATCCGCCACTCCCGTTCCATGCTCCTCGCGTACGACGAATCCGTCGACGCCGCTCGGGCCAGAGGCCGCCCGCGTCCGCGGCGCCATGCTGATCGTGTCCCTGGTGGATGGCCGCGAGGTGCGCGTGCCGATCCGCTGGTTCCCGCGCCTCCTCGCGGGGTCGGCCGCGGCGCGTGCGAACCTGCGGATCACGAGGGTGGCCGCCATCCGAGCGGACCTCGATGGTGGCGTGGACCGCTGCTCGCCGGTCGAGCGGCTGGCGATCAGGTCGTCTGGCCGCGACGGCACGTAGCGACGAGCTCGGCTGGAGCGATCGCCCGGCCTCCTTGGCCCGCTCGCACTCCTCATCCCATCGCCGGACGAGCAGTGCCTGGTGCTCCACGATCAGCCTCGCCAGTCATCGCGGGGAAGTGGTCTCCGGGTTGGTTTCCACGAACGACCCGGTGGGGCCTCTCGGCTTGACACGCACGATCATGCGCATGATCCTGCACAGATGAGGCATCGATCCATGACCCTCGCGCCCGCGATCGCCTACCAGGCGACGGACCTCGCCCGGAACCATCGCCAGGTTCTTGACGCCGCCCGCAACGGTGGCGCGCTGATCCGGGACAAGGACGGACTCGCCTTCCGGCTGGCCCCTGCAGACGAGCTGGACCGAGAGCGCGACGTCGCGGACCTCGCACTGGACCTTGTCCGGGCAGCGCTCGCCATCCTGGAGGGAGGGGGATCGGCCGCACGCTTCGGTGACCTGGGCTGGGTGAGCGTCCTCCCGGTGGATTCGCAGCGCCGGTTCTTCGCAGAGATGGGCGAATCGGTCCTGCTTGCCGCATCCGGGCTGTCGCTCCGCAACGTCGAGCTGCTCCTCGGCGACTGGAAGGCCACGGCCAAATCCTGGGCGGACCAGGACGCCCGGGACCAGCTCCTCGCCGGCGCACCGGATCCGCTGCCCAACACCGAGCTGTGACAGCTCGCCGCCCGAAGAAGGCGGAGCGACCCACGCCCGATCCCACCGACTGGATCGTTCGGCCGGCCAGCCGTGCCGCCCTTCGCCAGTGGGAGAACGCAGTCGCCGCCGAGCCCGACCTGATGGCCGGTGTGCGTGACCGACTCCGGACCAGGCCACAGGATCGCTCGGACAACCCCAACCGGACTCACCGCCTCAAGCCACCGCTCCATGAGGTTCGGGTGGGCGACGCCCGGCTTCCGCAGTGGCAGCACGAGATCACCGCCGCCGGTCGGATCTGGTACTGCCCCGATCGTGAGTCGCAAACGGTATGGGTGACGCGGGTTTCGCTTGGCGCCCCGCGAGAGACGCACTGACGGCGGGCTCTCGTCCGACGGCATCCGCCCGTGCCCCAGCCTGGGAGAGCGTCTCCGTCAGACGATGGTGGTATCCGAGGACGATCTCGCCCTTCTCCAGCGTCTTCGCGCGGAGCATGAGGCGGCGTTGGTCAACAGAGGTCCAGACCAGGCTCGACCGCGCGATCCCCGGTGTCGCACGGACCTGGGGCGTCGGGCGGCCCTCGAGGCCGTGGTCGTGAAGCACGACCTGCGCATCGGCGATGACATCGGTGGCCGCTTCACCCCCAAGGCGACGTGATGAGGTTCCGGGCGCGCTTCGAGGACGCCGGTGAGCGTCCGATAAGCGGCGCACATCAGAGTGGGGGCGACACCCGTCCACTTGACCGTCACTCGGAGGCAGCATACTTTATGTACTTTCAGCATAGTAAGTATGGTGAACTTCGATGCTTGCCGTTTCGGTGGCCCGTGTGAACACGGTGTTGATGCTGCATGCGGATGTGCCGCTTCCGATCGCCGTCATCGCCCGGGAATCCGGCCTTCGCTACACGCCGGCGGCCTCGGCCGTGGCAACGCTCGAGAAGCGTGGTCTCGCGGTCCGGTCGCGTCGTGCTGGTCAGGACGAGTACGGCCCAAACCGGGAGAGTGCGTACTACCCCATGGCGCTCGGGATAGCCCTCGTGGACCTGCCACTCGACGAGGCGCTCCGTGACCGGTCGGTGAGCGCTGTCTACGCCTACGGCTCGATGGTGGAGCCCGGCCGCGCCAACCGCGAGAGTGACCTTGACCTGCTCATCGTGGGTGACGTGCGGGATCGCGACGCATTGCTCGAACGCCTGACGGACCTTGGACGTCGTCTCGGCCGCGCGGTTGACGCCTTCGTCCTGACCGCGGAGCAGCTCGAGGAGGCGAGGGGACGTGGCGACGCACACGTCACAGCAGCCCTCGCCGGTGTCCGGATCCGCGGACGGGTCTGATGGCCCAGCCGACGCGGGCGCAGCCGTCCGTGGGTGACCACCCAGACGATGCATCTGCACAGGGTGTGACCGGGGGAGGGGACGCGCCGGTGCTGCCGGGTAAGCCCCAGGTGAGTGGAGATCCGCATCCTGAGCGACGTCGTTCGGCTCGACGCCGCCAGCCGATGACCGGTGTTGCTAGACAAGGTATTGTGTCTGACATAATGTAGGCGGCAAGTGGCGATCGTCTTCCGGCGTTCAGCTGCGAGGCACGGCATCAGCACGGACCGAGCGACCTTCGTGATCGAGACCTGTCCATGTCCGCCGTACGCGCCCGACGAGGACGTGGGCCAACGCGATCACGTGATGTGCCGATGTGCAGGTGATGCGATGCCAGTGACAACCAAGAGCGGACGACGCCTCACGGATGAGGACCTGGAGCGCCTGGCCGACGAGGCGGAGCAGGGGTTCGACCTCTCGACGTGGCGACCGCGCACCGGGAGGCCCTCGTTGGACGCCGGGAGCACGGAGCACTCACCCCGGGTCACCGTGCGGATCCCGGCCCCACTTCGTGATCGCGTGGTCGCGAAGGCGGCGCGGGAGGGTCGCACCGTGAGCGAGGTGCTGCGGGGCCTGCTCGAGACCTACGCGCCCGATCCTGCTGCTGCCCGGGGCTCTCGGGGGCACCGCTCGTAGGTTCGCCGACACCGGCCGGCGGCCTCACCGCGCGAGCTTGATCCTCGCCAGCTCCCTGGCCACTGCGAGGTCGTCGTCCGACGCCACCGGGTAGCGCACCCCGCGACCCTCCGCGTACTTCGGCGCGGCTGCCACGATCTCCAGCGTGTGCTCGGACGCGATCCCCGCAGCCTTGGCCGCCGCGATCGCCTTCTCGCCGAGCGCGACCCCGACGAGGAATGTGCCCGGCTGGGGCGTCAGGTAGACGAGGTTCCGGTCCTTCCGGACGAGGCGCATCGACCAGCCGTACCTGGCGCCGCCGTGGTACCAGGCCTCGACGATGTCGCCGGCGTGGCTCGCGACGTCCGCCACGAGCTCCGTCCAGAGCGGCATCACCGGGCCGAGGATCGCGGCAAGCTCCGCCTCGGTCGGCGGGCGGGCGGGGTCATCGAACGCGCTGAGCGCCACGGGCATGCCTCCGGGTCCTTGGGGCGCGCCCGCAGTGTAGGCCGGGGGCCCGGGCAGGTGCCCGGACGCAAGTGGCAGGTGAGCGGCAACCGCCATCCTGCGCATCGTCGGCGTCGCCGGTGGGCGCGTGAAGGCCGCCCCCGAGCACTCCGGCCGGCTGACGCTTCGTTCCGAGCGCGAGCCCCGACCCGGCGCGGGCCGCGACTCGGCGCGGACCGGGGCCCGGCGCGACACCCGCGCCCGGCGTGGACCGGGGCTACGGTTCGCTCCCCGAACAAGCCCGCCGGCCGAAGCCTCCCGCTGTTGGCTGCGGGGCCTCCCGCCGGATGCAGCACGGCGTGCATCGGCGCGAATCTCCGAGGAGCGAACCGTAGAACCGCTGGGCTCCCTGCCCGTGCACCTGGCGCAATCAGCCGACTACGGCGGGTTCGTGGCGAAGGACATGGCGACGTACCAGATCAGCACGAGGATGGCGGCGACCCCCGCCAGCGCGCCAACCACGCGTGGGTCGCGGATCGCCGCCCGGACCCCGAGGCGGTAGGCCCGGACGAGCGCGTAGCCGACCGCCCAGCCGGCGGTCGCGGGGACGACGAGCGACACGACGATCAGCGCCAGGAGCCCGGTGTACCAGCCCGACGCGTACGCGTTGAGGACCGTGGCAACGGCGAGGGTCCCCACCAGGAACGAGTACCCGATCCAGCACGGCGCAGCGAGCCCGGCCACGAGCCCGGCACCCCCGGCGAACACGAGGAACAGCCCATCACCCGGGATGCCGGTCTGGGCCATGCCCGCCACGGCGCAGATCCCGGCCACCACGACCACCAGGATGCGCGGCCACTTGGCCATGAGCTCGCGGTTCACGCCGGAGACGCCTCCCGCCGGATCCTCCGACGCTGTCGAGGCGACGGCCAGAGCCAGAACGCCCGTTGGCGCATAAGCGCGCGCCAAGTCATCGGTGCCAGGCTGGTGGCGCTGGACCGTCGCCCGCCGAGGCCACCAACTGATGAACGTCCGGATTGACACGTCGAACTAACGTGCAAGAATTGCGTCCATGGGTACGAGGACCAAGCGCACCTACAACCTCAGTCCCGAGGCGGTCGCCCACGTCCGCGACCTTGCGGCCCGGGGCGATCTCGCGCCCAGCCAGGACGCGGTGGTGGAGATGGCGATCGAGCAGCTGTACCGGGAGGTTCGGGATCGGGAGGAGGCCATCGCCTGGTCGAGGGCGGCCCGTGATCAGGGCTTCAGGCGGGAGATGCGGACACTGGCGGCGGAGTTGGACGGCGGCTCCGGGTGGCCGGCCGGAATGAGGGCCCTGCGGTGGGGAGTGGTCATCGTGGACCTCGAACCGGGAACCGTGGGCCATGAGCAGCAGGGCAGGCGGCGCGCGCTCGTCGTCTCCCACGAGGCGTTCCACGCGTCCGGGATGGCCACGGTCTGCCCGATCTCCGCGCGGGAGCCGCAGTACCCGGGCGAGGTCGCCATCCCCTCCGGACATGCCGGCCAGACGAAGGATGGCGCGATCCTCTGCCACCAGGTTCGCACGATCGATCTCGAGCGCATCACCGCCCTCGAGATCGCCGGTCGGCCGCAGTTCGTCACGGAGCCGGCCATCCGGACGCAGGTGCGGACGGCACTGGCCCGCCAGCTCGGCCTCGATATCCCAGCCGTCGTCGATGGCGCGGCGTAATCGTCGAGAAAGCAGCACGGCAGGGTCGATACTGGGTCGATGACCCACGCACCCACCGGGCTCGACGCGCTCCTGGCCCAGGCGCAGACCGCGGCACCGATGGACCGCATCGAGCTCCGCGACCCGATCGCCGCGTACGGGGAGCTGGCGATCGACGCGATGACCGACTGGCTGGGCGACCCGAGGCTGGCCGCGTTCGCGATCCGGGTGCTGGAGCGCATCGCCCGTGAGCCGGCGAACCGCGAGGCCGTGGTCGCGACGCTGGCCGCCGTGGACCAGGAGCAGCTGGCGCCGGGCCAGGCCGACGACATCCGGACGGTGCTCGTCAACATGGGCGCCGACATGAAGGGTGGGGCCCAGTCGCGTCATCACGCCACGCTTGCCGAGCGGGTGGCGGGCCTCCCGGGCGAGCCGGGGCGGGGCTACTGGGTCATGCGCACGAGCCCCTGGGAGCGCCCGTTCATCTGGTCCGAGGCCTCCAGGGGGCGCCTCCGCCAGGGCTGGGGCTGGGACGACAGCCAGAACCTGGACGTGATCGCGGAGGCGGTCCACCAGGGCCGGGAGCTCAACGAGGACCAGCGCCTGGCCCGTCGCGCGCTGAAGATGCGGACCGCAGAGCCGGGCGGGATGCGGATCGGCGACCTGATCCTGGCGCCCAACCTGCCGGAGTTCGGGTTCCTCAGCGTGTTCCGCCTCGCGGGCAGCTACACGTGGGACCCGGTGAACATGGGTTCCGTCGACCGGTTCGGGCACGCGCTGCCGGTGGAGCTGCTGGCCCAGGGCATCGACCGCCGATCGCCGCTGGTCAGCGACGCCCTGCGCTCCATGCTGCGACCGCAGACGCGCCTGTACTCGATCACCAACGTGGGCGGTGACGTGGAGCGGCTGGCCGGTGCGGGGACGACCGGCGCTTGATCTGCCTGACCGGCGCCTGAGCGGCGCCTGAGCAGCCCACATCGCGACCGAGGTGCATGGTGAGCGCCGGGCGCACCACCGGGCGCGCGACGCGACGCCGCGTGCTTCTGGCGGTCCCCTTGTTCGACCGCGAGGGCTGATCCCGCAACAGATGCCACGCCGCGCGCTCAGGCCGTCCCACCGTGCGCCCGTTGGAGCGATGGGCGCTCTCGAGTGACCCAGACGGTCCCGGCCTGACCTTCCGCCCTCCCGCCACCCCGGTTTCGGGTCCGACGCCTCTGCCCTGTAACGCCACGAGCGGCGTAGCGTCTCATCGCCGTGGAACCGGTGATGTCTCCGATCGAGGCGGTCGACACCGCGAGCACGCATCGCGTCGCGACGGCGGACGCGGTGGTCGTCGCCGCGTGGACCGCCCACCACGGGGAGCTGTTCGCGTTCCTGGTCCGCACGACCCGCGACCCCGGGGTGGCCGAGGACCTCCTCCAGGAGGCGTTCCTGCGCCTGACCACCGAGGTCCGGGCGGACCGGGCCCCCGACAACGTGCGGGCGTGGCTGTACCGCGTCGCCGCCAACCTCGCGACCAGCCGCGGCCGGCGCGTCTCGACGGCCTTCCGGGGGATCGCCAGGCTGGGCAAGCCGCCGGCCACGCTGCCCAGCGAGAACGCGCCCGAGGCCGGCTACCTCGGTCGCGAGGGCCGGGCGGCCCTCCTGGGCGTGCTCGCCGACCTCGACCCGGGCGCCCGGGCCGCGCTCCTCCTCGCGAGCGAGGGCTTCAGCGGCGCCGAGATCGCCGCCGCGATCGGCCGCAGCGAGGCCGCCACCCGCACCCTGCTCTGCCGGACCCGCCTGCGGGTTCGCGGACGCCTCGAGTCCCCGGAGGCCGCCCGATGAAGCCGCACGACACGTTCCTCGAGCTCGCCGCCATCGCGATGGACTTCCCGCTGGCGTCCGCCGAGCGCGGCCGCCTCGAGCAGCACCTCGCGGGCTGCGCGGCCTGCGGCCGGACGGCGCACGCGCTGCGGGGCGATGCCATGGCGCTCTCGAACCTGCCGCCGGTCGTGCTCCCGGAGCGACGCGGGGCCGAGATCCTCGCCGCCGCCCTGCACCCGCACGCCGTCCGCAACCCGGTCCGGCTGCTGGTCGTCGCGGCCCTGCTGGGGCTCCTGCTCCTGGGCTCGCTCGCGGCCGGCTCCGAGCTGCTGCGGCGCATGGACCAGGACGACCTGGGCATCGTGCTCCCGGTGCCGAGCGTGAGCCCGACACCCCAGGCGAGCCCCGGGCCGACCGGCCTCACCGATCCATCCGGCACGCTCGCGGTCACGCGTGGCGAGGGAGATGCACGGACCATCGAGACCCTGACACCCGACGGAAAGACGACGAACCTGGCTGCGGGCTGGGATCCGGCATGGCTCTCATCCGACACGATCATCTATACGTGCCTGAACCAGTGGGGTCAGCCGGATCAGCCGGGTCAGCCCGGGATCTGCGCAGTGAACCTGCGCGCTCCTGCCACGCCGCAGACGCTGATCGTAGAGGCCTACGGCCCCGTGCCCGCGCCCGACGGACGCTCGGTTGCCATTCACCGCGGGATGATCGACGTCGGCGAGACCTGGATCATGTCGGCCGATGGCTCGAACCCGCGGCTGCTCCGCTCCGGGTGGTTCCCGCAGTGGTCGCCGGACGGGGCCTGGCTGGCCGGCCAGCCCGAGACACCCGGCAACGCCGAGGTCGCAATCGTGGGCGCCGACGGCGAGGGGTTCCGGGTCCTCGCGCCGGGGTACGACCCAGTCTGGTCACCGTCGGGCGACCGCATCACCTATGCGGTGGCTGAGGATTCGGGCGCCTCCATCCGCAATGTCTATCTGGACAACGGCGAAGTCGAGATCCTGGTCGAGGCACCAGCGGGAAGCGAGTTGTCCGCCCCGGCCTGGCTCCCGGACGGCCGCCTGCTCTATGTGCAGGACGGCGACATCTGGATGTTCGATCCGGGGGGAAGCCGGCCAATCCGGGTCACCAATGGGCAATCGATCCACCGCGGTTCCAACGAGGACCCGCTGGCCATCGCCCCCTCTGGCGACTGGGTCGCCTACACGAACGATGTTGGTGCCGGTGCGGTCGTGGAGCTCGCCTCCGTCGATGGGTCCACGGGCATCAGCTTCCCGTGGACGGGCCCCGTGACGCAGCCGGTCTGGGCACCCAAGACCACGCCGTCCCCCGATGGTCCGATCCCGTCGCCGAGCCCGCTCGGCTCCAACTGGACCGAGGCGACGATGCCGGTCGCGGTGGGCGCCCCGTCCGGCCAGGTCGAGTCGGTGATTGCGGGTGGCATCGGGTTCCTGGCCGTTGGGCGGGGGTGCCTGTCCAACGGCGAAACGCCCGCCTGCGAGGGCATTGTCTTGCGGTCCGCTGACGGGACCGCCTGGGAGCGTGTCCCGACGTCGGATGCGCTGGACACCGGCGCGCTCTTCCCCATGAGCGGCCCGCAGATCGGCATGTACGACGTCGTCGCCGGTGGCCCGGGGTTCGTGGCCATCGGGTACACCGCACGACCCACGATGGAAGCGACGGTCTGGTACTCGCCGGACACGCTGACCTGGGAGCGCATTCCGTTGGGCGATGTGGCAACCACCAGGGTCAACGCCGTGGGTTGGGATGGCCAGCAGTACGTCATCGTGGGCGAGGACCGGAGCGACTGGGATGGGACGCTGAAGGACATGGCCACCGCCACGGCCCGCGCCGCGGTCTGGACATCCAGCGATGGGCGGACGTGGACCCGCATTCCGCACTCGCCGATCTTCGACGTCGGCGACTTCAGCGACACGATGGAGGATCCCTCGACCGGTGGCATGAGCGACCTGGTTCCCGGCCCGGGCGGACTGGTCGTCGTGGGCTCCGACTGCACCTCGCAGGGTGGCTGCCGGCCGGCCGCGTGGACGACCGGCGGATCGGATACCTGGGCGCGCGTCGCCGACATGGAGGCCCTGTCGGGGCGCCTCCGGTCCATCGCGTCCTCGGACTCGGGGTACATGGCGGTGGGCGTCGGAGAGGCGGCCGTGATGCAGTCTTCCGACGGGCAGACCTGGAAGGCGCAGCAGGCTCCCGCGAGCGACCTCGAGACGGTCACCAGGATCGGAGAGCGGTTCTTCGCCACGGCCTCGAGCGGCTCCGAGACCGTGTGGGCCACCACGGAAGGCAACTGGGAACCGATCGAGCCGGAGGACGGCCCCCTGACGGACGTCGGCGCCCAAGGCGCCCAATGGAGATTCGCGGCGGACGACCTCACCGCGGTGTTGTTCGGGGTGACGGAGGCGGGCGACGCAGCTGCCTGGGTGAGCAACCCCCAGCCGGCTCCGTGACGGCGAACCGCTCCTTGCTGAGGACCGCCACAGGCATGGCGTGACGCGGCTGGCTTCCGTCGTTGACCATGGCGCCGGTGACGGCTGCCGACGGCGAACGAGCCGGCAGTCTTGACCCGCATCACCGGGACCCGTTCGACCGCATGCTCGTTGCCCAGGCCGCCCGGTTGGACGCGACCGTGGTCTCGCGGGATCCGGTCTTCGAGCGGCTGGCCGGTGCGGGGGCGGTCCCGGCCTGACCTTTCCGCCCTCCCGCCACCCCGGTTTCGGGTCCGACGCCTCTGCCCTGTAACGCCACGAGCGGCGTAGCGTCTCATCGCCGTGGAACCGGTGACCTCTCCGATCGAGGCGGTCGACACCGCGAGCGCGCATCGCGTCGCGACGGCGGACGCGGTGGTCGTCGCCGCGTGGACCGCCCACCACGGGGAGCTGTTCGCGTTCCTGGTCCGCACGACCCGCGACCCCGGGGTGGCCGAGGACCTCCTCCAGGAGGCGTTCCTGCGCCTGACCACCGAGGTCCGGGCGGACCGGGCCCCCGACAACGTGCGGGCCTGGCTGTACCGCGTCGCCGCCAACCTCGCGACCAGCCGCGGCCGGCGCGTCTCGACGGCCTTCCGGGGGATCGCCAGGCTGGGCAAGCCGCCGGCCACGCTGCCCAGCGAGAACGCGCCCGAGGCCGGCTACCTCGGTCGCGAGGGCCGGGCGGCCCTCCTGGGCGTGCTCGCCGACCTCGACCCGGGAGCCCGGGCCGCGCTCCTCCTCGCGAGCGAGGGCTTCAGCGGCGCCGAGATCGCCGCCGCGATCGGCCGCAGCGAGGCCGCCACCCGCACCCTGCTCTGCCGGACCCGCCTGCGGGTTCGCGGACGCCTCGAGTCCCCGGAGGCCGCCCGATGAGGCCGCACGACACGTTCCTCGAGCTCGCCGCCATCGCGATGGACTTCCCGCTGGCGTCCGCCGAGCGCGGCCGCCTCGAGCAGCACCTCGCGGGCTGCGCGGCCTGCGGCCGGACGGCGCACGCGCTGCGGGGCGATGCCATGGCGCTCTCGAACCTGCCGCCGGTCGTGCTCCCGGAGCGCCGCGGGGCCGAGATCCTCGCCGCCGCCCTGCACCCGCACGCCGTCCGCAACCCGGTCCGGCTGCTGGTCGTCGCGGCGCTGCTGGGGCTCCTGCTCCTGGGCTCGCTCGCGGCCGGCTCCGAGCTGCTGCGGCGCATGGACCAGGACGACCTGGGCATCGTGCTCCCGGTGCCGAGCCAGGCCGCATCGCCGGATGTGCGCCCCGGGCTGGACAACGGCGTCGGCGTGACCTGGACCCGTGCGGACCTTCCCGCCAAGGTTCCGGAGACCGGCGGGGCCATCATGGGCGACGTGATCTCCGGAGGGCCTGGTGCGATTGCCTGGGGCTGGGCGTATAGCTTGGCGCCGACGATCTTGCCCCCGACGATCTGGACCACGACCGACGGTCGGGCGTGGGACCCGGCGACGGTGGAGATGCCCACTGAGGCCGATCCAGAGAACCCGGGCACGATCAGCGGGATCACGGCCGGCGGACCCGGGTACGTGGCCGTGGGCTGGTACGACATGGTGGGCGAGGGTCGTCGGGGCCTGGTGTGGACATCGGTGGATGGCCGCACTTGGG
This sequence comes from uncultured Chloroflexia bacterium, assembly GCA_963700245.1. GTDB lineage: Bacteria > Chloroflexota > Limnocylindria > Limnocylindrales > CSP1-4 > CAIXZV01. The sequence continues at coordinate 214,630 of CAVOWV010000028.1, forward strand.
ACCTGGTACCGCACGACGCTGCGTTCGACCACGCGATCATCGACGAGTTTGTCGCCTGGCGTGGTGAGCTCCTGGCTTACGGCCAGGAGGAGGCGGGCTCCGACGAGGGCGCCGGTCGGCAGTTGTTGTGGACCTCCGGGGACGGCGTGGCCTGGCAGCGCGAGGCGCTCTCGATCCCCGATGGGTTCCGGGCCAGCGACGTGGTCGCCTCAGCCGATCGACTCTGGGCGATGGGCCTTCCCGCGGGCGATGCGGAGCACACCTGGAAGGTCTCGCGATGGCTTACCTCCACGGATGGCCGCACGTGGTCGGCATCCTCGCTGCCCCGTTACCCTGGGACGCTCTACCCGCTGCGCGACCGGTTCCTGACGCTCCTCCACCCGTTCCCGACATCGGGCGACATGGCGCCGCCCGACGCCGCAGACCGCCCGGCGCCCGGCGTCTATCGCTCGACCGATGGCTCGAGCTGGGAGCGGCTGTCACAGGGCGTCTCGTCGATCGAGGGAGACGACCTCATCGAGGTCGGGGGCACGCTTGTCGTCGTCGGTGACGACGCAGCTGGAGACCCCGAGTGCCTGGCAGGCTGCCGCAACCCCATGGGCTGGCGATCGCTTGACGGCGGCGTGACCTGGCGGGCGGTTCCGGCGGATGCCGTGGACGGGACGATGACATCAGTGGCCGCCCTTCCGGACGGCACCCTCGTATCCGTCGGTCATCTCCTCGATGATCGTGGCTCACAGAGCCCGGCTGCCTGGGTCTCGACGCCCCCAGTGCGGCCCACAGCCACGCCCGTCGTCACGCCCGCCGCGGGGAGCGGCGCGCAGCTGGGCGACAGCTGGGTCGCTGCGCAGATCCCGGTGGTCGCGGGCCCTGCCGTCGACCGCATCGAGGCCGTGACCGCCGGCGGCCCCGGGTTCGTGGCCGTGGGACGCGGCTGCGAGGGCGGCCCGTGTGAGGGCATCGTCTGGACCTCCACCGATGGCATGGCCTGGCAACGAACCCCGGCCGGTGACCTAGTCGACACGGGCGCTGAGTCCGCGGTGAGCGGTCTCGCGACGACTGGTCCGGAAGTCGGCATGTTCGACGTCGCCGCCGGCGACCCCGGGATCGTGGCGATCGGCTACGCGGCCAGGCCCGACATGGCCGCGACGATCTGGTTCTCGTCCGACAACGGCGCATCCTGGGAGCGCGCCAAGATCGGCGACGTCGGTTCCACGCGGGTGAACGCGGTCGCCTGGGACGGCAGGCAGTTCGTCATGGTGGGCGAGGACCGGAGCCAGTGGGACGGCACGCTCGAAGGCATGGACAAGGCCGCAGCCCGCGCCGCGGTCTGGACGTCCACCGACGGGTACAACTTCACCCGCGTGCCGCACGCGGCGGCCCTGGACGTGGGCGGGTTCATCGACACCATGGAGGACCCGTCCACCGGCGGGATGAGCGACGTGGTCGCTGGGCCGGGCGGGCTGGTCGCCGTGGGGTCCGTGTGCACCGCGGACCCCGGCGCCTGGACGTGCCTGCACCATGGCGTGGACGTCGACGGACGGCATCTCCTGGGAGCGGGCGGCCGCGATGCAGTGCCGCCGACGACCAGGCCGTGATCGGCCGGCCTCAGCGGGGTGGCCGCGTCCGACGATCGGTACGTCGCCGTTGGCGGCAACGTGGTGCTGACATCGGTCGACGGCCGCACTTGGGAACGGACCGCGCAGCTTGGCGTCGTCGGGGGGGTCCCGTGACCACCATCGGCGAGGCGCTTCTTCGCACCGGCACGGGCGAGGGGCAAGGTGTCGTCAGCTCGGACGGCGTCAACTGGCTCACCGTCCCGTTGGGTGCCCGCTCCCGACAAGCAGTCCTTGACGCCGCCGAGTGGCACTTCGCGTCCACCCAGGACGTCGCCGTCGCCGTCGGCCCCGACGTGGAGACCGACGACCCGATGGCCATGGTGAGCGTCAGGAAGTAAGCCCGAGGGAAGTGGAGCCCGATACGGTTGTCGGACCGCTGCCCGAGGAGCGCCTCCCTTGACCTCGTCGACGACCTCGCCCACTATTCCCACCATCGGTAGGAATACAGCGGAGCGCAGGTCCATGGCCGTCACCAAGAAGTCGGTTGCGTTCGACGAGACGGTCGCGCGCGAGGCCGTCGAACGGGCGGGGGAGCGCGGGTTCTCCCGCTTCGTGAACGACGCGGTGGCCCAGCGGCTGCAGGCGCTGCGCATCGCGGAGCTCCTCGCCGGGCTGGACGAGGAGCTGGGGCCGGTCCCGTCCGAGGTGGCGGCGGCCGTGGAGCTCGAGTGGGACACCGCCACCCGACCCCGTTGACCCCACGGCTCGTCCTGGACACGGGGGCGTTGATCGCCCTCGAGCGAGGCGATCCACGGGCACGAGCTCAGCTCGGCGCGGCGAGCCGCCGTGGATACGCGATCGTGGTCCCCGTCCTCGTGGTGATGGAGGCCCTCGAGCATGCACGCTCGCCGGTACGGCTCAACCAGGTGCTCGCGGCGCTGGATGCCGAACTGCCGCTGCTGCCCGCCACCGCCCGCCAGGTGGCCGGTCTCAAGGGCCGTGCCGGGGCCGAGCAGCGACACCGACGCCGTGGTCGTCCTCGAGGCCCTCGCCGTCCCGGGATCCGCGATCCTCACGGGCGACCCGGACGACATCCACGCCCTGCTCGAGGTGTCGGGCTCTGCCGGTCGGGTGCCGGTGCTGCGCGTCTAGCCGCGCCGGTAGGTGCTCTCGTTGCGGCGGGCCGCGCGGAGGATGATCACCAGGCGGCGGCTGTCGTCGATCGCGTAGACGAGGCGCAGGTCACCCACACGGAGGCGCCACCAGTCGCTGTCGACGAGGCGCGTGGCGCCGGGTGGCCTTGGCTCGAGGCCAAGGGCAAGGATGGGACCCCGCAGCCGGGCCGCATCACCCGGGGGGAGTCGTCGGAGCTGGCGGACCGCCGCCGGAGCGATGTCCACGCGGTAGGGCGCGCCGGGCATCAGCTCCCGGACCCACGCTCGGACCCGCCTCCCGACCCGTACTCCGCCCGCGCCTCGGCCGCCAGGTGCTCGAAGAAGGCCGCAGCCGCGGTGCCGCCGTCACGCTCGTACTCGCCCAGCGCATCGGCCGCGGAAGCTCGATCCTCGGCCTCCTCCTGGTGCTCCAGCCAGCCGGCGATCGCCTCCGCCACGACGTCGCGCACGCTTCGATCGGTGCGCGCAGCCTCGACCTTGAGGGTCCGATAGAGGTCGGGATCGAGATCGAAGGTCACCTTCATGAGATGGAGAATACATCTTGCTGGGTTGCTGGCAAGCTGATGGGCGGCGATGTCCCAAGGCCTGATCCGGCATGGAGCGGCGCTACGATCTGGTCATCGATCAGACGCACCGGCAGAGGCCCTGCTTCGTTCGTTTGATGGCGCTGCGCCGGATGAACCAGGGCGTGGAGCGCCGAGGACGTCCGCCCACCGATCCGTAGCACCGGTACACGCCCTGGTGCGCGAAGGATGGCTCGAGAGCTTGGGCTGGGCATGGGGCCCGCGACCCACAGGCCCGATACTCCCCGCATGACCCTCGACGCC
>CAVOWV010000029.1:0-64261 GCA_963700245.1 uncultured Chloroflexia bacterium
CGACTATGCCGTCGAGATGCAGCCGGGCTCGACGAACGGGTCGGTCTACGTCTTCGACCCGGTGTTCTGTGCGACGGCCAGCGACTTCACCAAGGGCATGGGCGATCACTGGTACGGCAGCACCGCCGACGCCATGAGCACGTTCTACGACTTGTACGACACGAACAACACCCCGTACGACCTCAACGATGACACTTGGATCGCCGGCAACACGGGTCCCAGCGGCGCGAGCAACCCGCTCTACGGCCTGTTCCGGCGCAGCAAGGGTCTCGACCAGAGCCTGAGGCTCGCGGGCGACCCGAAACCAACAGGGTGGACGGACTGCCAGCGCGGCACCACCAGCGACAAGACGAAGGGCGCCTACTGGCATAACCGCTGGTGGAGACTGGCCACCTCAATCGCGGGCCCCACCGGCGTCACGCCACGGGTCTATCGGGTCCGGGTCAGGTCCACGGACCCGGCCGCGACCTCTGACCAGGCGTCGGTCAACGCACTGAACAACTTCTCACTGTTCGCGAGCGTGAAGGGGCACGCGTGTCCCGTCACGCCGGTCGACCCGAAGTGCCCGCGCGTCTACGGGCTCGGCGTCATGGAGGCATTCGCCCCCCTGGACCGCGGGGCAACCGCAGACCTCTATCTGTCGCAGATCGGCAACGCATACGCCGGGAAGACCATCAAGGTCTCGCTATGGGATGCAGGGGACACGAACGAGCTGTCCGCGGTTCTGTCGTTCCGGATGCCGACCGCCTCTGGCTACGTCGATGCGCCATTCACGTGGTCCGCCACAACGTTCGCCCAGGGCTCCGGCTCTTCGAGTTGCCCCGGGACGTCCGGAACCGTCACATCGGTGACGACGAACGCCGGCAACAACACGCCGAGGTTCAACGGATGCTGGCTCATCATCAGCATCCCAATCCCAAAGACGTACACCGCAGCGACGCCGTCGGGTGAGCCGGGACCGGGGTGGTGGAAGATCCGCTACAAGATGGGAACTCAGGGGAGCGTCGGCGACAGCGCCTCTGACCTGACGACCTGGAAGACCCAGATCGTGGGCAACCCTGTCCACCTCGTGGTGCCGTAAGCATCGTCGTCGGGCCAAGGCTCCGCGGCGGGACTCCTAGTCCCCGTAGCCGTCCGGGTGCGCGCGCCGCCACGCCCAGGCCGAGCCGATCATCTCGGGCAGGGTCGAGCGGCGCGGCGTCCAGCCGAGGACCTCGCGGGCCCGCTCGTTGGAGGCGACCAGGACCGGTGGATCGCCGGCGCGCCGGGGTCCCACCGTGTGCGGGATGGGGCTGCCGACCACGTCGGCCGCCGCGGCGAGCACCTCGCGCACCGAGAACCCCGCCGAGGTCCCGAGGTTGCAGATCAGCGGCTCGGTGGCGCCCGCCTGCGGACCTGTACGAGGATCAGCCGGGTCCGTTGCCTCCAGCGCCGCCAGGTGCGCGGCCGCGAGGTCCGCGACGTGGATGTAGTCGCGGATCGGGGTGCCGTCCGGCGTCGGGTAGTCCTCGCCGAAGAGCGTGAGGGGCGTGCCGCCCTCGGCCGCCAGCAGGGCGTTGGGGATCAGGTGGGTCTCGGGACGGTGGACCTCGCCCAGGCGCTCCGTGGCGCCCGCGACGTTGAAGTAGCGCAGGATCACGCTCCGCAACCCGTAGGCAGCGCCGTACCAGCGCAAGGCGCCCTCGAAGGTGCGCTTGGTCTCGCCGTAGGTGTTGATCGGGGCCAGCGGCGCGTCCTCGAGGATGGGCGTGGAGGCCGGGACGCCGTAGACAGCGGCCGTGGAGCTGAAGACCACGCGCCTCACACCGGCGCCACGCGCCGCCTCCAGCAGCGCGATCCCCCCCGCCACGTTGTCGCGGTAGTACTTCGCGGGATCCCGGACGCTCTCGCCGACGAGCGAGCGGGCTGCGCAGTGGAGGATCGCGTCGATGCCCTCGTCCTCGAGGATGTCCTGGACCGCCTCCTCGTTGCCGTAGGTGCCGCGGACGAGGTGAGCCCGCGGGGGAACGATGGCCACGTGGCCCGTGGTGAGGTCGTCGAGCACCACCACGTCATGGCCCGCCGCGAGGATCGCGTCCACGGACACGCCGCCGACGTAGCCGGCACCGCCGGTGACCAGGACCTTCATGGGCGGTTCCTCCTGAGCAGGCGGTCGAGCGCGCTCGGCTTGGGCGGTGGCGGGGCTGGTTCGGGGGTCGCCGACACGTCGGAGGGGAGGGCTGGGTCGACCCCGCTCGCCGCGCCCATCTCGACGGCCTCGACGGCATCGACGGCCCTCGACCGCCTCGGCCATGTCGGCCGCGACCACACCATCGGCCACCTCGGCTGCCGCGGCGTCCGGCAGCGACTCCCCGCGATACGCCCAGACCTCCTCGAGCCGGTCCGCCAGCCGCTGGGCCGCCACGTTCTCGGGGTCGATCGCCAGCGCGCGCTGCGTCTGCCGCCAGGCCTCCGGCTCGTCGCCCCGCTCGAGGGCGACGCGGGCCAGCCCGACCACCGCGATCGAGTTGTGCGGATCGGCGTCGGCGGCCTGCCGGTAGAGGCGCTCAGCCTGGTCCACGAGCCCCACGGTCAGCGCTCGCTCCGCCTGGAGCAGGATCTCGATCATCGGGCTTCGGGTGCCTCGTCCACGTCGGCAAGCATGCCCTGCGCGAGCAGCAGGAGCGTGGCGCGCTCGTTGAGCGCCGGGTCCTCCACGACCCGGTCGACCAGCGCGTCGAGCATCCGGCCGAGACGCGGCCCCGGCTCGAGGCGGAGCTCGCGCATGAGGTCGTCACCGTCGATGACCAGGGCATAGCGGTCCAGCGCCGCCTCGGCGGCCAGCTCCGCGTCGAGCCTGTTCCGGAAGGCGATCTGCGCGTCGTCGTCGGGCGACATCCCGGACCCGATGTCGTCCGCCCTCCGCAGGGCGAACAGGTTGTCGAGGTGCCGGGCTCCGACGCGCTTGAGGAAGCGGCGCACGGCCGCGTCCGAGAGCGCCGGGTCCGCCCAGAACATGTGGTGCCGGACGAGATGCGCCACGTCGTCGGCGGCGGCGTGCGGGAACCGCAGCCGGCGGAGCCAGGCCTCCGCAAGTCGGGCCCCGACCACGTCGTGATGGGGGAAGTGCCCATCCGTGAGCGTGGCGGGCTTGGCGATGTCGTGGACGAGGGCGGCCAGCCGGACGACCGGGCGGCTGGCCGGGGCGGCGTCCACGGTGCGCAGCGTGTGGACCCAGAGGTCGTCACCGGGCACCTTGTTCTGGGCGATCCCGACCTGGGCCGCGAGGTCCGGTGCGATCACGGCGAGCAACCCCGTCTCCTGCGCCAGGCGGAGGCCGATGGATGGCCTCGGCGCCGCAAGCAGCTTCTCGAGCTCGGCCCCGATCCGTTCGCCGGAGAGATGGGCGACGAGGCCGGCGTTGGCCCGGATGGCCGCCAGCGTCTCCGGCTCGATCTCGAACTCCAGGGCGGCTGCCAGGCGCACCGCCCGCACCATGCGCAGCGCGTCCTCGCGGAAGCGGGCCTCCGGGTCGCCAACCGCGCGCAGGAGGCGTCGACCCAGGTCGCCGATGCCGTCGAACGGGTCCACCAGGTCGTTCGGACCGTCGCCTGCCGCCTCCCGTCCCCACGCGATCGCATTGACCGTGAAGTCCCGGCGCGCGAGGTCTGCGATCACGTCCTTCCCGAACTCCACGCGGTGCGGCCGGCGGAAATCGGCGTAGTCGTGCTCCGTGCGGAAGGTGGTTGCCTCGAACACGTCGTCGTCACGGCGGATCGCAACGGTCCCGAACCGGTTCTCGTAGACGGCCCCGTGGAACAGCTTGACGAGCTGGTCGGGGAGCGCGTCGGTCGCAAGGTCCCAGTCGGAGGGGTCGCGACCCAGCAGGGCGTCGCGCAGCGAGCCGCCCACGACGTAGCCCGCGTGACCCGAGGCATGCAGGTGGCCCAGGACCTCGACGACCGCGTCGGGGACGATCCTCGCCAGCCGCTCCGCGGCGGTCTCGGGCGCGGTCACGGCGCCTTCCTAGTTCCGGCCGAGGAACAGGTAGTCGCGCCAGGCCTCGTTCCGGTCGTCCGCGAGGTAGGGCGTGAACAGCGAGTAGAGGTCGCTGCGCGGCTCGAACGGGGGACGGATGAGCCGGAGGCGGGCCTCCTCGGGTGTGCGTCCACCCTTGCGATGGTTGCAGGGCTTGCAGGCGGCCACGAGGTTCTCCCAGGAGTGGCTGCCGCCCCGATGGCGCGGAAGGATGTGGTCCAGGGTCAGGTCGTGGGCAACCCTGCCGCAGTACTGGCAGGTGTGGCGGTCGCGCGCGAAGATCTCGCGACGCGTGAGCTTCACGCGTGGCCGCGGGCGGCGCACCTGGTGCTGGAGGCGGATCACCGATGGCGCCCGGTAGGCCGCCCGGACGGTGCGGATCGTGGCGTGGTCGTACTCGATGACCTCTGCCTTGGATCCGAAGACGAGTCGGAACGCACGCGGGATGTTGCAGACGTTGAGCGGCTCGTAGTTCTGGTTGAGCACCAGGACCACCCCGTCCATCGGCCGCACGACAACAGGACCGCCGTTCGAGCCAGCCGGGGCCACGGGGGTCAGCGCCGAGAAGGGGAAGGGGTGGGTCTCGGTCTCCGGGTTCCTCTCTGCCGCGCCTAGACCCGCGGCGGGTCCATCGCCCGCTCCAGGCGGGCGATCTCGATCTCGATTCGGCCGACCTCGGCGCTCGCGGCCTCCCACTCGTGGCCACCGAGCGGCGCCGAGGTCCTGCGCCGCCGGGCTTCGGCGTGCTGGGCCAGGAGCTCCTCGCGGGTCTGGGCCGGGACGACGTCGCCGGCCGTGGTGGTGTCGGCCATGGTTCCTCCGTGTGGTGTCCGGAAGGGTAGCGCGCCGGGGCCCAGGTCGTCCTCCGGGAGTGGATCGTGGCCACGCCACCTCCGGATCGGGACGAGCGGGCCCGGATCGGCTCTACGGTCTGCTCGCCGAACGGAGGCGTCGCTCACCACCGCCGTACATCCGGTGAGAACCTCCCCATCGAACCACGGAGCGCCTGGCGCGGAGCGAACGTCCCCTGGCCGATCCGTAGAGCCGCTCAACGCCCCTTCAGACGGCGGGTCGAAGCTCCACGGGACGAGCGGGGCATCGCCTTCCGCCGACTCGTGGGAGGCGGCTCGGTCGCCTCGAGTGTCGGCGTGGCCGCCGGCCCCTCCACCGCGTCCACGATCCCCACGATCACGGTCCGCAGCGGCCCGTAGGGCGCCCCCACGATCTGCCGGGCCGAGGTGCCCTCGTCCAGGACCAGGACGGTCTCGCCGGCTCCGGCGCCCACCGTGTCGACCGCGATCAGGTATCCGCCCGCCTCGCGTCCATCGGGCTCCAGCAGGTCCACGAGCAGCAGCGCCCGCCCGTCGAAGACCGGCGACTTGACCGTCGACACCACGGTACCCACGACGCGCGCGAGCTTCATCGGCCGGCCTTCCGGGGCTTGCGAGGCTTCTCGCCGGACTTGCCGGACTTGCCGGACTTGCCGGACCCGCCGGAGCGCGCGGCCTTCCCGTTGCCCGCCAGCTCCTCGACGGCGTCCGCGATCCCGACGATCGCGTGGTCCACGGGCACGAACCGGTTGGGCATGGCCTCGGCGGCCTCGCGGGCGCCCACGATGAAGACGAGCTCCCCGGGGCCGGCCGTCTCCAGGGCATCGGCCGCGACGACCGGCTGCCCGACGGGCTCGAGCCGCCTGGTCAGCGGCTGGACGATGAGGAGCCGCATGCCCTCCATGTTGGGCGCCTTCATCGTGGCGACCACGGTCCCGATCACGCGCGCGAGCTGCACGGCGCTACGCCTCCCCGCCGCCGGTGCCCAGCCGGGTCGCGAACCGCGGCGCCGCCTCGAGCTCCGCGCGCATCTCGCGGTGGAGCTGCGGGATCACGCGGGCGATGGGGGAGCGGCCGCCCGGCACGGAGCCCGCCGACCCGTCCCCGATCCGCTCCACGGCGATCGCCACCGCCGCCTCCACGTCGGCCACCGACCCGTCGAACAGGAGGTAGCCCTTGCCGCCCAGGCCATCGCCGAGGCGCAGCTCCAGCAGCTCCACCGCGGCGCCCTTGACGCCGGCATCGGCGGCCTCGATGGTCGCGGCCACGGTCGCGGTCTCGACGACCCCCAGCGCCTCGCCAATCCCGGTCCGCCGCGAGCCGCGCAGCGCCGCCACGACCTGGTCGTGCACGTTGGGCAGGAAGACGGAGTCCACGAGGCAGGACTCGCCGACCTCGAGGCCCGCCCGAAGGGCCTCCTCCACGTCACCCACGGCACCCGTGACGAGCACCAGGTACCGGCCGGGGTGGATGGTCCCGGCGCGGACGACCTCCACCGGCGCGCGCTTGACCATCGCGTCGCCGGTCTCGATGCCGACGGCGACCGAGGCGAGCTCGACCAGCGCGAGCGCGGGCTGGAGCGGGTCCGGGGCAGGCACGGGCATCGTCAGACGATCCGCAGCGCGCCGACGACGGTCACCCGTCGCTCGCGGGAGAACGTCCGGGGACGCGTCATGCCGTCGCCGGACGGGCTGGCGATCGACACGGTCGCGAAGCCCTCGCCGCCCTCGCCGAGGCCGGTGAAGTTCGGACCGTTGGCCACGAAGATCGAGCAGTTCATCGCACGAGCCATCCGGGTGATCGTCGCGACGTTGGTCGAGTGGATCGACGCGGTGTGGCGGAACCCGTGCTCGGAGCGGACCGCGAGGTCGATCGCCGCATCGACGTCCGCGACCCGGACGACCGGCAGCACCGGCATCATCTGCTCGGTCCAGACCAGCGGGTGCTCGACCGGCACCTCGGCGACCAGGACCCGCGGCTCCACCGAGGGCCGGACGCCGATCTCCGCGAGGATCCGCGTCGCGTCCCGGCCCACCCAGGCGGTGTTGATGTGCCCGGGCTTCCCGGGCACGAACGCGTCGTCCGTGAAGATCACGCGTTCCAGGCGGCGGAGCTCGTGCTCGGCAAGGACGTAGGCGCCGTTCGCCGCCATCGAGCGGACGAGGCGGTCCGCGATCGACGAGATCGCGATGACGGTCTTCTCGTCGGTGCACACGATGTTGTTGTCGAACGAGGCGCCGCGCACGATGTCGGCGCCCGCCTTCTCGACGTCGGCCGTCTCATCCACCACCACCGGCGGGTTGCCCGGGCCGGCGGTGATGGCGCGCTTGTCGGACTTGAGGGCTTCGCGCACCACGCCCGGGCCGCCGGTGACCAGCAGGACGCGGACGTCGGGGTGGGCCATCAACCCGCGGGCGCTCTCGATGGTGGGCTCGGCGACGGACGTGATGAGACCGGGTGGGCCCCCGGCGCCGGTGATCGCGCGATGGATGAGCCGGACGGTGGCGTTCGAGACCCTGCGCGCGGACGGATGCGCGTTGAAGACCACGGCGTTGCCGGCCGAGATGATCGAGATCGCGTTGTTGATGACCGTCGCTGCCGGGTTGGTGACCGGCGAGATGGAGCCCACCACGCCAAAGGGCGCGAACTCCGTGATGGTCATGCCGCTCGCGCCGGACACGGCCTGGACCTCGAGGTCCTCCGGCCCCGGCGTCTTGGTCGAGCAGAGGCGGTTCTTGGTGGTCTTGTCGTCGACGCGCCCGAGCCCGGTCTCCTCGACGGCGAGGCGCGCCAGCATCTCGGCCTGCTCCAGCGTCGCCCGCCGGACCGCCTCGATGACCACCTTGCGGCGGTCGAGGTCGAGGGTGGTGCGCGACGCGGCCTTGGCCGCCGCGACCGCCTGGTCGAGCGTTGCGAACACGCCGTCGCCCGGCTGCGCAACGGCCGGGGTCTCCAGCTCGGCACGCACGGCCGCCTGGCGGGCGAGCATCGGCGTGCCCGGATCGCCGACGCGCCTCCGCGTCCGCTCGATGATGTCGGAGATCTCGTGCTCGTCCATCTCGCTACTTGTGGTAGACCTCCGAGCCGCCGACTTCCCAGGTGTCCACGATGGCCATGATCACGGCGTCGCACGGGCGATCCTTCGTGACCTCGGTCTGGCGCGCGGAGCTGCCGGAGGCGTACAGCACCACCTCGCCAACGCCGGCGCCCACCGTGTCCACGCCCACGACGTAGCCGCCGGTGGGCTTGTTGTCCACGCCCAGCTGCTGGACGACGAGCAGCCGCCACCCCTCCATCAGGGGCTCCTTGCGGCTGGCCACGACGGTCCCCGCGATCCGTCCCAGGAGCATGCCTGTTCCTCCCGACCCGCTTCCGGGGGCGGCGGTGGCCGGTTGCCCGGTGCCTCACCGCCCCCGCGAGGGTCCTGGTTCGCGTTCGGTCGTCAGCCGCCGAGCTCGGCCTTCGCCTCGTCCGCACGGCCCAGGGGCAGCACGGTGTCCACGTTGGCGTGCGGCCGGGCGATGACGTGGGTCGCCACGACCTCACCCACCTTGGCGGCGCTGCGCGCGCCCGCCTCGACCGCGGCCTTCACCGCGGCGACGTCGCCGCGCACGACGGCCGTCACGTATCCGCCACCCGTCTTCTCGTAGCCCACGAGATCCACCTTGGCGGCCTTGACCATCGCGTCGGCCGCCTCGACCACCGCGGCGAACCCGCGAGCCTCGATCATGCCCAGTGCGTCTGCCATCGGACCCTCTCCCGTATCGGTTCGTGCTCCGGCCGGCCGGGCGGCCGCCGGGTCGTTGCTGGTTGGTGGTGGTTGCTTGCTCGTTACGCCTTCGCGTCACGGCCCTCGATGCCCTCGATCGCGGCCACGGCCGCGCGCCAGGCGACGTCGATGTCGGCCTCCTCGCCGCCCAGGTACACGCGGCCCATGGAGCCGAACGAGCGGACCTCGAGGATGTTGATCTTGGCGGCCTTCTCGGCCTCGTTTGCGGCCAGTGGCGCGTACGCCGCCGGCTCCATCTCCAGCACGTAGAGCGTCTGGCCGCCGATGATCATCTGGCCATGGCGCGTGCGGTTGATCAGCTGGGCCTGGTGATCGTCGATCCGCCGGATGATCTGGCTGGACAGGATCTTGGGCTTGATGCGCGCGGACTCCTCGAGGCCCAGCTCGCCCAGGATCGCCGCACCCGCCGCCCGGACCTCCGCCTGTGACGGCGAGTGGATCTCCAGCAGGCCGAAGAACCGCTCGATGATCTGCATGCCCGGCTTGACCGACGTGCTCTTGAGCGCGATGTCCGTCAGCCGGTTGATCTCGATGCCCGGCGAGACCTCGATGTACAGCGAGGCGTCGCCCGGCAGCGGCAGGAAGCCCTGGGCCACCGTGCCCAGGAACGCGGCGTACTGCGCCTGGAGGCTGTCCAGGAACACGTACGCTCGCAGGTCAATACCGGCCACTGGTTGAACCTCCCTCTCCGGTCACGATCTTCACCCCGGCCGACGCCCCGATCCGGGTGGCGCCCGCGGCGATCATCTCTTCCACGTCGTCCCTGGTCCGGATCCCGCCGCTGGCCTTGACGCCGATCCGCGGCCCGACGGTCTCGCGCATCAGCGCGACGTCGAACACGGTGGCGCCGCCCCCGGCGTACCCGGTGCTGGTCTTCACGAAGTCCGCCTTCGCCTGGCGCGCGAGCTGGCACGCGATCACCTTCTCGCGGTCGGTGAGGAGCGTGGTCTCGATGATGACCTTGTTGAGCGCGCCCAATTCGTGGCAGGCGTCGCTCACGGCGGCGATGTCGGCCCGCACCTGCTCGTGGAGACCGGACTTGAGGGCGCCGATGTTGATCACCATGTCGATCTCGCGCGCCCCGGCGCGGATCACGGAGCGGGCCTCGTGGGCCTTGATCTCCGGCATCGTGGCTCCGAACGGGAAGCCGATGACCGATGCCACGGGGATCCCGGTTCCCTTCAGGTTCGCGGCGGCGCGCGAGACCCACACCGGGTTGATGCAGACGCTGGCGAAGCCGTGCTGGACGGCCTCGGCGCACAGCCTGTCGACGTCGGCGGCGGTCGCGTCCGGCTTCAGCAACGTGTGATCGATGTACCCGGCGAGGTCCGCCGGCACGTGGCCGGCCTCGCCCGTGTAGGTGACGCGCGAGGCCCCGCCGGCGACGACCTCCGCCACCTTGGGGGCGCAGCGGGCCGCGCAGCCACCGACGCATGTCGCGCAGTTGAGTCCGTCGGGGCCCGAGCCCGGGACGCGGTCGCCGCGGTGGTCCCGGCGAGGCCGGCCATCACCTGGCGGGTGATCGCCTCGATCAGCTGGGCGCGGTCGTCGGGAGGGGCGGTCATCGGGGTTCCTCTGCCTTGGGGTTGCGGTACTGCTGCTCGATGGCGGTGATCTTCGCGACACGTGCACCGTGCCGTTCGGCGCCCCACGCGGTGGCGAGGAAGGTGTCGACGATCTCGAGGGCCAGGCCCTCGCCGATCATCCGGGCGCCGAGGGTCAGGACGTTGGCGTAGTTGTGCTCGCGCGCGTTGCGGGCCATGGACGTGTCGTGGGCGTTCGCCGCACGGACGCCCGGGACCTTGTTGGCGGCCATCGCGGACCCGATGCCGGCGCCGTCGATGACGATGCCGTTCTCGCACGCGCCGGACGCGACCAGGCGGGCGACCACGTGGGCGAAGTCCGGGTAGTCCACGGCGCCGGGCTGTTCGTGCCGCAATCAGTGACGCCCATGCCCCGGTCGCGCAGGTGCTTGACCAGCACGGCCTTGAGGGCGAAGCCGCCGTGGTCCGCTCCGATGGCGACGGTGCCGGATGGAGCGCCGGGGCCGGAAGGCGTGGGTCCCGGGCTGGGCGCCGCAGGAGCTCCCTCGCGGGCGGCCGACGGCGCTGCCACCGCGTCGGCGGCCTCGACCGCCTCCAGCGCTCGTTCGACCAGCTGGCGGATCACGATCTCGTCCGGGAGGCGGCGCTCAGCCATGGGCCAGCACCCATCCGGCCGTCGTGTCGTCGCACGCGAGGACGTTGACGACACCGGCGCGGATCGCGGCGAGCGTGATCGGTCCGCGGCCGACTCCGGCCGCCACGCCCATGCGGAACGGCTTGGTGCGCAGGTCCCGGAGCGGCAGGCCCACGGTCCGCCGGTCCAGCTTGGGCCAGGCGATGTCCCCGCTGCCGTCCAGGAAGCGGCCGATCACGTCACCCACGGCACCCTTGGCCCGGAGGCGCGCCTGCTCGTCCTCGTCAACGAAGCCCGACGCGAGGTGCGGGCTGTCCGGCGCCGGGATCCCCAGCCCGAACACGGCGGCAGGGGCCGACCGGGCGGCGTCGATCGTCTCCCGGATCGCGGGGTCCTTCATCAGCGCATCCCGGAGGTCGTTGGAGCCCACGATCGCCGGTGCCGCCAGGCCACGGAACGATGCCCCGGAGGTGGCCGCGAACCGTTCGAGGATCTCGTTGGCGCGGGTGGGCTGCGTGGAGCGCGAGGCTGCCCCATTGAGCTGGACGATCTCATCGGCGTCGGTCCAGCCCATCGGCAGGCGGCGCGCGACCTCGAGCATGGTGCGGCCCCAGGACACCGCGATGGCGCCGGTGGGGCGAAGCCTCGCGAGCAGGTCCACCGCGACCTCGGCCACGGCGTCGCGCGCGAGGTCGTCGGCCTCCTGGCCAGCCGTTGCAGCGGGAACGTCGGCCACGACGGCAGCCGTGAGCCTGAAACGAGCGACCAGCGCGTCCTCCAGGTCGACGAGTCGGGCGGACGGATGGACGACCTCGATCCGGACGATGGACTCCGCGACCGCGCGGTCCAGGAGCCGGCCCACCTGGAAGCGGCTCATGCCCAGCCGATCACCGATCTCGGCCTGACTCAGGTGCATGCCGTAGTAGAGCTGCGCGATCCGCACCATGAGGCGCACATCGCTCGTACCTCGACGCCGGACTGCGAGCACCGCATCTCCGCTAAGTGCACATATGAGCAGCACTACTGCTCATGTGTGCAGCTCTCGCGCTAGCGTATCATCGCGCCGGGTCGTGTCAACCCCTCGCCGGCGTGTCGCCGGTCCACTTCTCGCAAGGAGCCCCAGGTGCCCAACGCCGTCACTCGCGCGTTCAACTCCATCGGCGGCTCGCTCATGGCTCGCTCGGGGCGCGTCGGCATCCTGGGCACCACCGGTGCGAAGACGGGACTTGCCCGCAAGGCCCCCATCGGGTTCGTCATGCGCGCCGACGGGACGATCCTGCTGGGATCGGGCAGCCCCGTGAACCGCGGCTGGACGGTGAACCTCAAGGCGAACCCGTCGTGCACGTTTGCCATCAAGGGCCAGGAGCGCCGCTACCTGGCTCATCTCGTGGGTCCCGAGGAACGCGACGCCGCCCTCGCGGAGCTCAAGGCCAAGATGGGCGGGATGGCCGAGCGGGCGAACTGGGGCGACCTGTTCGTCCTCGAGCCCGAGGTCTAGCGGCGCGTCGCCGCAGCGTCCAGCCGGTCTCGACCTACTCGATCGACCCGTAGAGGGCGAGTTCCACCTCATCGATCGTCTGGATGGGTGCGCCCCACAGCCCGGTGAGGTAGACGTAGACGAGGTCGTAGGCCGGGTCGATCCAGAGCCGCGTCCCGGACACGCCGCCGTGTCCGAATGCGAGCGGTGACGCCGGCGACGCGGCCCCGGGCTTGCCCCAGCCGATCCCGTAGTGGCCGTCGGTCAGCCGGTCGGCCGTCGCTCCCAGGCCGTTCACGGTCACCTCGCGGGTCATGAGGTCCACGATGGGCCGGCCGAGGATGCGAACCCCGTCGAGCTCGCCGCCGCGGAGCATCGCCCGCCCGAACCGCAGCAGGTCGTGGGCCGTGCTCCACAGCCCGCCGCCAGCGAGGCGCAGCGAGGCGTAGCTCGTCACCATGCCCTCGGTGTCGGCGCCGGCTCCAAGCGCCCGATGCGTCCCGTCCCAGCCGCCGACGACGACCGGTGCGCGTCGAGCAGCGGACGGCGCTGGATCGAAGGTCGTGTCGGACATCCCGAGCGGGTCAAGCACCGTCTCGCGCAACACGGTGCCGAACGGCCGGCCCACGGCGCGCTCCACCGCCTCGACCAGGAGGTCGAAGGTGAACGACGCGTAGCGGAACTGGCTCCCGGGCGGCGAGTCCTGTCCGGCCGCGATCGTCCTCCGGATCAGCTCGGGCCGGTCACCGCCCTCCCGGAGCAGCCGTTCCAGGTCGACGTCGCCGATGCCGCTCGTGTGGGTCAGGACGTGCCAGGCCGTGAACGGCGCCAGGCCGGCCGCATCGAGCTCGGGCAGCCAGCGCGAGAGCGGCGCCGTCAGCGGGAAGCGCCCATCCTGGACGAGCCGCATCACCGCGACGGCGACGATCGGCTTGGTGATCGACGCCAGGAGGCAGACCGCGTTGGTCCCGATGCGTGGTCCCTCGACGGGCGGGAACGCGTCCAGGCGGGTGACCCCATCGGCACCGGCAACGCCGAGGATCACGAACGGGACGGTGCCGTCCCGGACCTGGCTGGCGGCGATGGCAAACGCGGGATCGAGGGCGTGCACGGACATCATCGGAACGATACGCCCACCACGGGAACCTTCCGGGCCGGGCGCGCGTCCCGACGCCATGCCCAGACCCGTCCGTTCGCTCGCCACCCGCCTCTCCCTGCTCGTCGTGGCTGCCATCGTTGTCGGTGCTTGCGGCCTTCTTCCGCCAGGTGCGGTTCCCGAGGTGCTCAACCCGGTCCTCGTGACCTACGAGGCGAGCGGCGGGGAGTGTCCGCAGGGCCCGTGCGGCTTCAAGGCCCAGATCTTCCGCGATGGCCGTGTGCTCCGCAGCGACGGGATGCCCCAGACCGTGGATGCCCGGACCTCGGCCGACCTCGCCGGGCAGATGGAACGCACCGATTGGGACGCGATCCTCGCCAAGCCGTTCGAGGGCGAGTGCCCGAGGAACTTCGACGGCCAGGAGGAGACCTACACGTTCAACGTCGCCGCCGGAGCCGGTGGTCGTCGCCTCGTGCACGACGGCCATCGATCCGCAGCAGGACCCGTTCCGGACCGTCGGGGGGATCCTGTTCGGCGTCGGCGGCTGACGCACACGCCGCCGGATTGCCCCGTCATCCTCTGGGCTCATTGGTCGGCACCGATGACCCACCCCTGAGTCATGTCGACGGTCGGCACGAGGGGGTGGGTGGTGATTCCGACGGAATCGGCCTCGACCTCCTCGCTTGACCCCGTGATATGACTCCGGGCGGTTCAGCAGGTTGAGCGGACCCGGAGGCGTCGCGTCCCTCTCGAAATCGGCTATCGGGCAGGGACAGGTTTCGTCGTCGCGCGCTAGGATGGCCGCGTGACCGACGCCGCTCCCGCGATCCAGCCCGTGAGGCGCACCACCTCGCCCATCGCCGAGGAGATCCGGATCACCCTGGCCGACGCCTGGGGCGAGATGGGCGCCGCGTGGGGCGTCGCACCGGCGATCGCGCGCGTCCATGCCTACCTGATGGCGCGCGGCGAGTCGCTCACCGAGCGCGAGGTCCGCGAGGCTCTCGGCCTGAGCCATCGTGCGGCCAGCCTCGCGCTCGCCGAGGCGGAGGCGTGGGGCCTCGTGGAGCGGGTCGCCGAGCCCCGCCGCGTGGGCCGCCGCGGGCCGGCCGGAACCGCCTACATCGCCATCGGCGACCACTGGCGCTGGTTCGGGCGCGTGGTGGCCGAGCGCAAGGTCCGCGAGGGCGACCCGATCATCGTCGTGCTCGAGCGGACGCTGGGCGACACCCAGATCGCCCTCGTCCAGCATCCCAACGACGTGGACCTCATCCGCCTGCGCGACTGGCTGTCGACGTTCCTGGTCTTCGTCCGGCTGTTCGACCGCGCCGTGGGTCTCGTCTCGCGGCTGGAGCCCACCGAGCTGGAGCGTGCGGTCCGTCTCTTGGGCGAGGTCCCCGACGACACGATCCTGCGGTTGATCACGCTGCTCGACGGGCTCCCGGACCAGGACGTGCTGGGACTCGTGGAGGCCCTCTCCAACCTCTCGCCGGCATCGGCGCGGCGCGCGACCAAGCTGATGTCCGGGGTGGTCAGGACGCTCTCCCGGTAGCTGCGCGGCGAGCCAGGCGCGGCACGGCGTGCCGGGAGCCAACGTTCCCCGGTCCGTGACTCCCGGCCGGGTCCGCCGGACCGATTTCACTGTGAGTGAACAGGTCGGTGGGCTTTCGGGCGGCAATCGGTGGCTGTCGCGCGGCAGCGGGTCGGCAGGCCCCGGGCCCGGCGGCGCCACGGGCCCGCGCCACGCTCGATCGGAACGCAGGGGGCCGGACCCTTGCCCAGGACGCTGGGGCTGGAGGGTCCTCGGGAGCCGCGATTGCCCGCAGCGGGCGTGGCTTGTTCACTCGGAGTGAACAAGGGCGGTCTTGGCCGCGGCGGGTCCGGCTCGGAGACCACGTCCTCCTGCCGTCCGGAGGTTGGGGGCTCCCGACCCGCCGTGCGATAATCGCCTCGTGACGCCGGACCGAACCGGTTCGAACGGGCGAGGACCCCGCGGCAGACCGGACGGCCGACCCCTCACGCGTCCTCTCGGAGAGCTCAAACCACCATGACCGAAACCTCCACCTGGGCCACCAAGAGAGGCCTCGCCCAGATGCTCAAGGGCGGCGTCATCATGGACGTCGTCACGCCGGAGCAGGCCGTCATCGCCGAGGAAGCCGGCGCCGTCGCCGTGATGGCGCTCGAGCGCGTGCCGTCCGACATCCGCGCCTCCGGCGGCGTTGCGCGCATGTCCGACCCCGAGATGATCACGGGGATCATGGACGCGGTGAGCATCCCGGTCATGGCCAAGGCCCGCATCGGCCACTTCGTCGAGGCGCAGATCCTCGAGGCCCTGGGCGTGGACTACATCGATGAGTCCGAGGTCCTCACCCCCGCCGACGAGCGCAACCACATCGACAAGCACGCCTTCAAGGTCCCGTTCGTGTGCGGCTGCCGGAACCTCGGTGAGGCGCTGCGCCGGATCAACGAGGGCGCGGCGATGATGCGCACCAAGGGCGAGGCCGGTACCGGCAATGTCGTGGAGGCGGTCCACCAGCTGCGCGACGTGCTCGCGGAGATCCGCAGGCTGCAGCACATGCGCGAGGACGAGCTGTTCGTCGCGGCGAAGGACCTCCAGGCCCCCTATGACCTCGTCAAGCGGGTCGCGGCCGAGGGCCGGCTCCCCGTCGTCAACTTCGTGGCCGGCGGGATCTCCACCCCGGCCGACGCCGCACTGGTGATGCAGCTGGGCGCCGAGGGCGTGTTCGTGGGCTCCGGCATCTTCAAGGCCGAGGACCCGGCGCGCATGGCCAACGCCATCGTCCAGGCGACGACCCACTTCGGTGACGCGACGATCCTCGCCGAGGTCAGCAAGGGGCTGGGCGCGCCGATGCGCGGCATCGCCATGGAGGCGATCCCGGACAACGAGCGGCTGGCGGTCCGCGGCTGGTAGGCGGCCGAGTCGGGCCGGCCGGTCCGGAGACGGTGCGATGAAGATCGGCGTGCTTGCCCTGCAGGGGGCCTTTGCCGAGCATTGCTCGACCCTGCGCGCCATCGGCGTGGAGGCGGTCGAGGTGCGCCTGCCTGCCCATCTCGAGGACATCGACGGCCTGATCCTGCCCGGAGGCGAGAGCACGGCCATGCGCCGGCTCATCGATCGCTGGGAGATGCGTGGTCCGATCCTGGACCTCGCCGCGAGCGGCGCGCCCCTGTTCGGGACGTGCGCGGGGATGATCGTCCTGGCGCGTGAGATCGCAGGCGACGAGGAGCCCATCCTGCCCCTGCTGGACGTGACCGTGGAGCGCAACGCGTTCGGGCGGCAGCTGGACTCGTTCGAGACGGACCTGCCCGTCCCGCTCCTGGGCGACACGCCCGTGCACGCGGTGTTCATCCGGGCACCCGTGATCGAGCGTGCGGGACCCGACGTGGACGTCCTGGCGAGGCTGCCCGACGGACGGATCGTGGCCGTCCGCGAGCGGAACGTGATCGCGACCTCGTTCCACCCGGAGCTGGCAGGCGAGACCCGGTTCCACCGCCTGGTTGCGATGATGGCCGCCGAGCACGCGGACCCCGGCGAGGGCATCGGGCGACGTCCGCATCCCACCCGCCGCACGCAGCTGGGACGGTAGGCGGATGGCCGTGAGCACCAGCAGGGTCCGGCCCGCCCGGATCACGGACCTCTCCGCCCTCGGCGACCTGTCGCGGCTCGCCCAGGCCGATGGCGAGGGGACACGGTCGCTCGGGCTGCCCGTGGCCGGCCCGCGGATCGGCGTCTTCTCCCTGTTCCGTCTCCCGCTGGGAGCGTTCACCCCGCACGACGTCATGTACGTCTTCGACCGGGATGGTCACGTGGCCGGGCTGCTGCGCGCCGAGCGCGACGGCTCGCGCGACGAGTGGACCGTGGTGGAGCTCGACGCGGTCGGCGACATGGACGCGGGTGACGTCCGCTACCGCCTGGTCCAGCACCTGCTCCGGGACGGGTCGAAGCGGGGGGCGGTCCGCTTCCACGTGGCCTGCGCCGATGCCGACGGCAACGTGGAGCTGTTCATGCAGGCCGGGTTCGTGCGCTACGGGGACGAGCGTCTCCTGTTCCGCGATCCCGGCGAGCCCCTGTCCCCACCCATGAGCGATGCCGAGGCCTCGGAGCACGGCATCCGCGAGGCACACTCCCAGGACGCCCTCGCGCTGTCGCGCCTGTACGCGGACGTGACTCCGTCGCCGGTCCAGCGCCTGGAGGCCCTCCGCCTGCCGGACTGGGAACGCCAGGGGCGCGACTCGCGGGTCCCGCGCAGCTCCCTTGCCCCGATCCTGCGCTTCGCCGACGTGGAGGCGTTCGTCCTGCCCGCGCCCGATGGGGGGAAGGACGGCACGCAGCTCGACGCCTTCATCCAGGTCGGGGTCGCGAAGGAGGACCAGCCCCACTACCTGAAGCTCCTCGCGCGCCCTGGGGCCGACGTCGTCCCGCTCCTGCGCTTCGGCCTGGGCGTGATCGGTGCGCGCGCCGAGGCCTTGTCGACGCACCGCCAGGGGGTGCTGGCCCCCGTCCGCACCTACGAGTCGCCGGTGGATCGCCGGCTCGAGGAGGAGGGCTTCGACTCGATCGCCGTCGTCACGCTCCTGATGAAGGAAACCCTCGTCCGCGTCGCCGAACCGCGCCTCGTGCCGGCCGGCGTCCGCTGACGGGCACAGGGAGGTCAGCCAGGGTGGGATCCCACGAGCGGCAGCAGGCAACACCGGACGATCTCGACGTCCTCCTCGCGGCGCTGCCGCCGGAGGTCGTGGAGGCGATCGGGTCCCTGGCCGAACGGGAGTCGCTGATCGAGGTCGTCCTCGACCTGGGCCGCCAGCCCGAGGCCCGCTACCCCACCAGCGAGGTGACGCTCCTGGAGCGCGAGGTCACGGAGGCGGACATCGCGTACGTCGTCGACCACATCGGGATGTTCGGGGACGACAACCGCGCCGGCATCGAGCGCACGCTCCACCGCATCAGCGCGATCCGGAACCGGAGCGGCAAGATCGTGGGGCTGACCTGCCGGATCGGCCGGTCGGTCTACGGGACGATCGAGATCATCTCGGACTTCGTGGAGACCGGGAAGTCGATCCTGATCATGGGCCGGCCCGGCATCGGCAAGACGACGATGCTGCGCGAGGCCGCCCGGGTCCTCGCGGACGAGCAGCGCAAGCGCGTGGTCGTGGTCGACACGTCCAACGAGATCGCCGGCGACGGCGACATCCCGCACCCCGCGATCGGGAAGGCGAGGCGGATGCAGGTCCGGACGCCGTCGCTCCAGCACGAGGTGATGATCGAGGCGGTGGAGAACCACATGCCCGAGGTCATCGTCATCGACGAGATCGGGACGGAGCTCGAGGCGCAGGCGGCGCGGACGATCGCCGAGCGCGGCGTCCAGCTGATCGGGACGGCGCACGGCAACAACCTCGACAACCTGATGCTCAACCCCACGCTGTCGGACCTCATCGGCGGGATCCAGAGCGTGACCCTGGGCGACGAGGAGGCGCGTCGCCGGCGCTCGCAGAAGAGCGTGCTGGAGCGGAAGCAGCCGCCCACCTTCGACGTGATCGTGGAGATCCAGGATCGCGAGCGGGTGCTGGTTCACAGCGACGTGGCCCAGACCGTCGACGCGATGCTGCTGGGCGACGTGGTGACGCCGGAGCTGCGCTGGCGGGACGAGGAGGGCGTGCACCGTTCCCAGTCGCGGCCCAGGCCGTCGGCGCGCGAGGGCGGCGTGGCCGGGGCCGGCGACCGGTTCAGCGGCCTCACTGGCGCGGGCGCGGGCGCCTGGGGGCGCGAGCCAGGGTGGCGCGGCGCGTCCACGTACCGCACGGGCGGGTACGCCGGCGAGGACCGGCTGCCGGCGCGACCGGGGTACCGGCCGGGGCAGACGGGCGGCTGGCGCGCCGGCCGGGGCGGGTCCGAGCGTGGTTCCGACCGTGGTGCCCGCAGCCCGGAGGGCGACCGACCGGCGCCCCTAGGCATGATGCCCGGGGAGCGATTCGCCGTTCGGCCCGGGGGGCCGTTCGTCGCGGGCGACATCGCGGACCGCGGACCGCTGGAGCGGGCCGAGGCCGCCGCGTCAGCTGCCGCCGAGGTCCGCGCCCGGGATGCCCGCGAGCTGGCACGCCAGGAGGCATGGCGGGCGGAGGCGGCCCGGGCCATGAACGCGCTCCACGAGGACGAGGGCACCCGCCCGGTCAACGCCGCCGCGATCGAGGCCGCCGAGGAGGAGCGGATCGCCCTCATGGTGCCCGGCGAGACGGGCTCGACCTTCGACGGCGCGGACGACGACGAGGCTTCCTTCGGGGCCGCGTCGCTCACGGTCGAGGGCGGCACGCTGCCCACGCTCCGCGTGTTCCCCCACGGGATCAGCCGCAAGCGTCTCGAGCAGGCGATCCGGGACGTGGGCCTGCCGGTGATCATCGCCCGCGAGCCGGACGAGGCCGACGTGGCGATGACCCTCCGCTCGGAGTACCGCCAGAAGCCGCCGGCGTTGCGGGACGCCGAGGACCGGGGCATCCCGATCTACGTCCTCAAGGCCAACACCATCGCGCAGATGCAGGCGTCGCTGGCGTCCGTGTTCGCCCTGGAGGTGGACCCGCGAGAGGCGGCGCTCCGTGAGACGGAGCAGGCAATCGGGCTCGTGGTCAAGCAGCAGGAGCCGGTGGAGCTGGCGCCGCAGAACGCCTACATCCGGCGCTTGCAGCACCAGATGGCCGAGCGCGCGAACCTGGTCTCGCGGTCACGCGGCCGGGAGCCGTACCGGCGCGTGCGCCTGTACCCGGACCCGGCCCGCACCGCCTGGCGGTAGCAGGCACCAAGAGGGCAGAGGCCGTCCATGACGCTGCGGCTGGGCGAGATCGTCATCGATTGCGCGGACCACGAGGTGGTCGTGCCGTTCTGGCTCGCGGCGATGGGCGACTACAGGCGGGTCGACGTCAACGAGCAGTACGTGGCGGTCGCGCCGGTCGAACAGGCGGTCGGCCGCCCGGCGCTCCTGTTCCAGAAGGTGCCCGAGCCCAAGGTCGTGAAGAACCGGGTGCACCTGGACCTGCGAGGAGAGTCCATGGCGGGCGAGGTGGCGCGGCTCCAGGGCCTGGGCGCGACGGTGATCGCGGAGCGGTCGCTGGGCGAGGACGTGCGCTGGACGGTGATGGCGGACCCGGAGGGAAACGAGTTCTGCGTCTCGGGCGGGTGAGCCCGGGCGGTCAGCCGGCGTCTGTCGCATAGGCGGCGAGGATCTCGCTCAGTCGGTTGCGCTTCACCGGTTCAACGAGCAGCTCGATGTCCGTGAGCGCGAAGTCGCGTCCCTTGAACAACAGAGGCTCGCCGAGGTCATGCGCCAGGGCGTACGAGAAGCAGTCGCCCATGTTGAGCCGCGCCGGGTGCCCAGACCCGCGCCCGAAGCGCTGGTACGCCTCGCGCGCGATCCGCGCCTGCTGCACCGTGAGTGGCACGACCTCGATCTCCGCGGCGGTGAGATACGCGTCGAGTGCCCCGCTCAGCACGGGGTCCCGACGACCATCGATCACGACCGCGAGTTCGACGAAGCTGGCCGCCGACAGGCGGATCGTCGACGCGCGGCTCAGCGCACGGGCAAACACGGCCGCGTCTGACTCGCCGGTGATGATCGCGACCAGGACGGACGGGTCGACGATCACTTCGGCAGACCCATCTCGTCATAGAGATCCTCGATCTCCAGGTTGAGGTCCGCATCGCCGAGCCGCTCGCGCATCTCGGCCGCGATTGCGAGGACGCGCTCCACGTACGCATCCTCCTCCTGCGCCGTCCGATCCACACACACGGCTTCGAGGCGCGCTCGCACGGCGTCCGTGATCGCGGCGGTCATGGATACGCCAAGTTCATCGGCGAGCTTCCTGACGAGCCGGACCGTCTCCTCGTTCTTGATGTTCAGGCTCATGGTGAGAATTCTACCCATCACACGGGTAGATATCTACCATTCGACCTCTCAGAGCGCCCGGATGATCGCCTCGAGGCGAGCGGTGAACGCGCGGGCATCCTCGCCGGGGAGCGCCCGGATCGGAGCGCCGATCCTCACTTCCACCGGGTGCCGGTGCGGCCGTCGCCCGCCCTTGGGGAGCACCTGCCGGATGCCGACGATGCGCACGGGGAGGACCTGCCGGCCGGTGTGGCGCGCGAGCAGCCCGATCCCGGGCTGGAACGGGTTGATCTCCCCGGTCGTCGTCCGGGTGCCCTCCGGGAACAGGACGACGTGCCAGCCGGCGGCGAGGAGGCCCTCCGCGGCGGCGATGGAGTCTGCACCGCGACCGGTCCGGTTGAACGCGAACGCGCCCAACCAGGCGGCCATGAACCAGCGCGACTTCTTGGTCGCGAAGTAGTCGGCCGCGGCGGCGGCGGTCATCCGGCGCCGGTGTCGCGAGCCTAGCGCCAGGCGGATCGCGGAGAAGTCGAAGTGGCTGGCATGGGTGGGGCAGATGAGCGACGGGCCCTCGAGCTCCAGCAGGTGCTCCCGCCCGACGACACGCGGCCCCTCAAGGAACCAGCGGATGAACGGCCCGATGAGCAGGGCGGTGATCTCGCGGGCAACGATCGCGGGCCGGGAGAACTGCCAGCCCTTGGGCGGCGTGGACCGCCGGGCGCGCTTGGGGACCGCGGGTATCGCGGCGTCCGGGGTCGACTCGTCGGCAGGCTGGATCGCGGTCATCGCGTCGCGATCGTGCGCGGGCGACGGGTCCGCGTCAATGGCCGATGCATCGCCGACGGCCGTCGGTCGCCTGATGGGTGGACCGCCGTTCAGACGGCCCCTACTCGCCGCTCCGTGACGGGCGGATCCAGAGGGACGCGGCGATGGGACGTACGGTCTCGGCGACGGTCTCGAGGACACCGCGCTCGATGACCTCGAGCTCCACCACGTGCGCAAGCCGCTCGGCGTGTCGCTGGAGCGTGCGCTCCGCCTCGATCCGCGGCCGGTCGAACCGGCGGTCCACGATCCGCTGGAGCCGCGTCCGGAGTGGCTGGAACAGTGCGAACGCGAGGAGCGTCGCGGCGGCCGTCGCGACCGCCTGGCCCTGCGCGATGCCGCTGAGCAGGGCCCCGAGCGCGAGCACGCTTGCCGCGAACACACCGACGATGGCCGCTGACGCGAGCGCCCAGCCGATGGAGCGGCTCACGAGCCGGTCGATCTCGTACAGCCGGTACCGGAGGACCGCGATGACGACGGCGATCGGGAGCCAGGGCCAGGTCAGGCCGAGGATGACGGCCGGCAGGAGGACGAGGTCCGTCTGCAGGCCCTGCGCCACGACGGCCCACGCCACGGTCCCGAGCACCACGACGGCCGTGGCCGACCCCAGCCAGCGGTACTGGAGCCGCTCCAGACCGGTGGAGCGTCGGAATCGAGCCAGCATCACCAGCAGGGCCACGACCTGGCCCACCAGCAGCATCGGGAACAGGAGCGCCGCGCCGGGGGTCTCGTCGTCCAGCTCGGCCAGGAAGGGCAGCCCGAACGGGTTGGGAACCTGGATGGAGACGGGCTGACCGGGCAGGTCGACAGGGATCGTCGGCCCGAAGGCCAACAGCCCTCCGATAACCACGTACACGGCGATCAGCGCGAACGAGACGGCCCGCCAGCGGCCCCCAGCGAACGTCCCTGCGGGGAAGGTGAGCTGGATCCCCAGGAAGCCGGCGAAGAACAGCACCCAGCCGACCGTGCCCGCCCAGGCGGTGAGCTGCCCGATCGTGTCCGCCTCGCCGGCCAGGAGCTCCTCCGGCGACGCCGTCGTCACGGTCGTGCCGAGCGCGAACGCGAGGCCTACCAGCAGCAGGAGCCACGCGATCGGCTGGCCGGGCCGTCGCAGGGCCAGGACGAGGCCCGGCAGCGCGTAGACAGCCGCGAGGAGGATGCCACCAGGGTTCGAGAACCGGATGGACCACGCGATCACCAGCAGCGTGAAGGCGACCGCAAACAGGGAGCTGACGCGGGGGATGGCGCGGCCGCGCGGAGCCGCTACCTGCTGCGCAGCGATCGCTCGACCTCCCGTGCAGCATGGCGGCCGCTCATGCCATGGACGCCGCCGCCGGGTGGCGTTGACGAGGAGCAGATGAACACCGCCGGGTCCGGGGTCGTGTACGGGTTCCAGCGGACGACCGGGCGGAACAGGAGCTGCCGCGAGTCGCCGATGCCGCCGTTGATGTCCCCGCCGACGTAGTTCGCGTCCCAGGCCTCCATCGCGACCGAGTCCTTCGTCGCCCGGGCGAGCACGAGGTCCCGGAACCCGGGGGCGAACCGCTCGACTTGGGACTCGATGGCCGCGGCCATGTCGACCGTGGAGCCGTTGGGGACATGGCAGTACGCCCACGCGACGTGCTTGCCCTCCGGCGCTCGCGACGGATCGGCGATCGTCGGCTGCACGAGAAGGACGTATGGCTTGTCGGCATGCCGGCCGCGCCCGACGGCGTCCTCGGACGCGGCGACCTCGCGATAGGTGCCCCCGATGTGGACCGTCCCGGCGCGCAGCGTGGCGGGGTCGCGCCACGGGATCGGGCCGTCGAGCGCCCAGTCGATCTTGTACACGCCCGGACCGTACCGGAACCCCTCGAGCTGGCGCCGGTAGCCCGCCGGCAGCCGGTCAGCCGGCCATCGCGAGCACCTGGCGGGGCGTGACGTCGAGCAGGTACGCCCGGGCGGGCGGCAGGTCGGCGATCGCGTCCACGCGGTGGCCGGTCATCGAACTCCACGCCCAGCGAGCGTGCCTCCGCCTCGAGCGCCGCGGCGATCGCCCCGCTGCCACCGCGCGCGACGGGCCAGCCCACGGCATGCGCGAGCAGCCCCAGCACGAGGCCGAACGAGCCGCTCATCGGCTGACCCAGGCGGAGCATCGAGTGGGCCGCCATCCCGGCGAACAGCGCGCGGGCCGCAGGTTCCCGAAAGGCGAGGCGTGCGAGGGACGTGGCCGGCAGCAGCGGCCGGGAGGCCGAACCGGGCGAGGAGGACAGGGTGGCGCGGCGGGCGGATGACCGGCGCGAGGATCGCCGGCACCAGCCGCTCCCACTCCCGGACGTACGGGCCGAAGAGCCGGCGCCAGGCATCGGCGTCGCGCACCGAGCGCATCACCGACGGCGGCGAGGTCGCGCTCCAGCACCACGCTCCGACCCGGCGCGAGCGCGTGTGCGACCGGCGCTTCCGGCTGGACCCACTCGAGCCCGTGACGCCCCAGGTCCAGCGACCGAAGGAACGGCGATGCGAGGCTCAGCGGGTGGACGGACGCACAGATGTCGTGGACGTATCCGGGCAGCGTGACCTCCGCGGACCGCGTCCCTCCGCCGATCGTGTCTGCGGCCTCGTACACGCGGACCGATCGGCCCGCGCGTGCAAGGTCGATCGCGGCGGCGAGCCCGTTCGGGCCCGCCCCGACGACGATCGCATCGAGGTCGTGTTCGCTCACGCGAGGGTGGTCAGCATGCGCGGGTGGTCAGCTCGTCGTCCGGCGGCGTCGGACCCAGCGCGCGGGTGCCGTCACCGTGGATACGGCCATGTGCACGGCAGGCGAGTGCTTGACGTTGCCGGCGTACTGCCACTGCCGGCGCCGGTCGACGCAGACCTTCGTGGTCTCGACGATGGGCTGCGCCACGCCCAGCGAGCGTGCCAGGTTCTCGAGCGTCTGCTCCCAGAAGCCGTCGTTCGCGCGGTTCGCGCCGAAGATGTACGACAGCTCGATGAACGGATCGCTCGTGCGCTCGAGGGCCTGGGCCTGGGCGACGACCTCGTCGCCGTCCCGGTACGCGGAGAACGTGATCCATGCGGCCAGCGCGTGTCCCTCCGGGGTCATGAACGTGAACGACTCGCGGTCAGCGTAGATCACCATGACGCCCGTGGACATCTTGACAGGGGATCCGGGGACCGGCGGCACCTCGAGCAGCGCCACCTCGCCTGGTGAGATCCCGGCCAGCGGTGCATAGAACTTCGCACCCTTCGGCCAGAAGGTCGGGAAGCGCTCCTTCCAGTGGGCGATGACGCTCTCGGGGCTGTGCTGGTCACCCGGGACGCGGATAGCGAACGTCTTCTGCCACATCTGGCCGAAGCCCTGGACGGGGCCGGCGACGCGCTTGCCGGTCACGGTGTCGGAGCCGGCGCCGGTCGCGGTGGTCGTGAGACGGTCGACGGGACGGGCCCACGACTCCTGGTCGCGGGGCGCGCGGGGATCGGGCGTGGTCATGGGAGTCTCCGTTCTGGGATGTCGGGCGGCCGTGCCGCCACGGGTGTCAGGCGGACGCGGCGGCCAGCGCGGCGGTCTCGTCCTCGCAGATCGTGATCGCCTCGTCCAGGCGGGTCAGGGCCAGGATCTGCCGGTAGTGCTCCGTGAGCCCGACGGCGAGGAGCTTCTGACCCGCCCGCTGCGTCCGGACGAGCAGCGTCACCAGCAGCCCGATCCCGCCCGAGTTCATGTACTCGAGCTGGCTGAAGTCCAGGACGATCGACCGTGCATCGCCGGCCTGGGTGTACGCGGCCATGATCGGCGGCTCGCTTCCCCCCGTGATCTCGCCGCGGATGCGGAGGATCGCGGTCGAGCCGTCACGGACCACGTCGACGGTGGTGTCGCTCATCGGGCAGCCTCCTCGGGGACGGGCGTCGCCGACGTCGTGTCGGCGATCGTGAGGTAGTCGGACAGGCGCGTGATCCGGAAGATCTCGCGGTAGTGGTCGGAGAGCCCCAGGGCGATCACCTCGCGGTGGTCGCGCCGGGCCTCGGCGAGGAGCCGGACGATCAGCGCGATGCCGGTGGAGTTGATGTAGTCCACGTTGGCGAAGTCGAGCACGATGCGCGTCGCACCCGCAGCGGTCGCCTCGGCATAGGCCGCGGCCAGCGCCTCGTCGGCGGCGATGTCCACGTCTCCGCGCATCGCCAGGCGGGCCTCGCCGGGGATCGCGGTCACGACCTCCACGGCCAGCCGGTTGTCGTTCATGGCGGCCTCCTTGGTCAGCGCCCGGACCGGGCGAGGGTGAGCGTCACGGTCTGGAGCCCGTCGGCGGCGTGGACGTCCATGCCGTCGACCATGTGGCGGATGAGGAACAGGCCCCAGCCACGCGGCTTCTGCTTGCCCTCGAGCTTCGCGTCGAGGTCCGGCATCTCGGCATCGGGGACGGGCCCGGACAGGGCACGGTCCGTGACGCGGACGCGGATGGTCTCGTCGTCGGCGTCCACGCGGATGTCGACGGGGACCGACGGATCGCCCTGCGACCCGTACTCGATGGCGTTCATCACGGTCTCAGCGACCGCGGTCTTGAGGCGCTCGAGGCGCGCGGGCTCGAGGCCCAGGGGCGCGACGGCCACGGCGACGCGCTGCATCGCTGCCCGCTCGTTGCCGATCGCGCCCTCGATGGTGAACTCGAGGAGCGGCGCGTCGACGGTTGCGGCGCCCGCGGCGCCCGGCGCGGCAACCTCGTCCCGGGTGAGTGCGACCTCGGGCCGCGCCTCTGACCAGGCGCTCTCGCCGGCACCAGCGGACCGGCGCAGCGTGACGAGCGTGATGTCGTCCTCCTGCTCGACGCCCGGGCCGGTGAACGCATTGAGCTCATCGAGCAGGCGATCCAGGAGCGCACTGCCGGCGTCGTCCGTGGCCATCGCCTCGCGCAGGCGAGGGAAGCCGTACATCTCGCGGTTCGGGCCGTGCTGCTCCACGAGGCCGTCGGAGTAGAGGAGCATCCCCTCGCCGGCGTTCACGACGCCCTCGGTCTCCTCGTAGACGATCCCGGGCATCAGGCCGAGCGGCAGGCCCGTGGCACGGAGCTCAATGACGCCGTCTGCGGTCCGGACGTACGGCAGGTTGTGACCGGCGTTGGCGAACGTGAACCGGCCGGTCGCGGGCTCCAGGACGCCGTACAGGCAGGTGACGAACATGCGCGCCGGCATCTCGGGCGCCAGCAGCTCGTTCGCACGGGCGAGCACCTTGCCCGGCTCGATCAGGCGTGGCGCCTCCGCCCGGAGGATCGAGTGCGTGCGGGCCATGACGAGGGCCGCCGGGACGCCCTTGTCGGTGACGTCGCCGACGACGACACCGATGCGGCCCTCGCCAAGGTCGATGAAGTCGTAGAAGTCGCCGCCGACGACGCGCGCAGGGCCGTAGTACGCGGCGATCTGCCACTCGGGCAGGTTCGGCAGCTCGCGCGGGAGGAACTGCTGCTGGATCAGCTGCGCGACCTTGAGCTCCTGCTCGTAGCGCTCGCGCTCGGCGGCCTCGGCGGCCTGCTCCCGGACGAGCTGCGCCACGCGGATCGCGGGCGCGGCCTGGGCGGCAAGCGTCGCGAGGAGGCGGCGGTCGTCGGTGGAGTAGTCCTGCTCGGAGAGGCGCGGGCCGAGGTTGAGCGTTCCGATGAGCTCACCCTGCGTCACGAGCGGGACGACGAGGGCGACGCCGGCTCCGCGCAGCTCGTCGAGCGCGGGGGAGGCGAGCTCGAGGCGCGTGACGTCCACCGGCCCGGGAGCCGACTGGAGGTACGCGAACAGCGGGTCGGTCTCCGGGATGTCGATGGCGACGCCCGGCTGCTCCGTCGCGACGGCGGGGGCGGCCTCGACCGCGGGCGTCGGGTCCGGCGCGGACCGGCCGAGGAGGCGGCGGAAGGGGCGAGTCACGGCTGTCATCGGCGCCATCCTCTCGGGTCGTCGTTCGGACATCGTTACGAACAGCTGGTCTTGGCAGGGAATGTGACCGGGTCGCAGCGCAGTGCCACCACGTGGCGCTCGCCGCCCACCACGGTGACGACCATCAGGAACTCGAGCACGTCCGCCGGCGCCGTCGCGACGTCGGCCCGTTCGGCGGGCGATCGGAGCTCAAACCCCGAGAGGATGTCGTCCGGGTGTGAAGCGAGCCAGGTGGCACGGGCGTCGGACTCCAGGCGGTGGAATGCCGCTCCCGACAACATGCGGAGGGGTCCGAGCGCGTACCCGTCGATCGTCTCGAAGGTCGCGATCGGCGGTATGGCTTCGCCGGTGGTGGACGAGCCCGGGAGCACATCACAGGCGCCCACCGCGAGGGCTGACAACCCGAACGCCATGAACCGGCTGCGGACGCTGGCGCCGGCCTTCGCAGGGGATGTCACGGCGCGTACGTCGAACCCTTCTTGATCCACAGGCCGGTCGAGGATGGGCTGAGCGCGACGTCGACGGTCGTCGTGACATCGGTCTCGAGGCCCGCAAGATCCACCTGGGACCTGAGCCGCACCGCGAACTGCTTCGCCACCCGCTCGCCGTCGTACCGGGCCCGATCGAACCGCCGGTCCACCGCTCGCTGGACCCGGCGGCGCAGCGGCTGGAACAGCGCCGCCGCGAGGAGCGTCGA
This sequence comes from uncultured Chloroflexia bacterium, assembly GCA_963700245.1. Classification (GTDB taxonomy): domain Bacteria; phylum Chloroflexota; class Limnocylindria; order Limnocylindrales; family CSP1-4; genus CAIXZV01. The sequence goes on from CAVOWV010000029.1 coordinate 28,692, forward strand.
CGCGGCAACCGCGAGCGTATTCTCGTCGGTCAGCGGGGCGAGCACCGCCTGGAGTCCCACGACGAGCCCGGCGAACACCGCGACGAGGATCCCGGTCACGAGCGCCCACCCGATCGTGCGGCTGATGAGCCGGTCGATCTCGTACAGGCGGTACCGGAGGATCGCGATCCCGATGGTCACGGGCAGCGCGATCAATGTGATGAAGCCGATGAGCCAGGCGCCTGTACCGACGATCGACCCTGGCACGACGAGTTCGCTGGCAACCGCCACCGGGAACGCGATCACGCCGACCAGCGCCACCGCGAGGAGCCACTTGATCTGGTGGCGCTCGATCGATGCGCCGCGCCGGAACCGGACGACAACGGCCGCCCACGCGCCGAGGAACGCAGGCACCGCCGTGAGCATGGACACGGTGTCGGCGATCGGCAGCCAGGGCTCGAGGGCCGGGATCCCGAAGGGGTTCTCGAGCGTCATCGTCTCATTGATCGGTCCCGGCATGAGGGCCGGCGGGAGGATCGCCATGATCGTCCCGACGATCAGGAGCCAGGCGATCGGGCGCCAGCGCGGGGAGGGCAGGTGCCCGTCCGGGAAGACCAGCGGGACGCCTGCTGCCACGATCACGATCGGCGGCACCCATAGCACGTCGGCTGCCCAGGCCGTGAAGGCCGTGAACGGCCAGGCGCCGCCCGCAGCGATGCTGCCAAGCGCGTACGCGACGCACAGCAGGCCCGCGGCGAGCATCGACCCGGCAACGAGCAGGAGCCATCCGACCCGGTTCCCTGGCACGCGGATGGCCAGGAACGCCCCGACGACGGCCATCGATGTGACCGTGAGCAGGAAGACGGCTGCGGTGGCTGGATCGTAGGTGCCTGGTGGGGCAATCAGCTGGGCGAGGCTCGCGGCAGTTACACACAGCCCCGCGATGGCGACAAGTGCCCATGCGCGCACCCCACCGGTCATCGCACCACCTCGCTCGCGTTGCCCCGGATCCACAGCGTCGTTCCCGACGGCCGAAGCGCGCCATCAACGGTCCGCTGGACCTCAGCCTCCAGGCCTGCCAGGTCGACCTGCCCACGGAGTCGTTCGGCGAACAGCGCCGCGGTTCGCTCACCGTCGTACCTGGCCCGGTCGAACCTGCGATCGACGGCGCGCTGAACGCGACGACGCAGCGGCTGGAACAGGGCCGCCGCGATGAGCGTGGATGCGGCGACCGCGAGCGTGCTCTCGTCGGTCACCGCGGCGAGCAGCGCCTGGAGCCCGACAACGAGTCCCGCGAACAACGCGACGAGGATCCCCGTCACGATCGCCCACCCGATCGTCCGGCTGATGATCCGGTCGATCTCGTACAGCCGGTAGCGGAGGATCGCGATGCCGATCGCGACCGGGACGAGGGCCGTGCAGGCCGACGCCGCGACCACGGCGAACGGCGTCCCGAGCGGGTCTGCGGGGTCGAAGGTCGCGAGGTTGACCGCCTCGGCCGCGAATAGGACGACCGATGCCGCGCCAACCCACTTGATCTGCGCCCGATCGACGGAGCCGCCTCGCCGCCACCTCGTCACGAGCGCCCCGATGGCCGCCACCAGCAGCACGAGCAGGGCCACGTAGCCGATCTCACCGACGACGTCGCCTGAGAAGCCGGTAACGCCGACCGGGTTCACGACGACGGGGAAGGCGGCGAGCGGCCCCGGGTCCAACCCGAACCCGATGAGACTGGCCGCGCTGCCGACGACCGCGACCACGATCGTCCAGCGCCACCGAGGCCCGGGGACATGCCCATCCGGGAACAGGACGAGAATCATCGCCACGAGGATGAACCCGGGCGCGTCGCTCGCCGACGAGAGCGTGGCGGCGAGCTCCAGCAGCGTGGCCGCCGACCCGAGCTTCAGGAGGAGGTCGATCGGGAAATACACGGCGAAGATGAACGCGAATGCCAGGCTCAGCAGCCCGATGACGTTCTCCGGTCGGCGCACCGCCAGCAGCCAGCCCACGGCGGCGAAGGCAATCGGCGCCGGGGCGAAGGCGAGGTAGAACCCGCCGCCTGGCCACCCGAGGATCGGGTCGAGGACGGCCACGATGAGCGGCAGGGCGATCGACACGAGCGCGACTACCGTGACCAGGGCAAGCCGCACGGTCATCGCCCGCCCGCCCGGATCCACAGCGCTGCGGCGTCAGGGCTGACGGTCGCCTCGATCGCCGTGACCAGGTGGTGCTGGAGCGACCCGAGGTCGATCTCGTCGCGGAGCTGGACGCCGAACGCGTCGATCGCCGTCTGGGCGTCAACCCGCGAGCGATTGAACCGGCGGTCGACCGCCTGCTGCACGCGGGTCCGGAGCGGCTGGAACAGTGCCGCCGCGAGGAGCGTCGACGCCGCAACCGCGAGCGTGTTCTCGTCGGTCACCGGGGCGAGGAGCGTCTGGAGCCCGACGATGACGCCCACGAACGTTCCCGCGAGGATCAGGCTGACGATGGCCCAGCTGATCGTCCGGCTCAGGATTCGGTCGATGTCGTACAGCCGGTAGCGCAGCACGGCGACCGCGACTGCAAGGGCTGCCAGCGGCAGGGTAGCGACGCTCAGCGTGCCGATCCAGGGCGCGGCTGCCGAGATTGCCGGCTGCAGGCTGAGCGGGAGCAGGATCGCCGCGGGCACCATGGCGACCAGCAGCCACTTCAACTGCTGGCGCTCGATCCCGCGGGAGCGGCGCGCACGCACGAGGAGCGCCGCCACCCCTAGTGCCGCCCCGATGGGGATTGACAGGCTGCCGATGGCGTCGAGGAGGGCAAGGATCTCCACGATACCCTGGGGCATCGAGGCCAGCTGTGGGGTCAGCGGGTTGAGGGGCCCATCGTCGCCCATCGGCCCGGGTTTGAGGAGGACGGCAACGCTTCGAACCACCATGAGCGCGACGACGAGGGCCACGGGACCGCGCCAGCGCGGGCTCGGCAGGGTTCCAGTCGGGAAGACGAGGGCAACGGCAGGAAGCAGCAGGATGATCGCGGGGTTGAACAACAGAGCGCCAGCGAGGTTGAGCCAGTTGCCCATCGGGTCAGGTGGCACCTGGTTCGTCAGGACGTAGCCGAGCGCAAAGCAGGCGAAGACCCACGCCGTCACCGGGGCGGCGAGCGCGAACAGCCAGCCGACGGTGTGGCCGTCCGCACGCAGGACGACGACGGCGCCCAGCGCCCAGTACAGCCATAGCCCAGCGAACAGGAACGTGAAGAAGCCGACGTCCACGGCTTCGTCGCCCTCCACCATCGGCAGGCCGAAGACCACGATGAGCATCGCGACCAGCAGCGCCGCCCCGAGGGCCAGGAGGGCGAGCGACCGGAACCGGGCGCGACTTCGACCGCCGGCGGCGAGCCCTGTCATCGCTCGGGCTCCGATGCGGATCGCAGCCACAGCCCGGTGTCGGTAGGCTGCACCGCCTCGCTCGCGACACGGACGAGTCGTCCGCGGAGCGCCGTGAGGTCCACCTCGTCGCGCAGGTGGGCTCCGAACGCGTCGATCGCCGTCTGGGCGTTCACCCGCGAGCGGTTGAAGCGCCGGTCCACGGCACGCTGGACGCGGGCCCGGAGCGGCTGGAACAGCGCCGCCGCCACGAGCGTGGACGCCGCGACGGCGAGGGTGTTGTTGTTGGTGAACGGCGCAAGCACCGCCTGAAGCCCGATGATCGTCCCCGCGAACACGGCCGCCAACATGGCAGTCACGCTGACCCAGCCGATCGTACGGCTGACGATCCGGTCGAATTCGTACAGGCGGTAGCGCGTGATCGCGACGTAGATGGCGGCTGGCACGAGCGGGTAGGCCACGATCGCGGGGACCCAGGTGAGCGCCCCGATGTCCTCGCCGAACACGAGGAGGGTGCTCAGGCCGAAGGTGATCGCGATGACCATGAAGGCGAGCGCGGCGACGAACCAGCGGAGCTGGAGGCGCACGACGCCGACGGCCCTTCGGTAGCGGATGACCAATGACACCACGCCGCCCGCAAGCAGCACGAGCGTCGGCACGATGAGCGAATCGACCGGGATGGCGTTCCAGATCGCCAAGTCAGGCAGAACGGCGAACCGGTTGGGGATCGCGATCGACACGACACCGCCGGTCGGGTTGAAGCTGAGCACCGGCGCGAATGCCGCGATGACCGTGATCGCTGCGCTGAACCCGAGGGCGAGGATCGCGGGCCGGCGCCACCGCCCCGTCCCGAGGGTCCCCGACGGGAACAGCAGCATCAAGGCGAGGAAGCCGCCGAAGGTCGCATGGGCAGCCCAGCCACCGGCCCACACACCCAGGAAGTCGGCCCACGTCGCCGAGCCGTCCTGGAGGGCGGCGACATCGACGGTCGGCGAGGACGTGGTGCCCACGAAGCCGAAGGCGATCGCGACCAGCAGCCATCCGATCGCGTTCCTCGGGCGCCGGAACGCGAGCAGGGCACCGACTGCCGCATAGGAGAGATAGAAGAACAGGGTGAAGGGGTCGTACCGGGCGAGGCCGGCCCCGACCGCCAGGACGAGGAGGAGCAGCGACGCGGCCCGCGATCCCGAGCGGCCGCTCCGCGTTCGAGGGTCCGGTCACGAGCCCGTCCTCCGGATCCACAGCCCCGCCCCGTTGGGCTGCACGGTCGCATCGGCGGCCGCGACGAGGCGCCCGTGGAGCGCGGCCAGGTCCACGTCGTCGCGCAGATGGGCCCCGAACGCGTCGATCGCCTGCTGGGCGTCCACGCGTGCCCGGTTGAAGCGCCGGTCCACGGCACGCTGGACCCGGGCCCGGAGCGGCTGGAACAGCGCTGCGGCGACGAGCGTGGAGCCCGCCACCGCGAGCGTGTTGTTGTTCGTGAACGGCGCAAGGACGGCCTGGAGCCCGACGATCGTCCCGGCGAACACCGCCAGGAGCAGGCCCGGTGACGAGCGCCCAGCCGATCGTGCGGCTGACGATCCGGTCGATCTCGTACAGGCGGTACCGCAGGATGGCGATCCCGATGGCGACGGGGACGAGGCCGATCGATGCGCTGGCGGCGATCCACGCCCACTGCCCGTACGGCTGCGGGAGCAGCGTCGCGGCGAAGAACATCGAGAACGCAAGGACCAGCACGGAGCCGAACCACTTGAGCTGCTTGCGCTCGACCAGCGTGCCGCGGCGATACCGGAGGACCGCGGCGAGGATGCCGGCAGGGATGCAGATGAACGATCCGATGCCGCCGATGTCGATCAGCGCCTGCGGGAGCCCGCCAAGGGCCGGCATGCCGAGCGGGTTGTCGAAGCCGGCATGCCCTCGAGCGGGCCGGGCCTCGTCACGGCTCCCGAAGAGCGTCGCCGCGGCCGAGAACAGGAGCACCGCCGCGACGACCGCCCATCGCCGGGACATCAGCCGGCCATCGGGGAACAGCAGCGGCACGAGCATCACGAGGAAGAACGCCGGGAAGAACAGCAGCCCAAGGATCGCTCCCGCCTCGGTCCCCGGCAGGGAGCCCTCGAACCTCGCGAGGCTCAGGAATGCCCACAGCTGGCCCAGGAGTGCCAGCCCGATGCCGAGCCCGACGGCAAGCAGCACCCACCCGACGCGGTTGTCCGGCCGCCGGGTGACGAGGAGCGCTCCGACGAGCCCCCAGGTCGCGGCGATCCCGGAGTAGATGGGGATCGCCCATGCGTCCAGCTCGGGAGTCGGGCTTGCCACGACCAGCGCGAGCATCCCGGCGGGAACGCCGAGCGGCGAGCAGCCAGACGAGCGTGGCGGCCGGTCGGGCAAGGGGACGATGCTTGTGCGTCACCGGGGTCATGACATCGGAATCTCGGGATGGAGCGTTCCCGGAACGTTACGGGATTGCGAGCCACCGTTGTACCGTTACGCGCGATGTCACTCGAGATCCGCGTCCTCGGCCCGCTTGAGATCCACGTGGACGGCGAGCCGATCCGCGTCGACACGCGCAAGGCGTCGGCGATCCTCGCCCTGCTGGCCGTGGAGCGGCGGCCGTACGCCAGGGACGAGCTGGCGGCGCTGTTCTGGCCGGAGTCGGACGACGAGTCAGCGCGGAGTGCGCTGCGGCGGACGCTGTCGGTGCTGCGCTCAGCGCTCGGCGACCGCTGGCTGCGCGTGGACAGGGCGACCGTGGCGCTGGCGCAGCACGGCGACGGGGTCTGGCTGGACCTCGCGGCGCTCGAGGCAGGCACCACAGGCCGGCGACCCGTCCTCGTTGGCCGCGGCCGCGGCTCTGGCGCGCGGCCCGTTCCTGGCCGGGTTCTCGCTTCGGGACAGCCCCGATTTCGACGACTGGCGCGCAACCCGTGCCGTCACCGTGGAGCGGCGCATCGTCGAGGTGCTGGAGCGTCTCGTCACGGCGGCGGAGGAAGGTGGCGATGCTGCTGGGGCGATCGCGGCCGCGACGCGGCTCGTGGAGCTGGACCCGCTCGACGAGCCGGCACGCCAGCGGCTGATGGCGGCACTCGCTCGCGGCGGTGACCGGGCCGGCGCCATCCGCCAGTACCGCACCACCGTGGCCATGCTGGAGCGGGAGCTGGGCGTGGCGCCGCTCGCGACGACGACGGAGCTGTACGAGGCGATCCGCGACGAGCGCGTCGGACCGGTCGCGGGCGTGGCGGCGATGGCGGAGAGCGCCGCAGCCCAGCGGCAGCACGTGCGGAGCCGGGGGCCAGGCTGCCGATGATGGGCCGGCGAAGGGAGCTGGAGTCACTCCGCGTCGCGCTGCATGAATTGTCATCGGACGGGTGCGTGGCCGCCGTCACCGGCGAGGCTGGGATCGGCAAGTCACGCCTCGTGGATTCGCTGCTCGCGACGGCGGCGGCCGATGGAGCAGCGGTGCTGGCGGCGCGCGCCTTCCCGGCCGAGGGGTCCATCGCCTACGCCCCGATCGTGGAGCTGCTCCGCACAGCCTTCGCCGCGCCCGGAGCCGCGCGGCGTCTGGCGGGTCTCGCACCGGCCACCCTCGCTGAGGTCGAGCGCCTGGTGCCGCTCCCCACGGGCATGCGCGTTGCCGCCGCGGCCGTGGGCCCAGCCGATTCCCCGGCCGCCCGCGTCCGCCTGCTTGAGGCGATCGCCACGGTCCTCGCGGCAATCGTCCACGGACCCGTCCCGGGCATCGTGGCCGTCGAGGACCTGCACTGGGCGGACGACGCGTCGCGAGAGGCGCTCCTCTACCTCGCGCGGCGGCTCGAGGGGCGGTCGATCCTCTTGCTGTTCACGTGGCGCCCGGCGGACCTTGAAGGTGGAGCCGAGGTGTTCGCGGACGCGCGTGCAGGGCCTGCCCGGCGTGGTATCGGTGCGGTTGGAGCGGTTGGACGACGTGGTGGTCGGGGCGCTCGTCGACGCGGCCGTCGCGGCGGGGCTGCCGGCGTGGGACGCGGCGGCCCTCGCCGCGGAGTCCGAGGGGCTCCCGTTGTACGTGGTCGAAGCCCTGATGGCCGGTCCGGGCGCAGACGGCCACGCGCCACCGCGTGGCGTCCGCGCGCTCCTGCGGGAGCGCCTCGCGAGCGTCTCCGAGACGGCGGGGCAGGTCCTGGCGGCGGCCGCGGTCATCGGCCGCTCCTTCGACTTCGCGACGGTTCGGGTGGCGAGCGGGCGCTCCGACGAGGAGACCGTCACGTCCCTCGAGGAGCTCGTCCGGCGCGGGATCGTCCGCGAGCTGGCGAGCGGTCGTGAGCAGTCCTTCGACTTCGGGCACGCCAGGCTGCGAGAGGCGGCGTACGAGAGCACCGGACTTGCCCGCCGCCGACTCCTCCATCGGCGGGTCGCGGAGGTGCTGCGCGCCGACCCGCGGGGCGCGACGATCCGGGGCGGCTCGCCCAGATCGCCGGCCACGAGCAGGCTGCCGGACGGGACGCCGCAGCCGCCGAAGCCTATCGCGAAGCGGGGCTCGGGTCGCGGCGCGTGTACGCGAACCGGGAGGCGCTCGAGCACCTTGAGACGGCCCTGGCCCTCGGGCACCCGGGCGTCGTGGGGCTCCAGGTCGCGATCGGCGAGATCCGCATGGCGCAGGGTGACTACGCGGGGGCAATCACCTCGCTCGAGGCGGCGGCCGGAGTGGCCGACGAGGCCGCGCTGCCGGAGGTCGAGCTTCGCCTGGGGCAGGTTCACGCCCGGCGCGGCGACGTGGCCACGGCCGCGAGCCATCTCGATGCGGCGCTGGCCGGGGCGGACGCACGGCTCCGGCCGGCCGTGCTCGTGGAGCGTGGAGCCGTGGCGCTGCGCGCAGGCGACCTGGAGCTGGCTGCCTCGCTGGCGAACGAGGCGCTCATCGCCGTGGCGGACGCGGCTGACGGCAGGACGACAGGGGCCGCCCGCCGGCTCCTTGGCCTGGTTGCGCTGCGACGGGGCGACCTCGATGCCGCGCGTCTCTCGCTCCGGCGGGCCGTCGATGCGGCCGGTGCCGGGCCGGACGATGACCCGGCGGCCGCCATCGCGGCCCGCAACGCCCTCGCGCTCGTCGAGTCGGCGTCGGGGGATCACGACGCCGCGATCAGGCTCCTCGAGGAGGCGCTGGCAGACTGCCGGCGGACCGGCGAGACCCACCTCGAGGCGGCTGTCGAGAACAACCTCGCGGACCGGCTGCACGCCGCCGGTCGTCCCGACGAGGCGATGGAGCACCTCAAGCGAGCCGTCTCGTTGTTCGCCGACGTCGGTGGCCGGCCGGGCGAGCTGGAGCCAGAGATCTGGAAGCTCGTGTCCTGGTGAGCTGCCGCGGCCGGTGACCGGCGTGGTGGCGAAGCCTGCCTCGTCACTCCGTTACGCGGTCGCCTCAGCCCTCGTCGCGAACCACCGTCAGCCCGCGGGCGTGGGCCAGCCCCAGCACGTAGGACGCAGCCCCCATGCCGGGGTCGCTCTCGAGCTCCGGGGCCTCGTCGCCATCGTCGGCACGGCCCATCCCGCCCAGCAGTCGGAGCGTCCCGCCGTCCGCGGCGAGCCGGTCCAGGATTCGCTCCAGGTCGTCGCCGCCCACGGCGACGAACCGTGCGCCCGTGTCGACGGAGATGGAGCCATCGGGCTCCGCGTAGAGCGTGAGGTCCGCCGAGGTCCGGTCGCTGATGCCCATCGCCGCCTCCGTCGTCGGCTGCTGCTACTCGGCCGCCGTGGCGCCCGTGAACGAGAACGACGACAGGCGCAGCGACGGCACGACGCTCGCGCCCAGGAAGCCGCGCACGCACCGGCGCTCCCGGCTCACCGCCTCGACGTTGGCGAGCGCGTCCAGGTAGGACATCGTGAACCGCAGGTTCCGCACCGGTCCGACGATCCTGCCGCCTTCCACGAGAAACGTCCCATCTCGGGTCATGCCCGTGATGATCAGCTTCTTGGAGTGCACCGGGTTCGTGTAGTGGAAGCGCGTCACGAGGAGCCCGCGGTCCAGGCCGCCGACGAGCTCGTCCATCGGCGTGTCGCCCGCGGCCATCACCATGTTGGTGGGGAAGGGGCCGTACGTGTTGGGGGCGGGCAGGCCGTGACCCGTGGATGCGCGTCCGGCCCGGGCTGCGGTCTGGGCGTCGTAGGCGAGGTCCCGGCACACACCGGCCTCGATGAGGGAGAGTCGCTGCTTGGGCACGCCCTCGGCGTCGAAGCCCATGGGCACCCCGCTGGGGTCCCGGCCATCGTCGGTGAGCGTGACGAGCGGTGAGGCCACCCGCCGCCCGGGCTCCCAGAACGACCGGTCCTCCTGGACCGCCAGGGCGGAGAAGCCGAGGTATCCAAGCATGTCCACGAGGTCCACGACGGCATAGTGGTGGAGGACGACCGGGTAGTCGCCCGGGGCGATGTCGACCGGGTTGACCGACGCGCGCGCCCGATCGGCGGCCTCGTGGCCGATGGCGTGGGCATCGATGGCGGTGGCGTCGACCGAGACCTGCTCCGCGTAGCCCGTCCCGTTGTCGGGGCCCATGGTCACGGTCAGGAGCTGGGAGCTCGTCCTGCGCTCGGCTGCCCGGACGCCCTTCGAGGTCGCGACGGCGACGGCCTCGGCCTCCGTGGAGAACGAGCCGTAGGCGGTCACGCCGGCCTCGTCCGCGGCGGCGATCACCGCTCGGGCGCCCTCGGCGCGGAGCTCCGGGCTGGCGTTCGCCGTCCCGTCCGACCAGGCGGCCGGGAGCGGTTCGGCGGCCTCCGCCTCCGGGAGGCCCGCCCAGTCCTCGAGCTCCTCCACGCACGCGGTGATCGCCGCCGCTCGCTCCACCAGGGCACGGATCCCCTCTGGGTCCACCCGGCCGGAGCTGGCGACGCCCACCCGGCGTCCCTGCACGAACCGCAGGTTGACGAAGACCTCGCTGCTCGCGACGTTCTGGTGGATCTCGCTGTTGGCAAAGCGCGTGAGCGCGGAATCGCCGGCCACGACGAGGGCCTCGGCCTCGCCGGCACCGGCCGCCTCGGCCTGCCGGACGATCTCCTCCGCCAGGCGGAGCGCCGCCTGCGGGTCACCGACGATCGCGTCCTCGCCGCTCACGCCACCACCCCCACGCGCACGTTGCGGAACCGGGCGCCGCTGACGCCGTGGCCCACGTGCCCGGACTGGGGCGGCTCGCCCTTGCCGCAGTTGGGCGTGCCCCACATCCGCCACGAGGAGGCATCCCCGACGGCGTCCATCGACCGCCACAGCTCGTAGGTGATCCCGGTGTAGGTCCCGTTCCGGAACAGCCGGCCCACCTTGCCACCCTTGACCTCGCGGCAGATCTCCGTGGAGAACTGGAAGTTGAGGCGGCGGTCGTCGATGGACCAGGAGCGATTGGTTTCGAACAGGAGGCCGTCGTCCGTGTCGGCCACGATGTCATCGAAGCTCATGCCCGGCTTCGGCAGCAGGTTGACGTTCGTCATCCGGATGAGCGGGATGCGGTTCCAGCCGTCGGCCCGCATGGCGCCCCCGCTGGCCCGCCCGATGCGCGGCGCGGTCTCCCGCGAGCTCAGGTAGCCCGTGAAGATCCCCTCCTTGATCAGCGGGACCTGCTGGGCGATCACGCCCTCGTCGTCCCAGCCGAACGAGCCCAGGCCGCCCGGGACCGTCGCGTCGGCCACGATGTCGCACAGCTCGCTGCCGTAGCGGAATGAGCCCAGCATGTCCGGGGTCAGGAAGCTCGTTCCGGCGTAGCTGGCCTCGGTGCCGAACGCGCGGTCCAGCTCCGTCGGATGGCCGCAGCTCTCGTGGACCTGCATGTACAGCTGGGACGGGTGCAGCAGGATGGTCCGCGTGCCGGCGGGCAGCGGCGGGGCGGAGAGGAGCTCGACCGCCTCGCTCGCGACGCGCTCGGCGTTGCCGGCGAGGTCCATCGCCCGGATGTACTCGTACCCGGCCGACGCCCACGCGCCGCCGTTGTCGGGATAGCTGCGCCGCTGGTGCTCGTCGCCCTCGATCGCGTTGGCCTCGAGGCCCGCGCCGATGTGCGTGATCACCTGTTCCGTGTACGAGCCGTCGCTGGCGGCGAACGTCTTCCACTCGCGCTGCGCGCCGTAGACGGACTCCGTCCAGGCGATGCCCTTGACCGCGTTCATGGCCCGGTCCGCGGCCAGGAGGTCCGCGATCTTGCGGTCCAGGGGAACGGCGAACGGGTCTTCCGCGACCGCGGTCTCGAAGCGGCCCTTCGCCGTCGGCCGGCGGTCCAGCACGACGGGCCTGCGGATCGCCGTGGCGCTTGCCCGGGCAATCCGGACGGCCTCCGCGGCGACGCGATCCGCCTCGGCAGTCGTCAGGTGGTGGCTCGCGGCGAACCCCCACGCCCCGCCGACGATGACGCGGACGCCGAAGCCCTCGCTCTCGCCGCCGGCTACGCCCTCGACGCGCCCGGACTTGATGGTGATGCTCTCCTCGAGACGCCGGACCACGCGCACGTCGGCGTACGTGGCGCCCAGCGCCGTGGCCGTGTCGAGGGCACGGTTGGTGATGTCGCGCATTGGGACCGAGGGTATCGCGCGGCGGGAGGCCGCGCCGTAGGGCGTTGGGCGTATCGACCGGCGCGGATCGGGTGGTCCCATCGCCTACACTCGGGGCGTGGCCGATTCAGCCAGGGGCGTCTTCATCACCCTCGAGGGACCCGACGGTTCGGGCAAGTCCAGCCTGATGCCGCGGCTCGCCGCGGTCCTCGCGGCGGGAGGATGCGAGGTGGTGACCACCCGCGAGCCCGGTTCCACGCCCCTCGGCGAGCTGATGCGGCGGCTCGTCCTCGACGTGGATCCACCCATCGACCGCGGCGGACGTGCGGACGCGCTGCTGTTCGCCGCCTCGCGGGCCCAGCACGTGGACGAGGTCATCTCGCCCGCCCTGGCCCGTGGCGCCGTCGTGCTGTGCGACCGCTACGCGGACTCCTCGCTGGCCTACCAGGGCGCCGGCTCCGGCGTGCCGATGGACCAGCTGCGCGAGGTGCAGCGCTTCGCGACCGGCGGGCTGGTGCCGGACCTCACGATCCTCCTGGACCTGCCCGTGGAGGTGGGCCTCGCCCGCAAGTCGGCGGAGATCACCCGGTTCGAGGCGTTCCAGGACACCGCGTACCACGAGCGGGTCAGGGCGGCCTTCCTGGGGTTCGCCGCGGCCGAGCCGGAGCGGTACGCCATCGTGGACGCGGCCGGTGACCCGGAAGCGGTGCTGGCGGGTGCGGTCGAGGCGCTCCGGCGCGTGGCCGGTCGGCTGCCGTGCCTGGCTGCGGCGCTGGAGCGGTAGTCGCGGGTTCATCGAGGCTGATCGGCGCGGCAGGGTCGGAGGATGGTCCCGCTTGGCCGTCGTTGTCAGATGTCAGTCCCTGCTGATACAGCGCCGGTCGATAAGCCGAAGGTGGCCCGCTGCATCAGTCCCCAGTGATGCAGGGCGGGTCACAAGGCCCACGGCTGCCTCGAGCATCGGCAGGGGGTGATATCTGGGTCTGTACCGGCGACCCGGCACGGTGCCGGCGACCCGGGTCGGTCGGGGGAGGTCAGCCGCCCGTCACCTCGACGATCGAGGCGGGCTCCGTCGTCGCGGTGAGCGCCGAGCGCGCGGCCTCCAGCAGCGCCCCGGCATCGGAGCCATCCTGCGGGAAGTGGGCGATGGCCGCCGAGACCGAGATCGTGTAGCCGTCCACGGCATCGAGCTTCGCGACACCGTCCAGCACCCGCCGGGCGACGGTCACGCCCGCCGGCCCGGGCGCCACCAGCACGAACTCGTCGCCGCCGGTCCGCGCGATCGTGTCGACGAGACGGACGCTCTCGGCGAGCACGCTCGCGACCTGGCGCAGGACGTGGTCTCCCGCACGCGATCCGGAGGCGGCGTTCAGGTCGCGGAAGCCGTCGACATCGAACAGGGCCACGGAGATCTCCGAGCCCTGGCGCTGCGCGCGAGCGACCTCCAGCTCCAGAACCCGGGTCACGGTGCGTGCGTTGGCGAGGCCCGTCAGCGGATCCGTGAGCGCCACGCGCTCCAGCCACTCGGCCCGCTCGGAGGCCATGGACGCGGTGCGGTAGGTGGCGATGGCGGCTGCCGCGAGGTCCGCGACCGCGACCAGCAGCGCCTCTTCCTCGGTGCCCACCTCGTGCTCGCCCGCCCACCCGAACGTCAGCACGCCGACACAGGCCTCCACGTTCCCGCTGCTGGCGACGACGAGCGGCAGGTCCGCACCGGTCATCGTGGCGCCGTCGGGCGTCTGCCCCACGCGGCTCAGCGATCCCGTGCGGTCCAGGGCGGCATGGTGGATCGGGTGCTCCGGGTTGGTGACCACCTCGGCCTCGAAGGCCTCGACGTCGTCGTCCTCGACCCCCAGGGTGAGCAGCAGCTCCAGGCTGTTGCGATCGGCGTCCTGCGCGAAGACGGCAGCCATCGTCGCGCCGGTCGCGGCGGCACCAGCTTCCACGATGACCGCGAGCGCCATGTCGAGGTCGTTGGCGCGCGCCAGCGCGGCCGCGCCAGCCGCCAGCACGCTGAGCGCGCCGCTGCCGGCATCGACGTTCGTGTCCGCCACGGGTCCCTCCGCGTGATTTCGGGGGCCCATCCCCGTCCGGTCCACCGGACGGCCTCGGACCTGCGCCCCAACCGACTTCGCATGCTACACCGCGTCGATCGCCAAGGCGCGTCTGTCGGCGGGACGGGTCAACGAGGCGGATCGTGGGCTATGCTCCGCGCCGTGAAGCTCGTCGTAGCCATCGTGCACAACGAAGACGCCGGCGCTCTTGTCGATGCCCTGCTGGAGCGCGACTTCCGGGCCACGCGCCTCCACTCCTCGGGCGGGTTCCTCAAGCAGTCCAACGCGAGCGTCCTGCTCGGCGTGGAGGACGACGAGGTGGACGAGGTGATGGGCATCGTCCGCGAGGCCTGCCACTCCCGGACCCAGACCGTCAACCCCATGCCGCCGATCATGGAGCCGGGTGAGTTCTTCATGCCCTACCCGCTCGAGGTCGAGGTGGGCGGTGCCACCGTCTTCGTGGTACCCGTGGAGCGCTTCGAACGGCTGTGATCAACGGACTGCTGCGCAAGGTCCTGCTCTGGGCCGCCCTCAATCCCTCGCTCGCCGACGCCTTCCCAACCTCCCCTTCATGCGCAAGGCCGTCGGGCGGTTCATGCCGGGCGAGGAGATCGCGGACGCGCTGGGTGCCGCGGTGGACCTCCAGGTGCTGGGCATCGGGACCATCTACACGAAGCTCGGCGAGGCGATCACGGATCCGGCCGGCGCCCAGGCGGTCGCGACCCACTACTTGAGGCTGCTCGAGCAGCTCAAGGCGGCCGAGATCGACGGCGAGCTGAGCGTCAAGCCCACGCAGCTGGGCCTGGACATCGACGAGGACCTCTGCTTCGGGCACCTGCGTCATCTCGCCGCGGCCGCCGAGGCCCAGGGCTCGTACCTCTGGATCGACATGGAGGACAGCTCCTACGTGGACCGGACGCTGGACCTCTACCAGCGGCTCCGCGCGTCGCACGGCAACACGGGCATCTGCCTCCAGGCATACCTGCGCCGGACCGCCAAGGACATCGAGCGGCTCCTGCCGCTGGGCCCGGCGATCCGCCTCGTCAAGGGCGCCTATGACGAGCCCAAGGACGTCGCCTTCAAGTCGAAGAAGGAGGTCGACGCGAACTACCTGGGCCTCGCCGTCACCATGCTCCGCGAGAGCCGGACGCGGTCGATGCGGGTGGGCCTCGGGACGCACGACGTCGACCTGATCGAGCAGATCGCCGTCCATGCCGCCGCCGCCGGGGTGTCCAAGGACGCGTTCGAGGTCCAGATGCTGTACGGGATCCGGGCCAAGGAGCAGCGGCGGCTCGCGCGGTCCGGGTACAGGGTGCAGACGCTGATCGCCTACGGCGACGCGTGGTACCGCTGGTACATGCGCCGGCTCGCCGAGCGGCCCGCGAACGTGGTGTTCGCCATGCGGCAGATGCTGCCCTGGTAGACCTCGCATGAGCCTGCGGCCGGACCTCGTCGAGTGCTGGGTGTTCAGGGTCTTGTCGCCCGTCTCGCCGGACGACCCGCGGACGGACGCCGAGCGTCTCGAGATCCTGCTCATCCGCCGGGCGGCCCACCGGATCTTTCCCGGGCTCTGGCAGTGCGTGACCGGGGGGGTTGAGCCGGGCGAGTTCATCCCGGCGGCGGCGATGCGCGAGGTCAGCGAGGAGACCGGGCTGGGTCCCGACGAGATCGAGGCGTTCTACGACCTGGACCAGGTCGCGCCGTTCTATGACGAGGGATCGGACGCGGTGGTCGTATCGGCGATCTTCGCCGCGAGGGTGCGCCAGGACGCCGAAGCGCGCGAGTCCTGGGAGCACGACGGCTTGCGCTGGGTTCCGGCCGCGGAGGCGCCGCGCCTGGCGATCTGGCCGTCCTACGCCGAGTCGGTCAGGCGCGTGCGGGAGCAGCTCCTCGATCCCGCACTGGAGCCGTGGTTCCGCCTGGATGCGGACGGGCGCCGGATCGCGCGGCGCCCCACCGCCTGACCGCCCCGCTCAGTACACCTCCGGGATGAACGTCTGCTCGTCCATCGGCGGGCGGACGTAGCCGCGGTCCGGCTCGCGCGGCGGCAGCGAGATGGGCTCCGGCATGAGGTCCTCGTACGGGATCAGCGAGAGCAGGTGGCTGATGACGTTGAGCCGGGCCCGCCGCTTGTCGTCGCCGCGGACCACGTACCACGGCGCCTGCTTGATGTCCGTGTGGCGGAACATCTCGTCCTTGGCCATGGAGTACTCGACCCAGCGGGTCCGCGACATGAGGTCCATCGGCGAGAGCTTCCAGCGCTTGGTGGGGTCGGAGATGCGGGCCTGGAACCGGCGCTCCTGCTCCTCGTCACTGACGCTGAACCAGTACTTGACCAGGAGGATCCCGGAGCGGACCAGCATCCGCTCGAACTCCGGGCACGACCGGTAGAACTCCTCGACCTCCTCGGCGGTCGCGAAGCCCATCACGCGCTCGACGCCGGCGCGGTTGTACCAGCTGCGGTCGAGGAGCACGATCTCGCCTGCCGCGGGCAGGTGCTGACACGTAGCGCTGGAAGTACCACTGCGTGCGCTCGCGTTCGGTGGGGGCGGGGAGGGCGACGACGCGTGCGATGCGGGGGTTGAGGCCCATCGTGATCGTCTTGATGGAGCCGCCCTTGCCGGCGGCATCGCGGCCCTCGAAGACCACCACGACCTTGAGGCCGCGAGCCTTGACCCACTCCTGGAGCTTCGACAGCTCGAGCTGCAGACGGTCCAGCTCGGCCAGGTAGGCCTTGCTCTTGAGCTTCGGCTTCGCAGGTGCTTCCTCGCGGGTTTCGTCCACCGCTTCGTGCTTCGCCTTGTTCTTGGCCATGGTCGCCCTCGTGGCTTTGAATGCCGGGTTGGCGTCGGGTTCGTCACCAGTATGGCCCCAATCGACGCGCCGGGTAGACTGTCCCGACGACACGGAGGGCATGACGATTGCGGGTGAGGACGAGGCGATGACCGAGACGCTTGCCAACCGGCGGGTCTTCCGCTCCAAGGTGGATTCGATCCGCCCGACCTACGGCTTCGAGGACGTGTCCCTCGCCCCCGGCACCGACACCGTCGACCCGGCCGACGTGGTGCTCACCCAGGACTTCTGTGGGATCCGCCTCGAGGTGCCCGTGCTAGCCGCGGCGATGGACGCGGTCGCGGACGTGCGTCTGTCCGGGGAGCTGGCCCGCCTCGGTGGTCTCTCGATCCTCAACCTCGAGGGCGTGCAGTTCCGCTACGACGACCCGGCAGAGGTCCTGGACCGCATCATCGCCGCCCCTGACGGGGAGATCCAGGACGTCCTCGCCGAGGCCTACCAGGCCCCCATTCGCGAGGCGCTGATCGCCAGCCGGATCGAGGAGCTGCACGCCGCAGGCTCCCCGGCCGCCTTCTCCGCGACGCCGGGTGTCGCCCGCCGCTACGGTCCGCTCTGCGCGGAGCACGGCGCGGACCTGTTCCTCCTCCAGTCGCAGGTCTCATCGGCACGCCACCTCGCGACCGGCTACGAGCCGCTGTCGCTCCGGGACTTCACGCGGCTCATGCCGATCCCGGTCGCCGTCGGCAACACGACCAATGCCGAGGCGGCCTACCTGCTGATGGAGCAGGGCGCAGCGGCCGTCTTCGTGGGTGTCGGCCCCGGCGCCGCATGCACAACCCGCGAGGTTCTTGGCATCGGGATCCCCCAGGTCACCGCCATCGCCGACGTCACCGCGGCCCGTGACCTGTACCTGGCCGAGACGGGACGATACGTTCCCGTCGTGGCCGATGGCGGCATGAAGAGGGGCGGCGACATCGCCAAGGCCATCGCGGCCGGCGCGGATGTCGTGATGCTGGGCTCGCCGCTGGCCCGCGCTGCCGAGGCGCCCGGAAAGGGCACCAACTGGGGCATGGCCGCCCCGTCGCCGGTCCTGCCGCGCGGCACGCGGATCCGCGTGGGGACCTCCGGCCCCCTGGACCAGATCCTCAACGGGCCGTCGCACGTCACGGACGGCACGCAGAACCTGGTCGGCGCGCTGCGCCAGTCGATGGCCGCCCTGGGCGCCCGGACGATCGCCGACATGCACGACGTCGAGATCGTCTATGCGCCGTCCGTGGTGACCGAGGGGAAATCCTGGCAGCTCCGCGGCAAGTAGCGCCGGTTCGGGGGGCTCAGCCCGTCCGCGCATCCATGCCGAGATCCCCAGGGCGGACAGCTCGGCCGCGAAGGCCTCGAGGTCCTCCACCCCGACGTAGAACGCCGGCACCCTGAACCCCGACCAGCGCACCGGCGTCGCGAAGTCCATGCGCACGCCACCGCGGGGGCTGCCAGCGAATGTGAAGTCAGCATGGCGAATGCTCCGTCGCACGCCGATGGCCGTGATCCACCGCCATGGGCCCTCGATCCGCCAGCGCGTGATGTTGGCGACGGGCACCCGGAACTCGAACCGGCCGAAGCGGCAGCGGACGACCCCTTCGTCGATCTCGGCCCAGGCACGCTCCGGCGTGACGCCGAACGCGACCCGCAGGAGGAGCCGCGACCTCGAACCGATGCGGATGGGATAGCGCATGACCATGCCGAGAGCGTACGCGGATGTCCCGGTCGCAGGCGGTCGTTCCGCGACGCACCCGGCCGGTAGACTTCGCCAACACCATCCGACACGACGCTGGAGGGGTCCTTGACCGAGCCGGAGCAGCAGCGCGGAACCCCGTCGTCGCCGACCACGGAGCGTGGCAAGACCGTCCACGGGGAGCTGGCCAATGCCGGCCATCGCGTCCTCGGGTCGGACGACGCGGAGGTCGAGGCGTACCTCGAGGTCGCGCTGGACGCACCCGCGCCGACTCGTGCCCCCTCCGATCCGCCGCCGTCCGCCGCCACCGTCCCGGAGCCCGGCGTCGTCGCCGTCCTTGACTTCGGCTCGCAGTTCGCCCAGCTGATCGCGCGCCGGGTCCGCGAGCTCAACGTCTACTCGGAGCTGCTCCCTCACGACACGCCCCTGTCCGAGCTCGAGGCCCGCGGCGTCCGGGCGATCATCCTGTCCGGCGGCCCGAACTCGGTCTATGACGCCGGGGCCCCCAGGGCGGACGGCTCGATCTGGAGCGGGCGGCTTCCCGTCCTGGGCATCTGCTACGGCGCCCAGCTCATGGCGATCGAGCTGGGCGGTGACGTGATGCCCGCCGCGAAGCGCGAGTACGGTCCCGCCGCGGTGCAGATCACCCAGGACGATGGCCTGTTCGCCGGCATCGACCGCGAGCAGCCGGTGTGGATGAGTCACGGCGACTCGATCACCCGCCTCCCGGAGGGCTTCCACGCGACGGCGCAGACGGACTCCACGCCGTATGCCGGGCTTGCGGCCCCGGACCGGCGGCTGTACGGCATCCAGTTCCACCCCGAGGTCGTCCACACGCCGCGCGGCAAGGACCTCCTGCGCAACTTCGTCACCGGGATCGCGGGTATCGCGCCTGCCTGGACGTCGGCCAACTTCATCGAGACCACCGTCACCGAGATCCGGGAGCGCGTCGACAGGCATGCGAGGGACACGGGCTCGGACGGGAAGGTCATCTGCGCGCTCTCGGGCGGCGTGGATTCCGCTGTCGCAGCCGCGCTCGTGCACCGCGCCGTGGGCGACCGGCTGACGTGCATCTACGTGGACCACGGGCTCATGCGCAAGCGGGAGTCGGAGCTCCTGCGGGTGACGTTCGAGGCGAACCTCGGCATGAACCTGGTGATGGTCGACGCCCGCGAGCGGTTCCTCGCGCGCCTCGCCGGCGTCACGGACCCGGAGGAGAAGCGCCGGATCATCGGCGACGAGTTCATCCGCGTCTTCGAGGAGGAGGCGACCAAGCTCGGGCAGATCGACTTCCTGACCCAGGGGACGCTCTACCCGGACGTCATCGAGAGCACGACGCCCGAGACGAAGACCGCCCAGAAGATCAAGACCCACCACAACGTCGGCGGGCTTCCCGCGGACCTGCGCTTCCAGCTGATCGAGCCGCTGCGCTACCTGTTCAAGGACGAGGTGCGGCTCGTGGGTTCCGCGATGGGCCTGCCGGACGCGATGGTCCAGCGCCAGCCGTTCCCCGGCCCGGGCCTGGCGATCCGGATCCTCGGCGAGGTCACGGCCGAGCGCCTCGACACGCTGCGGGACGCGGACTGGATCGTCATCGACGAGATCAAGGCCGCAGGGCTCTACCGGAGCGTCTGGCAGTCGTTCGCGATCCTGACGCCGGTCCGGAGCGTCGGGGTCATGGGCGACGGGCGCACGTACGCGAACGTGGTGGCCATCCGGGCCGTGACGTCGGAGGACGGCATGACCGCCGACTGGGCCAAGCTGCCCTACGACGTGCTGGGCAAGATCTCGTCCCGGATCGTGAACGAGGTCCCGGGCGTCAACCGGGTGGTGTACGACATCAGCAGCAAGCCGCCCGCCACGATCGAGTGGGAATAGGCGATCTATAGGCCGATCGGGGGAGTTGGCAACCCGGCACGGTGGTACACAATGCGCAGATGGCCGAATCGATGAGCGACCCGATGACCCATTGCCCGTGGTGTTCCGTGCCTTTGCCCGAGCCCGGCGTCGAGCACTGCCCAGCCTGCGGAGCCGCGCTCACCGCCGTCCCGGACGCGCCCGCGGAGATCAGGGGCGTCACCACCCTCGACACCGAGGCCATCCTGCGCGCCCGCTCGGAGGTCCTCGAAGCCGCGCTACAGCAGGCTGATGTCGTTGATCACCGGTGAGGTCACGGTCGACACGACGACGCCGGCCGCCGCCGAGGTCTTCGCTCCGCCCCCCGAGGACGTGCGGCGGGAGATGCTGCGCCTGGAGGCTGAAGCGCGCGCAGGCGGACCACGTGGCCGAGGTGGTCGCCCTCAAGTCCGACGAGCTGGCCCGACTCGGGATCCACGTCTCGGAGCTGGGTGCCGACGAGCCGGTGGCCGAAGGCGGAGTCACGCCCGGCGCGCCGAAGCCGCCACGGGGGATGCCCTCGACGCCGCGGAGGCCGCCGAGACGGAATCGGAGCCCGAGAGCCAGGCCTGACCGCCCGGCCGGTATCCTCGGGCGACGATGCCCGACCGCCTCCCGCACCCAGGCCCCTCGTTCCTGCGCGAGCAGGAGGTCCGCATCGGCGGCCGCCGCCTCCAGGCCGGGATGGCCAAGCCCGTGGACGGCCCCGACGACTGGTGGCTGGCCGTGCTCTGGGTGACCGACGACGAGGGCGTGGTGAGCTTCCGCGAGGTCGCCCCCGTCTCCGGGCCGCCGCCGGGGCCCCCGCTGCTGCAGCTTGGCCCGTCGTTCGCAGGGTCGCTCTCAGGGCTGATCCGCGAGGAGGACGGCCGCCTGGCGATCCGCCTCGTGCCGCTGGTCCCGCCGGAGGACGACGCCCGGCCGTGGCGCTGCCCGCTGGCGATCCGCGCCGCGTTCCGCTGGGAGCCGGCACTGGCCACGACCATGCGACCTAACCAGCTTGCGGAGCAGGTCCTGGCTGGCTTCCGTCGCTCCGTGGAGTCGCTCCACCGGGCCTGACGAGTCCGGCAACCGACCCGCCGCGCGCCCGTTGTCCCAGTCTCCTCTAGACTCGTCGCCATGGGCGACCTGTTCGACGAGTTCATGCGGGAGCTGGAGCGCCGCCGCGCCGAGGCCGAAGGGCGCACGCCCCCCCGCGATCCGGCGGACCCCGATGCTCCCGCCGGCGACGGCGACGAGCCCGGCAGGCAGGACGCGCCCGATGACGTCCCGGTCGACCGGCCAGCCGGCGACACGCCGGATGAAGGCACGACCGCAGGCTCCGGCGAGCCCACCCCGATCCATCGCCGGTCCCGGCCACGCTCGAAGGGCTCGGCGTCGGGCGCCCCGCCTCGCACCCCGCGCGAGAAGCAGCCCGTGGGCGGTCCCGACGACGGCGCCGGACGCCTGACCTTCCGGACGATCCTGCGCCGCGTGGGGCTCGTGGCCGCGATCGTCCTCGTCGCCTTCATCGTCTTCCTGGCCAGCGCGGGCATCGACCTCTGGACCGATGCGATCTGGTACGAGAGCGTCGGCTTTGACAGCGTCTTCTGGACCCGCATCGGCGTCCAGGTGGGCCTGTTCCTCGGCACCCTGGTCATCGCGCTCGTCGTCCTGCTGTTCAACCTGTGGCTCGCCGGACGCCTGGCGCCTCCGCCCGATCCCGAGAGGCCGGGCCGCCTGCGCCAGATGGCGGACCGCCTGACCGAAGCCCAGCGCCAGTCGGAGCGCTCCTCGCGCATGGCGGGCGGCCCCGGCCGGCCGGTCGGCGGCCCGTTCCCGGGTCGCGCCCGCGCCGACGAGTTCGCCGGCTCGTTCGACCTGGACGACATCCCGGACCTCGTGCCGATCGCGAAGTGGGTCATCGCCGGGTTTGCGATCGTGCTCGCCATCGGGATCGCGGGCGCGGTGTCCGGCGCCTGGACCACGCTGCTGCTCTGGATCAACCGCGTCCCATTCTCGCCGGATGGACTGGTGGCCGATCCGGTCTTCGGTCGCGACATCAGCTTCTTCCTGTTCGACCTGCCGTTCTTCCGCTTCGCCCAGTCGCTGTTCAACGGGTTGCTGCTCGCGTCACTGCTGGTCGTCGGCGCCCGGTATCTCGTCCAGGCGACGCAGGGCGGCGAGGTGTTCATCACCCGGGTCCGCGTCCACGTGGCCGTCATCGCGGGCCTGTACCTCCTGTCGGTCGCCTTCGGCTACCAGCTCGACAAGTACGAGCTCGTCTACAGCACGTCAGGCGCCGCGGTCGGTGTGGGCTTCACGGACGCCAACGCCCGGTTCATGGCGTACGACGTCCTCACCTTCCTGTCCGGCCTCGCCGGCGCGCTCCTCATCGCAGGCGCCTTCACGCGCTGGATGTGGCCGCTCGGCGCCATCGTGATCATCTGGTTCTCGGCCTCGCTGGTCCTGGGCCGCCTCTACCCGGAGGCGATCCAGCGCCTGACCGTGGACCCCAACGAGTACGTCAAGGAAGAGCAGTACATCTCGAACAACATCCGGATGACGCAGCTCGCCTACGGGCTCGACCAATGGGAGCCACGCACCTACGACGGGACGGCACCGCTCACCGAGGCGGCGCTGCGCAACGAGGCGGACACGTTCACCAACGCACGCCTCTGGGACTACCGCCCGCTGGAGGCGACGATGGACCAGCTCCAGGTCGTCCGCCAGTACTACGACTTCGTCGACGTGGACACGGACCGCTACATCGTCGATGGTGACCTGCGCCAGGTGATGCTGACCGGCCGCGAGCTCGCGATCGACCGCAACCCGCAGGCCAACAGCTGGGTCAACCTCCGCGTCATCTACACGCACGGCATCGGCCTCGCCATGGTCCCCGTCAACGAGGTGACCCAGGAAGGCCAGCCGCAGCTGTGGGTCAAGGACCTGCCGCCCACCTCGAACAGCGGCGCCCCCGAGATCGTCCAGCCACGCATCTACTTCGGCGAGGCCGACGAGCACTACGTCGTGACCGGCGCCCGCCAGCCCGAGTTCGACATCCCGGGCAACGGGACCGACCCCGACCTGACCTACAGGTGGACGGGCGACACCGGCATCAAGCTGGACTCGACGCTGGCCAAGCTGCTGTTCTCGGCACGGTTCAAGGACTTCGACCTGCTGATCTCCGACCAGATCACGGCGGACAGCCAGCTGCTGTTCCACCGGACGATCAGCGACCGGATGCCGCGGATCGCCCCGTTCCTGCGCTACGACAAGGACCCCTACCTGGTCGTGGACGACCGCGGGCACCTGGTCTACATCCAGGATGCCTACACGATCAGCGACCACTTCCCCCACTCGACATGGTTCAACACGCTCGAGCTGGCGTCCGAGTCCGGCCTCAGGGGCGACGATCTCAACTACCTGCGCAACAGCGTCAAGGTCGTGATGGACGCCTACGACGGCACGATGACCTTCTACGTCGCCGACGCCACCGATCCGCTGATCCGCGCCTGGCAGGGTGTGTTCCCGGAGCTGTTCCGGCCCATCGCGGACCTGCCCGCGGACCTCGTGGACAACCTGCGCGTGCCCGAGGAGCAGTTCAACGTCCAGGCGCGCATGTACGGCCAGTACCACGTGTCCCAGCCGCTGACCTGGTTCAACAACACGGACCGCTGGACGGTCCCGGAGGCCCAGACCAACGAGCAGTCCCTGCCGTCGGAGGCCTACTACGTGGTCATGCGGATGCCCGGCGAGCCCAAGGCGGAGTACCTGCTCCTGCAGCCGATGATCGCGCAGAACCGCCCCAACATGATCGCGTGGGTGGCGGCCCGCAACGACCCCGTCAACCGCGGGCAGGTCCGTGCCTACCGCTTCCCGTCCGAGACGACCATCTTCGGGCCTGCCCAGATCGAGGCGCGGATCGACCAGGACCCGATCATCAGCTCCCAGATCACGCTCTGGTCGCAGGCCGGCTCCTCGGTCATCCGGGGCAACCTCATCGTGGTCCCGGTGGGCGAGTCGCTGCTCTACCTGCAGCCGGTCTATCTCCAGTCGACCTCCGCCGCGTTCCCCGAGTTCCAGAAGATCATCGTGGCCAGTCCGTCGACGATCGTCTGGGGCGACTCGCTCGGCGAGGCGCTCAACAGGCTGCTCGAGACGCAGGGCGGCGGCACGCCGGGGGTGACTCCCACGCCCGGTCCGTCCGCGACGCCCGGTCCGACGTCCAGCCCGGGTCCGACGGCGACGCCGGGAGCCGGTGGGGAGCTGCCGGGTGACGTCGGGGGTCTCGTGGACTACGCCAACACGCACTTCGAGCTGGCCCAGGCGGCCCTGCGGGAGGGCGACTTCGCCACCTACGGCGATGAGATGGACAAGGTCCAGGTCGCGCTCGAGCGCCTCGGGGAGCTGACCGGTTCCCCGACCCCGTCCATCAACCCGTGACGTCGGCGCCCGACCCCTCGCCCTCGATGGCGGGCGGGACGCGGGTGCGTCTCCCATGGGGCACGGTCATCACGGGCGCCGTCGTGGTGACGCTGCTCAGACCCGTCTCGTGGGCCCTCGGCCTCGCCAGCTTCCTGGCGGGCGGCGGCATCCTGCTGCTCGCCTCGCCCATCCTGGTCCTGCCCACGCCGACGGGCATCCAGAACGCGCTGGGCGGGCCGGTGAGCTCGCTGGTGTTCGGCGACCCGTCGCCCACGCTCGTGGCCCTGATCGTGGGGGGTGTCGCGACGCTGCTGCTGTTCGTGCTCGCGGGGACGCTGGCCGGTGCCTGGGCGGAGCGGCAGGGGATCGTCGTCGCGCTCGAGGCCGCGGCCGATGATGACCTCGGCCTGCCGGCGGCGGATCTCGCAGGCGCGCCGGGGGCTTGGCGCGTGGCCATCGTGCGACTGCTCGGGCTGGCACCCGTGGTCGTCGTGGCGGCCCTCGCCTGGCGGCCCTTCTATGACGCGACGTACCGGCAGCTGGTCCTGCCGCAGGACCTGGTCACCCCGCTGCCGCTCCGCATCCTGGGCGACGTGCCGTGGGTGGTGATCGCCGTCGCCGGCGTGTGGCTGCTGTCCGATGCGGCGGCGGCCGTCGGGGTGCGCCGCCTGGTCGTAGACCGGGAGCCGGTGCTCGCGGCCTGGCTGATGCGGCTGGGGCGACCTGTTCCGGCGCCCGCAGCGGATCATCCCCACCGCCCTGCTGGGCGCGGCCGTGCTCGCGCTCCTGGTGGGCCCGGCGATGGTGGCGGCCGCGACCGGGTGGTCTCACGTGCGCGACATCCTCGTCGGCGGACGCGACCCGCTCACCGCTGTCGGGGCGGTCGGTATCTGGGTTGCGATCTGGCTGGGCGGTCTCGTGCTCGCCGGCGTCGGGGCCGCCGTCCGGGCGGCGGCATGGACGCTGGAGATGCCGATGCGCCGGACAGGTCGGGCTCCGTCACCCGACTGACGCCTCGGGCGTCCACCCTCGCGGACCCGGTCCGCCCGGACTCCCCTGTTACACTCCCGTCGCCGCGCGCCCGAGGGCGCGCCCCGCCCGCCTGGAGGCCCGACGCCACCGCATGGAAGAGATTCTCAACACGATCGGCGACACGATCGGCGGCTTCTTCGACAACCCCGTCGTCCAGTTCGCCCTCCAGGGCATGGCCGTCTACATCGTCATCCTGTGGCTTGCCTCGGCCTACTGGGCCTTCCGCGACATGCAGCTGCGGAGCGAGAACCCTGTCCTGCCCTACCTGGCAGCCGCGCTCATCGTCCTGTTCACGCCGGTCCTCTTCCTGTTCGGCGTCATCGTCTACAGGATCGTCCGGCCCCAGGAGAAGATCGGCGAGGTCTACGAGCGCAACCTGGCCGAGGAGGCCCTCCTCGCCGAGGTGGAGGCGGTCAAGACCTGTCCGGCGTGCCACAAGCGCATCCACGATGAATGGATCATCTGCCCCAGCTGCCGCACGCGCCTCAACCGTGTCTGCGCCAACTGCGGACGACTCGTCGGCCTTGACTGGTCGCTGTGCGCGTGGTGCGGGAGGGACTTCGAGCGCGGCGACATCGCGGCGTTCGAGCCCATCTCGAGTGGCTCTGGTGACCTCGACCGGATCGCGGCTCCCGCTGCCCGGACAACCAGGACCGGATCCCGCGGCGCTCCCCCTCGCCAGACCCCGCAGTCCGCGTCGGGCGGGCGCAGCGCGTCGGGACCCGTCTCGGAGCCTTGACCCCGGTCTCGGACGGGAGACCGGTGCTGCCGACCGGTGATCGGGAGACGTGACGTGACGGCCCCTGGATCGGACGCTGCTGCACCGCCCGGGTCCGACGCGGAGGCTGGCCCGACGGCGCCGCACTGACGACCTTCAGCCTCGAGGGACGCGCCGTCCCGGGCGTCTATCTCGTCGGCTGGGTGGCCAGTCTCATGGGCGCCGGCCTCCTGTTCATCTCGTTCCAGGCCAACGTCCCGGGTACCGGGCAGTGGGTCTTCCTGGTCGCGATGCTCCTGTTGGGCGTCGGCCTGACCTTCGCCGCCGGCTCGCAGGCGATCGAGCGCAGCCGTCGCCCGGACCTCGCCTACCGGGGGCCATCACCGGTTCTCGCGTTCCTCGTCGTCGTGGTCCTCACGTTCGTGGCGCTGATCGTCGTGCTGGCGCCGCTGTCCGCCCTTGGCCTCGACGCCCGGTCGCCGGCCGCCACCACGCTCAACCTCCTGATCACCATGGTCCTGTACGTCGCCGTGATCCGGCTGCTCGTCGTGGGTCCCGGAGCCCTGTCGTGGCACGAGATGGGAGTGACTCGTCCCGACGCGGGCGCGCTTCGGGACCTGCTGCTGGGGGCGCTGCTGGCGATCCCCGTGGTGGTGGTCACGCTCGTCCTCGGCGGGCTGCTGAGCCGGTTCCTCGAGCCGGCGCCCAGCGCCCTTCCGGACGCGACGGATGCGGCAGGTCTGGTTGCGAACCTCGTCACGGCGGCGATCCTGGCGCCGATCGGCGAGGAGCTCTTCTTCCGCGGGTTCACGACGACGGCCTGGGCACGGACCTCGGGTCCGCGGGCGGCAATCGTCCGGGGCGCCCTGTTCTTCGCGATCGCCCATGTCCTCACCCTGTTCGATGTCTCCTTCGAGACGGGCGCCCAGCGCGCGCTGTTCTCGTTCGTGGCGCTGCTTCCGGTCGGCCTGGCGCTGGGCTGGGTGTTCCTGAACCGGAAGTCGCTGTATGCCGCGATCGGGCTGCATGCGGCGTTCAACGCGATCCAGGTGCTTGCGCTGCTGGCGGTGACGAGCGCGTCCTAGACCGGTGTCTGCGGAGGCGGAAGTCGCCGCCAAGTCCGCGATACGTGGCGGGTAAGGGGGACTGCGTAGCCTTCGTCGTGTTCCCGGGTCCGGACGGCGGGGGAAATCGGCGGGCTCTCGTCGTCCGGGCCCCGGGGACGCCTCGGCAACAGGCGTGTGCACGGCGGCCCGCCCGTCAGCGAAAGGCAGGTGGGTCATGGCGATCGGCAGCGGTCTCGTCGAGGACGTCCAGGCGCTCCGCCGGGCGTCACGCTCCGTGCGCGACCTGCCCGCCGCCGAGCGGCCCCGAGAGCGGCTCGCCCTGCGCGGACCTGGTGGGCTCTCGGCGGCGGAGCTGATCGCCGTCGTGTGGGGCACGGGCTCGGGTGGGCGGAGCGCGCTGGACCTTGCCGAGGAGGCGCTTGCCCGACACGCGAGCGTGGGTGCGCTGGCACGGGCATCGGACGCGGAGCTGGCCGGGATCCCCGGTGTGGGCTCTGCCAAGGCGGCGCGGCTCGCCGCGGCCTTCGAGCTCGGACGGCGCTCCATGGCGGACTGGCCGGTGGGAGACTGGGCCATCCGGTCGCCCCGGGACGTCGCGGACCGGCTGCTCGTTGAGATGGGCCGCCTCGAGCGCGAGGAGCTCCGCGTGCTCAGCCTCAATGCCAAGAACGTCGTCCAGCGCGTCTCGCACGTGTACATGGGCAACGTCTCGGCGTCGCTCGTCCGGGTGGGGGAGCTGTTCCGGGACGCCGTGCGGCTCGATGCCAGCGGCGTGGTCCTCGTCCACAACCACCCCAGCGGCGATCCCACCCCCTCGCCCGATGACCTGCACCTCACCGCCGAGGCGATCGCGGCCGGTCGGCTCCTCGACGTGGACGTGCTGGATCACGTGGTCATCGGTCACGATGCCTGGGTCTCGCTCCGGGATCGAGGGGTCACCTTCGACCGGCCGGGAGCCGCGCGGGCCGCGGCGGAGCGCTGAGGCGCAGAGTGCTACCATGTCGCACATGGAGCGCGTTGGAGTACGGGAGCTGCGCCGCGACGCGAGCGCCATCCTGCGCCGCGTGGCTGCCGGCGAGACGGTCGAGGTCACCGATCGCGGTCGCCACGTGGCCGTCCTGCTTCGGGCGATGCCGAGCGGCCTCGCGCGACTCGAGCGCGAGGGCCAGCTGCGTCTGCCGGAGGGCGACCTGCTCGGACTCACCCCCGTCCGGCTTCCCGAGGGCGCCGAGCCGCCGTCCGCCCTCGTCACCGAGGGCCGGGCCGAGGGGCACTCCGGGTGACCGCGCTCTACCTGGACAGCTCCGCCTTCGTCAAGGTGGTGGTCGAGGAAGCGGAGTCGACGGCCCTCCGGTCGATGCTCGCAGCAAGCAAGGCCCAGCGCGTGTCCTCGAGCCTGCTGCGGACCGAGTCGCTCCGGGCGGTGCGACATCTCGGACCCGCCGCGCTCCTGGTCGTTCGCGAAGGCCTGCGACGGGTCGGACTGATCTCGGTCGACGATCGAATCCTGGACGCGGCCGGCGTCCTCGAGCCTGGAGTCGTGCGCACACTGGACGCCATTCATCTCGCCACGGCCCTTGCCCTCGGGGACGACCTCGAGGCGATCGTCACCTACGACGAGCGCATGATCGCCGCCGCCGCGCTGCTCGGCCTGACGACCACCAGCCCGAGCTGAGCGGGCGGAGGGACGCTCACCGGGACGGCGTCCCGGGGGCCTCGTGCCGGATACTGGTCGCTCGCCACACACGAGAGAGGGACCAGCACACATGACCGACACGGCCGACGTCATCGTCATCGGCGCGGGTGTCCAGGGCGCCAGCCTGGCGTTCCACCTCGCGTCGCGGGGCGCGAGCGTGATCGTGCTCGAGCAGGCGACGGCCGCGTCCGGGGCCACGGGACGGTCCAGCGGCCTCGTCCGCGTCTACTACGACCTCCTCGCGGAGGCGAAGCTCGCCTGGGAGAGCCACGGCTGGTTCGCCGACTGGGAGGCGCGCGTCGGCGGCGACTGCGGGTTCACGCGCACGGGCTTCATCTGGATCGAGCCCGCCGAGCGCCTCGAGCGCGTCCGCGCCAACTCCGCATCACACCGCGCGATGGGCGTGGACAGCACGGTTCTCGATGCGGACGGCATCCGCGCGCTGTTCCCGGCGCTCGACGTGACCGACGAGGTCGCGGCCTACGAGCCCGACTCCGGGTACGCGGACCCGTTCATGACGGCGGCCGGCTTCCTCTCTGCTGCCAAGCAGAAGGGCACCCGCCTGGTTCCCGGGGCGCGCGTCTCGGCCATCCGCACGGTCGGCGGCCGGGTCGAGGGCGTGGACACGAACCGCGGCAGCGTGGACGCACCGGTGGTCGTCAACGCCGCCGGTGCCTGGGCGGGCGGCGTCGCCGCGCTCGTCGATGTCGACATCCCGATCACGGTCTGGCGGCATGACACCGGCTACCTCGGCGTTCCGGGGAGCGTTGCCCGCCCGATCCCCGTCGTCATCGACAACGCCGGCAGCATGTACTTCCGGCCCGAGGGCGCGGACATGGTGCTGATCGGGCTCGAGGACGACAACCAGATCGGCGGCTCGCCGGATCGCGACACCACCGAGGCGGCATCGGACTTCCGCGATCGCGCCGCGGAGCGGATCATCCGCCGTGTCCCGGGGCTGATCGACGGGACCTTCCGCACGTCACACAGCGGGCAGGACGGGCTGACGCCGGACCAGCGACCGATGCTCGGTGCCCTCGGCCCGGACGGCTTCTACCTCGACTGTGGCCACAGCGGCACGGGCTTCAAGACCGCGCCAGCCGTGGGCCTCGGGATGGCCGAGCTGATCCTGGATGGCTCGACTGCCACCGTCGACCTGGCGCCGTTTGCGCCGGGGCGGTTCGCGGAGGGTCGCCTCCTGGTCGGAGAGCACGGCGAGGAGAAGATCTGGCGGTAGCCCCGGAGAGCCCAGCGCGGCTACCGGGAGGCACCGTCCCCGGCGTTCTCGCTGCCATCCTCCTCCGCGAACGCGGCCGTCTCGGACGCGTCGTAGAGATGGATTTGGCGATGATCCTGGGTGGCCCCAGTCGACGGTCAATTGGAAGGCTCGGGTCACGGCCGGGGCTGGCCGTCGGAGGTGCAGAAGCGGGGATACAGGTTCGGAGTCGTGCAGGTTCGGGGTCGCTGGCGGGGGCCGCTATACTGCTCGGGCCCGCCTGCCGATCGCGCGCGCGGGCCCCGAACCGCTCTCCCCGCGGCCGCCCGAGCCGCTCTTCCCGCGGCCGACGAACCGGCCCCGCTCAATCAGCAAGGAACGGCTTCCTCCTCATGTTCGACCGCCTCCTCGGCCTCTTCTCCCGCGACATCGGGATCGACCTCGGCACGGCTAACACGCTGGTCCACGTGCGCGACCGCGGGATCGTGATCTCGGAGCCGTCCGTGGTGGCGATCGACGCCAAGACCAAGCGCGTGCTCGCGATCGGCGCGGAGGCGAAGCGGATGGTAGGCCGGACGCCCGCATCGATCATCGCGGTGCGACCACTTCGTGACGGCGTCATCAGCGACTTCGACGTCACGGAGCAGATGATCAAGTACTTCGTGAACAAGGTGCACGACCGGGTGGGTCTCATCCCGCGGCCGCGGATGCTGCTCGGCGTTCCCTCCGGTGTCACCGAGGTCGAGAAGCGCGCCGTCCGCGACGCGGCCCTCAACGCCGGAGCCCGCTGGGCCCGCCTGATCGAGGAGCCCATGGCGGCCGCGATCGGCGCCGGGCTGCCCGTATCCGAGCCCTCCGGCTCGCTCATCGTGGACATCGGGGGCGGCACGACCGAGGTCGCGGTCATCTCGCTGGGCGGCATCGTGGTCAGCCGCTCGATCCGCATCGGCGGCGACGAGATGGACCAGGACATCGTTGCCTATGCCCGGCGCGAGTACAACCTGTTCCTCGGCGAGCGCACCGCGGAGGACATCAAGATCGCGATCGGTTCCGCGTACCCCGGCGAATGGGATGCCCAGCGGGTGTCGCTCCGCGGCCGGGACCTGCTCACCGGCCTGCCGCGCTCCGTCGAGGTCGGCGCGGACCAGATCCGCGAGGCCATCGAGATCTCCGTGGCCCAGATCGTCGACACGATCAAGGACACCATCGAGGAGACGCCCCCGGAGCTCGTGGCCGACATCATGGACCAGGGCATCGTGCTCGCCGGCGGCGGCGCGCTGCTGGCGGGCCTCGACCGGCGCGTCGCCGAGGCCACCCAGATGCCCGTCCACATCGCCGATGATCCGCTCACCTGCGTGGCCCGCGGCACCGGTGTGGTCCTCCAGCAGCTGACGAACTCGAGCATGGAGCGGGTGCTGGTGGCCGACACCTACAGCCGCGCGCCGCGCTGAGAGCATTTCGCGCCCCGGGTTGACCGGACGCGATCCCGGAGCCCGCGCCATGACCACGATCATCGCCAACAAGCAGACCCGTCGCCGGGCCGTCATGTTCGCGATCCTGATCGCGACGACGCTCCTCCTGATGGCCTTCTCCGGCAACCCGTTCGTCAAGGACCTGCAGCGTGGCCTGTCGTTCGCGCTCCGCCCGTTCCAGGGTGCGATCGCCGGGGTCGCGGACGGGATGGCCGGGGTCGCCGGGGCCGTCATGGAGATCGACCAGCTCCGCTCCGACAACGCCACGTTGCGCGCCGCGAACGAGCGTCTCGCCAACGAGAACGCTCGCCTGCGCGCCCTCAAGCAGGAGAACGACGACATGGCCGCTCTGCTCCAGCTGCAGAGCGGCTTCGACCACCGGACGGTCGCCGTGCGGGTCATCGGACGCGAGATGCTCGAGACGAGACGGGTCGTGACCATCGACAAGGGAAGCGATGACGGGATCGAGCTGGGCGACGTCGTCGTGGTCCAGGGAGGTGCGCTGGCCGGCAAGGTGTCGGACGTCGGGCCGACCTTCGCGAAGGTGACGCTGATCAGCGACGCCACGTCCACCGTGGTGGGCAAGCTGCTCAACTCCGGCGAGACCGGCGACATCGTGGGCCAGGCCGGCAGCGTGCTGGTGATGCGCAACGTGGACTCCGCGGTCGAGGTGGGCATCGACGAGGAGGTCTTCACGGCCGGACTCGAGCTCCTCGGAGGGATCCGGTCGCCCTACCCGCCAGGGCTGATCGTCGGGTCCGTCGTCGACGTGGAGCGCGATGCCAACGACGTCGTGCAGACCGCGTTCCTGGCCCCAGCCGCGAACCTCGACTCGTTCAGCCTGGGGCTCGTCATCACCGACTACGACGGCGGCCTGCCGCCCGTTGACGACCAGCCCGTCCCGTGCGGCGAGGAGGGCGTGGTGCCCGAGGGCGAGGTCGAGTGCTACACCCCGGCCCCCTCCGTCAAGGCCAGTCCCAAGGCGACGCCGAAGCCGTAGCCTGCAGACAGGCCCGCGCGTCCGCCGCAGCGGACCTGCCGGGCTATCACGCCGCCCTGCTACCCTCTCGGCGATGAAGGGTCTCGTGCTTGCTGGTGGCACCGCCACCCGGCTGTTCCCGCTCACGATCGTCACCAACAAGCACCTGCTGCCGATCTACGACCGGCCGATGATCTACTACCCGCTGGACACCCTGGCGGGCATGGGGATCCGCGAGGTCATGATCATCGTCGGCGGCAAGAGCGTCGGTGACATCGTGGAGCTGCTGGGCGACGGCCGGCACTTCGGGCTGGACCTGACCTACCGGTACCAGCGCGGTGCCCTGGGCATCGCCCACGCGATCGGGCTCGCCCGGGACTTCATCGGCGACGATGCGTTCTGCGTGGTCCTCGGTGACAACATCCTGCGCGGCGAGCCGCTCGCGGAGACGATGCGGGCGTTCGAGCACGGGCCGTATGGCGCCGGCACCCTGCTGTACCGGGTGCCGGACCCGGAACGCTTCGGCGTGGCGGAGCTCGATGCCGAGGGTCGCGTGGTCGGGTTCGAGGAGAAGCCCGAGCACCCCAAGAGCGACCTGATCCCGATCGGCGTGTACTTTCTCCGCCCCGATGCTTTCGACGTGATCGAGACCCTCGCTCCATCGGGCCGTGGCGAGTTCGAGATCACCGACGTCCTCAACCACTACATCCCCGGCGCGGGCCTGTTCGCCCCGGTGTACGAGGGCGATTGGGCGGACGCCGGCACGGTGCCCAGCCTCCTGCGCGCGGCCGAGATGGCGGAGCGGGACGACCAGTCGGGCCGCCTCCTGCCCCCCGTCGCGCGTCCGGGCGACCCGGCGTGACTGACCCGGTCGGGCCTGGCGACCACCTCCTGGTCACCGGCGGGGCGGGGTTCATCGGATCGGAGCTGGTGCGCCAGGTCATGGCTCGCCGGGACGGAACGCGCATCACGGTCCTGGACAAGCTCACCTACGCCGGCAACCGGGCGAACCTCGCGGCCGTCGAGGACGACCCGGAGCAGGCCCCGCGCTTCGAGTTCGTCCACGGCGACATCGCGGACCCGACGGTCGTGGACCCGCTGGTGGCCGAGGCCGACGCCGTCCTCAACGTCGCGGCGGAGACCCACGTGGACCGCTCGATCCTGGACCCGGAGGCATTCCTGCGCACGGGCGTCATCGGCGTCCACGTGCTGCTGGAGGCGATCCGCGCCGAAGCGGCGAAGGATCGGAGCGTCCGATTCCTCCAGGTGAGCACCGACGAGGTCTACGGGGACATCCCCGACGGCCACAGCGTGGAGACGGATCCGCTGGCCCCTCGCAGCCCGTATGCGGCCGCCAAGGCCAGCTCGGAGCTGCTCGTCCGTGCCTACCACATCACCTACGGGCTGGATGTGGTGATGACGCGGGGCTCCAACACGTATGGCCCATACCAGCATCCCGAGAAGCTGATCCCGCTGTTCACGACGAACGCCCTGGCCGGCGAACCCCTCCCGATGTACGGCGACGGGATGCAGGTCCGCGACTGGCTCCACGTCTCGGACCACGCGGCGGGCATCGAGTTCGTCCTGCGCCACGGGGCGTCCGGCGAGGCCTACAACGTGGCGGGCGCGAAGCTCCTGCCCAACCGGGAGGTGATCGGCCTGCTGCTCGAGGCAGCGGGCCGTGACTGGAGCCTCGTGCGGGCGGTGCCCGACCGCCCCGGCCATGACCGGCGCTACGCGATGGACGGCTCCAAGCTCGCCGCCCTGGGCTGGGCTCCCAGGGTCCCCTTCGAGGACGGGCTCCCCGCGACCGTCGCCTGGTACCGCGAGCACCCCGAGTGGGTCGCGAGCGCGCGGAGCGGCGACTGGCACGGCTACTACGAGCGCCAGTACGGGGCACGGCTGGCAGCCGGCCGTGCCGTCGAGCGGCAGGGCGAGGCGGGCTGACGGCGGTGCGGGTCGCTGTCGTCGGGGTCAACGGGCGGCTCGGGCGTGCGCTGGCCGAAGCGCTCGAGAACGCGCCCTTCACCGGGACCCGCGGGCCGATCGGTTGGGACCAGCCGGAGCTCGACCTGGACACGCTCGACGAGGTATCGGCGGGGGCGTTCCTGGATCGCGAACGACCCGAGGTTCTCATCCACACGGCCGCCTGGACGGACGTGGACGGCTGTGCGCGCGACCCGGGGCTCGCGATGCTCCGCAACGGTACCGCCGCGGGCGTCCTCGCCCACGCCTGCGCCCAGCGCGGCATCGACCTGGTGTTCATCTCGACCAACGAGGTCTTCGACGGACGCAGGACCGACGGCATCGGCTACGCCCCCGGCGAGGCGCGGAACCCGATCAACCCGTACGGGGCCGCGAAGGCCGCCGGAGAGCTCCTGGCGATCGCGGCGTTCGAGGCCGATGGCGCGCGCGGCCGTCTCGGCATCGTGCGTACCTCGTGGCTCCACGGTCCGCCCGGCGGCGACTTCCCGGCCAAGATCGCGGCCGCTGCCCTCCGTGCGCGGGACGCCGGGACGTCACTCCAGGTGGTCGCGGACGAGATCGGCACGCCAACGTATGCGCCGGATCTGGCCGAGGCCATCGTCGAGTTGCTCGCCGAGAACGCGATCGCCGCATCCGACGATCGCTGGGCGATCCACCACCTCGTGAACGGAGGGCGG